>NZ_JAUYZJ010000052.1:0-349 GCF_030700285.1 Methylobacterium sp. NEAU K | reverse complement strand
CCCGGGGCGCGGCTCGACCTGAGTGGCCAGCCTGATCGGGCTGGGAGGCTGAGGCCAAACGTGGCACGTCTGCCGCGGCAGGCGGCGATAGGGGGAGGCCCTCCGCTCGCCCGCCGCAATGCCCGGCCCCGAGGCCGGGAGCAGTTCAGACTTAGTACGATCCGAACTTGTAGTTCAGGCCTGCGCGGACGACGGCGAACTCGTCGCTGCGGCGTCCGATGCCGCTGTAGACGACGGGGAAGTTATTGGCGGCGTTGATGACGAACGCGCCCTGGTTGCGGGTGTTGCGGTCGAGGTTGACGTAGAGGCCTTCGACCTTGAGCGTGACGGCGCTGGAGCGGAAGAAGTT
>NZ_JAUYZJ010000051.1 GCF_030700285.1 Methylobacterium sp. NEAU K | reverse complement strand
GCGAAGAACAGATCATCGGCATCCTGAAGGAGCAGCAGGCTGGGCTGCCAGTGGCTGAGATCTGTCGCCGCCACGGCATCAGCGATGCGACCTTCTACACGTGGCGCTCGCGTTTCGGCGGCATGGAAGTCTCGGACGCGCGCCGTCTGAAGGCGCTCGACGAGGAGAACCGCAAGCTCAAGAAGCTCCTGGCCGAGGCGATGCTCGACGTGGCCACGCTTCGCGAGGCGATGGGAAAAAACTTCTGACGCCCAGCGCACGGAGAACGGCCGTGAGCTGGGCCATTGAGGAGAAGGGCTACTCGCAGCGTCGCGCCTGTGGGCTGATCGGCCTGGAGCCGAAGTCGTACCGCTACGCCTCGACCCGCGGCGACGATGCGACCGTGCGGGCACGCCTGCGCAGCCTGGCTGGCGAGCGCCGCCGTTTCGGCTATCGGCGTCTGCTGATCTTGCTGCGCCGGGAGGGCCTCACGCTGAACCACAAGAAGCTCTTCCGCCTCTATCGGGAAGAGCGGCTGTCGGTGCGCAGGCGTGGTGGTCGCAAACGGGCCCTTGGCACGCGAGCGCCGGCCGCCGTGCCCCAGGAGCCGAACCAGCGCTGGAGCCTCGACTTCGTCTCGGACATGCTCGACGATGGACGGCGCTTCCGCATCCTCGTCGTGGTCGACGACTGCACCCGGGAGTGCTTGGCGCTGGTGGTCGACACGTCGCTGTCCGGGCGGCGGGTCGCGCGCGAACTCGACCGGATCATCGCTGGCCGGGGCAAGCCACTGATGATCGTCTCGGACAATGGCACCGAGCTGACCTCGCACGCCATCCTGCGCTGGCAGGAGGAGCGTGCGGTCGAGTGGCACTACATCGCCCCCGGCAAGCCGCAGCAGAACGGTTTTGTCGAGAGCTTGAATGGGCGCTTGCGCGACGAGTGCCTGAACGAGCATCTGTTCCGGAGCCTGTCGGCGGCCCGGACCATCATCGAGGCCTGGCGGGTCGACTGTAACACCTGCCGCCCTCACACGAGCCTCGGCGGGCTCACCCCGAACGCGTTTGCAGCCCGGTCCCGACAGGACCAGAACCAGAACGGACTCTGGTTATGAACGGGGGCAAACAGGGGGCAAGGTCAAACCCGGGAGGGTTCAATCCGCTCGAACGGATCCTGACCACCACGCTGGATTTCGAGCGCATTGCACGCAGCTCAATCAAGCTCTTCGTCACGGCCACCAACGTCCACACGGGCCGGGGCCGAGTGTTCCGGAATGCCGATATCACGGCTGACGTGCTCCTCGCCTCGGCGTGCCTGCCGACAATGTTCCAGGCGGTGGAGATCGACGGCGCCTTCTACTGGGACGGCGGGTACTCTGGTAATCCGACGATCACGCCCCTTGTGCGCGAGTGCATGTCGCAGGACACGATCATCGTTCAGGTCAACCCGGTCGAGCGTCCTGCCGCACCCCGATCGGCGCGGGAGATCCTCAACCGGCTCAACGAAATCTCATTCAATGCGGTCCTGCTTAAGGAGCTACGAATGATGGCCCTGCTGCGGCAGGTCGCGCCAACGGACAACTCGGAATGCGCCAGATGGGCCGCGATGCGCATGCATCGCATCGCGAGCGACGTAGTCGCGGACCTCGGTTCCTCGTCGAAGCTCAATGCGGAATGGGCGTTCCTGACGATGCTGCGCGACGAGGGGCGACGCTGCGCCGAGGCTTTCCTGAACGACCATGGGGCGGACCTCGGTAAGCGCCCATCGTTCGACCTCGATCAACTGCTTGAAGGGGTATGATGTACTGCTTCCTGCGATATGCTCCGTAGACAAGATTTCACAACGGTCCGCATTTTCGCATGGCGCTTACCAGATTCCCGTGCGCAAAATCAGCGGTTATTTCATTCAAAATCCTGGCGTTTTGACCCGTCTATATTCGATACGATACAACATGAAGCTCTTCTTTGCCGGCCAGAATTACGATCACGATGCAGCAATATGGAATATTCGACAATCTAGGCACATTATATTTCACCCCAATTTGCCGTCGCCACTCACGAACCCGCCGGAGTTCGGGAGAAGCCACATTTTTGCATTGACCCAGATCAATGTGCCTGTCTACCGCTGAGTGATTATGATCATCGTGCCATTGTAACGAAGGCCGCCATTGTTGGCCTAAGCGATCCTCTTCGTCATGGCGCTCATCAGGGGCCTGTGGGCAGAGATGAGGTTGCCGCACAGAGGCTTGTTTTCTTTGGCAGCAGGCCAGCACGTTCTGATGATAGCAATGGTCACCAGAGTCAAGTAATTATCATAACCTTGATGATCAATTTTCCCGGTTTGCGACCGGGACAAGATGAATTCGCCAGAGAAAAGTACGGGGCCGCAAGTAAATACTTGGCCTTTTATATTGAGAGAGGAGTAAGCGCTTATGCAATTTTCTACATATCTGGCCGCGGGCTCGATCTTCTCCGGATTGATGTCCGCAACAGCCGCGGTCGCCTCCCCACTGCCGCCTGTGGCAGGGGCGGGGATTAGCGACCAAATGGTCTCGCCCGCTGGAGTGACATTCGGGCGTCACAAGGTTCTCCCGAACAAGAAGCGCATTCATCACGAGAGAAAGTCTCAGCGCTAAGATCTTGCAGTAGGCCACCACCCGGTGCACCGCCGCTACCTGCCCCGGGGCGGCCGCTCGTGACTGCGTGAGGATCGGCACCATTCCTATGGGCTGATCCGCCGACGCCGACGAATGCGCCGGGTGTTCGTTGAACGATGGCTTCGGTACGTCTCTATTAGGCGACTGCATGCACTGGAGATGTAGCCAACGTCCGAGCCCCGCATGGAACTGATCGGGCATTGACAAAGATCAATGTACACAACTCTTCGCTGACGCTGTTTCTGGAGAAGGTGCAGGTCGGAAAGCCGACCACCGCCGTCGGAAGACATCTTCTCCCAACGACCTGGACGGTCCTTTACACACTGGATGAGCAAGGCCAACAATTGGTGATCGGGCCGGTCGAATCGCGGCCCTTTGAGCAGGATTAATGTTGAGGCATCGCATCACGGTAGCGAGGCCGAAGTGGAATCGGGGCAAAGTTATTATGTCCACTCGACGCGATCTGATCCAGGCTCTCCCCGTGACCGGCGCGGCCTTCGCGGTCGGCGGGCGGCTCCTCCTCGAGGATACCCCCGCCGCGGCGCAGCAGCCCGCGCCGAACCCGCCCCTGGCGGGGCACTTCCACCCGCTCGGCAAGGCGCCGTCCCGCCACACCGCTGCGGCGCTGGAGGAGGCGCGCCGCGCGCTGCCCTTCTCCGACACGCGCGACTTCGAAGAGAACCGGCGCGGCCTCATCGCACCGATACCGGAGCGGCAGATCCGCAACGACTCGGGCGGCGTCGCCTTTGACATGGACAGCTTCAACTTTATTGACCAGCGCGACAGCTTCGACAGCATCCATCCCTCGATGCAACGCATTGCGAAGCTGAACCAGAACTACGGGCTGTACGAGGTGATCCCCGGCATCTACCAGATCCGCGGCATCGAGCTCGTCAACATCACCTTCGTGCGCGGCCGTACGGGCTGGATCGTCTTCGACATCATGATGACGCCGGAGACCGCGCGCACCGCCTGGCAGGTGTTCCAGCAGCACCGTGGCCAGGGGCTGCCGATCTCGGCCGTGATCTATTCCCACAACCACGTGGACCACTGGGGCGGCGTCCGCGGCCTGCTGACGGATGAGGAGGTGCGGGCGCGCAACATCCCGATCATCGCGCCGGTCGGCTTCCTGCGCAATGCGATCGAGGAGAACGTGTACGCCGGGACGGCGATGAACCGGCGCCTCTCCTATCAGTACGGCCAGCTCCTGCCCGTCGCGCCGCACGGCTTCGTCACCCAGGGTCTCGGGCATCGCGCGGCGAACGGCACCATCACGCTGATCCCGCCGAACCGCCTCGTCGAGCGCGACATCGAGGAGTTCGAGGTGGATGGCGTGCCGATGGTGTTCCAGAACACGCCGAACACCGAGGCGCCGTCGGAGATGAACACCTACATCCCCGGCATGAAGGCGCTATGGATGGCCGAAAACGTGTCGGCCACGCTGCACAACATCTACACGCTGCGCGGCGCCCCCATACGCGACTCCCTGCGCTGGTCGAAGTACATCAACGAGGCGCTGTACCGCTTCGGGCAGGAGGCGGAGGTGATGTTCACCGCGCACCACTGGCCGCGCTGGGGCAACGCCCGCGTGCAGGAGGTGCTGCGAGCACAGCGCGACCTCTACGCCAACATGACCAACCAGGTGCTGCACTACGCCAACCAGGGCGTGACCATCAACCAGATCCACACGGTGTACAAGCTGCCGGAGGGCCTGGCGAACACGTGGCACGCCCGCGGCTACCACGGCTCGCCCGAGCACAACAGCCGCGGCGTGATCCAGCGCTTCCTCGGCTTCTGGGACTGCAACCCGGCAACGCTGATCCCGCTGACGCCGGAGGAGTCGGCCCCCCTCTACGTGGAGATGATGGGGGGGGCCGATCGCATCATGGCGCGCGCCCGCGCGCTGCACGACGAGGGCCGCTACCAGCACGCGAGCGAGATCCTGAACCGCTTGGCCTTCGCGGAGCCGCAGAACCGCCCGGCGCGGGAGCTGCTGGCCGACGTTTGGGAGCAGATCGGCTACCAGCAGGAGAACCCGGGCCTGCGCAACTCTTTCCTCAACGGCGCCTACGAGTTGCGCAGCGGCCTCTCGATGGCGGAGGCGACGACCTCCACCACGCCGGAGGTGCTGCGCGCCATGTCCACCGAGCTGTTCCTGAACTTCCTGGCCATCCGCATGGACCCGCGTCGTGCCGAGGGGCTGCGCTTCACCATGAACCTCGTCATGCCAGACAACGGGGAGCGCTTCATCGTCGAGCTGTCGAACGCCACGCTCACGAACATCCAGGGCCATCAGGCGGCGAACGCCGACCTGACGCTGACCGTCAACCGCTCCGACCTCAACCAGGTGCTAGCCGGCCAGACGACGCTGGAGGCGCTGATCGGCGGCGGTGCAGCGCGCGTGCAGGGTGACGCGAGCGTGCTGACGAGCCTCGCCTCGCTGATGGTGGACTTCGACCCGCGCTTCGAGGTGCTGCCCGGCACGCGGCCTACAGCGACTCAGGTCGCGCACGCCGAAGCCTACACGGCCACGGTCGGCGCCCCGATCCCAGAGTAGCCGCGGGACGACTTCGGCGAGGTCGAGGACGTGCCCGGCCATCTCCTCGCCCACCTGTCACCGCTCGGCTGGGAGCACGTGAACCTCACGGGCGACTACGTCTGAGCCGCCCCGGACGAGGTGTCGGATACCAGTGACGGATTCCGCCCGCTCCGGCCCGTGCCCGACGCCGTCGCGGCGGCGGCCTGTACCGCGCGGCCGAGCGGCTGCACGATGTGGAGGCCTTGCGATGATGCGGTCCACATAGGGCGATGGTCCGGACTGCTCGGTGCAACGTCCGACCCTTGTTTGGCTCGTGGGCCGGTTCGTTGCCGACGCGCTCACTCTCGGCTTTGGTTAGCTCCCGGAGGAGTTGGATGACGGCGATACGGTCGCTTTCGGCTGTCACTTGCTCCTGCTCTTCCGACAACCCGGCGATCTGCCCATCTGCTCGGACCGGTCTGGCTGATAACCTTGACATCCGCCACCTGACGCCAGGCCTGGATGGGTCACATTGCGACCTTCACCTGAGCCGTGCCTGACGTCCGTTTACCAATGACTTGAGCCTCGAAGCGGACGGACTGTAAACGGCCAGACTACGCCAAGCCAGATTGCTGTCGCGTGCAAGACCGGACGTTCGGCTTCGCGCCCATTGCAGTCGCTCAGCCGCATTTGCGTGCGTCTCGGAAGCGGACGTCAATACCGTGTGGCCCAATCCGTCAGCGAGGGGCATGCAATTACGAGCAATAGCGCGCTGGACCGTCTAGCGGGCCGCGTCGATGGCAACTTGCGGCGCCCAGCGTCCTGGCCTCTGTCGGCCGGTTCAGTGCGTGGCGCGCTATGCTGCCCACCAGGTCGTTCACCTCGGCGGCCATAGCCTCTAGGCGCTCACGGTCCGTCTCGCGGCGGGCCTCCGACTGAAGTTCAAGCAGGCGTCCCGTCGCCACTTTGAGCCCGTCGGTTTTCGAGTGCCGGAACGCGACGGAAGTCCGCTGCCGCCAGGGATGCTAACGAGACACTTATGGAATCGTCCCTACTTCGTGCTCGAACCCTAACACGTCCTGGCACAGCTTAGGGGCGCGGTCCCCGGAGGATCGCGTGAACCCCCGACTTCCGATGTCTCCCACCATTCAAGTCGCCGCCATCCACGCCGACGCCCCGGCCGGGGACCCCGCCCGGTTCATCGTCGGCCAGGATCCGGAAGGCCACTGGGTCGCCATCGAGATCCACGGACGCGCCGGCGGCCTGTTCCGGAGCCGGAAGGCCGCGGTCGACTACGCCGAGTACGAGACCGGCCACCGCCCCGACGGCGTGCTGCTGTCCGGGGAGCGGATCGAACTGCGGATCTGAGGCAGCGGCTTTGCATCCTGATGGGATACCTATGCGGCCGTCCTCAATCTCAGCTCGATCCCATATGCGAGGCGGTGCAGACTCTGAAGAAGTCCGCCTTGCCGGAGCCGTCCCATGCCACACGCCGCTCCGTTACCTGCCTCCGAGGTCGAAGCCATCGGCGAGCGCCTCGCGGAGGCACGCCGAACCGGAACGCTCGCCGCCGGCGTGGATCTCTCCGACCTCGCCGATCTCGACGAGGCACAGGACTTCCGGGACGCGGCCCTAAGGAGCCTCGGTTGGGCGCAAGTCGGCTACGCCCTCGTCGGCACGCATCCCGTGGTCGCCCGAACGCTGCGCCTGGAGGGCCCAGTCGTCGCCCCGCTGCTGCGCGAGGCTATCCTTGAAGACGGCTCGATCTTCCGGCTCCCAAACGGCGTGATCGGCGCAGGTGTCGGCATCACCTTCCTACTCGGCCGTTCGTTCCCGTTCTCGGACGAGGAGGCGCTGACCGCCGGCAACGCCTCCCGGGCCTGCGGCGCCTGCCGGCTCGACCTGCACCTGCTCGGGCGACGGGCCGCGGTCCCGGCCCTCCTCGACGAAAGGGCCGCCACCGCCGACCTGGGGCTCGACGTCGTGCACGTCGCCGGTCCCTGGGTGGAGGGTTGGGCCTCGGCCAACCTCGGCGCGAGCGAGGCCAGCCTCGCCATCGACGGCAACGTGATCACCCGAGGCCATGGGCGCGACGTCCTCGGCGACCCGTTCGCCGCGGTGGCGTGGCTCGCGTGCCGGCTCGCCGACCAGGGTTCGGGCCTGAGCGCCGGCGACCTCGTGGCGGTGGGCAGCTGCACGGGCCTTGCGCAGGTGCTACCCGGCCAGCACCTGCTGGCCCGGTTCGGCGAGTTCGGGACGGTCTCGCTCAGGCTCGGCTGAAGGTCCTGCCGCTCGCCAGCGAGAATAGGGCCGCGGCGTCGCGCGCGCCTCTCATCGCCGCCGCGGTCTCCGGGTCCCGCAGCCGTCGCGCCACGGAGGCCAGGGCGTTGAGGCTCTCCCCCTGCGCGTCTGCTGGGAGCAGCAGCAGGAAGACGAGGTCCACCGGCCGCTCGTCGACCGCCTCGAAGTCGAGCGGATCGCGCAGCCGCGCCAGCAGGCCGAACGGACGTCCGACGGCCTCCATCCGCGCGTGCGGTAGCGCCACGCCGTCTCCGACCCCGGTCGAACCGAGATCCTCGCGCCGGAGAAGGGCCGTGAGGATCTCGCCGGGGTCGAGGCCGAGCTCCCGCCCCGCGCGTCGGGCGAGCTCCTCCAAGAGGCTCTTCTTGCTGGCAGCGCGCAGGCCGTGGAGCACGGCTCCCGGAGCGAGGATCTCGTCGAGGGTCATCGCGTCGGCCGGCGACATGCGGGGCTAGGCATCAAGGGCTCGTCTCCGTCATGGGCGGCTTGGCGTCCTTAGCCGCCCGCAGCTTGAGGTTCGGTTCGTCGTCGGGGGCCCGCAGGCGATAGCCGACGCCGGTCTCGGTGAGAAGGATGCGGGGCCGCTCGGGGTCGGCCTCCAGCTTCTGACGGAGCTGGCGCATGTAGACGCGCAGGTACTGCGGCTCGGAGGACACGGAGACCTCGTGCAACAGCTGCGCGTGGGTCAGCACCTTGCCGGCATGCAGCACCATGACTCGCAGGAAGTCGTACTCGCGCGGGGTCAGCTTTACCTCGACGTCGTCGACCTTCACGATGCGCCGGATGAGATCGACGCTGAGGCCGTCGACGCGGAAGACCGGACGCTCGCCTCGGGCGGCCAGTTGGTGGCGCAACGCGGCACGCAGGCGGGCGAGCAATTCGGCCATGCCGAAGGGCTTGGTGACGTAGTCGCCCGCGCCGAGGTCGAGCGCTTCGACCTTGCCGACCTCGTCGTCCCGGCTCGACAGCACCACCACCGGCGTCCCGGGATGGCTCGCCCGGATCGCCCGTAGCAGGTCATGGCCCCGCATGTCGGGCAGACCGAGGTCGAGGATGATCAGGTCCGCGCTCTCGCGCCCGAGCACGTCCAGGGCCGTCGCGGCGTTTGGCGCCTCCAGGATGGCGTATCCCTGCGTGGACAGGCCCATGCGTAGGAGCTTGCGGATCGGCGGCTCGTCGTCGATGACGAGGATGGTCGGGCTCATGCGGCGATGTCCTGCGGCGCGGTCTGGGCTGGGGCCGGCAGGGAGACGACGAAGCTGGCTCCGCTTCGGTCGCGCCGGTTGGCGGCGGTGACGGTGCCGCCCATCGCCTCGACGAAGCCGCGCGAGATGGCGAGGCCGAGCCCCGTGCCGGCGCGGACGCGGTCGCCTTTCCGCACTCGATAGAACTTATCGAACACGCGCTCGACGTCCGCCTCGGGCAAGCCGTCACCCTCGTCCAGGACCTCGATGCGCACTCGGCGGCCATCTTGGGTGGCCCGGACCGTCACGGTCGACCCCTCGGGCGCGTACTTGGCGGCGTTGTCGAGGAGGTTGACCAGGACCTGCTCGAACAGGACCGGATCGAGCTGTAGGGTCGGCAAGTCGGGGGCCACGTCCACCGCGATCCGGTGGCCGGCTAGCACCTTCTCGACCCGGCGGAGCGCCGTGTCGACGCTCTCGGCGATGTCCTGCGGCGCGAGGTTCGGGGCGACCGCCCCGGCCTCAAGGCGGGTCATATCGAGCAGGTTCACGATGAAGCGGTTGAGCCGCTCCGATTCCTCGATGATGGTCGCCAGGAGCTCGGCCTTGGCCTCGGACGGGAGCGCGGCGTCGAGGTCGCGCAGGGTGCTCGCAGCGCCCAGCACCGAGGCGAGCGGCGTGCGCAGGTCGTGGCTGATCGAGGTGAGCAGGGCCTGGCGCAGCCGGTCGGTCTCGGCGGCGCGCTCGGCCCGATCCAGATCCTCGACGAGCCGGACCCGCTCGATGGCGAGCGCGCCCATATCGGCCAGGGCGTCGAGCAGCCGGCGGCCCTCGGGCGTCAGGATCGGCCCGGTGCCGTCCGCGTCGAGGCCGATCACCCCGATGGTGCCGCGCCCAGTGCGCATCGGCAGGAAAAGGCGCTTAGCGCCGGGCAAGGTGTCGGCGCCACGGCCGGCCGGGCGGTCGTTGTCGTAGGCCCACTGGGCCGCCGCGAGGTCGGCCTCGTCGAGCATGTCCTCGGGCGGGTAGCCGGCCCGCACGGTGACGGCCTTGCCCTCAGGCAGGAGCAGGACGACGCGCACCTTCAGCATGGCAGCGACCTGGGCCGAGGTCGCCCAGAGCACATCGTCCAGGGTGCCGCAGCCCGCGAGCTTGCGTGAGAACCCGAACAGCCGTTCCGTGGACTTGGCACGGCCCTGGCTGACCACCGCTACCAGGCGGGCACGCGCGGCGAGGTTCGAGACCAGCACGGCGACGAGAGTGAAGAGCAGGAAGGCGGCGACGTTGGTCGGGTCGGCGATGGTGAAGGTGTAGACCGGCGGCAGGAAGAAGAAGTTGTAGGACAAAGAGGCCGCCACCACCGCAACGAGCGAAGGGCCGAGGCCAAACCGCACCGCCACCGCCACAACCGCGGTTAGCAGGAACAGGTCGGCGTTCTCCACGCCCGCGTAGGGCTGGAGCAGGAGCGCCGCGCCCAGCCCTAGCGCGGTCGCGGCAAGGGCCAGGAGGTAGGCCCCGACGTCGAACCTCCTGCCGGGAACGGCCGTGGTGACAGTTCGCCGCGACGGTGTTTCGGAGGGTATGGCCTCGCCGGGGACCACGTGCACGCTGATGGTGCCGCTGCGGCGCACGAGGTCGTGCACCACCGAGCCGTTCAGGAGTTCGAAGGTCCAGGAGCGCGTCGCCTTGCCGACCACGATGTGGTTGACGTTAGCCGAGCGCGCGTGAGTCAGGATGTCGTCGGCGACGCGTCGGCCGCCTGGCAGGTTCACGGCCTCGCCCCCGAGCCGGTCGGCGAGCCGCAGCGCCTCGGCGATCCGGTCGCGCTGCGTCTCGTTCAGGGAGGCCGTGCGCGGCCCTTCGATGGAGAGCGCCGTCCAGGGCGCGTGCAGTCGGTCGGCCAGCCGCTTGGCGTAGCGCACCAGACCGGCCGAACGAGGGTCCTCGTTCACGCAGACCAGCACCCGCTCGCCCGCCGCCCAAGGCCCTGCGATGGCGTTGGCCCGCATGTGGCTGAGGAGCTCGTCGTCGACCCGGTCGGCGGTACGCCGGAGCGCCAGCTCCCGGAGGGCCGTGAGGTTGCCGCGGGAGAAGTAGTGCTTCAGGGCGCGCTCGGCGTTCGTCGGGACGTATACCTTGCCGTCCTTCAGGCGCTGGATCAGGTCGTCCGGGTTGAGGTCGATCACCTCGATGTCGTCTGCGCGGTCGAGGATCCCGTCGGGCACGGTCTCGCGCACCCGGATGCGGGTGATCTGCGCCACGACGTCGTTGAGGCTCTCGACATGCTGGATGTTGAGCGTGGTGAACACGTCGATGCCGGCGTCGAGCAACTCCTCGACGTCCTGGTAGCGCTTCGGGTGACGCGAGCCCGGCGCGTTGGTGTGGGCGAGCTCGTCCACCAGGGCGAGGCCAGGCCGGCGGGCGAGCAGCGTGTCGAGATCCATCTCCTCCAGGACTGCACCGTGATAGGGCACGGCCCGGCGCGGGATGACCTCGAACCCGTCGAGCAGGGCCTCTGTCTCGGCCCGGCCGTGGGTCTCGACCACGCCGACGACCACGTCGGTGCCGGCCTTGAGCCTGGCACGGCCGATGCTCAGCATCTCGTAGGTCTTGCCGACGCCGGGGGCTGCGCCGAGGAACACTTTCAGCCGCCCACGCGTCCGCTCCTCCCGGCGCGCCGCTGCGAGCAGCGCGTCTGGCGAGGGACGGTTTGGGTCGCGGCCAGTCTCGGGCATGACGGCTCCTCGAGGATCCTCAGCGGCCGGCGAGACCGTCCAGGGCGAGGTTGAGTGCCAGCACGTTGACGCGCGCCTCGCCTAGGAGCCCGAGCGTGCGGCCCTCGACCTGGCCGGTGACGAGGTCGCGTACCTTGTCCTCGGGAAGGTTCCGGGCCTTGGCGACGCGCGGCACCTGGAACAGGGCTGCGTCAGGCGAGATGTCCGGGTCCAGGCCCGAGCCGCTCGTGGTGACGAGATCGACCGGTACAGGCTGGCCCGCGTTCTCCGCCTTTAGCGCGTCGAGGTCGCCCTTCACGCGCTCGGCCAGCGCGGCGCTGGTCGGGCCGAGGTTCGAGCCGGAGGAGTTAGCCGCGTTGTAGGGCGCCGGCACCGTCTTGGTCGCGTCGGCCGGGTCGGCCGCGGTCGTGGCCGAAGGCCGGCCGTGGAAGTAGTTGACCCCCGTGAACGACTGCCCGATCAGGCTGGAGCCGACGACCTTGCCGTCGCGCTCAATGAGGCTGCCGGCGGCGCGAGCTGGGAACATGACCCCGGCGAGGCCGGTCATGGCGAACGGGTAGGCGAGACCCGTGATCACCGTCAGGGCGGTGAGCAGGACCAGGGCGGGGCGAAGCTGTGTGATCATGGCAGGTCTCCCATGGATCGGATCAGGCGAGGTGTAGGGCGCTGACGGCGAGGTCGATGGTCTTGATGCCGATGAAGGGCACCACGACGCCGCCGAGGCCGTAGACTAGGAGGTTGCGGCGCAGGAGCGCGGCGGCGCCCACGGCGCGGTAGGTGACGCCCTTCAGCGCAAGCGGGATGAGGGCGACGATGATCAGCGCGTTGAAGATGATCGCCGACAAGATCGCGCTCTGCGGCGATGCCAAGTGCATGATGTTGAGCGTCTGGAGCTGCGGATAGAGCGCGAGGAACATCGCCGGGATGATAGCGAAATACTTCGCCACGTCGTTGGCGATGGAGAAGGTCGTAAGCGCGCCTCGGGTCATGAGCAGCTGCTTGCCGATGCCGACGATCTCGATGAGCTTCGTCGGATCGGAATCGAGGTCGACCATGTTGCCGGCCTCGCGGGCGGCGACCGTGCCGGTGTTCATGGCGACGCCGACATCGGCCTGGGCGAGCGCCGGGGCGTCGTTGGTGCCGTCGCCGCACATCGCCACGAGCTTGCCCTGGGCCTGTTCCTTGCGGATCAGGGCGAGCTTGTCCTCGGGCGTAGCCTGGGCCAGGAAATCGTCGACCCCCGCTTCGGCGGCGATGGCCGCGGCGGTCATTGGATTGTCGCCGGTGATCATCACCGTACGGATTCCCATCTGGCGCAGCTCGGCGAAGCGCTCACGGATGCCGCCCTTCACGATGTCCTTCAGGTAGATGACGCCCAGCAGACGGCCGTCCTTCGCCACCGCGAGCGGAGTGCCGCCGGCCTTGCCGATCTCCTCGGCGATGGCGCGGGTCTCGGCTGCGGCCTCGGTCTCGGCCGCCGGGTGGTAGGCGAGCGCCGCGCTGGAACCACGGGTGACCGTCGGCTGGCCGGACAGCGAGGCGATGACGGCGTCGACAGCGCCCTTGCGGATCGAGGAACCCTCCAGGTCGACGCCCGACATGCGCGACTGCGCGGTGAACGGCACGAAAGTGGCGTGGAGCCCAGCCATATCGCGGGCGCGGATTCCGAACTTCTCCTTGGCCAGCACGACGATGGAGCGCCCCTCGGGCGTCTCGTCGGCCAGCGAGGCGAGCTGGGCCGCGTCGGCCAGGTCCTGTTCGGAGACGCCCCGCACTGGGCGGAACTGGGTCGCCTGCCGGTTTCCGAGCGTGATCGTGCCGGTCTTGTCGAGGAGCAGGGTGTCGACATCGCCCGCGGCCTCCACGGCCCGGCCTGACATGGCGAGGACGTTGAAGCGGACGAGCCGGTCCATGCCGGCGATGCCGATGGCCGATAGCAGCGCACCGATGGTGGTAGGGATCAGGGTGACGAACAGCGCGACCAGCACGATTAGCGGGATGGCGCCGCCGGCGTAGGAGGCGAAGCTCGGGATCGAGGCCACCGCGAAGACGAACACGATGGTTAGGCCGGCGAGCAGGATGTTGAGCGCGATCTCGTTCGGGGTCTTCTGGCGCGACGCGCCCTCGACGAGCGCGATCATACGGTCGACGAAGGTCGAGCCGGCCGCCGCCGTGATGCGCACTCGGATCTCGTCGGACAGGACCTGGGTGCCGCCGGTGACGGCCGAGCGGTCGCCGCCGGATTCGCGGATCACCGGCGCCGACTCGCCGGTGATGGCAGCCTCGTTGACCGAGGCGACGCCCTGGATGACCTCGCCGTCGGATGGGATCAAGTCTCCGGCCTCGACCAAGACCACGTCGCCGACCTTCAGTGACGTGCCGGGCACCGTCTCGTAGTTGCGACCCGCGCCGGTGAGGCGCTTGGCGGTCATCTCGGTACGGGTACGCCGCAGGCTGTCGGCCTGCGCCTTGCCGCGTCCCTCCGCGAGCGCCTCGGCGAAATTGGCGAAGATCAGCGTGAACCACAGCCAGAGGATGATCTGGCCGGAGAACAGCAGGTCGCTCGCGCCGACCGCAAGGTCGCGCACGAACAGCACGGTGGTGAGCGCGGCCACGACCTCGACCACGAACATGACCGGGTTGCGGATCATGGCACGCGGGTCGAGCTTGCGGACCGAGCCGAGGAGCGCCGGCCCGACGAGGGCGGCGCTGAACAGTGATGACGAAGGGCGGGACATGATGGGGTGTCCGGAATGAGGGGATCGGAGCCCGGCGCAGCGCGCCGGGTCGGAATGTCGGTTCAGGGTGCGACGGCCCGGGCCATCAGGGCGGCGGCGGCCATCAGGGCGAGGCCGCCGAGCAGGGTGACACCGAGGAGCCCGAGGATCAGGTCGGAGAGCCTGACCGGCGCGACGTTCGGGCTGCCTTGCGGCCGAGCCCCACGCGGAGGCTTCCGGTGGACCATGAGGTAGTGGCGCGGGATGCGTCGGTACGGTAGGGCGCGCCGCATCTCAGCCCCCGGTCGCGAAGGTCTGGCCGGCCGCGCCCGCGAGGTGCTCGACGATAGGGCCGAGCGCGAGCGACGGGAAGAAGGTCAGGCCGCCGACGATCAGGATCACGCCGACGAGCAGCCCGATGAACAGCCCGCCATGGGTCGGAAACGTGCCCGCCGAGGTCGGGATCGTCTTCTTGGCCGCGAGCGAGCCGGCGATGGCCAGGACCGGGATCTTCACGAAGAACCGGCCCACCAGCATGCCGATGGCCAGCGTGCTGTTGTAGAACAGCGTGTTGGCCGTCAGACCGCCGAAGGCCGAGCCGTTGTTGGCCGCCGCCGACGTATAGGCGTAAAGGATCTCCGAAAAGCCATGCGGGCCGGCATTGGCCGGGCCGGCGAGGCCGGCGGAGACCACGGTGGCGATGGCGGTGCCGCCGAGCATCATCAGCGGCAGGCAGAGAATGCCGAGCATGGCCATCTTAACCTCCTTAGCCTCGATCTTCTTGCCGAGGTATTCGGGGGTGCGGCCGACCATCAGGCCCGCCACGAAGATCGCTACGATCACGAAGATCAGCATGCCGTAGAGGCCGGCGCCGACGCCGCCGATGATGATCTCGCCGAGCTGCATGTTGATCAGCGGGATCATGCCGCCGAGGGCCGTGAACGAGTCGTGCATGGCGTTGACGGCGCCGCAGGAGGCCGCCGTGGTGATCACGGCAAACAGCGCCGAGGCCGCGATCCCGAAGCGGGTCTCCTTGCCCTCCATGTTGCCGCCGGTCAGGCCGAAGCTGTTCAGGACGGAGCTGCCGTTGGTCTCGGCCCAGTAGGTGACGAAGACACCCGCAAGGAACAGGACGCCCATGGCGGCGAGGATTGCCCAGCCCTGGCGCTCGTCGCCGACCATGCGGCCGAAAACGTTAGTGAGCGCGGCGCCGATCACGAAGATCGAGACCATCTGGACGAAGTTGGACAGCGCGGTCGGGTTCTCGAACGGGTGCGCGGCGTTGGCATTGAAGAAGCCGCCGCCGTTGGTGCCGAGCATCTTGATCGCGACCTGGCTCGCCACGGGGCCGACCGCGATGGTCTGCTTTGCACCCTCCAGCGTCGTGGCGTCGACGTAGGCGCCGAGCGTCTGCGGCATACCCTGCCAGACCAGGAACAGCGTGTACGGGATGCAGATCGGCAGGAGCACGTAGAGGGTCGCGCGGGTGACGTCGACCCAGAACGACCCGATGGTGCCCGTCGAGGCCCGCGCGAAGCCGCGGATCAGGGCGACGGCGACGGCGATGCCGGTGGCGGCCGACAGGAAGTTCTGGTGCGTGAGCCCCAGCATCTGCGCGAGGTAGGAGAGCGTGGTCTCGCCCCCGTAGGACTGCCAGTTGGTGTTGGTGATGAAGCTCGCCGACGTGTTGAAGGCAAGGTCCGGCGCCACGGCAGCCTGCTCGGCCGGGTTGAAGGGAAGGACCGCCTGCAGGCGCAGGATCGCGTACAGGACCGCGAAGCCCAGGATGTGGAACAGTATCACCGCGCCCGTGTAGGCAAGCCAGTGCTGCTCCTGGCGAGCGTCGATGCCGGAGACGCGGTAGAGCCCGCGCTCGACGGGCGCGATGATAGGCGAGAGTAAGGTACGCTCGCCATTGAACACACGCGTCATGTAGAGGCCGAGGGGCTTCACGAGCGCCAAGACGACCGCGCAGTACAGCGCGATCTGGATCCAACCGTTGAGGGTCATGGGAGGTTGTCCTTCAGAACCGCTCGGGGCGGACGAGGGCGTAGGTGAGGTAGACGAGGAGCCCGGCAGTCACGAGGGCGCCGAGGGCGAGGTCGAGGGTCATGGCGGTCTGCCTCAGAGGCGTTCGCAGATGGCGGCGTAGCCGGCCGAGGCGGCGAAGAAGGCCAGGCCCCCGGCGATGAAGACGATGTCGAGCATGGGACGTCCGTGTCCGTTGGGCCCGTCGGTCGCGGGCAGTCCGCAACTGGCCTGGGCCGGTCCTGAATGTGGACGGGAACCGCGTTAGGGTTCGAGAGGGAAAGGAATGCGATCTTATAAGGATCGCATTAGGATCGGCGGGTCTCCCGGGGCCTAAGCAGCAAGCCCCCCGTTCGGCGGAGGCTCGCCTGAAGTTCCAGGCAGGCACCAGGGACGTCGTGGCGCCCCGCCCCATGGCAGACGGTACGCCACTCGGCGCGGTCCACACGGATCACCCCGGTGTCCAGGCTCGCGAAGCCGCGAAAGGCGACTCCGCAGGCGCGACAGCGGCCGTTGAGGTGACGCAGCTCGCCATCACAGAGAGCTGCACCGTTCGCTTCGCGAGGCGGCGGAAGCACCGGAGACCTGCGCGCAAGATCGGCCAGGCGACCACGCGGACCAACGTGGGGGCCAGCGCTCAAGACGCGGGCAGCAGGTCGAGGACGTTAAGGGCGAGGAGTGCCAAGGAGATGGCCGACCATGAGCCGAGGCCCAGGATCATCAGCGCGAAGACGCGGTCGGCCCTGCATTCGGCGGCGATGTGCCGGAAGACGGTCATCTGTGAGCTCCATCCGGACGGGTGCCCGGCGGCGCGAGAGGTCCCGCTTCATCCGTTAGGGAACAAGATGGACGCGACGCCTCCGGCATAGGTAAGTCATAAGGATGGGCGGTGCGGCGACGCGACAGTAATACTCCGGTCAAGGAGATGCTCACCCATGCAGCGTCTTCTCCGTTAGGACGCAAAGGCTCGCGCCCAGGATCCGGCATTACCATTTGAGGTCAATGTTGCCGCAAGAGGCGCTGGTCCCTGAATGCGCGCTTGGCCGCGCGGCTCGTGCACAAGCGACGGAACTCGTGTTGCGCCGCGTCCTCAGGCTGTCTGGCGCCATGGGCACGCAACGAGGCTGCAAGCGCTTCCTCGCTACGAGCGAGTTCCAAGTCGGGAAGGTATCCGCGGTTTTTCAGGATTTGAGACATGCTCGGGTGCCCATGTAACTGAGTCCCCATAGAGCTGCACGAGACCGCATAAGGATGCGAGATGCTTCGGGGTGTGAGGCCATCAGGATCCCATCAGGAGGGGCCGCACACCCCTTGATCTCGTAAACGGCTCTCGAATAATCTTGTATCGAGCTTCTCGGACCCACTCGGGGCGAAACTGTGCTCGGTGGCCGTTCGTCATGACTGGTGCGGGCCAGCGCCTACGATCCTGATGACTTATTTATATTTCGCCCTGACGGGCTACATCGATTCCTCATGGAGGCCGCGATAGGGTCCCTCCTCCACACGAAGATCCACCTCGATCTTCCTATCCCGCACCGCCTCCCTCCGCCGCATCCTTCTTGCCGCCGACGTCGGGGATACGTGGATAGTGTCGCGAGGCATCCGTCCGGCGGTCGCTCGTTCCCCAACCCAAGGTGCGCCATGTCCCGTCGCATACTCGGCCAGGCCGAGCCACCCCCCACGGGCCGTCGTGAGCCGCTTCGGCTTGGCGGCTCACTCACGGCTTTGGTCACGCCATTCGTTTCCAGCGGCCGCCGACCCGACGAGCGCGGCCTCGCCGATCTCGTGGCTTGGCAGATCGAAGAGGGCAGCGACGGGTTGGTGGTCGCCGGAACGACCGGCGAGGCCCCGACGCTCACCGCGACTGAGCATGACCGGCTGCTCCGCGTCGCCGTCGAGGCCGCGGCCGGGCGCGTGCCCGTCATCGCGGGAACGGGCACGAACTGCACCCGGAGCAGCATCGAGCTCACGAAGGCCGCCCAGGCCGCCGGCGCCGACGCGGCGCTCGTCGTCACGCCCTACTACAACAAGCCGATGCAGGAGGGCCTCTACCGGCATTTCGCCGCCATCGCCGGTTCGGTCGAACTGCCGATCCTGCTCTACATCGTGCCGAGCCGCACGGGCGTCGATCTCGCGCCGGACACGCTCGCGCGGCTCGCAGTCATCCCAAACGTGGTCGGCCTCAAGGATGCGACGGGCGACTTGGCCCGCCCTGAGGCAACCGCCCGTGCGGCCGGCCCGAGCTTTCTCCAGTTTTCGGGACATGACGCGACTGCCACCGCCTTCAACCTAGCGGGCGGGCGGGGTTGCATCTCAGTCGTGGCCAACGTCGCGCCGCGACTGTGCGCCGACCTGCAGCGCGCCTGTCGCGACGGTGACTTCCGGCGTGCGGCGGCGCTGCAGGCGCGGCTCGTGCCCCTGATCGCGGCGCTTGAGTCCGAGACTAACCCGGGTCCGGTCAAGCTCGCTCTTTCGCTGCTGCGCCCCAACCTGGCCCCTGACCTGCGGCTGCCGCTCGTGGCTCCCGCGCCTGGAACGGTCACAGCGGTCACGGAAGCCCTCGTATCCTTGCTCAGCGGAGGCCAGGGCGACCCATACGAGGATGGCGCGCTGAAGTCCTGCGTGGCCTGACGCGCACGAGGAGGGCCTCTGAGGCTCCCGTGCCACCCGTCGGCCATCATGGCTGCGCGGGCCGCTTGCCCGTCCGGGGTGTAGATCCCAAGATCTATCTTGACCGTGACGTCAGCCGGCTTGGTGTCCTTCTGGCAGCCCGCAAAGTTCGGACGCAGATGCCTACATCGTCGCCAGCACCTATTCCGACGCAGCAGCCGGGCGTCGTCATGGCAGCAGCCTATGCCGACGGCCGGCGCGTCTCGGACGTGGACATCGGGGAAGCCGGCGAGTGGGCGCACCGTCCCGGCCATCTCGTCTGGATCGGCCTCTACGAGCCCTCGGCCGATTTGCTAGGCCAGGTTCAGGCCCAATTCGGCCTGCACCCGCTCGCCATCGAGGACGCCAAGGCCGCCCACCAACGGCCCAAGCTCGAACGCTACGGCGACTGCATGTTCGTGGTCAGCCGTACCGCCCAGCTTGTGGAGGGCCGCATCGCGCTCGGGGAAACGCACCTCTTCGTCGGGCGCGGCTTCGTGGTCACCGTGCGCCACGGCGCCTCCGTCTCCTACAAGCCGGCCCGCGAGAAGGCCGAGGCCTGCCCCAAGCTCTTGGCGCACGGCGAGGACTACATCCTGTACGCCGTGCTCGACTTCATCGTCGACAACTACGCGCCCGTCATGGAGACCGTGCTGGCCGAGGTGGAGGCCATCGAGGATCGCATCCTCAGGCGTGAGCTGCGGCAGGACGAGGTCGAGCGGCTGTACCTGCTGCGACGCGACCTACTGCGCCTGCGCACAGCCGTGGTGCCGCTGGTCGAGGTGTGCCGCAAGCTGGAGCATGGCGACCTCGTAGCCATCGACGACGTGATGCAGCCTCTGTTCCGGGACGTGTCCGACCACCTGCTGCGCGTGCAGGACGAGATCGACGCCGTGCGCGAGGTGCTAGCCTTCGCGTTCGAGGCGAGCCTGATGCTGGGACAGGCGCAGCAAACTGGCATCACGCGCCGCCTCGCCGCCTGGGCAGCCATCCTGGCGGTGCCAACGGCCATCGCCGGAATCTATGGCATGAACTTCGAATACATGCCCGAGCTTAAGTGGCGCTACGGCTACTTCATGGTGCTCGGCGGCATCGTCGCCGTCTGCTCGGTCCTGTACTGGCGCTTCCGGAGGAGCGGCTGGCTCTGACAGCGACGTGCACGCCCCACACCGACGGTGCGCATGGTTCAACCGCTGGGTGAACGGGTGAGCCTGCCTGTATAGGGCCCGAGTTGACTCAAGTGCCACGCGGGCCGAACAGGATGAGACCGCTACCAAGCAGGCACACCAAGGCTAGCGCGATGTCCCAGCGGTCAGGCCGGTGGCCCTCGAAGCCCTAAAGCCAAAGGACGGCCGGTCGATGTAGATGCCGCCGTAGGCCGCGTAGGCTCGACCCGCAGCCTCACTCTCCACGAGCGTCAGCAGGTAGACGAACAGCGCCAGAGAGACCATGCCGGGCGCCAACCATGCCTGCGACTCGGCAAGGCGCAGCCAAGCCCAGAAGGTAAAGAAGTCGGCGATCTCGGCCAGCGCGACTGCGGCGAAGGCGGGGTAGGTCAGCATGGTTGCGTGTTCGCACGCGAAGGCCATGTGACCAAACCCAAATGGTTCGGGGATTAAACAGCAAGAGCTTCGACGAGAGATGCAACCGATTTGTGGTTGGCTGTTGATCGGATTTCGCAGCAGCGTTGGTCCAAAATCCGCGCGTCCGGTTCTTGGCCTTAGTCGCCCTTAAGCGGACGGGCGGCTTTCGGCCAGACTACGCCAAGCCAGATTGCTGTCGCGTGCAAGTCCGGACGTTCGGCTTCGCGCCCACTACAGTCGTTCAGCCGTCCTCGCGTGCATCCCGGAAGCAGACGTCGAGGCAGGCTTGGTCAATTTTTGGGGGGCATGTCTTCATGAACGATGGCGCGCCGGACCGTAGAGCGTGCCGCGTCGATGGCCAGGGTGGCGGCGCTTAGCGTCCGCGCTTCGGTCGGTCTGTTCAGGGCGTGGCGCGCGTGCTCAAAGGGCTCTCGTCCGAGATGGTGCTGCGCCAGCGCCTCGACGCTGATCCCGCATTGGCCAACCCAACCCACAAACCGCCCAGCCCGAGCGTCATCAAGCGCGCCCTTCGCGTCGTCGCAGATGCCAAGTAAATCTCACCACCAGACAGGATTCGGTAAGATCCTATGTGGTTCTGAGGGGCTCGCAGTGTAAGCTTGGAATTAACCCGGACGATGAGCATGGATCACGAGGAACGCGAATTCGAGCACTCTCGACTGTCAGGTCCATTCACGCTGGACGGCGAGACGGTCGTCGATGTCGAAATCTACCGATATGCCGAAACGCAGGATTGCTGGCGCCTAGAGGTGGTCCACATATCTGGCGGCTGCACGAAGTGGCAGCAGACGTTCGCAACAGAAGCGGACGCGTATGCCGCCTTCATCAGCATTTTGGAGACCGCCGGCATTGAGTGTTTCACCAACGCTCCGCCAAAATCCCGGCACTGATCCGCGACGCCTGCGCACTGCATCTGCGTCGGTCGGGCTGACATAATCCGGCAAGGCATGTCGATCATTACCCAGCTCGTCGGCGAGTTCTCGACGGTCTCGCTGGCCTTCCACGCTCGCCCGCAGATATGCCCCCCGCTGTCGGGGCGGGCGTGGATGCCAAGGGTATGCACCAGACGCGCTCCCCTAAGTGTCTGTCCGGCAACATATTGAGTGATGTGAGGGGTTTGTGATTCAAGGCGGCCTGTGTGGAGGCTGCCGATGTGGACGACCGACAACCGAGCCCGCTACGATCGCAGCCAGCTTCGGTATCCGAGCGACCTGACGGATGACGAGTGGGCGCTGATCGAGCCCCTGATCCCTCCAGCCAAGCGCGGCGGCGGCAAGCGCAGCGTCGACATGCGGGCGGTGGTGAACGGCCTGATGTACGTGCTGAGCACGGGCTGCCAATGGCGGGCGATCCCAAAGGATCTGGCGGCGCGCTCGACGGTGCACGATTACTTCGACCTCTGGGACTATGACGGCACGCTGGAGCGGATCCATCACACGCTCTACGTCGCCTGCCGGGAGCGGGTGGGTCGCGAGGTCAGCCCCACGGCGGCCATCATCGACAGCCAGAGCGTGAAGGGCGCGGAAAAAGGGGGCGCTTGATCGACCCGCCCGGCTACGATGCGGGCAAGAAGATCAGGGGCAAGAAGCGTCACATCCTGTGCAGTAGTCAGGACTTGATCTGACAGACGGTGTCGTTGAGCTGAGGCGAGAGCCGAGGCCGGGCGCGGAGTGGTCGGGGTGCGCAGCGCCCGGCCTCGGCGTTCGTGAGGACACCGACCATGACGAGGGAACAGAAGGTTATCCGCGGCAAGGTGGGCTTGCTGGAGCTGGCCAAGCAGCTTGGCAACGTCAGCCAAGCCTGCAAGATGATGGGCTACTCGCGCGACAGCTTCTACCGGTTCCGCGAACTCTACGACACGGGCGGCGAGGTGGCGCTGCAGGAGCTGAGCCGGCGTAAGCCGCTTCTGGCCAACCGCACTGCGCCCGAGGTCGAAGCGCTGATCGTGGAGATCGCGCTGGAGCAGCCGGCCTACGGGCAGATCCGCGTGGCCAACGAGGTCCGCACCCGCGGGCACTCGATCTCGCCCGCGGGTGTGCGCGGCGTCTGGCAGCGCCACGACCTGGAGACCATGAAGAAGCGGCTGAAGGCGCTGGAGGCCAAGGTCGCGCAGGAAGGGCTGATCCTGACCGAGAGCCAACTCGCGGCGCTGGAGAAGGCCAAAGCCGAGAAGGAGACGCACGGCGAATTTGAGAGCGAGTGCCCCGGCTACTGCGGAGCGCAGGACACCTTCTACGTCGGCACGATGAAGGGGGTTGGACGGATCTACCAGCAGACCTTCATCGACACCTACGCCAAAGTGGCATTTGCCAAACTCTACGACCGCAAGACGGCGCTCACGGCAGCCGACCTGCTCAACGACCGCGTGGTGCCGTTCTTCGACGCCCAGGAGGTGAAGCTGTGCCGGGTGCTGACCGACCGCGGCACCGAGTACTGCGGCAACCCCGAACACCACGAGTACGAGCTCTACCTCACGGTCGAGGACGTGGACCATTCCCGGACCAAGGCCAGGAACCCGCAGACGAACGGCATCGTCGAGCGCTTCCACAAAACGGTGCTGAACGAGTTCTACCGGGTCACCTTCCGAAAGAAGATTTACGGCTCGCTGGCTGAGCTACAGGCGGATCTGGATGCCTGGATCCAGAGCTACAACGAGGAGCGGCCGCATCAGGGCCGCTGGTGCTTCGGCAAGACGCCGATGCAGACCTTCCTTGACGCCGTCCCGCTGGCCCGGGAGAAGATGATCGCCGCCTGAGCACCATCAGGCAGTCGAGACCGACCATCTCCGGACATCGACTGTCAGATCGAGTACCAGCTACTACACATCCTGGTCGACACGCAGGGCCTGCTGATGCACGTGCTCGTCCATCCCGCCGACATTCAGGATCGGGATGGCGGCGTGCTGGTAATGGCCACGCTGTTTGGCCTCTACCCGTTCCTGCTCAAGCTCTTCGCCGACGGCGGCTATCAGGGGCTGGCCTTCCAAGATGGGCTGCGTAAGGTCTGCCGCACCATCACGGTCGAGATCGTCAAGCGCTCCGATCAGGCCAAGGGCTTCGCCGTGCTCCCCAAGCGCTGGATTGTCGAGCGAACAATCGGCTGGCTCAACCGCTGCCGCCGTCTCGCAAAGGATTGGGAATGCAAAAGCCGGAAAGGACGTGCGTTCGTCATCTTGGCATCCATCCGCCTCATGACCCGAAAGCTCTGCCAGAAAATACTATGATGCCAGACAGACTCTAAGAAAAACTTAGGTCGTCGCTCGGGCGAACGCCGCATCCAGATCGCGCTGGCACTGTTCGGCTACATCGTCGGGATCGGGGATGGGCGTCCAATGATAGGCGGCCGAGACTCGAAACCTCGTTGCCGTGGTACCGCCGCGACTGCCTGGCGATCTGGTGCGGATGTGTTTGCCGGCGTATCAGCCCGGCATGGCAAAGCGCGTGAAGTTGCTCCCGCAGGACCGGGGCACCGTCCTGTTCGACGTCGTCTTTGATGACGGCTCTCGGGCCTCAAACCGGCGCGTGCCCACGGAGATCCTGGGCGGCTTGAACGGCGATCTGCCGGCCCGCGATCTCATCGAGAAACAAGAGGCGGAGATTGCCGAGAAGGCAGGCCGACCACCACGAGTGATCCAGAGCCTGACGCGAGCCGCCAAGCCAGAGCCGAAGACCGCGCGAGACTAGCGGACCTCTCGGCCAACAAGCATCCTCAGAGGTGTGAAACCGCATCTCCCGCCCACGCCATGCAGAGCCGCTGTGCAGAACATGGGGATGCTGTCGAGGATCGCGCGCAGAGACCAGCGCCACGGACGGCCCCTTCCGGACGGCGTAGGCATCAGCGGTGCGACCACCGCTCAATCGGCGTCGCTCAGGCAGGTTGCAAAGGGCAAGCTCTCGCGCGCAAGCTCGGCGCGGGCAGCGGGCGTCCACATCAGGGATCCGGGATGAGCGTCAGACAATCCCCCGATGCCCGGGATGCTCGCCGCTCATCAAAAAGCTAAGCTGCTCAGCCCGTTATGAAACGGGGTCTCAGATCCGAAAGTCGATCACGCACGAGGCGCGAATGAGCTTCGAGGATCGCAAGCCCTACAAGACATTGAAGCGCCACCTGACGGGACTGGGCCTGACCCCGGAGGCTTAACGCGAGAAGTGGGGCCTTCCACGGGACTACCCAATGGTGGCAGCCAGCTACTCCGAGCAGCGCTCGACGCCCGTCCTATCGTTCGGGCTCGGTCAGCAGTGCAGGAATGCCAGTCCAAAAGCTCCCGCCGTTGTCGGGACGACCTCTGAGAAGCCGAAACGCGCCGGACGGCCGCAGAAGGCGAACAAGCCTTTTGAGCGTAGGGTGCCCCCGACACATGCATTATGCCGAACCTTCGCCCCAGATCGCGGCAAGTACCCACGCCCATGTACATAGCTCCAGCAGAACAGCGATGAGAGATTCGAACCTAAGCGTGACAGCCCTCACCACCATCGCGCTCACGGGACACGCCGACGCCTCGAATTTCAATTTCTGGTGGCTTTAGAAACGGATCGTCAATCGCTTCGACCTTATTGTAGCCGGCGCGACGCCTGCCGAGGACGCAGGAGGCAGACGTTTGGGGCGACCGATGGGCCACGAGCCGGCACACTTGGCCGTCACTCGACGATTGCGAAATTGCCTGTGGGTCCTGCGGCGTTTCTACCGCGCGGGGGAAGGTGCGACAGCGGTAGAGTTTGGCCTGCTCGGGCTGCCATTCCTCGCTCTGATCTGTGCCTGCCTGGAGAATGGCCTGGTCTACTGGGAGCAGGAGATCCTTCAGCAGGCCGTCGTCGATGCCGGACGACAGATCTACACCGGTCAGTTCCAGACGACGAACGCCGGCATCACCAACTCCACGACTTTAATAGCCAACTTCCGAAGCGCAATCTGCACGATGCCGAATGGCGCGGTTCGGTTGACGATCTTCAATTGTGCCAACGTGCGCGTCAGCGTCACCCAAGCGGCGAGTTTTTCCGGCGCTTCTACAGTTTCCCCTGTAGCCATCGACTCGTCGACGCATATCAGCGATTGGAATCCGAGTTTTCAGGGCTACACCTGCGCTGGCGCTTCTGCCATCATGATTGTCCAAGCGGCAGTAGATGTACCAGTCTTCTTTCCCTTGCTCGGATCCACGGTGGCGACCTTACCGAACAAACGTCGCGTTCTCCAAGCCGCCACTGTGTTCAAGGTCGAGCCCTACAACACCAAGTCGGTATGCTCGTGAGCTGCGCCATGTTCACTCGCTTCCGCACAAATCAGCGTGGCGTGGCCGCGATCGAATTCGCAATGATCCTACCCGCCTTGGTGACGATCTATTTCGGAACCGTCGAGTTGACGCGCATCGGCGATACGACTCGCAAGCTGACCCTATTCGCCCGAGCACTCGCTGATCTCTCAGGCCGGGCTGACAACCCGAGCCCGTCAGCGTCCGACATGACGACCATCGCCTCCGCTGCGAGCGCGATCATGCAACCGCTCGATGTGTCCGGACTGCAGATCGTCGTCAGCGCGATGGGCGTCGAGAGTGTCGGCGGTACTCTTTTTGGCGGCGTCTGCTCAAGCTGGGCCCAGAACGCCACGGCACGCGCGCGTCTGGTGATCGCTGGCACCAACGGCGTGCCTGCCGCGCCCGCCACCTACCAGTTCGACGGCGCTCGCTACATTTTGGCCGAGGTTTCGATGACCTACACGCCGCTCATCGGGAGCAGCCTCTACAGATGGATCTTCGGGACGCGGCAACTGACCTTCACGCGCCAGATCCCCTGGGCCGAGCGCACTACGAACGAGATCGTCATGCCAGGCGGAGCCGCCTGTCCGAATTATAGCTGAGTTGCTTGAGGGGTCGTGCTGCGATTTTCAAGACAGGGCGCACGGCGCCTTCGCACCTCCACAGAACAGTTTGGACGTGCCCGATCGGGTCAGGTCGCGATCATGTTCGCGCTGATGTCCATTCCGGTCTTGTTCGCGACGGGCGCGGCGGTCGACTACGGCCGGCGCAACGCTGCAAAAGTTCAACTCGACGCCGCCCTCGACGGCGCGGTGCTCGCGGTGATGGCGCAAAAATCTAATACCATCGCTCAATCCAGTCTCACGGCCTTGGAGACGCAGTTTCGCACTGAGGCTGCGAAAGTGCCCGGCGTGACGGTCAACAGCTTCACACCCGGTCCGGTCGTGAATGGGGCCTCGACGTTGAGTTTGACCGCGAGCTACAAAGCCAACATCAAGACGACAATCGGCAGCATCATGAAGGTGCCAGCATTGTATTTTGACGGAGCTTCATCGAGCACGCGCAACCTGTTTCAGTACATAAATTTCTACCTGTTGCTCGACACTTCGCCATCCATGGGGCTCGCAGCTACCGATACCGACGTGAACAACATGAAGCTCGTTACAGGCGGGTGTGCATTTGCGTGTCATGAACATACCTACGACAAGAAGGGGAGAGTGACTGGCGACAGCACGACTGATAATTATCACATCGCACAGAAGAACAATATCAAACTCCGCATTCAGGTACTGAGAGATGCGGTTTCAGCGCTCGTAGACCAAGCCAATTCCAGTATGTCTCTCGCCCAGCAATTTCAGATGGAGATGTGGATTTTCAATGATTCGACCACGCAAACCCGGCTGCAGGCGATGACGCCGACGTTGAGCCAGATCAAAACAGCCGCTCCAAGTATTGATATTGCTTATGCGTACTACAACCAAGATGACAATCAAACTGATTTCGAGCGTGCGATTGCTAAGATGAACACGACCATACCCGCGAGCGGCACCGGTACCACTGCAGGTTCGCCGATCCGGTTTCTATTTTTTGTCACTGATGGCGTTGAAGATACTGGAGGAAGCGTCACAAATAAGAGTGCAGGTTTTCAGTATACGAGCAACCGCTTCATTGGTCCGTTCAGCCCATCGACATGCAATACGCTCAAAAATAATAATGTTCGCATTGGAATCATTTACACGCAATATCTGCCAATTTATGATAACGGTTTCTATAATTCCTATGTCAAACCGTATGAAAACAACATTGGTCCGATGTTGAAGGCTTGCGCATCGGACGGTCTCTATTTCCCAGTCGCATCAGGCGGCGATATTACATCGGCAATGCTGCAGTTATT
>NZ_JAUYZJ010000050.1:5000-27657 GCF_030700285.1 Methylobacterium sp. NEAU K | reverse complement strand
CGGTCCTGGCGATGGTGGCGGCGTCGAGGCCGGCCTCGGCGTACATCTTCTCCGGGCTGTCGTGGTCCTGATACAGGTCGGGCAGCGTCAGCGTCCGGACCCGCACCCGGCCCGCATCCAGCGCGCCCTGCTCCGACAGCAGGTGCAGCACCATCGCGCCGAACCCGCCCCGCGAGCCCTCCTCGACGGTGATCAGGACCTCGTGGGTCTTCGCCAGGTCCAGGATCAGCGCCTCGTCCAGCGGCTTGGCGAAGCGCGCATCCGCGACCGTGACCGCGACGCCCTGATCGGACAGCGTATCCGCCGCCTTCAAGGCCTCGGACAGGCGCGTGCCCAGGCTGAGGATCGCCACACGCGCCTCCGGGTCCTGCCGCACCAGCCGGCCCTTGCCGATGGCCAGGACCTCGCCCCGCTCCGGCAGCTCGACGCCCACGCCCTCGCCGCGCGGGTAGCGCAGCGCGATCGGGCCCGAATCGTGGGCATGCGCGGTCGCCACCATGTGCACCAGCTCGGCCTCGTCGGACGCCGCCATCACGGTCATGTTCGGCAGGCAGCACAAGTAAGCCAGGTCGAACGCGCCCGCATGCGTCGCCCCGTCCGCTCCCACCAGCCCGGCCCGGTCCAGGCAGAACCGCACGGGCAGGTTCTGCAGCGCCACGTCGTGCACCACCTGGTCGTAGGCCCGCTGCAGGAACGTCGAGTAGATCGCCACGAACGGCCGGTAGCCTTCCGTCGCCAGGCCGCCCGCAAACGTCACCGCGTGCTGCTCGGCGATGCCGACGTCGAAGGTCCGGTCCGGATGCGCCTTGCCGAACAGGTCGATGCCGGTGCCCCCCGGCATCGCCGCGGTGATCGCCACCACCTTGTCGTCCGCGTCCGCCGCCTTGATCAGGCTCTCGCCGAACACCCGCGTGTAGGCCGGGGCGTTCGGCTTGGCCTTGGCCTGCACGCCCGAGACCACGTCGAACTTCACCACCCCATGGTAGCGGTCGGCCGAGGCCTCGGCCGGGGCGTAGCCCTTGCCCTTCCGGGTGACGACATGCAGCAGGATCGGGCCGTGCTCGGCGTCGCGCACGTTCTTCAGCACCGGCAGCAGCTGGTCGAGGTTGTGCCCGTCGACCGGCCCGACATAGTGGAAGCCCATCTCCTCAAACATCGTGCCGCCGCCCACCACCAGCGAGCGGGCATACTCCTCCGCCGCCGCCGCGCGCTGGTAGAGCGCCTTCGGCAGCAGCTTGCCGAGCTGCTTGGCGGTCTCGCGCAGGGACTGGTAGGTGCCCCCCGAGGCCAGACGGGCGAGATAGCCCGACATCGCGCCCACCGGCGGGGCGATCGACATGTCGTTGTCGTTGAGGATCACGATCAGGCGCGAATGCAGGGCGCCGGCGTTGTTCATCGCCTCGTAGGCCATGCCGGCCGACATCGAGCCGTCGCCGATCACCGCGATGGCGTTGCGGCGCTTGGCCGGGCGGCCCGGCGACACGCCCTTGGCCTTGGCGGCGGCGGTGTCGAGGTCGCGGGCGACCGCCATCCCCAGCGCGGCCGAGATCGAGGTCGAGGAATGCGCCGCGCCAAACGGGTCGTAGACGCTCTCGCTGCGCTTGGTGAAACCCGACAGCCCGCCGCCCTGGCGCAGCGTCCGGATGCGGTCGCGGCGCCCGGTGAGAATCTTGTGCGGGTAGCACTGGTGGCCGACGTCCCAGACAATCCGGTCGTCGGGCGTGTCGAACACGTGATGCAGCGCCACCGTCAGCTCGACAACCCCAAGCCCAGAACCGAGATGCCCGCCCGTGATCGAGACCGCGTCGATCATCTCGGCCCGCACCGCGTCCGCAACAGCCTGAAGCTCCGACTCCGGAAGCTGGCGCAACGCCGAAGGCTCGGGAATACGGTCCAGCAACGCTGATTGCTCAGAGGATATCGCCAATGATCGCATCCGCTCGTTCGAGTGTGGCGACGGCCCCGTCGTGCGGGGGTCCCAGGAATGGGGTCTCGCCGTCACGACGCCAGCGCCCGGGAGCGCGCGTTCATGCTAGAACCCACCCGTCCGCCGCTGTCATGATAGTGCCAGTTACGGACGATCGGCGGCGCGATCAATGTCGGACCGGCGATTTTTTCAATCACGTGCCCTTACCGCCACATGAGGTCCTGTCTTGAGCCCGGCTCGTCTGTGCACAATCCTTCTCATGCTGGCGATTACGGCCGGCGGCCAAGCTTTTGCCGGGCCGCGACCGCCGGACGCCAATCTCGACTTCTCCTGCAACTTCCTGGGCGATTGCCCGGCCCGGGTGTCTCCGGGCGGCCCCGACCGCGATGCGCGGCCCTTCACCAAGAGCCTCGGCCGCCCCTGCGCCTGGCGGGACCGCCCGACCCCGGAGGGCCCGCGCCGGGTGCGCGTGTGCTGGTGAGGCGGCCGCAGGGGCTGGTTGCGGCGGCGCTGACGGTTGTCACCCTGGCATCGGCTCCGGCCCGGGCCGACGAGTCCTGCCCGGCGCTGTTCGCTGGCGGGCAGGCGCCTGTCCTCACCAATCCGAAGCTCCTCGCGCGCACGATCCCGCTCTGCTTCGAGGCTTTCGCGGTGCTTCATTCGGGGATCACGCGGACGCCGATCTATTCCGCCGAACACCTCACCCGCGCCAGCGTCGCCGATGCCCGCAAGGTGGCGCGCGACGATGCCTTCCACGAAGAGCAGCGGCTGCCGGCGGACGCGCGCGCGTCGCTGGAGGATTACGTCCGCAGCGGCTACGATCGCGGCCACCTCGCCCCGGCCGGGGACATGCCGACGGAGAGCGCCCAGGCCGAATCGTTCAGCCTCGCCAACATCGTGCCGCAGAACCGGGTGCTGAACCGCGGCCTCTGGGCCGACATCGAGGAGAGCACCCGCCGGCTCGCGAGCCGGCGCGGCTCGATCTTCGTGGTCACCGGGGTGATCTTCTCCGGCGACGCGGTGCAGCAGATCAAGGGCGGCGTGCTCGTGCCCACACAGCTGTTCAAGGCGCTCTACGACCCGGCGAGCGGCGAGGCCGGCGCCTATCTGGCCCGGAACGGCGAGTCGCGGGACTGGCGCGCGGTCTCGATCGACGACCTCAACCGCGAGGCCGGGATCGACGTGTTCCCGGGCCTCCCGGCCGCCGCCCGGACCAGCGCGATGAGCCTGCCCGATCCTCACACGTCCGCGCGCTCGGACGAGCACCGGCCCCGGCATGATCAGAGCTGGCAGGATTGGCTCAACCGCGAACTCACCCGCGCGGCACGCAAGTTCCTGCGCGACCTGCTGCGCTCGATCTTCTGAGAGGGACCATGCCCGAGGACAAGCATCGCAGCCGGACCAAACCCGCGACCCCGAAATCGGCCGGCTTCGAGCCGTTCGTCGACGACGCATCCGTGCGCAATATCGGCGCCCTCTGCTTCGAGAACGGCACCGACCGAATCGCCCTGCACGGCTCCCTCGACATCACGCGGGACAAGGCCGGCCTCGGGCAGGCGCGCCTGCTCAAGGTGACACTGGACGCCATCGTGAAGGCCCTCGAGGGCGGCGACCTGCCCGAAACCGTGGACGAGACGCCGGACGAGGCACCGAAATCGGTCCGGAACCCGTTCGCCTGAGCCTCCGGAGCGACTGCCTCTCGCGTCGCGACCGGGAGCGGCGCCGGCTCCGTGCCGCGACCCACTCACCGTCTGCGAACCGACTGCCACTTCGACGGCGATCGCTCTCAGGACGGTTCCGGCATCCTTGCCGCTGCCCGGCGGGCCTGATACTCGGGCGAGGTCATTCTTATATCGTAAGGACCGCGCGTACAGGACGAGGGCTCGAGGCCCCGCGCCTGACCCGTGCCGCTGGCACGCACAGCGCAGTCCCGAACAACGCGCCGAGGACGATCCGCGATGGCTCGCGAATTCATTTACCACATGCGGGGACTCACGAAGTCCTATCTGGGCGGCAAGAAGGTCCTGGAGGACGTCAACCTGTCGTTCTACCCGGACGCCAAGATCGGCGTGCTCGGCATCAACGGCTCGGGCAAGTCGACCCTGCTCAAGATCATGGCCGGCATCGACACGGAATGGACCGGCGAGGGCTTCGTCGCGCAGGGCGCCCGGGTCGGCTATCTGCCGCAGGAACCGCAGCTCGATCCGAACAAGTCGGTCCGCGAAAACGTGATGGAGGGCGTGGCCGAGAAGCAGGCGCTGCTCGACCGCTACAACGAGCTCGCCATGAACTATTCCGAGGAGACCGCCGACGAGATGACGGCCCTCCAGGACAAGATCGAGGCCTTGAACCTCTGGGAGCTTGATTCGAAGGTCGACCAAGCCATGGAGGCCCTCGGCTGCCCGAGCGACGAGCAGCCGGTCGCGACCCTGTCGGGCGGCGAGCGCCGCCGCGTCGCGCTGTGCCGCCTGCTCCTCTGGGAGCCGGAGCTGCTGCTGCTCGACGAGCCGACCAACCACCTCGACGCCGAGACCGTGAACTGGCTCGAAGGGCACCTGAAGACCTATCCGGGCGCGATCCTGATCGTGACCCACGATCGCTACTTCCTCGACAACGTCACCAGCTGGATCCTCGAACTCGATCGCGGCCGGGGCATCCCGTACGAGGGCAACTACTCCGCGTGGCTGGTGCAGAAGCAGAAGCGCCTTCAGCAGGAGGGCCGCGAGGACATGGCCCGCCAGCGCTCGATCGCCCGCGAGCAGGAGTGGATCGCCGCCTCGCCAAAGGCCCGGCAGTCGAAGTCGAAGGCCCGCATCACCCGCTACGAGGAGCTGGTCGCCAAGCAGAACAACAAGGTCGACGCCGCCGCTCAGATCGTCATCCCGATCGACGAGCGGCTCGGCAACAACGTCATCGAGTTCGAGCACCTCAACAAGGCCTTCGGCGACCGCCTGCTGATCGAGGATCTCTCGTTCAAGCTGCCGCCGGGCGGCATCGTCGGGGTGATCGGCCCGAACGGCGCCGGAAAGACCACCCTGTTCAAGATGATCACCGGCCAGGAGAAGCCCGACGGCGGCAAGATCGATATCGGCGAGACGGTCAAGCTCGGCTACGTCGACCAGTCGCGCGACGCCCTCGACCCCAATGCCACGGTCTGGCAGGAAGTCTCCGGGGGCAACGACATCATCTATTTCAACAAGCGTGAGATCAATTCCCGCGCCTATTGCGCGGCCTTCGCGTTCAAGGGTGGCGACCAGCAGAAGAAGGTCGGCACCCTGTCGGGCGGCGAGCGCAACCGCGTCCACTTGGCCCGGACACTCAAGGGCGGCGCCAACGTGCTGCTGCTGGACGAGCCAACCAACGATCTCGACATGGAAACCCTGCGCGCCCTCGAGGATGCGCTGGAGGATTACGCCGGCTGCGCGGTGATCATCAGCCACGATCGCTGGTTCCTGAACCGCATCGCCACGCATATCCTCGCCTTCGAGGGCGATAGCCACGTGGAATGGTTCGAGGGCAACTTCTCCGACTACGAGACCGACAAGATGCGCCGGCTCGGGGCGGATTCGATCATGCCGAAGAAGATCAAGTACAAGAAGTTCTCGCGCTGATCGACGGACGGCTCCGCACGCCGGTGCGGTGCCCGGGCGGAGCCGTTGCGGCTCTGCCGCACGCCCCCGCTCAGTCGAGGCGCGCCCGCGCCTCGGCGAGGAGCGCCGAAAGGCTATGCGCCAGCGGGATCGCCGCCGTCCACCCCGTGGCGGCCATGAAGGCCGCCGGGTCGCAGCCTTCGCTGCGCACGAAGGTCCGGACCCGCTCGGGCGCCTCCCGGGCCGTGAACCGGGCCTGCGTCATGCCGCGAAGCGCTTCGAGGATCTCGGAGATCGGCGTCACGGTTCCGGAGCCGACGTTGAAGGTGCTCCCGTCGCGCAAATCGCCGACCCGCTCCACGACGCGAAGGCACGCCGCGGCAAAGTCGGATACGTCGAAGAAATCGCGGCCGGCGGAGAGGTCGCCGACCTCCAGGCACGGCGGCGCCAAGCCGCGCTCGATCCGGGCGATCTGACCGGCGAAGGAGGCCGCCACGAAGGTCTCGCTCTGGCCGGGGCCGATGTAGTTCGACGGCCGCAGCACGAGGTGCTTCACGCCGGCATTGGCCAGCACGTCGCGCAGGATGTACTCGCAGGCGGTCTTGGTGCGCCCCGATATGGTGTCGGGCCGCGGCGTGACGGTCTCGTCGGGCCGCGGCCTGTCCCGGAACGCCTCCCCGTAGACCACCGTCGAACTCAGGAAGACGAGCGTCGCGCGGGTCCGCGCCACGGCCTCGGCGAGGTTCAGGGTGCCCAGCAGGTCCGCCCGCCAGGCGTAGGCCGGCGTCTCGCTCGACTCCTTGACCGACGCGAGGGCTGCGAGGTGGAACACCAGCGTCGGCGCGAAGCCCGCGACCGCCTCCGCGAGCCTGCCGGCGTCGAAGGGGTCGACGTCGAGGAGGCGTACGCCGTCGAGGTGTGGCTGCGCGTGCCGGTCGATGCCCAGGATGTGGCTGCCGGGCGGCAGGCCTTCCCGAAGCGCCTCGAGCAGACGGCGGCCGAGGAAGTCTCCGGCTCCGGTGACGAGGACGCGCATGGATTCTGCCCCTCCCCGGTGCGGTCGGCGGACCTTCGGAAACGATCCGCCGCGTCTATACCGCGTTCGCCCGGGACGCGAGCGGTGTTCGCGACGAAGGGGCCTCACCGTGCGTCGAGATCCAGCCCCCGGCGGCCCGCGACGCGAGGGCGCCGGGACGCGACTCGATCCGCCGAAGCCCGGGGCTCGGGCCGCCGCACGACGAGGTATATCCACAGCCGGTGTTTGAGCGTGAACCGGTGTATCTGGCCATCACGGCGTTCGCCAGGATGAAATTGCAACGCCGGTCGAACGCGTCGGTCTGTCCGCCTCCGCTCCATCCTGCCGAAGGTATGCGACCCCATGGCTCGACGACGCGCCCTTCCGGTCGGCGCGACGAGGGCGCCATCGGCCGGGCGCTGAACAAAGGCGCGTGAGCGACGTAGTCTGGCGCGGAAAGCGTGCGTCGGCGCGGTATCATGGTATCGCGACCAGTGTCCGTGCCGATCGTGGCTGGCGAGCGTCCGGGCGATGCACTGCGTGAAGAACCTCGACGATCTCGATCGCCTGACCGCCGGCGACGGCCCGATGCCGGTGGCGGGGCCGCCTCGGTCGCCCGCGCCGAAGAAGGCGGCTCGGGACGCACGGGTCGACGTGCTGCGCGGCTTCGCGCTGCTGACGATCTTCGTGGACCACATCCCGCGCAACGCGCCGGCCCTGTTCACCCTGCACAATCTCGGCTTCTCGGATGCGGCCGAGATCTTCGTGCTGCTGGCGGGCTACTCCTCGATGGTGGCCTATGGCGGGCTGTTCGGCCGGGCCGGAATCTGGCCGACGCTTGTCCGGATCGGCCGGAGGTGCCTCCGGATCTACCTGTTCCAAGCCGGGCTGCTGCTCGCCACACTCATGATCGTGCGGATCTGGATGGATCTCACCGGATTGACGCCGCGCTTCGGCGTCGCGCCGCTGATGCAGATGGGGCTGCTGCAGGGACTCCTGCGCGGGCTCGCCCTCAACGCGCTGCCGAACTACCTCGACATCCTGCCGCTCTACATCCTGCTGCTCGCCCTGTTCCCGGCGGTCTATTACGGGATGCGGCGCGGGGTCTGGGGCGTGCTGGCGCTGTCGGGAACGCTGTGGCTCGCCGCCAACGTCGACTACAGCCTGAACCTGCCCAACGCCGCGGCGGTGGATGACGGCTGGTACTTCAACCCGTTCGCGTGGCAATTCCTGTTCGTGATCGGTGCCGCCCTCGCCCGCGCGGTCCGCGCCGGGGACGGCCTGCTGCCGTGGCGGCCCTGGGCCGTGGCGGCGGCCTGGGCTTATCTGGCCTTCGCGCTGCTCCAGGGCGGATCCTGGACGGAATGGGGCCTCCCGGATCTCAGGCCGCTCGCGATCGGCGCGCCGGACAAGAGCCACGTCTCGCCCCTGCGCCTGATCGATATCCTGGCGCTGACCTACCTGCTGTTCAGCTCGCCGGCGGTGCGGCGCTTCTCCGCGTGGCGACCGCTGCGACTGATCGACTCCTGCGGTCGCCATTCGCTGGAGATCTTCGCCGCGGGCTGCCTGGCGGCGCTCATCGGCCGCATTCTCTACCGCACCTTCGATCCCGTCTGGCCGCTCCAGGTCGCGGTCAATCTCGGCGGGATCGCGGTGATGCTCGGCCTCGCCCGCGTCTTCGATGCCCGAGCTGGCAGGACGGCGGCGCCGGACCGGGGCCGCGGTTCAGGGCGCTGAGCGCCTGCGATCTGCGGGCCGGCTCGCCAGGGCGGCGCTGCCGGCCTCGCGCGTGGAACGGATTGCACCCGGCCCGGTTGCGCCCGGGTGCTGCGTGGTCATGGAGGTGGGGACGATGCCGCGGATGCGCCGCAAGGGCGACCTTCCGGAAAAGCCCTGCGCGCAGTGCGGCAAGCCGTTCGCGTGGCGCAAGAAGTGGGAGCGGGTCTGGGACGAGGTGCGCTACTGCTCCGACCGGTGCCGGAACGAGGCGCGGACCGGGCGGGCGCGGAGCGAGCGGCCGGCTTGAGCCGGATCGTCACGCGGGGCCGAGGGCGCGCAGTGCGCCAGGCGTGTCGATGTCGAGGGCGGTGGCCGCGTCACCCGGGATCTCCAGGATGTCGGGGCGGCCCCTGAGTAGCGGCCCGGCGCCGCGGTCTCCGGTCAGCCGGGCGATGTCGTCGGCAAGGCGGCGCAGGTTCAGGAGCACCGGGTTTCCACGCCGCCCATCCTGCACCGGGACCACTGCGGCCGGCTCTCGGGCCGCCTCCGCAAAGGCCGCGGCCAAGCGGTCGATATGGGCAGCCGAGACGCGTGGCATGTCGCCCAGCACCACCACGGCGGCCCCGCAGGACCGGGGCAGCGCCGCCAGGCCCGCGCGCAGCGATGTCGCCAGGCCGGCGCGGAAATCCGGGTTCTCGATCAGCATGAGGTCGAGACCCGCCAGCGCCGCCCGGACGGCTTCCGCGTGGGCTCCAAGCACGGCGACGACCGGGCGCGGCCCGGCCGCAAGCGCGGCCTCGGCCGCGTGACACACCAGCGCCTTCCCGTCGATGGGCGCGAGGAGCTTCGGCTCCGGGCCGAACCGTGTGCCGAGCCCCGCCGCGAGCAGGATCGTCCCGACCTCAGCCATCCGCGTCCGCACCCTCCCCGGCGGTCCCGCTGCCGGCGCGGGGCTGGGGCCGGGAGACGATCTCCATCAGCAGGCCGCCGACCCCGAGGGCGACGATGTCGGCGCGGTTGACCGGCAGGTCCGCCAGAAGGCGGTGCAAGATCCAGTCGAAGCCGTTCTCCTTTGGCGAGCGCGCGCAGCCCGGCGCGCCGATCACCGGCACGCCGCCCCGCGTGCCGATCAGGAGCAGATTGCCGGGATCCACAGGCATGCCGAGATGCTCGACCCGCCCGCCGGCCGCCTCGATCCCGGCCGGGATCACGTCGCGCCGGTCGGCGATGGCCGAGGCGCCGAACACGACCACGATCTCCGCCCCGGCACCGTCGATCGCCTCCGCGAGCGCCGCCGCCACGGCTTCGGCCGCATGCGGCACCCGGGCCTCGGCGACGATCCCGGCGGCCGCGGGGGCGAGGCGCTCGGCGAGGACCCGGAGCGTCTTGTCGATAGTCGCCTCCTTGAGGCTCGGCAGGCGGGTCGAGACCACGCCGACGCGCCGGCGGCGGTAGGGCGCCACCGCCAGAGCACCGGCCTCGGCGGCTCCGCAGGCCCCGGCCAGCACGGCGGCCGGCACCGCGTAGGGAATGATCTTCACGGTGGCGACCATCTCGCCCTCCACCACCGGCTTGAAAGGCGGCAGCGTCGCCACCGTCACGGCCTCGTCGACCGCGTTGACTGCGTCGATCCGGGCGGAAGCCACGGTGAGCACCCCGGACGTCTCCGCAAACAGATTGCAGCGGCCCGTGAAGGGCGCCTCCGCGCGCAGATTCGGCCCGCGGAGATATCCGGCGAGCCGCGCCGCGGCGGTATCCTCGCCGACATCGTCCGGTTCGAGCGCGGCCGCGACGATCTCGGACAGGCCGGCCCGCGCCAGTTCGACCGCCACCTCGTGGGCGATCACCGCGCCCTTGCGCAGGATGATGTCGGCTCGTCTGACCGTATGCGCGCTGATCAGCCCGGCGGCCTCGGCGACCGGCACGGGGCCGAACCTCACGCGACCTCCGGGCGGGCGACCCGGCGCAGGGACGCCACGACCTCCGCCAGCACGGACAGCGCGATCTCGGCCGGGCTCACCGCCCCGATGGCGAGCCCGATCGGCGCGCGGATCCGGCCGATCTGGTCGGGCGAGAACCCGGCCTCCGCGAGCCGGGCGACGCGGGCCGCGTGGGTCTTCCGCGAGCCGAGCGCGCCGACGTAGAAGCACTCCGCCGCCAGCGCCGCCTTCAGGGCGGGGTCGTCGATCTTCGGGTCGTGGGTCAGCGCGGCCAGCGCGCAGTAACGGTCGAGCGGCGGCACGCTCCGCCCGAGCGCGGCATCGGGCCATTCGGCCACGAGTTCGATCCCCGGGAAACGCTCGGGGCTGGCGAAGGCCGTGCGCGGGTCGATCACCGTGAGCGCGAGGTCGAGCCCCGCCGCCATTGTCGCCATCGCCTGCGAGATGTGCACCGCCCCGATCACCACGAGGCGCACCGGCGGCGCCTGCACGGTCAGGAACACCTGCCGGCCGCCGATGTCGACGAGGCCGCTCTTGCCGGCGGCGAGCTGCTTCGTCAGCACCTCCGCCAGCGGATCGCCGGCGATCTCCGCCTCGCGCACGAGCCGCTGCGCCCCGTCGGCGATGTCGGTGACCAGGATCGTCGCCCGGCGCGCCGCGCGCTCGCCGTTGAGGGTGTCCAGGATTGCGGCCCGCATCAGTCCACCCGCTCGACGAAGACCCGGATCCGGCCGCCGCAGGACAGGCCGGCCCGCCACGCGGTCTCGTCCGCGACGCCGAATTCGAGGACGCGGGGCGCCCCGGACTCGATCACCTCGATCGCCTCGGTGATCACCGCCCCCTCGACGCAGCCCCCCGAGACGGAGCCGAGGAAATCGCCCTCGCGATCGACCAAGAGGTGGCTGCCCACCGGCCGCGGGGCCGAGCCCCATGTCTCGATCACGGTGGCGAGGGCGACGGCCCGCCCGGCCCGCCGCCAGGATGCGGCGGCGGCGAGGATGTCTGTATCGGTGCTGAGCATGGCCCTGAAGACCTTCGGCGGGTACCCCCCCGCGCCCATCAGGTATGGCCCGAGCGCTGCGGCGCAAGGCACGCGGGCCAGACCGTAGCCGGTCGCCTCGATCGTTTGCCTTGGCCGATCGCGGCGGGGGTGCGATAACGCATGAGCCTCCCGCATCCACCCGGCCCATGTCCGCTCCCGTGAAACGGACCCCACGCAGCCAGACCCGGCTCCAGTCTCGCGGGCGGGAGCGGCGCGGGCGCACGCGCCCGTGAACGCCCCCGACCCCGCCCTGGCGCGCGCCCTGCGGACCGATCCGACGCGGTCGCGGTCGGCGCCGCACAGGCTCTGGAAGCGCCTCACCCGATGGATCGGCGATGTCCTGCCGAAGGGGCTCTACGCCCGCTCGCTGATCATCATCATCGCGCCCGTGGTTCTGCTCCAATCGGTGATCGCCTACACCTTCATGGAGCGGCACTGGCAGCTCGTGACCAAGCGCCTGTCGGCGGCGGTCACCGCGGACGTCGCCGCGCTGATCGACATCTACGAGAGCTATCCCCAGGATCGGGACGCCGAGACCCTGTCGCGCATCGCGGGCGAGCGGCTGAACCTCGACCTCGACATCCTGAAGGGTGCCAAGCTCCCGGCTCCGGGGCCGCGGCCGTTCTTCTCGATCCTGGACGAGGCCCTCTCCGACGAGATCCGCCGCCAGATCCGCCGGCCCTTCTGGATCGACACGGTCGGCCGCTCGAACCTGATCGAGATCCGGGTGGCGATCCCCGACGGGGTGATGCGCATCACCGCCCGGCGCAGCCAAGCCTACGCGTCGAACTCGCACATCTTCCTGGTCTGGATGATCGGCTCCTCCCTGGTGCTGCTGGGCGTCGCGATCCTGTTCCTGCGCAACCAGATCAAGCCGATCCTGCGGCTCGCCGCGGTGGCGGAGGGGTTCGGCAAGGGCCGGGAGATCGAGTTCCGGCCCCGCGGCGCCCGCGAGGTGCGCCAGGCCGGCCACGCCTTCATCGAGATGAAGCGGCGGATCGAGCGGGCGATGGAGCAGCGCACGACCATGCTCAACGGCGTCAGCCACGACCTGCGCACCATCCTCACCCGCTTCCGCCTCTCCCTGGCGCTCGTCGAGCAGACCAGCGAGATCGAGGATCTCAGCCGCGACGTCGACGAGATGAGCCGGATGCTGGAGGGCTATCTCGCCTTCGCGCGCGGCGATTCGGCCGAGCCGGCCACCCCCACAGACATGCGGGCGCTGCTGGAGGACCTGCGCACCGACCTGGAACGCCTGGGCGCGCATGTCTCCGCGGTCGACCTCGCGGGCGCGCCGGAGATCACCGTGCGGCCGGGCGCCTTCCGGCGCTGCCTGTTCAACCTCGCGGCCAACGCGGCCCGCTACGGCGAGACGGTGGCCATCTCCGGACGGCTGGAGGCCCGCGCCTTCTTCGTGTCGATCGACGACGACGGGCCCGGCATCCCGGCCGAGAGCCGCGAGGAGGTGTTCAAGCCCTTCGTGCGCCTCGACGACGCGCGCCAGGATGCGGGCGGATCCGGGCTGGGTCTGGCCATCGCCCGGGACATCGCGCGCGCGCATGGCGGCGACATCGCACTGCACGAGAGCCCGCTGGGCGGCCTGCGGGCGACGGTCCGGGTGCCGGCCTGAGACGCGTCAGGCGTCGCTCGGCCCGCGCAGGCGCACGAGTTCGGCCTGCACGTTGCGGATGAGGTGGTCGATGCTCGCCGCGTCCAGAGCGGCGCGGCCGAGACGCTCGCGCAGGCTGGCCTCACCGTTCCAGGCATAGCCCGCATCGTTCGGGAGGTGGCGCTGCAGGAGCGGGCTCACGACGCTCTCGCGCCGGTAGGCGGGATGCCGCAGGAGCCGGCCGATCTGAGCCGTCAAGATATCGAGGGGCGATACATCCGTGCCTTTTCCTTTCCACGTCACCGATGATTGGCGCATACGTGTACGTCCTCCTGAAAAGGCAGTATCCGACCAAATGCTTGCGCTTCGATGAGCGGCGGCGCGCCCGGGCGAAAAACTCTTGTCCCTGGGGTCCCAACCTTCGCAGCGGGATGGTATGCAAGCGCGACGCCCATGAGCCGCGGATAACCGCGCGCCGGATCCGAGTGCCGACCATGAACCCGCTCGTCCCCCTGTTCATCCTCATCTGCCTGCCGCTCACGGCGATCGGCCTCGTGCTCTATACCGACACGGGCATCGAGCCGGCGCTGTTCTACGCCTCGGTGAAGACCTTCGTGATCCTGGGCGCGATCGCGGCGGCGATGTCGTTCGGCGCGATGAAGCTCGCCGAGCGTACCAAGAACTGAAATCCGACCGGCCGCGGAGAGCGCGATGCTGCACGTCGTCCCGGCTTTCTCGCGGATCGGCGAGGAGAACGCGTTCGCGGTGCTCGCCCGCGCCCAGGCCCTGGTCGCCCAGGGTCGGGACGTGATCAATCTCGGCATCGGCCAGCCGGACATGCCGACGCCCGCCCACGTGGTCGAGGCCGGCATCAAGGCCCTGCGTGACGGGCACCACGGCTACACGCCCGCGGTGGGCATCCTCCCGCTGCGCGAGGCGGTCGCCCGCGACATCCACCGCCGTCACGGCGTCGAGGTGTCACCCGATTCCGTGATGATCGTCCCGGGCGGCAAGGTCACCATGTTCATGGCGATCCTGATGTTCGGCGAGCCAGGCGCCGAGATCCTGTACCCGGATCCCGGATTCCCGATCTACCGCTCGATGATCGAGTTCACCGGGGCGACGCCGGTGCCGGTGCCGATCCGCGAGGAGAACGGCTTCGCCTTCTCGGCCGCCGAGACCCTGGCGCTGATCACGCCGAAGACCCGCCTGCTGATCGTCAACTCGCCCGCAAACCCGACCGGCGGCGTGACCCCGAAGGCCGAGATCGACGCACTGGTGAAGGGGCTCGCCGACCACCCCGACGTGGCTGTGCTGTCGGACGAGATCTACGGCACGATGACGTATGACGGCGAGCGCCACCATTCGCTGCTCAAGTACCCCGAGATCCGCGACCGGCTGGTCTATCTCGACGGCGCATCCAAGACCTACGCGATGACCGGCTGGCGGCTCGGCTGGTCGGTCTGGCCGAAGCCGCTCTACGACGCGGCCCGGAAGCTCGCTGTCAACGCGCATTCCTGCGTGAACGCGGCGACCCAATGGGCCGGCATCGCGGCGCTGGACGGTCCGCAGGATTGCGTGGCCGAGATGGTCGCCGCGTTCGACCGGCGCCGGGCGATCGTGGTGGACGGGCTGAACGCCCTGCCGGGCGTGTCCTGCATCGCTCCGAAGGGGGCCTTCTACGCCTTCCCGAACATCTCCCGCACCGGCTGGAAAGCCAAGCCGCTTGCCGCGACCCTGCTGGAGGAAGCGGGCGTCGCGGTGATCGGCGGCCCGGATTTCGGCGTCCACGGCGAGGGCTATATCCGCCTCTCCTACGCCAATTCGGCCGAGAACATCCGCCGGGCGCTGGCGCGGATGGAGACCTTCCTCGGCGCGCGGCAGCCGGGCTGACGCAGCCTCATCACGGGCGGGGCGGAGCGATCGGGCGGCGCTCCGGTCTTCCGGATTCGCGCCGCCCCGGGTCGCTTCGCTGCCGCGCGATGACGGCGGCGGACCCTGCTCAGGACTTCCCTACCACCCGCTTCTCGATCCAGCCGGCGAGCCAGTCGGCGATGTCGAGGCTGTTCTTGTCCTGCATCAGCATGTGCGAGTTGCCGTGGATTCCGATCTCCGGCAGCAGGATCAGTTCGGCCCGGCCGCCGGCCGCGTTGGCCGCCGCCACGAAGCTTCGGCACAACTTGAGCCGCGGCGCCCAGCGCGGCGCGGCTTCCACATAATCGCCGAACAGGACCAGGATCGGCAGGTCCTTGAAGGGCGCAAGATCCGCCTTGGCCGGATCCGGGCAGGCGGCGGGCTCGATGGATACGATGGCGCGGATGGCAGTGCGGTCGAGGGCGGCGGTCTGGAACGGGTAGATGCCGGATTGCGAGTGCGCGATCAGCACCGCGCCCTTCAGGCGCTTGGCGAGTTCCGACAAGGCGGGCACGGTGGGGTTCGGCACCGGCAGGGCGGCGGACCAGTCCGCGACCATCTGCTTCCAGAACTCGCCCTGGGCCTCCAGCGGGAACTGCATGCCCGGAAAGACCTTCGGGTATTCCGGGCCGAACCGGAAGATCGCCCAGGCGGGCTCGCGCCCGGCCGAGAAGACCGGCGGCAGCGAATCGACTTCGGCACGGCCCATCTTCACCGCGTCGATCTGGGCCGGGCTGATCGCCGAACGCCCGCGCCAGGCCTGATCGATCACGTAGGTCGGAAATCCCCGGCGGACGAAGAACTCGTCCCATCCCATGCGACCGTCCGGCGTCGTCTCCCAGGTCTTGCCGGTGAGGCAGCAGCCGTGGATCAGCACGAGCGGCGGCCGCGCCGGTTCGACCGGGATCTGGTAGCGGACATAGACCTGATCGACGCTGATCGTCCCCGATGGCGCGTAGGCCGGCAGTGTCGAGAGCGTGTCGGACGAGACGTCGCGGCCGCCCACGAAGAAGCTGCCCTGCGCCCCGATGGTCAGGGGGGCGGGGGGCGGATCGGCAGCGCGGGCGGGCGCGTCGACGGTAACCAGGGGCCCGGCGAGCAGGGCTGCGGCGAGCCTACGAACGGCCCGTCGCGCCCGTTTTGCGGGCATTGACATCGCTGGCATGTAGCGTCCCGGCCCTTCCGCGGCCGGGCCGCTTCGGCCCGGTTCACCGCCCGCACAGGCCTAACACGAAGCTCGGCCGTTGCGGGAGATGCAACACCCGGGATGAATACAGATCAGGCCCCGATTTCACGCTCGACCCGGTCCGTCGCCTCGCCCGGCAGGTCGAGGGCCTCGGCGAGCATCTTCAGGAACTGGCGCTCCTGCAGCGTGTCGGGCTCGATCGCGAGCCGCGCCGCCGCGTAGATCCGCGCGGCCGAATCGGGGCTGTCAACGCCATCGGCGATCTCGTCGAGTTCGGCGGGGCTCGCGAGTTCCCGCTCCAGCCAGGCGCGTCCGTCGGCATCGAGGCCTGCCTCGGCCACGGCCGCATCGAGGCGCTTGCGCTCCGCCGCGTCGACCATCCCGTCCGCCGTGGTGGCCGCCACCATCGCCCGCAGCATCAGCCGGGCCTCGTCCTCGTCGACGGCCGAGAAATCGGGTCCGCCCTGGTCAGGCGGCGCGGTCCCGCGCAAGGCGCGGTAAGCGAGGCCTCCGATCAACGCGAGGCCGCCGAGCGCAGCGCCGGCGGTCAATCCACCGCGCCGGGCGCGCACAAGCGCGTCAACGATCCGTCTGCTGTCAGCCATGTCCGTCCTCCCGGGAACCGGTCCGATTCGAAAACGGAAACCCCCGGGAGGCGGCCGGGTTCAGCCGCGCTCAAGCGTCGGCGTCATCGGATTCATCGGCCTCGTCGATATCGACCAGAAAGACGATGTCGGCTTCGTCTTCCTCGTCGGTGTCGGCGTCGGCGTGCCGCGGATCCTCGGCGAAATCGCCTTCGCCGTCATCCTCGGCCAGGGCGTCCTCGAAGATCTCGATCTCGTCCTCGTTGGCGGCCCGGACCTTGAGCGCCGAGGTGCCGTTCCAGAGCGGCTTGCCCTCGCTCGTCATCGTCCGGAGATCTTCCTTGAAGCCCTCGCAGGTGAAGAGGTCCTTGGCGGACGCCTCGTCGCTGTTGATCACCGCCACAGCGGTGCCTTCGATCTCGAGCGTGAACATGGCCGGCATCCCTCTCATAACCGTCCTCTGGCGCGCCCGGTCAGCGGGATCGCGCACGGTGCGACGCACCGTCCAGGGGAGAATCGCGCGCGGCCCACCCCGCGGTCATGGGCGCCGCGCGCGGATGCTGTAGGGGTGAACCGAACGCCCGCCAAGCCCGCCGCACTGAGACCGCCCCGAATTGCCGCGGCGCGGTTCCTGCCAGGGCGGGGGCAGAACCGTAACAGGACAGGAAGAAGGATCACCGCGGATGCGGATCAGGCTCGGCTGCGAGATGCGCTACGCCTTCCCTTATCCGGTGCCGATGGTGGTGATGCTCAACGTGCATCCCACCCGGGCGGGCGCCCTCGAATCGCCCGACACGCTCCGCACCGACCCGCCCGTGCCGGTGGCGTTCTACAGCGACGGCTTCGGCAATCTGTGCGGCCGGCTGACCGCACCGGCGGGCGGCTTCACGATCGGGACCGATGCGGTGATCGGCGATGATGGTCGCCCGGACCCGGTCCATCCAGAGGCCGAGCAGCACGCGATCGAGGCGCTGCCGGCCGAGGCGATCGTGTTCCTGCTCCCGAGCCGCTATTGCGAATCGGACCTCTTGGCCGACGAGGCGTGGCGCCTGTTCGGCCATATCGAGCCGGGCTGGAGCCGGGTGCAGGCGGTCTGCGACTTCGTGCACACGCACATCGCGTTCGGATATGAGTTCGCTCATCGCGACCGCACCGCCATGGACGCCTATGCGGGCGGGCGCGGGGTGTGCCGGGACTACACCCATCTCGCGGTGGCCTTCTGCCGCGCGCTCAATGTGCCGACCCGCTACTGCACCGGCTATGTCAGCTTCATCGGCGAGCCCGAGCCGCACCCGGCCGGCGACTTCGCGGCCTGGATGGAAGTGTATCTGGGCGGACGCTGGCACGTGTTCGACCCGCGCAACAACAGCCCCAGGATCGGCCGGGTGATGGTGGCCTACGGGCGCGACGCCGCGGATGTGCCCCTGACCCACACCTTCGGCCCCAATCCCCTCGTGGGCTTCCGGGTCTGGGCCGAGGGGATCGACCACCCGGACCCCTCCGCCGACGCGCCGGTCCTGCCGGAGGAGCCCCTGCCGCCGCAGAGCATGGCGACCCGGACGGCCTGACCGCTTTCGCGCTCGCCGTCGAAGCGGACGGCGGTTCGGCGCAGGCGAGCGCGTCAGATCAAAACCCTCAAGCTGCTCACACCCCGGCGCCGCGCGCGATGGCGCGCTTGACCACGCCCTGTACGTCCGGGTTCGAGAGGAACAGGTCGTGGTTGATCAGGCCGCCGCCGTAGTCGGAGGCGTCGGCCACGCGCACGCCCAGAGCCTCGAGCTTGGCGCGGTCGGCCGCGCCGGCCCGGACGCCACCCGCGAGCGCCGCGGACAGTTCGAGCGCCCGGTCGTTGGTCGAGGAGATCACCGTGATCTTCGACAAGTCCGGCCCGAGCCGGGCAACGCCGTTCGAGAACAGGTCGAAATCGATATCGGGGGCGGCCAGCACCACCGCGCCGATGCGCGACATCGCCGCCTCGCCGGCCTCGGCGCGCAGCATGCGCAGGGTCTCGAGGGTCAGCAGCGTGCCCATCGAGTGCGCGACGATGTTGATGCGGCCGCCGCTCGGCGATGCGGCGAGCGCCTTCAACAGATCCTCGAAGGCGTCGCGCGACCACAGGGCGCTCTCGCGATCGTAGTTGTAATCGAAGGTCGCAGCGGCCGACGGCCAAGTGAACAGACCCGAGACGCCGCGGAAGCGGATCCCGTCCGAGAGCCGCGCGGCGCTGACCGCGGCCGACTCGAACGATTCGCGGTAGCCGTGCACGTAGATCAGCACGTCGCGCCCCAGGGCCGCCTGCGCGAAGGCCTCGGCGGCGCCCGGCCCGGTCTCCGTCTTCGGCACCGCCCCGATGGTCCAGTCGCCGGTGATCACGGCCGAGACCTTGCCCAGCAGCGAGCGGTCGGGGGGCGACAGGCGCACCTCCGCGAAGCTCAGGCCGCGCCCGCGCTCGGAGTTGAAGTACGGCGGCTTGGGCGGGGTGCCCACGGGCTTGCGCGTGGTGGCGACCAGCAGCACCGGCATGACATCGAGCGCCGACTGCTTCTCGGGCAGCGCCCCCGAGGGGCCGAGGTCGTCGGTGACGCAGGCGCCGAGCGACGGTGCGAGACCGGCCGCGCCCGCGAGGGCGCCGATCCGGAGGAGTGCGCGGCGTGAGACAGTCTGGCTCGACATGATCCGGGTGCGTTCGGGCGGGGCCGCAACCGTCGCGCAGGATCGTGACCATGGCGGGGCACGAAGGCCACCGGCCCCTGTGGAGTACGGGCAAGGCTCGGCTTGTGGTGCGACGGACACAGGCGCCGGTCCCCCGGACCCTGCGTTCTCCCCCTCGACGGCGGCGCTTGCCGCCGCCATGAAGGACGCATGACGCCGTCCATCGACATCGAGAGCCTGCGCGAGCGCCTGCTGCGCGGCGACCGCGCCGCCCTGGCCCGGGCGATCACGCTCGCCGAATCCAAGCGGGCCGACCACCGGGCGCTCGCGGCCGGGTTGATCGACTCCGTCTTGCCGCAGACCGGAAACGCGATCCGGGTCGGCATCACCGGCGTGCCCGGCGTCGGCAAGTCCACCACGATCGACGCCCTCGGGTCGAACCTCACCGAGGCGGGGCACAAGGTCGCGGTGCTGGCGGTCGACCCGTCCTCCTCGCGCACCGGCGGCTCGATCCTGGGCGACAAGACCCGGATGGCGCGCCTCTCCCACGACCCCAACGCCTTCATCCGCCCCTCCCCCTCCTCGGGTACGCTGGGCGGTGTCGCGGCCAAGACCCGCGAGACCATGCTCCTGTGCGAGGCGGCCGGGTTCGACGTGATCCTGGTGGAGACGGTGGGCGTCGGCCAGTCGGAGACCGCGGTGGCCGACCTCACGGACTTCTTCCTCGTGCTGATGCTGCCCGGAGCGGGCGACGAGCTTCAGGGCATCAAGAAGGGCATCCTGGAACTCGCCGACATGATCGCCGTCAACAAGGCCGATGCGGGCGAGGCCGAGCAGCGGGCCAACGCCGCGGCGTCGGAGTATCGCGCCGCGTTGCACATCCTCACGCCAGCATCGGCGACCTGGACGCCGCCGGTGGTGACGATCTCAGGCTTTCACAACCTGCGTCTCGACGCCCTGTGGGCGCGGGTCGTCGACCATCGGGCGAAGCTCACCGCCACCGGGGAGATCCAGTCGAAGCGGCGGACCCAGGATGTGAAGTGGATGTGGGCCTTGGTGCACGAGCGCCTGCACCAGCGCCTCGTGGGCTCCGCGGAGGTCCGGCGACGCACCGCCGAGGCGGAAGCCGGCGTCGCCCGGGGCGAGGCTTCCCCGGCCGCGGGCGCGGCGGCGATCGCCGAGCTGATCGGGCTCTGACGCGCCCCGAGGCGGGCCCGGAGCGCAGAAAATCGCGCCGGCGCGGTACGCAAACCCGGTCTCGCGCGTTCGCTGCACGACGAGGGATTGTGCGGCGCCTCGTCTCGCATCGGCGCCGCGCTCACGTCGAGGAGAGTGTCATGGTGGATACGGATCGGATCGTCGGCGGCGCCAAGGAGGCCATCGGCAAGGCTCAAGGGGCGGCCGGCGACTTCGTGGGCTCGCATCGGGACTCGGTCGAGGGTCGGTTCCGCGAGGCCCAGGGCCAGGCGCAGAACGTCTACGGACAGGTCAAGGACAAGGCCCGCGACATCGCCGACAAGGCGAGCGATTACGCCGGTGACGCCTATGAGCGGGCCGGTGACGTCGCGGGCGACGCTTACGAGCGGAGCGGTTCCTACCTTCGCGAGGGACGCGCCGCGGTCGGCGCCCGCGTCGAGGAGAACCCGCTGGTGGCGCTGCTCATCGCAGGCGCGGTCGGATACGGCCTCGCACTGCTGATCCACAGCCGCCGCTGATCAAGGACGGCGGCCCCGCCCACGACGGGCGGGGTCGCGTCTGGATTACTGCGCGGTCCAGCCGCCATCCATGCTGATGTTCGCGCCGGTGATCTGGCTTGCGGCATCGGAGCACAGGAAGACTGCCAGCGCCGCGACCTGTTCGACCGTGACGAATTCCTTGGTCGGCTGCGCCTTGAGCATCACGTCCTCGATCACCTGCTCCTTGGTGAGGCCGCGGGCCGCCATGGTATCGGGGATCTGCGCCTCGACCAGCGGCGTCCAGACGTAGCCCGGCGAGATGCAGTTCACCGTGATCTTGTGCGGCGCGAGTTCGAGGGCCGCCGTCTTGCTCAAGCCTGAGATCCCGTGCTTGGCCGCCACGTAGGCGGACTTGAACGGCGAGGCCACCAGCGAGTGGGCTGAGGCGGTGTTGATGATCCGTCCCCAGCCCCGCGCCTTCATACCGGGGATCGCGGCGTGCATCGCGTAGAAGGCCGAGGACAGGTTGATCGCGATGATCTGCTCCCACTTCTCCGGCGGGAACTCCTCGATCGGCGAGACGAACTGGATACCGGCGTTGTTGACGAGCACGTCGACGGCGCCGAACGCTGCCTCCGCCTCCCGCACCATCTCGGCGATCGCCTCGGGTTTGCTCATGTCGGCGGCCGAGTGATGGGCCTTGACCCCGTAGGCGCTCTCGATCCCCGCGCGGATCTCCTCGATGGCCTGCGCATCGCCGAAGCCGTTGAGCACGACGTTGGCCCCCTCCGCCGCGAGGCCGCGCGCGATCGCGAGACCGATGCCGCTGGTGGAGCCGGTGACGAGGGCGGTCTTGGACGTGAGGGTCATGGGGCCTCCTGGGGCGCTGGCGGGATGCCTGTCGGGCAAGGCGTAACGCCGTAACTGCCCGAACGGAGGCGCGAAATCGACCCTCACGGCGCGGAGGCGCGACAAGGGCAGCCCCTACGGAACCCGGGATAGGACCTCCCGCGATTGGCGGCCCGGTTCGGCGGCCTCATCCGAGCCGGCCGGAGCGGCGCTCGCCTGCGCCGGGAACGTGATCTCCACCCGCAAGCCGGGGGCGTTGTCGGAGAGCTGCAGCGTGCCCTGGTGCAGTCGCACCACGGCGTTGACCAGGCTGAGGCCCAGGCCGAAGCCCGGCCGCGAGCGCGCATCCTCCAGCCGGGTGAAACGGTCGAGCACGCGGCCGTGCTCGGCCTCCGGGATGCCCGGCCCGCAATCGGAGACGGCGAGACGGACCCGGTCGCCGGCCCGCCAAGCCTCGATTGCGATGCGCGCCTCGGTCGCTTCGGCCCCGTATTTCAGGGCGTTGTCGATGAGGTTGGCCAGCGCCTGCCCGATCAATTCGCGGTTGCCGGCGATGATCAGTCCGTCCCCGGCGCGCACGTCGAGGACGAGGCCCTGATCCTCTGCGAGCGCCTCGTAGAGTTCCCCGACCTCCCGCACCGCAGCGCCGAGATCCAGGGGCACCATGATCTCGCGGGCGCTGCCGGCCTCCAGCCGCGCGATCATCAGGAGCGCGTTGAACACCCGGATCAGCCCGTCGCTCTCCTCGATCACGGCCTCCAGGCCGGCGCGCAGCGCGTCCGGCGTGGCGGCCCGGCGCAGCGCTTCGTCGGCGCGGTTGCGCAAGCGCGTGAGCGGCGTCTTCAGGTCGTGTGCGATGTTGTCGGACACCTCGCGCATCCCGCGCATCAGTTCGCCGATACGTTCCAACATCTGGTTGAGGCTCGATGCGAGGCGGTCCAGTTCGTCGCCGTT
>NZ_JAUYZJ010000005.1 GCF_030700285.1 Methylobacterium sp. NEAU K | reverse complement strand
CGACGTTGGAAGCCGCTTCCTCGGCGGCGGCCGCGACCGTGGTCGACTGGCTGGCGGTCTGGGTGGCGGTGGCGGTCATGGTCTGCGCGGTGGCCTGCAGTTCGGTGGCCGAGGCCGAGACCGACCCGATGATGCCGCCGACCGCGGCCTCGAAGCCCTCGGCCATCCGGCGCATGCCGGCCCTGCGCTGCTCCTCGACGGCCAGCCGCGCCTGTGCCGCTTCGTCCTCGAGTTGGCGGCTCCGGATCAGGTTGTCCTTGAACACCTGGACCGCCGCCGCCATCGGGCGGAATTCGTTCCGGTAATCGCGGATCGGCACCTCGACGGACGTATCACCCTCCGCCAAGACCCGCATCGTCGCCGCCATCGTCCGGATCGGCCGCAACACGCCGCCGAACAGAGCGAACAGGCCGAGAGCCACCAGCACGATCGCGGCGAGCAAGGTCGCGGCGTTGCGCGCCAGGGTATTGCTCGCTTGATGGGCCAGTTCTTCGGCGCGATGAACCATCTCCTCCAGTGAGGCGTAGGCGAGATCGACAATGGTCCGCTGCTCGACGGTGTTGCGCTGCCGCATTTCCTTGAACGTGACGCCCGGCGCCTTCTGCTGACTGAGCGCATCGAAGACCGTCCGCGCGAGGGCCGCGGGCGCACCCTCGAAATTGCTGGCGCTGGCCTTCTGGAAGGCCGCGCGGACTGTCTCCGAGGCATCGGCTGCGGCCTCGGTCGTGTTCGCCCAGGCGGTGCGCAACCGGGCGCGTTCCTCGGCGGCGGCTACGGTCTCCGGCAGGGACCAGAACGTCCCGTCCGCCAGCGAGGCCTGCACGCGGAGTGCGACGTTCCCGCTCGCGATCCGCGTCTCCCACGCCGAGCGCTTGAGGACGAGATAGCGCTGCAGGATCGCGTCGGCGTGAGGAATGGCGTGATCGACGGCATCCGTCGTGGCAGCCAGCGCATCCAGGAGCGCCTGGAAGGCGGCGAGGGCGGCGGGCATCAGCGTCGCGTCGCGCTGTGCCTTCGTCAGGCGCAGGGCGGCATCGATGCGGGGGCGGAGGGCCTTCAAGGCCTCGTGCGCCGCGCTGAGCCGATCGAGCGTCGCTGTGACGGTCGGAACATCCTGGTCGCGCAAGAGCGACTGCGATGCCTGAAAGCCGTCGATCATCGCCTGCCGATTCTTCGTGACGATCGCCAGCGTCTCCGGATCTGCGGGGTCCTCACTTCCCAGAGCGAGGCTCGATCCCCGCTCCACGCGCAGCGGCAGGATCGCCCTGAGCAAGCTGCGGCTCGCAAGAACCAGCGTGGCAGCCTTGCGAGATTGTTCGGCCTGCTGCTTCGCCTCGATCAGCGTATTCGTGGCGTAACCCAGCAACATGAGCGCCATCGCGCCTATGACCAAGCACATCAGTGTTCGGATTGAGAACCGTCCCAGCCAACGCATCGTCGAACTCCGGCACCCGGTAGCAAGCACCGGAATCACCGTTTATCGCAGCAATGCGGACAATGCATAGCATTGATTTTATCATCTATAGAGATTGATTTAATGGTGAAATACAGAATGCGTATATAGACCAAAATAAAATGCAAGTTAATTCATTTAACAGGAAAATCAATTTCTCGACGGTGTTCCATTAAAAACTATAGCAAATATTCGTGCTCGACGCGTGCCAAGTGGCGCAGCTGCGACGCTTCGAGCCACAGGCCCCGGGTCATCCCAGGCGCCGCCTCGTCATCGCGGTGCATCCCGACGACGGTAGGCCGGACCACCGGACAAGGACGTGGGATAGAAGGGAGCCCGCCGGTCCGGATGTGGTCAGGTCGTCGGATCAAAGCCGAAGACGTCTGCGCCGCGAGCACGCGACCGGGGTTCACCGCGCGAACCGTCCGTCCGTCAGTCGGCCGCGCCCATGATCTCGATCCGGCCTTCGAGGCCGACCAAGCGGCCGAGGCCGCGGACCCGGTTCAACAGGCGGTCGCTGCTGAGGTCGGCCCAATCCGGCGGCATCCGCAGGGTTACGCGGCCGTCCTCGACGGCGAGCGGGGCCCGGACGAGCGCCCCATCCATGCCGGCCGAGATCGAGAACGCAACGCGAAGCATCGCTCCGAGCAACCGAGCCCGCTCGAACAGCCGCGGCCCGGCCACATTGCGCAGGATCGGGTTGGCCTTCTCGAGCGCGAGGCCGCTGTGCCGCAGGGACACCGCGAGGGCGAGATAGGCCCGTCCCGGGTGATCGACTCCCACGAAGGCGGCGTTCTGGATCACCGCGATGCTCTGCTCGTCGCGGTAATCGGGATGGGCCCGCCAGCCCACATCCGAGAGCAGGCAGCCCGCATGGCGCAGGCGCCGCTCGTCCGCCGTCTCGTGTCCGTCCAGCGTCGTCACGAAGCGGTCCGTCCAGGCGATCAGCTCCTCCCCGTGGCGGGGCGAGCGGGCGCGCAGGGTGTTGAATTCCGCTGCCGAGGCCAGCAGCGGATCGATCAACCGGGAATCGCGGTCGAGCTGCTCGAACAGCAGCCCCTCCCGCACACCCGAGGCCGAGATCGCGATCTCGCGCGGGCGCCCGACCCGGATGATCTCCTCGAGGACCGCGGCGCCGTAGGCGAGAAGTGGACGCCGCGCCTCCGAGATCGCGTCCACGTCCGGAAGCAGGGCGACGTCCGTCTGCTCGACGACCTGAAGGAAGCTCAGCTCGTCGGTGGGCTCGACCGCGTAGCCGTGCATCACATGGACAGGGTAGCCGCGGGAGGCCTGATGCAGCCGCGCGATGGCGCGCCACGTGCCGCCCACCGCGTAGAAGGTCCGCCCGCGCAGGGTTTCGAGCTGGGGTGCGGCCCTGCGCATGTGCTCGCGCACGATCTTGCCGGCCTTCTTGATCGACCCGCCGGAGAGGTCCTGAAGCGCGAGGCCGCCGAGCGGCATGGTCACGCCCTGTCCGACCACGGTCCCGCGAACGTCCACGAGCTCGAGTGAGCCGCCGCCGAGGTCGCCGACGACGCCGTCCGGCGCGTGAAAGCCCGAGACCACGCCGAGCGCCGACAGCTCCGCCTCGCGCCGGCCGGACAGCAGCTGGATCTCATGGCCACAGGCCGCCTCCGCGGCGCGCAGGAATTCGGGGCCGTTCTCGGCGTCCCTGGCCGCCGCGGTGGCCAGCACGAACACCCGGCTGACGCGCATGGTCTCGCACAGGACACGGAAGCGCCCGAGGGCTGTCAGCGCGCGGGCGACCGCGTCTTCGTTGAGGCGGCCGGTGGTCAGGACGTTGCGTCCGAGGCCGCAGAGCACCTTCTCATTGTAGAGCGGCGTCGGAGCCCGGGTCAGGCCGTCATAGGCGACGAGCCGGACCGAATTCGAGCCGATATCGATGATCGCCACTGGCGGTTGAGATTCGCGCGCAGAAGGATCCGCGGAATGCGCGAGGCTAAGATTGGCGCGAGGGCTGCCCAAACGTCCGAGTCCTTGATCGAAGTCCGACGCGCCTGATTGGTACGTCGGGCGTGCAATGTAACCCGCTGCGACCGCGCAGCGAAACTCAGGCGCGCTGCGCCCGGCGGCTCAGTGCACGCGGACTCGACTTCTTCGACGCCTTGCCACGGCCCGAAAGACTCGGATTCGTCATGAAGTACTTGTGCGCATTGAACGGTTCCTCGCCGTCGGCGGGCTGGATACGCTCGCAGCCCCCAGAGGCGAGCAGCCGCCAGCTCTGGCGGTTGTCGAGCAGGTTGGCCAGCATGATCTGGTCGAGAACCTGCTGGTGCACCGTGGGGTTCGTGATCGGCAGCAGCGCTTCGACGCGGCGGTCGAGGTTGCGGCTCATCAGGTCGGCCGACGAGATGTAGACCGTGGCCTTCGGGTGCGGCAGCCCGACGCCGTTGCCGAAGGCGTAGATCCGCCCGTGCTCCAGGAAGCGCCCGACGATCGACTTGACCCGGATGGTCTCCGACAGCCCCGGAATGCCCGGCCGCAGGCAGCAGATGCCGCGCACGACGCAGTCGATCTGCACGCCCGCGGAGGCGGCATCGTACAAGGCGTCGATGATCTGCGCGTCGACCAGGGAGTTGCACTTGATCCAGATCGCCGCCGGGCGGCCGGCCTTGGCGTGGGCCACTTCGGCCTCGATGTTCTCCAGGAGACGGTTCTTCAGCGTCAGCGGCGAGACCGACATCCGCTCCAGTTCGGCCGGCTCGGCGTAGCCGGTGATGAAGTTGAAGATCCGCGACACGTCCCGGGCGATCGCCGGGTCCGCCGTGAAGAAGGACAGGTCGGTGTAGATGCGCGCCGTGATCGGGTGATAGTTGCCGGTGCCGACATGGCAGTAGGTGACGAGCCTGTCGCCTTCGCGCCGGACGACCAGCGACAGCTTGGCGTGGGTCTTCAGTTCGACGAAGCCGAACACCACCTGCGCCCCCGCCTTCTCCAGGTTGCGGGCCCAGCGGATGTTCGCCTCCTCGTCGAAGCGCGCCTTCAGCTCGACCAGGGCGGTGACCGACTTGCCGAGTTCGGCCGCCTCTGCCAGCGCCGCGACGATCGGCGAGTTCGACGACGTGCGGTAAAGCGTCTGCTTGATCGCCACCACGTTCGGATCACGGGCGGCCTGCGCCAGGAACTGCACCACGGAGTCGAACGACTCGTAGGGGTGATGGACGATGAAGTCCTTCTGCCGGATCGCCGCGAAAACGTCCCCGCCGCTCTCGCGGATGCGCTCGGGGAAGCGCGGATTGTAGGGCTTGAACTTCAGGTCGGGCCTGTCGATCCCGACGATCTGGGAGAGCTCGTTCAGGGCGAGCATGCCCTCGATCAGAAAGATCGCGTCCGCGGAGATCTCGAGCTCATCCGCCACGAAGCTGCGGAGCTCCTCCGACATTCCGGCTTCGACCTCGAGACGGATCACCACGCCCCGGCGACGCTGCTTCAGGGCGCTCTCGAAATGCAGGACGAGGTCCTCGGCCTCCTCCTCGATCTCCAGATCGGAATCGCGCACCACCCGGAACGCGCCGCTGCTCCTGACGAGATAGCCCGGGAACAGCCGCCCGGTGAACAGGCCGATCACCTGCTCGATCGGGATCAGCCGCGCGGAGGTCTCGCTGTCGTTCGTCGGCAGGCGCACGAACCGGTCGAGGACACCCGGGACCCGGATCAGCGCCCGCAGCACCCGCCCGTCGCGCGGCCGCACCAGCATCAGGGCGATGGTGGTGCCGAGGTTGGGGATGAACGGGAACGGGTGGGCCGGATCGATCGCCAGCGGGGTCAGCACCGGGAAGACGTGGCTGAGGAAGTACTCCTCCAGCCAAGCGGATTGCTCGGCGGTGAGCGAGACCGGCTCGACGATGTCGATATCGGACGCGTGCAGCTCCGCCCGCAGGTCGCGCCAGCGGGCCTGCTGGTCGGCGGCGAGCCGCGAAACCTCCGTGCCGATCCGCACGAGCTGCTCGGACGGCGTCAGACCGTCCTGGGACGGAAGCGTCAGCCCGGCCCGGACTTGGTCGATCAGGCCGGCCACCCGGACCATGAAGAACTCGTCGAGATTGTTCGCCGAGATCGACAGGAACCGGAGGCGCTCCAGCAGCGGGTGGTTCGGGTTGGAGGCCTCCTCCAGCACGCGCCGGTTGAACTGCAGCCAGGACAGCTCCCGGTTCACGAACCGCTCGGGCGAATGGCGCAGGGAGCGCCCGGCCTCGATCACGGGCTCGCGCGCGGCGCCGGCCAGCGGCTCCGCCGGCAGGGCGACGGCGGGCCATTCGTCGTTCGTGTCGACCGGCACCGCGGTCGGCTCGACGGCCTCGCCGCCGGCGACCGCGGCTGATGCGCGCCTGACGGCGGTGCGGCGCGCCGGCGGATTGGTCGCGCCGCGCCGACGGGGCTCCGCGGCCTCGTCGGCCGCGTCACGATCCATGGGCTTCTGCGTCGATTCCATCCCGATTCCCGTCCTTGCCCGTGGCCCCCTGGCGGCGCCGAGCGTTTAACATTGAAAACCTATGGCCTTCACGACGCTTTCGTGACGACCACCGGGTTTCCGCGCTCAGGCGCTCACGTCCCCATCCTCATCGAACCCCATCCGCCGCAGCACGGCGAGGGCCAGCGGCCGGCTGATCCGCCGGCCCCGCCCGAGCGCGTCGCGATCGAGTTCCGCCACCACGTCGCGGGCGCGACCGAGCGAGCGGTCGATTCGCAGCGCCAGCGCTTCGATCACGCCGAGATCGACCACCAGTTGCCGATCGACGAAGAGCTTCACCAGGACGGCGCGCAGCAGCGCATCGTCCGGCGCGTCGATGCCGATGCTCGGCGCGAGGCGCAGCCGCGAGCGCAGATCCGGCGTGGCGAGGCCGAGCCCGTCGATCCCGCTGGCGCTGGTCAGCAGGACCGGGCAGGCCCGCTCGCGGGCGCGGTTCAGCAGATGGAACAGGGCCGCTTCGTCCCGGCGCTCGGACTCGTCGATATCCTCGATGACGAGCGCCCCATTCGACACGAGGTGCTGCACGGCATCCGCGCCGACTTCCGCCGCGGAGGTCGTCCAGGCATGCGCCCGCTCGGCCCAAATCGCCGCGAGATGGCTCTTGCCGCTGCCCGACGGGCCGGTGAGCACGAGCACGCTGTCGGGCCAGTCCGGCCAAGCCTCGATCAGCGCGTAGGCCGCCTCGTTGGCCGGCCCGACGAGAAAGTCCTCGCGGCCGTAGCGAGGATCGAGGGGCAGGTCGAAGGCTAGCTGACGGGGTGGTGCGTTCTCGGGCATGGGTCGCTCAGGATCTAGCGCCGGTCGAGGTCAAGCTCCGGCCGCCCTCCGGCGGAAGGTCGATCAGCACGGGCTGCTCGGCATGGTAGAGCCGGCTCTGGAGGTAGCGCGCCAGGGCGAAGCGCACGAGCACGCCGATCGAGGCCGCCACCGGCACCGCCAAGAGCAGGCCGACGAATCCGAAAAGCGTGCCGAAGGCCAGCAGCGCGAACATCAGCCAGACCGGGTGCAGGCCCGTGGACCCGCCCACGAGCTTCGGGGCGATGACGTTGCCCTCCAGGAACTGGCCGACCAGGAACACGCCCACGGTCAGCCCGAGATGCAGCCAGTCCGAGTTCGGCCAGAACTGCACCAGCGCGACGCCGACGGAGAGCATGAAGCCGGTCAAGGTACCGACATAGGGGATGAAGGTCAGCAGGCCGGCGATCGAGCCGATCAGGACACCGAAATTGAGCCCCACGAGCCAGAGGCCGACTGCGTAGAAACTGCCGAGGATCAGGCAGACCAGCGTCTGGCCCCGCACGAAGCCGGTGACCGCGCCGTCGATCTGGCGCGCCAGGTCGCGCACGGTCGTCCGGTGCCGGGGCGGGACCCAGCTGTCGATGGCCGCGACCATCCGGTCCCAATCGACCAGGATGTAGAACGCCACGACCGGGGTCACGACCAGCAGCGACGCGATCGAGATCAGAGCCTGGCTGCCCGACCAGATCGACTTGAGGAAGGCGAGCAGCCACGCGCCCCCTTGGCTGGCCAGGGTGCCCACGGAAGCCTGCAGCTCGGTCAGCACGTTCGCGCCGCCGATCCGCTCCAGCAGCGGCCCGGCGCGCTCGGCGATGATGGCCTGGAGCCGAGAGACCATCCCGGGCAGCGCGTTGACCAGAGCCACCACTTGGTTCGCGGTGAGCGGGATGAGGATCAGCAGGGACACGATCAGCGCGACGACGAAGAGCGCCAGGATCAGCAGGCTCGCCGCGAGGCGGCCGAGCCCGAGCCGCTCCAGCCGGTCGGCCAGCGGATCGAGCAGGTAGGCGAGCGCGATTCCGGCCACGAAAGGCAGCATCACCTCGCGGAGCAGGTAGACGAGGATTCCGAGAGCGACGAGTGCGGCCAGCGCGATCAAAGCCCGTGCGCGCATGATGTCGCTCCTCTGACGCGGCATACGACGCCCAGCCGCAGAGTGGGCATGCGCACTGCGCCGATCAAGCCTCGCGGCTGCCGACTCGCGCGGCGCGCCTTAAGCCGCTAGAGCGAACCCGATGATGACCGGGACGACGCTGGCATGACGGCCAAGGACGGGAAGGGACTGACCTACGCGGAGGCAGGCGTCGATATCGATGCCGGCAACGCCATGGTCGAGACGATCAAGCCGCTGGTGCGCTCCACCCGGCGGCCGGGGGCGGATGCCGAGATCGGCGGCTTCGGCGGCCTGTTCGATCTCAAGGCCGCAGGATTTCGCGATCCGATCCTCGTGGCGGCCAACGACGGTGTCGGCACCAAGGTGAAGATCGCCATTGAGACCGGCAAGCACGACACGATCGGGATCGACCTCGTGGCGATGTGCGTCAACGACCTCGTGGTCCAGGGCGCCGAGCCGCTGTTTTTTCTGGATTACTACGCCACCGGCAAACTGGTGCCCGGCGTCGGTGCCGACATCGTGCGCGGCATCGCCGAGGGCTGCCGCCAGGCCGGCTGCGCGCTGATCGGCGGCGAGACCGCCGAGATGCCCGGCCTCTACGACGGGTCGGATTACGATCTCGCCGGCTTTTCGGTGGGCGCCGCCGAGCGCGGCACGCTCCTGCCGCGGCCTGGCATCCGCCCGGGGGACGTGGTGCTCGGCCTGCCCTCCTCCGGGGTCCATTCCAACGGTTTCTCGCTGGTCCGCCGGATCGTGGCCAAGACCGGCCTCGGCTGGGATGCCCCGGCCCCGTTCGCGCCCGGCCGGAGCCTCGGCGAGGCCCTGCTGGAGCCGACGCGCATCTACGTGAAGCCCCTGCTCGCCGCCCTCGGGGATACGGACGGCGTGCGGGCCCTGGCGCACATCACGGGCGGCGGCTTCCCCGATAACCTGCCCCGGGTCCTGCCGGACGACATCGGCATCGAGATCGACCTCGACGCGCTGAGGCCGCCGGCGGTCTTCGGCTGGCTCGCCCGCGAGGGCGGCGTGGCCGAGGCGGAGATGCTGCGGACCTTCAACTGCGGCATCGGAATGGTGGTGATCGCCGCCGCCGAGGCGGTCGACGACGTCGACGAGGCCCTGACCCGCGCCGGGGAGCTGCCGGTGCGCCTCGGCCGGATCACCCAGCGGGGCGCAGAGCCCGTGACCTTCCGCGGACGCCTCGCGCTCTGATGGCGCCCGGCCGGAAAACCCGTGTCGCGGTCCTGATCTCGGGACGCGGCTCGAACATGGCCGCGCTGATCGAGGCCGCGAAGGATCCTGCCTACCCGGCCGAGATCGTTCTGGTTCTGTCGAATCGGCCGGACGCCGCCGGCCTCACCCGGGCGGCCGAGGCCGGGATTCCGGCCCGGGCGATCGACCACACGACCTTCCCGGATCGGGCCGGCTTCGACGCCGCCCTCGACGTCGAATTGCGGGCCGCGGACGTCGATCTCGTCTGTCTTGCCGGCTTCATGCGGATCTTCACGCCGGGCTTCGTGGCGGGCTGGGCGGGCCGGATGCTGAACATCCATCCGTCGCTGCTGCCTCTGTTCAAGGGCACGCACACGCACGCGCAGGCGCTGGAGGCCGGCGTACGGCTGCACGGCTGCACGGTGCACTTCGTGGTGCCGGAGCTCGATGCGGGGCCGATCGTGGCCCAGGCCGCGATCCCAGTCTGCCAGGGGGACGACCCCGACAGTCTGGCCGACCGGGTGATCGTCCAGGAGCGCCGCCTCTACCCGGCGGTGCTGGCGCTGGTGGCGGGCGGACGCGCTCGCCTCGACGGCGACCGTGTCATCATCGAAGACGCCGCGCCGGACGGCGTCCTGTTCAGTCTGTAGCCCGACCCCTCCCGAAGGACGTGTCGTTTCGGCACGGGCCGGGGGCGCCCCGGAGGCTCAGACCGGCCGCTGCAGTTTGCAGCTGTCCAGCGCCGAGAGAGCCTTCGCGCGGGCAGAATCGTTGAAATAGCCGGTGGCGCGGTAGGCCTCGATCTCGGATTCGTCGAGGCTGCGCAGGGTCTGGCGGGCGTAACAGCCGCAGGGGCGCTCCAGGGTGGCCTCGGACGCGCTGGTCATGCGCGCCTGGACGACCGTGCAGGCGTGGCGCACGCGGCCTTCGAGGTTGGCCTTGGTGGCGGTCTTGAGTGCGGGATCCGGCTCGTACTGCTGGAACGGGGCCGAAGATCCGCCCGCGAGGGCGGCGGTCGCGCCGATCGCGATCAGGCCGGTCGCGATCAGCAGGGGCAGGCGGCGCATCGTCATGGTCTTGGCGGTCCAGAGCTGAGGTTCGATAACCTTGGCCGTTGGACGCCCCCCGCCGCCGCTCCGTCAATGGCGGCCCGGACACACCTGGCGGCATTCACCACGCCACTAGGCATGACGCGGACGGATGGTGGGCCGGTGTGCCCGACCCGCCACCCGGCATCCGCCTTATCGAGCGATGTCGGAGTCCTGGAAGAACTGCGCGATCTCGATCTTGGCATTCTCGGCGCTGTCCGAGCCGTGCACGGTGTTCTCGCCGACCGATTCGGCGAACCGCTTGCGGATCGTACCCTCGGCCGCCTGCGCCGGGTTCGTCGCGCCCATCACCTCGCGGTACTTGGCGACGGCGTTCTCGCCTTCGAGCACCTGCACGACCACCGGGCCGGAGGTCATGAAGCTGACCAGCTCGCCGTAGAACGGGCGCTCCTTGTGCACCTCGTAGAACGTCTCGGCCTGCGCCTTGGTCATCCGGATGCGGCGCTGGCCGACGATGCGCAGGCCCGCCTCCTCGATCACCGCGTTCACGGCGCCGGTCAGGTTCCGCCGCGTCGCGTCGGGCTTGAGGATCGAGAAGGTGCGCTCGGTGGCCATGATCTGTCCGGTCTGTCTGTGGAAAACGCGAAGGGCTGACGCCGCGCTGTCGAGCGCGCGTCACGGGCGAGAATTTCGCTTCGGTGCCGGGCTTATAGCGGGCGCCCTCCGGTGCCTCAAGCGGCGGCCCGCGCCAAGCTGGAACAAGCGCAGCCGTGGCTCTGCCGCAACACGGTCGAAAAATCGCCTGATTGCGACGGCTCACTCCGCCCAAGCCGACTTCGTCCATCCCCAGGCGCTCCGGCGCCACAATCTCGGAGACGAACCATGCGCCTCGCCCTCAGCGCCGCCCTCCTCCTCGCCGGCCTCTCGGCCGCGTCCGCCGATACCGGCAAGGATCCCTCCGGCACCTGGCTCACCGGAGATGGCCGCGCCAAGATCCGGATCGACCGGTGCGGCCCGGGCCAGCAACTCGTCTGCGGCAAGGTCGTCTGGCTCAAGGCGCCCACCACCGACACCGGCGCACCCCGCACCGACCTGAAGAACCCGGACCCGAAGAAGCGCAGCCGTCCGGTGATCGGACTGAAACTCATCGACGGCCTGAAGCCTGACGATGAGAAATTCACCGGGGAACTCTACAATATCGAGGAAGGCAAGATTTACACGGTCAGCCTGGAACGCGAGAGCGAGGCCGAACTCAGCGTCTCCGGCTGCATGCTCAAGGTTCTGTGCGGCTCCCAGACGTGGACCCGGGTGCCGGACGTGAACCAGCAGGCCGCGAACAAGAACTGATCCCGGGGCGCGTGCCGGCGCTCGTCAGATCGACGCGAGGCCGCGCTGGACCGCCGGCCTTGCCAGCACCGTCTCGAGCCAGCGCGCCACGTTCGGCAGGGTGGCGATATCGACGCCCTGCTTGAAATTGAGTTTCGCCCAGGTCAGCGTCGCGATATCGGCGATCGAGTAGGCACCCGCCAGATAGTCGCGGCCCTCCAGGCGGCGCTCGAGAACGCCGTAGAGGCGGTTGGCCTCCGCGGTGAAGCGGTCGATCGCGTACGGGACCTTCTCGGGCGCATAGATCTTGAAGTGATGCGTCTGGCCGAGCATCGGCCCGAAACCCGAGACTTGCCAGAACAACCATTCGTCTACGGCGACACGAGCGCGCTCGTCCGTCGGGTAGAATTGGCCGGTCTTGCGGCCGAGATACTGAAGGATCGCGCCGGATTCAAACACCGTGATCGGCTGTCCGTCCGGACCGTCCGGATCGACGATCGCCGGAATCTTGTTGTTCGGCGAAATCGCAAGGAAGTCGGGCGCGAATTGCTCGTTCTTCGCGATATTGACTGGCACGACGCGGTACGGAAGCCCGCACTCTTCCAGCATGATCGGGATCTTCCAGCCGTTCGGCGTACTCCAGGTATGGACGTCGATCGGCCGCCCGGACACCGATGCCATGATTTGACTGCTCCTCGACCGATCGTTCGGCGGCGCGGCGGTCCCCCGCCGACTTCGGACAACCCCGTCAGTGAAGACGATTTCCCGGCCATGCTCAAGGGCATCGCGGCCGGCCGCCTCACGATTGCGAGAGCGCGTGCCTCGCCTGTTGGCGAACTCCGGCGCGCCCTTGTCGGCCCCCGGACCTAGCGGCGAGACTGCGGCTCCGGCGCCGGATCGGCGGCCGGTGGGGGGGATTCAAGATGTTCGACCGTCTGGTCCGGATCGCGGCGTTGTCGGTGCCGCTTCTCATCGCACAGCCGCTCCTGGCCAAGGAGGTGCCGGCCAAGCCTCCGGCCGCCACCGAGGCACCGGCCACCGCGCCGGCCCCCAAGCAGCCGAGTGCCGGTCAGACCGCCGCGCGTGAGCGCCAGAAGACATGCGGCGCCGAGTGGCGCGGGCTCACTGATGCCCAGAAGACCGCCCAGGGGCCGAAATGGCCGCAATACTGGAGCAAGTGCAACAAGCGCCTGAAAGGCGGCGATAAAGCTTGAGTCTCCGGCGAACCGCCGCGCGTCTCGCTCGTTTCCACGGCTCGAAGCGGCATCCAGCGGGGACGGTGCGGATATGACGGATCGGCAGCCGTCCCGGCCAGCGGTGGCGAAGGCGATGCGCCGCCTGCCGGATCGCCCGCGGCATGGCTGACGCGTCGGCAGCCATCCCGGACCGGCACCCCGCTCCGCTCGTCGACCGTGTGATCGGAACCCTCGACGCCTGGGTGCCGGAGCCCGCCGCCTGGGCGTTCGCCCTGCGGATCTGGATCGCCATGATGCTGGCGCTGGCCGCCGGGTTCTGGCTGCAGCTCGACAGCGCCTCCTCGGCGGCGACCTGCGTGGCGATTCTGGCACAGCCCAAGCGCGGACAGGCGATCTCGAAGGCGGTCTACCGCCTGCTCGGGACGCTGATCGGCGCGGTGGTGTCGATCGTGCTTATGGCGCTGTTCGGGCAGGACCGCGTCCTGCTGCTGCTCTCCTTCACGGTCTGGCTCGGTCTGTGCGTGTTCACCGCGCAGTATCTGCAGGACACCCGCGCCTACGGCGCGATGCTGTCGGGGTACACGGTCGCGATCATTGCGCTCGGGCAGATCGACGCGCCGCAGGGCACCTTCGACGCCGCCGTCTCCCGGGTCGCCGTGATCGTCCTCGGGATCCTCGCGATCACCTTCATCAATGACGCCCTCGCCTCGCCGAGCACGTGGCGGGCGCTGCTGCCGCAGCTTCACACGGCCTGGGACCGCACCCGCGCCTATGCCCGCGAAACCCTGGCCGAGGGCGACCTCGGTGCGTCCCGGACCGCGGCGCTGATCCGCACCATCGCGCCGATGCGGGCGGACGCCAGCGCCATCGCCGGCGAACTCGACGACGGCCGGTACCGGGCGGCGGGCGCACGCAGCTGCATCGCAGCGCTCTACGTGATGGCGGCGGCGATCCGCGCGGTGGCGGCCGCGGCGTCCTGTCTGCACAACCGCAGCCCGGCGGTCGAGGAAGCGATCGCGATCTGCCGCCGGGTCGCCGCTGCGCCCGACCGCGATTCCCTCGACCGGGACGACGAGCGCCTGCGCGACCTCGTCGACGCGGCCATCCGCGCCGGTGACCGTCCCCTCGACGAAGTCGTGGTGCTCCAGCGCGCCCTCGACTTCGTCTGCGCGGCGACTTTCGCGCAGGACGGGATCCTGGCCGTCGCCGATGGCCATGTGCCCCTGCGCGACGCCAAGCTGCCGACGCATCGGGACTTCCCGGTGGCCCTGCGCGGTGCCCTGCGGGTGGCGATCGGCTTCGCGGTCACGGCCGCGTCCTTCGTGGCCCTCGGCCTGCCGCAGGCGACCTTCGCGCTCGTGCAGGTGGCGGCGACTGCGGCCCTGTCGTCGTCGACGCCGGATCCCAAGAAATTCGCCAACGGCGTGGTGATCGGCATGTGCCTCGCCGCGACCTTCGCGGGCATCGCCCGCTTCGTGTTCCTCAACGGCGTCCAGGGCTTCCCGATGCTGGCCATCGTGATGGCGCCCGTGATCTTCTTCGGGTGCTTCCTGTCGTTGAATCCCAAGACCTTCGGGATCGGCTTCATCGTGATCGTGTTCTTCCCCGTGCTCCTCGGGCCTGCGAACCCGCAGACCTATGACGCGCAGACCTTCCTGCTGAGCGCGTTCCTGGTCGTGCTGGCGGCGACCATCCTGTCGATCGTGGTCCGGCTCCTGCTCCCGGTGACGCCCGCGCAGCAGCGGCTCTTCGCCCTCGATTCGGCTCGCCGGGCCCTCGCCGATGCCCTGGTCGGCGAGGGTGGGGACGCGACCACTCGCACCAGTCTGAATGCGGACCGCCTGTTCCAGTTCGCGGGCTACAGCTCCGGCAGCGGCGCCGTGCGGCGGGCAAACCTCCTGCACGCCCTCGCCCTTGCGCGGTTGGAGGCCGCTGCGGCGCGAGCGCACGCCGAGCTGCGTCGCCTCTGGCCGGTCGAGCCCCTGCGCGATTCGATCCGGCCGGCGCGTGCCGGTCTGGCTTCGGGCGACGATCACGCTCTGGAGCGTGCGGCTCGCGACCTGGTCCGCGCCGCCTCGCGGCAGGACCGAAGCATCCGCCTCACGACGGCGCGCGCCGCCAGCGACCTCGTCACGGCGGCACGAACCATCGCGCGCCATCGGCGGTTCCTTCACCGCCTCGCCATCGCACGCTTCTAGCGCAAGGGGTTATTCGGGCCGGCATGTACGAGGACATCCATATCGGCGGGGTACTGATCTCATCGTTCGTCGCCTACGCGCTGGCCGCCTTCGCGATTCTCCTCGTCCTGCGGTGGTTCTTTGCCCGCATCCGCTTCAGCCGCTACGTCGCCAATGCCCCGCTCGCCGAGGCCGGAATCTACGTCTGCGTCCTCGCTCTCCTGATTGCGTTCATCTAGATGCCCGCCACCACCGCCGACGAGGACGATCCCAAGCCCCCTTACCGGGAAGGGGCCGGGCACCGGGATGATCCGCCGTTGCTCTCCCGGCAGCGAGGCCGTGCCGCAAAGGTCTTCCGCCTCGCCGCGACCGGCGTGATCATGCTCTTCGCGTGCGCCGCGGCGGCGTTCGTCTGGGAGTTCTACGTCGCAGCGCCCTGGACGCGCGACGGCAGGGTGCGCGTGCAGGTCGCCAACATCGCCCCCCAGGTCGCCGGACAGATCGTCGAGCTTCGCGTCCACGACAACCAGGTGGTCCTCATCGGGGACGTGCTCTACGTGATCGATCCGATCGATTTCGAGGTCGCGGTCACGTCAGCGGATGCCGAGGTGAGGAACCGCGAAGCCGACCTCCAGGTGAAGAACGCTCAGTCCGCCCGGCGGCAGGCGCTCACCACGGTCTCCACCTCGGTGGAGGAGAAGCAGCAATATGCCGGGACGGCCAAGATCGCCGAGGCGGCGCTGGAGAGCGCCCGGGCCCAGCTGCGCCAGGCCAAGATCAACCTCGAACGGACGCAGGTGCGATCGACCGTGAACGGCCGCGTCACGAATCTGCTGATGCGGGTCGGCGATTACGCCCGTACCGGCACCTCGAACATCAGCGTCATCGACACGGATTCCTACTGGATCGACGGCTATTTCGAAGAGACCAAGATGGCCAACATCCACGTGGGCGACCCGGCCGACATCCAGCTGATGGGCTACAGCCCCCATCTCTCCGGTACCGTCGAGAGCATCACCCTGGGCATCTCCACGGCCAACGCCGCCGCGAGCACCCAGGGCCTGCCGGACGTGAACCCGGTCTACACCTGGGTCCGGCTCGCCCAGCGCGTTCCGGTCCGCATCCGCATCGACCACGTGCCGACCGAGGTGCCCCTGGTCGCCGGCATGACCGCCACCGTGGTGGCGGGCAACGGCCGCGCACCGGCGCCTGCGTGGTTCGCCGACCTGCGCAACCGCGTCTCGGGCCTGATGTCGAACGAGACCGCCGCACAGGTCGAAGCCGAAAGGCGCTGAGCCCACGGATGCTCGGGACACGGCCGACGACTCGCCGCGTTTGTCCCGGACGGCGACGAGAGCGCACCGACAAGAGAGACGTCCATGTTTCGGACCGCATTCTGTACCGCCGCCGTGTTGCTTTCCGTCGGCCCGGCAGCGGCTGCCCCGAAGAAGGCCGACAGCGTCGATCTGCGCGGGGACACGGACGAGTCCTCCGACCGTGGTATCCGCTTCCTGGTGGAGAACAACATGGGCGCCGGCAAGTAGATCGCGGTCGACTGGGATGGGCACGATGTAGATGTGCCGCACCGCCGGTTTCACCGGCACAAAGACGTGATCGGTGGGGCCGCCTCCCGCAACATCGACGGTAGATCAGAGAAACGTTGGCGCGGCCGTCATTTCGGTATTGACGGGCCTCTGAAGCCGGCGCAGTCTTCAACCGTGCCGCGCGAAAGCGGGCACGGATTGGCTAAAAGCCCAGCTCATCTGGAATGAGTTGTGTTCGAGCAGCCATGGACGCTGAGGGAGACAGGCATGACTCCACCGCAGCAGAAAGCCGCCTCGACGGTTTCGGGATAGGTTCGGCCCGGAATTCAGCGGCCCTACAGACGGACACCGGACGGAAGCGGCCCCAGGGGCGCAGAAGCGGCCGACTCGGCACGACTTCGAATGCGCGAAAGGCCCCACTTTGAGCCGCTTTCGCCACGGTTTTTCTATCCTGGACATGATCGGCCCTCACCCGCCCGGCGACGCCGCGCCGGGATACGGTCATGTCGCGATCACATGGTCGCTCAGGCGATCCCGAGCTTCGCCTTCAGCAGCGCGTTGACGGCCGCCGGATTGGCCTTACCGCCCGTCGCCTTCATGGTCTGGCCGACGAACCAGCCGAGCAGCGTCGGCTTTTCCTTGGCCTGCGCGACCTTGTCGGGATTGTCTGCGATGATCCGATCGATCGCCGCCTCGATGGCGCCGGTGTCGGTCACCTGCTTCATGCCGCGGCTCTCGACGATGGCGCGCGGATCGCCGCCCTCGGTCCAGACGATCTCGAACAGATCCTTGGCGATCTTGCCGGAGATCACGCCCTCGCCGATCAGGTCGACGATTGCCCCGAGCTGCTCGGCCGAGACCGGCGTCGCCTCGATGGCGAGGCCCTCCTTGTTCAGGCGCCCGAACAGCTCGTTGATCACCCAATTGGCCGCGGCCTTGCCGTCGCGGCCCTTGGCCACCGCCTCGTAATAGTCGGCCGAGGCCCGCTCGGCCACGAGCACGCCGGCATCGTAGGGCGAGAGGCCGAACGCCTTGACGAACCGCGCCTTCTTGGCGTCCGGCAGCTCGGGCAGGCCCTCGGCCAGCGCATCGACGTAGGCCTGGTCGAATTCGAGCGGCAGCAGATCTGGATCGGGGAAGTAGCGGTAATCGTGCGCCTCTTCCTTGGAGCGCATCGAGCGGGTCTCGCCCTTGCCCGGATCGAACAGGCGCGTCTCCTGGTCGATCGTGCCGCCATCCTCCAGGATCGCGATCTGGCGGCGCGCCTCGGTCTCGATCGCCTGCCCGATGAAACGGATCGAGTTGACGTTCTTGATCTCGCAGCGCGTGCCGAGGGGCTCGCCGGGGCGGCGCACGGAGACGTTCACGTCGGCCCGCAGCGACCCCTTCTCCATGTCGCCGTCGCAGGTCCCGAGATAGCGCAGGATCGTGCGCAGCTTGGTGACGTAGGCCCTGGCCTCCTCCGAGGAGCGCAGGTCCGGCCGGGAGACGATCTCCATCAGCGCCACGCCCGAGCGGTTGAGGTCGACGAAGCTGCGCAGCGGATCCTGGTCGTGCAGCGATTTGCCGGCATCCTGCTCCAGGTGGAGGCGCTCGATGCCCACTGTGATCGAGCTGCCGTCGGCCATGTCGACCAGCACTTCGCCTTCGCCGACGATCGGATCCTTGTACTGCGAGATCTGGTAGCCCTGCGGCAGGTCCGGGTAGAAATAGTTCTTCCGGTCGAACACCGAGCGCAGGTTGATCTTGGCCTTCAGACCGAGGCCGGTGCGGACCGCCTGCGCGACGCATTCCGCGTTGATCACCGGCAGCATGCCGGGCATCGCCGCATCCACCAGCGAGACGTGGTCGTTCGGCTCGCCGCCAAACTCCGTCGAGGCGCCGGAGAACAGCTTGGCCCGGCTGGAGACCTGGGCGTGGATCTCCATGCCGACGATCACCTCCCAATCGTACAGGCCGCCCTTGATCAGCTTCTTGGGGTCGACAGGTGCGTTCATGGTCGTCCGGGCCGGTGTTGGGCGGTCTCCGTTCAATCCCATCCGGACCCTCGTCCCGAGGTGCTGCGCCGCAGCCTCGAAGGAGGGCTTCTTCGAGGCCCGCTTGCGCGGGCGTCTCAGGAAGAGGTCGCGATGTGGATGACGGGCCTGCCGAAGCTCTCGATGTGCGGACCACACTTACGGGCCGCCCCGCGAACAAATCAAGCGCGGCGTCCGATCGCCCGCCGGGCGCCGAAGCCGAGGATCGCCCAGAGCAGGGCTGCGATAGCCCGCACCGGGAAGAAGGTCGGCCCGTCATGGGTGATCGGGGCGGGCCACGGGATCCCGGCCGCGCTCACCGCCCAGGAGAACAGGACCGAGAATCCGAGCGCCGCGATCGCCGCGATGAACACCTTGCCGAACTGGCTCGCGGTCCAGCCGAGATAGACCGCCACCACGATCAGCGCCGGATCGAACGCGGCCCAAATCCAGACCGTCCAGGGATAGTACGGGACGGTCATGCCCACCAAGGCTCGGGCAGCACGGTCCGACCGGCCGAATCCTCGATCACCTGCGCGACCGCGAACAGCGTCTCCTCGTCGAAGGGCCGGCCGATCAGCTGGAGGCCCAGCGGCAGGCCCTGGCCGTCGATGCCCGCCGGCACTGCGATGCCAGGGAGGCCGGCCATGTTCACCGTCACGGTGAAGACGTCGTTGAGGTACATCTCCACCGGGTCGGCCGAGGCCTTCTCGCCGATGCCGAAGGCGGAAGACGGCGTCGCTGGGGTCAGGATCGCGTCGATTCCGGACGCGTAGGCCTGCTCGAAGTCGCGCTTGATCAGGGTTCGGATCTTCTGGGCGCGGACGTAATAGGCGTCGTAGTAGCCGGCCGAGAGCACGTAGGTGCCGATCATGATCCGGCGCTTCACCTCGCGGCCGAAGCCGGCGGCGCGGGTGTTCTCGTACATCCCGGCGATGTCCTTGCCGGGCACGCGCAGCCCGTAGCGGACGCCGTCGTAGCGGGCGAGATTCGAGGAGGCCTCCGCCGGGGCGACGATGTAGTAGGCCGGCAGAGCGTAGGACGTGTGCGGCAGCGAGATCTCCCTGATCGTCGCGCCTGCCACCTTCAGCCAGGCGGCGCCCTCGTCCCAGAGCCGCTGGATCTCGGCCGGCATGCCGTCAACCCGGTATTCTTTCGGGATACCGATGGTGAGGCCCTTCACGCCGCGGCTCACCGCGGCCTCGAAGTCGGGCACCGGAAGGTCGACGCAGGTGGTGTCGCGAGCGTCCGGGCCCGCCATCGAGCCGAGCAGGATCGCGCAGTCGCGCACCGTGCGGGCGATCGGGCCGGCCTGGTCGAGGGACGACGCGAAGGCCACCGTGCCCCAGCGCGAGCAGCGGCCGTAGGTCGGCTTGATTCCGACCGTGCCGGTGAAGGCGGCGGGCTGGCGGATCGAGCCGCCGGTATCGGTGGCGGTGGCGCCGAGGCAGAGCCGCGCGGCGACCGCGGCGGCCGAACCGCCGGAGGAGCCGCCCGGCACCAGCGGCGCCTCGGATCCTGTGCGGCGCCAGGGCGAGATCACGTTGCCGTAGGCGCTGGTCTCGTTGGACGAGCCCATGGCGAACTCGTCGAGGTTCAGCTTGCCCAGCATCACCGCGCCGTCGCGCCACAGGTTGGCGGAGACCGCCGATTCGTAATGCGGCTCGAAGCTCTGCAGGATCTTTGAGCCCGCCGTCGTCGTGACACCGTGGGTGCAGAACAGATCCTTGATGCCCAGCGGGATACCCTCCAGCGGGCGTGCGGCGCCGGCCGCGATCTTTTGGTCCGCCGCGTCCGCCATCTTCAGGGCGTGATCGGGCGTTTCCAGCAGGAAGGCGTTCAGCGCGCGGGCCCTGGCCATCGCGGCGAGATGCGCCTGCGTCAGCTCGCGGGCCGAGATCCGCTTCGCCTTGAGGGCGTCGCGCGCCTCGGCCAGGGTGAGTTCGTTCGGATCCACGCTGTTCCCGTCCTCGCGCGCGCTGCGCGCCTGCCCGCCAGAAATCCCGTCCGCTGAAGGCCGCAGCCGTGACCGGCCTACTCGACCACCTTCGGGACCAGGAAGTAATTGTCCTCGGTCTCGGGGGCGTTGGCGACCACGTCGGCGGCACGGCCGCCCTCGGTGACCACGTCCTCGCGCTTCTTCATCGCCATCGGCGTCACCGAGGTCATCGGCTCCACCCCCGTCACGTCAACTGTGCCGAGCTGCTCGACGAAGGCCAGGATCGCGTTCAGCTCCCCTTGCAGCGGGCCGACTTCGTCGTCGGTGACCGCGATCCGCGCCAGATGCGCGATGCGCCGAACCGTCTTCTCGTCGACCGACATGCCGTCCCGTTCGTCCCTGCCCGGGAGGCTTCCCCGCGGCCGGTCGGGCTATAGCACCGGCCTTCGGCGGGCCGCAACGCAGGTGAAGCGTTGCCGCACGATGCGGGCCGCCCTCGGCGTCCGCTGTGGACGCGACCGGGCCGCGAGCGATTGCAACCGGCGATCTACCGCCGCCGGTGTATTCTCCGACACGGTGCCATGCCTGGACCGGATCAGGTCACCACGTGGTTCGGCTTCACCGACATCTCGATGGTGATCCCGGCCTGCCGCACCGGCCGGTACACGGATTGGGCGAAGCCGAAGACCAGGACCTCGAAGGCAAGCAGCAGAATCCAGCACTGCTTCCTGGTCATGGTGCGGCTGCGGCAGGTCTGAGCGGTGGAGGTGGGCTGGCCGATCATCGACAAGGCGGTACCCGATGCGTGGATTAACGAAATCTTAACCTACCTATTCGCGAACGGCTCCGTGCGCACCGGGGGCGATCTGCGGAGTGCATCAAGACTGTGGACGGCGGAGCGGGATCGATGTGGGAACGGGTTTTCGAGAACCTGTCGCCGGGTTTCACGGCTGGACCGGCGGCCCTGGATCAGGCCGCGGCTGAGCTGGGCTTTCCCCTGCCCGCCTCGTACCGCAGCTTCTGCGAGACCTGCGGAATCGGCGTGGCGGGGGCGCAGTTCCGCGTCGCGGTGCCGGCGCCGTTCGAGCCCTGCGATCTGGCGACCCAGGCCGGAATCATCGCCTACAGCGTCGGCAGTGCCGTCCAGAAGCTGGAGGACGGCGCCGAGCCGCATCACTTCGAGGTCGAGGGCGGGGATCCGGCCATGATCGAGCGCGGCTGCTTCTTCGGCGCGGGCGAGGATGGCAGCTTCCTGTTCTGGGACGTCTCCGGGACCGGAGAGGAATACGATGTCTGGCTGCTCGCGCCTGATCTCGAGACGATCCGCTTCGGCGGCGAGAGCTTGGCCGATTTCTTCGGCCGGGTGACCGGCCCCGGTGCCGCGCTGGTCCTCGGGCCGGGAATGGAGCCTTTGCCCGCCAGCTTCGAGGGGATCAGCGAAGCGACCCTGGCGCGGGGCGGCTGCGTCGCGTAGGCGGGACCATGAACTTCGATGAGATTCGCGCCTTCGCGGCAGCTTCGCGGGGGGGCGCCCGGCTGATCGGGATCGACCTCGGCACCAAGACGATCGGGCTCGCCCTCTCGGACCTCGGACGGCAGATCGCGACGCCGCTGGAGACGATCCGCCGTGTGAAGTTTACCCCGGACGCGCAGCGGCTCGCCGCGCTCTGCCGGCAGCACGCTGTCGGCGGCCTCGTGATCGGCCTGCCGCTCAACATGGATGGCAGCGAAGGTCCGCGGGTGCAGTCGACCCGGGCCTTCATGCGCAACCTCAAGCCGATCCTGGACCTGCCCCACGTCTTCTTCGACGAGCGCCTGTCGACCGCCGTGGTGACCCGCGCGCTGATCGAGGCCGACGCCTCGCGGGCGCGGCGAGGCCAACTCGTGGACAAGCTCGCCGCCGCCTACATCCTGCAGGGCTGCCTCGACGTCATGCGCAACCTCGCTGACGCCGAATCGGGCGAGGATCCGGTCAACGACTGACGAGCGATACGGCTCCGCTTCCGTGCCGTTCGATCCGGCCGTCGAGTTCCAGCTCCAGCAGTACGGTCTGCACGACCCGGGCGCCGACGCCGGCGCTCCGCGCGAGCTCGTCCGTGCCGACCGGGCTCGGGCCCAGCAGGGCGAGGATCCGTTCGCGATCATCGGCGGGCTCGGCAGCGTGGTCCGGCGCGTCCGGATCGCCCTGCGGCCGGAGGCCGAAGCCGAGGAGGACCAGCGGAGCCGTGCCATCCACCGGGCTCGGGCGCGGCTCCAGCTCGATCTCGTCCCAGAAATCCGGCTGCTCCGCGAGGTCCGGCCACTTGCGCGCGGGCGCGGCATCGGGATCGGGGCCGCGCTCGATGATCGGGCCGATTACGTCGAGCACGTGGGACGTTTCAGCCACGAGCGTGGCGCCCTGGCGGATGAGGTCATTGGTGCCCTCCGCCCGCGGGTCGAGCGGCGAGCCGGGGACCGCGAACACCTCGCGGTTCTGCTCCAGGGCGTAGCGGGCCGTGATGAGGGACCCCGAGCGGCGCGCGGCCTCAACGACCACCGTGCCGTAGGACACCCCGGAGATGATCCGGTTGCGCCGCGGGAAGTCGCGTCCGCGCGCCTCCCAGCCCATCGGCATCTCGGCGAGGACCGCACCACCCGCCTCCAGGATCGCGTCGACCAGGGCGGCGTGACTCGGCGGGTAGATTCGGTCCTGGCCGCCGGCCATCACCGCGACGGTGCCGGTCTCGAGGCTCGCCTTGTGGGCCCGCGCGTCGATCCCGCGGGCGAGGCCGGACACCACCGCCAGCCCGGCCGCACCGAGGCCGCGGGCGAGGCGCTCCGTGAAGGCGAGCCCCGCCGTGGAGGCGTTGCGCGAGCCGACGAGCGCGATGGCGGGTTGGTTCAGGATCTTAGGATCACCCCGCAGGGCGATCAGCGGGGGTGCCGCATCGGTCAGCTGGAGCAGGCGCGGATACGTCGTCTCGCCGGTGGCGATCAGCCGGCCGCCGAGCCGGTGCAGGGCAGCGACCTCGTCCTCGGCCTGCGCGCGGGTCGGCGGTGCGACGCGCCGGCCTTGGCGCCGGGTCAGATCCGGCAGTGCGTCCAACGCCGCGGCGGCACCACCGAAGCGGTTGATCAGGGCGCGGAAGGTCCGCGGCCCGACGCCTTCGGTGCGGATCAACCGCAGCCAGTCGAGGCGCTGCGCATCGGTGAGCTGCATGGCGGCCCCCAGGAATTCGCCTTGAAGGACCGTGCCGTCAGGCGTGTACGCTCAGCCCTTCTGGCCGATGCGCCCCTCGGTGCCCGCCGCGAGCCGCCGGATGTTGGGCGCGTGCTTCCACCATAGCAGTGCCCCGAGCACCAGGAACAGCACAGCTTGCGTCGGCGCGCCGAGCGCCCAGAGCACCAGGGGCGTCGCCGCCGAGGCGGCCAGGGCGGCGAGCGAAGAGTACTTGAGCGCGAAGGCGAGTCCGAGCCAGATCGCCGCGAATGCCCCCAGCGCCGGCGGGCTGAAGGCGAGGAGAACGCCGATGAAGGTCGCCACACCCTTGCCGCCCCGGAAGCCGAGCCAAACCGGGAAGAGGTGACCCAGGAAGGCTCCGAGACCGGCGGCCATTGCCGGACCCTCGGCGAGATCCCCACCCAGAGTCTTGGCGATCAGCACCGCCGCCGTGCCCTTCAGGGCATCGCCCAGCAGGGTCGCGGCGGCGAGTCCCTTCCGGCCTGTGCGCAGCACGTTGGTGGCGCCGATATTGCCGGAGCCGATCGCCCGCACGTCGCCGAGGCCGGCGAACCGTGTCAGGATAAGGCCGAACGGGATCGAGCCCAGGGCGTAGCCGAGGGTGAGGCCGCCGAGGACGGCCGGGGTCGCGAGATCGGTGAGCATCAGGCCGCCGCCGCCAGATCGTCGACCGCGTGGACGATCCGCCCACCCACCAGCGTCAGCACCGCGGCGCCCTGAAGCCGCGCCTCGTCGAACGGCGAGTTCTTGGAGCGCGACTTGAGCCGGCGCTTGTCGAGGACGTAGGGCAGGTCGGGGTCGATCAGCACCAGATCGGCCGGCGCGCCGGGCGCGAGGCGCCCCGCCTCGCGCCCGAGGATGCGGGCCGGGTTCACTGTCAGCGCCGCGAGCAGCTTTGAGAGCGCGAGGTCGCCGGTATGCACGAGGCGCAGGGAAGCGCCGAGCAAGGTCTCGATCCCGAGCGCCCCGTCGGCGGCCTCGGCAAAGGGCAGGCGCTTGGTCTCGACGTCCTGCGGATTGTGATCGGAGACGACCACGTCGATCACGCCCTCGTCGAGCGCCCGAACGACCGCGTGCCGGTCGGCCTCGTCGCGCAGCGGCGGCGAGAGCCGGCAGAAGGTGCGGTAGTGTCCGATGTCATTCTCGTTCAGGACGAGGTTGTTGACCGAGACGCCGCAGGTCACCGGCAGACCGTCCTGCTTGGCCCGCCGCACGATATCCACCGAATCGGCGCAGGATATCATCGCCGCGTGGTAGCGGGCGCCGGTCAGTCGCACGAGGCGGATGTCCCGCTCCAGCATCACGGTTTCGGCCTCGCGGGGGATGCCCATCAGCCCGAGGCGCGTGGCGAGTTCGCCCTCGTTCATCACGCCCTCGGCCACGAGGTCCCCGTCCTCGACGTGCTGCATCAGCAGGGCGTCGAAATCCCGGGCGTAGATGAGCGCGCGCCGCATCACCTGGGCGTTGGCCACCGCGTGCAGCCCGTCCGTGAAGGCCACGGCACCGGCCTCCTTGAGCAGGCCGAACTCGGTCATTTCCTTGCCGGCCAAGCCCTTCGTGATGGCGGCGGCGGGCAGGACGTTGACGCTCGCGGTGTCGCGGGCGCGACGGAGCACGAAGTCGACGATCGCCGGCCCGTCGATCACCGGATTGGTGTCGGGCATGCAGACCAGGGTCGTGACGCCGCCCGCGGCGGCTGCGGCGCTGGCCGAGGCCAGGGTCTCGCGGTGCTCGGCCCCAGGCTCGCCCACGAAGGCGCGCATGTCGATCAGCCCGGGGGTGAGGACCCGCCCGGCGCAATCGATCCGCTTCGCGTCCGCCGGGGCGCCGGGCGCAGCCCCGGCGGCGATATCGGCGATGCGGCCGTCGCGCACCAGCACCGCGCCTGGGGTCTCGAGGCCGGTCGCGGGATCGAGGAGCTTCGCGTTGGCCAGAAGGTAGCTGGTCACAGGGGCGCCCTCGCTGACGATGCCGGCCCGTCGAGGCGCATGGCGAGGCCGGCCGCCGCCATGTGGGCCTTGGCCTCGGCTACGCTCGCCTGCCCGAAATGGAAGATCGAGGCCGCCAGTACCGCGCTGGCCCCGCCCTGGGCCACGCCGGCCACGAGGTCGTCCAGGCCGCCGACGCCGCCCGAGGCGATGACCGGCACGTTCACGGCGTCGCTGATCGCCCGCGTGAGCCCGAGGTCGTAGCCCGAGCGCGTGCCGTCCTTGTCCATGGAGGTGACCAGCAATTCACCCGCGCCTTTCCCGGCGACGAGACGCGCGAAGGCGACCGCGTCGATCCCGGTGGGATCGCGGCCGCCATGGGTGAAGATCTCCCAGGCGGCGGGCTCTCCCGGGCCAGAGACGCACTTGGCGTCGATCGCCACGACAATGCATTGGGCACCGAACTTCTCAGCCGCGCGCGCGACGAGGTCCGGGTCCTTCACCGCCGCGGTGTTGATGGCGACCTTGTCGGCGCCCGCCAGCAGCAGCGCGCGCACGTCCTCGACGCTGCGCACCCCGCCGCCGACGGTGAGCGGCATGAAGCAGGCCTCGGCAGTACGGCTGACGATGTCGAGCAGCGTGCCCCGGGCCTCACGGCTCGCGGTGATGTCGAGGAAGCACAGCTCGTCGGCGCCGGCCGCGTCGTAGACCTTGGCGGCTTCCACCGGGTCGCCGGCGTCGCGCAGGCCCTCGAAGCGCACGCCCTTCACGACGCGCCCTTCCTTCACATCGAGGCAGGGAATGATGCGGGTCTTCAGCACGGGCCCTCGGCGGGTCGAATCAGGAGTCGGTGTCGATCGCGAACGGGCGATCTCTGATGTCCTGATAAGTGTAGGGGCCGGTCTCTGGGAAGCGCTTCAGCGGCAGGCAAGACTCTTTTGCCGCGTCGCGTCGGGCGCGGCGGCATGCTTTCGCGATGGCCTCGCCCGAGCGAGCCTCCTGACCTGGGCCTTCCTCGAACTCATCGGCCGCATGGTTGCGATGCGTCGGGATCGGAAGCGCCCAATTTCGGGTGCGTGCCGCTGGCTGGTGATCGACCCTGAGCATCTGCAGCAGCGCCACTCGGAAGTCGCTAAAAGGGCTCGCGAACCGGCGCTTTCCCGAGCTCTCGATCCCCTCGGCGAGGTTCTCGCTGGCGAGGTCTCTCGATCGGGAGACTGTATCAGGCCGCAGTGCCGCGCGCCTGCGCGATCGCGGCCAGGGCCGCCTGCGGGTCGATGCGGCCGTCGTAGAGGGCCCGGCCCGTGATCGCGCCGGCGATGAGCGCGCAATCCGGCTGGAGCAGGCGGTGCACGTCGGCGATCGAGGCGAGGCCGCCCGAGGCGATCACCGGGATGCGCACGGCCTGCGCGAGGGCCAGTGTCATCTCGACGTTGAGGCCTTTCAGGATCCCGTCCCGGGCAATGTCCGTGTAGATGATCGCCGCGACGCCCGCATCCTCGAACCGGCGGCCGAGTTCCTCAGCGGTCATGCTGGAGGTCTGCGCCCAGCCCTCGACGGCCACGCGCCCGTCCTTGGCATCGATGCCGACCGCGATCTGGCCGGGGTGCTGGCGCGCGGCCTCGCGGACGAAACCGGGATCGCGCACGGCAGCGGTGCCGATGATCACCCGGGCGACGCCCTTGGCAAGCCAGCTTTCCAGCGTCTTCATCTCGCGGATGCCACCGCCGAGCTGTACCGGGATGCCGACCCGGGCCAGGATCGCATCGACGGCATCGGCATTGCGCGGCGCGCCCGCGAAGGCGCCGTCGAGATCGACCACGTGGAGCCAGGGGAAGCCCTGGTCCTCGAAGATCGCAGCCTGCGCTGCCGGATCGTCGCCGAAGACTTTCGCCTGCGCCATATCCCCCTGGACGAGGCGGACGCAGCGTCCTTCCTTCAGATCGATCGCCGGGTACAGGATCACGGGCGTTGTCTTCCTTCTCGCCGGGGCCGGACCGCGCTCAGGGGCGCCAGTTCAGAAAGTTCGCGATGAGCGCGAGGCCGAGCGTCTGGCTCTTCTCAGGATGGAACTGCGTGCCGGCGACATTGTCGCGGGCGACCAGCGCCGTGACGGGGCCGCCGTATTCGGCCACCGCCACGACGTCCTCCGGATGCTCCGGCGTCAGCGCGTAGCTGTGCACGAAATAGGCGTGCAGGCCGTCATCCCCCGTGGGGATGCCGGCGAGGAGCGCGTGGTTGCGGGCGGCCCGCAGGGTGTTCCAACCCATGTGGGGGATCTTGAGGGCCGGATCCGAAGGCCGGATCAGGCCGACGTCGCCGGGGATCCAGCCGAGCCCCGGCGTGGTGGTGTATTCCAGTCCGCGGGTCGCGAGCAACTGCATGCCCACGCAGATGCCCAGGAGCGGCCGCCCGGCCGCATGAGCCGCGTGGGTCATCGCCTCGACCAGGCCGGGAACGGCGTCGAGCCCGCGCCGGCAATCGGCATACGCGCCGACGCCCGGCAGGACGACGCGATCGGCCGCCGCCACCACCTCGGGGTCCGCAGTAAGGCGGATGCGCGCGTCGCGCCCGCTCTCGCGAGCCGCGCGCTCGAAGGCCTTGGCGGCCGAATGGAGGTTGCCGGACCCGTAATCGATGATCGCGACCGTCTCGGAACTCATGCGCGTCTTGACCAAAACATTACCGGGCGCCTTCCTGGGCGGGGAACAGACCGATCACCGGCTCGGCGCGGCGGGTTGGCCCGCTCGGGAACGGGGCGCGGGGCGTGGCCGTGCTGGACTCGAGCCAGCGGCCGAGCGCTCGGGCCTCGGCCTCTTCGGGGCTGGCGGCCACGACGGCGTCGCGGGCTGGCCACCCCCGCCCGGTCAGCGTCCAGCGCCGCAGGCTCGATGCCTCCAGCCCGACCAGCCAGGACGCCAGCAGCGTGACGACGATTGCCGCGCCCGTGGACAAGCCGAGGGCGAGCCCCGCACCGGCCAGCGCCGCGAAGCCAGCGAGCACGATCAGGGCCGCGATCCAGAGCCGATGGTAAAGGAACCAGAGCACGCTGAACGCGAAGGCCGACCACGCGAACCCGTCCGACACGAGCACGGCCCGATCGAGGCCGAGTGGCTCACCCGGCCGCGCATCGGTCGGCAAGTGGAGCGTGTAGCTGCGCATCCGCATCGCGGGACTCCCGGAAAAGCGCGCTTCGACGTCGGAACGACGGCCGCAGAGCGCGACGAAACGATGGTCTACAGGGAGCCCTTCGTGGAAGGAACGCGCCCCTCCTCGCGCGGGTCGATGGCGACGGCCTTCCGCAAGGCGCGGGCCAGCCCCTTGAAGCAGCTCTCGGCGATGTGGTGCGCGTTGTCGCCGTAGAGGGTCTCCACGTGCAGGGTCAGCCCGGCATTCATCGCGAAGGCCTGGAACCACTCGCGGACCAGCTCGGTGTCGAACTGCCCGATCTTCTCCACCCGGAACGTGGTGCGGAACACCAGGAACGGGCGGCCCGAGATGTCGACGCAGACGCGGGTCAGAGCCTCGTCCATCGGCAGGTGGATATCGGCGTAGCGCGTCACCCCGCGCTTGTCGCCCAGCGCCTTTGCGAAGGCTTGCCCGAGCGCGATGCCGCAATCCTCGGCGGAATGGTGCTGGTCGATATGCAGGTCGCCGTCGACCTTGACCTCTAGGTCGAACAGGCCGTGCCGGGCGAACAGGTCCAGCATGTGGTCGAGGAAGCCGATTCCGGTGGCGATCGTCGATCGTCCGGTCCCGTCGAGACCGACGCTGACCGAGATGTCGGTCTCGGCGGTCTTCCGGCTGATGGTGGCGCTGCGCATCTTGGTTCGGACTTTGCGTCGAGGGCGGCCCGGGCCGCCCGCGCCTTCTAGATGGACTTTCTGCGGATTGGAAAGGGCGGTGCCCCCTTACGGGTTCAGCACCCGGCCCGCCACCGCATCGAGCTTGGCGATGAGCGCCGGGTCACGGGCCGTCGGCGCCGTCATGATCGCCCCGTCCAGGGCCCTGTGCGACTTCGCCGGGCAGGGCTCGCGTTCTGCCGGGAAATCGCGTGCCAGCCGCGCCACCAGCCGAGCCGCCTTGTCGGCATTGGCGCGGGCCACGGCGACCACCGCGGCGACGTCCACGGCGTCGTGGCCGGGGTGCCAGCAATCGTAGTCCGTCACCATGGCGATGGTGGCGTAGGTGATCTCGGCCTCGCGGGCGAGCTTGGCCTCAGGCATGTTGGTCATGCCGATCACGTCGAAGCCCTGCGCCTTGTAGGCGCGGGATTCGGACAGCGACGAGAATTGCGGCCCCTCCATGCAGACATAGGTCCCGCCACGATGGACCGCGATGTCCTCGGCCCGGGCGGCGGTCGCGATCCGCGCCTGCAATCCGGGACCGACCGGATGGGCCAGGGAGACGTGGGCGACGCAGCCGTCACCGAAGAACGACGCGGCTCGCCCATGCGTGCGGTCGACGAACTGGTCGACCAGCACGAAAAGGCCTGGGGGCAAATCCTCCCGAAACGAGCCGCAGGCGGAGAGAGACACGAGGTCAGTGACGCCGGCCCGCTTCAAGATGTCGATGTTGGCGCGGTAGTTGATGCTGGACGGCGCGTACCGGTGCCCGCGCCCGTGCCGCGCCAGGAACACCACCCGGGTATCGCCGATCCGGCCGATCCGCAGGGCGTCCGAGGGCTCACCCCAGGGCGAGGCGACGCGCTCCTCGCGCACGTCCTCAAGACCCGGCAGGTCGTAGACGCCGGACCCGCCCATCACTCCGAGTACCGCTGCGCTCATGCCGCTTGTCCAATGTGGTCGCGGCGCATCCAAAGCGCCGAAGGTCCGATCCGCCACCTCGTGCCGAGGTGCCGATGTGAAGCGGAGTCCTCGATGAGGCCCCCGGAACCGAAGGCGATCCGTCGAGGGCTCCTCCGAGGCCGGCCGACGGGGCCGACTCGGGATGAGGTCCGTATTCGGAGATCGGCGCAGCGAAACGGCCGATCGTCGGTTCGTTCGAGCGGTAGCATGCGGCCACAGCCCAAAAAAGATGGGCCTCCCGAAGGAGGCCCATGCAGCGGTACCGGTAGCGAAGCGGGTCCGCCTCAGAAGGTCTTGTGCAGCTCCGGCTGAAGGCCGTGGACCTCGCCGCCGACATCCGCCCAGATCTTCTTCTTCACGTAGTAGAGCAACCCGGACATGATCATCAGGAACAGGATCACCCGGAAGCCCAGGGCCTTTCGGTCCATCATGTGTGGCTCGGCCGCCCACATCAGGAAGGCCGCCACGTCCTTGCCGTACTGGTCCACAGTCTCGGGTACCACCGGCTGGCCGTTCTCGCCCTTCGGATAGGTCACCTGCCCGTCCGTGATCGGGGGTGGCATCGCGATGATGTGGCCCGGATAGTACTTGTTGTAGTGCCCGCCATCGGGGAGCGCGAAATCCTTGGGCGGATCCTCGTAGCCGTTGATCAGCGCGTGGATGTAATCGGGGCCCTGCTCGGAATAGCCGATGAGGGGCAGCCAGTCGGTCAGGAAGTACAGGGAGCCCCGGGAGAAGGTTCGCGCCTTTGCGATCACCGAGAAGTCCGGCGGCGCCTTGCCGCCATTGGCGGCCGCTGCGGCCTGGTCGTTCGGGAAGGGCGGCGGGAACGTGTCAGCAGGCCGCCCGGGCCGGTCGAACATGTCCCCGGCATCGTTCGGGCCGTCCTTGACTTGGTATGTCGCGGCCAACGCCTTCACCTGACCGGCCGAGAAGTCCGGGCCGCCCTCCTGCGCGAGGTTTCGGAAGGAGACCAGCTTCATCGAGTGGCAGGCCGAGCAGACTTCCTTGTAGACTTGGAAGCCGCGCTGCAGTTGCGCGGTGTCGAAGCGGCCGAACACGCCGGCGAAGCTCCAGTTGACGCGGGCCGGCACCGGGCCGCCGTGCCCTTCTTGGGCACGGGCCGGCGCAGCCCCGATCAGCAGCCCTGCGAGGGCGGCTGCGGCGGTGGTCGAGAGGACGCGGGTCATCATCATGGTCCTGTCGTCAGCCCGTCAGCCCTGGGTGGTCGGAGCGGCGGCAGCACCCGCCGGCATCCCGGATCCGCTCACCTGCTTGCCTGGTCCGGTGACGCTCTCCAGGATCGATCCCGGCAGCGCCTTGGGCGTCTCGAACAGGCCGCAGAGCGGCATGACGATCAGGAAGTGGGCGAAGTAGTAGGCCGTGCAGATCTGCGCCGCGAGCACGTATCCGCCCTCGGGCGGCTGCGAGCCGAGCCAGCCGAGCAGCAGCGTCGCGCCGATGAACACCCAGAAGAACTGCCGGTAGATCGGCCGATAGTTGCACGAGCGGATCCGCGACGTGTCGAGCCACGGCGCAAAGGCAAGGATGATCACCGCCGAGAACATCAGGATCACGCCGCCGAGCTTGCTCGGGACCGCCCGAAGGATCGCGTAGAACGGCAGGAAGTACCATTCCGGCACGATGTGGGCGGGCGTCACCGCGGGGTTGGCGGCAATGTAGTTGTCGGCGTGGCCGAGGAAGTTCGGCTGGTAGAACAGGAACCACGAGAACAGGATCATGAACACGCAGGTGGCGAACACGTCCTTCACGGTTGCATAGGGAGTGAACGGCACCGTGTCCTTGCCCGACTTGATCGGGATGCCGGCCGGGTTGTTCTGGCCGGTGACGTGGAGCGCCCAGACGTGCAGCACGACCACGCCGGCGATCATCCAGGGCAGCAGGTAGTGCAGCGAGAAGAAGCGGTTCACCGTCGGGTTGCCCACCGAGTAGCCGCCCCACAGCAGGGTCTGGATCGTGTCGCCGACGACCGGGATCGCCGCCAGGATGTTGGTGATGACGGTGGCGCCCCAGAAGCTCATCTGCCCCCAGGGCAGCGTGTAACCCAGGAAGGCGGTCGCCATCATCAGCAGGTAGATGACGACGCCGAGGATGTAGAGCACCTCGCGCGGGGCCTTGTAGGACCCATAATAGAGCGCCCGGAACATGTGGACGTAGACCGCGATGAAGAACATCGACGCGCCGTTGGCGTGCGCGTAGCGCAGCAGCCAGCCGTAATTCACGTCGCGCATGATCTTCTCGACGGAATTGAACGCGCCCGTCGCGGAAGGCTCGTAGTGCATCGCCAGCCAGACGCCGGTGATGATCTGGATCCCCAGGAAGGCCGCGAGGATCGCCCCGAAGGTCCAGAAGTAGTTCAGGTTTCGGGGGACCGGATAGGCGATGAACGACGAGTGCACGAGGCCGGCGATCGGCAGCCGCGCTTCGAACCACTTCGCAACGCGGCTCTTCGGGACGTAGGTGCTGGCAGTTCCGCTCATGGCTGCGTCCTCCTCAAGCCGCTTCCTTGCCGCCTTCGCCGATCCGGATTTTGGTGTCCGTCTCGAAGGCGTAGGGGGGGATCGGCAGGTTGATCGGCGCCGGCCCGTGGCGGACGCGGCCGACCGCATCGAACTGGGAGCCGTGGCACGGGCACGCCCAGCCCTCGAAATTCCCCTGGTGGCCGATCGGCACGCATCCGAGATGCGTGCAATTGCCGTACACGATCAGCCATTGATCGTGACCGTTCTTCACGCGGGCGGTGAAGGCCGCAGGGTCGATCATGGCCGACAGCGGCACCGCTTGCATGTCGGTCACCTCCTTGGCCGTGAGCTTGCGCACGAAGATCAGCTTGCCACGCCAGAAGACGTTGACGATCTGCCCGTCCTGGATCGGCGTCAGATCGACCTCGATCGGAGCGCCGGCAGCGATCGTGTCGGCGTCTGGGGCCATGGACGAGACCAGGGGCCAGGCCGCGGCTGCGGCCCCTACGGCCAAGGCGGCACCTGTGGCCAGGAACAGAAAGTCTCGGCGGCTGCCCTCGGGTGGGGCGCCTGCGGAAGCGGCGGCGGAGGTGTTCGCCAAGATTCGGAACTCCAAGCGTTGGCATGAAGGGGCCGCAGGCACCCAGCTCTGAGGGCCCGGCTCGGCCGCTATCAAAGCATTATCGTTCTAATCTGGGCAATGAGACCGTCTGCCACCCCTGAGTCAAGCTTTGCCTTGGGGCCAGGCGCCAGGGATCGGACACGATCGCCACGATATGTTGCACAGCACCACCCCGTCCCGGCCGCTACGCGACGGCATCGTTGTAGCGGGCCGTCCCGTCGTCCAGGAATCCGCCCGATTGACGCGCCCACAGGCCGGCATAGACGCCGCCGCGCGCGACGAGCGCGGCGTGAGTCCCTTCCTCGACGATCCGCCCCCGATCGATGACCACAAGCCGGTCCAGGGCCGCGATCGTCGACAGGCGGTGGGCGATCGCCAGGACCGTCTTGCCCGCCATGAGCGTGTCGAGCGACTCCTGGATCGCCGCCTCGACCTGGCTGTCGAGGGCCGAGGTGGCCTCGTCGAGAATCAGGATCGGCGCATCCTTGAGGATCACCCGCGCGATGGCGATGCGTTGGCGCTGGCCGCCGGAGAGCTTCACGCCACGCTCGCCAACCTGGGCGTCGTAGCCCCGTCGCCCCTTGTGGTCGACGAGATCGGCGATGAACCGGTCCGCGTGCGCCAGCCGGGCGGCGCGCTCGATCTCATTCTGGGTCGCGCCCGGACGGCCGTAGGCGATGTTGTCGCGGATCGAGCGATGCAGCAGCGACGTATCCTGGCTGACCATTGCGATCGCCTCGCGCAGCGATTGCTGTGTCACGACGGCGATGTTCTGACCGTCCACAAGAATGCGCCCGCTCTCCACATCGTAGAGGCGCAGCAGCAGGCTGGCGAGGGTGGACTTGCCGGCCCCGCTGACGCCGACCAGCCCGACCTTCTCGCCGGGACGGATCGTCAGCGAGAAATCCTCGATGACGGTGGCGTCGCCACGGCCGTAATGGAAGCCGACCGACTCGAAGCGGATTTCGCCCCCCGAAACCGCGAGTTCCCGGGCATCCGATGCGTCGACCAGCCCGTGCGGTCGCGCCATCGTCTGCATGCTCTCCTGGATCACGCCGACATTCTCGAACACGCCGCGGACGGTCTGCATCACCCAGCCGGACATCGCGATGAGCCGCAGGACGAGCGCTAGGCCGGCCGACGCCTCGCCGGTCGTCATCCCGCCGCTGCGCCACAGGACCACGCTGGCGGCGCCGGTGGCGAGCAGCAGCCCGCTGTTGAGCAGCCCGAGCAGGCTCGTCGTGAGGGTGACCAGCCGGAACTGATGGAGGTAGGCGCCGGTATGGACATCGACCGCATCCCGGACCGCCGCCCGCTCCTCGCGGTCGCGGGCGAAGAGCTTCACGGTCAGGATGTTCGTGTAGCTGTCGACGATGCGACCGATCAGCACGGAGCGCGTGTCCGCCGTGCGGTGCGAGCGGCTCCGGGCCCGGGGCACGAACCACGTCGTCAGGGCGGCGTAGGCGGCGATCCAGAGCAGCACCGGCAGGGCGAGCCAGGGCGAGATCGAGCTGAACAGACCGACCGCGGTCACAGCGTAGATCGCCACGTAGAGCAGCGTGTCGATGAAGACCACGGCGAGTTCGCGCACCGCCGGCCCGACCTGCACGACGCGATTGGCGAGGCGCCCCGAGAAGTCCCCCTGGAAGTACGAGAGCGCGTGCCCGAGGGTGTAAAGATGTGCCCGCCATCGGATCTGGTTCGTGGATTGTGGCACGACGAGCTGGTTCGACAGAACCTCGTGCGCCCAGATCGAGACGGGGCGCACCACCGCGACGAGCAGGACGACGAAGGTCAGGCCGCCCGCATGGTCGGACAACACGGTCGCCCGGTCGGCTGTGCCGAGCAGGTCGATGAACCAGCGCATGACGAGATAGAGCGATGCCTCGACCGTGCCGGCGATCACCGCGATCACGAACAGCGCCGCCAGCGCTGCCCGAATCGGACGCAGGTAGAACCAGGCGAAGCCGGAGACCGTCCGCGGCGGCATCCGCGCCTCGTCGAACGGCGCGAACGGGTCAACGCGGCGCTCAAGCCAATCCAGGAGCATCTCTTCGGGGGCGTGTCTCTGCGGGAGCCCCACATGTAAGCGACGGCCGCCGGCCGCCAAGCGCGCGCGGTCGTCGCGGGCCGTCTCTCGAAGACGACATTCCTCGCGGAGGACCCGGGCCGACCCCATCGGGCTGGCCCGGACGGCCCCTACCGGACGAGGGCCAGCGACGCGCCCGACTTGGTCAGCGCCCCGTCGAGCGAACCGCCGCCCTGGCGCAGCCGCGCCGCCACGGTGCCGCCCGGCTGGTAGAGGTAGACCTCGCCGTCACGGAAATCCCAGGCCGAGACCCTGGCGAGATCCTTGTTGGGGCAGCCCGAGGTCGAGGCCTTGTAGAGGTCCAGGGCCGGCGCGCTCGACAGGGTGACCTTGCAACTCGCGCCCGTGGCGTCCTTGGCATCCCAGCTACCGACTACGGAGGAGCGGCCACTCGCGACCACCGGAGGCGGCGGCGCGGGCGGCGTCACCGGCTCGGCAATCACCGTGGGGCCGGAGGCCGGCTGGCCCGCCTGGGCGCCGGGGGGCGGGGGCGCATCGGGGCTCGCCGCCGCGCCGGGCGGCGGGGCGAGGGGCGCCGCCGTGACCGTGCCCGACGGGAACGCCGGCACCGTCTCGAGGGCGGCCTGGGGCGATGGAGCCCGGCTCCGCGGCCCGTCAAGGCGGCTGGTGGCACAGGCGCCGAGACTGGCGCTCAGGCAGAGGGCAGCGAACGTCGACAGGTTCGGGCGCAGCATCGGACCACTTCGGATCGGGCTTGGAATGAGCGCGGGGACGCGCTTTCCTCCTGACTCGATGCCAAATACGCTGACCGCAAGGCGAGGGTGCCGACCGCGCCCCAGTCCGCTGCGGAGGGACGGCCTTTTCCCCCCGGTGTGACCGGGAGGCCTCACCGTGCAGCAGTCAGACCGTGCGCTCGATCATCATCTTCTTGATCTCGGCGATGGCCTTGGCCGGGTTCAGGCCCTTCGGGCAGGTGTTGGCGCAATTCATGATCGTATGGCAGCGGTAGAGCCGGAACGGGTCGTGCAGGGAGTCGAGCCGGTCGCCGGTGTTCTCGTCGCGCGAATCGATCAGCCAGCGATAGGCCTGAAGCAGGGCCGCCGGACCCAGGAACTTGTCGCCGTTCCACCAGTAGCTCGGGCACGACGTGCTGCAGCACGCGCACAGGATGCACTCGTAGAGTCCGTCGAGCCGGGACCGATCCTCGGGGGTCTGGCGCCACTCCTTCTCTGGAGCGGGCGTCTCGGTCTGGAGCCACGGCTCGATCGCGGCGTGCTGGGCGTAGAAGTTGGTGAGATCGGGAACCAGGTCCTTCAGGACCGGCATGTGCGGCAGCGGGTAGATCCGAATCGCCCCGTCCTTGTCCTTGCGGGTCATGACCGGGAGGGCATTGTCGGGGCTCTTGCACTCGTCGATGCCCATCGTGCAGGCGAGCGCGTTCTGGCCCTCGATGTTCATGGCGCAGGAGCCGCAGATGCCCTCGCGACAGGAACGGCGGAAGACCAGGGTCGAATCGACCTTGTTCTTGATCCACAGAAGCGCGTCGAGCACCATCGGGCCGCAATCGTCCCGATCGACCTGATAGGTGTCGATCCGCGGGGTCGCCCCGTCATCCGGGTTCCACCGGTAGATCTTGAACGTCTGCAGATTACTGGCCCCGGGCGGGGGCGCCCAGGATTTTCCCTGCGTGATCTGTGAGTTCTTCGGAAGGTTGAACTGGGCCATGGTTCTCGACGGCTTCCGCTAGAGCAGAATGCGGCGGCTCAAATCATAAATCTTCGCCGCCACGAGAATTATAGATCTAGATCAGTACACTCGCGCCTTCGGCTCAATGTACTGGATCTCGTTCGACATCGTGTAGGTGTGCACCGGCCGGTAATCGATGGCGACCTGATGCTGGCCTTCGTCGAGCCAGGAGAGCGTGTGCTTCATCCACGTCTTGTCGTCACGGTCAGGGAAATCCTCGCGGGCGTGGGCCCCGCGGGATTCCTTGCGATTGGCGGCCGATTCCATCGTCACCACCGCCTGCCCGATCAGGTTGTCGAACTCCAGGGTCTCGAGGAGATCGGTGTTCCAGACCAGCGAGCGGTCGGTGATCTTCACGTCGGCGGCGGCGTTCCAGACCTTGTGGATCAGGCCCTTGCCCTCCTCCAGCACCTCGCCGGTGCGGAACACGGCGCAGTTGTTCTGCATCGTCTTCTGCATCTCTGCGCGCAGCTCCGCAGTCGGCGTCGAGCCGTTGGCGTGGCGGAAGCGGTCGAGCCGTTCCAGCGCCTTGTCGGTGGCGCCCTTCGGCAGTTCCATCGCGCGGCCGTTCGGCTCGACGATCGCGGCGCAGCGCTTTCCGGCGGCGCGGCCGAACACCACGAGGTCGATCAGCGAGTTCGAGCCGAGGCGGTTGGCGCCGTGCACCGAGACGCAGGCCGCCTCGCCGATCGCCATGAGCCCGGGAACGACGGTGTCGGGGTTGCCGTCGCGCAGGGTCAGCACCTCGCCGTGATAGTTCGTGGGGATGCCGCCCATGTTGTAGTGCACGGTCGGGATGACCGGGATCGGCTCCTTGGTCACGTCGACGCCAGCGAAGATCTTCGCGCTCTCCGAGATGCCCGGCAGGCGCTCGTGCAGGATCTTCGGGTCGAGGTGGTCGAGGTGCAGGTAGATGTGGTCCTTGTTCTTGCCGACGCCGCGGCCGTCGCGGATCTCCATGGTCATGGAGCGCGAGACCACGTCGCGCGAGGCCAGGTCCTTGGCAGAGGGTGCGTAGCGCTCCATGAAGCGCTCGCCCTCCGAGTTGGTGAGGTAGCCGCCCTCGCCACGCGAGCCCTCGGTGATCAGGCAACCCGCGCCGTAGATGCCGGTCGGGTGGAACTGCACGAACTCCATGTCCTGGAGCGGCAGCCCGGCGCGCAGCACCATGGCGTTGCCGTCGCCCGTGCAGGTATGCGCCGACGTCGCCGAGAAATAGGCGCGCCCGTAGCCGCCGGTGGCCAGGATCGTCATCTGAGCGCGGAACCGGTGGATCTCGCCGGTGGCCTGGTCGAGGGCGATGACGCCCCGGCAGCGGCCCTCGTCATCCATGATCAGATCGAGGGCGAAGTACTCGATGAAGAAATCGGTCTGGTTCTTCACCGCCTGCCCGTAGAGGGTGTGCAGCATGGCGTGGCCGGTGCGGTCGGCCGCCGCGCAGGTCCGCTGAGCGGTTCCCTTGCCGTAATCGGTCGTCATGCCGCCGAACGGGCGCTGGTAGATCTTGCCCTCCTCCGTGCGGGAGAAAGGCACGCCCCAATGCTCCAGTTCGTAGACCGCCGCGGGCGCGTTGCGCACGAGGTACTCGATGGCGTCCTGATCGCCGAGCCAGTCCGACCCCTTCACCGTGTCGTACATGTGCCAGCGCCAATCGTCCGGGCCCATGTTGCCGAGCGAGGCCGAGATGCCGCCCTGCGCCGCGACGGTGTGCGAGCGGGTCGGGAACACCTTGCTGATGCAGGCGGTGCGCAGGCCCGCCTCGGAGCAGCCGACGGTGGCGCGCAGGCCTGCGCCGCCCGCGCCGACGATCACGACGTCGAAGGCGTGGTCGTGGATGGTGTAGGCAGGCCCGCTGCCGTTGGTGCCGTTGGCGGCCATGTTCGGCTCCTCGAGATGCTGTTGGCGGGGGTCAGGCCGGCTGTCCGAAGCCGATGCGCAGGACCGCGTAGAGGCAGGCTACGGCCACGAGGACCGCGTACATGTTGTTGGCGAGCACCGAGACGATCTTCGTCGCCGGCGCGTGAACGTAATCCTCGATGATCACCTGCATGCCGAGCCGCATGTGGATCGTCACCGACAGGATCGCCAGGATCAGGATAATGGAGACGAAGGGTTTGGCGACCAGCTGCGTCGCTTCGACGTAGCCGCGACCGGCCATCCTGGCGACGATGACCACGAAGGCCAGCATCAATACGGTGTTGGCCAAAGCGGTGATCCGCTGGAGCCACCAATGGCCGGCGCCGTGATGGGCGACCCCCAGGCCGCGGATGCGCGCCCGGGGTGTGCGGATCGAGAGGCGTGTATCCTGTCGGATCTGTTCCTGAGCCATTCCGGCCTCCTCAGCGGACCAGTAGGGCAGTCGCCCAGATGACGAGGGTGAGCGCGACGGACCCGATGAGCGTCAAGCGCGCCATGCCCAGGCGCTTCTCCCGGTCGAATCCGATGCCGGTATCCCATATCAGGTGCCGGACGCCGCCGAGCATGTGGTGCATCAGCACCCATGTATAGACGAACAGGATCAGTCGCCCGAACAGCGAACCGAAGAACCCGGCCACGTATGAATAACCCACCGGTCCTGAGGCAAGGGCCACGAGCCAGATCGCCACGAGGGCAGTTCCGCCGTAGAGGGCGGTGCCGGTAATACGGTGAAACACCGACATCGCCATCGTCCAGGTCCAGCGGTAGATCTGGAGATGTGGCGAAAGCGGCTGTGATACTGTCGGGCGCGCGGTGGGTGCCATCGGGTTGAAGCCTCGCAGCTGCGAACTGGACCGTCTCTAATCTGGTAGCGCTAGTGCCTGCGCGGGCAAGCGGCAATGTGTCATGCTGCGCCGCAATGCGCCGTAGCGGCTTGATAGCGCGGCGGTTCTGTCACCGGAGTTGGCCCAGCAGACGCCACCACGCGTAATCGAGCGGCGCCGCGATCAGGAGCGATGCCAAGCCGAAGCTCAGAGTGAGCCGCGTGGCGTCCCGCAGGCGGACGCCGCCGAGTTCGCTCGCGAATACGATCGGTGGCGCCTGGTAAGGGAAGAAGAGCGTCGAGTAGCCGATCACCTGTAGGGAGACGACCGCCAGCGGCGACAGGCCGCTGGCCTTCGACATCTCGCCCGCCAGAGCCGTGTAGAGGGCCGGCGCCCCGTTGGCGGTGACGAGCAGCGTCAGCACCGTGCCGATGCCGGTGAGGACCGCGAAGTTCTGAAGCTGCGCGCCGGGTGCGAGCGGTGCGACTGCGAGCAGCAGGTGGCCGAGACGCTCGCCGAGCCCGGTCTCGTTCACCAGCGCGACGAGCCCGAGCAGCGCCGCGATGTAGAAACATGTGCGCAGGTTCACCTGCTGGAACGCCTCAGCCGGCAGCACGCCGACCCGCGGAAGCAGGCAGATCACGGCCGCCGCGAGCCCGATCCAGGCGGGGGCGAGGCCATGGACGCCATCGGTCATCCAGAGCGCTAGGGTGCAGGCGAGAATCGTCGCCAGCCGCCGTTCGGCGGCCGAGACCGGCGGAAGGGCCGGCAGCACATGCATCCCGAGGCGCAGCCGGTCAGGGAACAGCCTCACGATCAAAGCCACCAGCATCACGCCCTTGACGATGGCCAGGACCGGCGCGTGCAGGACAAAGTAGGACAGGTAGGACAGGTGCAGGCCGAGCAGTTGCTCCGCCGAGCCGGCCATCACGAGGTTGGGAACGTTCGCCGGCAGGATCGCCGCGGACAGGATCGGTGTTGCCACGCCGACCGCCAGGACCGCGCCCGTCCGTCCCGGCCGGCCGGGCGCAAGTCCGAAGGCGTCGCAGAGCGCGAGCGTCACCGGGATCATCAGGGCTATTCGCCCGAGATTGGACGGCATCACGAAGGCGATGAGGAAACTCAGGATCACGAGGCCGGCGATGAAGTGCGCGTAGGAGCCGGACAGGCGCAAAGCCAACGCCCGTGCCATGCGGTTGCCGAGGCCCGTGCGGGTCATGCCCTGGCCCACGACCATGCCGGAGAGAACCAGCCAGAAGGCCGAAGCCGAGAAACCGGAGAACACGGTCCCGGCACCGCCGAGCCGCAGCAGCATCGCCAGCCCGAAAAAGGCGAGCGCCGTGACGATTTCGGGCAGCAGCGCGGTGGCCCACAGGCCCATGCACAGCATGAGCAGGGCAGCTGTCGCCGGAACAACAGCCTCGCCGTTCAACCGAACCTCCAAAGTCTGCGCCAGCGGTGCATGGGCCGGTTTGGAACGGTTCGCAATTCGGGACTCCGCGACTCATCCTTCGCGATAGACGAAGGCTGGCGGCCCGCGCAGGCTGATCTCCGCAAGGGTCGCCGCACGCGAACGTTCGGCCGGGCCAACGTTTCCGAGGCATCCTCGGCCTGTCATGCGGTTTCGGTTGGCTCGCCCGGCCTATCGTCGCTCACCGCCATCGCGAACGCAGCGAGCCAGGGACACGCGACGATGGGGAACCGCGTGATCCACGAAGTTGCTTCGCCAGGGTCCGCAGACGGCGACAGGCGGCGACGGTCGTTCAACGCGAAACCGTATCAGTCCGTGATCGATAAAGGCTCATCACCGGAACGGCGGCTCGTCGAAGCTTCGGAGCTTGCGCGAGTGGAGCCCGTGCCTGTCGGCGCGGAGTACGTCGAGCGCCGCCAGTCCTACGCGCAGGTGCTCGGAGACGGCCCGATCGTAGAATGCATTGGCGGCTCCGGGCAGCTTGATTTCCCCGTGGAGCGGCTTGTCCGAGACGCAGAGCAGCGCACCGTACGGCACGCGCAGGCGAAAGCCCTGCGCCGCCACGGTGCCGCTCTCCATGTCCACCGCGATGGCGCGCGACTGGTTGATCCGGCGGCGCTCCTGGCTGAACCGCAATTCCCAGTTGCGGTCGTCGTAGGTCACCACCGTGCCGGTGCGCAGGCGCCGCTTGAGCGCCTCAGCCTGCTCGCCCGTGACGGAGGCGGCGGCGTTCTGGAGCGCGACCTGCACCTCGGCCAGCGCCGGCACCGGCACGTCCGGCGGCACCAGCTCGTCGAGGATCCGGTCCCGGCGGAGATAGGCGTGCGCCAGGACGTAGTCGCCGATGGTCTGCGACTGCCGCAAGCCGCCGCAATGGCCGACCATCAGCCAGCAATCCGGGCGCAGGACGGCCAGATGGTCGGTGATCGTCTTCGCGTTCGACGGGCCGACGCCGATATTGACGAGGCTCGTCCCCTGCATGGTCCCGTCAGCCCCCCGGGCGACCAGGTGGTAGGCCGGCATCTGGTGCCGGTGCCATGGCGAGGCGGCGATCACCGCGGCGGGATCGGCCGTGGCCGCCTCGGCCCGGCTCACCGACAGACCGCCCGGCAGGACCAGCCGCTCGAAACCCTCCTCGCCGGAGGCCAGCCGCTCCAGCCCGTGGCGGACGAACTGGTCCACATAGCGGTGGTAGTTGGTCAGCAGGATCCAGGGTTGAACGTCACGCCAGTCGCAGCCCGTGTAGTGGACCAGGCGGCGCAGGGAGTAATCGACCCGCACGGCATCGAACAGCGCCAGGGGGAGCGGCTCGCCGTCGCAAACGTCGAAGGTGCCGTCCGCGATCTCGTCGCCCACGAGCGACAGCAGCGGCACCGGGAAAAAGGTGGCGAGTTCCGCGCCGTCGACCGTCCGGCCACCGGCATCGAGCCCCGCCTCCAGGACGTAGGGGTAAGGGATCTCCTGGGCGCTCTGGCCGACCTCGATTTGGATCCCGTAATCGGCGATCAGCGGCTCTAGCTGCCGGGTGAGATATTCGCGGAAGAAGGCCGGATGCGTGACCGTGGTCGCGTAGGTGCCGGCTGCCTGGAGCTTGGCGGTGGCGCGCCGCACCCGCGGCAGCGGGCCGGTGGGACGGTAGCTGATCCGCAGCTCGGGATAGCGGAACGCCAGGCGCTCGGTGGCGTCCGGTGGCGGCCCTCCTGCAAGGTAGCGCTCCAGCGCGGTCCGCAGGGCGCCGGCCGCGTCCTCGTAGAGCGCGACCAGACGGTCGATCGCGCTGCCCGCGTCCGCGACGGCCTGCATCGGCCGCAATTCCCGCTCGATCATGTCGCCTCCCGTCCTGTGCCCGGCTCTACACCGCCCCATGCGGCGGCGCGAGCTACGGGCTTGCGGCCGGCTGGCGCTTGGCCGAGAAGCCGGCCCAATCGAAGCGAGGTTGCATGGACATGAGCGCGGACGAGTTCGGGACCCGTCCCGGCGAAGAGATGGCGACCCTGCCCGCGCGCTTCGACGCCGGCCTCCATTTCATCGGCCGGTTGCGCACGCCCTGGCACACCCGGCCCGATTGCCCGAAGAACGGATCGCAGACCGACGCAGTTTGCACGGTCGAACTCGACGCGGCCTATGTCCCCGCCCTGCGCAACGTCACGGGCTGCAGCCACCTGATCCTGCTCTACTGGATGGACCGGGCGACCCGCGGCCTCGTGGTGCAGCGGCCGCGCCACGCCGACGGCCCGCGCGGGACCTTCTCCCTGCGCTCGCCGGCGCGGCCGAACCCGATCGCGCTCTCGGTGGTCGAGCTGATCGCCCGGGAGGGCGACACCCTGCGGGTGCGCGGCCTCGATTGCCTCGACGGCACGCCGCTCCTGGACATCAAGCCCTACTACGCCTCGACGGACTCCCGGCCGGACGCGCAGGTCGACCGGGCCGGTGCCGCTCCGTGAGGCGTCTCGTCGTCCCGCTCCTCGGCGGCCTCGCACTCCTGACCGTTGGCGGCCTGTCCGGCTGGCAGTTGCACAAGCCGGCCGCGGATGCGCGTGCCTATGCCGGGATGCGCTTGGTCGCCGTGCAGGTGAGCTTGGACGAGGCGCCGGCGGATTACCTGTTCTGGGGCGGCGATTCCCAGGTTGAACTCCAGCCCGGAGGCCAGGGTCCGTGCGGCCTCGCCTTGGTCAACGGCGGCGTCAGCGGTGCGACGGCGTCCGCCTACGCGGACTACCTCGCCCACCTGACGTTCCATGCCCATCCCGGGCTCGCGGCACTGACGATCGGCACCAACGACATCCTGCTGAAGAACAAGCCCCGCTCGCCCGAAGCGGCGGCCCGGTTCGAGGCCGCCGCCGAAGCGATCGTGAAGCGGCTTCAGGCCGTGAGCCCCCGGGTGGTTGTCACCGCCCTCCCCCCGGTCGGGCGCGAGATCGCCCATTTCGTCGATGCGGGCGCCGTGGCGGATTACTCGCAGCGGCTGCGCGGCCTGTGCGGGCGCATCGGTTGCGTCTTCGCGGACCCGTTCGCGGCGATCCGCGATGGCGACACCGGCTTCGCCAAGCCCGGCACCATGCGGGACGGGCTGCACCTCGCAGCGTATCGGCCGGTGCTGGCGGCACTCGGGCCGACGCTGTGCAATCGGTAAGCCTTCGCGTTCAGGCAGCCGCTCCGGACGATGGCCGACGCCGCCAGGCTGGGCCGACTATGCTATGCGCCGAGGCGGGCGCCGTCTCCGCCAGGGCGAGAGGTCAGGACGGACCGCCAGGGGGAACGCCCAGCACCTTTCGCGACTCCTCGAGGAGCACGGCGTGGCGCGCCGCTTCCGGCCCTTCATTGGGCGTCGCTTGTGCCGCCTTCGCGACGATCGACTTGAAGCGCTTCCTGTCCAAAGACCGGAACCGCAGGCTGGCGAGAACGGCATTGAGCACGATGCGCACGGCGCGCGAACGCTGCCTCTCCTGCTCCAACTCAGAGGCCAGCGACGGATCGCCCAACCGGGCGGCGCTCACAAGGCCGACGAGGACGGCACTGTCCGTGGCGGTGAGGGTCGTCTCGTCGTCGTCGGCCAAGGTCGCGGAATGTCTCTGCCTGTCGAGAACCTTCGTCGCCTCGGCCAGCAGGATCCGGTGTTGAATCGCGGCCGACGCGGTGGCCGGAATTGTCTGGCTCGCCAGAGCGATCAGGCGCCGGAACTTGCGTCGATCCAGGCCGAGCCGGCTGGTGCTTTCCCGCACTGCAGCGAGGACCGTCCGTAGCATGGCGGTCCGGATCCGCGCCTCCTGAAGCTGGTCGCGCAAGGCCCGCGCCGAAGCCGATGGGCCCAGCGGATCGTCCGGCAGGTGCCGCGACTGTTCCGCCAGCTCGACGATCACGTGATGCATGAGGGCGACACGCTCCCGACGAGCCTCGTCGAGCGCGAGGCGCGGCGCCCCCTTGCGGAGCCAGACGAAGAACTCGGTCTCATGCCTCTCGAGCGTGTCTTCAACCCGAAGATCCAAATAGCCCAGCAGCGACAACTCCAGGATCATCAAGCGGAAGCTGGCCGGCACGAAGACCCAGGCGTGTGCATCGGTGTAGTGCGGCAGCTGTGCCACGGCGCGCCAATTCGGCTCGTCGGCGAGGGAACAGACGGGTTCCACAGGCCGGACGTCGTCACCCGCCCAGGCTCCATGCGTGTTGGATTTCAGCGCCATGTTCAGGGCGTAGTCGATGTGCGTCCGGACCGTATGCCTGTCCCGCCGCTCCAGGAAGGCCGCGATCGCGTCCGCCGTGGCGGACGGATAGCGGAAGAAATCGAAGCACTTGCGTTTATCGGGCACCGCCAGGATCACGACGCCGTCGGGCCGCAGCAATGTTTCGGCCGCGCGCAGGAACGTCACGATGTCGGTCGTGTGCTCGATGACGTGGCTGGCGATGAACGCGTCGAAGCTCCCATGCTGGTCGCTCGGAACCGCATCCGCGAGCGAGCCGCCGCTCCAGACGAAATCGACATCCTCGATCCGGTCGATTGTCTGATCGTGATATTTCTTTATCAATTCGTCGCGCGAGGCGTGATCAATGACGAAAGTGTTCCAGCCATCACGCTTCGGGGCCAGTGGATTGAAGCTCGGCCCGATCTCGATGATGCGTGCCTCTTTCGTCAGGGACTGCAGAAGCGACTGCGCACGATCCATTCCCAACCTCAGCTCCTGAGCAGCTTCCTGGTAGATATGAAGTATCCTAAGGCCAGATTCAGATTTCAGAGAATATGAGCCCGATAGGAAGGGGCTTGATGCTTCCCGATCCGGATATGGCGCTTACGCTCCCGGACCGCGTCGCGTCTCGGAAGTCGCCGAAGTCCTCGATCACTTCGACACCTATATTCGACATGTCCATGACGAGGTGCAGATCGATCTCCGCCGTCCCATCTCACAACAGACGCGCTGTACGCGCCTAATATGATTATTATGCAAATCGAATACGCTTTCGAAACGTATCGATTTTCACACTGTCTTCCCTCGCTCGATCCAAAAAATCGCCCGAAATTTGAAAGTGTGTTGATTTTTCACTCGGCTCTCTTCAAAAATGAAATCATGTTCGAACGCCGGAAAAACGCAACGCAGCGGCACCACTTTGTATGGATGATACAAATTCTGCAATTGATACCACAACCTTCCGCGCTTTCATAAAATCCGATCTTGGCGATATTGCAAGGAAGCCCGTGCAGATGCGGCACGGCAACGATATTTGCGAAGCTACGAAGATGATATTCACGGACGCAATCCAGCGCAAGAGTTGGGCGCAGGCTCCCGATCTAAGGCGATTACCGGATCGCTTCGTGGGGTTATTCTAGCAAAGCTGGAGCGCGGCAAGATGGGATGGTCCGGTGCCGGAACTCGCGGATCCGCCGCGGGCCGATGCGTCGGCGGAAGACGCTTGATGCATGCGCCCGAATTCGCGGTCCGTGATGCGGCGGCCGCCGCCGCCCGCATGCGCCGCCTCGGCCGACCCGATGGGTTGCAATAACTCGACGGCTTCGCCGACGTGCTTTCGAAGACAGATGGGGTCGACGACGAAGCCGAGACGGCTGCGCCGACGAACGCAACGTCCCGAGCGTTTCGGCCTCCGAAACTGCGAGATGCGAGGCGTTGGAGGGCCGGGAAATTTGACGGACCGGTCGGGCGCACGTAGCTGCTGTCCGATGCTGGATCGACGCGTCATCGCCTTACGGGCGCGCTTCGAAGCCGGTCTTCGCCACCGATTGCAGCGACCGACCTCTCGGCGAGGTGCGGCACCCAGCCGGAATCTTCCCATTTCTGACGTGTGTGCCATCGACGGATCGCGCCCCTCGGCTTCCTGGGCCGTGGGCATCGCGGATCTCGCTCATGCCGCGTTGATCGACGAGCTGGAAACTTGGCCGAAGCCGGGTCTCGTGAGCCCGGTCGACTCGGGCAGCCACACCGACATGGACGCCGATACCCTGCGCTGCAGCGCCGCGTCGATCCGCCCCTTCTTCGCCGAGCTGGCTGTAGCAGGCGCTCGCGGGGCGGACATGAACAGTCTGCGCCTGATCGGTCTGCGGGCCGAGGCGGCGATGCTGGCCGCGACCGGCGGCGTCAACGCGCATCGCGGTGCCATCTTCTCCCTGGGGCTGATCTGCGCGGGAGCGGGGGCGGCCGGCGACGCACCGTTCTCGGCCGAGGCGCGGGCGGAGGCTGTCGGCCGGCTTTGGGGCGGTGCGATCGCCCGGGCGCCGACCTCGGCGACGAGCCATGGCGGTCGCGCCGCGCGGCGCTACGGCGTCGGCGGTGCCAGCGCCGAGGCGGCGGCGGGATTCCCGACGATCCGGGCAGTCGGTCTGCCGGCGCTCCGCCTCGGCCGCGCCCGGGCGTCCGGTGACCCTGAAGCCGCCCGGGTCCAATGCTTCTTCGCGCTCCTGGCCATCGTGGACGACACCAATCTCCTGCACCGGGGCGGCGCCGACGGTCTGGCCGGAGCGCGGGCGGCGGCGGCGGCTTTTCTCGACGCCGGCGGGATCGCGGCACCGGGCTGGCGCGACCGAGCGGTCCGGATCCATCGCGACTTTGTGGCGGCGCGCCTCAGTCCAGGCGGTTGCGCGGACCTGCTCGCCACGACTCTCTTTCTCGACGCGCTTGCCGCGCAGGCCTGACGCGTAGGGCTGCCGTTCCGCCCGGCGTGTTTATGACCTGCACCGTTCCGACGCAGTTCAACGCCGGCTGCGCCGTCCTACATCCGCCCTTCCACCCACCACGACCGGGCAAGTCTCGTGTTCCTGATCAGGATCGCGCTCATCGCGCTTGTTGCCATCTTCCTCGTTCCCATCGCGGTCTCGGCGACGCTGTATTGGTTCAGAGCGAGCGGCGACTGGCGCCTCGCGGACAGATCCAGCGCCGGGCTGCTCATCGCGGCCGACGCAAATCCCGGGGCCGTGGTGCGCATCTTCTCCGCGCGTACCGTGAGCTGGCGCGGCATTGTCGCGACGCACAGCTGGATCGTGATCAAGGGCCGGGGCGAGCGTGCCTATCGCCGCTTCGATTACACGGCCTGGGGCCAGCCGATCTGGGTCGATCGCTTCGTGCCCGACGGCCGCTGGTTCGGCAACGCGCCCGCGGTGGTGTTCGCCGCGGATGGGCCGGATGCCGAGGCGATGCTCCCGCGCATCCGCAAGGCCGTGGCCGAGTACCGCTACGCACGGCCCGGTGATTATGTCGTCTGGCCTGGACCGAACTCGAATACCTTCGTCGCCGCCGTGATGGCGGCGGTCCCCGATATGCGGGCCAGCCTGCCTGCCACGGCGATCGGAAAGGATTTCCCCTACGACGGACGCTGGCTCGGATGGACGCCGTCTGGCACGGGGATCCGGATCAACCTCGGCGGCTATCTCGGGCTGACACTTGCCTGGGTTGAGGGACTCGAGCTCAACCTGCTCGGCGGCGTGGCCGGAATCGACCTGCGCCGTCCGGCTCTCAAGCTGCCGGCCCTCGGGCGCGTGGGCCTTTAGAGCTGCACCCCCTGCCGCGAGCTCAGCCCCGCGCCGTCGGTCTTGGGGCGCTCGCTGGCGCCGGCCCGGCTGCCATCACGGTGACGGGGGCTCGAGACGCCACCGTCCGGCGGCCTCAACCGCCGTTCCGCGCCATCCGCGTACCGGCGCTGCCATCGGCGACGCTCGGCAGCGGGTCCTGCGTGCCCGTCACGACGACGAGGCGCTGGATCTCGCCCCGCAGATACGCCTGGAGGAACCGGTCGTAGTCCCGGAACGAGACGCAGCCGTTCGAATCGCCGCGCGGGCCCAGCATGAAGGTGTGGGCCAGGAGCCCGACGCGGCCGTAGACGGCCTCGCTGCCGCCGACCGGCGTGAGGCGGATGGCGCGGACACCGTGGAACAGCTGCTCGCGCTCGGTGAGGTCGTAGGTCCCGGGCGGCGTCGGTCCGCGCATCCGCACATTGACGCGGCGCGGGTCGTCCAGGCCGTCGCCGAGGCCGGAATGCGCTTCGAGGCGATCGCCGTTCGGCAAGATCACGGAGCGGGCAGCGATATTGTAGACGGCGACGCCCGCGGTCGGGCTCGTCTCCGTCATGGGCCCGAGCGGCGGGCTGATGCGTCGCCGAGGCGCCAGCTCCGCAGGCTTGGTCTCGAGCGCCGTGTAGGACAGCGCGGGCGTGCGTTCGACGCCGAACAGTTTCTCGAGGAACGAGCGTTCGTCAGCCGGTGCCTGCGGCGGCGCGGCCGGCTCGATCCGTGCCATACGCCGGGCAGCCCTGCGGGTTAAACCGGCCGCGCGCGGCGCGCGGAATTCGGGCGGTCGCGGCACCGGGAGCGGCACGGTCATCTCCGCTCGCGGCGGCTCGGTGCCCGGCGAATCGGGCGCCGGGGCCGATTCGGGCTCCGGCGAGAGGGCGGGCGGCGCGATCTGCGCCCAGGCCCAGCGCGACAGGGGACCGCCGATGGCGTCGCGCCACGGCTCGCTCGAAGCGGCCTCCTCCTTCGTGTCGACGGACGGAGCTTCGGCGGGCGGCTCGACCAGGGTCACCTGGGTCTCCGGCACGCGGAGCGTTTCGGCCGGGACGAGGTCGCGGCGGGCTATACCGCTCCCGAGCACCGCCATTGCCACCGCCGCCGCGAGTACGGCCATCGGGGCGGCGCACGAGCGGCGCGCGTTTGCGTAGGTGGGGCCGTCCAGCGGCACGGAATCGATGGCCATGCGGGCGCCAATGCTCCTCGTCGCGGAGCGGGTGCCCGCCGGACCGTCGTCGCTGCGGCTCTGAGTAGCCGCACGCTCGAATCGACGGGCCGACCGGCCCCGCTCGGACTGAAACAGCGGGGCCGGGCCGGCTTTTCTGGGGCGGCTGCGTGGTCGATCTTGGATCGATCGAGACCATTTTTGGGCGCGGTTACACTCTGTCACACGAATCAGAGTCAGTTTCCGCCAGCGGATGTACCTTATTCGTTGTCGATCTGACGTCCGAGCAGCGCGATCGCCCGCTCATAGACCGGCGCGGCGTTCCAGCCCTGAATCGCGGCGAAGTTCGGCTCGCCGGGCTGGTAGCCGGCGCCGGCGCGCCAGCCATGGGCCTTCAGGAAGTTCGCGGTCGACGACAGGGCGGCCCCGACATTGTTCAGGTCGCCGGTGCCGTAGGCCAGGACGTTTTTCGGCAGGAACTGCGTGTGACCGACCTCTCCGTGGGCCGCGCCGCGGGTGCTCGGCGAGAGCAGGCCACGATCGACCAGCGTCAGGGCCGCGTAAAGCTGATCGGTGAAGTATTCGGAGCGGCGGCAATCATACGCGAGGGTCGCGACCGCCGAGAGCGTGTTGACGTTGCCGCGGACCGCCCCGAAACCGGTCTCCATGCCCCAGATCGCCAGCAGAGGACCCGGGGGGACGCCGTAGCGCTGCTCGATCGACTCGAACAGGGCGGCGTTGGTGCGCTTCAGCGCGCGCCCGCGGGAGACGATCGTCGGGCCGCCCCGCTTGGCGAGGAACTGGTCCAGCGACAGCTTGAAGCTGCGCTGGCCGCGATCCGCTGCGATCGTAGGCGTCGAGTAGCTCGTGGTCTGGAGCGCCGCCAGGCTCGCCGCGCTGGCCTTGCCGCGGGCCTCCTCGGCGAATTCGCGCTTCCAGGTCTCAAACCCGGCCGCCGAGTTGCCGCACTGCGCGGCCTCGGCCTGCCCGGCCACGCAGGCGAGCCCGGCGATTGCCGTGAGGGCGAGGGTCATACGCCGCATTTCTTCGATCACGCGAAACACTCCTCCAGCGCGCTGGCGCGCTACGTTCGTCTGCCGTTGCCGGGCCTTATCTCGTCGACAACAGGGCGAGAAGATGTCGGACAAGCGGTCCGACGGCATCGGGGTATTCACAACATAGCGCAAGCCTGTTGACCCGCTGAGACCGCGCCGCCGGGCGTTTCTCATCATCGTGAACAATAAGCGGCGCCGATCGACGTCGTCGGGCTCGACGAAATGCGCCGGCGCGCCTCCGGAACGGGGGCGGCGACCGCGACGCCACCGGTCTGGCAGGCCCGGTTTCGCCGCACAGGCGACAAGACGACAGCCATCAGGGCCACATGTGGCGCCAGGATAAATGCTTTGCCAACAAATCGAATTCAGTCAAAATGCTTCGGTTGTCTTGTCACAACATTGTCAAACGACAATCATAGCTTTGCCGGCGGAAAGAGTGCTGCGGGGAAACAGTGTGGGGGCGATGACGTGCCGGTCGGATGCGCGCCTCCGGCGTCTCCGTTTGTCCTGATCGGCGGCCAGCGCTTCGCGATGTCCGCGATGTCACTGCCCGAGGGGTCGCACCCGTCAGGCGCGCGCAGGGCCAGCGGTCTGGCCACCCCGAACCGCGAGCCGCTTGGCGGAACCCGATCTGTGCTTCGGCGGCGCACGCCGCCTCGCGGGCGCGCGGCGAGGCTCGAACCCCGACTTCCCCGAGGCTGGGTATGAGCCCGGCCGCTTTCTGAACCCACCCTCGATCGGTACGCGGCGCCGGCGGCGGCCGGTCGCTTCGCCCTGGCACACAACGAGAGACGGACCCTCATGGCCCTCGGAACGCACGGCACCGGTTCACCGCGGGGGGCCACGCTCGGCCCCGACCTCGATCGCGACGGCGTGGCCAAGGCCTATGGCCGCTGGGCGCCGGTCTACGATCTGGTGTTCGGCCCGGTCTTCGCCCAGGGCCGGACGCTGGCGGCGGCAGCGGCGGAGCGGATCGGCGGGCGCATCCTCGAAGTCGGCGTGGGCACCGGTCTGTCTCTGCCGGCCTACCGGCGTGCGCGCAGCATCGTCGGCATCGATATCTCCGCACCCATGCTGGAGAAGGCCCGCCAGCGGGTGACGCGGCTGGCCCTGCGCAACGTCGAGCGCCTCGCCGTGATGGATGCCGAGCATCTCGATTTCGCGGACGCGTCCTTCGACGTGGTTGTCGCTCAATATGTCGTGACGGCGGTGCCGAACCCCGAGGCCGCGCTCGACGAGTTCACCCGCGTGCTCCGCCCGGGCGGAGAGATCGTCATCACGACGCGGATCGGTGCGGAGGGCGGCCTGCGCCGCTTCGTGGAACACACGCTGGCGCCAGTGACGAGCCGCCTCGGGTGGCGGACCGAGTTCGCCTGGAAACGCTACGCCGCCTGGGCGGCGACCGCGCCGGTCGAGATCGTCGAACGCCGGGCGCTCCCGCCGCTCGGCCATTTCTCCCTCATTCGCCTGCGCAAGCGAGACGCCTGACGGCGCCGGCGCGCGAGCCATCTACCATTCCACCAACGATCGATCGGAGACGCACGGCATGGCGAGCTTTCGGGAGGCGCTGCGCATCCAGCGCTGGGACGACCACCGCTATTATCACCACAATCGGGTCAACCAGAGCCTGCACATGGTCAGCGCCGTGAGCTTCCTGGTGGCCTACGCGCTGGCGTTCAAGGATCCCGCCTCGGCTGCGCTGGTCGGCTGGCTGCTGGCGATGACGAGCCGGCAGGCCGGGCACCTGTTCTTCGAGCCCAAGGGCTACGACCACGTCAACGACGCCACGCACGAGCACAAGGAGGAGATCAAGGTCGGCTACAACCTCCAGCGCAAGGTCGTGCTGCTGGCGATCTGGGCCCTGTCGCCGCTGCCGCTGTATTTCGATCCGAGCCTGTTCGGACTGGTCGAGCCGCACCACACGACCACGGACCTCATCCGCAACATAGGCTGGATCTGGCTGTGGCTGGCGCTTGGGGGCCTGGTGTTCCGCACCGGCCAGCTCTTCCTGCAGCGCGACGTGCAGACCGGGCTGGTCTGGGCGACCAAGATCCTCACGGACCCGTTCCACGACATCAAGCTCTACCACCGGGCACCGTTGGCCCTGCTGCAGGGTGAACTCGCCGAGGAGCACGAGCCGCACGAGCACGGCGCCTGAGGCTGGGCGGCGCGCCGGATCCGGTCCGGCGCGCCCGTCGGACTCAGGCCTGATCCGGCGCCCGGAGACCGAGACGGGCGCCGAGCTTTCCGAGACGGACCGCCGCGACCTCGCGCAGGATGGCGCGACGGATCGCCTTGTCGCTCGGTGCACCGCCCTCCCACCAGCCATCCGCCCGCATGCTGCTCGCAGCCGCCACGAACCGCGTGGCGACGGCCTCGAACGCCGCATCATCGTAGGCAAGGCTGAAGATCAGGCGGCCGGTCCCCACCCAGGACAGGGCCAAACCCTCGGCACGCAGGTAGAATTGCAACATCCAATTATAGCGCGACGGTTGCGTGTAGAGGACTGTCCAGACGGTCGACATGTTGGCCACCCGCACCGGCAGCTCGGCCTCCGCCAGCATCGCGTTCAACCGCGCGGCCCGCGCGTCCCAGGTCGCGTCGAGCCTGTCGTAGAGGGCCGCCACTTCGGGCGTGTCGAGCCGATCGAGGAACGCGCTCATGGCGCCCATCACGTAAGGGTGGGCGTTGAATGTCCCGCGCGCGAAGCAGATATCGACCGGCCGGTCGTCCCGGTAGCGCCGCATCAGGTCGGCGCGCCCGCACAGCACGCCGACCGGCAGGCCGCCCCCCAGGGTCTTGCCGTAGGTGACCATGTCGGCCCGCACGTCGAAATATTCCTGCGCGCCGCCCCGGGCGAGACGGAAGCCGAGGAAGACCTCGTCGAGGATCAGCACGATACCCCGGTCGCTGCACACCGCGCGCAACTCTTGGAGCCAACGGGTATAGGCTGCGCGGTCGAAGGCCGCCTTGCGGCCGCTGTCGACCAGGGCGGAATCGGCCGGAGCGCCAGCATTCGGGTGCATGGCCTGCAGCGGGTTGACCAGAACGCAGGCCACGTCCGTGCGCGCAGCCAGAACCTGCAGCGTCCGGTCGGACATGTCGGCCAGGGTAAGCGTGTCGCGGGCCGGCACAGGGTTGCCGATGCCCGGCTGCACGTCACCCCACCAGCCGTGATAGGCGCCGCAGAGGCGCACGATCCGGCGCTTGCCGGTGTGGTAGCGCGCCAGGCGCACCGCCTGCATCACCGCCTCGGTCCCGGACATGTGAAACGAGACCTCGTCGAGGCCGGAGAGCGCCGTGAGCCGCGCGACGTTGGCGGTGACCACCGGATGGAGCGGGCCCAGAACCGGCCCAAGAGCGGCGACGCGCGCGGCGCCCTCCTCCAGGCAGCTACGATAGAAATTTACGCCGAACAGGTTGACCCCGTAGGAGCCGGCGAGATCGTAGAAGTCGTTGCCGTCGAGGTCCGTGATGGTCACGCCCTCGGAGGAGGCCGCGAAGGCACCCGCCCCGAGATGGGCGCGAACGTGCCGGGCGTACTGGAACGGCACCCGGTAGAGGCCGGTGAATTGGAGATCCGACAGGAAGTGGCGGACGGAATCGGTCTCGGCGCGGGTGCGGGCGAACCGCCTCCGGTAGAGGTCCGAGAGCCGGGCGAACCCGTTCTCCCGCCGCAGCGCCACCGTCTCGTCCGGATCGTCGGAGCGGAAGAAGGCGCGCTCGGAATAGGCGTAGTGCGGGATCAGCCCGGCGACGCGCCGGGCCATGCGCGCGTGGCCCGTGAGCGAGGGATGCTTGGCGCGCGACAGCTGAAGGCGCCGCGCGGCCCGCGGCAGGGCGAACACCGCGGCTGCGGCGGTGGCGGACAGGGTGGCGAGGAGCGCGGACATCGCGCCACGCCGTATCGGAGGTGGTTCACGGCATGATGACGGTTTCGGGATCGCAGCTGCGGCGCGCCCTGGCGCAGGTGGGGGCCCAGGAGGATCTGAACTTCCTGTTCACCAACCGCCTGCCGCGCCGGCTCGCCACCCGGTTCATGGGCTGGTTCAGCCGGATCGAGCAGCCCCTGGTGCGCGATGTCTCGATCGCCACATGGCGCCTGTTCTGCGACGTCGACCTCAGCGACGCGCAGGACACCAGATTCCCAAGCCTCCATGCCGCGTTCGTGCGCGCGCTGCGCCCCGGCGCCCGCCCGGTCGCCGCGGACCCGGCGATCCTGACAAGCCCAAGCGACGCGATCCTGGGCGCGCATGGCCGGATCGAGGGGGGCCGCCTGTTCCAGATCAAGGGCCTGTCCTACAGCCTCGCCGACCTGCTCGGGGGCGATGCGGCGCTGGCGCAGGCCCACGAGGGCGGTGCCTACGCGACCCTGCGGCTGACCGCCGGGATGTACCACCGGTTCCATGCGCCCCACGACCTGCACGTCGAATCGGTCCGCCACATCTGGGGGGATACCTGGAACGTGAACCCGATCGCGCTGAAGCGGGTCGAGGCCCTGTTCTGCCGCAACGAGCGCGCGGTCCTGCGCCTGCGGATCGCCGGTCACGCGGTGACCCTGGTGCCGGTTGCGGCGATCCTGGTGGCGGGGCTGCGCCTCGGCTTCCTGCCCGAGGGCGGCGCGCTGCGCCGCACGGGCGGCCGGACGCTACCCTGCACGGCCCGCCTCGGGAAGGGCGCGGAGCTGGGATGGTTCGAGCATGGCTCCACCATCGTGGTGCTCGCCCCCGCGGGCTTCGATGTGTGGCCTACCCTGCGCGAGGGCGCGGGCCTGCGCATGGGTGAGCCACTGATGCGCCTGCCGTGAACGACCCGCAGTCTCCCCGGGCCGGGCTTACGCAGCCTGCACCGTCGCCAGGAAGGTCGCCACCTCTGCGCTCAGCTGCTCGGATTGCCGGGACAGTTCCGCCGCCGCGGTGAGGACATGGGCCGCCGAGGCACCGGTCTCTTCGGTGACCTGCCTGACCGCGCCGATCGTGACCGTCACCGCCTGCGTCCCCCGGGCGGCATCGCTGACATTGCGCACGATTTCGTGCGTGACCGCGCCCTGCTCCTCCATCGAGGCGGCAACGCCGACCGCGATCGTGCGCAACTCCATGATCGTCGCGGCAATCGCCTGGATGGCGTCCACGGCGCGGTCCGTCTCGCTCTGGATCGTGGCGATCTGCTGGGAGATCGTCTCGGTGGCCTTGGCGGTCTGCTCGGCCAGAGTCTTCACCTCGACGGCCACCACCGCGAAGCCGCGTCCCGCCTCGCCGGCCCGCGCGGCCTCGATGGTCGCGTTCAGCGCGAGGAGGTTGGTCTGCGCGGCGATCCCGGAGATCAACCCGACGACGTCCCCGATCCTGTGTGCGCCTTCCGCCAAGCCCATCACGATGACGTTCGTCTCGTTGGCGTCGTTGGCGGCCCGTTCGGCCATGTCGGAGGAGCGGGCGACCTGAGTGTTGATCTCGCCGATCGAGGCTGCCAGTTCCTCGCTCGCTGCAGCCACGGTCTGGACGTTGGCGGATGTCTGCTCGGCCGCCGACGAGACGGCGAGCGACTGGCTGGCCGACTTATCGGCACTCCGGCTCATGGTCTGGGCGGTGGCTTCCATCTCGGTGGCCGCAGCCGAGAGGCTGTTGGTCGTCCGGGAAACCTGCGCCTGGAACGCGCGCGTCGCGGCATCGAGAGCCGCCGCGCGGCGGATCTTGGCGTCGTTCTCCGCGGCAGCGGCGGCGTCTGCCGCGCGCTTGGCGACCAGGGCTTCCCTGAAGACATGGACCGCCCTGGCCATGGCGCCGATCTCGTCGCGACGGTCCACGCCCAGTACCTGAACGTCGAGTTCGCCAGACGCGAGGCGCGTCATCGTCTCCGTCATGCCGGTGATGGGCCGAGCCACCTTCGTGTAGATTGTGAAGATGCCATACGCGACCGCGATGGCGGCCAGCCCGAGACACACGAGAAGCAGGATGCTCGATCGGCTGGCTGTCTCCTCGGCGCGGGCGAATTCGGCTTTCGCTTCACGGACCTGCAGGGCCGCCAGCTTCCCGATGCCGGCGTTTGTCGGCTCCCAGGCGCGCAAAAGATTTGCTGATGCGACTGGGAAATCTTTCATGGCTCCGGATTTCAACATGCCGACAATATTATTAATGTTATCAGTATTTTGATTAAGCTGTGACTGAAATTCTTTCGCAATGTCCTGCTCCTCTGGCGTGAGATATGTCGCCAGATACTCAGACCAATTCTTTTTTATATTATTATTGGCGTCTTGAATAACAGTCGCGCCCTGTTGGGGCGCAACCGTGTTTTCGCGGACCTGTCGCAGGTGCCTGAGCAAATCGTAATAGGAGTCCCGCATGTCGTTGAACTGTTCCAGCGGGGCAATTCTGTCGATGAAAATTGTCTGCAGGCTGCGATGATTCCAGTACAGCGCAAGATTTCCCAAAACGGTAGCGCCTAAAAGAAGAGATCCAAGCACGACCAACAGTGAGGCGAGTCGGAGTCTGATCGTCAGCGGCATGAAAGGCATCCAATGCGTGTCAGCGTTGGTATTTTCTAAAATTTTCGCCGAGATTTAAGCGAGGAAGGCTTTATCATCACGTTTTACAGGCAAGTGCCATCAATTCATTATGCTCGATGCCGGAATTCCGTGCGCCTGACGTTCAGCCAAAACGCGACGTCGCAGGCCAACGCCCGCAATCAGCGTGGTGAGATCTTGGAATGTGTCGCTGCCGTTCGATGCAATCGAGCGATCGATTCCCCTGCGGCCACTGGCGTGCTTAGGTCAACCATGAAACTTTATCAAGGCAATGCATAACTGAAATTCGATAAGCGAGCCATAACTTAAATATAAATTCTAAGGACGTACCGTAGGGGGATTTTTATAGCTTATCGTATCTTTGGGTAAAATCACACGATCTATATCTGAAAAATAAATCGCGAATCGGAATCGAGGTTGTCTCTGTCCGCCAATCCGCGCGCCCGGCGCGACCCAGTCGACCAAGCGCATGGTGGTTGCTTAAATTCATGCAGAGTCGATACGTGCGCACCGAGATCGGCAGCGGGCGGAGGTGGGTCGATATTTGATACGCGGTGCTGTCGCTTCGAGCGAATACGAGTGATGTGTCGTCCGCATGGTTTGCGGCGATAAGACAGCGACACGGCGCTGTCGACAGCCCGTTCAGAGAGCAGGCTGGCGAACAGCAGCAATGCGACGCGCGCTACACGTCCAGATTGGCAACGCTGAGCGCGTTCTCCTGAATGAACTCGCGCCGCGGCTCGACCACGTCACCCATCAGCTTCACGAATAGGTCGTCGGCGTCAGTGGTGTCCTTCACCTTCACCTGCAGCAGCGAGCGCACGTCGCGGTCGAGAGTCGTCTCCCAGAGCTGCTGGGCGGTCATCTCGCCGAGGCCCTTGTAGCGCTGGAGCTGCAGGCCCTTGCGGCCGAAGGCCATCACCGCCTCGAACAGGGCGACGGGCCCGTGCAGCACGGTCTCGTCCGTCTTGCGCATCAGCGTAGCCGGCTCGCCATAGATCTCGCGGAACGCGTCGGCACGCTCGGAGAGGCGCCGCGCCTCCTGGGATGCGATCAGGCTCGCATCCAGGGTCGCCACCTGCCGGACGCCCCGCAGGGTGCGGCTCAAGCGGTAGCCGCCGTCGAAAGATTCTCCCGCCCAGCCCTGCTCGATCTCGTCGGCGATCGCATCGAGCCGGCGCGCGGTCATGTCGGCCAGCACCTCGGCCTCGCCCGGCCGAGAGGCCGCCTCCGCGTCGAAGGCCCCGGCCAGGACCGCCTGCTCGACCACGGTGCGGTCGTAGCGGGTGTGCAGGCCCTGGAGCACGTTGCGGAAGCCGCGAGCCTCCTCGACCAAGCTCTTAAGCTGCGGGCCCGTGAATTCCGCGCCCGTCGAGAGCCGGAGGATCGCCCCGTCGGTGCCCTGGTCGATCAGGTAGTCCTCGAGGGCGCGCTCGTCCTTCAGGTAGATCGCCTTGCGCCCGCGCTCGGCTTTGTAGAGCGGCGGCTGGGCGATGTAGAGGTGGCCGCGGTCGATCAGCTCCGGCATCTGGCGGAAGAAGAACGTCAGGAGCAGCGTCCGGATGTGGGAGCCGTCCACGTCCGCGTCGGTCATGATGATGATGCGGTGGTAGCGCAGCTTCTCCGGGTTGAAGCCCTCGCGGTCGGTGGAGGAGCGCCCGATCCCGGCGCCCAGCGCCGTGATCAGCGTGCCGATCTCCGCCGAGGACAGCATGCGGTCGGCCCGCACCCGCTCGACGTTGAGGATCTTTCCGCGCAGCGGCAGCACGGCCTGGAACGCCCGGTCGCGGCCCTGCTTGGCCGAGCCGCCGGCCGAATCGCCCTCGACCAGCAGGATCTCGCACTTGGACGGGTCGCGCTCCTGGCAGTCGGCGAGCTTGCCCGGCAGGGACGCGATGTCGAGGGCGCCCTTGCGGGTGACGGTCTCGCGCGCCTTGCGGGCGGCCTCGCGGGCCGAGGCCGCCAGCACGACCTTGCCCATCACCGAGCGGGCCTGCTGGGGGTTCTCCTCGAGCCAGGTCGACAGGCCCTCGTTGAGCACGTTCTCGACCGCGGGCCGGACCTCGGACGAGACCAGCTTGTCCTTGGTCTGCGACGAGAACTTCGGGTCCGGCACCTGCACGGAGATGACCGCCGTCAGGCCCTCGCGGCAATCCTCGCCGGTGAGGGAGACCTTCTCGCGCTTGGAGACGCCCGACGAGTCGGCGTAGCCCGTGATCTGCCGGGTCAGCGCCGCGCGGAAGCCCGCCATATGCGTGCCGCCGTCGCGCTGCGGAATGTTGTTGGTGAAGGGCAGGACCGTCTCGTTGAACGAGTCGTTCCACCAGAACGCGACCTCAACCCGGATCCCGTCGCGTTCGGCGCGGACGCAGACCGGGGCGGTGATGCCGTCGATCGGCTTGCGCGAGCGGTCGAGGTAGCGGACGAACGCCTCGATGCCGCCCTCGTAATAGAGGTCCTCGCGCTTGTGCTCGGCATGGCGCGCGTCGGTGAGCACGATGTGCACGCCGGAATTGAGGAAGGCGAGTTCGCGCAGGCGCTTCTCCAGCGTGCCGTAATCGAACTCGATCATCGTGAAGGTGTCAGTCGAGGGCAGGAACGTCACTTCCGTGCCGCGCCTACCGTTGCCCGGCCCGACGATCTCGAGCGGCGCCACGGCATCGCCGTGGCGGAATTCCATCGCGTGCTCCTTGTCGTTGCGCCAGATGCGCAAGCGGAGCCAGGACGACAACGCGTTCACCACCGAGACGCCGACGCCGTGCAGGCCGCCCGAGACCTTGTAGGAGTTCTGGTCGAACTTCCCGCCCGCATGCAGCTGGGTCATGATGACCTCGGCCGCCGAGACGCCCTCCTCCTTGTGGATGTCGGTGGGGATGCCGCGGCCGTTGTCGGAGACCGTGACCGACCCGTTGGCGTTCAGCGTCACGGTCACGAGGTCGGCATGGCCGGCCAACGCCTCGTCGATGGCGTTGTCCACCACCTCGTAGACCATATGGTGCAGGCCCGAGCCGTCGTCGGTGTCGCCGATATACATGCCGGGACGCTTACGAACGGCATCGAGACCCTTGAGAACGCGGATCGATTCCGCGCCGTAATCGGCGTGCTCGGTCTGGGGGGTGTCGGCCATGAAATTCCTCGGGCAGGCGGGCCATTTCGCGACGGAGGGACTCGCGCCGTCGGGCGCCCACGCCTGCGCTCTCGCTTGGTCCACCTGATATAGGGGTTCCGCGTTGAGATTGCACGATTTTATGGGCTACGGACGGCCCCTGCACCCGCTTTTCTGACGCCGCCCGCTTAACGCCGCGTTAGCCCTGAAGGCCGCCCGCGCTGGCCGCGTCCAGACGGGCGACGGCCTCCGCCGGCAGGGTCAGCCGCGCGGCGCCGAGCAGGTCGTCGAGCTGCGCCACCGAGGTCGCGCTGGCGATCGGCGCGGTGATGCCGGGCCGGGCCATGATCCAGGCGAGCGCGACCTGCGCCTGGCTCGCGCCCTGCGCTTTTGCGACCGAATCGAGCACGTCGAGGAGGGCGAGGCCGCGCGGGGTGAGGTATTGGGCCACCCGGTTCTCCCGGGCCCTTCCGGCAGCGTCCTGCGCCGACCGGTATTTTCCGGTGAGAAAACCGGCGGCCAGGGAGAAGTATCCGATCACGCCGATCTGCTCGGATCGGCACAGGGGTTCGAGGGCCGCCTCGTAGCCGCGCTCGGCGAGGCTGTAATCGGGCTGAAGGCACTCGTAACGCGGCAGCCCCGAGGATTCCGAGACCGTCAGCGCATCGGCGAGCCGCGAAGCATCGTAGTTCGAGGCGCCGATCGCCCGGACCTTCCCGCCGGCGATCAGGCGTTCGTAGGCCCGCAGCGTTTCCTCCAGCGGCACCTCGGCATCGTCGACATGCGACTGGTAGAGATCGATCCGGTCGGTCCCGAGCCGGCGCAGGGACGCTTCGCAGGCCCGCTCGATGTGGCGCGCGGACAGGCCCTTGCCGGCCTCGCCCATGTCCATGCCGACCTTCGTGGCGAGCACGATCTTGTCCCGCGCACCCGGACGCGCCGCGAACCAGCGCCCGATCACCGCCTCGGACTCGCCGCCGATATGGCCCGGCGCCCAGCGCGAGTACACGTCGGCGGTGTCGATGAAGTCGAAGCCGCTCTCGACGAAACGGTCGAGGATCGCGAAGGACGTCGCCTCGTCGGCGGTCCAGCCGAAGACGTTGCCGCCGAGGCAGAAGGGAGCGACCGTGAGGTCGGAGCGGCCGATGCGGCGCTTGTCCATGGTCTCAGTCCTGCAGGAACGGATTGGAGACGCGCTCCTCGCCGAGCGTGCCGGTGGGCCCATGGCCGGGAATGAAGGCGACGTCGTCGCCGAGCGGCAGGACCTTCTCCTTGATCGCCCGGATGAGCTGATCGTGATTGCCGCCCGGCAGGTCGGTGCGGCCGACCGAACCCTTGAAGACGACGTCTCCGACCAGGGCGAAGCGCGCGTCCCGGCTCACGAAGACCACGCTGCCGGGCGAGTGGCCTGGGCAGTGGAGGATGTCGAAGCCGAGCTCGCCCACCGTCACGGCGTCGCCGTCGTCGAGCCACCGGTCGGGGGTCACCACCCGGGCCTCGCCGAGCCCGTAATTGGCGGCCGTCTCCGGCAGGCTGTCGAGCAGGAACTTGTCGGCGCGGTGCGGCCCCTCGATCGGCACGCCGAGGCGCTCGCGCAACTCGTCCGCCCCGGCGGCATGATCGACATGGCCGTGGGTCAGCAGGATCTTCTCGACCTGCACGCCCTGTTCCCGGATCGCCGCCTCGATCCGATCGAGATCGCCGCCGGGGTCGACCACCGCGCCGACCTTGGTGGCGTCGTCCCAGATCAGGGTGCAGTTCTGCTGAAAGGGCGTGACCGGGATGATCCCGGCGCGTGGCGTTCCTGGCATGTCGTTCCACGGGTTGGCCGCGCCGGCCTCCGGCGCACGTCATCGGCTTCTAGCGCAGAAGCAGCCTTGCGGCACCCTTCAGGAGCCGGTCAGGCCGCCCCGCCCCTCGGCCGGCGCAGGGCATCGTGCAGCTTCAGCATCTCGGCCATGCCGAGCGACCGGCTGCTCCAGCGGGTCTCTGCGGCGTTGATCTGCGTGAAGCGGTCGTGGGACCTGCCACCGTAGGCGCCGAACACCGCCCGGCCCGCCTCGATCGTGACGCCATCCTCGGGGGCGGACGACGCGTCCGGCCGGTCGATCCGATACGAGGGTGCCCCGGCCTTGCCGGTAACGCCGATCCGTACCCAGGCGTCACCGTAGTGTTTCTGGCACATCCGCATCGTGGCCAGAACCTGGCGGATATAGGCCTCGCCGTCCTCGAGGCCAGGCAGAACGTCCGCGATCGTCGCGTCCGGGGGATGATGCTTCGTCCGGGCCATGTCCTACCTCGTTCCGCCCGGATCCTATCGCGCCGGCCGGGCGAGAGCGAGGCGTGGTCCCGCTCAGCTCGGCGTCCGCTTCAGAAGGGCATCGAGGCCGCCGACCCGGAACCAATGGTAGCCGTAGCCCTCCAGGAACAGGCAGTGGCTCCCATCCGACCCGGCCTCGCTGCGCGCGCCGGTCAGGAGATCGACCAGGATGTCGGGCTCCGGCTCCGGCACATCGGATCGAAGCGCGATCTCGACGGGTTCGGCCGCGAGATTGTGGACGCACAGGATCGCGTTGCCGCGCCAGTCGTAGCGCAGGGCCAGGACCGAGGGCTTGCCGGTCGGCACCGCCGCCACGTCGCCCCAGCCGATCTCCGGCGCCTCCTTGCGCTGGCGGATCATGCTCTGCATCCAGTTGAGCAGCGAGCCCGGATCGTGCCGCTGGTCCGCGACGTTGACATGCGCGTAGCCGTAGGGGCCGTGGTCGATCGGCGGCAGAACCGTGCGCTCCGCCTTCGAGAAGCCGCCGTGATGCTCAGCGGTCCACTGCATCGGCGTGCGGGCGCAGTCCCGCTCCTTGAGGGCCAGCTCGTCTCCCATGCCGATCTCGTCGCCGTAGCGGAGCACCGGCGTCCCGGGCAGGGTGAACATCAGCGAATAGGCGAGCCGGATGCGCCGCGGATCGCCGGCCAGCATCGGAGCGAACCGGCGGCGTATGCCCCGGTCGTAGAGCTGCATCCGCTTCTCGGGACCGAACTGCTCGAACACGGTCTGCCGCTGCTTTTCGGTGAGCCGACCCAGGTCCAACTCGTCGTGGTTCCTCAGGAAGATGCCCCATTGGCAGGAGAGCGGGCGCGGCTTCGTCCGCTCGATCGCCTTCACCAGGGGGCGGGCGTCATGGGCCGCCAGCGCGTAGAAGGTCGCTTGGTTGACCTGGAAGTTGAACATCATGTGCATGCGGTCGGCGTCGTCGCCGAAATAGTCGAAGTCCTGGTCCGGCAGGACGTTCGCTTCGGCCAGAATGATCGCGTCGCCCTTGCGCCATTGCAGGAACTCGCGGAAATCGCGCAGCATGTCGAACTGCTCGCGCGGCTTGCCGCCGACATCGGCGCCCTTCTCGGCGATGACGAACGGAACCGCGTCCATGCGGAAGCCGGAGACGCCGAGCTCGATCCAGAACCCCATGATCTTCAGGATCTCGGCCAGCACCTCCGGGTTGGCGGTGTTGAGATCGGGCTGGAAATCGAAAAAGCGGTGGAAGTACCAAGCCTTGGCCTTCTCGTCGTAGGTCCAGGTCGTCTTCTGGACCCCGGGGAAGACCATACCTTCCTCGGTGGTGGCCGGCCGGTCCTTCGACCAGACATACCAGTCGCGATAGGGTGAATCCGGGTCGGAGCGGGCCGACTGGAACCAGGGATGGCGGTCCGAGGTGTGGTTGACCACGAGGTCGATCAGCACCCGCAGTCCCCGCTGCTTGGCCGCGTGCGCGAACGCCACGAAGTCGCCCAGCGAGCCATAATCGGGGTCGACCCCGTAATAGTCCGAGATGTCGTAGCCGCCGTCGCGCTTGGGCGAGGGCTGGAACGGCATCAGCCAGATCGCGGTGGCGCCCAGCCCCTGGATGTAGTCGAGCCGGCGCTCCAGCCCGGCGAAGTCGCCGATGCCGTCGCCGTTGGCGTCCATGAAGGTGCCGACCGACAGGCAATAGAGGACCGCGTTCTTGTACCAGAGATCGGTGATCATGCTGCCGCCCCGCGTTGCGCGTTCGACGAACGTCGGGCCCGGCCAAAGCGTTGCCGTTCGCTGTCTCAAAACAGCCGCGTTGTGCGGCGCCTATTCAGCGGCCCCGGCATAGCGTTATCCAGGCCGGGCTCAGCCCCGCCTCCGCAGCCCGGACCGCATGAACGCCATCCTGATCAAGCTGTTCGCGACCGCCCTCACGCTGAGTCAGGTCACGACACGGCCGGACGCGGTGCGGACCCAGTTCGATCCGTTCACAGACCAGGCCGAGGTCGTGCGCCTGCTGCGCGACGGCTGCGCCCACATGCGCAAGGCCTTCGACATCGAGGACATCAACCTCGACGAGCTGATCACCACCGCCATGGAGGATCCGTCGAGCGTGGCGGGTCCCGACGCGCCGAAGATCCTGCACGGCCTCGACCTCAACGAGCTGAACACGAGCTACAAGCAGTTCTGCAAGGGCGAGAACCCGGCGAACTCGCCGTTCGATGCCCGGGCGGTGATCGAGTTCTACGACAACGCCACCAAGGACCTGCCCACCGCGGAAGCGCTTCGGGACAAGGCGCTGCCCGGCATGACCCGGATCCTCGACGGCTCGGGCAAACCCTTCGCCGAGACCTTCGAGCCGAACGGCCGCCGTCTGGTCGTGCCGATCACCGCGGTCCCGCAGCTGGTGCAGAAGGCGTTCATCGCCGCCGAGGACAAGCGCTTCGAAAGCCACCACGGCATCGACGAGCGCGGGGTGATCCGCGCCTTCATCGGTAACCTCGCCTCGCCGGGGCGCCCGGCCGGCGGATCGACCATCACCCAGCAGGTTGTGAAGAACCTCTCGGTGGGCGACGACGTCACCTACGAGCGCAAGATCCGCGAGATGATCGTCGCGTCGCGCCTGGAGCGGATCCTCGGCAAGCCGCAGATCCTGGGTCTCTACCTCAACGGCATCTATCTCGGCCGCGGTGCCTACGGCATCGAAATGGCGGCGGAGAGCTACTTCGGGAAGTCGGTCGGGCAGCTCACCCTGCCGGAAGCGGCGCTGCTCGCCGGCATGCCCAAGGGGCCGAACTTCTACAGTCCGGACAAGTATCCGGACCGGGCGCGCGAGCGGCGCGCCTACGTGCTCGCCCGCCTCAAGGAAGACGGCACGATCACCGAGGCCGAGATGAACGCCGCGATCAATGCCGATCTCGGACTGAAGCCGATCGAGGCGGCGCGGCGGGATACGGGCTTCTACGTCGTCGATTATCTCAACCGGGAAGCCCGCACCTTCGCGGGCGTCGATTCGCTCACCGCCGGCTCGTTCACGGTGCGCTCGACCATCAACGCCGGGCTCCAGCGCGCCGTCGAGGGGGCGCTGCAGGACGGGCTCGCCAACTACGAACGCGCGACCGGGCGGCAGACCTATCCGGGGCCCGAACTCAACCTTGCCGACAGCGTCCGCCGCATCCAGGCGGCGACGCCGGCGCCGGAAGGATCGGCTCAAGCCGCCCCAAGCGTGACCGGCGCCCGCGCGGAGGCCAAGGACGTCACCCGGCAAACCGCCAAGCCGGACAGGGCAACACGGCCGAAGGCCAACGCGGCGACCCCGCAGAAAAAGCCGGCCTGGCTTCTCGCGCTGGAGAGCGCGCGGCCGGTCCTCTACGACGTGCATTGGCCGATCGCGGTCGTGCTCGAAGCCGGCCGCGGGCCGGTCAAAGTCGGCCTCGCGGACGGCCGCATCGCCACCCTGGAGCCGGGCATCGCCCGCGGGCGGCTGCAGCTCTACGATGTGGTGCGGGTGAAGCTCACCGAGGGTCGCGGCGCGCCGCGCGCGCAGATCCGGGTCCGGCCGAGCGTTCAGGGCGCGGCGCTCGTGATGGAGAACCAGACCGGCCGCATCCTGGCGATGGCGGGCGGCTTCTCGTATCCGCTGAGCCAGCTCAACCGGGTCACCCAGGCCGTGCGCCAGCCCGGATCGACCCTGAAGCCGCTGACTTACCTGGCGGCGCTGAACGCCGGACTCCAACCGAACACCCTGGTGCTGGATTCGGCCGTGACCCTGCCGCCGATCGGGGGCTCCGGCGATTCCTGGTCGCCGAAGAACTACGAGGGCGGCGGCTCCGGCCCGACCACGCTTCGGAGAGGCCTCGAATTCTCGAAAAACCTCGTCACCGCCCGGCTGCTCCAGGGGGGTATCGCCCCGAAAGCCCCTGCGAGCCTCAAGCGGGTCTGCGATATCGCCCTGGAGGCGCAGATCTACGCAGAGTGCGAGCCCTACTACCCGTTCGTGCTCGGTGCCCAGCCGGTGCGGATGCTCGATCTGGCAGGCTTCTACGCGGCGGTGGCGAACGAGGGTGCCCGGCCGGCGCCCTACGCGCTCGAATCGGTCGAGCGCGACGGCAAGCCGCTCTACACCCATGCGGCCCGGGAGCCGGTGCGGATCGGCTCGGCGGACCGGGTGGCGTTCTACCAGCTCAAGACCATGCTGCAGGGCGTGACGCAGCACGGGACCGCCTCCGCGCTGGCGAAGGTCTCGGCCTACGTCGCCGGCAAGACCGGCACCTCCGAGAACGAGAACGACGCCTGGTTCGCGGGGCTCACCAACGAGATCACCGTGGTGGTCTGGGTCGGCTACGACAACGCCGACGGGAGCCGCAAGACCCTCGGCCGCGGCCAGACCGGCGGCCATGTCTCGGTCCCGATCGCGTCCGCTATCCTGCAGGCGGCCTGGGCAAACGGCGTCCCGAAGACGCCTCTGCGGGGCCCCTCCTCCGAGGCGCGCCCCTTCATCGCCGACCTGCCGATCGACCCGCGCAGCGGCCTGCGGATCGCGGGCGGAGGCTTCGTCGAGCATTTCCGCACGAGCGGCGACGGTCGCCTGGCCGACACGCAGTATCGCCTCGTGCCGCGCGAGACCCTCTACGCCATGCGGCCGGATGCCGAGGATGGCGACCTGTCCGGCGCCGAGGACGGCGCCAGCGTCGCGGGCGACTACTACGGCAACATGACAGGCGAGCGCGCGCCGCCCGATCCCCTGGACCCGTTCGGCGAACGTCAGCGTCCGCACGGCCGCCGTGCGCAGGGAAATCTGGATTCCGACGGCCAGGACGCCTACAGGCCGTGGCCCGGCCAGACCGCCCGCTCGCCCTTCGGGGACGACGACACGCGCCGGCCGCGCCGCCGCGACCCGGACTATTTGTTCGGCGAAGACCCGGGCTACTGACGCCCCTCCCGTTCGAAGAGACGCCCGTTGCGCACGCAGTTCCCTGCCGCCCTCGCCCTCGCCCTGACGACCGCCATCCCGGTCTGCGCGCAGACCCCCGCCGCCAACACAGCGGCGACGCCGGGGCCCGAGCGGATCAAGGAGGTTCCCTCGGTGGTCGCCGTCGATCCGGCGTCGATCAAGCCCGGCCAGGTCCTGTTCACGGACCATCGGGACAACCCCACGGCCCCGGAGAACGGGCTGATACCTTACCTGGACTGGATGAAGGCGCGACCGGCCGAGGCTGCGATGCTCGCCCCCTATCCGGGCTACATGGAGCCCGACTACACGGTCACGGTGAACGGGGTCACCAAGCCGCGGCACGAGACCCTGAAGGTCTACGTGGCGGAGGGGCGGTTCGTGGTCCCGCGGCCGCCCGAGGCGATCGACCTCCAGGCCTTCGCCAATCTGGGCTTCGTTCAGAAGATGGATCCGGCCATCAAGCACCGGGCGATCACCGTCGCCGATGTGACGCCCAACAAGGATCCGGCCGCCGCCTTCGCCAAGCGCCCAGACCGCCCCTGGTGTGAGGGCGCCGGCGCCTGCATCGAGTCCCGATACGATCTCGAAGGCAAGCTGCCGTTGGGCGTGAAGCTGGCCAACAAGCTCGAGGAGGGCTCGGCCAAGAAGATCGCCGAGTACGTCTCCTTCCAGAGCGAGTTGCGCGTGCTTGGGCCCGACCAGGACGGGCCCCTCAAGGCGCTGACGAAGGTCGACACCGCGGTCATCGGAGGCCTCGAGCAGACGATCTTCTGGGTCAACCAGATCCTGCGCTTCGGCAAGTTCCTGGCCGTGTTCCAGCCGATGCCGAACGATCCCACCAAGACGGTGGTCACCACCTACATGGCGCTTGCGATCAAGGCCGACGTTCTCGATCGAAAGGCCGAATATGCCCGCGTCCCCGTTCTGAAGAACCTGCTCCCCGCGCAGGTGCTGATGGGCAATTCGAGCTTCAACACCGGCAACTCGATCAGCGCCGGCCTGCCGGTCTACGCCCGCAATCGCATTTCCACCTTCGCGGACGCGATCACGAAGCGCTGACCGGTCAACGCCGCCCGGCTCAGAACCCGCGGTTGCCGATCGTCGGCAGCGTCGGCTGCGTGTAGGTCCGGTTGACGTCGCGGCGGGTCTGGGTGCCGTTGGTGTTGTTCGAGGCGCGATAGTTGTCGAGGTTGAGGCTCTCAGCGAGACCACTGCGGGAGTCGGGACCGTCCGTGGCGCAGGCACACAGGCCGCCGATCGTCAGCATCGAGAGAGCGAAAAGGGTAAAGCGCATCACGTGTCCTGAATGGAGCCGATCCGGCCGGTGGATTGATATCGACCGAGAATCAGCAGGTCAGCGGGCCGTTAGGGCATGGTCAGGGCCGCGGAGGTTCCGTCAAGCTTGGCCGCGACCCGTAAATCGGTTCTGCCGCCTCCGATGCGCGGCGGCCACGGAAAATCCACCACTCCGCTTGTTTGCGGCGGATATGGCCGGCAATCGTGTCGGTTGCGGCTCCCGCCCCCTGGCGAATCCGGGGGCTTTCGGGCGACAACCAGCCTCGATGAGCAATGTACTGCCCTTCCGGCCGCGCCCGACCGTCACGCGACTCGCACGCTGCGAGGTCGTGACCGTGGCCGGCGACCTCCTCGCCCTGCTGGAGCAGCTCGAGGACGTAAGCGCCCGCGCTGCCGCGATGGGCCGTCCCCCGCTCGAAGTCGAGCGCACGGTTCAGCATCTTCTCGACGCCGTGAGCGCCGTGGAACGCGCCCTCGACTGCATCGGCGAGGGTGAGCAGGTCGCGCCGGCCTGAATCAGATACCGGCCGCGCAAGCGCGATCGGTTTTGCGCAATGGATCTCTGGCGTAGCGGGTCGAAGATTGGATCTTCGACACGATGTTCCGAAGTCCGGCTGCAAAGCTCCAATATTCCGGAACCGTCGCGCTCGCCTTGCGGTTGAAGGTCGGGCGCTCGAAAACGACGCCGTTTCCGGAGAACGCTATGAGGTTTCGCACGAGCAGCTGGTTGGCCGTGATGGCCGCCGCCGGGCTCCTCGCCGGGACCGCAGCCAGCGCCCAGGCGGCCGAGATCGGCTTTCTTGAGATGCTGTTCGGGGCACGGCCGGCGCCGCAGCAGGTCCAGCAGGTCCAGCCCCCCGCGGCATTCGGCGATCGGACACCCTACCGCCGCTCGACACCACGGCTCGGTGCGGCGCGCCATCGGCTCCAGACCCGATACGCCGCACTCCCGGTAAGGATTCACGTGAAGGAGCCGGAGGTCAGTGCGCGCCAGACGCCGATCGACATGAAAGGCGGGGCTGCGGCGGCATTGCTGAAGGACGAGACTCTCCGGCCGGGAGACATCGTGGTCCTGAATTCCGGCGCCCGCGTCTTCGCCGGTGATCCCGACAAGCGCCACGCCTTGCGGGATTTCGAGCCGGTCCAGAATTCGGCTTATGTCAGCAAGGGCACCCGCAAGGTTCTGGCGGGCCTGTTCACTCCGGTGGGTTCCATGCCCGCCAACGAGGCACGCCGCATCGTGGCGCGCCTGCACAAGGAGCCGCCCCCTGCGGCGACGCCGCTTCCCCCACAGCAGACCGCGATGCGGGTGATCAATGTCTGGCAGACCGGCCAGTGAGAGCCTCGGCGGCGGGCCGATCTAGAAGAAGCGCTCCTTGACCACGATCGTGTCGCCCGGCCGGACCGGATAGGTCATCGGCACGATGCCGGAAACAAGCCCACCCCCGCTGTCGCGGGTCAGCACGGCGTAGTCCCGGGCCGCCCGGGGCCCGAAGCCCGCCGCGATCGCCACGGCGGTCTCGACGGTCATGCCGTTGACGAACGGGTACTGTCCCGACGTCGTCACCTCGCCGAGAATGTAGAATGGCCGGTAGGTGTCGACCTCCACGGTGACGTGCGGCTCGCGAACGAAGCCGGACGCGAGCTTGGCCTCGATCGCCCGAGCGGCCTGGCCGGTCGTCTGGCCGCCGACCTGCACGGTCCCGATCAGCGGCATCGCGATCCGGCCCGCGCCGTCGACCGCGTATATGTTCGACAGGTTGTCCTGCCCGAACACGATCACCCGCAGCTTATCGCCGGCCGCGAGGGGATAGCGGGCGCCGATCGAGCCGGTGCCGGTAGCGTCGAGCTGGTCGGTGCGGAAGGTCGGACGCAGGCATCCGCCGAGAGCCAGAGTCGAGCCAAGAGCGAGGAGCAGAGCGCGCCGGTTCATCACCATCGCCGTAAAGGATTCCAATTCGGCGTTGTCTAGGCCGTTAAGGTTAATGAACCTTGATCATGCAGGCGCCCGTAACCGAACAGACCGACGCCGGCGCGCCTTAACTCTTGGGCAACCTTAACATCCTCTAATAGCGCTCGGAGGGCATCACGCGCCGTCCGGTTGGCCTTCGTGCTCAGAGCGTCTTCATGTCCCGTATCAGCCTGCGCTCGACTGAGACCGAATCCGGGCCGCAAACCCGTGCCGGCCAGGGCCTCGGCCTCGCGCAGGTGCCGCAGATCCTACGCCGATCCATCGGCTGGATCGTCGGGCCGACCCTCGTGGTCGCCCTCGGGGCCAGCGTATTTGTCAATGTCGTCAGCCCGCGCTACACCGGCGAGGCGAAGCTGATCCTGGAGAGCCGCGATCCGGCCTTCGCCCGGACCGCGCAGGACCGCGCCGATCAGCTCGCGCCGATCGACGAGCAGGCGGTGGCGAGCCAAGTCCAGGTGGTGATGTCGCGCGACTTGGCCCGCGAGGCGATCCGCCGCCTGAAGCTCGTCGGCAATCCCGAATTCGATCCGGGCGTGGGCAGCATCGGCCCGATCCAGCGCGTCCTGATGATGCTCGGGATCGGCGCCAATCCCCTCGACCGTCCGGCTGAGGACCGGGTCCTCGACGCCTATTTCGAGCACTTGCTGGTCTATCCGGCAGGCAAGTCGCGCATCCTGGCTATCGAGTTTCGCTCGAAGGATGCCAAACTGGCGGCCGACGGCGCCAACACCATCGCGCAGCTCTACATCTCGTCGCTCGAGGCCGACAAGGTCGATACCGCGCGCTACGCCTCATCCTGGCTCGGCGGCAACATCGACGGCTTGCGCAAGCGCGTCGCCGAGGCGGAGGCGAAGGTCGAGGCGTACCGGGCCAAGAACGGACTCGTCGGCAGCACCGGCAGCACAGGTCAGCCGCTGACCACGCAGCAGCTCGGCGAACTCTCGAGCCAGCTCTCCCAGGCCCGGATTCTCAAGGCCGATCTCGCCGGCAAGGTGAAGGCGATCAAGGACCTGATCAAGGATGGCCGCGCCTTCGAGATCGCTGACGTCGCCAACAACGAGGTGATCCGGCGCATCGTCGAGAACCGTATCGCAGTGCGGGCGCAGCTCGCGCTCGAGTCACGGACGTTGCTTCCGGCGCATCCGCGGATCAAGGAGCTGCACGCGCAGCTCGATGACCTCGACTTGCAGATCAAGACCTCGGCCGAGCGCGTGGTGCGCACGCTGGAGAACGACGCCAAGATCGCCGGCTCCCGGGTGGAGAGCCTGCAGGCGGCGGTGGACAGCCAGCAGGACGTGGTCGTCAAGGGCAATTCCAGCGAGATCCAGCTCCGTGCGCTGGAGCGGGAGGCGAAGGCGCAGCGCGAGCAGCTCGAATCCTACCTGTCCCGCTATCGCGAGGCGGCGGCGCGCGACGGCGAGAGCGCCACGCCGGCCGATGCCCGAATCGTCTCGCGGGCGGTGACCCCCGAAGTCCCGTCCTTCCCCAAGAAGTGGCCCATCATCGGCTTCGCTACCCTCGTGACGCTGATGCTGGCGGTCGGCGGGGTGCTCGCGAGCGCGCTGCTGGCCGAGTCCGGCCGGGCGGAAGCCGATTCGGATTCCAGTTTCGATCCAGCGGCTCGGCGCCCGCGTCGCGAGCCGGAACTGGAGCGGCCGCGCTTCACCTTTCCGGAAGCGATGCCGCCGGCGCGCTGGTCCGAGCCTGCGGACGGCGCAGAGCCGGCCGCCTCGGCGGCGGCATCGGTCGAACGGTCGAACCCGAGGACGGCGGCCGAGGCTTACGACCTCGCGCCCCTGATCGCGCGGATCTCGTCCGCCACCCGGGAGCCGGGCGATCGGTCCGGACGCCGGATCCTGATCATGGAGACGGAACTGTCCCGCGGCGAGCAGCCGCTGCCCGAGGCGCTGGTCCGCGCCCTCGGCCGCAACGCGAGCGTCGTCACCGTGGAGCTGAACGGTTCGGGCGCCGGTTCGGGCGATCTCGGCTTCACCGATCTCGTGGCCGGACAGGCCGCATTCCTGGACGTGATCCAGGCCCGGCCCGACGGCAGCGTCCACCGGATCGAGACCGGGCGCGCCGACGCAGCGGCGCTATTCGCGGAGCAGGACGCCCTGAACCTGACATTCGAGGCCATGGCGGAAGCCTATGACTGGGTGGTGTGCCGTCTTCACGCCGTCCCCGGTGCCGTCGACCTTCTCGAACTCGTCGCCGGTTATATGGACAGCGTCATCGTCGCCTCGAACGCGTCTGCCGAGGATCCCGCCCTGGCCGATCTCTACGCCATCGCGGAAGAGGCGGGGGCCGGACAGATCCTGGTCGCCCAGGACCGGCCGGCCGAGGTCGCGGCCGGCGAGCTGCGTCTGAGCGCCGCCTGAGCGTCGGAGCTAGCGGCGGCGCAGCGACCGCAGGCGCGAGACGGCGGCGTAGAGGCGCGGATCGCGCTTGATCCGCCGCTTCGTCCGGGTGAGGCCCAAGCGCGCCACCCCGTAGGCGCGTCCTCGAATGGTCACCGGCACAACGGTTTCGACCAGCTCGATGGTCTCGTCGCAAATGCTGGCCTTGTAGCGGGCTTCCCCGACCCCGAGGTCGAAGCCCTGCCGGCCACGCGCCGTCTGGTCTCGCACGAGGTGCTGCAGCAGCAGATCGCCCGGGCTGAACCGGGCGATCTCCGGATCGGGATCGAACGACGTCATCATGCCACTGAAACGGCGGTCGCTCACCGCCCCCCCGAAGGTCGCGAGCACACGCCCGCTCTCGGCGAGGCACAGGGCATGGAGTTCGATCGCCGGATCGGCGCCGGAAGTGGCCGCCGACAGGAAGTGACGGATCGGATCGGCGGCATAGGGATCGGCGACGCCCATCCCGGCGAACCGGGCCGCTTTTTGCGCGTAGAAGGCGGCGAGGTAGCGGGCGGCTTCCTCAGGGGTCTCCGCGCGGCGGTACGCGAGGGCACCCTTGGCTTCGACGAGGCGCTTTTCCTTCGAGCGCAACTTCTTGCGGGCGTCGGCGCTGAACACCCGGCGCACCGTCGCCTCGGGATCCGGTCCCAGCATCAGCCCATAGGCATCGCTGGCCTCGGGTTCTCCCGTGAACGCCAGCGGGTTGGCGGCGCCCTCCCACATCCGGGGCTGATGCTGAAGGGCGAAGACGTCGATGCCGGAGGCGCGCCCTGTGCGGATCAGGGCCGCGGTGACCTCGCCGGGGGCGATGGCGGCCGCATCGCGGGTGGCAAAGAGCGGCATGTGAAAGTTCGCGTGCGTGTCCCCGACGGTGCGTGCCACGGCGAGGCCGAACTCTCGCCGCACCACCAGGGGCAGGACGATGCGCGGCCGGCCGTCGCCATCCCGCAGCACGACGATCCGCGCGCTGTCAGCCGCGCCGGTCGCCCGCAGGTAGGCGGCAACCCAATGGAACCGCTGGTAGGGAGTCTGGAGGCTCGCCGCATCGGATTCGAGCTGCCGCCAAAGAGCCTCGACAGCTGTGAGATCGGCGACGATCTCCGCCGTCAGCGTGCCACGCGTGCGCGCGCCGATCATGTCCATTCCCGCTATTTGGACGCCGGTCGCCATGGTCTCGATCCTCCCGCCGGACCGGGAACGATCCGTAGCCGGGCGCCGAAACTGGGGGTGCCCGCTGAATAGCCCGTGACCTCAATGGCGAAGACATCCATTCCAGCGCGCTGCGACCCGTCAAAACGCCAGCTTGGCTAATACAACCTTGCGGTGTGGACTGTTCCGTCACGCGGATTCCGGCTTTGTTTACCGCGCTGCGCGAAGGCTGGCGGTGCCAGGGCGGTTCGGCTCGAACGGTTTCCTTCCATGATCTCGTCGCGTGCCAAGCATCGGGTCTTCTCGTCCGGCTTCCGCGCGATCCAGGCCCTGGGGGCAGATCGCTGGCTCAGTCCCGCCGCCCGGGGCCTCGGTGTGATCCTCACCTTTCACCACGTCACGCCGGAGCCGGTCCCGGCCTTCGCGCCGAACCGCCTGCTGTCCATCACGCCGGACTTCCTCGCGCTGACATTGCGCGAACTCGACGCGCGCGGGTTCGAGGTCATCGGGCTCGACGCGGTGCCGGAGCGCCTCGCCGAGCCGGATTACGGGCCGCCCTTCGCGGTCCTGACCTTCGACGACGGATACCGCGACAACGTCGAGCACGCCCGTCCGGTGCTGGCGCGGCACGGGCTACCCTGGACGCTGTTCGTGACCAGTACCTTCGCGGACCAGAGCGGCCGGCTGTGGTGGATCGAGCTGGAGCGGGCGATCGCGCGGCTCGACCGGGTGCGGATCTCCGTCGGTCCGCGCAGCCTCGATCTGCCGGCACGGAGCCCGCAGGAGAAGGCCCTCGCCTTCGAGGCCGTCTATCGCGACCTGCGCCGCGGCACCGAATCGGAGCTGCTCGACCGGATCGCCGATCTCTGCGCGCAGGCCGACTTCGCGCCAGGGCGGGTCGCGTCCGAACTTTGCCTGTCCTGGGATGCGTTGCGGGATCTGGCCCGGGACCCCGCGGTGACGATCGGCGCCCACACGGTCAGCCACCCGATGCTCGCCAAGCACGACCCGGCGACCGCCGCGCGGGAGATCGTCGCGGGCCGCGCCAGGATCGAGGCCGAGCTCGGCCTGACCGTGCGACACTTTTCCTACCCTGTCGGCGACCCGACCTCGGCGGGGCCGCGCGAATTCGCGATGGCGCGGGAGAACGGTTTCGCGACCGCCGTGACGACCCGACCCGGCCACCTCTTCCCGGAGCATGCCGGCCACCTGCACGCGCTCCCGCGCGTCTCGGTGAACGGCTGCCACCAGTCGCGGGCGGCGCTCGCCGGCCTGTTGTCCGGCGTCCCGTTCTTGGCCTGGAACCGGGGCCGGCGTCTCAACGTCGCATGAGCGCCTTCCCGCGGTCTCGAAGCCGGCTCGGCGTGCGGAAATGCCAATGGTACGGCCGCGAGATGCTGCCCGTTTCGAACTGCGCTACCGTCGGCGGCGATGCCGGTAGCCGCTCGTGAACGAGGCGTACTGCCGGCCCCTGCGCGACCGGTAGCGGCTCCGTCGGCTGGGCATGGTCTCGGTTACATCTTCGGCCTGCGGGATCGCCTCGGCGAGGGCGGGAGCGGCCGCCGCGTCGGCCGACGCGTAGCCGCCCGCCACATTCTTGGCTGCCGGCCCGAACATCGCGAGACATTGATTGTAGGCGAGATCGTTCTTCAGCCGCTCGCACTCCGCGATGGAACGCGGCGTTCCCTGTGCGAGGACGGGAAGCGGCGCGACCAGCAGGGCGAGTGCGGCCAGATGCTTGAGGCGCATGGGCGAGCGATACACGAATGGATCTCGAAAACGGGCGGGAGGCTTCTGGCGCCCGAGTGCGGCGAAATCGAGGGGTCGCCTCAGCGATCCGGCCGCTCCATCCAGCGGATCAGCGGCATCAGCGGGACGATCCAGGCGATGCCCAGGATCGAGTAGAGCACGGCCTGGATCGCCGCCGGTGTCTCGGCGATGCGGCTGTCGGCCAGTGCCATCGCCAGCGGCCCGTAGAGGCAGACGAAGGCCAGGATCGCGACAGTGCCGATCAGGGTGCGGGTGCGGCGGCGCATGGTCATCCCTTCAGCCTCGCGATCCTTGCAGCGGCGCTGATGGCTGACGGCTAACTTCCGCCGGCGCGCTTGGCAACGCGCCACCTGCCGCGGGCTGCGGCGCCGCCGACGTTGCCCGCACCGCGCGCTTCCCCTAACGGGTCGCAACGGCCGGACGGATCCGGCCTCCACGGAAGGGATGCGCGTGGTCATGGGAGTCTCGGCGGACCATCGATCGGGAGCGGTACGGGCTTGGCTCTACGTGGTCGCGGCTCTCGTCGTCGCCATGGTCGCCGTCGGTGGCGCGACGCGTCTGACCGGATCCGGCCTGTCGATCACCGAGTGGCGTCCCGTGACCGGCATCATACCGCCCCTGTCTGAAGCAGACTGGGCCGCGGAATTCGCCAAATACAAGGACACGCCGCAATACAACATCCTGAACCAGGGGATGGGTCTGTCGTCCTTCAAGGTGCTATACGGTTGGGAATGGGGCCATCGCCTGCTCGGACGGCTCATCGGCTTGGTGTTCTTCCTGCCGCTGGTCGTGTTCTGGTGGCGCGGGCTCATCAGTCGGCGCCTCGGATTGGGGCTGCTCGCGCTGGGCGTACTCGGGGGTTTCCAGGGCGCGATCGGCTGGATCATGGTCGCGTCCGGCCTCCAGCCGGGCATGACCGCGGTGGCGCCGCTGAAGCTCGCACTGCATCTTACCACCGCCAGTTTGATCCTGACCGGGCTCGTCTGGCTCGCGGCCGGCGAGCGCGGCGGCATCGTGGAAGCCGCGCCCGGACGTGTCCGGGCGGTCGCAGCGCTGCTGCCCGTGATGGTGCTGGTGCAGATCTTCCTCGGCGGCCTCGTCGCCGGATCGCATGCCGGGCTCGTCTACAACACTTGGCCCGGCATGGATGGCGATCTCGTGCCGTCGCTGGACAGCCTCTTCGCCATCCGCCCCTGGATCGAGAACTTCGTCGACAATCACGCCCTGGTCCAGTTCGACCACCGGATGACGGCGTACCTGATCGTCGCCGTCGCCGTCCTGCACGCCTTGGACGCCCGCCTCACCGGCTCCTCCGGGGCGGCCGGGCGCGCGAGCGGCGTGGCAGCCTTGGCGCTGACCCAGGCCGGCCTCGGGATAGCGACGCTGCTCCTGGCGGTGCCGCTCTGGGCCGCCCTGGCACATCAGATCCTGGCGATGGCAGTCCTGACGATGGCCACGGTCCACGCGCGTCTTAGCCGCGGCGTCGGCCGCGTCCGGCTGAGAGGGACGGAGCCTGCGCTCGGTTTCGAAGGGCTGGCGCATCGCAGCGCATGAGCTTTTCGGCGGCGCGGCGGGGCCCGCGCCGCAGGAGACCTTTACCGTCTTGGCCGGAAGCTTGGGATAACTTGCCCTCAGCACTCTGCACATGGAACGACTGAGACCCCTCAAGCTTTAAACTTCAAGCGTTGCAGGAGGCCTTAGGATGTCTCTCGCGGAGGACGGTCGCCCACTCACTCTGACGTGGCATTACACGCCGCGGGAGATCGTGGCGGATGGTGTGGTCCACGGCCTCGGCGTCGTCCTGGGCCTGGCCGGTGCGGTGGCCCTGGTGGCGACGGCGGTCACCGGGCATCTGGGCTTCGGGGAGCGGGCCGCGGTGGTCCTCTACGCAACGGCGCTGGTCCTGATGCTGGGCGTCTCGGCGGTGTACAACCTCTATCCGGTGAGCCCTCGGAAATGGCTGCTGCGCCGCGCCGATCACGCGCTGATCTACCTCATGATCGCAGGGACCTACACGCCACTGGTGGCACTCGTCGGGTCCGGACGTAAGGCCTACATCCTGCTGGCGGTGATCTGGGCTGTCGCGCTGGTCGGGATCGCCGTGAAGCTGCTGCTGCCAGGGCGCTTCGATCGCCTGTCGATCGCCCTGTACCTCACGCTCGGGTGGAGCGGCCTGCTCGCCTACGAATCGGTCATCGCAGCCCTGCAGCCGACAGCGCTATGGCTGCTTGCGATCGGCGGCGCACTCTACTCGGTGGGTGTGGTGTTCCACATCTGGCGCAAGCTGCCGTTCCAGAACGCCATCTGGCACGCCTTCGTGCTCGCCGCCAGCGCCTGTCATTACGGGACGATCTGGGCGAGCCTGAATGGGTTGCCGCTGACGTAAATAGATTCTTGGTCAGTAAAACTCCGCTTACCCTCTCGCGGAAAAGGTCGAAGCGGGCGGCCACGCTTTAAGTTTGCTGCGACGCTCAGCGCCCCACAATCCTGGGACTGATATTCCCGGGAGCGATACCGTGGCTGCGGAGCCGAACGAGACTCGAACCGTCCAGTCCCACCGGATCCTGCACGTATTCCGAGCACCGGTCGGCGGCTTATTCAGGCACGTGATGGATCTTGCGCGCCTGCAGGCGAGCGCGGGACACGCCGTCGGCATCGTCTGCGATTCCACAACGGGCGGAGAGCGTGGCGGGCAGGCTCTGGCCGAACTCCTGCCCTGCTTGGAGCTCGGGCTCGTCCGAATCCCGATGCGGCGTGACCCGCACCTGTCTGATCTGACCTGCCTGCGCGCCGTGTCACGGCGGGCGGCGGCTGTTGGCGCGGATGTCCTCCATGGGCACGGAGCCAAGGGCGGCGTCTATGCGCGGCTCGCGCCCGCTGACTCGGCGATCCGAGCCTACACCCCGCACGGCGGAAGCTACAATTACCGGCCGGGCAGCCCGCTGCACCGGGTCTACATGGCCGCCGAAGCCGTGCTCGCCCGGAGGACCGACGCGTTCCTGTTCGAGAGTGAATATGTCGCGAAACGGCACCGGGCGTTCGTGGGCGGCCCGGACCGCGTGACCCGGATCGTCCACAACGGCATCGCGGAATCCGAGTTCGCCCCGGTTCCGCTGGCCGAGGATTGCTTCGATCTGCTCTATGTCGGCGAGCTGCGCGAGGCCAAGGGCCTGCCATACCTGCTCGAGGCGCTGGTCAAGCTCCGGGCCGAGGGCCGCGCGCTGCGTCTGCTGATGGTCGGATCCGGCCCGGATGCCGACAGCCTGCGCAGCATGGTGAGCCAGCTCGGCCTTTCGGGCGCGGCAGCCTTCGAGCCGCCGCAGGCGATCCGGGCTGCGCTGGCAAAGGGCCGGATCCTGGTCGTTCCCTCGCTCGCGGAATCGCTGCCCTACGTGGTCCTGGAGGCCGCCGCCGCGTCCCAGCCGCTGGTCGCCACCAGCGTCGGAGGCATTCCGGAGATCTTCGGTCAGGCCGCCGTCGACCTCGTCCCGTCCCGCGATGCCGGCGCTCTCGCCTCCGCCATCCGCCGGGTGCTCGACGAGGCCCCGGAGGTGCTCGCCGCACGAGTTCAAGGCCTCAGCAGATCGATCCGTCAGCGCTTCTCCCTCGAGCGCATGGGTGGCGACGTTATCTCCGGCTATGCCGCGGCATTCCAGGCCCGCGACGAGCGCCGCAGCGTGGGATCGCGCAAGCTCGCCCAGACCAGAACTGCCTGAGGCCACGCTGACGTGAGCCGTTTCGCAAGCCCGGCGCGGTGAAGCCGACCGCACCGGACTCGCCTTTAAGTATTCCGACAGTCCGCCATGCGAGGGTCAAGGCCTTCAGCCGCCGACTTGTCCGGGAGGAGCCAATCGATGAGCGCGTTCGATATCCGCGATCTCCTTGAGGCGACCGGTCCGCTCGATGCGCAGGCGAGCGCGACCCGCAGAAGCGGCGCAGTGCCGCTCGCCGAAACGGTGGCCCCCGGGCCGGCGGCGATCTCACCGCTGGTCGTGGCTGGCTTGGTGCGGGCGATCGAATGCGTCCTGATCTGCAGTCTGGGTGCGCTGCTGCATGTACTGATGCTCCGCGGACGCGTGCCCTTCGGGGTGACCTATGCGGGCATCATCGGACTGATCTCGGTGACGACCGTCGCCTTGGTTCAGGCGTCGGGTGGCTACCGGCTCTCCGCCTTCCGCGCGTTCATCAAGACGTCGATCCGGCTGATCGCGGCGTGGTCGACGACCTTCCTGATGGTCGCCGCCGTACTGGTGCTCGCCAAGGTCGCCGATCATTACTCGCGCCTGTGGCTCGGGGCCTTCTTCGGGACCGGCCTCGCGGCGCTCCTCATCGGTCGCTTCGCCCTCGCCCACGTGATCGATGCACAGACTCGGGCTGGCCGGTTCGACCGCCGGACTGCGATCGTCGGCGGCGGCAAGCCGGCCGAGGACCTGATCGGTGCCCTGGAATCGCAGAACGACAGCGGCATCCGCATCGTCGGCGTGTTCGATGACCGCAATGTCGACCGCTCCTCGGACGTGGTGGCAGGCCACCCGAAGCTCGGCAATGTGGACGACCTCGTATCCTATGCCCGGCACGCCCGCCTCGACCTGATCGTGTTCACGATTCCGATCACCGCGGAGGCGCGCATCCTTCAGATGCTGGCGAAGCTCTGGGTGCTGCCGATCGACATCCGGCTATCGGCCCACGCCGCCAAGCTGCGACTGCGCCCGAGAAGCTACTCGTATCTCGGTTCGGTTCCGGTACTCGACGTCTTCGACCGTCCGATCGCCGACTGGGATGTGGTTATGAAAGCCGTCTTCGACCGCTGCGTCGGGCTGCTGATGCTGGTCGCGCTGTCGCCGGTCATGCTCGCGGTCGCGCTGGCCGTACGCCTGACGTCGCGCGGGCCGATCCTGTTCCGGCAGAAGCGCCACGGGTTCAACAACGAGTTGATCGAGGTCTTCAAATTCCGGTCGATGTATGTCGACCAGTGCGACGCCGGCGCATCCAGGATGGTCACGCGCCACGACCCGCGCGTGACGCCCGTGGGCCGCTTCATCCGCAAGACGTCGCTGGACGAGCTGCCTCAGCTGTTCAACGTGCTGAAAGGCGACCTGTCGCTGGTCGGGCCGCGCCCGCACGCGCTGCAGGCCAAAGCCGCCAACACCCTGTACGATCAGGTCGTCGACGGCTATTTCGCCCGCCACAAGGTCAAGCCCGGCATCACCGGCTGGGCGCAGGTAAACGGCTGGCGCGGCGAGACCGACACGTCCGAGAAGCTCCAGCGCCGCGTCGAGCACGACCTCTATTACATCGAGAACTGGTCGGTCCTGCTCGATCTACAGATCCTGCTCACCACGCCGTTCGCGCTGCTCAAGACCGAAAACGCTTACTGAATGCCGGTGGCCGCTGAACCGGGGCGAGAGCAGCGTTCCTATCCCGGAAGCCGGCGCCCGCGGGCGCCGGCCGTTCGCGCGGCTACGGCAGTGCGCCGGCCTTCTCCTTGGCCTTCATGATCGTGTCGCGGCAGGCCTGAGCATCGCCCGCCTTGTCCTCGTCACGGGCCTTCGCCACGAGCTTCTTCGCCTCCTCGACGCCCGACGCGCTGGGCTTCACGCCGGCATCGCTCTTCGTCAGGGTCGGCGGCGTCGCGAGAGCCTTGTCGGAATTCGAGGAGGTCGTACCGCCGGGCGGCGTCGTGCCTGTCACCGAAGCGGCGCCCGAACTGTTGAGGCGCCGCTCCAGGGTGGCTACCTCGTCGGCGCACGGGGTCGCCAGGGCCGGCGTAGCGGCAGCGAGCGCCAGGGCTGCAATTGCACATCTCATCATCATCGAGGCGTTTCTCCGGGTCCTCATGCCGCCTTCGGCTTGACCGGCCCGGCTTACCGGGCGGCTCAGCCGAATCGTCGGCAGCTCCCGTGAGAGACGCGGCGGAGGGAGGCCCGTTCCTGAGGCTTGAGGCCGCACCGATCGGGACCACGAAGGGCGCCCCCTGCGGTCCGAAGACAGCAAGGAGGCGCCCGACCCTGGGCCTGCGACGTCTCAGTACTTCCTGATAATCGGCTCAGCGGCCATCGGCACCGGATCGGGACCGAAGGCGTAGCGAATGCCGGCATAGATCGAGAGCGGCTGCGCAAGAGTCGTGGTCCGCGGATCGGTGATCCCCACGTTGCCGGCCACGGCGCCGGGCTGGGCATAGGTGCCGAAGGTCGCGTAACGGTTGTTGGTCAGGTTAGTGACCATCCCGAACACTTCCAGGTTCTTCGTGACTTGGTACTTCGTCTGGAAGTTCATCACGTAGTAGGGCGGCAGCTTGCGGTTCAAGTTCGACTCGTCGCCGCGGTAGTAGGACGCCGAGAAGGCCTGGAGATAGAGGCCGACCTGCCAATCGGGAGTGATGAAATAGTCAAACCCAGCCTTGAACTGGTGGTTGGGCACCAGCGGAACGACGTTGCCCTTGCGCACCTGGATCGCGCCGTCATCGGCCAGCGGATTGTTGGGCGAGGACAGCGTGCCGTTGAACTGGAAGGTGGCGTCGACCAGGGCGTAGTTGGCGTAGACCCGCAGGTAGTCGGCCGTGTACTCGCTGCCGACCTCAATCCCTTGCCGCTGGGTGGAGGGCACGTTCACGAAGTAGGCGCGAGCGGTGTTTCCGGGCGTAGCGAGCGATAGGATGTCGTTGGTCAGGTCGGTGCGAAAGGCGCCGATCTTGTAGGTGATGACGCCGCCGTCATAGGTGTTGGGCAACGCTCCGCGGAAGCCGACTTCGTAGGTCCGACCGGTCACCTGCTTGAGCGGCGGATCGGCCACCAGCGAGTTCGGCAGGAGGCAGGGCCGGGCCGGATTGGCGCAGGCCAGCTCCAGCGGTGTCGGCGCGCGGTTCGACTCCGAGTAACTGCCATAGAGGTTCAGCGCGTCGGTGAAGCGGTAGGTCAGGCCGGCGACCGGATTGATCTTGTTGTAGTAGTGCGTCCCGGTTACGTCCGGCGAGAAGCCCGTGAGATCCTCGCTCTCGATGCGCGCGAAGTTGAGCCGCGCCCCGGCGGTGAGCGACAGCCGGTCGGTGACGTCCAGGGTGTCGAGGGTGTAGAGGCCCATATAGACGTTCGAGCCGTTGACGGAGCTCGGCGCGATGCCGAGCGCCCCGGCCGTCCGAAGCATCGGCGTCCCGAGACCGGGAATGGGGCCGTAATAAGGATTGCTGGGATCGGTGGTGATCGACAGGTTCGGATTGATCACCCCCAGCGTGCTGGACGACTTGAACGAGTAGTTCGCCGTATCGATGCTGCCGCCCACCACGAAGCTGTTGGGCAGGCCGAAGACCCGGTCGCGATTGGACGCCTGCAGCGAGCCGCCGAAACCCGTGGCCTCGGTCTGGGTCGTGTCGAGGGTGCCGTAGGGGATGTTGGCCCGGAACGGGACGCGCTGATTTTGCTGGCCCAGAATCAGGAACTGGTTTCGGAAAGCATTCTGTGACTGGCCGGCGGAGGGGCTGAACCCGTCATCCTCGTAACAGAGAAAGCCGCGGTAGCTGGAACGCGAGCTGCACTGTTCGAAGTTGCCGTCGTTTCCGTCCACGTAGGTCTGGCTGAAGCGGCGGAAATAGGCGTTGCCGGCGAGATCCCAGGTCGGCGAGATATCGACCCGACCGGTGAGCTGGATGGTTCCGACCTCGGTGGTCGTGGTCTGCGGATAGGTGAAAATAGCCCGCGGATCGCGGTGGGTGAAGTCCACCGGCGTCGCCGCGGCCGCCCCGAAGTAGCTGCGTGCGGCGAGCCCGATCAGGTGGAATTCCGAATCCTGCGAGCGGTAGCCGAGGTCGCCGTAGAGTCGGCCGATCGTGCTCGGGCTCTCGTAGCGCCAGCCGCGATCGTTCAGCCCGTCGCCGGTGAAGTACACGCTCCAAGGCCCGGAGACCTTGCCGTATTCGAGATAGCCGGCCGTGCGCGCGTCGGAGCCGCCCCAGGCGCTGATCTCCGTGCCCTGCCACGTGAAGCCATTCTTCATCTGGATGTTGACCGCGCCGCCGAGCGCGTTGAGGCCGAAGACCGGATTGCCCGTCACCACGTCGATGCGCTGGATCGCCTGCGGGGGGATCAGATCGAAGTTGACGGTGTCGCCGAACGCCTCGTTGATGCGCACGCCGTTCTGATAGACAGCGAGCCCCTGTGGCACGCCCTGGACCGGCGAGGCGGTGAAGCCGCGATAGGTGACGTCGGGCCGGTTGGAATTGCCCTGCGCGTCGGACAGGTTGATGCCGGGCGTCCGCCGCGCCAACGTGGCGATGACATTGTCGGAACCGCGATCGGCCGCGATGTCGCTTGCCGTGACCGTCTCGACCGTGCTGGGGATCTTGTAGAGCGGTTGGTCGCTGCCGCGCAGGCGGACCGGACCGCCCGGCGGGACGGCGGAACTGGCCGCAGCCTGCGGCGCAGGTCCGTCGAGGTTCTGGGTTCCGCTCGCGTTGCCGCCGCCCGAGCCCACTGGCGTGGTCGACACGACACTGATCTCGCCGAGGGTCACTGCGGTCTGCGCTTGCACCGCGCTGGGGAGCATCGATCCCCCGAGTATCGACGCAGACGCGACGAGGCTGCTCCGAAGCGCCCGAAGTGACATCCCATTCCCCTTGCCATGACCCCACGCCCGTTTCTGACGGGCTTGCAATCATTCTTGGCGAGTCGGGGAAGCGGAGACAATTGATCCGAAACCACGTGTGCCCAGTTTCGGCAACCTTTGGGAAATACGGCGATCGAACGCGGACCGACGTGGTTTAATGGCAACAGTTTTTATAACGATTTCAGGAGCTTAGGGAGATTTCGGCAAGCAGGACAGGATGTTTAGGCAATGTGAGCGCCCGCGGTCCACGCCACCGGTCAGAGGTGCGCCTGAATCATGCGGGCAATCTCGCCGAGCCGCTGCTCGAGCAATTGCGGAACCTCGCAGACATAGGTCAGCGACTGGCTGCGCTCCTGGAAGATCCGCCGGTCCCAGGCGAATTTCGTCTCGAGATCCGATTGATCTTTCGGCAACTCGGTGGCGTCCGATGCGCTCGGTGCATCTTTGGTCTGGCTGACCTTGTCAGCCTCGTCGCGGATCCGCTCCGCCATCCGGCGCTGGCCCTGCGCGTAGCGGGAGATCCCGCCCATCACCTTGTCGCGCTCGCCGTTGATGACTTCGAATACGCCCGCATAGACCCGGGTCAGGGCCTTGTCCTTCGCGTCCTTGTCGGAACCGAGCTTCTCGACGTAGGCGTCGAGGAGCGGCCCGACCTGGGATAGCTCGGTCCGGCGGGATGCGATCTTCTGGGCTAGCACTGCGGCATCGTTGTCGGCGCCCCAATCGCCCGCCGCGGCTATATCGGGCCCGGTCCAGAACTGGCCGGGGCTCAAGCTCCCGACCTTGCGCTGGACGCAGGGCCAGTCCGGATCCTGCCGAGGCTGCGCGAGCGCTGGTCCGGCCAGGAGCGCGAGGCCGAGCGCAGGGCCGACAAAGTGGAGGGCAAATCGGTTCATCGAGCGGGCTCCATCAAGAATTATCGCCGGCCGGACCACCGCGCCGGGCCATGATGCCGCGGCCGGGATCATAGGCGATGACCGCCATGCCGAAGAAAGCCAGGGTCACGCCGACCACGACGGCGCAGGCGACCGGCTCGAATTGGATGTAGAGGGCGTAGCGCACGAGCTGGACCGCGTGGCTGAACGGGTTCAGCTCGCAGATCCAATACAGCGACTCCGACGACTCGCGGATCCGCCACAGGGGATAGAGCGCCGAGGAGGCGAAGAACATCGGGAAGATCACGAAGTTCATCACGCTGGCGAAGTTCTCGAGCTGGCGCACTAGGGAGGACAGGAACAGACCGATCGCCCCCAGCATCAGCCCCGAGGCCAGGAAGGCCGGCAGCGCCGCCAGGTATCCAAGCGGCGGGATATCGGTCTCCCAGAAATACGCGACCGCCAGGAACGCGTAGGCCTGCACAATGGAGACCGAGACGCCCGCGATCAGCTTGGCCAGAAGCAGCAGCCACCGCGGATAGGGCGATGTCAGCAGAACCTTCATCGAGCCGACCTCGCGGTCGTAGACCATCGAGAGCGACGATTGCATGCCGTTGAACAGCTGGATCATCACGGCAAGCCCGGGCACCACGTAGACCTCGTAGAGCACGTAGGTCTGGTAGGGCGGCTCGATCGAAACCCCGAGCGTGTTGCGGAAGCCCGCCGCGAAGATGAACAGCCAGACGAGCGGCCGCACCAGTGCGGAGAAGAACCGTTCCTTCTGATTGAAGAAGCGAAGCAATTCCCGGCGAACGATGCCGCCGAGACAGATCAGGTAGCCGACCGCGTCAAGGCGCCCGATCCGGGCTGGGGCTCCTTGCGACGTTGCTAGGGAACGTGGCGTCGGCATCGTCATGCGTGCATGCCCATGTCCAGCAAGGGGCCTTCCCTCCTCTCCTTGCGGGAGAGGTCGGACCCTGCGTCGGCAGGGATCGGGCCGGGACGAAGGCCCGCAGGAGTGGAGAGACGCATCCGGGGAGATCGCGACGGCAACCACGTCCTGCAGCGTTGCAACGCCCCTCTCCCTCCCCGCTCCGGAGGGAATGCACCCTCGCCAAGGGAGTACGGCGAGGGTGCCGGCTTCCGCTGGCGTGATTCAGCGATCATGCCGCCGCTCGCCCCGGCTCGGCCACGAGGCGGCGGAACGCATCGGCTAGCCCCTCCCCCGGTGCCCCGATATCCCCGGCGCGGCCCCGGGCGACGATTCGGCCCCGGTGCAGCACGACCGCGTCATCCTCCGGAGCGATCTCTTCGAAGATATGAGTGGCCCAGAGCACCGATAGCCCTTCCTCGCGCACCAGGGCGCGAACGATCGCCACGATGTCGGCGCGCGACTCCAGGTCCAGCCCGACGGTGGGCTCGTCGAGCAGGAGCAAGTCCGGGCGGTGGATCAGCGAGCGGGCGATCTCGATGCGGCGTGACTGACCGCCAGAGAGCGTGCGGACCTTGTCGTGACGCCGGTCCGCAAGCCCGACCCGGTCGAGCAACGTGCCCACCCGGAGCTTACCCGCCCCACGGGTGATGCCGTGAAGGCTGGCATGGTAGAGCAGGTTCTGCTCGACGGTCAGGTCGGTATCGAGGGTCCGCGCCTGAAACACCACGCCGAGCCGGGCCAGCGCCCGCGACGGCTCGCGGTCAAGGGCATGGCCGAAGATCGAGACCCGTCCGGTCTGATTGTTGTAGAGTCGGGTGATCACCGAGAACAGCGTGGTCTTGCCGGCGCCGTTCGGTCCGAGCAGCGCGGCAAACCGACCTTGCTCGACCGCGATCGACACGTCGTCGAGGGCCGCGCGCGTGCCGAAGCGGTGGCCGACATGCTCGACCAAGAGTGCTGGCACCTCCCCGGCGCTCATCGCCCCAGGACCTTCCGGGCTTCGGCCACCGCTTCGAGGCATTCGTCTAATTCGCCCTCTTTCTGTTCCCGCTCGGCCACGCGCAAAGCCTTCTTCAGCTTGGGCAGTGCGGCTTCGGGCGGGTTCAGAGCGAGCGAGTCGCGGATCATCGTGATGCCCTCGGCGCAGGCCGAGGCATCGTCCGCGGCCATGGCCGGAGCCGGGAGCAGGAGGGTGCAGGCAACGAGGAACACGCGCATCACTTCACCGTCAGCGTGCCGGTCATGCCCTTAGCTTCCAGTCCGCGCGCCTCCCACTTGTAGGTGCCGGGCTTGATCGCGACGAACTCCACGGCGATCTCGCCGGGATCGTCGAACTCAAAGTGATCGGGCGCGCCGCCGCCATGGATCTCCTTGTGCTCGATGACGATCTGATTGAGCCAGATGTAGCGGAAAAACTCCGGCGCGTAGAATTTGTATTCCTGATGTCCCTTGGCGACGATGCGCAGCCGATAGGCCTTGCCGGATTCGAGGCTGATGTCCTTGTTCTCGACCGTGAAGTCGTTGCCCTGATCGTCACCCAGGACGAGGTCGGGCAGGTTCTCCCGCTTCTTGGTCAGGTCGAGCGCGCCCGCGGGACCGGCCGCGAACAGGCCGGCGAGAGCGAGGGATGCGATCCGAAACGTCCGCCTCATGTCGGTTCCTACCGTTGTGCCGCCGATCTCGCGGTCATGGTCTGCTTGGCCCGTCCGACCGGGTTCCGGATCGGACGCGGCTTTCGGAAGGCGCCCGGCAGGCCGCTGTCCGTTCCGAACGATCAGTTGGGCGAGATCGCCACGCCCCACGGCAGCAACCCGACCGGAATACTTTTGACCACCTTCTCGGCAGCCACGTCGATCACCGAGACGTCGTTGGACGTGCCATTCGTCGTAAACAGCATCTTCTGGTCCGGCGTGAAGGCGAGCTGCCAGACGCGCTGGCCCACCGGCAGGTATTTCTCGACCGCGTAGGTCTTGGCATCGACCACAGCGACCCGGTTTGCAGGACCTAGGGCGATGAAGGCCTTGGTCCCGTCCTTGGTGATGCGGATGCCGACCGGCTGGATCGCCTCGTCGTTCACGCTCGGGATCTTGAAGGTGATCTTCTTGACGACCCGGCGCTGCGCCACGTCAATCACGCTGACCGTGCCGCCGACCTCCGCGGAAACCCACAGGAACTTCCCGTCGGCGGTGAATTCGGCGAAGCGCGGGCGGGCGTCCACCAACACGTTATCGATCACCTGAAAGGTCTTCGTGTCGATGAAGTGAGCCATGTTGGTGGTTTCAGAGGTGTTGACCAGGATCTTTCCGTCCGGCGACAGGCCCATCCCCTCCGGCTCGACGCCCACCGGCACCTCGGCGAGCACCTTGTTCTTCTCGATGTCGATGATCGTGACCTGGCTGTCATCTTCGTTGGCGACGTAGAGCGGGTTGCCCGAGGAATCGAGGATGAACTGCTCGGGATCCGGGCCGGAGCGCAGGGAGCGCACGACCTTGCCGGAGCTGGTATCCAGCACGTCGATGCGGTCGTCGTCGCTCGCGCAGACGAACAATTCCTTGCCGTCCTTCGACACGGTCACCCCCCGGGGCCGCCGCCCGACTTTCCAGGTCCCGGTGACGGCCATCGTGTTCGTGTCGATGACGCTGACCGAGTTGCCCTTCTCATTGGTGACGTAGACGGTGTTGGCCGCGGCCGGCCCGCACAGGGCGAACCACGCACCGACGGCGACCGCACTCAGACCTGCCTCGAAGCGGCGGTTCATCCGATTCCCTTCCCTTGCGACTTTCCGGCGTCCTCGAAGGACATTCTCAGCGCGCGATTGTAGTGCGTTCTCCGCGCGTTGCGAGGGCGTGGGCCGCTCGCCAACGCCGCAGGGAGCAGCGTTCATTGAAACTTGCAGGTCGTCTCCGGCAGGTCGACCCCAAGCGTGTCCAGCGGTGTGCGCTGGTGCAGGAAGCCCTGCTCGGGCGCGACCGAGACAAGCGCCTTCGGTTGCACGACGATGATGGGCTGGCGCAGCTGGTGGTCCCACGGCCGGAAGCTCAGCGACACGCCTTTGTAGGCCGGCAGGTTGAAGGCCGGATCCACCAGGTAAGGCGCGAGCACCGCCGGATCGTTGGTCTTCTTCGCGGTTACGGCATCGCCCACCGTCCGCACCGCCGCCCAGACTTGATAGTCGAGCGGGCGCATCAGCCGTGAGGCGAGCCGCCGGAAGCGGTTCTGCGCCTGCGCGGCGCCCCAGGTCTCGAGGACGGGCGACCAAGTGGTCGGGGTCAGGGCCTGCGTGCCTCCCACCGGGCGCGGATCGAAGGTGCGGTAGGAGACGTAGTCGCCCCAGTCCCCCTCCTCGTCGGCCACGATCGCCATGTCGTAATCGAGGCCCCGGGTAAAGACCATCGCCTCCGCCCGCGTGGGGGTGTCGCCGCGCGCCTTGGCCAGGGGCCCGAAGGTCCAGGGCTTCTCGGCGGTGACCTTCAGCGCGAATTTCCGGGCCGAGTTGCGCAGAGCGTCCGCGTAGGCCTTGTCGGCATCCGTCGGCCCGACGATTAGGAAAATCTTCCGCCAGCGCATAACCGTCAGATACTGCGCCAGTGCGTCGGTCAGCATCGCCCGCGACGGAGCGACGTGGAACACGTTGGCGCGGCAATCGGTGCCGCGCAGGCGATCGTCGGAGGCGCCGGCATTGAAGACCACGGCGCCAGTGTCCTTGACCGCGTCGGCCACTGCCAGCACCGAATCGGCGGGCAGCGCCAGGACGAGGTACCGTAAGCCCTTGGCCACGAGGTCCTTGGCGGCCGCCACGGCATCCGGCCTTTCGTCGCCCAGGGCGATCTCGTCCAGCGCGAAGGTCTGCTTGGTGAAGCGGCCGGTGGTGTTGTTGTCTGCAATGCCCATCTTGGCGCCCGCCAGACCCTCGTCCTCCGGTGCGGCTTCGGCGTCGTACGAGGACGGTGCGGGCTGTGGCCGGTAGATCAGCCCGACATGCGTGTCGATCGGCTGCGGTGCGGGCTGCTGCGCCCGCGCCACCGGAGAGGCCAGCACCAGGAATGCGCCCGCGGCGATCGTCGATCGCAGGAAATCCGGGCGCGTCGCGCGCGGGAGGGCCATCTCGTGTGCAGGATCGTGCATGTACGCGGCCTCTATCAGCTTCCGCTCCGGCCGCTCAACCGCGGCTCTTTGTTCGGGCGTTCACGTTCGCGTCGTGGGCCACCTGTGCGGCGAAGTACATTGCCAAATTGTCCCTTCGCCCGACCTATATCGGCAGCGACGCCGCCGGCCGACGCGGCGCGGATCGTCGAGAGGGATCCCCTAGCATGCGCCATCTGTCCCTGTGCGCGGTAAGCGCCTGCGGTCTCTTGACCTTCGGGATCGCGGGCCCGATCAGGGCCGTCGCGGCCGAGAAGGCCGCCGTGTTCCCGGTGGAGCTGTTCGACCCCGGGGCCTCATACGGGACGCGGGTGAGGCCGGTGGACACCAAGAAGCTCACCCTCGTGACCGACGAGTTGCGCAACGCCCTCCATGATCAGGCCGGGCTGGAGATCGTCGATACGGCGCCCAAGTCGGACGTGGTCGCCAAGGAAGGGCCGCTCTACAAGTGCAATGGCTGCGCGGCCGACATCGCCAAGAGCCTGGGTGCGGACCTCGTCGTGACCGGCTATGTGGAGAAGGGATCCGGGCAGATCTTCAATCTGAGCGTCGCCATCGCCGAGGCCGAGACCGGCAAGGTGGTGCGCGGCGGGCAGGTGACGATCCGTGCCGACACCGACGACACCTGGGCGCACGCCATGCGCTGGGTGGTGAAGAACCGCCTGCTCGCCGAGCCGCTGCCCGGCAAGTCGTGAGGCTTATCCGCGAGTCCTGAGAAATCCGTGTCCGCGTTTCCCCTTTCGCCCGGCTCCCCGCCCCGGCTCCTCGTCAGCGTCCGCGACCCGGCCGAGGCCGAGGCCGCCCAGCTCGCCGGTGCAGACCTGATCGACGCCAAGGATCCCGAGCGCGGGGCGCTCGGTGCCCTCGAAATCTGCATCGTGGAAGACATCGTCGCGCGCATCGCGGGCGCCGCCTCCACGAGCGCCGTGGCCGAGGCCTCCCCGGCGGCCGTGGCCGCAATGGCCGAGACCGGCGTCGACTGGGTGAAGACCGGCCTCGGACCGGTGCAGCGATCCGACGACCCTGCTCTCGCGGCCCTGGCTGCCGCCTCGCCCGGACGGCTGATCGCCGTACTGTTCGCAGAGGATGGGCCCACGGCGGATCTGGTGCCCAGGCTGGCGAAGGCCGGCTTCGCGGGCGCGATGATCGACACCGTGGGCAAGTCCGGCGTGCGCCTGCCGGATCTAGCCGGGCCAGCGGAGCTCTCCGCGTTCACGTCGGTGTGCAGGGCCCACGGATTGATGAGTGGCCTCGCGGGCTCGCTCCGGGTCACCGATATTGCCGGGCTGTTAGCGCACGGCACGGACTATCTCGGCTTCCGCGGCGGCCTCTGCCGCGACTTCGACCGCCGCAACGGCATCGATCCGCTGCGGGTGGCCGAGGCCTTGCGCACCCTGCGCCTGAGCCGCCGGGACGCGGCGTGATCACGATCGTCAAGATCGGCGGCAGCCTCGCGGCGGACCCGGAGCGCCGGCGCGCCCTGCTGGCGGCCCTAGCGGATGGCGTCCACGGCCGCTGCGTCGTCGTGCCGGGCGGGGGCGCCTTCGCGGATGCCGTGCGCGACGCCCAAACCCGCGCCGGATTCGACGAATCCGAGGCCCATCGCCGGGCGCTCGATGCCATGGGCCGCATGGCTGACGCCCTCCGCAGGATCGAGCCGCGCCTCGCGCGCAGCACGGAACCCTGGAACGAACCGTCCGATGCCGTGGTGCGTGTCTGGGACCCGGCCGTCCTGCGCGCCGGGCATCCCGCGATTCCCGAGAGCTGGGACGTCACCTCCGACAGCCTCGCGATCTGGCTCGCGGCACAGCTGCGGGCGGCGCGTTGCATCCTGGTGAAGTCGGTCGACGCGCGCCCTGGCCACCTCCCGGCCACTCTGGCGGCCGCCGGGCTGGTGGACGCCGCGTTCCCGGCCTTCGCGTCGCGCTACAGCGGCGTCATCGAGATCTGGGGACCAACCGGCAAGGTCGCGGTCGAGCGGAGGGCGGCGGCGTGAGCCACCCTGAGCACATCGTCTTCATCACCGGGCGCCTCGCCCGGGCGCGGCTGGAGAAGGTCGCGGCCGGCCTGCCGACCACCATTCGGTGGAGCATCGCGGATGCCGGCGTGAAGGTCGCCGCGCTGATGACCGAAGAGATCATCCGCCGACGGGTCGAGCTGCCCGAGGGCGCGACCCGGATCATCCTTCCGGGCCGATGCCGGGCGGATGTCGCCAGACTCACCGAACATTTCCGTATGCCGGTTGAGCGCGGCCCCGACGAGGTCGTGGATCTGCCGGCTTGGCTCGGCCTCGCGGCACGCAAGATCGACCTCTCGCGCCACGATCTGCGCATCTTCTCGGAGATCGTAGACGCCTCGAAGATGACGCCCGATCAGATCCTGGCGAAGGGACTCGATCTCGCCCGCCGCGGCGCCGACGTGATCGACCTGGGAGGACTGCCCGACACGACCTTCCCCCACCTAGAAGAATCGGTGGCGGCGCTGAAGGGCGCGGGCCTGAAGGTCAGCGTCGATTCCTTCTCCCGCGAGGAACTCGCCAGGGGCGCCCATGCCGGGGCGGACTATCTGCTCAGCCTGAATATCGACACGCTCGACCTCGCCTTCGAGACCGACGCGGTGCCGGTTCTGGTACCTTTGCGCCCTGACGACCCGCTCTCCCTCGACCGGGCGATTGAGCGGATGCTGAAGGCCGGGCGCCCGTTCCTGGCAGACCCGATCCTGGAGCCGATCCACCACGGCTTCGTCGATTCCATCGCCCGTTACCGCGATACCCGCGTGCGCTGGCCCGACATCGAGATGATGATGGGCACCGGCAACCTCACGGAGCTGACCGAGGCGGATTCGCTCGGCATCACCGCGCTCCTGATCGGGATGTGCTCCGAGCTGGCGATCCGCAACGTACTGATCGTGCAGGTCTCGAACCACACCCGCCGCACCGTGGAGGAGCACGACGCCGCGCGGCGGGTGATGTATGCGGCAAAAGCGGACTCTGCCCTGCCCAAAGGCTACGGGCGGGCGCTGCTGGCCCTTCACGACAAGCGTCCCTTCGTGCAGACCGCCGAGGATATCGCGTTGGCCGCAGCGGAAGTCCGGGATCCGAACTACCGGATCGCCGTCGCGGAGGACGGGATCCACGTCTACAACCGCGATGTCCACAGGGTCGGCACCGACGCGATGGCCTTCTTCCCCGATCTCGACGTGGCGAGCGACGGTGCCCATGCCTTCTATCTCGGGGCGGAACTCGCAAAGGCCGAGACCGCTTGGCGGCTCGGCAAGCGCTATGTCCAGGACGAGCCCCTCGACTGGGGTTGCGCGGCCGACGCGGAGGTGGAGGATTCCACCGCCTTCAAGAAGGCTGGTCACACCCGCCATTCCGGGCCGGACGCACCGCCGCCCGGCACCCGCGACGCGCGCGCCGTCAAGCCCGAGACCGACGCGGTGGCGCCCGAGACGATCTCGCGGTCGGAGGCCCGTGACGCGGCCGTCCCGGACCGATCAAAGCCGTCGGTCAAACTGGTCTGCGGACGCGTCGTGCCGGCGGACAGGTCTTAGACGATGCCGTTGATCCTGGAGACGATCGTAACCACGCTGTCGGACGCCGGCGAGCTTCATCTCGTTCCGTTCGGGCTGATCGGCGAGGACGAGGGCTACGTGCTGGCGCCGTTTCGCCCGTCTCCGACCATCGTCAACCTCGAAGCGAACCCGTGTTTCGCCGCTTCAAGCCCGCGCGACATCCGGGTCATCGCCGGCGCGGTGACGGGTCGGCGCGAGTGGCCGACGTTGGCATGCGCGGCAATCCCTGGCCGGCGTCTCGCCGACAGCTTCGGCCACGCGGAGTTCGAGGTCGCGGCTGTCGAGCACCACGAGACGCGGCCGCGCTTCCGCGGTCGTATTGTCCACAGTGCCGCGCACGCGCCGTTCATCGGCTATAACCGGGCGCAGGCCGCGGTAATGGAAGCCGCCATCCTTTCGACCCGGCTCCACATGCTGGAGCCGGACAAGGTGTTGACGGAGATGGCCTACCTCGCCATCGCCGTCGGCAAGACCGCGGGACCGCGCGAGCGCGAGGCCTGGGGCTGGATCGAGGACAAGGTCGCGGCGGCGCTCGGCCCCGAGGCGCGTGTTCTCGGTCGGGACGACCGCTGAAGGCGGGAGGAGAAGCACAAGATGAAGAAAATCACCCTGGCCCTGGCGGCCACCGCTGCCCTGGTGGCCGCGACGGCGCAGGCCCACGGCCCGACACGTCGCAAGATCAACGAGTCGATCGAGATCAACGCGCCGGCCGACAAGGTCTGGGCCGTCCTCGGCGACGTGAATAACGCCGACTGGATGCAGAACGTCACCAAGACCGAGGTCAGCGGCGACGTGACGAGCAAGTTCAAGCGCGTGCTGACGCTCAAGAATGGCGACCAGATCCAGGAGACCAGCAACAAGTACAAGCCCGACGACAAGCTGTTCTCGTACTACATCGACAAGGTCGATGTGAAGGATCTGCCGGCCAACGATTATTCCGCGACGATCACGGTCGAGCCAGCGGGCGATGCGAAGTCCAAGGTCGAGTGGAAGGCGGCGTTCTACCGCGGTTACATGAACAACGATCCGCCGCCCGAACTGAACGACGAGGCCTCGGAAAAGGGCGTCGGCGACTGGATCAAGGCTAGCCTCGCGAACCTGAAGGCCAAGGTCGAGAAGGGCTCGTGAAGCGCGACCGGGGCCGCGCGGCGCTCGCCGCAGGCCTCGCCCTGGCCGCGACGGCCGTATCCGCCGCACCGGCGCGGGAAGCGATCGTCACCGCCCAACTCGGCGGTGCCGTCGAGGTCGTTGATCTCGCCGCCGGTAAGGTGGTGCGCAGCATTCCAGTCGACGGGGCGCCGGCCGGTATCGCGCTGTCGCCCGACCGTAAGCGCGCCTACGTGACCCGGCCCGAGGGGCACGGCCTCGCCGTGCTCGACCTCGATGCGGGCCGCGTGGTCTCCGAGGTGGCGCTGCCCGGCGGACCGTTGGGGGTCGCCGCCGATCCGCGCGGCGGCACGGTCTACGTCGCGGACTGGTACGGGCACCGGGTTCTTGTCCTGACCGAGCGCAACGGCGCACTCGCCCCAGACGGCGAGATCGAAGTCGGCGCCTCACCCTCCGGCATCGCGGTGAGCCCCGACGGAGCGACACTCTACATCGCCAATCGCGAGGCCGACTCGGTCTCAATTGTCGACGCTGCCGCGCGCCGCCAGACTAAGGTGATCCCGGTCGGTCAGCACCCCTTTGGCATCACCCTGGATGCCGCTGCGGGCCGGGCCTACACGGCCAACGTGATGAGCGACGACGTCTCGGTGATCGATCTCGCAGCCGGGCGCGAGATCGGCCGGATCCCGACCGGGCGGCGGCCCTATGTGATCGCGCTCTCGCAGGGTCGCGGCTTCGTCACCGACCAATATGCCGGCAGCGTCACGGCGTTCGATCTCGTGACCCTCAAACCGATCGGCGATGTCGAAGTCGGAGATCACCCCGAGGGCATCGCGGCGGATGGGGAGGGACGCCTCTACGTCGCCAACTGGGGCGACAACACGCTGAGCGTCCTCGACGCGCGCAGCCTGAAAGTGCTGGCGACGCTCCCCACCGGGAACGGCCCGCGATCGTTCGGCGATTTCCTGCGCTGACGATCAGTAAGGCCGGCGAAGCGGTGCCCGCCGGTAGACCGCGTGCGCGACCACCAAAGCGCCGCCGATCTGAAGGAAACCGGTCTCGCCGAGATCCAGGGGCGCCACGTGCGACTGGATCAGAAGCCGCGTCAGCGCGTTCAGCGCGAGAAGCGTCAGGCAGAAGGCAGCCGCGGCGAGCAGGCTGGCGACGAACTCGGGCATAATTCCATCCCCCGTGGCGCACACGGTGAGAGCAGCAAGCCGTGCGCCAAGGGAAAGCACGGCTTTCGCAACAGTTCAGCGCTTGCGGGCCGCAGCCGCCGGGGCACCGGCCTGCGCTGCCGGCGCGGGCCGCGGCGTCTCGATGAACAGCCGCTTCACCGGCCAGCCGTCGCTCCACCGTTCCATGTCGGCGAGCCGCGCATTGTTCTTGATCGCGATGGCATCGGAACCCGCGAACGCAGCCGCGGCGGCGAGGTCGAAGGTTTTCCAGAAGCCGAGGTAGTCCAAGGCATCGACGCGCGCGATGTTGACCTGGGAGACCAGGGTCTGCTGCTCGCCGGTGAGCGCCATCTCGGGCGACCACCGGAACGGCGGCGGCTTCGGGGTATCCTTAGGCGCATCCTTCGGCTCGGGACCCTGCTTGATCGCGCCGCCGTCGAAGGCCGGGTCGACGCCCGCCGGTGCCGCGAGTGTCGCGGTCAGGGCCGGGAAGCCGTGGTCGTCCGATAGGGCGCGGACGAACAGCTTGCGCTCGAGCGGGACGGCGCTCGCTTCGCGCAGGAGGCGCTTCGCGGCCAGGTCCGCCGCCCGCGTGTCCTTGTCGCCAACCATCGTGACAATGATCGTGGATGGATCGACGGCGGACAGGTCTGTCAGTGTGATCCCGCGCGATTTCGGCCCACTGGCGATGCCCCCGGGGGTGGCGGCAAAGATCAATTTCGGGACCGGAAGCCCGTGGGATCTGGCGTCCGCAGCCAGGTCCATGGCGACGGCAGCACCGGCAAGGTGCCCGATGAGGGCGACCCGAGCGAGATCAGGCTTGGCATCGGCATCGGATGCGAGGTCGGTGATCGCAGACTTCACGAGGGTCTCGGCGATGCCCGGGGCATCCGATGGGCGCGTCCGGTTCACCTCCTGAAAGCGGGGGACGAGCACGAGCCAGCCCTGCCGAACCAAGTGGTCGATCCAACCGCCGTAACTCTGCGGGTTCACCACGCCCCAGCCGTGCAGAAAAATCACGACCGGGCGGCCGGCCGCGGGGGGAGCGCCGGAAGAATAGAACGCGAAGGTGGTTGCGGCGCCGCGCCCGAGCAGGCGCTTAACTACGGTCGCCTTGCGGTCGCCCACGCCGCCGGGCCCTTCGGCCGGCTGTGACGGCGGGGAAGCGGCCTCGACGGAGACGATTCCGGCCAGAAACAAGATCACGCCCGCGGCGAGCGATCCGCGAAGAACGTTGAGACGCATGAGGGGCTCGATTGAGAGACGCGATGCGCCGGCAGGTCAGTAGCGGCTGAATAGCAGATTCCACTGCCTTTGCGACTCGCCCTTGCCGGGCAGGGCTCGAATCGCGAGATTCCGTTCAGGCTCTGCACATCCGATCGGCTCGGATACCGTCCAGCTGCTTCAGCAGGACGGCCATACCGGCAGGTAGGTCGTCGGTGGTCTCGCCGTAAAGGACGCGCAGTTCCCCGCTCACCGTATCGACGACCAGCGCCTCCGGCGTGTCCTCCGAGGCGGGTCGGCGCAGGCAGTCGGCATGGTTGGCAGCGATGGTCTTCATGACTTTCATCGGGGCCCGGCGTTGGGAGGGCCGGGCGCCACGCGCTCCGGGAGTGGGCTACAACCCCGAGTTGGCCTCAGGTTTCCACCCCAGGCGTTATTAATTTTCCTCCCGGTCCGATGACGGCTGGTCCGGCCACGCTCGCCGGACGGCCAGCGGCGTGTTCCACCCAAGCGAGGATGTCCTCTGCCCGCCACGGCTTCGGGATAAAGGTCGCCGATACGCGCAGATCGCTCGGCTGGTCGCCCGCATCGCCCGACGTCAGCAGCACCCGCACCCGGGGCCAAGTCACGCCGATGATCCGAGCTAGCTCGAAACCGCCGATCGGGCCGGGCGTGCGCACATCCGAGAACACGACGCTTACCTCATCGCCCCGGTCGTTGAGGATGGCGAGCGCCCGGTCGGCGGTCTCGGCCTCGATCACCGTGAAGCCGGTGTCCTCCAGCAAGGTAGCCGCGAGGAAGCGCTCGTCGGGCTGATCTTCCACGACGAGGATTACGGGCTTCTGTCCAGGCTGTACCGAATCGCTCATGGACCAGGACACTCTACAGGGGCTGAACGGCGGCCACGCCGATCGGTTCAACGGTCCGATCGTCGCGGTGGGCCGGACCCGCGCAGGCACAGATCCTCCCTTGATCCTTGCACAATCGACAATTTGCGGCCGTGTCCTGGGAAGCACAGCGTCCCAGGAACATCCCGGTTCGACGCTGCGAAGTCCCGGGATCAGCCGACACCGTGCGATTTCATGAAGGCGAGTGCACGTTTCCAGCCATCCTCGGCCGCGTCCCTGCGGTAGCTCGGCCGGTAGTCCGCGTAGAAGCCGTGCGGCGCATCCGGATAGATCACCAGATCGACACTCTTGCCCGCTTGCCTAGCGCGGTCGCGGGCGGCTTCGACATCGGCGACAGGGATACCGGCGTCGGCACCGCCGTAGAGGCCAAGCAGCGGCGCATGGATCTCGGCCGCGACGTCTCCGGCAGTGCGCGGCTGGATGCCTGTGCGCTCGCCGCCCACCGGGCCGTACCAGGCGACCGCGGCCTTCAGGTCGCGACGATGCGCCGCGTATAGCCATACGTCCCGCCCACCCCGGCACCAGCCCATTACGCCAAGCCGGTTCGAGTCGCCTTTTTCCGCGGAAACCGCCCACGCGACCGTTGCGTCGAGGTCGCTGATCCACTGCGCGTCCGGCGTCTTCGCGATGACGTCCCGGATGATCAGCTTCGGATCCGTCATGGTCGCGAGGTCGCCCTGGCGGGCGTAGAGTTCGGGCGCGACCGCACAATATCCGGCCTTGGCCAGCCGGCGGCAGATGTCCTTGATGTGCTCGTGGACGCCGAAGATCTCCTCGATCACCAGGACGATCGGGAACGGACCCGGGCCGTCCGGAACGGCCCGGTAGGCCGGCATCGGACCGTCCGCTGCCGGGATCTTCACCTCGCCGGCCGCGATGCCAGCGGTATCGGTGTGGATGACCTGCGCTTCGACGCTGGTCGTCGCCAGCGTCAGGCCGCTCATCAGGCTCGTCATCACGAAGCCGCGTCGCGACAACGGCGGCGTGATCAGCCCATCCAGCCCGTCCTTCAACAGATCCGCCATGACGATCCCTCTCTCATTCCAGCGAGGAGGGCTATCCGGGCATGACCGGCGCGGTCAAATGGCGCCGCAAACGGACGAAGGCCTTATGCCACAGCCGCCGCCAGCGCCGGACGCCGCGTGGCGACGCGGGCCGCTTCCGGGACCTCACGCGGCTGCAATACGTTTGCCAGAGCCACGAACCCGTCCGCATCCGGGCAATCGATCGCCCGGATGCCGTAGCCCAGCGCGAAGGAGCGGGTCAGGCCGGCATCGCGCGTGATCCCGAAACGATCCAGGGCGGTCAGGAACGCCTCGCGGAACAGGCTCGGCCGGCACCAGTTCTTCTCCGCCATCTGCAGCGGCCAGTCCCACAGCCCCTCGGCCCGGCGCGCCGCCACGAGCCCGCGGGCGATGAAGTAACCGGTATCGCGGTGCTCGATCCCGTCCGCACTGACGGACCAATCGTCATTGCCGAACAATTCGGCATCGGCCACGTCGCTCATCGGGTCCTCCGCGCTGAACCAGCGTCCCGGCGCGCCGGAACATTGCCGGAACACTGGCGCGGATCGTCGCGGCGGTCAAGACGATTGTTCCCGGTGCGTTCGCAGTTGGGCGGCGGCTCTCAGCGGCCCTTGAACATCGGATGCTCGACGCGGTCACCGGCCTGGATGCCGAGCTTGGCCGCAGTGCCCGCATTGAGTTCCAGGACCGCCACGACCGGACTTCCCGACGGGATGATCGCCGTCGACAGCGGCTCCGTGTCGGCTGCAATCCGGCTCACAGTTCCGTCGGGGCGGATGAACACCATGTCGAGGGGCAGGTAGGTGTTCTTCATCCACATGGTGACGGGTTCGATCCGCTCGAAATCAAACAGCATGCCGTGCTCGGGCGCCATATGCCGGCGGAACATCAGGCCGCGGGAGCGACCGGCATCGTCTCGCATCACCTCGACCTCGAAGCGCTTCGGCCCGGACTTCGTGACGATGGTGAGCGGCTCGGTCTGAGCGGTGGCCGCCTGTGCCGCAGTCTGCGCGGCGACGGGGAGAATCTGGGCCGATGACGTCAGGACGAGGCAGGCGATGGCGACCGACTGCGCGACGTGAAATATGGCTCTCACCGGTGCATGCCCCTTGGGAAACGTGTGCGCGAGCCCCAAGGCCCGTCGCGCGGAAGACATAGCGCGTCCGGGTCACGCCGTCAGTGCGAAGCAGGGAGCGCTCCGTCGATCAGGCGGATCTCGGCGGCCATGACGCCCTTCGAACCGTCCCCGTAGCGCACAAGCACTGCCTCACCTGGCTTCAACTCGGCGATCCCGTAGCGGCGAAGGGTCTCCATGTGCACGAAGATATCGGGCGTGCCGTCCCCGCGGGTGAGGAAGCCGAACCCGCGCAGCCGGTTGAACCACTTCACCACCGCCATCTCCAAGCCGCTGGTGGGCGTCACGGTCACGTGGGTGCGCGGCATCGGCATCTCGGAGGGATGCACCGCCGCCGACTGGTCCAGTGACAGCACCCGGAATGCCTGCCAGCCACGGGGACGCTCGACGGCTTCCACGACGATGCGCGCACCCTCGCTTGCCGCCTGATAGCCATCCCGGCGCAGGCAGGTGACATGCAGCAGGACGTCCGGAGACCCGTCATCGGGCACGATGAAGCCAAAGCCCTTGGCCACATCGAACCACTTGATCCGCCCGGCGACCTCGATGAGATCGAGGGCCTCGTCGCCGCCGAGAGCTGCCTCAGGAGCCGCGTTGCCCTCCAGTCGACTGGACTTCTCTAGCCCGGATCCGCGTTCGTCAGACATGGCCGAGCAACCTACACCGAATCACGCCGCGCGCTCTCTCAGCAAGATTAACGAAGTCCTGATTCCCGGGAAGCCCATTTGACCGGCAGAAGAGCCCCGCCAAGATGCAATCTCGGCTGTGGGAGGCACGTCAGCAACAGTCGATCAGTCGCAGGCGGCACGGAATGCGACGTTTAAGCGCCGGAACGGCTACGTGTATTTCGCCGGTCTCCATCCCCTCCCGACTTACCGTGGCGCGGAAGTCCGGACCTTCACGTTTTCGAGAGGCGGGCGCCCGGCCCTGGCGGTGCGCCAGTCGGAAATAACCGTCGCCCCTGGTGGCGCGCGCGCCGTCAGCATGGTTTGAGGCGCTCACCATGTCCGTTGATGCAGCCCTCGCCTTCCGATCGTCTCCCGCCGTGACCGCACCGCGGCGCCGCATGCCGGTCATCGACGCGGCACGCGCGACTGCGCTACTGGCGATGGCGAGCTATCATACGCTCTGGGACCTCGGTTATCTGCGGCTGACGCCCGACAATTACGCCCTGACACCCGCGGGGCACAGGGCCGCCGAGGCGATTGCCGGCACGTTCCTGGTTCTCGTCGGGGTCGGCATGGTGCTGATGAACGGGCGCGGCATCCGCCTGAGGCCGACATTGTTGCGGCTCGCGCGGATCGGGGGGGCCGCGCTTCTGGTCACGCTCGGGACCTGGATCGCCTTTCCCGACGCCTATATCTTCTTCGGCGTCCTCCACTGCATCGCCGTCTCGAGCGTGCTGGGCTTGCCATTCTTGTTCCTGCCGGTCCCCGTGACCGTGCTGGGGGCCGCTGCCGTGATCGCGGCTCCCCACTTCGTGCACGCGCCCGTGCTGGACGCTCCGGCTCTCTACTTCCTCGGCCTCGGCATCGGGACGCCGCGGACCAACGACTATGTGCCGCTGGTCCCGTGGTTCGGATGGGTCCTGTCCGGCATTGTTCTCGGCCGCTCGGGGCTACCCAGACTCGCGCGCTCGCGCCTCGGCGCCTGGAGCCCTGTCTCGACCTTCGGGCGAACCGCGACCTTCGCGGGGCGCCACAGCCTCGTCGTCTACCTCATCCACCAGCCGCTGCTGCTGGCATTGCTCACGGGCCTCGTCACGCTGACCGGATCGAACCCGCAGGCAAGCCTGCGGGGATTCCGGGCCGATTACGTGAGGATCTGCACACGCACCGGCGGAGAACCGCCCCTTTGCCGCATCGCTGCCCGCTGCACCTCGGACGCATTGCTGCGGGAGGATCTCCTCCGGGAGGACGGCAGGCCGTTCAGCACGCCGGAGCGGCTGCGCGCGCAAGGCCTGTCGCAGGAATGCTACGCGAACATCGAGGCAGCCGCCCGGACGCCGCACTGACGCGACGTCGCGCAGCGAGGCCTTCGACTAGTCCTTGGCGCGCTCGACGTAGGCGCCGTCGGCGGTCATCACCACGACGCGGGTGCCGGCGGCGATGTGCGGCGGCACGGTGGTGCGCACGCCATTCGAGAGCGTGGCCGGCTTGTAGGACGAGGATGCGGTCTGGCCTTTCAGAACCGGCTCGGTCTCGGCCACTTCAAGCGTCACGCGCTGGGGCAGCTCGATGGTGAGCGGCACACCGTTATGGGCCGAGAGCATCACAGCCATGCCCTCCTGAAGATAGGGGGCGGCGTCGCCGACCACGTCCGCCGGCACGGCGATCTGTTCGTAGTTCTCCGGGTTCATGAAATGGAAACCTTCGCCGTCGCTGTACAGGAAGGTATGCTCGCGATCCTCGACGAACGCCCGCTCGACCTGCTCGGTGGTACGGTAGCGCTCCGAGACCTTCACGCCGTCCGTGATGCGGCGCATGTCGAGCTGGGTCACCGGGGTGCCCTTGCCGGGGTGGATGTTCTCGGCGAACAGGATCACGTAGAGCCTGCCGTCCTTTTCGACGACGTTGCCCTTACGGAGCGTTGAGGCGATCACCTTCACGGAATTAGGTCCTGCATTGACAAGGCGGGCCGGCACACGCCAAGCGCGTGCGTTGAATCTCGGGCCTCGCCACTATCGCATCTGTGGCGCAGTTGCCAGCGGGCGGCCATGAACCGTGTAGCGTGGCGCCCCGGCGCGTCAGGCGGGAGCCGCGCCGGAATCCCCCGGATCCCGGTTCTGCCTGCCGTCCGGAACGGGTCAGGACGAGGCATGAGAACACGCATCAACCATCGGCCAGCGCGAAACTTTTACTGTGGGCGCAGCTGCGGAATGCTCCCGGCCGGCCCGGGATGCCGGCGTTGACCGATACGCCGTCACCCTGGTGGTCGCCCGAACGGCATGCGGACCGCCGGCCGGCCCTGCTCCTGCGGAACCGCATCCTCACCGCGTTCCGCAGTTGGTTCGCGGCTCGCGACTTCATCGAGGCTGAGGCCGCCTGCCTTCAGGTCTCACCTGGCAACGAGGCGCATCTGTCGGCCTTCGCCACGGAGGCGGTCGGCGCAGGCGGAGCGCGCACGCCGCTCTACCTGCACACCTCGCCGGAATTCGCCTGCAAGAAGTTGCTGGCGGCGGGCGAGACGCGGTTGTTCAGCTTCGCGCGGGTGTTCCGCAATCGCGAGCGTGGACCACTGCATCACCCCGAATTCACGATGCTGGAATGGTACCGAACCGGCGCGCCCTATACGGACCTTATGGCGGACTGCACCGATTTGCTCCGGCGCGCCGCCGAGACCGCCGGCACGCCCCGCTTTCTCTACCGGGGCCGGGAGGCCGACCCGCAGGCCGAGCCCGAGCGGCTGACCCTGGCGGAGGCCTTCGCCCGCTTCGCCGGCATTGATCTCCTGGCCACGGTTTCGCGGACCGGTGAGACCGACCGCGACGGTCTGGCTGCCTCCGTAGCGGAGACGGGCCTGCGGGTCGCGCCAGACGACACCTGGGCCGACCTGTTCTCGCGGGTGCTGGTGGCCCGGATCGAGCCCCATCTCGGCCACGGACGTCCGACAATCCTGTACGAATACCCGGTCAGCGAGGCGGCGCTCGCCCGGCCGGCACCCCACGATCCGCGGGTGGCGGAGCGCTTCGAACTTTACGCCTGCGGTGTCGAACTCGCCAACGCCTTCGGCGAATTGACCGACCCGGCCGAGCAGCGCCGCCGCTTCGAGGCCGAGATGGCGGAGAAGCACCGCGTCTACGGCGAGTGCTACCCGATCGACGAGGATTTCCTGGTCGCGCTCGCCGCGATGCCCGAGGCCTCCGGGATCGCCCTCGGCTTCGACCGCCTCGCCATGCTGGCCTGCGGCGCGAGCCGCGTCGACGACGTGATCTGGACGCCGGTGGCGGAGACCCTGCCGTGAACCGCACCCTGCGCGGCGCCGACGACCTCTCCGCAGCCGGCCTGCTGTCCGGGACGGATGCGCGCGCCCTGCGCGACGTGCTGGCCCGTTACGCCGTCGCGGTGACGGCCGACATGGCCGAACTGATCGACCCGGACGACCCCGAGGATCCCATCGCCCGCCAGTTCGTGCCGCGGGTCGAGGAGTGCACGGTCGCCCCGCAGGAACGCGCGGACCCGATCGGCGACGGCGCCCATGCCCCCGTACCCGGCATCGTGCACCGCTATCCCGACCGCGTCCTGCTGAAGCCGCTGCACATCTGCCCGGTCTATTGCCGCTTCTGCTTCCGCCGGGAGATGGTCGGGCCGGACGGCCTCGGGACCCTGACGGATTCAGAACTCGAAGGCGCCGTCGCGTATATCGCGCGGGATCCTCGGATCTGGGAGGTTGTGCTCACCGGAGGCGACCCGTTCGCTCTCTCGGCCCGGCGCCTCGGCCTCATCGCCGAGCGCCTTTCGGCGATCGACCATGTGCGCGTGATGCGGATCCACACCCGCGTGCCTGTGGTGAAGCCCGACCTCGTCGGCGACGCTTTGGTGCAGGGGCTCAAGAGCTTCGGGCGCGCGGTGTTCGTGGCCCTGCACGCCAACCATCCGCGCGAATTCACGCCGGCTGCCCGCGCCGCCTGTGCCCGGCTCGTCGATGCCGGGATCCCGATGGTCAGCCAGTCGGTGCTGCTGCGCGGAGTCAATGACGATGCCGCGACCCTCGAAGCGCTGATGCGGACCTTCGTCGAGAACCGGATCAAGCCTTACTACCTGCACCACGGCGATCTCGCGCCCGGCACGGGCCACCTGCGCACCGGTCTGGCTGAGGGACAGGACCTGATGCGCGCCCTGCGCGGCCGCCTCTCCGGCCTCGCGCAGCCGACCTACGTGCTCGACATCCCCGGCGGCTACGGCAAGGTGCCGGTCGGGCCGCACTATCTGCGCGAATCCGAGGACGGGACGCAGGTGACCGATCCAAACGGGTGCGAACATGCCTACCCGCCCAAGGCGTGACGGAGATCCGAAGACGATGCGCAAGCTCTGGGGCCGGCTCACCTCGGTGAACGTGCAGAAGGCGGTCTGGGGATTGGACGAGACCGGGCTCGATTACGAGCGGATCGATGCGGGCGGCGCTTACGGCGTCGTCGATGACCCCGCCTACCGCGCCCTGAACCCGAACGGACTGGTCCCGACCTTGGAGGAGGACGGGTTCGCGCTCTGGGAGTCGAACGCGATCCTGCGCTACCTCGCGGCCACCTCGCCGGCTCTGGCGCTGCCCGACGATCCGCATGCGCGGGCGCCAACCGAGCAATGGCTCGATTGGCAGGCCACGAGCTTCACGCCTGCCATGCGGGATGCCTTCTGGCAGCTCTACCGGACGGCAGATCCGGACCGGCGACTGATCGAGAACTCTTTGAAGCAGGGCGAGGCGATGGCGGCTATCCTCGACGCTCGGTTGGCCGACCGGGATTTTGTAGCCGGCGACCGCTTCGGCATCGCCGACATTGCGCTCGGCTGTGCGGCGCATCGGTGGCTCAATTTGCCGGTGAACCGCGTCGAGCGGCCGGCATTGCGCCGCTGGTACGAGCGGATCGCTGCCCGGCCCGCCGCGTCCCGGGCGCTCGGGGAGCCCATCGCCTGAGGCCGCGCGGCCTTGTCGGCGCGCCCGCGCGATCCACCTTGGCCGGACTCGCCGATCCGTCCGGCGCCGGCCTTTCACGGAGCCTCATGATGGCGATCGACACGACCCTGCGCGACGCACTCTCCGCCGTGACGACCGCCAGCTTGGTCCGCGCGCTTACGCGGACCGGCGTGACGGCGTTCCACCCGCGCGGCCTCTCCGGCCGTGGCGGCGGAAGCGCCATCGGTACCGCCTACACGCTGCGGATGATCCCGGCCCGCAACGATGGCGCGGGGGATGTCGCCGCGGCGATCGATGCCGTGCCGCAGGGCGCCGTAGTGGTGATCGACGCCGCCGGCTCGGGCCTCGCCCTGCCCTTCGGGTCGATCCTCGCGGCGCGGCTCGCCCAGCGCGGGGTCGCGGCTCTCGTCACGGACGCCGCCCTGCCGGAGGAGGTCAGCCTTCCGGTCTGGTGCGCACCGGAAGCCGGGAGCGGCGCTCTGGCCCTTGTCGGGACGCAGCAACCTGTCTGCTGCGGGGGCGCGGCGATCCATCCCGGCGACATTGTGGTCTGCGCACCTGGCGGTGTCGTCGCTCTTCCTGCCGACATGGCCGAGCGGCTCGCGCTCGAAGCCGTGGAGCAGCAGCGCCTCGACCTCTGGATCCAGCGCGAGGTCGAGAAGGGCGAGACCCTCGCCAGCCTGCTGCCGCCAGACGCGGCGGCGATGGCGCGGTTCGAGGCCGAAACGAAGCCGGGCTGAGTGGCATCCGTGTTCTTCCCCCTGTCGAAGGTGGTCTACTTCCTGATCACGCCGTCGAACTTCTTCGTCTTCGCGGCTTTGGCCGGACTCGGCCTGCTGGCGGCGACGCGCCTTCGCCGGGCCGGCCTCGGCCTTGCTGGTCTCGGCGTGATGGGACTGGCGCTCGGCGGGTTGTCACCGCTGTCGGAGATCGTCCTGCTGCCGCTGGAGCAGCGGTTTGCGCCATATCCGGCCGATGCCCCCGCTCCGGTGGGCATCATCGTGCTCGGCGGCGGCATCGAGGCCGGCCTGTCCGAGGCGCGTGATCAGGTCGTCGTCAACGATGCCGGGGAGCGGCCGATCTATTTCGCCGACTTGGCCCGGCGTTTCCCAGAGGCCCGACTGGTCTTTTCCGGCGGCAGCGGTTTCGTCGGGGGCGGCACGCCGGAGGCCGACATCGTCAGCTGGCAGGCCGACGCGCTGGGCCTGCCCCGGACCCGGCTGATCCTCGAGAACCGTTCTCGCAATACGCAGGAAAACGCCGCCTTTTCGGCAGCTCTCGTCCATCCGAAGCCGGGCGAACGCTGGTTGCTCGTCACCTCGGCCTGGCACATGCCCCGGGCGGTCGGTTGCTTCCGCCAAGCGGGCTTCACCATCGACGCCTTCCCGGTGGATTACCGGACCCGCGGATGGCGCGATGCCGCCCGCTTCAACGGATTTGCCTCCGACGGGCTTCTGCAACTCGACTTGGCCACGAAGGAGTGGATCGGTCTCGTCGTCTACCGGATCGCCGGCTACACGTCGGATTGGCTGCCTGAGCCAGAACCGCCCGCGGCGTCCGGCAGCGCCAGCCGGTAGATGCCGCGGAAATCCTCCGGGTCGACCGGCTTGCCCTTGCGCAGGATCGCGATCCGGCCCGCTTGCGCAAGGCGCACGGCTACCCGGCGGACCGGCTGCATCAGTGGTCCCCAGCCGTCGGGATGCAAGCCGCCGATGGCGCGGGCGACCTCCGACGGGCAGACGGTCTTGCCCACGCCCCGCTCCGCGACGAGGCCGAGTATCGCCGCCTCGATCGCCGCCGCGTCCGCCTTGATCGCATTCATATCCGTGCCTCGTCGGTTGGGTCCAGAAGCGGACCCTCGTGCGGGCCTTCGCCGGCCGCGAGCAGCGCCTTGCGGATTTCCGAGGCGAATTGCCGCCGCCACATGATGACCACCACCGCGGATGTCGAGGCGATCAGCACATACGGGCTGACGAACCAGCCGAGATAGGCCAGCGCGAAGAAGAACGCCCGCTGCCCGCGCGCGAAGTGCCGGCCGGCGCTGACGTTCATCGCCGCGAGCCGGCGCACCGCGCGGAGCATCTCGGACTCGCCGGCCCCAGAGCCCTTCGACGGCACGGCACCGAGCAAGATGGATGCATAGTTGAACAGCCGGTAGGCCCAGGCGAACTTGAAGAAGGCATAGACAAAGACCAGCGCGAGGCCAGCGACCTTCAACTCCCAGGTGGTACGGTTCGCCACCGTCCCGAACGGTAGCGTCGCGAACAGGTTCAGCACGTCGTCGCCGGACCGCGACAGGGTCAGAACCGAGCCGAGAGCGATCAGCGAGGTGGAGGCGAAGAAGGCGGTGCCGTTCTGCAGCGACGCATTGATCTGCGTGTCGACCACGCGGTTGTCACGCCCGATGACCTGCCGGGCCCAATTGGACCGGTGGCCGTTCATGATCTGGCTGAGGGACACCATCCGCCCGCGCATTCGCCCGACCGACAGGCCGTAGGCGATCCAGGCGAGGATGAAATAGAGCAGCGCCCCGATGTCCAGGGGCGAGAACGCGGCAGTGCCGGCGGTCAGGTCGGTCATGGTCTCCGGGACCGGCGGGAGATGGAATCGGATAAGCCCGGGGCAATACCAGTCCCGCTCCGCGCGCAGAACCCGCCTGCTGTGCGAATCCGTTCTGCGCCGATCGCCCGGTATCACCCGCGCAGGATTTCGAAGCCGCCCGAACTTGGTGAATCGCCGCCTTCGCGCACGGTAACTTCGGTCACACAGGCCCCGGGCGGTCCGGCCCAGCACAACGTCACGATCTCCTCGACGGCTTCCGGCGCTCCGATGAACACTGCCTCGACCGAACCGTCGTCGCGGTTGCGCACCGTTCCGGACAGTTGTCGGGCTCGGGCCTCGGCTTGAGTCCATGCCCGGTAAGATACGCCTTGCACGCGTCCCTGGATGACGACGGAAACGGTGCAGGTTGCGCTCATCGGGTGGCTACCGCTCTTGGTAAGGCCCGCCCAGAAACTGCGCGGGCCCTGCGCGCGTTACTCGGCCGCCATCGGACGACGGACGCCGGCATTGACCGCGGCCATTCGATTCTCACCGGTTCGGACGTGGGTCGAGTAGAGCATCAGCCCCGTGAAGGCGAGGCCGCCGACGATATTGCCGAGCAGCGTCGGGATCTCGTTCCACAGCAGGTAGTCCATGATGGTCAGGTGGCCGCCCATCAGGATCGCCGACGGGAACAGGAACATGTTCACCACCGAGTGCTCGAAGGTCATGAAGAAGAACACCGTGATCGGCATCCACATGGCGATCACCTTGCCGGGAACCGAAGTGGACAGCATCGCCCCGATTACGCCGGTGGAGACCATCCAATTGCACATCATGGCCCTAACGAAGAGCGTCAGCATGCCGGAGGCTCCGTACTTCTCGTAGCCGAGGGTGCGGGCCTCGCCGATTCCGGCAATCAGCTTGCCGACTGCATTCGGCTCGGTGGCGAATCCGAAGGTGAAGACGATCGCCATCATCACGGCGGTGGTAAGCGCGCCCGCGAAATTGCCGAAGAACACCAGCACCCAGTTGCGCGCGATACCGGCCACGGTCACGCCGGGGCGCTTGTCGATAAGGGCGAGCGGCGTGAGCACGCAGACCCCAGTGAACAGGTCGTAGCCGAGCAGGTACAGCATCGAGAAGCCGACCGGGAACAGCAGCGCCCCAACCAGCGGCTGCCCGGTGGTCTGGTTGATGGTCACCGCGAAGGCCGCTGCGAGAGCGAGGATCGCGCCGGCCATGTAGGCACGGATGAAAGTGTCTTTGGTCGCCATGAATACCTTCGATTCACCGGCATCGACAGCCTTCTTCACGAAATCGGCGGGCGCCAGATAGGACATGCGAACCTCTCCCTCGCACGCGGCTGCCGATCGCCGTTGACCGATGAGCACGCTGCGCAATCACGAACTGCCGGCCTGGCGCTGATGATGGTGCCTGGGTCCGGTCAGTCGCGAGCAAGCAGGTTGCGTACCAGTTGCCGGTCGTTCAGGCGGGCGGACCGCGCATCCAGCGACTGATTTCGCCGATGTAGGCCGGCGGCAGTTGCGCCGCCTTTGCGGCCGCCAGCATGGCGTCGAGATAGCCCGGGCGCGGACGGCCGGGCGCGGTCGAGCGCCCGAGATAGATCAGCGCGCGCTTCACGCCGACCGCCGTGCTGATCGGGAGTGTCGCCTTGGCGTAGAGACCGCCAGCGACGCCCTCGTAGCGGTCGAGCGCCGGGATGTCGCCAGGGGCCAGGTCCCAGAGCACGCCCCAGACGGTGCGGGCGGGATCGCGCACCACCGAGGCGTAGCCCTCACGCATGATGATGAAACGGTGCCGCGGCAGATGCCCACCGCCGACCATCCGCGAGATCGGGCAGCGCAGGGCCATCGCGGCGGCATCCATGTTGGCCCCGTAGGCGAAGTAGAGAGGCATGCCTGACGGTTCGAACGCTACTTGCCGGACTTGCTAACCTCGCGTCGCACGATCCACTCGTTCGCCCGCATGGCCGCATACGTGACTGCGACGTCCGGGACCACGAATGCGACGAAGATCTCGCCCGAACTCACGGCCTTAGGCTCCGCACCACATATCCCCCGATCCAAACTATGCTGATGCTGGCACGAAGCCAGATCGCCGGGAAGAAAGCCGTTGCCGGACGCAGACTGGCAGCGATGGCGCTTCCAAAACTCATCGCGGAAATGGGCGCCACGAAACGGATCACCACGAACGCCACCGCAATAGTCTTCAGCGCGGTGGCCAGCAGCTCTGCGTCCGTTCGTCGTGAACGGCGCTCACGACGAACGCTCGCCGCGCTCAGGCGAATTCCAGGATCACGGCGTCGACAGCCAGGCTATCGCCCTCCTTGGCGTGGATCTTTCCCACGGTGGCGTCGCGCTCGGCGCGCAGGACGTTCTCCATCTTCATCGCCTCGACGATCGCGATCGGCTCGCCGTTCTTCACCTCCTGGCCCTCGGTCACCAGGATCTGCTTCACGAGGCCGGGCATCGGGCAGAGCACTTGCTTGCCTGAACCTGCCTGCTCCTTGACCGGCATCAGAGCGGCCAGTTCGGCCTCCCGACGCGTGTACACCCTGGCCTCGCCAGCTGCGCCCGCGTGCTGAAGGAACACGCCGTTCAGCAGGCTGCGCACCTGGATGGCGACGCGCTCTGCCCCGATCGTGCCGATCCAGACCGGCTCGCCCGGCCGCCACGTGCTCGCTACCGACAGCGCCGTGCCGTCGGCCCGGATCACGCTGAGGTCCTCGCCCTCGGGCTCGAGGGTGACGGGATAGGATTCGCCAGCGAGCACCACGACGCGCTCGCGCTCGAACGCGAAGAGGCCGGGGGCGCGCATCTGACCCGAAATGCCGCGCTTGCGCTGGTTGAGCTTGTGGTCGATCGCCGCCGCCGCGGCCATCATGCGGATCGCGACTGCGCCCGCGGGCTCCGGAGCCGTGAAGCCGTTCGGGAATTCCTCTGCGATGAAGCCGGTCGACAGCCGGCCCTCCTGCCAGCGCGGATGGGCCATAAGCGCCGACAGGAACGGGATATTGTGGCGGATACCGTCGATCGCGAAGGCGTCGAGGGCCTCTCCCTGCGCGGCGATCGCCTCGGCGCGGGTCGGCGCCCACGTGACGAGCTTGGCGATCATCGGATCGTAGTGGATGGCGATCTCGCCGCCCTCCTCCACGCCGGTGTCGTTGCGAACGATCGCTGAGCCCTGCCGGCCCTCCTCGGGGGGGCGGTAGGTCGTCAGCCGCCCGATCGAGGGCAGGAAGTTGCGGGTCGGGTCCTCCGCGTACACGCGGCTCTCCACGGCCCAGCCGTTCAGTTTCACGTCGTCCTGCGTGATCGGCAGCTTTTCGCCGGCCGCGACCCGGATCATCAGCTCGACGAGGTCGAGGCCGGTGATCATCTCTGTCACCGGGTGCTCGACCTGCAGCCGCGTGTTCATCTCCAGGAAGTAGAAGGACTTGTCCTGCCCGGCGACGAACTCGACGGTGCCAGCCGAATCGTAGTTCACGGCCTTGGCCAGCGCGACAGCCTGCTCGCCCATCTTGCGTCGGGTCTTCTTGTCGAGGAGCGGCGACGGGGCCTCCTCGATAACCTTCTGATTTCGGCGCTGGATCGAGCATTCGCGCTCGCCGAGATAGACGACGTTGCCGTGCTTATCGCCGATCACCTGGATCTCGATGTGCCGCGGGTCGGTGATGAACTTCTCGATGAAGACGCGGTCATCGCCGAATGAGGAGGCCGCCTCGGACTTTGCGCGGGCGAAGCCCTCGGCGACCTGATCGGCCGAGTGGGCGATGCGCATGCCCTTGCCGCCGCCGCCCGCGGAGGCCTTGATCATCACGGGGTAGCCGATCTCATCGGCGATCCGCACCGCGTGCTCAGGTGATTCGATCACCCCGAGGAAGCCCGGCACGGTCGAGACCTCGGCAGCGGCTGCCGCCTTCTTCGATTCGATCTTGTCGCCCATGGCGGCGATCGCGCCGGGATTCGGGCCGATGAAGACGATGCCGGCCGCTTCGAGCGCCTTCGGGAAGGCCTCGCGCTCGGACAGGAAGCCGTAGCCCGGATGGACCGCCTGGGCGCCGGTCTGCAGGCACGCCTCGACGATCTTCTCGATGACAAGATAGGACTGGGCCGCAGCGGCGGGGCCGATATGGACCGCCTCGTCGGCCATGGCGACGTGCACGGCGTCGCGGTCGGCGTCCGAGTAGACCGCTACCGTCCTGATGCCCATCTTCCGGGCGGTCTTGATGACCCGGCAGGCGATCTCGCCCCGGTTGGCGATCAGGATCTTGTCGAACATCGCTGGCGCACTGCTTTCGAGATCGCCGGATTGCACACCGGCTTGGGTGTCCCGATAGATCACTTGCGCCGCGGACGGAAGCTGCGCCTTGGTTGAAGGCTCAGGCGGCGAGCGCGAAGGTGATGCGCGGGGCGCGGACGGCCTCGCGGGTCCAGCGGTTTGCCTCCATGGCGAAGACCATCAGCGACTCGGCGCTGCCCTGGGCCTCGCGCACGATCTCCATGGCGATCCGGGCGCCGACCGCGGTGGGGCCGTCACGACCGCTGAGCGAAGCCGCGAGCCAAGCGGCAACCTCTCGGTCGATGTAGCCGGTCGGGCGCAGGCCCCACACGGCGAAGTCGACCACCGACGCCACCAGGAAATCGGCGAAATCGTCCGAGCCGATCACGGCCCGCTCCAGGGCGATCAGCATGTCGGCTTCCTCGCGGCTCATGATGCCCTCCGGCAGCACTTCGCGCTTCAGGACCAAGAGATCCTCGTCGCTGATCGAGCCGGTCGAAACCGCATGGTTGCAGAACTGTTGAACGGAGATCATGGTCATGGTCGCCTGCTCCTCCGGCTTTTGCTGTGGCCGGTGCTTGTCCCGGTGTGTCCTGAACTTACGGGACCGCATGCCTGCCAGAGGTTAACGGCGAAATCTGAACGCAAGTTCAGGTAAACACCGCCCGAGCAATCAGGCTTATTGGGACGTTGAGCAGTTGCGTTACCGGACGATGACCGTAGCGCCGACGGGGACGCGATCGAAGAGGTCGACCACATCGATGTTGCGCATGCGGATGCAGCCCGAGGAAACCGCCAGACCGATCTTCTCCGGCTCGTTCGTGCCGTGGATCCGGTAGAGCGTGTCCTTGCCATGGTCCGACAGGTAGAGGGCGCGGGCGCCGAGCGGATTCATGGGGCCACCCGCCATGGCGTGGACATGGGGCCAGCGCTTGATCATCTCGGCCGGCGGGTTCCAGGCCGGCCATGCCGCCTTTCGGTCGACCATGGCGGTGCCGGTCCAGCCATAGGCCTCATCGCCCACCGACACGCCGTAGCGGATCGCCTTGCCGCCCGGCAGCACGAGGTACAGCTGGCGCTCCTTCGTCTCGACGACGATCGTGCCGGGTGGCTGCTTGGTCGGATCGCTCACTTGGTAACGGGCGAAATGCGGATCGAACTCCGCATCGGGGACCAGCGCCATGAATTCCACGTCGCGGGCCGAGAGTTTCGGGTCCGGCACGGACTGGAAATTGCAGCCCGAGAGCAGCAGGGCGCAGGCGAAGATCGGGATTAAGCGCATGCTGCTACCCTCGGTCGTCCTCCGCGAGGCCGGACGTGCCGCCGCGTTCGGGTGCGTCCCGTGGAAGATCCAGTCAACCATACCGGGTGCGGGCACCCCGCCGTAGTCCGCGCGTTGCGCCCATGGCACATTGCCGGCTCCTGTTGCAGGTGCGCGACAGGACCGCATCCGGGAGCGACCGTCGTGACCACCCTGTACGTGAGCCATCCCGCGAGCTTCGACCACGAGGTGCCGGAGGGGCATCCCGAGCGGCCGGCGCGTATGCGGGCGATCGAGCGCGCTCTGGAGGACGAGCGCTTCGCCTGCCTCGTACGGACATCGGCCCCCCGGGCAGAGGTCGAACTTGCAACCCTGGTACACCCACGGGATTACGTCGACGCGCTGGTCGCCGCGGTGCCCAAGCACGGCATGGTCGGGATCGATGCCGACACGATCCTGTCCGCCGGCAGCCTGGAGGCGACGCTCCGGGCGATCGGCGGGGCTACCCACGCGCTCGACGCGATCATGGCCGGCGAGTGCCGCAACGCCTTCGTGGCGATGCGCCCGCCCGGTCACCACGCCGAGCGAACCCGGGCGATGGGCTTCTGCCTGTTCAACCACGCTGCCATTGCGGCCCGCTACGCCCAGGAGAAGCACGGAGCCGAGCGCGTCGCACTGGTGGACTGGGACGTCCATCACGGCAACGGCAGCCAGGACATCTTCTGGGACGATGGGTCTGTGCTCTACTGCTCCACGCACCAGATGCCGCTCTATCCGGGCAGCGGCGCCGCCTCGGAGCGGGGCGAGAAGGATACGATCGTCAACGTGCCGTTGCGGCCTAACGACGACGGCGAGGTCTTCCGCGAGGCGTTCGAGACCGGCATCCTCACACGCCTGGAATCCTTCCGGCCGGACGTGATCGTGATCTCGGCGGGTTTCGACGCCCATCGCCTTGACCCCCTGGCCAACCTTCGGCTGGAGGCGGAGGATTTCGGCTGGGCGACGCGTCGACTGATGGATGTGGCCGAGCGCTGCGCCGGCGGCCGCATCGTGTCGGTGCTGGAGGGCGGCTACAGCCTGGAGGGCCTCGCCAAGTCGGTCGCCGCGCACGTGGATGCCCTGATGGGACGGTGAGGACGCGCGGCATGTTCGGGATTGAGACCGACGCCGGTTGCGACATAATCGACCGATTCGCGGAATTCGGAACGATGCCGCCATTGAATCGCTGCGCCCCGCCTGTCCGGGCGTTCGGCCGCGCGGGTATCGCGTGCCGAGTTGCACGGGTCGCCGGCCGATGACGGCAGCCCCTTTCGTGACCTACGCGCTGGCGCTGTGCGTTGCCGCTGCGGTGCCCGGTCCCGGGGTCGTGGCCCTCGTCGCCCGCGCGCTCGGTTCGGGCTTCCGGGCGGCGATGGCTTTCGCTGCAGGGCTGATCCTGGGCGATCTGACCTACCTCGCCGCGGCCGTCTTCGGGCTGGCCCTGATCGCCGAAACGCTCGGCGAGGTCTTCGTCGTCGTCCGGCTCTGCGCGGGCGTGTATCTCGCCTATTTGGCGTTCCGGCTCTGGCGCTCGGCTGGGGCTACCGACCGGATCGAGGGCGGTCCCGCCGACCGGCCGCTCGCGAGCTTCGTCGCCGGGATCACCATCACCCTCGCCAATCCCAAGACGATCGTCTTCTATCTCGCCGTGCTGCCCACGATCGTCGATCTCCGCAACGTCACGGGCGGCGACTTCGCCGCCCTCGTCGCCGTGACTGCCCTGGTCATCGCTGGGGTCATGACGACCTATGCCGCCCTGGCCGCGCGAGCCCGGGACTCGCTGCGCAGACCCGGATTCCGCGCCCGGCTGAACCGAAGCGCGGCCGCCATCATGGCCGGCGCGGCGGTCTGGACCGTCGTACGACGCGCCTGACCCTCCCACCGACAGGCAGCAGTCCGCCCGGAAGCGGTTCAGCCCTCCAGCGGCTCGTCGCCCAGCAGCTCGATGCCGAAACCCGAGAGACCGACATAGGAGCGCGACGAGGTCGCGAGGTTGCGGATCGAGACCACGCCGAGATCCCGCAGGATCTGCGCGCCCAGGCCGACCTCGCGCCACTGGCGGGCACGCTGGGCCTCCGTGCCCTCCTCGGTGACGCTCTTCAGCGGGACGCCCGCGGTGCCGTCCCGCAGGTAGACCAGCACTCCGCGGCCCGCAGCTGCAAAGCGTTTCAGCACCGCGTCGATCTGCTTGCCGCCGCCGATCACATCGGCGGCGACGTTGGAGCGGTGCAGCCGCACCAGCACGTCACGCCCGTCGCCGATCTCGCCCGTCACAAAGGCGAATTGCTGGATCGTCTCGAACGGGGTCGAGAACACATAGGCGGTCATGTCGCCGTGGCTCGACCGAACCGGGAAATGCCCGACCCGCTCCACCAGCCTGTCCCGTGCCTGCCTGTAGGCGATGAGGTCGGCCACCGAGACCCGCTTCAGCCCATGCGTCTCCGAGAAGGCCTCGATCTGCGGCCCCTTCATCACGGTTCCGTCGTCGTTGGCGAGTTCGCAGATCACACCGACGGGCGGCAGCTCGGCCAGCTTGCACAGATCGACCGCGGCCTCGGTATGGCCCGAGCGCATCAGAACGCCCCCATCCCGGGCGATCAGAGGGAAGACGTGGCCGGGGCGCACGAAGTCGCCAGCGCCCATGTTGCCGTTGGCGAGCGCCCGCACCGTGTTGCAGCGCTGCTCGGCCGAGATGCCGGTGGTGAGCCCGTGCTTCACGTCGACCGTGACCGTGAAGGCCGTGCCGAGCGGCGCGTCGTTCGAGGCGACCATCGGGGCCAGGTGCAGCCGCCGCGCCTCGCTCTGGGTGATCGGTGCGCAGACGATGCCGCACGTGTTGCGGATGATGAACGCCATCTTCTCCGGCGTGCAGAGCGAGGCCGCGACAACGAGGTCGCCCTCGTTCTCACGATCGTCGTCGTCGGTGACGACGACGATCTCGCCGCGGGCGAAGGCCGCGATGGCCTCGGTGACGGTGCAGTGGGGCACGGGCAATCTCGAATCGTTTGGTACCGGGGCCGGGTTCAGGGTTGCTGCCCGACCTGTCCGCGATGGCGCAGATAGTGATCGGCCAGCACGCAGGCCATCATGGCCTCCGCCACCGGCACCGCGCGGATGCCGACGCAGGGATCGTGGCGGCCTTTGGTGACGAGATCCACCTCGGCGCCGTCGCGGGTCACCGAGCGGCGTGGCGTCAGGATCGAGGAGGTCGGCTTCACGGCGAAGCGCACCACCACCGGCTCGCCGTTGGAAATGCCGCCGAGGATCCCGCCAGCGTGGTTGGCCAGGAAGCGCGGGCGGCCGTCGTTGCCGGCCCGCATCTCGTCCGCATTGGCCTCGCCGCGGAGTGCAGCGGCGGCGAAGCCGTCGCCGATCTCCACGCCCTTGACGGCGTTGATCGACATCATCGCGGCGGCGAGATCCGCGTCGAGCTTGCCGTAGACCGGGGCTCCGAGGCCGGGCGGAACACCCTCGGCCACCACCTCGATCACGGCACCCACCGACGAGCCGTCCTTCCGGATTCCGTCGAGGTATGTTTCGTAGAGGGCCGCAGCCTCGGCGTCGGGGCAGAAGAACGGGTTGTTGCCGACCTCGGCCCAGTCCCAGCGAGACCTGTCGATGACATGCGGGCCCATCTGGACGAGCGCCGCCCGGATGGTCACGCCGGGGATCACCTTGCGCGCCACCGCACCGGCCGCCACTCGCGCCGCCGTCTCGCGGGCCGACGAACGCCCGCCGCCGCGATAGTCGCGAATGCCGTACTTGGCGTCGTAGGTGTAGTCGGCGTGGCCGGGCCGGTAGCTGTCGCGGATGTCCGAATAGTCCTTCGAGCGCTGATCCGTGTTCTCGATCATCAGCGCGATCGGCGTGCCGGTGGTGTACTGACGGCCGCCTGTGCGGTCGTCAGCGAAAACACCCGACAGGATCTTCACCTGGTCGGGCTCGCGGCGTTGCGTGGTGAAGCGCGACTGGCCAGGTTTGCGTCGGTCGAGTTCGGCCTGAATCTCTTCCGCTCCCAGCGGAAGGCCGGGCGGACAGCCATCGACCACGCAACCGAGCGCGACCCCGTGGCTCTCGCCGAAGGTCGTGACGCGGAACAGGTGGCCGAAGGTGTTGTGAGACATGACGCGGCCCGTCTAGCGCGGGAGCGCCGGGGGCACAAACCGCCTCCGCGCGGCAGGGTTCTAGGCCGGCCTCGAATCAATGAGCGCCTTTTGTCGCTGAAGACCGCCCCGCGCCTTCAGCGCCCGATAAGCCGCCACCCCGACGGCGAGATCCGCCCGCAGGCGGCTTTCGTCGCCGAGATCGTCGAGGCCGTAGGTGAGGCCGAAGATGTGGGCGGCCTCGTAGCCCTCCGGAAGCTCGCCCGTGCTGCCGAGGGTGATGGTCGCGTTCGGCAGCCGGTCGGCGAAGTCGGTAAGCCGGGATCGAAGCGCGTCGCCGCTGGCGCGCAGGTAGGGACCGGCCGCAGGTCCGTGCTCCCGGATCGCCGCCACGGTGCCCTGCGCCAGGGACAGATGGACCACCTCGCGGTGCGCCGGGAACAGGTAGACGAGGTAGTAGCCGCGCGTGGCGCTGGTGGTGATGGCGGGATCGAAAACGGCCACCCAGGGGACGGCCGCCCAGTTGCTGCCGCGCCCCGGGCTGCCCTTCACCAGGAACGGGCCGTCGATCGTTTCAAGAGCCGCGCGCAGCTCGTCGGGTGCGCCGCGCCGGATCACGGAGGCCAGGGGATGGCCGGCCGGCGGGTCGAGCCGGGCCAGCGGGTATTCCTCGATGATCCGGCGCAGCGCATGCCCGAGGCTCACTCGGTGGCTCGCATCAAGCCCGCACCTGCCGTCGTACCGATTTCGAGGTGCTTCATGCTGCCCAGGAAGCTCCTGGCGTCCGGCTTTCGGAAGGCCGGGCCGGTGGCGAGCACGAAGTCTTGCGTCGTCGCGCCGTGGCCGCGCAGTGCCGCGCCCGCGACGTCCAGCACCTCGATCGCCACGCCCCGGTGGGTGGTGAGGCTGTCTCTCGGAAGCTCGCGCGGTGCCTGAGCGAAACGCACGATCGCCGGATGGGTCGCCCCCTCGGCGTGCGATGCTCCCACGGAACGCCCGCAGCGTTCGGCTCTGGTCTCACTCTCGCGGGTCATCGACGCAATGAGGCCGCCGACGGTCTCGTTCGCCTTCGGGGCCGGCCTCTCGATGCCGTCGTGATAGCGGAGGCGGGTCTCGGCCAAGGTCTCAAGTCCCGTTCCGACGCGTCCGGGACCAACCGACCGGCCGGCCATTCGTTTCACCGTCGGGGATCAGGCATTCGGCCGCGCCAGCACGCCGCCGGTCATCGCCTCGCGGACACCCGTGGTCGACGGGAAGGTGATCGGCAGCCCTTTTAGGGAGCGCACCGCGAGATACGCGAAGGCCTGCGCCTCCAGATAGGCGGAAGACCAGCCGATGGCGTCCGCGGTCGTGATCTCGGCGCGCAGATGGTAATTCAGCAGACGCACAAGCTCGCCGTTGCGCGCGCCGCCACCGGCGACGATCCAGCGGGTCGGAATCTCGGGTGCGTGATCGAGCGCCCGCGCCACCGCCCGCGCCGTGAAGGCGGTGAGCGTCGCGGCGCCGTCCTCCGTGGAGAGCTGCCCAGCGAGCTTGTGCGAGAACCAGTTCCGATCCAGCGACTTCGGCGGCCGGCGAAAGAAGAACGGGTGCATCAGCAGCCAGGCGAGCAGCTGCTCGTCGGCGCGGCCGCGGGCGGCGGTGCGGCCGCCGTCGTCGAGATTCTTGCCCTCGCGCTCCTGCATCCACTCGTCGATCAGGGCGTTGCCGGGCCCGGTGTCGAAGGCGATCACGCCGCCCTTGGAATCGATCAGCGTCGCATTGGCGACGCCGCCGATGTTGAGGATGCCGAACGGGCCGTCGAATCCCGAAGCCTCGGCCAGGGCCTTGTGGAACACCGGCACCAGCGGCGCGCCCTGGCCACCGGCCTCGATGTCGGCCCGGCGCAAGTCCGAGACCACCGCTATGCCGAGCCGGTCCGCCAGCGCCTGCCCGTCGCCGATCTGGATCGAGATCCGCTGGTCCGGCCGGTGAATCACGGTCTGACCGTGGAATCCGATGACGTCGATCGCCGTCGCGCTCAGGCCGTTCTCGGCCAGGAACCGCTCGACTGCTTCGGCATGGGCCTGCGTGACGAAGGCCTCCGCCTCGGGCAGCCGCCCGGGCCGGTCGCCCGGATGGAGCACCGCCTCGGCGTCCTTGGTCGCGGCGCGCAGCAGCGCCTTCTCCGTGTCGGAATAGCCGCGATAGCCGTTGGGCCCGAGCGGCTCCAGGAAGTTGTTGTGGCCCTTGACCACGTGGACCTGCTCGCCGTCGGTCTCGATCAGCGCGATATCGACGCCATCCAGCGAGGTGCCGCTCATCAGCCCGATCGCGCGCATCATCGCCATGCCGCCCAGCCCCGTGCCTTTCGGCCAACGCCCTGCTATGAGCGCGCCGTATCCTGAACCCAAGCGCGAGTTAGCACGCAGAGCTTCGGCCTGTCGCGCCGGCTCGCGACCCGAGACCGCTGCCATGACCGCCGAGAGCTTCGCGCCGAAATCCGACTTCCTGCGGATCCTGACCGAGCGCGGCTACATTCACCAGACCTCCGACCTTGCCGGGATCGACGCGGCGGCCGTGGAGGGACGGCTGACCACATATGTCGGCTACGATTGCACGGCGCCTTCGCTTCATGTCGGGCACCTGTTGTCGATCATGATGCTGCACTGGCTCCAGGCCACCGGCGGCCGGCCGATCGCGCTGATGGGCGGCGGCACCACCCGGGTCGGCGACCCCTCCGGCCGCGACGAGACCCGTAAAATCCTGACGGTGGAGCAGATCGACGCCAACAAGGCCGAGATCCGCAAGACCTTCGACCGGTTCCTGCGCTTCGGCGAGGGGGCCGGCGACGCCGTGATGGTCGACAATGCCGAGTGGCTGACAAAGCTCAACTACATCGAGATGCTGCGCGACGTTGGCCGCCACTTTTCGGTGAACAGGATGCTGTCGATGGACAGCGTACGCCTGCGCCTCGAGCGCGACCAGGAACTCTCGTTCCTGGAATTCAACTACATGATCCTCCAGTCCTACGACTTCGTGGAGCTGAACCGCCGCTACGGCTGCGTGATGCAGATGGGCGGCTCGGACCAGTGGGGCAACATCGTCAACGGCATCGATCTCGGCCGGCGCATGGGAACGCCGCAGCTCTACGCGCTGACTTGCCCGCTGCTGACCACGTCCTCGGGCGCCAAGATGGGCAAGACCGCTGCCGGCGCCGTCTGGCTCAACCCGGAGATGCTGAAGCCCTACGATTACTGGCAGTTCTGGCGGAACACCGAGGACGCGGACGTGGCCCGTTTCCTCAGGCTGTTCACGCTGCTGCCGATGGGCGAGATCGCGCGGCTCGCCGCCCTCGCCGGCTCAGAGATCAACGCGGCCAAGATGGTGCTCGCCACCGAGGCCACGGCGCTGATGCACGGCCGGGACGCCGCTGAGACCGCCGCCGAGACGGCGCGGAAGACCTTTGTGGAGGGGACGCTGGCCGCTGACCTGCCCAGCGTCACCGTGCCCGCGGCAGCTCTTGAGGCGGGGCTTGGCGTACTGACGGCCTTCGGGCCGGAGATCGCCAAGCTCGTGCCCTCGACCAGTGAGGCGCGACGGCAGATCAAGGGTGGGGGCCTGCGCGTCAACGACGTGCCGGTGACGGACGAGAAGGCGTTGCTCAGGCTTGCGGACCTGACTCAGGACGGCGTGATCAAGCTGTCCTTCGGCAAGAAGCGGCACGTGCTGCTGCGCGCCGAATAGGCTTCGAACGCCGCATTCCCAACCGAGCGGCTCGACGGCGCGTCACCTCCCGATGACGAGGGAGCAGGCGCGCCGTATTGCGATGGGCCGCGCGTCGGATGGGTCGTTTCCTTATGCGATCCTAACGCGCCGGACCCGCTGATCGTCTCGCATCCTCACGGAGACGCGAGCATGTCCGGGTCAGCGCGGCGCACCGATCGAATCCCCGAACGGACGCGGCGCGGGCCGGAGCCCTCAGCCGATGCTCGACCTCGTCTTCGTAGCGGCAGGTCTCGCCTTCTTCGCACTCGCCGCGGCCTACGCCGCGGTCTGCGTGCGCCTGTGAGGCTGACATGACCCTCGATTACATACTCGGCGGTGCCGTGACCGCTCTGCTCTTCGTCTACCTCACCTACGCCCTCGTCCGCCCCGAGCGGTTCTGAGCGACGCGAGAACTCACCCATGACCATCAACGGCTGGATCCAGATCGCGCTGTTCTGCGCGATCGTGCTGGCGCTCGTGCGTCCGCTCGGTCTGTACATGACGCACGTCTTCACCGGCGAGCGCACGTTCCTCTCGCCCGTGCTCGGCCCCGTCGAGCGCGGGCTTTACCGCGTGGCCGGCATCCGTCCCGACCACGAGCAGGACTGGCAGTCCTACGCGGTGGCGATGCTGCTCTTCCACGCGCTCGGCTTCCTGGTTCTGTACGGGCTGTTGCGCCTCCAGACCGTGCTGCCCTTCAACCCGGCTGGCCAGGGAGAGGTCGCGCCAGACCTCGCCTTCAATACGGCGGCGAGCTTCGTCACGAACACCAACTGGCAGAATTACGGGGGCGAGAGCACGCTCTCGTATCTGTCCCAGATGCTGGCGCTGACGCACCAGAACTTCCTCTCCGCCGCCACCGGCATCGCCCTGGCGGTCGCGCTGATCCGCGGCTTCTCCCGCGCCTCGGCCAAAACGGTGGGCTCGTTCTGGATCGATGTCACCCGCTGCACCCTCTACGTGCTGCTCCCGCTCTGCGTGCCCTACGCGCTGTTCCTGGTGTGGCAGGGCATCCCGCAGACGCTTCAGCCGTATATCGACGCGACGACACTGGAGGGCGCCAAGCAGACGATCGCGGTCGGTCCCGTGGCCAGCCAGGTCGCGATCAAGATGCTCGGCACGAACGGCGGCGGCTTCTTCAACGCCAACGCCGCCCATCCGTTCGAGAATCCGACGGCGCTGTCGAACCTCGTCCAGATGGTCTCGATCTTCGCGCTCGGGGCAGCGCTCACCAACGTGTTTGGCCGCATGGTCCGCGACGAGAAGCAGGGCTGGGCGATCCTCGCGGCAATGGCGGTGCTGTTCCTCGCCGGAACCGCTGTGACCTACTGGGCCGAGGCGAGCGGCAGCTCCGTGCTCCACGCCTTCGGGCTGACCGGCGGGAACCTCGAGGGCAAGGAGGTCCGGTTCGGCATCGTCGGCTCGGCGCTCTTCGCGGTTGTCACCACCGCCGCGTCCTGCGGCGCGGTCAACGCCATGCACGACGCCTTCACGGCGCTCGGCGGCCTGATCCCGCTCATCAACATGCAGCTTGGCGAGATCATCGTCGGCGGCGTCGGCGCCGGGCTCTACGGCATGCTGGTCTTCGTGATCGTCGCGATCTTCGTGGCCGGCCTCATGGTCGGGCGCACGCCGGAATACCTCGGCAAGAAGATCGACGCGCGCGAGGTGAAGATGGCGATGCTGGCCATCCTGTGCCTGCCGCTGATGATGCTCGGGGGCACCGCCGTCGCCACCGTCGTGGCGGCCGGGCTCGCGGGCCCCGCAAATGCCGGACCGCACGGCTTTTCGGAGATCCTCTACGCCTTCACCTCGGCGGCGGCCAACAACGGTTCGGCCTTCGCCGGGCTCTCGGGGAACACCTTGTTCTACAACACGATGCTGGCTGCCGGCATGCTGGTCGGGCGGTTCTTCGTGATCGTGCCGGCGCTCGCCATCGCCGGGTCGCTCGCGGCCAAGAAAACGGTCCCGGCCTCGGCGGGCACCTTCCCGACGGATGGCGGCCTGTTCATCGGGCTGCTGGTCGGGGTGATCCTGATCGTCGGCGGCCTGACCTTCTTTCCATCCCTGGCGCTCGGACCGATCGTCGAGCACCTCGCGGGCGCGGCCGGCCAGACCTTCGCCACGGGGGGCTGAGCCATGCGCCACGTCATCCCGCCGCGGCGGGTCCCGCGCCATCGGCTGATGCCGCACCGGTCGCCGCCCCCTCGGAGCGGCCGGCCGGCGGCCGCGGCCGCCAGGACCTCAGACCTGATCCTGGCGCTCCTCGGCGTCGCGCTGCTCGGCGGCCTCGCCCTGGCCGCCGCGGCCGCCATGCTCGGGCGAACCCTCGCCCCCTGACCACGCACGCAGACCCGGCGCCGCGCCGGGCCGCCCAGCCCCCTGTTCGGACACCCCGTCATGGCCCGTACCCAATCCTCGCTGTTCACCGCGGCCCTCGTCGGCCCCGCGCTCGTCGGCTCCCTGCGCAAGCTCGATCCCCGCACGATGATCCGAAACCCGGTGATGTTCGTGGTCGAGGTCGTCGCGGCCCTCACCACCGTTCTGTTCGTGCGCGACATCGCCACCGGCGGTGCGGACCTGCTCTTTTCCGGGCAGATCATCCTGTGGCTGTGGTTCACCCTGATCTTCGCAAACTTCGCCGAGGCACTGGCCGAGGGCCGCGGCAAGGCGCAGGCCGCCTCGCTCCGCCAGACCCGGACCCAAACCCAGGCCAAGCGCCTGAGCGGCGCCTCCGCCGGTCCCGGCGGCGGCCGCACCGGTTACGAGACGGTACCGGGCACCGCCCTCAAGGTTGGGGATGTCGTCCTTGTGGAGGCAGGCGACCTGATCCCCTCCGACGGCGAGGTGATCGAGGGCGTGGCCTCGGTCAACGAGGCGGCGATCACCGGTGAATCGGCTCCGGTAATCCGTGAATCCGGCGGCGACCGCTCGGCGGTGACCGGCGGCACGCAAGTGCTCTCCGACTGGCTCCGGGTGCGCATCACCGCCGCGCAGGGATCGACCTTCATCGATCGCATGATCGCCCTGGTCGAGGGCGCGTCGCGCCAGAAGACCCCGAACGAGATCGCCCTGAACATCCTGCTCGCCGGCCTGACCCTCGTGTTCGTCTTCGCGGTGGCGAGCATTCCAAGCTTCGCCACCTATGCCGGCGGCGCCATCCCGCTGATCGTGCTGGTCGCCCTGTTCGTCACCCTGATCCCCACGACGATCGGCGCGCTGCTCTCGGCGATCGGCATCGCCGGCATGGACCGGCTGGTGCGCTTCAACGTGCTCGCCATGTCGGGCCGGGCCGTCGAGGCGGCGGGCGACGTCGACACGCTGCTTCTGGACAAGACCGGCACGATCACCCTCGGCAATCGCCAAGCCACGGAGTTCCGGCCCGTCACCGGCGTCTCCGAACAGGTGCTTGCCGACGCAGCCCAGCTCGCCTCCCTGGCGGACGAGACCCCCGAGGGCCGCTCGATCGTGGTGCTCGCCAAAGAGCGCTACGGCATCCGCGCCCGCGACATGGCGAGCCTCAACGCGACCTTCGTGCCGTTCACGGCCCAGTCGCGGATGTCCGGCGTCGACCTCGACGGCGTGTCGATCCGCAAAGGCGCTGTCGACGCCATCACGGCGTCGCTGGATGCGGGTCCCGCGCCGATGCCGCGCTCCAACACCGCCCTCGCCTACCGGTCGGACATCGATCCGCACATCGTCCAGGAGTTGCGCGCAATCGCGGATGCGGTCGGCAAGTCCGGTGGGACACCGCTCGCGGTCGCCCGCGACGGCAAGCTCCTCGGGGTGATCCACCTCAAGGACATCGTGAAGGGCGGCATCCGGGACCGCTTCGCGGAGCTGCGCCGCATGGGCATCCACACAGTGATGATCACCGGCGACAACCCTATCACCGCCGCGGCGATCGCCGCCGAGGCCGGCGTCGACGACTTCCTCGCCCAGGCCACACCCGAGGACAAGCTTGCGCTGATCCGGCGCGAGCAGGCCGGCGGCAAGCTCGTGGCCATGTGCGGCGACGGCACCAACGACGCCCCGGCACTGGCCCAAGCGGATGTCGGCGTCGCCATGAACACCGGCACGGTCGCGGCCCGCGAGGCCGGCAACATGGTCGACCTCGATTCCGACCCGACGAAGCTCATCGAGATCGTCGGCATCGGCAAGCAGCTGCTGATGACACGGGGGGCGCTGACGACCTTCTCCATCGCCAACGACGTGGCGAAGTACTTCGCCATCATCCCGGCGATGTTCCTCGGGCTGTATCCGCAGCTCCAGGCCCTCAACGTCATGGGGCTGGCCTCGCCGCAGAGTGCGATCCTCTCGGCTATCATCTTCAACGCGCTGATCATCGTGGCCCTGATCCCGCTGGCCCTGCGGGGCGTCACCTACCGGGCCGTCGGTGCCGGGGCGCTGCTGCGGCGCAACCTCGCCATCTACGGGCTCGGCGGCATCCTCGTGCCGTTCGTCGGCATCAAGGCGATCGACCTCGCGGTCAGCGCCCTCCACCTCGTCTGACCGGATCTACCGCCATGATCACCCTTATCCGTCCCGCCCTCGTGCTGATCGTCGCTCTGACGGCGATCACCGGTCTCGCCTATCCGCTGGCCGTCACCGGACTGGCGCAGACCCTCCTCCCCCGGCAAGCGGAAGGCAGCCTGATCGAGCGCGGCGGCCGCGTCGTCGGCTCGCGTCTGATCGGCCAGCCCTTCGCCGAAGCCCGTTACTTCCACGGCCGCCCTTCGGCGACGACCGCACCGGACCCGGCCGATGTGACTAAGACAATCCCGGTGCCCTACAACGCCGCCAATTCCGGCGGCGCCAATCTCGGGCCGACCAGCGCGGCTCTGTCCGAGCGGATCAAGGGGGACCTTGAGACGCTCAGATCCGACAATCCCGGCAGCGCGATCCCCGTCGACCTCGTCACGACCAGCGGTTCCGGGCTCGATCCGGACATCTCCCCGGAGGCGGCCGAGTTCCAGGTTCCCCGCGTCGCCAGGGCCCGGGGCCTGCCCGAGCCTCGCGTGCGCGCCCTGGTGGCTGCCAACACCGCGGACCGGCTCCTCGGCGTGGTCGGCGAGAAGCGCGTGAACGTGCTGGAACTGAACCTCGCCCTCGACGCCCTGCCGCCGGGCTAGCTACAACGCCCCATGCCCGAGAGCCGGCGCGACACCAGACCTTCGCCCGACGCGCTGTTGGCCCAGACGCGGCGGGCGGGCGGCGTGCGCGGCCGCCTGCAGATCTTCCTCGGCGCCGCTCCTGGTGTCGGCAAGACCTACGAGATGCTGACGGCGGCGCATGCTCGCCTGCGCGACGGCATCGACGTGGTCGCGGCCGTCGTGGAGACGCACGGCCGCGGCGAGACCGAGGAGCTGCTCCGGGGGCTCGAGATGCTTCCCCGCCGACAGGTCGATTACAAGGGCAGCAGCCTCGCCGAGATGGATCTCGACGCGCTGCTCGCCCGCCGACCGGCGCTGGCGCTGGTCGACGAGCTCGCCCACACCAACGCTCCGGGCTCGCGCCATCCGAAGCGCTATCAGGACGTGGAGGAGATCCTGGCGGCCGGGATCGACGTCTACACCACGCTCAACATCCAGCACGTCGAGAGCCTGAACGACGTCGTGGCGCAGATCACGCGGGTGCGGGTCCGCGAGACCGTGCCGGACGCCGTGCTGGATGCGGCGGACGACATCGAGGTCGTCGATCTCGCGCCCGACGAACTCATGGCCCGGATGAAGGCCGGCAAGGTCTACCTGCCCCACCACGCCGAGCGGGCCCTCGCCGGCTACTTCTCGCCCGGCAATCTCACGGCCTTGCGCGAGCTGGCGCTGCGGGCAACCGCCCAGCGCGTCGACGCGCAGCTCCTCACCCACATGCAGGCGCACGCCATCGCCGGCCCTTGGGCCGCAGGCGAGCGCGTCCTCGTCTGCGTCAGTGACGATGCCTCGGCGCCCGGACTCGTGCGCTACGCCAAGCGGCTCGCCGACCGGCTGCGTGCCCCGTTCATCGCGCTCGCGGTGGAGACGAGGCGCTCGGCGACGCTGCCCGAGCCGGCCCGCGACCGGCTGGCCGAGACCCTGCGGCTGGCCGACCGACTCGGCGGCGAGACCGTGACCGTGCCGGGCATCGGCGAGAGCATCGCGGAAGCCGTGATCGCCTACGCAGAGACGCAGAACGTCACCCACATCGTGGTCGGCAAGTCGGGCCGCTCGCGGTTGTTCGAGATTCTCCACGGCTCGGTGGTGCACGAACTCGTGCGGCGCTCCGGTGCGATCAGCGTCCACGTGATTGCCGGAGATCAGGTCGGCGCAGCCGTCCCGAAGCTCGGGCAGCGCGTGAGCACGGCCCGAGAGAAGCGGCCCTGGGCGCTGCCGTTGGTGATCGCCCTCGCTGCGGTAGCAGCCTCGCTCGGCCTCGCCGAGCTGGTCCAGCCGCTGGTCGGGATCGAGACCGTGGACCTCGTCTTCCTCACCGCGGTGGTGGCGGTGGCGGTCCGCTTCGGCCTCTATCCCTCGCTCGTCGCGGTCGCGGCCTCGTCGCTTGCCTACAACTTTTTCTTCCTGCCGCCCCTCTACACCTTCACCATCGCCGACCCGACCAACATCGCGGCGCTGTTCTTCTTCGCGGTGGTCGCCGTGCTGGTTTCGAACCTCACGGCGCGGACGCGGGAGCAGGCGCTGATTGCCGGTTCGCGCGCACGGACCACCGAGACTCTTTACGGCTTCAGCCGCAAGCTCGCGAGCTGCGGCACCCTGGACGACGTTCTGTGGGCGACCGCCTATCAGGTCGCCGCGATGCTGAAGGTCCGGGTCGTGCTGATCCTGCCGGAGGACGGCACCCTCGGCGTGCGCGCCGGCTACCCGCCCGAGGACACCCTCGACGAGGCGGACCTCGCCGCCGCCCGCTGGGCGTTCGACAACGACCGGCCGGCCGGCCGCGGCGCCGATACCCTGCCGGGAGCGAAGCGCCTGTTCCTGCCGATGCGAACCGGTCGCGGCATCATCGGGGTGGTCGGCATCGACGCCGACGGCCAGGGACCCCTGCTGACCCCCGATAGCCGCCGCCTCCTCGACGCGCTCGCCGACCAGGGGGCGCTGGCCATCGAGCGCGTCCACCTCGTGGAAGATCTCGACCGGGCCGAGCGCTCCGCCGAGACCGAGCGCCTGCGGCAGGCGCTGCTGACCTCCATCTCACATGACTTGCGGACGCCGCTTGCCAGCGTACTCGGCGCCGCCACGACCCTGCGCGACCTCGACGCGGGCCTCGATCCCGACGCCAAGGCGGACCTCATCGGCACCGTCATTGCAGAGGCGGAACGCCTGAACCGATTCATCGCCAACCTGCTCGACATGACCCGCCTGGAAGCCGGAGCGGTGGCGCCGAACCGCGGGCTTCACGATCTCGGCGAGATCGTCGCCACGGCATTGAAACGGGTCGAGCGCACGCTCGCCCCCGAGCGGGTGGTGCTCGACCTCGGCCCCGATCTGCCGCCGCTCGACCTCGATGCGGTGCTGTTCGAGCAGGTGCTGGTCAACCTGCTCGACAACGCCGCCAAATACGCGCCCGAGGGGAGCCGCGTCACGATACGGGCGCGGACACAGCGCAAACGCGTGAGCATCGAGATCCTGGACGAGGGGGAGGGTCTCGCCGAGGAGGATCGGGAGCGCGTGTTCGACAAGTTCTACCGGGTCCGCAAAGGCGACCGCGTCCGCGCCGGCACCGGGCTGGGTCTCGCCATCGCTCGGGGCTTCGTCGAGGCGATGGGCGGCACGATCTCCGCCGGGAATCGCCCGGACCGCACGGGTGCGGTCTTCACCGTGATCCTGCCTGTGCCGGACCGCCCTGCCCTGGAGAGTGCCGCGTGAGCGCGCCAGCCCGCATCCTCGTGATCGACGACGAGCCACCTATCCGCCGGCTGCTCCGCACCGGCCTCGGCACGCAGGACTACGCGGTGGTGGAGGCCGCGGACGGCGCGTCGGCCCTATCAGCCCTGGCCGGCGGCGGCGTCGACCTCGCGATCCTCGATCTCGGCCTGCCCGACATGGCGGGCCATGCGCTGCTGTCCGCGATCCGCGAGCGGTGGCCGGACCTGCCCGTCGTCGTGCTGTCGAGCCGCGACGATGAGCGCGGCAAGGTCGAGGCCCTGGATCTCGGGGCGGACGACTACGTCACCAAGCCCTTCGGCATGAACGAGCTGCTGGCCCGTATCCGCGCTGCGCTCCGCCACCGCCTCGCCATGCAGGGCGAGCGGCCGGTATTCCGGCTCGACGACCTGTCGGTCGATCTCGTGCGCCGGATCGTGCGCTTGGGCGAACGCGAGGTAAAACTGTCACCGCGGGAATACGATTTCCTCCGCGTGCTGGTGCAGCACGCGGGGAAGGTCCTGACCCACGCGCAGCTCATGCGACACGCACCGTCCTCGTCGGACCCGCAATACCTGCGCGTGTACATGCGCCAGCTGCGCCAGAAGCTGGAGCCGGACCCGGAGCGTCCGCGCTACCTGCTCACCGAGACCGGGGTCGGCTACCGCCTGCGCGCGCCGGAGTCATGACGGGAGGCTGCCGGATCGCTCGGCTGGCTCCTACGGATCGAGCCCATCGGCGACCCGCCGCGCCGCGCGCAGCTTCTCGACGCGGGCAACGGAGAATACCGAGGCCTCGTAGAGGAGCAGCATCGGCACCGCGAGCGAGAGCTGGGAGATCACGTCCGGCGGCGTCAGCACGGCGGCGGCAACGAAGACCAGCACGATGGCGTAGCGGCGCTTCTCGCGCAGGAAGGCCGCGTCGATGATCCCGATCTGGCCGAGCAGGGTCAGGATGACCGGCAGCTGGAACGCGATGCCGAAGGCGAAGATCAGCGTCATGATCAGCGAGAGATACTCGTCGACCTTGGGCAGAAGCTTGATCGTCGGCTCTCCCGCGACGCCCACCTGCTGCAGCGACACCGAGAATTTGATCAGCAGTGGCATCGCCAGGAAGAACACCACCAGCGCGCCCAGCACGAAGAAGATTGGCGTGGCCACGAGGTAGGGCAGGAAGGCCTTGCGCTCGTTGCGGTACAGGCCGGGCGCCACGAAGGCATAGATCTGCGTGGCGATCACCGGGAAAGCGAGGAACGCCGCCCCAAAGACGCTGAGTTTGATGTTGGTGAAGACCTGCTCGAGGAAATGCGTCGCGATCAGCTCTGCGTTCTGCGCGCCCACGATCGACACGTACGGATAGACCAGCACGTTGTAGATATCGCGCGAGAAAAAGAAGCAACCGAAGAACATCACCACGAAGGCGATCAGCGACTTGATCAGTCGCGACCGCAGCTCGATCAGATGTTCGAGCAGGGGCGCCCGCGACGCCTCGATCTCGGCCTCATCCGCTTCGCTGATCATCGGGCGGCGGCGCCGTTCTTCGGGTCCATCGGGGAATCGTGCGTGGTCGCCGGCTCCGGCGGGGGACCGAACGGATCGTCGACCGAGCCGGGGACCGGAAGCGGCGCCTCAGGAACGGCGGCGAGTTGCGGCGGCTGCGGATGCGCTGCGGTTGCCCCGGACGCTGGCTCTGCGGCCTGCTCCGGCCCGCCGGGCGCGGCGGCCTCCTGCTCAGCTCGAAGCTGTGCGGTGGCGTCTGCGAGAGAGCGGGACTCCGGCGCCGGCAATCCGGCGCCAGTCGCGTCGGGATCAGGCCTTTCGGGGCCGACCTTGGCGACACGCCCCTCGACGGCGCCCTTCAACTCGTCGCGGATCGTCTGAACCGGGTTGAACCCGGAACTGGCGTTACGGACGGTGTTGCGGATGCCGTCCACCTCGCGGCGGACCTCGTCGAGTTCGGCCTCGCGGATCGCCTCGTTGAACTGCATCTGGAACTCGCCGGCCATGCGGCGCAGCTTCGACGTGATCTGCCCGACGGTGCGAAGCGCCTTCGGCAGATCCTTCGGCCCGATGACGATGAGGGCGACGCCGCCGATCAGCATCACCTCGCCCCAGCTCATATCCAGCATGTCGTCGACGGTCCTGCTGTCCTGGGATCCGGACCCGAGCCCGAACCCCCGTCAGGCTCTACACCAGCGCGCGCGCCCTGACAGTCCTCAGACCGGCAGGCTCTCAAACAGGCTTGCGTTCGCCGCCCGGCAGGTGGCTCGCGGGGATCGCCGTGCCGGGGCTGGTCTCGGCGGTGTGCGGGATCGTCCGGACCGGCTCGCTCGGCGGAGCAGCGGCCGGCTGGCTCACCGGGGGCGTCTCGTCCTCGGCCATGCCCTTCTTGAACGCCTTGATGCCCTTGGCCACGTCACCCATCAGGTCGGAGACCTTGCCGCGCCCGAACAGCAGCATCACGATGACGGCAACGATGACCCAGTGCCAGATACTCATGCTGCCCATGGCAACCTCCTGCGAACGCCCCCGTGCGGGAGCGTGACGCCACGACCGGTTGAAGATTTCCGGGCGAACCTAGGGATCGCGCCGCCCGAACACAAGCAGAGGCGGTGCCAGGGACGGTGGAAGGCCGCGGTGGAAGGCCGCGGATCAGGCCGCAGGGGCAAGCGCCGCCGCGAAGCGCGCACGGGCCGCCGGCACGTCGAGCCCGTCGCAGGCGTGATCGAGGCGCGCCAGCGCTTCGGCGGCCCGCCGGGCGGACTCGCCCTCCAGCGCCGGAGCCGCCTCGGCCACTGCCCGCATCTCGTCCATCGTACCGTTGCAATGCAGCCCGACATCGACACCCGCCGCGAAGGCCGCCTCCGTGCGGGCGCGGAACGTACCCGAGAGCGCGTGCATGGACAGGTCGTCGGTCATGAGCAGCCCATCGAAGCCGATCGCGCCGCGGATCACGTCCCGGATGACGGCGGCCGACTGGGTTGCCGGTCGATCGGGATCGATCGCCGTGAAGACGACATGGGCGCTCATCGCCATCGGCAGGTCGGCCAGCGCCTGGAACGGCCTGAAATCCTGTGCGGCCAGGGCCTCCAGGGTTGCCTCGACGATCGGGAGCCCGTGGTGGCTGTCGCAGGCGGCGCGCCCGTGGCCGGGCACGTGCTTCATCACCGGAAGGACGCCGCCGGCCATCAGGCCCTCGGCCACACCGCGGCCGATCTCGGCGACGGTATCCGGGCTCGACCCATAGGCCCGGTCGCCGATGATGTCGTGCGCTCCGGGTGCCGGCACGTCGAGGACCGGTGCGCAATCGACATTGATCCCGACCTCGGCGAGGTCGTGCGCCATCAGGCGCGCCCCGAGCCGCGCCATCGCGGTGGCGCTGCCGTTGAGGCGGCCGTAGCGGCCGCCCGCCGGGTAGGCCGGCCAGTGCGGAGGCCCCATGCGCTGGACCCGGCCGCCCTCTTGGTCGATCAGGATCGGCGACGCGTCGGAGCCGAGGCAGTCGCGCAGCGACGCCGTCAGGGCGCGCACCTCGTCGGGCGTGCCGATATTGCGCTTGAACAGGATGAAGCCCCAGGGCCGCACATCGCGGAAGAAGGCGGCCTCCTCGGTGGAGAGCGTCTTGCCGGCGCAACCGAGGATCAAGGCACGGGATGTCATAGGGACTTCTCGGGGGACTTCTCGGTGACCGCACGGGTGGGGCGGAGGAAACAGACGATCCAGCGAATCGATGCCGGCAGAGTCGGGCGGGAACGCGGGGCCGGCAAGGCGAAACCGTGCGTCCGAACCGTTGAAGGGTTGGACGGATGGCGATTGTTGCTGGCCGGACTCGCGTCCGGTCGCCTCGAAGGTCGGCGAGAACCCGTCCGCCGGTCTCAGTCCGAGGCTGGGTCGCCGGGGTTCAGTTCTTGGCCACGAAGCACTGTCCGCCCTCGCCCTGCAGGGCGCTGCACAAGCTCGCGGCCTCGGTCTTGGCGAGGGGCCCGACGCGGACGCGGAAGATGGTCTTGCCGTTGACCTCCGCCTGCCGGATCAGCTCCGGCTTACCGGAGAGCTGGCCGAATTTGGCCTGCATCTGCCGGAACGCGGCCTTCGCCTCGGCGGCGGAGCTGCGCACCCCCAGTTGGACGGCGTAGCCGCCGGTGGAACCCGTCCTGATGGCGGCGTCGGCTTCCGCCGCCGCATCGGGCGCGTCCTGGGCGGGAGGCGACGGCGGGACCACGGCCGCGACCCGCTGCGCTGCCTTCGGTGGCGGCTTCACGGCCACGGGCTTGGGCTGGGGCGCCTCCACCGGAGTGGGGGGCGGCGGCGCCTCGACCGGCGCCGGCACGGGCGTCGGAAGTGCCGCCGCGGCCTGGCGACCGGGCTTCTGCTTGGCCTGCGGCGGCTCATCGGTCGGCAGGACCATCGTGGGAATCGGGGTGGGTCCGGCGTCGGCCTGTGCCTCACGCTGCGGCGGCGCAGGCGGCGTCTCCGGCTTCACCGCGACGGTGCGCACCCGGCGCGGCTCGCCGAACGCCTCGAACGGGCCATTGCCCGGCGTGGTGCCGCTCTGGGCACCCCCGGCGGGTCCGGTCCCCTGCGCGGCGCGGGCGGCCTCGGCCACGTCGATTGGCTGCTCCTCGCGGTTGACGATCTTGATCTGTCCGTCCTTGGACTTGCCCTTCGGATCGTAGATCTGCCGGTTCTGATCCGGAATCTCGACGCCGTCGGCGACCTTCGGGGCGACCTTGAGGGGTGTGGAATCGGCCTGGATGACGGGCACGCCGCCGCTCCCTCCGGAGCCGTGCAAGGCCTTGTAGGTGAGCGCACCCGTGACGGCGACGGCGACGATCGCGATACCGGCGCCGACAGAGGCGAGACGGCGGCGTGGGTTCGCGCGCCGGAGCCCGCGGCCATCCTCGTAGTCCGGGACGGCGTTCTGCGCCTCCTCGGCCTCAGCGCCGTAGGTCGCGGCCTCCTGGTGGGTGTCGCGCTCCACCGAGGCCAGATACTGGTCGAAGGCGTCGGCGGGATTCGGTTTTACGACCTCGGGAGCGAAGCTCGGCTCGACCCGGCCGTTCCAGCCGTCCTGCTGCTTGGCCTGGGGCTGTGTCGCGGCCGCGCCCCGCATCTCGTCACGGGCCGCCAGCAGCGCGCGGAACGGGTCGTCCTGGCCGACGATGCGGGCAAGCTCCGCAAGCGGGTCTGGCTTGCCGCCCTGGGCGCCGCCGCGATCCTGACGCAGATCGCGCGCGAGAGCGTCCAAATCGACCTGAGCGCGCGAAGCGTTCGTCATGGCAGCTTCCTCACATCAGCGCCGGTCGCAGGCCCGATGCGAAACGGGCCTAGCGCATCTCGTCCGGGGCAGTCACACCGAGAATCGCGAGGCCGGCCGCGAGAGTACTCCGCAGAGCCTCGACGAGCGCCAGCCGCGCCCAGGTCGACTTTCGGTCGGTTGCATTAACAAACCGTAATTGCGGCAAGTCTTTGCCCTTGTTCCAGAAACTATGAAGTGCCGAGGCCATTTCATAGAGGTGGAACGCGATTCTGTGCGGCTCATGCGCAACGGCCGCGGACTCCAGCACCCGCGGGTACTGGGCGATCAGCCGCATCATCTCGATCTCGCCCGGATCGGTCAGCATTCCGAATTCGGCCTCGCGCAGGAGCGCGCTTCCGGACAGGTCCGCATCCGGGAACGCCTCGCGGGCCTGCCGCTGGACCGAGCGGACTCGGGCATGAGCGTACTGCACGTAGAAGACGGGGTTGTCCTTCGACTGCTCGACCACCTTGGCGAGGTCGAAATCGAGCGTCGCGTCGTTCTTGCGGTAGAGCATCATGAACCGGATCGCGTCGCGTCCGACCTCGTCGATCACGTCGCGCAGGGTGACGAATTCGCCGGCGCGCTTTGACATCTTGACGGGCTCGCCCGCGCGCAACAGCCGCACCAGTTGGCACAGCTTCACGTCGAGCGTCGCCTTGCCGTCGCTGACGGCCTTGACCGCTGCCTGCATGCGCTTGACGTAGCCGCCATGGTCGGCGCCGAGCACGTCGATCAGCTCCGTGGCGCCCGCGAGATACTTCGCCCGGTGGTAGGCGATGTCCGACGCGAAGTAGGTGTAGGAACCGTCCGACTTGAGGAGCGGTCGGTCGCTGTCGTCGCCGAACTCGCGGGTGCGGAACAACGTCTGCTCCCGGTCTTCCCAATCCTCTGGGAGCTGGCCCTTGGGCGGCGGCAGGCGCCCCTCATAGACGAGGCCCTTCTCGCGCAGTTCCTGGAGCAGCGCCTTCACGGCACCGCTGTCCTGGAGCGTCCTCTCGGAGAAGAAGACGTCGTGGCGGATGCCGATCGCCGCGAGATCGGCCCGGATCATGTCCATCATCATGCCGAGCGCGGTCTCGCGGACGACCGGCAGCCACTCTGCCTCCGGCTGATCGAGAAGCGCTCGGCCGTGGTTCTCGGCGAGCCGGGTGCCCACGGGCTTGAGGTAGTCGCCCGGATAGAGCCCGTCTGCGATCGCAAACGGCTCGCCCAGGGCCTCGCGGTAGCGCTGATAGGCGGAGCGGGCCAGCACGTCGACCTGGGCACCCGCATCGTTGATGTAATATTCGCGCGTGACCTGCCGCCCCGCAGCGACCAGGAGATTGCAAAGGGCGTCGCCGAACACGGCGCCGCGCCCGTGGCCGACATGCATCGGCCCCGTCGGGTTGGCCGAGACGTACTCGACGTTGATCGCGCCACCCGGCAGCTGCGCCCGACCGAAGGATTCCGGCTCGGAGAGCGCGCTGCGAACGACTGCGTGGAAGATCTCAGGTACCAGGCGAAGGTTGATGAAGCCCGGTCCAGCGACGCTCGCCTCCACGATACGCGGGTCCGTGCGGAGTTCCGCCGCCAGTGCCTCGCCCAGCGCCTTCGGGTTCGTCCTGGACTCCTTCGCCAGCACCAGCGCGGCGTTTGTGGCGAGGTCGCCGTGCGACGTGTCCCGGGGCGGCTCGACGACGACACGCCCGAGGTCGAGGCCCTCGGGCAGTTGGCCGGTTCGGGTCAGCGCCTCCACGGCCTCGCGCACGCGTGCCTCGAACAGGGCGAAGATGTTCATTGGTCTCGGTCTCGCTCGCGCGGGGTGTTGCCGCCCGGCCCCATAGGCCTGCGTCCGCCGGGGCCGTCTAGCAAGGGGGCGGGAGGGTGTCACGGCGCCGCCGACGCCGGGCACGCCCGCGCGGACCGCCGGCTTCGGACCCTCAGGGCTCGGCGAGGGGCAGGCCGCGGCTCGGGAGCTCCCAGCGCAGGTCGGGCGTGGCGTCGTAGATCCGGCGGTGCGCCAGGACCGCGTAAGTGTCGGTCATGCCGGCGATGTAGTCGGCGACCCGGCGCGCGATGCGCCCCTCGGATGCGTCGGCCAGCCCGGTGCTCCACTCCTCCGGCATCCTTGACGGCGCGGCCGTGAAGGCCGTGAACAAATCGCGGACGATCGCGTCCGCCTTCCTGCGCACCGCCACCACGCCCGGGTTCCGGTACATCCTGGACCACAGGAAGCGCATGATGTCGGCATCCGCTGCCGCGATGGCCGGCGAGAAGGCGATGACCGACGCGTCGGCGCCGCGGATGTCCGCGACGCTGCGCGGATCGAGCGCGGCGATCCGGCAGCCGCCCTCTCGGACCACGTCCTCGACGAAACGGGTGATTACCCGCCGGGCCAGCTCGTGAATGACCCGCGACGGTTCGAGGCCCGGATGCAGCCGGTCGATCTCGTCGAGCAGCTCGGCCAGGAAGGGAACCGCCCGCAGCTCCGGGATCTCGAACAGGCCGGCCCTCAGGCCGTCGTCGAGATCGTGCGCCGCATAGGCGATGTCGTCGGCGAGCGCGGCCGCCTGCGCTTCCGGACCGGCCTGGCTCCACAAGTCCAGCGGGTTCAGGGCGTCGTATTCGAGGATGGCGGCCGGAATGCCACGCTCGGCGTAGCGGGGCGCCGGCCGCCCGTCCGCGGTCAACAGCGGCCCGTTATGCTTGACTAGCCCCTCCAGGGTCTCCCAGGCGAGGTTGAGGCCATCGAATCCGGCATAGCGCCGCTCGAGCCGGGTAACGATCCGCAGGGCCTGCGCGTTGTGGTCGAAACCGCCATGTGCGGCCATGCAGGCGTCCAGCGCGTCCTCGCCGGTATGCCCGAAGCAAGTATGGCCGAGGTCGTGGCTGAGAGCGAGCGCCTCCGCCAGATCCTCATCGAGCCCGAGGGCCCGGGCCAGAGCCCGGGCGATCTGGCTGACCTCCAGAGTGTGGGTCAGGCGGGTGCGGTAATGGTCGCCCTCGTGATGCACGAAGACCTGTGTCTTGTGCTTCAGCCGACGGAACGCCGTCGAGTGTATGATCCGGTCCCGATCGCGCTGGAAGTCGCTCCGCGTCGGCGAAGATTCCTCGGCGATCAGCCGTCCGCGCGTGCGTCCCGGATCCGTGGCGTAGGGCGCGCGCCAGCGCTCACCGTTCGGCCGCACGGCGTCCGCTCCCGATCTCGCGCAGCCTGCTCATGACCCCTCCCCGCCCGGCGCGTTGCGGCGCGGACCTCAAGTCCATATCTTGTGGGCCGAGGCGCGTCCGGCAACGGCCGGGCGGCGCCATCCACCGGACACATGCGTGGCCAGAGCGTAAGATGGCTGAAATCACCCTGACCCCCCGCGCCGCCAAGCGCATCATCGAGATCATGGGCGCGGAACCGCCCGGTTCGTCGCTGCGCATCAGCGTCAACGGCGGTGGCTGCTCGGGCTTCTCCTACGCGTTCGACATCGCCCGCACCCGGGAGGCTCAGGACGTGGCGATCGAGCGCGACGGTGCCACCGTGATCGTCGATCCCGTTTCGCTGGAATACATGTCCGGCTCAACCATCGACTTCGTCAACGACCTGATCGGCCAGTCCTTCAAGATCGAGAATCCGCTGGCCACCGCCTCTTGCGGCTGCGGCACGTCGTTCTCGCTCTGACGCGCCTGCCCGGCGTCGGCACGCCGACGCCGTTGCGCCGGTACGACACCGGTAGGGGCTCGGGCTCCGGGCACACCATGCGCGATTGCCTCGTGGGGTAAAACGCGGCACCCATGCGGATCCCCCCGCGAGCCGTGATACGGACCCTCCCATGATCCATCCGAAGGCCCGATCCCGCCTCCGGTCGACCCTGGCCGCGACCTGCGCGCTGGTCCTCCTCGCCGGGGCAGCCTCGCCGGCGCCGCTCGCGGCCCAGGAAGGCGCCGCCGCCGTTCAGGACGTCACGGTCACCGACGTCATGTTGCCGCTCGGGGGCACGCTGCTCAAGGCTCCGAAGCTGACTGCCAGCGGCACGCGACTCTCGAAGGAGGATCTGGCGGCGATCCTGCGGCCGGATTCGTCCGAGGCCTGGGAGGCGCGGCTGGCGCGGCTCGATGCCGGGAGCCTGACGATCCCGGTTCTGACATCCGAACATGCCGGGCCCGGCGACGACCGGCAGACCGTGACCTACCGCGACGTCGTCGCCCGCGACGTTCGGTCGGGGCGCGTGGGTGAATTGACCGCCGCGGGCGCGACGGTCAGCGCCGTCGCGGGACCGAATCGCGGCACCGGAACCTATGGGCAGGTGCGGGCGACCGACCTCGACCTCACCGCGCTCAGCCGCCTCTATACGGTCCCGGGCGACGGCAAGGGGCCGGTCCAACGAGTCTACGGCACGATCCAAGTCTCGGACGTGACCTATTCTGACGCGCGCGGCACGACGGTAAAGATCGCGCGTCTCAACGGGCGCGACCTCGGTGCCCGGCAGGTGCCGGATGGCTGGAACGGCGCGTTCGAGATCGTGGCCGCGGGCTTCCAGGGGCCGAAGGACCGTCGGCCCTTCGCCGATTCGGCGGCCGACCTCATCGAGGCGAGCGCGCTGGGCAGCCTGGAGATGCACGGGCTGAGCGTCAGCGATTCCGATCCGCGGGGACCGATCCTGTTCGAGATCGACCGCGCCGCCTATGCCGCGACGGGTCCGGATGCCGGCACAGTCCTGGAGAACGTGTCGCTGTCACGCGGGAGCCTGCGCGCCCATCTCGGTCGGTTGGCGCTGACCGGCGTGTCACTCGCGCCTACGGTCGCGGCCCTACGCGCCGCCGCTGCCGATCCGGAGCCCCGACCCGGGTTCAGCGACGCCGAGATGCATCGGCTCACTCCGGCCCTGGGCGGCCTGACCCTGAGCGACCTGAGCGTCGATCTGCCGCCCGATACCGGGCCCCCGAAGATCGTCCCGCGGGACCCGCATGTCCCGTCTCGCGGGGCAGCGCCCGACCCGACCAAATCCGCATCGGCGAAGCTCTCGGAACCGAAGCCGGGCGATCCGCTGGCGGTCACGATCGCACCGCCCTCCACCCCCCGGGTCGCCCTGCGCGCGGCCGCACTCTCCTTCGGCCCGCTCCAGGACGGCTTACCCAGCGCCAGCCGACTCACCCTGACCGGCCTGAGCCTGCCCGCGGATCTGGTGGCGGGTGCACCCATCATCGGCGCGCTGCCTGCCTATGGCTATCGGGATCTCGACCTCGACGTGGTGGCCGATGCCGCCCTGGACGAGAAGGCGCGCGACCTGTCGATACGCGAGGTCTCCGTCTCGGGGCGCGACATCGGCACGGTCCGGCTCACCGGTACCCTCGGCGGCATCGGGCCAGAGCTGTTCTCCGGAAGCTTGCCGGCTGCCACGATGCTGATGTTCTCCGGCAGCGCGAAGAATCTTGACGTGACTGTCGAGAATGCAGGCCTGTTCGAGCGATTCCTCGCCGCCCAGTCGAAGGATCTGAGCCTCAAGCCGGATGAGCTGCGCAAGGAATACGTCACTGCCAGTCTGCTCGGCGTCCCGGTGATCCTTGGCAACACGCCGGCCGCCAAGGGTCTCGGCGCCGCGATGGGTCAGTTCGTGATGAAACCTGGCAAGCTTGTGGTGCGCGCCAAGTCGAAGGAGCCGGCCGGTATCGGCTTCATCGATATCGGCGCGGCGCGCTCACCCGCCGCGGTGCTGGAGCGGCTCGACGTGGATGCCAAGGCCAATTGAGGCCCGCTATTCGGCGATGATCTCGGGATGGCGCGCTGCGAGCGCCGCCCGGGTCGCCTCAGCCCAGGCGCGATCGCGCCGGCCGCGCGGTCGGTCGAGGGGCACGTCCGCGAGAAGGCTCGCCGGACGCTTCGAGACGAGCAGCAGCCGGTCCGCGATGCCGATGGCCTCCGCGACGTTGTGGGTCACCATCAGGACGCTCATTCCGGCGGAATCGACCGTGTCGACAACGAGCCCGCGCAGTTCGGCTGCGGCCGCGTCGTCGAGGGAGACGAACGGCTCGTCGAGGACGAGGACCCGGGGACCGTCTGCGAGTGCGCGGGCGAGCGCAACCCGGCGCTGCATGCCGAGCGACAGCGCCTTCGGATAGCTCGCGCGCCACGGCGTCAGGCCGAGGCGCGTAAAGAGCCCGTCGAGGTCGCGCCCGCGCCGGGCGCGCGGCAACCCCAGGCGGACATTGTGCTCGACGCTGCGCCAGGGCAGCAGCCGCGGCTCCTGAAAGACCATCCCGGCCTTCTCGGCCCCGGAAACCTGCCCCTCGAAATCGGTGTCGAGGCCCAGCAGGATGCGCAGGGTCGTGGTCTTGCCGGCTCCCGACGGCCCGATGAGGCAGACGATCTCACCGGCACGAACCCCGAAGGTGAGGCGGCGTACAGCCTCGACGGGCTCCGCCCCCTTGGGGCGGTAGAATTTCGCGGCGATCGCGACCTGGAGGACGGGTTCAGCGCCAGCGGCGGACATGGGATTCGAGCCGCTGCAACAGGAGGACGTCGATGCCGATCATCACCGCCATGAAGACGAGGCTGTAGCCGATGATCGCGGCCACGTCGGTGCTCTGCACGAAGTAGTAGTTGATCGCGAAGCCGACGCCGTCGGGGCGCCCGAGCAGCTCGACCACAAGCACGATCTTCCAGGCCAGAGACAGGCCGGAGCGGGCTGCCGTGACCACGTAGGGCTGGAGTTGCGGCACCAGCACATCCAGCGCCCAGGTGCGCCGGTCGAACCGGTAGGCGCGGGCCATCTCGTCGAGGGCGGGGTCTAGGTTGCGCGCGCCCTCGCGCACGATCACAGCCACGTTCGGCAGCTTGTTGAGCACCACCGCGATGATCGCGGCGGTCTCCGTCAGGCCGACCCAGACATAGGCCAGCACCGTGATCACCAGGGCCGGCGTGTTGAGCAGGACGAGGAGCGGCGTGTCGAGCGTGAGGTCGGCGGCTTTCGAGCGCCCGAGGGCGACGCCCAGCGCGATCCCAAGCGCCATCGCTACCGCGAAGGAGATCGCCACCCGCAGCAGTGTGACCCCGACGTTGTGGGTGAGATCGCCGCGTTCGGCTTCCTGGACGATGAAGCGCAGCACCGCCATCGGCGCGGGCAGCAGGCGCGACCCAGCCTCCAGCGCGGCGAATTGCCAGGCGGCCACGAGCACAGCGAGGGACGCGATGCGGGTCAGCGCGCCCATGCGGTCCCGGAGTTCCGGCAGTCCGATATGGAACCCCGCTGGGCGGGCGCCTCAGCCATTGCGACCGCTATCGTAGTAGAGGTCTGGCGGAAGCCCGGTTCCCTTTCCGACGAGGCGTGCGCCGCCGAGCCGCGCCATCACGGCGTAGAGCTTTTCCGCGTCGACTCGCTCATCGGCCACCGGACGGCGGGGAATACCGGACAGGAAGTCGCGCTTGAGCGCCTCGAAGGTCGCATCGTTCTCGGCCGCCATCAGCGGACGCACGATCTCCCAGGTGCCGGGATCCGACGCCAGCATGTCCTTGGCGGCCCGTGAGGCCCGCACGAAGCCGGCCACGGCAGCGGGCTTCTCCTTCACGGTGGCGTCCTGAAACAAGTAGCCGATCAGCGACACGTCGCCGGCCACTCCCAGCGCGTGCATGATGTCCTCGGCGCCCACCAAGCGCCGGAAGCCCTTGGCCTCCAGGCGCGCGCAATAGGTCCAGTAGGTCAGCGCCGCGTCGAGGGCGCCCTGCTCCAGCTTCAGCGTGATCAGAGGCGGCGCGCCATAGGCGATCTCGGCGGCGTGCTCCAGGTCGATGCCGGCGGCGTCCTTGGCCTGCGCCCTCAGGAGCAGCCAGTTCTTGTCGAGCGGTCCTCCGGCCACGCCGAAGCGCTTGCCGTCGAGGTCCTTGAGGCTCTTGATCGGGCTGTCGGCCGGCACCATCACGGCGCCCTCCGAGGTCGAGTACGGGATGAACCGCACCGCCTGACCGTCATTGCCGAGGCGCGCCGCCCAGAGCAGGTCGCCGATGATGGTGTCGACCTGACCGCCGATGAAGCTGATCCGCGCAGCGTCGTTACCGGCGAGCTTGACGGCGTCGAGCTGGAAGCCGTTGGCCAAATCCAGGCCGCGGGCCTTGATCACCGCCGCCTCCCAGGTCGAGGTGCCGAACGGCAGGCTCCCGAGGCGGAGCACCGGCACGTCCGCCCGCGCTGCCCGCAGGCCGAGGCCGCCGAGCAGGCCGCCGGCGAGCATCGCGCGCCGTGACAGCATCACGCCTTCTCCCATCGTATTGCGCAGTCTTCAGAGACGGCGGTCTGAGCGAGGATTTGTCCGCGCGCCTTCGGAAAATGGTCATAGGGCCCGCACGGCACGCCGTCCACCGGGGGAAGCGCGCTTGCGCACGGCCTGCCACGAGGGCACCCTCGGGCCTCCAAACCGGGACGAGAGGGATGAGGGCGATGAGCGAGCGGCGCGAGGGCGTTCTGGACGATGCGACCGTGGAGGCGCGGCTGAAGGCGGAACTGCCGACGTGGCGGCTGGAGGACGGCTGGATCCGCCGCACCTACAAGACAGCGGGCTGGAAGAGCACCCTCATGGTGATCAACACCGTGGGCCACCTCGCCGAGGCAGCCTGGCACCATCCCGACATCACGGCCTCCTACGCCTGGGTCGAGGTGCGGCTGATGAACCATGCCGCCAAGGGCATCACCGACAAGGACTTCGCCCTGGCCAGGAAGATCGAGGAGGTCGTCTCGTGGCAGCCCGGTCTCGAGGGACAGGGGCTCGAAGGCACGCCGACCGATCCCCGCTTTGCCTACATCAAGTACGCCAAGTAGCGGCACCGGACGTCGGGCCCGGATCGTCACTGCGGCTCCTTCACCCGGCGGCACTCGGTCTTCAGATAGGCCGTCCTGCCGACCTCGTCGCGTCGCTCGGTGCGGGCGATGATCTCCTGCCAGCCGGTGGCGCAGCCCAATTCGTTGGCGACCCGGACCTTGCGCACCTCCAGCGCGTCGGTGTCCGTGCAGGCCTCCTGGGCGAGACCGTTGGCACAGACCAGGACGACGGCGATGAAGGCGTTCATACGGGCGGTTTCCTCCGTTCTCGTCCCCTCTTACGCGCGGGGGGCGCCCGGAGTTTCGGCCGTCGGTGCAGAACGCGCCCCAGAGGGTTGTCACGGTCGGCCCGCCCTGAGGGGGCGGAGGGGCGGGCCGACCGCTTCTCGCAGCGTCGGATGGCGCTGCGAACTCATCGGAGCCTCGCCCGCTCTCGTCGAGATCGGGCGAGGCTCCAAACTCCGTGACGCGGCGTGCTCGTTCCCTCGGATGCTCAGGCGCCCGTCGCCGCGGCCCGGCTGCCGGTCTCCGGACGGATGCGGTAGCAGCCGACGTACAGGGCCGGCAGGAACAGGAGGGTCAGGAAAGTCGCCGCCAGGATGCCGCCGATCATCGCGAAGGCCATGGGCCCCCAGAATACCTCGCGGGCGATCGGGATCAGGCCGAGGCTGGCCGCCGCCGCGGTCAGGAGGATCGGCCGCATGCGATGGTGCGTCGCCTCGAACACGGCCTCCCAGGGCGGCATGCCCTCGGCGCGGAACTCCTCGATCTGGCTCACCAGGATCACGGCGTTGCGGATGATGATGCCGATCAGGGCCAGTATGCCCAGGATCGCCACGAATCCCATCGGCTTGTCGAACAGGAGGAGCGCCGGCACCACACCGATCAGCCCAAGCGGCGCCACCGTGAAGACGAGCAGCATCCGGCCGACGCTCTGGAGCTGCACCATCAGGAGCAGCGCCATGGCGAGCAGCATCACCGGGACGACGGCGGCGATGGGCCCCTGGCCCTTGGCCGATTCCTCCACGGCGCCGCCGGTCTCCAGCGTGTAGCCCTCGGGCAACGCCTTCGCGAAGCCGTCGATCCCGGGCTGCAGGGCGGTGACAATGGTGGCGGGCTGCGTGGTGTCGCGGATCGTTGCACGTACCGTCACGGTCGGCCGTCGGTCCCGGCGCCAGACGATCGGCTGCTCCAGGTCGTAGCCGATCCGCGCGAAGGAGAGCAGCGGCACGACCGAACCGTTCGCGAGCCCGACCTGCAGCGACTGCAGGGTGTCGAGCGAGGAGCGTTCCGCCGCTCCGGCCCGGCCGACGACGTTCACCAGGTAGATCGAGTCGCGCACCTGCGTGAGCGCTTGCCCGCCCTCGATGCCATTCAGGATGCCGGCGATGTCCTGGCTTGTCACGCCGAGCTGGCGTGCCTTGTCCTGAAGGATCTCGACCCGCAGCACCTTGCCGGGCTCGTTCCAGTCGAAGGTCGGCACATCGAGGCGCCGGTCGGCGGCCACCACGTTGGCGAGGTCGAGGGCGAGCCGGCGCACCTTCTCCATGTCCGGGCCGCTGAGCCGGTACTGCACCGGCCGGCCGACGGGCGGCCCGAGGCTCAGAGGCTGGACGAGGACGTCGGTGCCGACGAAATCGCGCCGGCCGATCTCCTGCAGGCGCGCCATCACCTGGTCGCGGATCTCCAGCGACTTCGTCACGACCACGATCTGGCCGTAGAAGGCGTTGGCGAGCTGCTGGTCGAGGGGCAGGTAGAACCGCACGGCCCCCTGCCCGACATAGGACGACCAACTCGTCACGTCCGCGTCGTCCTTCAGCTTGGCCTCGAACCGGTCCATCTGCGACCGGGTCTCACTGATGGTGGCGTTCTGCGGCAGCGTCAGGTCGACAAGCACCTCGGAGCGGTCCGAGGACGGGAAGAACTGCTGCTGCACGTGGCCCATTCCGACGATCGCCGCCGCCATCAGCGCCAAGCAGAGGACGACCGTGGTCCATCGCCAGCGCATGGCGAGCCTGAGGGCGACGAGGAACAGCCGGGTAAAGAGCCCGCGCTTCTCGGCGTGGTGCTTCACGGTCTTCGGCAGGAGCGTCACGCCGATCAGCGGCGCGAACAGCACGGCCACCACCCAGGAGACCAGAAGCGAGGCGGCCAAGACCACGAACAGCGAGTAGGTGTACTCGCCTGCCCCAGAGCCGTTGAAGCCGATGGGCAGGAAGCCCGCCACCGTCACCAGGGTGCCGGTGAGCATAGGGAACGCGGTCGAGGTGTACGCAAAGGTCGCCGCCTTGCGGAGCGAGTCGCCCTGTTCGAGCCGGGCGACCATCATCTCGACGGTGATCATGGCGTCGTCGACCAGCAGGCCGAGAGCGATGATGAGCGCACCGAGCGAGATGCGCTGCAGCGTCACGTCCATCATCTGCATGACGACGAAGACGATCGCCAGGACGAGGGGGATCGACACCGAGACCACCAGCCCGGCCCGGACGCCGAGGCTGACGAAGCTGACGGCGAGCACGATGATCACCGCCTCGACCAGCGCCTCGGTGAAGCCGCCAACCGCGTGCTCGACCTGCTTGGGCTGGTCCGAGACCAGGTGGACGCCCACGCCCACTGGGAGCTTGGCCTCGATCCGGCGCATGCGCTCCTTCAAGGCCTCACCGAAATGCAGCAGGTTGGCGCCCGGCCGCATAGCGATGGCCAGCCCGATCGCGGGCTTGCCGTCCACCCGGAACATCGGGGCGGGCGGGTCCTCGTAGCCGCGGCTGATGTCGGCGATGTCGGCAAGCCGGAAGAACCGGTCGTTGACCCGCAGGTTCACGTCCTGCAGCGAGGCTTCCGAAGTGAACGATCCGCTGACCCGGAGGGAGACACGCTCCGGACCGGCCTGCACGACCCCCGAAGCCGAGACCGCGTTCTGCGCCTGCAAGGCCTTGATCAGCGCCTGGAAGTCGATGCCGTAGCCCGCGAGCTTGCGGGTCGAGAAGTCGAGATAGATCGTCTCGGCCTGAGTCCCGATCAGCTGGGTCTTGCCGATATCCGGGACCCCGAGGACCTCGGTGCGGATCCCCTCGACGTAGTCGCGCAGCTGGCGGTAGGTCAGGCCGTCGGCGGTGAACGCGTAGATGTTGCCGTAGACGTCGCCGAACTCGTCGTTGAAGAACGGTCCCTGCACGCCGTCCGGGAACTGGCCCTTGATGTCGCCGAGCCGCTTGCGGACCTGGTAGAACGCCGGCTGTACCTCTGATTTCTTCAGCGTATCGCGGAACTGCACGAAGACGGTGGATGAACCCGGCGTGGTGTAGCTGCGGACAAAATCCAGCCCGTTGAGCTGCTGGAGTTCCTTCTCGACGCGGTCGGTGACCTGGTCGAGGGTGTCCTTGATCGTCGCGCCGGGCCACGTCGTCTGCACGACCATGGTCTTGATCGTGAACGGCGGGTCCTCCTCGCGGCCGAGCTTGCCGTAGGCCATCACGCCCGCCACGAGCGAGACCAGCATCAGGAACCAGACGAACGAGCGATGCCCGAGCGCCCAGTCGGAGAGATTGAAATCCTTCACGCGAAGACCTCGTCCGGTCGGCTCAGCGGGCGTCGTCGGTCAGGCGCACGGCCTGACCCTGATGCAGCGCATGGACGCCGGCGACCACGACCCGCTCGCCCGGCTCGATCCCGGCGCAGACGGTGATGCGACCGGCCTCGGAGGCCTCCGATGCGGAGGCCAGGGTGACGTCGCGGCGCGCCACCGACTTGCCGTCGGCCGAGACGATCCAGACCGACCGGCGCGCGCCCTCCTCGAGGAGCGCGGAGGCGGGCAGCAGGAAGCGGCGCGCCACCTTGCGGGCGAGGGACACGTCGATCGTCGCGCCGAGCCGGAAGGCAGGCCCGGGATCGTCGAGGGCGATGCGGATCCGGCGCGAGCGGGTGCCGGTCTCGGCGAGCGGCGCGATCTCCCGGATGCGGCCCCGGGCCGTCAGCTCCGGAGCGCTCTGCAGGCTGACCGTGAACACGCCGTCCGCCGGCAGCGCGCCGACATGTTGCTCCGGGATGTCCACCACCGCCTCGCGGACCTCCGGTCGGGCGATGGTCACGACGCCCTGGCCGGCGCTGAGCACCTGACCGATCTCGGCGAGGCGCTGGGTCACAACGCCGTCGAACTCGGCCTTCAGCTCCGTGTAGCCCATCTGGTCCCGGGCCTTCTGCAGGCTCGCCGCCGCTTGGTCGACGCGTGCTCGCGCGGTGTCCCGCTTGGCCACCGCCTGATCGAGGGTGGCCTGCGAGACCGTGTTGCCGGAGATCAGGCGCCGGCTGCGTATCTCGGCGGCCTCGGCGTTCTCGGCCTGGGCCTTGGCGTCGGCATAATCGGCCTCGGCGCGGGTCAGGTCGAAGCGCGTGACCACGGTGTCGAGGGCGGCCAGACGCTGCCCCTTCTTGACGATATCGCCGACGGTCACGTCGCGCGCCACCATCCGGCCGGGGATCTGGAAGCCGAGCTCGGACTGGTAGCGGGGCTGGATCGTGCCCGCGAAGGGACCGAACATGATGGCGTCGCTCGGCTCCGCGGCCTGCGTCAGCACCGGCCGCACCGTCGCCGCGGAGTCCGGCTCACGCGGCTCCTCACCGTGATTACCGCAAGCCCCGAGACCCATCGTGACGACGGCGAGGGCAAGAACTGCGCGGGCGCTCATGGATTGCTCCCGACGGAGGCGGCAGCGACGGTCTGCCCGGGCCGCAGAAACTGGATGCCGGCGACGACGATGCGTTCGCCCGGCTCGACACCGTTCTTCAGGGCGATCACGTCCGGCCCGTAGCGGTCGATCTCCACGGCGCGCACCGAAACAGTGCGCCGCCCCGGATCGTAGACCCACACGGCGGGGCGGCCGTCGTAGCGGTAGAGCGCCGACCAGGGCAGGATCACCGCCTCGTGCGGGGCGAAGCGCCCGCGACCGACGACCACGGCCCCCAGGCCCATGGCGGGCGGCGTCCGTTCCAGGCCAACCTTGACCCGGACCGTGCCGCTCGACGCATCCACGGTCGGCGAGACCTCACGCACGGACCCGCGCACCGTGACCGACAGGTCGGTCTGCAGCGCGACCGTGATGGTCTTGTCGGCCGCCGGGCGGGCCGTGAGCGACTCGTAGACGTTGAAGACCGCGTCGCGAGGGCCGTCCTGGGCGAGCACGAGCACCGTCTGGCCGGACTGGACCACCTGCCCGACCTCGACGCTTCGGCTCGTCACGATCCCGGCAACGCCGGCGCGCAGCTCCGTGTACGAGAACTGCTCCTGCGCCGTGCCGAGTGCGGCCTTGGCGGAATCGACCGCGGCCTGCGTGGTGCGCAACTCCTGCTCGGCGTTGTCGTAGGACGGCCGCGTCGTGTAGCCGCCGACCATGAGCTGCTTCTGGCGCTCGAAAGCCATCTTGGCCTGCGTCAGTTGCGCCTCGGCCGAGTTCAGCGCGGCCTTGGCGTTGTCGAGGTTCGCCCGCTGGGTCAGCGGCTCCAGCACGGCGAGCACCTGATCCGCCTCGACGTGATCTCCCACCTCGACGCGGCGCTCGGCGACCTTGCCGTTCGTCCGAAATGAGACGTTGACCTGTGCCTGGGCTTGGATATCGCCGGTGAGCACCACCTCGGAGGCGACCGGCGTACGTCGCGCCTCGACGATCCTGACCCGCGCCAGCGATGGATCGGCCTCAGTAGCCGGCTCGACGGCGACTGCGCCGACCGGACAGAGGGCGATCGTCGCCAGCAGGAGGACTGTGTAAGGGTGAGCGATCATGGTGTTCTTGCGGTCCGCCCACGCCGCAGAATCGCGGCGAACTGCGTGACGCCTCCTTACGCTATCGGCTACATACCGTCCAGTCGGTTTTTAACGGGATGACCTATGCGAGTTAAGCGCCAGCGGCTGGCCGAACGGCCCGAGATCATCCTGGAGGCGGCCGATGCGGTCCTTCGGAAGGGTGGCGCGCGGGCGTTGACCATCGACGCTGTCGCGGCGGAGGCTGGGCTGAGTAAGGGCGGGGTGCTCCACCATTACGCCTCGAAGGACGCTTTGATCCTGGCGCTGGTCGGCCGGAAGCTCTCTGAACTGCGGGAGGGCATCGCCGCCTGCGAAGCCGACGCGCCGCCGGGACCGTCGCAACTGCCGATGGCGATGGTGGCGCATGCCCGAGCGCATTACTGCGAAGACGACCAGTCATCGCGCGCCCTGCTCCTAGCCTCGATCGAGTATCCCGAGGCTCTGAACGACTACCGCAGCTTCGTGGCGGAACGGCTCGGGCGGCTCGCCGAGATGAACGGAGCCTGCCCGGGCGAGGGCTCGATCCTGTTCTTCTCGATCCTAGGCCTTATGATGGGCCGCACGCTGGGCTTCCATCAGCTCGAGGCAGACGAACTCCAGCCCATGTTCGAAGCGCTTGAGCGCATCGCCCGCAAATCCGGATCGTGAGGCCGTCCGGTCAGGCCTGAAACGAGAGCAGCGCCCGCGTCCCCGGATGCCCCGGCACGTAGGACAGGCCCGAACGCAGATTCGTCGCCATGGCCCGCACGATCCGCGAGCCGAGTCCGGTGCCGCGGATCTCCCCGTCCCCTGTCCATCCGACGCCGTCATCCTCCACCGCGAGCTGGATGTTGTCGGCCCCGTGGCGCTCAACCGCGACCCGGATCTCCCCCGACGTGCCGGCGGGATAGGCGTACTTGTACGCGTTGGTGACGAGTTCGGTCACGACGACTCCCACCGAGACCGCCTTATCGGTGGAGAGCCGCACGGAATCCGCACGCAGGTGGATCGCGTGATCGCGCCCGCTCGCCCGCATGGCGGCCTGCAATTCCTCGACGAGGCTCTCGAGGTAGGCGTCCAGCTCGACGGATTCGACGTCGTCCGACGTGTAGAGCCGCCGGTGGATGCCGGCGATGGCCGAAATCCGGGCCTGCATCTCATCGATCGCCGCCTTAGCGGCCGGATCGGTCACGGTGTTGCGCTGCATGTGGGCCAGCGCCGCCACCAGGGCGAGAGAATTCGCAACCCGGTGGTTCACTTCGCGCAGGAGCAGCTCCGCCCGGTCGCGCGCCTCGCGCATCTCGGCCTCGGCGCGCTCCTTGTCCCGCCGAAGTGCCTCCTGGCGGAGCGCGGTGGCGACCGCCTCGCCAAGGAGTTCGCGGAACTGGCCCTGGACATCCTTCCAGACGTAGTCGACCGCGCCGGCCTTGAGCGCTGCCACGGCGACGCGGCTGTCCTCGGATCCGGTGACGTAGATCACCGGCGGGGCCTGCGGCAGGGCGCGGATCTCGGGCAGCAGGTCCAGGCCGGTCTGGCCGGGCATGTGATGGTCGAGGGCGACGGCGTCGATACCGCCCTCGGCCAGCCGCACGAGCCCCTCGGCGCCGCTGGCGCAGAGCTCGACTGCGTAACCGCGCGCCTCCAGGGAGCGCCGGACCAGCCGACCGAGGCCGGGATCATCGTCGATGTAGAGGATGCGCGCCGCCGCGGCGGCATCCCCGGGAGCGCCCGGATCGGTCATGGGTTTTCGGGAACCTGCATGACCGAGAAGAACAATCCGAGCTGACGGATCGCGTTGGCGAAGCCGTCGTAGTTCACCGGCTTCGTGATGTAGACGTTGGCGCCGAGATCGTAGCAGCGCTGGACCTCGCGATTGTCGTCGGTGGTCGTGAGCACCACCACCGGCGAGCGTCGCGTATGCGGGTTCGCCTTGACCTTCTCGAGGATGTCGAGGCCGGTCATGTCCGGCAGGTTGAGATCGAGCAGGATCAGCAGGTGGCGCCGGGAGCTCGCCTCGCCAGAACCATCCGGCCCGAGGAGGTACTGCAGCGCCGATGTGCCGTCCCGGAAGGGGACGATCTCGTTATTGACACCGGCGCGCCGGATATTGCGCTCGATCAGCCGCGCATGGCCCTCGTCATCCTCGATCATCACGATGCTGACGGGGTGCACTGGTCGCTCCACGCTCATTCCGCGGCCAAAGGTGCCGAAACCAGGGGCTCATCCAGAGCTGTAGCCGCGCCACGCGGCAAGGTCACGCTGAACGTCGTGCCCTGCCCAAGTTCCGAGGCGACCTCGATCCGGCCACCGAACGAGCGCACGAGTGCCTTGACATGCGCGAGGCCGATCCCGTCGCCGGGCCGGTCCTGGCGCCCCGATCGCCGGAACAGCTCGAAGACCCGGGCGTGGTCGCGAGCCGCGATACCGCGGCCGTTATCGGTCACGGAAAAGCAGACCCCGCGCGGGCCGGCCGACCGGGCCGTGACCGTCACCTGCCCCGGCCGGGAGGGGTCGAGGTATTTTATGGCATTGTCGATCAGGTTTCCGAAGATCTGCTCAACGGCCAGCCGGTCGGCCACGATCCAAGGGAGATCCGGCGCGATGGTCACCGTCGCGCCCGCGGCCTCGGCCTGATGCTGCTGGGCATCCGCGACCCCGCGCAGCAGGGCGGTCATGTCGAGGCGCTCGGCGTTGAATTGGCGGCGCCCTTCCCGTGAAAGCTTCAGGATGGCGGCGATCAGTCCCTCCATGCGGTTGACCGCGGCCTTGATGTAGCCCAGCGCCTCGCCGAATTCCGTGTCGATCCGCTCGGCCTGCGGATGGCCGTCCAGGGCTGCGCGCACGTCGTCCCGCGTCGTCTCCAGCTCGCTGGTGAAGCCCATCACGTTCACCAGCGGCGAGCGCAGGTCGTGACTGACGATGTAAGCGTAGCGCTGGATCTCCTCGTTGGATTCCCGCAGGTCGGCCTCTGCCTCCCGCTGCTCGGTAATGTCGGTGTGAACGCCGACCCACTCGCGGATCTCACCGCGCCGGTTGAGCGCCGGGATGGCGCGGATCGCGTAATGCCGCCAGGTCCCGTCCCGCGAGCGAACCCGGTGTTCGTGGATGAAGGTGCGCCGCGCGCGCACCGTCTCGTTCCAGGCTTCGATCGAGGCCTGCGCATCGTCCGGGTGCACGGCGTCGGCCCAGCCGTAGCCCTCGTATTCGGCCCGGGTCTGCCCGGTGATGGCGCTCCAACCGGGCTGCTCGCCGACCATCCGGCCAGCGGCGTCGTTGGTCCAGAGGACCCCGCGCACGGCCTGGACGGCGGCGCGGAATCGCGCCTCGCTGGCCTGGAGTTCCATCTGCACACGCTGCTGATCGAGCGACGAGGCCAGCATGGCCAGGAACAGGATCAGGAAGGTCGCCCCTGCCACGTACAACGCGAGGTTCTGCTGGCTTTGGGCGATCACCGCGGTGTGCGCGGCATGGGCGCCCGTCTCCTCGGCCGTGAAGGTCGCGGCCGCCATGCCGGTATAGTGCATGCCGGCTACGGCCACGCCCATCACGCAGGCGGCCACGAGCTTCTGCCAGACGCCGTGGCGGCGGAACGTGAGCCACAGGGCAGCCGTCGCCGCCGTCACCGCGATCGCGACCGAGACCGCGACGATCGACGGGCTGTAGGCGAGATTCCCCGGGACCTGCATCGCGGCCATGCCGGTGTAGTGCATCCCGGCGACGCCGAGGCCCATGAGCGGGCCGCCGATCAGCAGTCCGGCGAACCGCTCCCCCGAGAGGGCGACCCACGCGAAGGCTCCGCCCGTCACCGCCACGGCAAGCAGCAGGGAGATCAGCGTCAGGCTCAGGTCATAGGCGGCCGGCATGCCCATCTCGAAGGCAAGCATGCCGACGAAGTGCATCGACCAGATGCCGCCGCCCATGGCCACGGCCGCGCCGGTAATCCACGGCCAACGCGGGCCGGGCACCGGCCCCCGGGCGCGTCCGCCGAGATCAAGTGCCGTGTAGGCGGCGAAGACCGCGATGGCGATCGACAAGGCGACGAGCGCCGGATTGTAGCCGGTATGGACCATCTGCGCTCATTCGCACGCGAGACGCGTTATTCGTGCTGTATCTCGTGTCGAACGGGAGCGCCATCGGGAGCATTCGCAGCCACGCCGCCTTGGAGACTGGATCTATCCGGAGCCCGTGCAGCCTCGATCCGCATCGGCCGCGGCGGCGTCGGTCGGTGCCGGTTGCGCCCGAGCCGTTGCCCTCGTGACGGTACTGACTGACTCGGCTAGCGGGCCAGAGCGCCCCATGATCTTATGGGTCGCCAAGCTCGAAACACGATCCTCCCGGATGGGGCGTTCATCGTCCAAGATGTGCGCGGCCGCCGGGAGGTCGACACCCCGTAGAATTAGCGTCGGCGTCTTTATCTGATCGCCGCAACGACGAAGCGAGGAACGACCCTCGACGGCGTCGCGTGAACGGGGCCATGCCAGTGAACTCGCCAGATGGTATTTTGAACGGCAAAACCGGATCGTCACGGACGTGGGCCCTGCGGCCGCGCGGATGCGTTGACGGCGGGTCAGTTGCTCACGCCAGCGTAGCGTCATGACAGAACACGCCGCGACACCGCCTCAGGACGACCTCCGCCGCTCCCTGGCGCGTGCCCTCTACGAGCACGACCGGGAAGGAATGACAGATCAACCGGCCTGGGAGGGGGGCGCCCTCGACACCCGGCACCCGGGCCTGCGCGAGCGCTATCTGAAGCGCGCCGACGCCCTGGCGGAGGGTCCCCTCGCTCCGCTCCTCACGGAGTTGAGCGACCGGAACGCGCACGAGGAGGAGCTGCGCGTCCTGCGCCGCCAGCGGATGGCCGCGGAGCGGGAGCGCGAACTTCTCGACGCCAACAACCGCATGCTCGCCCGCGCCACCGCGGCCGAGGCAGCGAAGGACGCCGCGGAGGCCGCGCTCTTGACCGTGCAGCGGGAACGGGACGTCGCCCGGGAGGCGGAGGCCTTCTGGCAGCAATTCGCCTTCGATGCCGACGAACTGGCGACCCGCCGACTGATCGAGCAGACCGATGCTCGGGCCGAGGCTGAACGCACCGCGATCCGTGAGCGGTGCCGGCGCGAGCGCGCCGAGAGCGCGCTGCGGCTGTTCGCCGACCGGGCCGATGTGATGCCCAAGGAGGGCTGGGCGTCCGAACTGGCCAGTGCCAACCGCGACATCCCGCTCTGGTGGTTCCACGCCGCCCGGGTCGCCCTGGAGCCGCATGAACCGCTGCCCTGCCAGGAGCAGGACGGAGCGTCGCGAGGTCCTGGGGGGTGATCACCCTCGGCGACAGCGGGGAACGCGCGACGGCACAAGGCGCCGATTCGTTCGACCGGACACGCTGATCCCTGCTGCGGACCGGGACGCAGACTGGTGCGCCCGGCCGGCGGTGCCGAACTCAGGCTGCCGCGGGATGCGCGACGTCCGCCGGCGGCTCACGGAACAGCGCCGTGCAGCCGGAGCCGCGATGCATGCTGAGAATCGATGCCCGATCGATCTCCGGATGCGCCTTGAGCACCTTCTGCACGCAGCCCAGGACGCGATCGTACTGAGCAGCGTCGAAATTCGGCTCCAGCGGACTCACCGCGATGTAGGTTTCCACAACGAGCACGCGCTCTGCGCGGTCGCGGCTGACATCCACTGCGATCCAAGACGACTTGATCAGGCTTGTGCTGGCGAGCATGGGCGTTCCTCGTTCAGCGTTGGTGTCGGCCGGCTACCGGGAGGCGGGCTCATTTTGACGAAATCATGGACCGCCTTTGAACGTCTGCCAAGGGGGGCGGCGCGCTCTTGCTCCCCTGCACGCAGCCGCCCGAACCTGCGTTGAGACAGCAGAATCTTCAGTCTATGGTTGGGACCGAGCGACTAACTTCCCGCGCCTCCGTTCGCACTCGCGTCGAGCTGATGGCATGTGGTATACATGTTCATGGGCCGACCAGATCGGACTATGAGTGACGGGACCGCGGCTCGACGGGACCGCGCGTCGGGAGGGAGGGCAGGCATGGTCCGTTCGAGGACGGGAAACGCCGCTTTCCGTGGCCGGCACGCGGTACTGCTCCGCATCGGCCCCGCCCCGACCTGAGACGCATTTCCCGCCGCATCCCGAAACCCGACCCGAGACCGACCATGACCAAGGCCCTCGAAGGCGTCCGCATCCTGGACTTCACGCACGTCCAATCCGGCCCGACTTGCACTCAGCTCCTGGCCTGGTTCGGCGCCGACGTGATCAAGGTCGAGCGGCCCGGCGTCGGCGATGCCACCCGCCAGCAACTGCAAGATATACCGGATGTGGACAGCCTCTATTTCACGATGCTGAACCACAACAAGCGTTCGATCACGCTCGATTCCAAGAACCCGAAGGGTAAGGAGGTGCTCTGGCGCCTGATCGAGGAATGCGACGTCCTCGTCGAGAACTTCGCGCCGGGCGCGCTCGCGCGCATGGGCCTGACCTGGGAGAAGATCCACGCGAAGAACCCCCGCATGATCCTCGCCTCGGTGAAGGGCTTCGGGCCGGGTCGCTACGAGGAATGCAAGGTCTACGAGAACGTCGCGCAATGCGCCGGCGGCTCGGCCTCGACCACCGGCTTCCGGGACGGCATCCCGATGGTGACGGGCGCCCAGATCGGTGATTCCGGTACGGGCCTGCACCTCGCGCTCGGCATCGTCACTGCCCTCTACCACCGGACCCAGACCGGGCTGGGCCAGAAGGTCGACTGCGCCATGCAGGACGGGGTGCTGAACCTCTGCCGGGTGAAGCTGCGCGACCAGCAGCGGCTGCAGCATGGGCCGCTCAAGGAGTACAGCCAGTTCGGCGAAGGCGTCCCGTTCGGCGACGCCACCCCGCGGGCGGGCAACGATTCCGGAGGCGGACAGCCGGGGCGGATCCTGCGCTGCAAGGGCTGGGAGCAGGACCCGAACGCCTACATCTACGTCATCACGCAGGCGCCAGTCTGGGAGCCGATCTGCGACATCATCGGGGAGCCGGGCTGGAAGACAGACCCCAACTACGCCACGCCCAAGGCGCGCCTGCCGCATCTCAACGAGATCTTCACGCGCATCGAGGCCTGGACGATGAAGATGTCGAAGTTCGAGGCGATGGATATCCTCAACGGACACGACATCCCGTGCGGCCCGATCCTGTCCATGAAGGAGATCGCAGCCGACGAGGCGCTGCGCGCCACCGGCACCATCGTGGAGGTCGATCACCCGACCCGCGGCCGGTACCTCTCGGTCGGCAATCCGATCAAGCTGTCGGCGAGCCCCACCGAGGTGGTACGGTCGCCGCTGCTCGGTGAGCACACCGAGGAGATTCTGCGCGACCTGCTCAAGTACTCGGAGGAAGAGGTCGGGGAGATCTCAGGCTCCGGCGCCATCGGCGCGGTGCAGAAGTTCGCCGCGGAGTGAGACGCGGCCGGCGATCTCGGCCGATACGCCGTGGGTCGCCGGCTTCGGGCTACATAGGTCCGGCGCACGATCGAGCGTCCAACCCGGCCGCGCGAGGCTCAACCTGACCTCGTGAACGTTTCTCGTCCCGCCCCGCGACGGGCCGGACGACCTCGGAGATTTGCATGCGCATCGCCTTCATCGGTCAGCAGGATTTCGGCAAGGCCGTCCTGGAGGCGTTCCTCAAGCGCGGCGACAGCGTGGCTGGCGTCTTCTGCGCACCCGAGAAGCCGGGCGCGAAGCCGGACGTGCTGAGGATCGCGGCGCAGGAGAAGGGGCTCCCGGTCTTCCAGTTCCCGAGCCTGAAGAGCCCGGAGGCCGACGCGGCGATGCGCGGCCTGGAGGCCGATATCGGCATCATGGCCTACGTGCTGCAGTTCGCTCCGCAGAGTTTCGTCAACATCCCGAAGCACGGGACGATCCAGTATCATCCGAGCCTGCTGCCCCGGTATCGCGGCCCGTCCTCGATCAACTGGCCGATCGCAAAGGGCGACCTCCAGACCGGCTTGACGATCTTCCGCCCGACCGACGGGCTCGATGAGGGTCCGGTGATCCTCCAGAAGACCTGCGAGATCGGCGGGGATGCGACGCTCGGCGACGTCTACTTCGGCAGCCTGTTCCCATTGGGCGTGGACGCGATGCTGGAGGCGGCCGACCTCGTGGTGGCGGGGCAGCATATCGAGATCGATCAGGACGAGGACGCGGCGAGCTACGAGGGCTGGTTCCGGGCCGCGGAGGCCGAGATCCGCTGGTCGGCGCATGCTGAGCAGATCTACAACCTCATCCGCGCGGCGAACCCGGCGCCCGGCGCCTGGACGACCCTGGATGGCAAGAAGATTCAGATCTTCGATGCGCGGCTGCATCCGGTCCGCCGCCTCTCCGACGTGAAGGGCAAGCCCGGCGAAGTGATCGCGGTCGACGAGGACGGATTCAGCGTCTGCGCGCAGGGCGGCCGGATCGAGATCCGAAAGGTCAAGCCGGAGGATGGAAAGAAGATCGCTGCCGCCGAGTTCGCCGCCTCCGGAGCCCTGGCGGTCGGGCAGATCCTCGGCCGCTGAGCCGAGGCGGACGCTCCTCCCTACCCGCGGCAGGTGCGTTCGCCGGCTCGATAACCGCCGGCCGCCCCCGGTTCAGTTCCGGTCGGCGGCGTTGAGGCCGTAGCCGCGAAATCGCTCGACGGTCGAGGCGATCTCGTCATCCGATAGGATCAGCGGGGCGCCGACCTGGAGCGCGAGGGCGTATTGCCAGCACAGCGTCTCCAGTTCGACGGCTAGCCAGAGCGCCTTCTCCAGGCTCTCGGCGGCAGCGATCATGCCGTGATTGGCGAGAAGGCACGCCCTCCGATCCGCCAGAGCGACGAGCGCGAGGTCCGAGAGTTCCTCGGTGCCGTAGGGCGCGTAGGGCGCGCAACGCACGTGCGGGCCACCGAACGCCGCGATCATGTAGTGCACCGCCGGGATCTCCCGCCCGCACATGGCGAAGGCGGTGCAGTGGACCGGATGGGCGTGGACGACGCCGTCGAACTCGGGGCGCGCCGCCAGGATATCCCGATGAAAGCGCCACTCCGAGGAAGGCTTGAGCCCCGGTGGGTGCGTGCCGTCGAACGCGAGCGGAACGATGTCGTCCGGGCCCATGCGCGCCGTGGGCAGTCCCGAGGGCGTGATCAGCAAGCCGTCGCGGAAGCGCATTGAAACATTGCCCGAGGTGCCGCGGTTCAAACCCTGCGCGTCGAGGTCTCGCGCCACTGCCACCACGCGCTCCCGCGCCGTCCGCTCGCCCGTATCCATGTTCGATCCCCGGATGGCCCCGCGCGCGTTCCGGCCGGGCGGAGGCCGTTCGCCGGAATACGCGTCTCGATTCCGGGGTACGCGTGAAGGCCCGGCGCCGTAAAGCCGGCGCCGGGCCCGCTGCTGGAGCCGCTTCTGTCGCGCGCTCGCTCGCGCCGGCGCTACGGCACCAGCACCGGCGCAAGCTTCGCTCGGGTTCCCTTCGTGTAGGCTGCGCGCATCGGCTTGAGCACGAACAGGGCCAGGAACGCCGCCAGAATGTTCAGCCCGGCCGCCGCCAGGAACACCGCGTGCCAGCTCCCCGTCATGCTCGTGAGCACGCTGGTGTAGGGCACGATCAGGGCCGCCGTCCCCTTCGCGGTGTAGAGCAAGCCGGCATTGGTCGCGGCATATTTCGAGCCGAAGGTGTCTCCGCAAGTGGCGGGGAACAGCGAGTAGATCTCGCCCCAGGCGAAGAACACCAGACCCGTGAGCAGCACGAAGGCCACCGGATTCTCGCCGAGCTGGCTTAGCGCGTAGATGCCGAGTCCCTCGATCGCGAAGGAGATGAACATCGTGTTCTCGCGGCCGATATGGTCGGAGACCCAGCCGAAGAACGGCCGCGTCACGCCGTTGAGCACGCGGTCGAGCGTCGCCGCGAAGGTCAGGGCCGGCAGGGTGATCCCGAGGAGGGAGACCGGCACGTCTGCGATCTTGAAGTCCTTGGCGATCGGGCCGAGCTGCGCGGTCGCCATCAGGCCGCCGGCGGCCATCATAACGAACATCGCGTACATCACCCAGAAGATCGGCGTGCGCACCATCTCGGACGGTGCAAAGTCGCGCTTCGACTGACTGACCCGGGCGACCTCCGGGACCTGTCCCTTGGCCGGCGCCCGGAGGAAGAGGGCGACCAGCATCACGATCGCGCCCTGACCGATGCCGAAGTAGAAGAACGCCGCTTCGTAGCCCTGCGCCTTGATCATCGCCTGGATCGGCACGACGGTGAGTGCCGAGCCGGCACCAAAGCCCATTGCGGTGATGCCGGCGGCGAGCCCGCGGCGATCCGGAAACCATTTCAAGGAATTGCCCACGCAGGTCCCGTAGACTGCACCGGCACCGGTGCCTCCGATCGCGGCGGCGACGTACAACATGGTCAGCGAATCGGCATAGGAGTTCATCACCCAGGCAATGGCGCAGAGCAGGCCGCCGATCAGGGTGACGATCCGCGGGCCGTACTTATCGACGAACCAGCCCTCGATCGGCACCAGCCACGTCTCGGTGACCACGAACAGCGTGAAGGCGACTTGGATCGCCGCCCGGTCCCAGCCGTGGCGCTCCTGCATCGGGTTCACAAAGAAGGTCCAGCCGTACTGCATGTTGGCAATCATGCACATGCAGACCACGCCGAACGCGAGCTGCAGCCACCGGCCTGCACCGACCTGCTCGCGGATCTCGGACATATGTTCCCTCCTGTCGAAGTTTATTGTTGGCGTCCAATTCCGGGCCGTTCCTATGCCCTCACCCCGTCGCACTTGGCAGAACAAAGCAGCCGGCGTGCGTTGAAAAATTCTTGGGCGCCAGACAAACAAAGTGTTGGGGGCCGATCAGCCCCCATGAATGCCGCGCCCCGTCCGATGTGGTCGACGGTATGCCAGCAGTAGAGTGCTGATGGCCGGTCGCCCTGTCAACGGATGCTGCATAAAAATTCATGTTTATCAGACTGGATTAAGTCTTCCACTCAGACGTAGCCCAAAGCTCCAGGATTTGCGTTCGGGTTTGCCGTGCCTTGCGGATCAGCACGTGATCGTGAGCGTGGCCACAGGTCTGTGGGGTTGGTCCGCAATCGACTAGGATCGGGAAAAGGTTTGGGTTAGTCCGTTTTATGAGCGCACGAGAAAAGTCGTGCGAGAAATCATGTGCATGAGCCGACTGGACGAGGCATGTCGAACTCCGAGCCGTTGAGCGTAAAGCCGATCGTCGCCAGCTCCAGTCTACGGACCCTGGCCTATGAGGCGCTCAAGTCTGCCATCACCAACATGGATATCTATGGCCGGCCCGACGAGGTGCGGCTCGACGAGCGGAAGCTGTCGCAGGATCTCGGTGTCAGCCGCACGCCCGTGCGCGAGGCGCTCACCGTGCTCGAGCAGGAGGGGTTTGTCCGCTCCGAGGCGCGCCGGGGCGTCTTTGTCATCAAGAAGAACAAGCGCGAGATCGTCGGCATGATCCACGCCTGGACGGCGCTGGAGAGCATGGCGGCTCGTCTCGCCTGCACCCGCGCCACGGATGCGCAGCTGCGCGCCCTGCACGAGTCGTTTCCGGAATTCTACGAGGGACAGCCGGCCGAGCACATCGACGAGTACTCGGACGCCAACATCCGCTTCCATCAGCGGATCATCGCCCTCGGCCATTGCGAGGCGATCGCGGAGTTGACGAGCAATCTGCTGATGCATGTCCGCGGTATCCGCAGCACGGCCCTGCGCCAGGGCGACCGGGCGGAGCGGTCGATCCGCGAGCACGTGGCAATTATCGCTGCCCTTGAGGCACGCGACGCCGACTTGGCGGAACGCTTGGTGCGGGAGCACGGCCTCGGTCTGGCCCGCCACGTCGACACCTACGGCGACTATCTGGACTGACGGCACTTCCCGAGATCCCGGATCACCGGAACCAGTCCTCGGCGCCCGTCAGCACGTTGAGGATCATCGAAGCGGCTGCGGACCGACGCCTTCCGGCTCCTACACCGTCGATAGCCGTTCGGCTCCCGCGATACCGAGAATTGTCCTGGGCACGTCGAGCCGCCACGATCCATGCCTTTCGTCCGGCCGCGAGCATGTGCGCTCTGCAGGCTTATGGACCTCCAGCTTCAGGCTGAGGACCGACAGGACGAGCGTAGCCGACGCCCGAGCCGACGCCCTCGATTTGTCCGATAAATCGAGCTCGCGTCACGCGGATCAGCTTTTACGGACGCAGTGCGACATTGATGCTCACTATCTGCAGCATCCGGTAAATCAACCGCAACTCTCTTCTAAATGCATGACACCTCGGTCAGATCACTGTTTTGAGCGGTCTTGATCTCCGGCCATGCGCCTCAAGCATGAATGGCATTCGGTATCTGGCATACCAGTTTGCGCGGCGATATGGGATTTCTGCGTTGCAACATACGCGTCGCGCACCGCCGCCAGGGGTACTTCGATGATCGCCAGCTTCCTCGTCGTTTTCGTCGCCCTCGCGGCGTGCCAGGCCCTTCTCACCGTCAAGCTCGCCGATGTCCTGAGCCCGGCGACCCAGTCGGGCCGCCCGTCGGCGAAGCCGGCCCGCGAGGACGGCGCCGTCAGCCTCGCCTGAGGTCCCGTTTTCCGGCGTCCATACGCCGGCATAGTGCGTAGGGTTAACGCTTTCCTCAAAACTATCCGCTAGCGTCAACGAATCGTTGACCATGCGGGCGAGGGAGCATCCGCGTTGGCCCTCGGCTCCCGATCGCGCGCCTCGGACGGTCCGTTCGTCCTGCTGATCTCGGATCGCCCCTTCGAGCGGGCGGCCCTGGAGCGTGCGATCGCGTTGGTCATGGATTGCCACGCGATTCCCGCCGGCGCAGCCCTTCCACGGACGCGCCCGCACCTCGTGATCCTGGACCTCCCGCCCGCGCAAGCGGCCGCTTTGGAACCGGCGCTTGCCCATCGGGGTCCGCCGGTGCCACGCTTGGTCCTCGTGCGGGGCGAGCCTGCGACCGCCGCCGCCCACCTGCGGCAGCTACCGGCTGCGGCGCCGCGCCAGCTGGTACTGGCGAACGTCTTCGCGATGATCGAGACGGCGACGCGCTCAGCCGAAGCGCGGCAGCGGCGGCTTACAGGGCGCGTCTCGGACGCGACCGCGATCGTCGCGGAACTGTTTGACAGCGCCGCGCTCGGCGCGGGACTCCAGCGCGGCGATGTCGAGCGTGGAACCGATCTGGTCCTCACTGCGATCTCTGAGGCCGGCATCACGGCCTGGCTCGCCGAAGTCTGGCGTCACGATTTCGGCGTCTACCAGCATACCCTCGGCGTCGCCGGCCACGCGGCCACCTTCGGCGCGCAGATCGGCTTGGGTCGGATCGACTTGGCGCGCTTGGTGCGGTCCGCCCTCCTGCACGACATCGGCAAGTCGCGCATCCCGACCGAGATCCTGAACAAGCCCGGCCCTCTCGATCCCGAGGAGCTGCGCCTGATGCAGCGCCACCCTGATATCGGCGCCGACCTGCTGCTGGCGCAGGGCGGATTCGAGGACGAGGTGATCGAGGTGGTCCGCCATCATCACGAGCGCCTCGACGGCACCGGCTACCCGGACCGGCTCGGCGGCGCGGCGATCACCGATCTGGTGCGGGTCGTGACGATCTGCGACGTGTTCTCGGCGCTGACCGAGCGCCGCGCCTACCGGCAGCCCGCCAGCGCCCCCGAGGCCCTGGCGATCATGGCCGACAGTTCCGGCCACCTCGACCCGACTCTGCTGCGCGTCTTCGCTCCCGCCATGCTGGGGGCCGACGCGCTGGCGGCGTGACTGCAATGGTCCGTGGCGCCGGCGCAACGCAGGGGACGCAACGATCCCTCGCCTGGAGACGCCGCCGCGCTTTTGCCGCAACCGCCCCGGAGGGAGGCGCGCAACCCCGTCGGAAAAAGCAACCTCGAACGTGTCGAAGCCGCTCCTCGCCCTTGCCGCCGTCTTGCCGCTCGTCCTGACCGGATGCGGCGGCCTCTCCTCGATCACCCCCGAACCCGGCGTCGAGAATGCGACGCATGCGGCGATCCTCGATGAGGTCGCGGCGGCGGCGGCGATCTCGGCCTATCGCGTGCAGCATGGCTTGAGCCCGGTGGTAGTGGATCCTGGATTGGTGAAGGCCGCCGCCCTTCAGGCCGGCAACAACGCCCGGCACGGCCAGCTCAGCCACGAGATCGGCGGCAGCTTCACGTCGCGCATGGCCTCCGCGGGGCTGGCGAAATCCTGGGCTGCCGAGAATCTGAGCGCCGGCTCGGAGACGCTGGAGCAGGTGCTAGCCCGCTGGAAGGCCAGCCCCGAGCACAACAAGAACATGCTGCTCCCGCAGATCCGCCGGATCGGTATCGCCCGGGTCGACGCGCCAGGCACCCGTTACAAGCGGTTCTGGGCACTCGTGATGGCCGGCGCCTGAGCGGCGCCGTCAGAGTCCGGCGGGCGCCAGATCGACAATCCGCAGCTGCGCCCGCTCGGCGCCGCGCCAGCGGTCGCAGGACAGCGTGCCGGCCACGTGAATCTCCTGGCCGATACCGTTCAGCAGGGCGACACCGAGCGGCCGCTCCGCCGCCCGGAAGCAGATCGCGCCCACCGCCTGCCCGTCGCGGCTGCGCAGCCGCGCCCGGACGTGGTTCGCCCCGACCACAGCCGCATCGACGAGCCGGTGCCGGCCCAGCGCGAAGACCGGCTCCGGCGCGCCCTGCCCGAACGGGCCTGCACGCTGGAGCAGCCGAACGGTCTCGGCGGTAGCGCCCCCAGCGCTGAGGCCGCCGTCGATCAGCAGGGCATGGGCCGCCCGCGAGACAGCGACGCTGGTCCCGAGCAAGGTCGCCAAGTGCGACTCGAAGCGCGGGATATCGTCGGCCCGCAGAGTGACGCCCGCCGCCATGGCGTGCCCGCCGCCCCTGCTGGCAAGCCCGGCCGCTACACAGGCTCGGACCGCGAGCCCGAGATCGGCGCCCGGGATCGAGCGACCGGAGCCGGTGGCGCTGCCGTCCGGCCGGATCGCGAAGGCGAAGGCCGGGCGGTTGAACCGCTCCTTGAGGCGTGCCGCGATCAGCCCGACGATCCCTGGATGCCACGCGTCGCTCCCGGTCACCAGCACGGCGCGGGCGGGGTCGAGGGTCAGGGCGCGGTCCATCTCGGCCTCGGCCTCGGCCACGGCGTGCGCCTCGATCGCCTGACGCTCCCGGTTGAGCCGGTCGAGATCGGCGGCGATGCGGGCGGCCTCGGCCGGGTCCGCGGTGGTGAGCAGACGCGCGCCCAGGGCCGAGTCGCCGATCCGGCCGCCGGCATTGATGCGGGGCCCGAGCACGAAACCGAGGTGCCACGCTTCCGGGGGCTCATTCAGGGAGGATGCGTCGAGGAGGGCCGCCAGACCAGTGCGGCCGCGGTGGCGCATCACCGTCAGGCCCTGGGTGACGAAGGCGCGGTTCAGGCCCGTGAGCGGCACCACGTCGGCCACCGTCGCCAGCGCCACGAGATCGAGGGCATCGGCCAGTTTCGGCTCGGGACGATGAACCCCGAAATAGCCCTCGCGCCGGAGGGCGCGGTTGAGTGCGGCGAGCGTCAGGAAGACGACCCCGGCGGCGCAGAGGTGGCCGAGGCCGGAGAGGTCGTCGAGGCGGTTCGGGTTCACCACCGCGCGGGCGGGGGGCAAAACCTCGGTGGCGGCGTGATGATCCAGCACGATCACGTCGAGCCCCGATTTCTCGGCCTCTTCAAGCGGGCCATGACCGCTCGTTCCGCAATCGACGCAGACCAGAAGGCTCGCGCCCTCCGCCGCCAGCGCGGTGATCGCCGCGATATTCGGCCCGTAGCCCTCGGTGATCCGGTCGGGGATGTGGATCGGCGCCTGGAGGCCGAGTTCGCGCAGATAGCCCGCAAGCATCGCCGCGCTGGCGGCACCATCCACGTCGTAGTCGCCGAAGACCGCCACGACCTCCCCGCGGCGCACCGCGCGCATCAGTCGGCGGACCGCCGCATCCATGTCGAGCAGCGTATCGGGGTCCGGCATCAGATCCCGGAGGCGCGGCGCCAAGTGGCGTGAAACATCCTCCGGCGCCACCCCTCGGCCGGCCAGCACGCGGGCCAGCAGCTCCGGCAGCCCGTGGGCCTGCACCATTTTGGCGATGTGGTTCTGGACCGCCAGGCCGGCACACCGCTCCTGCCAGCGCCGGCCGGTCACGGAGGCGGACACGCCCAGGAACGGCGGCGGGTCGGAGAGCAGCGGGGCGGCAGCAAAGGACACGATGACCACTCTACACCGTGTCGGGGGCAGAATCGCGGGCATCGCCGCAACAGGGGCCCCGGGGCCAGATCCGTACGCGCAAAATGGAAAGGGCGGGCATCGCTGCCCGCCCTGCATCGTGGCCTGCCCTGAGACGGGCTCAGAACGCCTTGAGGATGCTGTCGACCACCTTCTTGGCGTCGCCGAACAGCATCATGGTGTTATCGCGGAAGAACACCTCGTTCTCGACGCCGGCATAGCCCGAGCCCATGCCGCGCTTGATGAACAGCACGGTCTTGGCCTTCTCCACGTCGAGGATCGGCATCCCGTAGATCGGCGAGGTCTTGTCGGTTTTGGCGGCCGGGTTGGTGACGTCATTGGCACCGATCACGAAGGCGACATCGGCCTGCGGAAACTCGCCGTTGATGTCTTCAAGCTCGAACACCTCATCGTAGGGCACGTTCGCCTCGGCGAGCAGAACGTTCATGTGGCCCGGCATCCGACCCGCCACTGGGTGGATGGCGTACTTCACGTCGACGCCTTCCTTCTTCAGCATGTCGGCCATCTCGCGGAGCGAGTGCTGCGCCTGGGCTACCGCCATGCCGTAGCCCGGGACGATGATCACCCGCTCGGCATTCTTCATGATGTAGGCCGCATCGTCAGCCGAGCCTTGTTTGACGGGTCGCGTCTCGACCTGCCCCGAGCCGGCCGCCGCGGTGTCACCCCCGAAGCCGCCGAGGATGACCGAGATGAACGACCGGTTCATCGCGTGGCACATGATGTAGGACAGGATCGCGCCCGACGAGCCGACGAGAGAGCCGGTGATGATCAATGCGAGGTTGCCCAGGGTGAAGCCGATGCCGGCTGCCGCCCACCCCGAGTAGGAGTTCAGCATCGACACCACGACGGGCATGTCGGCGCCGCCGATGGGGATGATCAGCAGGCCGCCCAGCGCGAAGGACAGAAGCACGATCAGCCAGAAGATCGCCTTGCTCTCGTTGCCGATGAACAGCGCGATCAGCAGCACCAGCGCCACCGCGAGGGCGATGTTGATGACATGCCTCTGGGGAAGCATGATCGGCTTGCCCGACATGCGCCCATCGAGCTTGGCGAAGGCGATCACCGAGCCGGTGAAGGTGATCGCGCCGATGGCCGCGCCCAGAGCCATCTCGAACAGCGACTGCTTATGGATGTGGCCGTTCTCGAGGATGCCCACCGCCTGCGGCGCATAGAGGGTCGCAGCGGCGCCGGCCACGGCCGCGAGGCCGACCAGCGAGTGGAAAGCGGCCACGAGTTGCGGCATCGCCGTCATCGGCACGCGCTTGGCGATGACCGCGCCGGCACTGCCGCCGATGGCGATCCCGAGGATCACCAGGATCCAGGCGCCGAACCCGGCGGGCGGGTGGCCCACCAGGGTGGTCAGCACGGCCAGCGCCATGCCGATCATGCCGTAGAGGTTGCCCTGCCGCGACGTGGTCGGGTGCGAGAGTCCCCGCAGCGCCATGATGAACAGGACGCCGGCGACGATGTAGAGAAGGGCGGAGACGTTCTGGGACATCGTCTCAGCCCTTCTTCTTGTACATGCCGAGCATGCGCTGCGTGACGAGGAAGCCGCCGAAGATGTTCACGCTGGCGAGCACGATACCGATGAAGCCGAAGGCACGGGCCCAGCCCGTACCCTTCTCCAGGAGAGGCACGCCGGCGGCGAGGAGCGCGCCGACGATGATCACCGACGAGATCGCGTTGGTCACCGACATGAGCGGCGTGTGCAGCGCCGGGGTCACGGACCACACCACGTAATAGCCGACGAAGATCGCCAGCACGAAGATCGCGAGTTGGAAGACCGTTGGGTCTACCGCGCCGCCGGTGGCTGCGCTGAGGCCGTGGCCCATGCCGGTGGCGATGGCCTGGGCCTGGTCGGCCGCATTGCGCGCCACCGCGGCCGCTGCGCGCGCGGCATCGGCCAGGACGCGGGCCTGGTCGGCCGCCTGATCGGGAGGAATGACGACGTTTGCCATGCTTGTTGCCCTCGCGATCGAGTCAGGCCACGCCGGCCGGCGCCGGCGCAGCGGCGGTTTCGGCCTTCGGCTGGAAGGATGCGTGCACCACGGAGCCGTCGCGGGTCAGGTTGGTGGCCTTGACCAGCTCGTCGTCCCAGTTGATCGCCAGCGCCTTCGATTCCTTGTCGATCAGGGTCTCGACGAAGGCGTAGAGGTTGCGGGCGTAGAGGCTCGAGGCCGTGGCGGCGAGCCGCCCCGGCACGTTTGTGTGGCCGACGATCTTCACGCCGCGATCGGTGACGACGATCTCGCCCGGCTTCGCGCCGGCGACGTTGCCGCCGCGCTCCACCGCGAGGTCGACCAGAACCGAGCCCGGCTTCATCGAGGCTACCATCTCCTCGGAGACGAGCTTCGGGGCCGGGCGGCCCGGGATCAGCGCCGTCGTGATGACGATGTCCTGCTTGGCGATGTGGCCCTTCACCAGCTCGGCCTGCTTCGCCTGATAGGCGGACGACATCTCCTTCGCGTAGCCGCCCGCAGTCTCGGCTTGCTTGAACTCGTCGTCCTCGACCGCGACGAACTTCGCACCGAGCGATTCGACCTGCTCCTTGGTGGCGGGGCGCACGTCGGTGGCGGTCACCACCGCGCCGAGTCGCCGGGCGGTGGCGATGGCCTGGAGGCCGGCGACACCCACGCCCATCACGAAGACGCGTGCAGCCGGCACGGTGCCGGCCGCGGTCATCATCATCGGCATCGCGCGGCCGTATTCCGCGGCACCGTCGACCACCGCGCGGTAGCCGGCGAGGTTCGCCTGGGAGGAGAGCACGTCCATCACCTGCGCGCGGGTGATGCGCGGCATCAGCTCCATGGCGAAGCCCGATACGCCCGCCTCGGCCATGCCCTTCAGCGCGGCCTCGTTGCCGTAGGGGTCCATAATCGCCACGATGGTCGCGCCGCGCTTGAACAGCGGCAGTTCCTCGGCACTCGGCCTCCGGACCTTAAGGACGAGATCGGCATCGCGCGCGGCATCTGCGGCGCTGCCGGCAATGCTGGCGCCGGCAGCCTCATACTCGGTGTCGAGGATGCCGGCCTTCACCCCCGCACCCGCCTGCACGGTCACGTCGGCGCCGAGCGCCTTGAATTTCTTGACGGTCTCCGGCACCGCAGCCACGCGCGGTTCCGAGGAGTCCGTCTCGGACAGCACAGCGATGCGCATGCGAGGCTTCCCCTGGATAAGCTTTGGCTCCCCGAATGCGCGAACCGGCGCAGCTTTTCGAGACGCGAAAGACTGATGCGATGATGGAATCCGGCCGAATGTAACGTGGGGCCGTCAGCCTGGGAGCCGCATATCGGCGGTCCGTCCGGCTCCAGATCCGAGGGCCGTTCGTCTGCGTCGAGCGGCCGTCGGGGCCGCTCCGAAAGCCTCAGGCGAAGGCGAGATAGAGGAACAGGAGAATCCCGACGACGAGTGGGCCGCGCCAGCCGATGGCGGGCGCCAGGGCGCCGAGGGCACCGGCTGCTCCGGAGACGATGACGCTGAGAATCGCCAGGAGCCAGGCTTCGCGGATGCCGCCGACCGCCAGCGCGAGCACCCAGCAGATCACGACGCCCGTGGCGATCTCGACGAAGCGCACGAAGCCGCGATAGGTCTGCTCGTGGGTCTTCGCGTCCATCGCCGGGCTGTAGGTGTGCCCGCCCACCATCTCACTCTCGGCCATTGTGCGCTCGTTTCCCTGACACGCGACTTCTTGTGGTCAAGGTGGGATGTAGCTCAAGCGTTTTCCTGCCGCAATCGGACGCCCGCAAGTTGATCGCTCTCTCCGTAGCCGCCCCTGAGGCGTGTCATGCGGGCTTCGGCAGGCCCGCCTCGGCGAGGATCTGGCTCTGCCGTGTGCCCAGTTTCTCCAGGGAGAAGTGCTCGATCTCCGCCTCGAACAGCCGGTGGTAGTTCAGCTCCGAGCGCAGGTGAAGGAACACCGCGCCGAGGCCGACGGCGGCTCGGTCCATGAACACGAATTCCTGCGGCACCGTCACCGGACCGCGTTCCTTCAGGGCCTGGTGCACCTGGAACGCCTGCCGCCGGCCGTACTCGCCGGGCTTGACCCCATCCGCCACGGTGCGGGTGCGATCCTCGAGAAGCGGCCCGTAGATGAACCGTGCCCAGATGTTCAGGATCTCGATCTTCTCCTTGTCGAGATTCTTGAAACCCCAGACCTCATAGGCGTGGACGATGCGCGCCGCGTCATCCTCCAGGAGGCCGCGATAGAGATCGACCACGCCCCCGACGAAGCGCGGGTGGAAGATCCGCACGCAGCCATAATCGAGCAGATTGATCCCGGCGGCTTCCCCGCCCTCCGAGAAGACTGTGTAGTTGCCGAGATGCGGATCGCCGTGGATCACGGCCGCCCGGCTGAACGGATGCCACCACGCCTTGAACATGGACTGGGCGATCCGGTTGCGAACCTCCACGGGCTCCTCGGCGAAGCCGAGGATCTTGTCGCCGTCGAGCCAGCTGAGCGTCAGCAGGCGCTTGGTCGAGAGATCCGGGAAAACCAGCGGCACACGCACCGCGTCGATGTCCCTGAGCACCGCGCCGTAGAGGGCCGCGTGCTTGGCCTCGCGCTCGTAGTCCAGCTCCTCGCGCACCCGGGCCCCGATCTCCTTGGCGATCTCGCGGGTATCGAGCCAGCTGTTCATCCGCCGGTGGAGCGCGAAGGCGAGCTCCAGCTGCTTGAGGTCGGCCTCCACGGCCGATTGCATGTCCGGGTATTGGAGCTTGCACGCCAGCCGCTCGCCGTCTTTTGTGGTGGCCCGGTGGACCTGCCCTAGGGAGGCCGCCGCGGACGGCTTCAGGTCGAAGCTGCCGAACCGGCCCTGCCAGCCGATGCCGAGTTCCGACTGCATCCGCCGCTTGACGAAGGCAGCACCCATGGGCGGCGCATCGGCCTGGAGCTTCTGGAGTTCGGCGGCGTATTCGGGCGGCAGCAGGTCCGGCACGGTGGCCAGCAGCTGGGCCACCTTCATGATCGGGCCCTTCAGGCCGCCGAGCGCCTGAGCCAGGGCTGCGGCGTTGGTCGTACCTTCCTTGCCGAACAGCCGCGACATGGCCATGCGGGCGGCGACGCCGCCGACATTGGCGCCCACACTGGCGTAGCGCCCCGCGCGGGCGGAGAAACGGTTGGCTTCGCGGTCGGTCTCGGCCATCGTGCAGGATCTTCCTCGGTGCAGCTTCGGACATAAGCCTTTCCGCACCCCGCACCAGAGAGCCGGGTCGCTGCGTCGCGGCGCGGCGGGATCAGACGAGATTTGACGATTTTGCCGGCCATGGGGACGATCACCCTGCGCCGATCCAAGCTTACCGTCGGCGACTTCGCCACACGCCGGCCGGTCGCGATGCGGACGTGCTCGACCGCGTGCGTCGTGGTCTTTCCCGGGATGTCGTGCGTCGCGCACGACATCCCGGACGTGGCCGGGAAGGCCGGGTTTCAGGCCTGTCCCTCCATCCCCTCCAGCTCGGCGATCATGCCCTCGATCATCCCGAGTCCGATCTGCCAGAAGCCCGGATCCTTGGCGTCGAGTCCGAAGGGGGCGAGCAGTTCACCGTAAGGCTTCGAGCCGCCGGCCGAGAGCAGCGCGAAATAGCGGTCCACGAAGCCCGCCTCCGCCTGGGCGTAGACGCCATAGAGGGAGTTCACCAGGCAATCGCCGAAGGCATACGCGTAGACGTAGAACGGCGAATGGATGAAGTGCGGGATGTAGGCCCAGAACGGCTCGTAGCCCGCATCGAGGGAGATGGCCGGTCCCAGCGACTCCACCTGGACCGAGATCCAGAGCGCGTTGATCTGGTCCGACGTCAGCTCGCCCTTGGCGCGCGCGAGATGGACCTTCCGCTCGAACGAGTAGAACGCGATCTGGCGCACCACCGTGTTGATCATGTCCTCGACCTTGGCGGCGAGCATCGCCCGGCGCTGGGTCGTGTCGGTGGTGGCGGCGAGGAGCTTGCGGAAGGTCAGCATCTCGCCGAACACGCTGGCCGTCTCGGCGAGCGTCAGAGGCGTCGGGGCCATCAGGGCGCCGTTCGGGCCAGCCAGGACCTGATGGACGCCATGGCCCAGCTCGTGTGCCAGGGTCATCACATCCCGCGGCTTGCCCTGGTAGTTCACCAGAACGTAGGGGTGGACCGAGGGCACGGTCGGGTGCGCGAAGGCGCCCGGTGCCTTGCCGGGCCGGGTCGGTGCGTCGATCCAGCTCTCGTCGAAGAACCGTTTCGCGATCCCGGCCATCTTCGGCGAGAACGCGTCGTAGGCCGACAGCACCGTGTCGCGCGCCTCCGCCCAGGGGATCGTGCGCTGCTCGACCTTCGGCAACGGCGCGTTGCGGTCCCAATAGGGCAGCGAATCCTGCCCGAACCATTTGGCTTTCAGCTTGTAGTAGCGGTGGGACAGGCGCGGATAGGCTGCCCGCACGGCATCGACCAGGGCCGCTACCACCTCCGGCTCGACCCGGTTGGCGAGGTGACGGGCATCGGCCACGTCCTTGAAGCCGCGCCAGCGGTCGGAGATCTCCTTGTCCTTCGCCAGCGTGTTGGTGATCAGCGTGAACACGCGGAGATTGCCGCGCAGGACCTCGCTGATCGCCCCGGCCGCCTCCTTCCGGACCGCCCCGTCCGGGTCCTGAAGCTTGTTGAGGGTCGGCTCCAGAGGCATCTGTTCACCCTGGACGGTGAAGCGCAGGCCGGCGATCGTCTCGTTGAACAGCCGGTCCCAGGCCGCGTTCGCAGTGACCGACTTCTCCAGGAACAGCTTCTCGGTCCGGTCATCGAGCTGGTGCGGCTTCTCGCGGCGCAGGTCCTCGATCCACGGGGCGTAGTGGGCGAGCGGCCCCTCGGCCATCGCGGCATCCATCACCGCGTCCTCGACCCGATTCAGCTCCAGGGCGAAGAACAGCAGGTCGGCCGAGGCGTCGGTCAGCCGCTCGCGTGTGTCGCCGTAGAACTTGGCCCGCGCCTCGTCCGTTGTGTCCCCGGAATAGACCAAGCCGGCGAACGACATCAGCTTCCCGAGCAGGTCCTCGATGCCCTCATAGACCCGGACCGCCTCGGCGAGGCGCTCGGACGCGCCCGGGCCCGCGGCCATCTCGACGATGCGTCCGGCATAGGCTTCGGAGAAGCGGCGGCACTCCTCCTCGGCGCGGGTCATGTCGGCCGAGAATTCCGGCGCGTCGAGGCCGGAATAGAGGTCGGAGAGGTCCCATTCCGGTAGGTGGCCGAGGTCGGCGGCCTTGGCGGCGGCGCGGGCGGCGCTCACGCCTTCCGGCAGGCGGACGTTCACCGGCGAAGCGGTGTGGCTCGGCATCATGTCTCGCGATCCTCTCGAAGGGGCACGGGCCCCGTACCCTGATATCGAACGCACGGCCACGCGTTCAACGCGGCCGGTTGCCCGGTTCCGTCCGCCGCGGTGACGGCGCGGCGAAAACGTCGTTAAGCGCCACTTTACGTCTCTCCGGCACCCTGCGGTTCGAAACGAAACAGTCGCCGATTCGAAGACGCGCGGTACGGGTGAGGCCCGCGCCGCGGCTCGGGTCTCGCGCGCCGTGCAGGGAGCCGCAATGTCCACCACCGTTCTCATCGTGGACGACGATCCGGTCCAGCGCCGCCTCGCCGAGGCGGCGGTGCGGCGGTTCGGTTTCGATGCCCGGGTGACGGAGACCGGGGCGGAGGCGCTGACCGTGCTCAAGACCGAGGGCGCGGACGTGGTTCTGCTCGACCTGGTGATGCCTGGGCTCGACGGTCTCGGCGTGCTGGCCGAGATGCGCCGGAGCGGCCTCGACACGCCGGTGATCGTCCAGACCTCGAACGGCTCGATCGACGCGGTGGTCAACGCCATGCGGGCGGGCGCCGTCGACTTCGTGGTCAAGCCTGCCGGCGCCGAGCGGCTGCAGGTCTCGATCAAGAACGCCCTGCGGGTCGACACCCTGGAAGAGGAGGTGCGCAGGATGCGTCGCCGCGCCTCCGGGGCGCTCACCTTCAAGGATCTGACGTCCAAAAGCCCCGATATGGAGCGCGTGATCCGCCTCGCCGAGCGGGCAGCCAAGTCCAACATCCCGGTGCTGATCGAGGGCGAATCCGGCGTCGGCAAAGAAGTACTGGCCCGGGCGATCCAGGGCTCGGGCGACCGGCGCGGCAAGCCATTCGTGACCGTCAATTGCGGGGCGATACCCGAGAACCTCGTGGAGTCGACCTTGTTCGGTCACGAGAAGGGCGCCTTCACGGGTGCCACAGAGAAGCATGCGGGCAAGTTCGTAGAGGCCTCCGGTGGGACGCTGTTCCTCGACGAGATCGGCGAGCTGCCATTGGACGCTCAGGTGAAGCTGCTCCGCGCGCTCCAGGAGGGCGAGGTCGACCCGGTCGGCGGCAAGCGCTCGGTGCGGGTCGACATCCGCCTCGTCTCAGCCACGAACCGCTCGCTGCTCGACCTCGTGAAGGAGGGCAAGTTCCGGGAAGACCTCTACTACCGCCTTAACGTGTTCCCCATGACCCTGCCGCCGCTGCGAGCCCGCCGCGAGGACATCCCGGACCTGGTCCGCTCCTTCTGCGCCCGTTTCTCGGCGGAGGAAGGCAAGCGGGTGCGGGCGATCGCGCCGGAAGCGATGGCGCTGCTCACCCGCTACCCCTGGCCCGGCAACGTCCGTCAGCTGGAGAACGCCTTGTTCCGCGCCATCGTGCTGGCCGATGGTGACGAACTGACGGTGGCCGAGTTCCCGCAGATCGCCGCTCAGGTCGAGGGCTTCGACGTCCGTATCCCGGCGGCGCCGAGCCAGCCGCAGATGCCGGCCTACGCACCGGAGCCGGTGCGCGAGATCGTGCGCGTCGAGGTCCGCGACCCCCATGCCATGTCGTTGGTCGCCGAAGAGACCGGCGAGATGAAGACCATGGACGTGCTGGAGGCCGAGATCATCCGCTACGCGCTGCAGTTCTACCGCCAGCGCATGTCGGAGGTGTCGCGCCGCCTCGGAATCGGCCGATCCACCCTCTACCGCAAGCTCAAGGACCTCGGTCTGGAAGGTGACGAGAAGGCGGAGGATGCGGCCTGACGGTTGCAGGGTGCGCTAGCGCACTGGCCGTTCCCGCATGAGGGCGCGCAACGGACAGTTCGACTTTGCTGAACGATGCATAGCGGCGATCAATAAAAGCCGCATTGTGCGGCACATTATGGATCGCTGACGTCATAGAACTTGATTTAATGCTTAAGAAGACTGCAGTTGCTCAACGCCACGCTTGAGCGGATAATCACAATCTTAGCGTGCGGCTTTGCCGCCGCGTCCCGGGAGATGACGATGCGCGTCCCGCGCTCCAGCCTCGTCGCGCTGGCCGCCCTACTGACCGGCTCGCTGGCCTCGGCCGGTGCGCTCAGCGCCGAGACGGTCGCCCTCGACAAGGCGGCGCTCGATGCGCCCGTGCACCCGTCCGATTCTCCAGCTCCGTCCGATCCGGTCTCGACGGCGCTGCCCGATTACAAACCCGAGCCGCCCGCCGCCGAGCCCGCTCCGGCCACCTCGGTCGCCGCGCCAGTCGCCCCCGCCGATCCGCTGGGGGCCGCCATCTTCGCCAGGTTCTCGGACACCAGCCCGCTGCTGCTGCGGCTCACCAGCAAAGATCGCGATGCGATCCGTGGCTTCTACGAGGGCCGCGCCTTCAAGCCGCTCTGGATCGCCGACGGCGTCTGGACGGAGGCCGCCAGAGCGGTCTCGGCACGCCTGTCCGCCGCCGGCGAGGACGGGCTCGACGCCCGCGCCTACACGGTCCCCAACCTCGGCGAGAAGCCGGACCAGAAGGCGGTAGCCGATGCCGACATTCGCCTGTCCGCCGCGGCCCTGCTCTACGCCCGCGACGCCCGGGGCGGCCGCGTCAACCTGGCCTCGATCTCGCGGTTGATCACCCCGCAGCTCGACCTGCCGGACGCCAGCGCGGTGCTGTCCAAGATCTCCGATGCGGGCGCGAAGGCCGGCGACGCGCTGCAAGCCTACAACCCGTCGACGGCGGGCTACCGTGCGCTTAAGGCGCGCCTCGCCGCGCTGCGCGGTCCCGCGCCCGCCGCCGTGAAGCCCCTTCGGCTGCCCCCGGGCCCGGTCCTGCGGCTCGGCATGCACGATGCCCGCGTGCCGCTGCTGCGCGCGCATTTCGACCTGGAGGCGCGCCCGGCCGGCACGCTCGACCGCGGGCCCGGCGAGCCGGACGAGTACGATTCCGGTGTGTCCGAGGCGGTGGCGAATTTCCAGCGCGGCCGTGGGCTGCCCGGGAACGGTGTGCTGAACATCCAGACCGTGCTGGCTTTGGCCGATGCCGGCCGGCCGGCGCGGGCGACCGGGAACGAGGCCGAGTTGATCGTCAACATGGAACGCTGGCGCTGGCTGCCCGGCGATCTCGGCGCAGATTACATCCTGGTCAACGTCCCGGAATATCGCCTGCGCGCGTATCGCGGCGGGAGCCTTCGGGACGAGGCCCGCGTCATCGTCGGCAAGCCGGAATCGCGCACGCCTCTGTTTTCGGGGCTGATGGAATACGCGGTGGTCAACCCGTCCTGGTACGTGCCGCCCTCGATCCTGAAGACGATGGCACCGAAGCTCGCGGGCTACGGCGGCAAGACCTGGGGCGGCTACGAGGTCGTGCGCCATGGCGGCCACGTCGCGCTGCGCCAGCCGCCCGGCGAGCGCAACGCCCTTGGCTTCATCAAGTTCATGTTCCCAAACCAGCACGCGGTCTATCTGCACGACACGCCGAACCGGTCGCTGTTCTCCGCGGCGAAGCGCGATTTCAGCCACGGCTGCGTGCGCGTCGACGACCCGTTCCGCCTCGCCGACGTCGTGCTGCCCGACTGGTCCGAGGAGCGGCTCAAGAAGCTGATCGGCAAGGGTGAGCGCACGATCCGGCTTCCGGCGAAGCTGCCGGTGCACCTGGCCTACTTCACGGCCTACGTGGACGACGGCGGCACGTTCCGCACATTGCCCGATCTCTATGGCTACGACGCGCCGATGCGCGCGGCGCTCGGCCTGCCGGGCGGTGGCGGCCCGGCGATCGCCCGGCTTCCGGACGAGCCGGCGCGGCGCAGGGCCGAGACGGTGCCGGTCGCCCACGCGCGGCCTGCCCCGCACCGGGAGGCATCCCGTCCCCGCCGCTACGCCGATGGACAGCAGGCCGAGCGCGACGAGGAATACGTCGCGCCGCGCCGCGTCCTGCGCCGGGCCGCCCGCGCCGAGAGTGCGCCCGCATACGGCGAGCCCGGCTTGTGGACGCCGCCGCCCCCGCCGGCGACCCGGAGCTGGTGGTAGGCGTTCAGGGCCTGCCGGTCCTCAACTCTTGGGTGCGCGGCCGCACGGCAGGGCACGATTTCGCCACGGTCCAGCCTTAGCCGTTTCCTTCGCAAGCTCGGCTTGACGAGGAACCGGCGGCTGTGTCGGTCCGGTTCGCCTCGGTCAGACGCCCGCCGAGCACCCTTCGCGGGGACCGGAAGAGGATCAGGACCAGCGTGCCGAGCCTTCCGCGTCCAGCCCGTCGTATCGCCCTCGCGCTGTCCGGCATCGTGCTCGGCTTGGTGGCCGGAACGGCCGAGACCGAGGACGCGGTCGCCAATGGCGATACCCGCTCGCTCACGATCTACCATACCCATACCCAGGAGAGCGCGACCATCACGTTCAAGCGCGACGGCCGCTACGACCGTGCGGCCCTCGATCAGCTGAACTGGCTCCTGCGCGATTGGCGCATCAACGAGCCGGTCAAGATGGATCCGCGCCTGTTCGACACGGTGTGGGAGGCCTACCGGCAGGTCGGCTCCAGCCAGCCGATCCACATCGTCTCGGCCTATCGCTCGCCCGGCACCAACGCGATGCTGCGCCGCCGCTCCCGGATGGTGGCCGAGTTCAGCCAGCACATGCTCGGCAAGGCCATGGACTTCTTCCTGCCGGACGTGCCGATCGACCGGATCCGCGAGGTCGGCCTCCAGATGCAGCGCGGCGGCGTCGGCTGGTACCCGCATGCCGGTACGCCCTTTATCCACCTCGATGTCGGCTCGGTACGGATGTGGCCGCGCATGACCCACGATCAGCTCGCGCGCCTGTTCCCGGACGGCAAGACGGTCCTGCTCCCGAGCGACAACCGCCCCTTCCCCCGCTACGAGGAGGCGAAGGCCGAGATTTTGGCCCGCGGCGGCACAGTGGCCGGCATCACCACGCAGATGGCCAGCGGCGAGGACGAGGACGGACCCGGCCTGTTCGGCTTCCTGGCGAGTCTGTTCGGCGGCGGGTCATCCGCCCCAGAGCAGTCGGCCGCGTCGCCTCAAGCGTCCGTTGCGAAGAAGGGCCGCGGGACCGTGGTCGCAGTGGCAAGCGCCGACCCGCAGGACACGGTCGGAACACGTGTCGCCCTGGCATACGCGGCGCCGGCTGCGTCCGGGCAGGCGAAGGCGCCCGAAGGCAAGCCTTTCGACGCCAAGTCCCTGCTCACCGTGGCGCAGCCGGGTCCGGCCGCCGACGATGCGATCGTCGCCGTGGTAGCGCCGCTGCCGCCGCGCCGGCCCGCGGACTTCGCCGTCGTCGCGGCGTCGGCGTTCGCCATGCCGCTGCCACCGCCGCGCCCGGTCCAGTTCGCGTCGCTCGACGGGGGCATGGCGCATCTCGAGGCCCCCAGGGCAACGCGCGCCCTCGCCAAGGACGCTGCGGCGGAGCCCGCGCGGGCGCGGACCCTGGTCGCCCCCGACGCGGACGCGAAGGCGCAGCTGCGTGCGCTGTTCGAGGCGGCCTCCGCCGGTCCGGCCTCGGCGCCCGCGAGCCGCAGCGTGCCGGTACGGGTCGCGACGGCTCGCGTTCGCGAGGCAGCGCCGGACGCCGTCGTGGCGGCGGTGCCCGGACCGGTTGCGACGCGCTTCAGCGCCAGGAGCCCAGGCGACGACCTCACCGCCGCGCGGTTCACCGGCTCGGCGACGCGGACGACGCCGAGCGCGCGCTGAGGTTCAAGCCCTCGGAAGGTAAATCGCGGCGCGCTTACCGCAGCGGCTTGGAGAGATTGACCGCAAGGGCCGCCACGAGGGTCGCTGCATAGCCGTCATCCTGAGTGTCGGTGATGCGCTCGGCCTCGTTGCCGCTATTGGCCGCCACCGACATCATCAACATCCCGGCCGTCACGGCGGCGCCGAGCCCGGCCACGAGAGCCAGGTAGGCGCGCACGGCAGCGCGCCGGACCGGGACCACGGCGGAGCATAGCGGGGACGGGTCGGGATGAATCATGGCCGGTGATTCTGACGGGTGACGCTAGACCCGAGACGGGTGGACTACGCGCATGCGCGACCCGTCGGCTCAACCAGTCAACGTATCGCCGAAGACTGGGTTCATGAGACGTAAGGTCTTTTTCAACCGGTTTTTGCCGGTTTGGTTGACGAAGGCATGCGGGGGCGCCGAGCGCCCCCGCATGCGCTTCAGCCTTCCTTGCCGGAAACCTTGCCGAGGGCCGCCTGGGCCGCCGCGAGACGCGCGATCGGCACCCGGTAGGGCGAGCACGAGACGTAATCGAGCCCGACCTCCTGGCAGAAGCCGATCGAGGCCGGATCGCCGCCATGTTCGCCGCAGATGCCGAGCTTGATGTCCGGACGGGTGGCACGGCCGCGCTCGACGCCGATGCGCACCAGCTCGCCCACGCCTTCCTGGTCGATCGTGATGAACGGGTCGGCGGGGAGGATACCCTTCTGGGTGTAGGGCCCCAGGAAGGTCGCCGCGTCGTCCCGGGAGATGCCCAGCGCCGTCTGCGTCAGGTCATTGGTGCCGAACGAGAAGAACTCGGCCGTCTGGGCGATCTCGCCAGCCTTGAGCGCCGCCCGCGGCAGCTCGATCATCGTGCCGACCTGGTAGTCGAGGGGCGCGCCCTTCTCCTCCGACACCGCCTTGGCCATGGCGTCGATCCGCGCCTTCACGATGTCGAACTCGGCGCGGGTGAAGACCAGCGGCACCATCACCTCGGGGGTGACCGGGCTCCCGGTATCGGCTGCGGCCTGGATCGCGGCTTCGAAGATCGCCCGCGCCTGCATCTCGGCGATCTCCGGGAAGGCGATCGCCAAGCGGCAGCCGCGGAAGCCGAGCATCGGATTGTGCTCGGACAATTCGCGCGTCCGATTGCGGATCTTCTCCTCCGACACGCCGGTCGCTTCAACCACCTCGCGGACCTCCTCGTCCGTATGCGGCAGGAACTCGTGCAGAGGCGGATCGAGAAGCCGGATCGTGACCGGCAGCCCGGACATGATCGTGAACAGCTCCACGAAGTCCTGCCGCTGATAGGGCAGGATCTTCGCGAGCGCCGCGCGGCGGCCCTCGGCATCGTCGGCGAGGATCATCTCGCGCACCGCGATGATGCGGTCACCCTCGAAGAACATGTGCTCGGTCCGGCATAGGCCGATCCCCTCGGCGCCGAAGTTGCGCGCCGTGCGGGCGTCGGTGGGCGTATCGGCGTTGGCCCGAACCTTCATGACTCGGATGGCATCGGCCCATTCCATCAGGGTCGCAAAGTCGCCCGATAGCTCGGGCTCGAGCATCTTCACCTCTCCCTGGATCACCTGGCCGGTGGATCCGTCGATGGTGATCCTGTCGCCCGCCTTCAGGGTGGTGTCGCCGACCTTCAGGGTCTGGGCCTTGTAGTCGATCCGGATCGAGCCGACCCCGGAGACGCAGGGCTTGCCCATGCCGCGGGCGACCACGGCCGCGTGGCTGGTCATGCCCCCGCGGGTGGTCAGGATGCCCTCGGCGGCGTGCATGCCGTGGATGTCCTCGGGCGAGGTCTCGATGCGGACCAGGATACATTTGCGCTCCGCCTTGCGGTGCGCCTCCGCGTCCTCGGAGTTGAACACGATCTCGCCGGTCGCCGCGCCCGGCGAGGCCGGCAGGCCGGAGGCGATGACCTTGCGCTCCGCCTTCGGATCGATCGTCGGATGCAGGAGCTGGTCGAGGGCCGAGGGCTCGACCCGGCCGATCGCCTCGTCGCGGGAGATCAGCCCTTCGCCGGCCAGATCCACGGCGATGCGCAGGGCCGCCTTGGCCGTGCGCTTGCCGTTGCGGGTCTGGAGCATCCAGAGCTTACCCTTCTCGATGGTGAACTCCATGTCCTGCATGTCGCGGTAGTGGCGCTCCAGGATCCCGTAGATCCGGGTCAGCTCCGCGTAGCTCTCGGGCATGGCCTTCTCCATCGAAGGCTTGTCGCTCTCGGCCTCGATCCGGGCCTTCTCGGTGATGTTCTGCGGCGTGCGGATGCCCGCCACCACGTCCTCGCCCTGTGCGTTGATCAGGAATTCGCCGTACAACGCCTTCTCGCCCGTGGAGGGGTTGCGGGTGAAGGCCACGCCGGTGGCCGAGGTGTCGCCCATGTTGCCGAACACCATGGCCTGAACGTTCACCGCCGTGCCCCAGCTCTCCGGGATGGCGTTCAGCTCCCGGTACTTCTTCGCGCGCGGGATCATCCACGAATCGAACACGGCGCTGATCGCGCCCCAGAGCTGGTCCTCCGCGACCTGCGGGAAGTCGGAGCCGCGCGCATCCCGGACGATCTTCTTGTAGGTCTGAATCAGCGACTTCCAATCCTCAGCGCCGAGTTCGGTATCGAGCTCGAAGCCCTTGGCCTCCTTGTAGTGCTCCAGCGCCTCCTCGAAGGCGTGGTGCTCAACGCCGAGGACAACGTTCGAGTACATGGTGATGAAGCGGCGATAGGAATCGTAGGCGAACCGCTCGTCGCCGGCCTCCTTGGCCAGCGCCAGGACCGTCTGGTCGTTGAGACCGAGGTTCAGCACCGTGTCCATCATGCCCGGCATCGAGGCCCGGGCGCCGGAGCGGACCGAGACCAGGAGCGGGTTCGTCGCATCACCGAACCGGCGGCCGGTGAGCGAGCCGATCTGGGCCAGAGCGGCGACAACCTGGTCCTTCAGCTCCGGCGGGTAGGACTGCCCGTGATCGTAGTAATAGGTGCAGACCTCCGTGGTGATTGTGAAGCCGGGCGGGACGGGCAATCCGAGGTTCGACATCTCGGCGAGGTTGGCTCCCTTCCCGCCGAGCAGGTCGCGCATCTGCGACTTGCCCTCCGCCTTGCCGTCACCGAAGGCGTAGACCCACTTCGCGCTGCCGGTCGCCATGTCGATCCCGTCCATTGTCTGGTACTCGGCGCCGGCCGAGCTGATGGGCGCGGGTTGGACCATCCCGCATCGCAACGCAAGATGAACACGCCGCAGGCTGATGCCCACGCGGCTGACGCCCGGGACGGTCTGTCAGGGATCCCTCTTGCGCGCGCGACTCATGAGAAGCCGCGCAGCAGCCCGAGCCCGATCACGCCGACCGCGATCAGGTAGATCGCCACGATGTAGTTGAGGAGCCGCGGCACGATCAGGATCAGGATCCCGGCCAGGATCGCGATGAGCGGTTGCAGGTTCGAGATGGTGATGGTCACGGGCGCCTCCTATGGCCAAGCTCGGCCGCGGCTTGTCGACGTCCGAGGCGGATAGCGGTTCCCTGTAGCAGTCGCGCGACGAAGCGGCCGGGGGCGCCGGCCGCTTCGTCGTCTCGCAAGCTAGAGCCGTCCCCGATCACGTTGCAATCGGGAACGGCTCTCAGCCTTTGGTACGATGCTTCGTTTGGCCGAACCCCTCTCGAATTCGGCCAATGATGCTCAGGGCTTCGGCGCCGGCGTGGTTGTGCCGGGAATCGGATCCTTCGCCTCGCCGTTCGGCAGGTTCTCCGCGATGGTCGGGTGCGACAGCTCCGGGTAGGGCCCGATCACGTTGGCGCCGTTGAGCGGCTTGTTCGCGCCGTTGTGGCAGGTGGCGCAGTTGATCTTCGGCGCGTCTCCGAGCGCGCCGAGGCGGTTCCTCGGGAACGTCGAGGTGAGCGGCGTGATGTAGTCCTGGTTCAAGTCGCGGACCATTCGGATGCCGTACCAGGCATGGACGCGGTTCGGCGTGCTCGTGTCCCACTGCGCCACCGAGCGAGTGTTGTGGCAGAAGGTGCAGTTCACGCCGAGCGATTGCGACATGCTGATCATGATCGCGAAGGTCTTCTCGGCGTCCTGGATCGGCTTGCCCTTCGTCTCGGGCAGCGCCGTGGTGCCGTTGACCCGTACCGCGTCCTCCGACGTCTCCTTGTGCTGGTAGAAGGCTTGGTAGACGTCGTAGGGCAGCGAGGTGTTGCCGACCTCCGCGGAGGCGAGGTTCTGACTGTTGTTGCGCGGGATGAACCGCCCCGCGCCCTGGACAGGGCGGTCGAACCAGATGTTGGTGGGCACCGGGTTGCCCCGGTGGCACGTGTAGCAGGTCACGCCCGCCTCGTGGACGTGCTTCTCCTTCCAGGTCGAATTGATGTGCTGTGTCATCTGCAGCATGCGCCTGGCGACCCGCTTCTGGTAAAGCTCATCGGAGGCCATGTTCTCGGTGCTGTGGCAGTAGGTACAGCCCTGTTGGGGCGCCACCCATTCGGTGATCGAGACCATGAGGCGGTTGAACTGCTCGGCCGAGAGATCGCCGAGCACCTGCACGTTCTCGTAGACTGCCGAGGCCTTGTCGCCGCCCGCATCCGCGGGATCTGCCGGTGCCGGGGCGACGTTGGCCGCCGCGAGCGCTTCGTTCCCGTTCCGGGTTCGGATCAGGTCCATGCCGGTCCCGCGGAAGCCGGTCTGCTTGTTGGCCATCGGCGGGTGGGTCCAGCCCGCGCCGCCGAACATCGCGATGGTGAGGAACAGGGCCAGAGCCCCACCGACGACCGCCAGAATGGTCTTCATGACGGACTCCTCACGGCCTGACGGCGGGTGCGAGATGGGCGGGATCGACGATCGGCCCGTAGACTTGCGGGTAGGACGGCGCGACGCCGTGCTTGACCGCCCAGAGGTACCAGTTGTCCACGACTGTGCCGGTGAGCAGGATGCCGATGCCGCCGGTGAGCGTCGTCAGCACCGCGAACCACCACGCCCACCGGTGGATCGATTCCATCGTGGCATTGAAGCCCATGGTCCAGCGCCAGAACAGGGCGGCGCGCTCGGTGGCCGTGCCGCGGTCGACGATCTGGTCGATCTCACGGTCCGCGCCGTAGCGTGAGCAGGCCAGGATCGTGCCCCCGTGCATGGCGAACAGAAGCGTCGATCCGTAGAGGAACGTGATCGAGAGCATGTGGAACGGGTTGTAGAAGAGGTTTCCGTAGCGAAGCGAGAAGGCCGCGGTCCAATCGAGGTGCGGGAAGATCCCGAACGGCACCGCCTCGGACCACGACCCCATCATGATCGGCCGGATGAAGCCCAGGACGAGGTAGAGCCAGATCGCCGACGCGAACGCCCACGGCACGTGGGTGCCGAGACCGAGCGCGCGCGCCCGGCGGTAGAGGTGGACCCACCACAGCAGGATCGCCGTCGTGAGGAAGAAGCCGGCGATCAGCCACCAGCCACCCTCGTTGAGCGGCGGCAGGATCTTCAACCCGTATTTCGGAAGGGGCGGCTCCAGGGCGAGCCACGGCAATTGCCGGACGAACTGCACCGGATCCCAGTTCACCGAGGCCCACATGTTGAGCCCGATGATCTCGAAGGCGATCAGTCCGCAGACCATCGACAGGGCCGCGATGTACCCGATGTAGATCGGCCCGACCTGACTGTTGCCGATGAGCCCGAACAGGTAGCTGTTGAACGGCTTCCCGACCCGGTCGTCGACCTCGACCGGAACGCCGTTCTCCGGCTTGATTGGGCGGACCTGAACCTGCGTGAAGATGTTCTGGTAGTAGGCCATCGCCCGCACTCCCCGGTGAGCTGCGCGAGGCGGAAGCCCGCCTCAGCCGTGTGGTTTCTTCTCCGCCCCGCGTCGCGCGCGGGGCCCCGATATCAGCGCCAGACCGGCAGGTTGAGCCACCAGCCCCACCATTGCGGCCAGCCCTGCGTCCAGAACGGCCCGCTGATCACGATGCAGACCGCGCTCCAGAAGCCGGCCGACAGAGCCAGGAACAGGCCGAGCCGGTGGATGCCCAGCGTGCCGATCGAGTAGCCGATCGTGTCGCGGAAGAAGGTGTCCTCGTGCTCCGGCGTCCTCACCGTCTCGCCCTTCTTCGGGTTGGTCGCCGCGAGGATCAGGCCGCCGTGCATCGCCAGCGCCAAGGTCGTCGTGAAGAAGAACGAGACAGCCAGCATGTGCGCTGGATTGTAGTGAAAGTGTAGATACTGGTATCCGGTGTTGGATACCCAATCGAGGTGGCTGAGGATGCCGTAGGGAAACCCGTAGCCCCAGGCGCCCATCAGGAACGGGCGGACAACCACCAGGGTAAAGTAGGCGAAGATCGCCATGCCGAAGGCCGCCGGAACATGGTAGCCGATGCCGAGCTTCCGGCAGATCTCGACCTCGCGCATCATCCAGGACAGGAACGAGCCCAGGGCGCACATCGTGATGATCTGCCAGAGGCCGCCCTCCTTGAGCGGGGCGAGCTTCAGCCCGTAGCTGATGTCCGGGGGCGCGATGTTGATCTGCCAGACGTTCCAGGTCGGCCCGATCGCGGCGCCGTAGACCACCAGCGCGGTGCCGAGCACCGTGAAGAACAATCCGGTGACCCCGAAGAATCCGACGAAGAACGGTCCGATCCAGAAGTCAAACAGGTCGCCGCCGAGCAGCGTACCGCCGCGGATCCTGTACTTTCGCTCAAAGCTCAGCATCGCCATGGCGGCACCTCCTCAGCCCGGTCGGGAATTCATGGTGTGGGACCGCGGCCCTCGCGCGCCGCGGTCCCGACCGGCCCGCCTCAGGCGGGCAGGCTCGGCAGAACGAGCGTGATGTTGCTCGCGGCCTTGTTGACCTTCGGACCTTCCAGCCAGTTGAACCGGTCGGTCGAGAGCAGGATGAAATGGATCAGCAGCGCCAGGATGAAGAGAAAGGTGAACAGAGCCACCAGCGTGCGCCGCGGATCGAACAACAACCAGACCTTGTGCATCCGATCCTCCTCAGCCGATCATCGTGACGAGGGCGCGGGCCGCATCGGTGACGCCCTCGAGAGAGGCGTAGCCCTGCGGTCCGGGAAGCCACGGGCGCCACATCCAGACGAGGATGTGGGCGACCACGGCAATCGCCGTGAAAATGAGGAAGCTCGTCAGGAAGATCGCGTGGAACTCCTTGGCTTCCGGTTCCGTCAGCCCGGACAGGCTGCTCGGTCTTTCTGTTGCAATGGGTCCACCGGCCATCGTTCAGACCTCCGTGTGTTGGCCGCGCTTCCCGCGAAGCGCGACGGGTTCCGCCGTGGCGCCCTGGGCGGTCACGGCCTGACTTCCCCCGCGTCACCGGACGGAAGTATCTCGAGCAGGGCCAGTCAGCCCATGAACGCGAAGGGGATCGCCTGCACCGCCATGGCGCGCGCCTCGCCGAAAACCGAACGGGGGGCCGTGACCATTCCGGAGCGGGATGAGTCGCGGGCCGGCCTGAAGCGTCCGAGCGCGGCTGCGGCGAGGAAGAATGGGTACGTCGCGGCCAGGATGAGCCGGAACTGGAACGCGTCCTGGTGCAGGCGCGCGGTCGGGACCATCGTTCGCATCGTCAGGTCTCCTCGGGGTGAAGGGGAAGGTGGCTCATGCGGGGACTCCCCCGGCGAGATCGGCCCGGGCGCGCGCCACGTGGGCGGGCGCGACGGCGGCGGATTCTGCGGTGCGGGCGGCGCGCTCGGCCGCGTCGCGCAAGCGCTTGGCGGCGGAGATCCGGGCCAGGACCGGCTGCGCCTCGACCAGGGCGTCGAGCGCCTGCCGGGCCGCTTCGTCCCAGGGCAGTTCGCGGTGCTGGCGCGCCGGCGTGGCCTCGACCTTGTCCATGTCGCGGGCGAGCGGCAGGATGTGGAAGAGGGTGTCGAACAGCGCGTTGCAGACCTCCTGCACCAGGTAGGTCGCCCCGGCGTAGCCCATGAACGGCGTGCCGGTGTGCCGCCGGATGATCGCCCCGGGGAACGAGGCCGGGATGTAGGTCGCACGGGCCCCGCACTCCGCGAGGTACATCCGCTCGTTGAACGAGCCGAACAGCACCAGGGGCGGCCTGTGCGTCACCGCGGCACGAACCGCATCGTTGTCGGGCTTCAGCCCGGCGGATCGGCCGAAGGCGAAGTGACAGGGCAGGCCCATCTCGTCTTCGAGGAAGTGGCGGACCCCGCGGGCATAGGTCTCGGTGGCAACGATGCCGAAGCTCGCCGTGCCGAAGAAATCCTGCGTCACCGACCGCCAGAGGTCCCAGACAGGCTTGATCGTCGTGTGGCGCTCGCGCTCGATGAACGGCTCCGGGTCGAGGCCCAGGATCTGGCCGAGAGAGCGCAGGAACTTGGTGGTCGATAGGATCCCGATCGGCGCCTGCAGGTAGGGCCGCTCGAGGGCCTCGCAGAGCAGGCGCCCGAACTCGCGGTAGAGGCAGATATTGGCGTCGGCGTTGACGAGCTTGGGGACGTCCGCGAGGTGCGAGCCCAGCGGGAAGGTGAGGTTGACCTCGGCGCCGATGCCCTCCACGAGCCGGCGGATCTCGGCGAGGTCCGAGGGCATGTTGAAGGTGCCGTAGGCCGGGCCGATGATGTTCACCCGCGGGCGCTCGCCGGCTTTGCGCTCAGTCCGGGCCGGGATGCCGGTCTTGGCGAATTTCTTGGCGCCGTATTCCTGCCAGAGCCAGCGAATCGCCCGGTCGGCAGCCTGCCACTGGTCCTCGTCGATGGTGCGCGGCAGGAACCGCTGCAGGCCGGTGCCCTCGGGCGTCACGCCGCCGCCGATCATCTCGGCGATCGAGCCGGTGACCACCACGCTGGGCTGGCCCGGATCGAGCGTGGCGTGGGCGCGCTTCATCGCGCCCTCGGTTCCGTGACGGCCGAGTTCCTCTTCGGCGAGTCCCGTTACGACGATCGGCAGCTCGTGCGGCGGCAGCGCGTCGGTGTAGTGCAGCACCGAGGTCACCGGCAGGTTCTCGCAGCCGACCGGACCGTCGATGACGACCTGCAGGCCCTTGATCGCCGTGAAGACGTAGACCGCGCCCCAGTAGCCGCCGGCCCTGTCGTGATCGAGGATCAGCATCACGCCATCTCCCCGATCGGCTTCTTCGGGCCCTCTATCTTTGGCCCCTGCCGCCGCTGCGGAACCTCCTGCCAGACGCCCGCGGCGTAACCGGTGCCGACGCCCTCGAAGAAGTCGCGCATGGCGTCGAAGCGCGGCTTGTTGGCCAGCGCCGCATTGATCACCGTCGCGAGCGACCCCGCACCGGCCGCGCCCATGAGCGGACGCGCCGAGATCAGGTTGGTGAAGTAGAGCGCCGGGGTGCCGCGCTCCTTGGCCCGCTGCACCACCGGGGTCGTGCCGATGGCGAGGTCGGGCTTCAGCGAATCGAGGGCGAAGAGGTCGTCCTCCAGCGAGGCGCGATAGCGGACCTCGGTGCCCCGGGATTCCAGCCAGTCCCGATCGGCTTCGGACCACGGCGTGCGCGGGCAGGCGGTGCCGACATAGGGGACTTCAGCGCCGCTCTCGACCAGGAGGCGAGCCACCAGCAGTTCAGAACCCTCGTAGCCCGAGAGCGTGATCCGGCCCTTGATCGGCATGGCGGCGAGCGCCCCGCGGATGCCCGGAAGAATCCGGTTCTTGGCCGCCTCTACGGTGGCGCGGGCGACACCGCAGGCGTCGCCGATTCGGTCGAGCCAATCGGCGGTGCCGTCGACACCGACCGGAGCGGAGCCGACCACTGGCCGGCCTGCAGCCTCAAATTCGCGGATCGAGGCGGTGTAGAACGGGTGGATCGCCGCCACGGCGGTGCAGTCGAGCGCCGCGTAGAGTTCGCGCCACTCGCGGGTTGGGACTACCGGCCCGGCCGCGAGGCCCAGCGGCTCCAACAGGGCTCCGATCACCACCGGATCGGCGGGGAAGACTTCACCGAGGAGCGCCACGCTCGGGCGTTCCGAGCGGCCGCCGCGGGGCGCCGCCACCGGCCCCTGCTCGGCTTCCGAGCGGGCGACCTTGAGCATCGCGCCGGCGAGCACGTCCTTGGCTTCGGCGTGGGTCGGAACCCCGAAGCCCGGCACGTCGATGCCGATGACCCGGACGCCGTCGATCTGCTTCGGGAGGAGCCGGAGGGGCACACCGGATGCTGTCGGCACGCAGAGATTGATGACCACGACCGCGTCGTAATCGTCCGGCTTCGCGGTGGCGTGGACCGCCTCGCGGATGTCCTCGAACAGCTTGCCGGTGACCAAAGTCTCCGAATTGAACGGCACGTAGCCGACGCTGCGACGCGCCCCATAGAAGTGCGACGTGAAGGTCAGGCCGTAGACGCAGCAGGCCGATCCGGAGAGGATCGTGGCGGTCCGGCGCATGCGCAGGCCGACCCGGAGCGAGCCGAAGGCCGGGCACATGCTCTGCGGCTGGTCGTGCGGGCCCTGCGGATAGTCGCTCCGCAGCTGTGCCAGGGTCTCGGACATTCCGGCGGCTTCCGCGGCCGCCCGCATCGCGTCCTTGCCGGCATGGCAGCCGAGCCCGTCGCCCTCGGTGGCGGCGCGATCGATCGGAGCAGCCGCCTGGCGGGCCCGCAGATCAGTGATGTCGAGGGAGACGGCCATGCCTCAGACCTCGTCGTAGACGACTTCGAGGGACGGCTTGGACACGTGGGCGATGCCGCACATATCCTCGTGGGTCGCAGGCACCAGCACCACGTCGCGGCCCGTGACGTCGCTGGAGAACAGACCGAGCAGCCCATCCTGCGTGAGCGGCGTCGGCCGGTGCGGCGCGGCGTCGGCGACGTTGGCGGCCAGATCCGAGAACAGGCTGCCCCAGCGGCTCTCCGGCCGGCCGATGATCTCGTAGTTGGCGCTCTTGCGGCGGATGTCGTCGTCGGCCGGGATCGAAGCCAGGACCGGGATGCCGGCGGCCTCCGCGAAGGCTTGGGCCTCGCCGGTGCCGTCGTCCTTGTTGATCACGAGGCCGCCGACGCCGACATTACCGCCCAGCTTGCGGAAATATTCGACCGCCGAGCAGACGTTGTTGGCGACGTAGAGCGACTGCAGATCGTTCGACCCGACGACGATGACCTTTTGGCACATGTCCCGGGCGATCGGCAGGCCGAAGCCGCCGCAGACGACGTCGCCCAGGAAGTCCAGCAGGACGAAGTCGAAGCCCCAGTCGTGGAAGCCGAGTTTCTCCAGCAACTCGAAGCCGTGGATGATGCCCCGGCCGCCGCAGCCGCGCCCGACTTCCGGGCCGCCGAGTTCCATGGCGTAGACGCCGTCGCGCTTGAAGCACACGTCGCCGATCGCCACCGGCTCGCCGGCGAGCTTCTTCTTGGTGGACGTCTCGATGATGGTCGGGCAGGCCTTGCCGCCGAACAGCAGTGAGGTCGTGTCGCTCTTCGGGTCGCAGCCGATCAGCAGGACCTTCTTGCCCTGCTGGGCCATCATGTAGCTGAGATTGGCGAGCGTGAACGACTTGCCGATGCCGCCCTTGCCGTAGATCGCGATGATCTGCGTTTCTTTCTTCACCGGTGCAGTCGGGACGGCATCAGGCTCGATCGCCGCCTCGGCGCGGAGCTGAGCGGCTTGGCTGAGGGCGGCCTTGTTCAGTTGAACGTTCACGCGGCGTCCCTCCAGTCGAGGATCATCTTGAGGCAGGCGGGATCGGCGAAGGCGGTGCGATAGGCGTCCTGGGCCTGTGCGGCCGGGACGCGGTGTGTGATCAGCCCGTCGAGCGAGAGCCGGCCACCATCGATGAGCGCCGTAACCGCTGCGAGGTCCTCCGGTCGGAACTCGGCGGAGATCCGGATGCGGGCCTCGCGCATGAAGGCCGGGGGGAACGCGAAGGAGAGCGGCGCCTCGTAGAAGCCGGCGAGCACGATCTCGCCCCCGGGCGCCAAGCGGGCGATCAGGCCGTCGAGGCCGGACGCGTCGCCGCTGACATCGGTGATCACCGCGTAGTCGCGCCGGGGATCGTTCTCCGGCGCGAGCACCGCGTAGCCGGATGCGCCGATCTGGCGGACCGGATCCGTCTCCCACACGGTGGGCTCGGCACCCGCCGCAAGCGTCAAGCGCGCCAGCAGGCGCCCGAGCACGCCGTGCCCGACGATGAGCGGCGTGGCGCCGGCACGAAGGCCGCCCAGCGCCCGGTATGCGGTCGCCGCCAGCGCGATCAGGCAGGACCGCTCACCCAGCGCCGGATCCACCGGCACGAGACGCGCTGCCGGAGCGACGAGATGCGAGGCGGCGCCACCGAACAGGCCACGCACCGGGCCGAAGCACCGCGCCCCCGGAACGAACACGCTCTGGCCGACCCGGACCGCCGATGCGGCACCAGCCTCGATGACGGTGCCGACGGACTCGTAGCCCGGCACCAACGGGTACCCCATCCCGGGAAAAGGCGGCATGCGGCCGGACCAGAGCAAGCGTTCAGTTCCGGTGCTGATCCCGCTCCACATCACGGCAATGACGGCATCAGCCTCGCCGGCGGGCGTCAGCTGCAGGCGCTGCACTGCCATGTGCTTCGGGCTTTCGAGGATGACTGCGAGAGCGTCCATGACTGGAATGATCCGCCCTATGTGTTGCGACTCTCGCCGGTGGGAGCCGCTATGTGTCATCCTAAATGGACACATCTCAGCGTCAAGTCATTATTACTTTACGGGGCATCTTTCCTGGCGACGACGAGGCGCGTCAGGAGCGGCCGGCGGACCGGATGCTCTTGCGAGGTCGCGAACCCAGCCTCGCGCAGCATGCCGTGGAGTTCTTCGGCGCGGCGCGGCCGGCCCGAGCCCATGGCAAGGAGGTAGAAGCCGAAATACGCGTCCCCGACAGGCTCGGCGCCGGGCGTGCCGGCCATTGGCTCGGCCAGAATCAGCGTTCCGCCGGGCGGCAGCGCCGCGTGCGCGGCCGCGAGCAAGGCCAGGGCCGGCCCATCATCGTGATCGTGGACAATGCGGATCAGCGAGATCGTGTCGGCGCCGGCCGGCAGGGACTCGTGGAAGCTGCCGCCCCGACAGGCGATCCGCTCAGCCAACCCCGCCTGGGCGAGCCGGGCAGCGGCGCGGTCGGCGACGGCGGGGAGATCGAACAGGGTGAGGCGCGGAGCGGCATGGCGCGCAGCCACGGCCTGCAGGAACGCGCCCTCGCCGCCACCGACATCCATCAGGTGCCGGGTCTGCGAGAGGTCGCAGGCATCGAGCACGTCGTCGGCGATCAGCGACTGCGACGCGCCCATCAGGCCGCCGTAGGGCGCCACCGACGCCGCATCCGCGGTCTCGCCCGAGGCGTAGGGCCAGTAGCGCGAGAGCCGGGTCGGCGCAGCCCGGCCGCGCAGCAGCGCCACTGGATCCGCCAAGTCGGCGTAGAGCAGAGCGTGGTGCTCGATCATCGCGCCGATGCCGGGATTGCCGGTGAGTGCGGCGCCGAGATCGGCGAGTCCGAATCGGTCGCCCGGCAGCATTCGGACCAGCTTGAGCGATTCGGCGGCGCGCATAAGCCGGCGCACGCCTTCGGGCGGGAGATCCAGCCGCCGAGCCAGCGCGTCGAGCGGGAGCGGTCCTTCGGCCAGGACGGTGAAGAGGTCGAGGCGGACGCACGCCGTCAGTACCTGCGCGTAGACGAAGCCGGCGCAGAGATCGAACAGGGCCCGGGTGTTCCTGCGGGCGATTCCGCGGGTGAGCGGGAAGCCCGCGGCCCAGCGCTGGAAGCGTGGGTTCGCCACCAGACGGTTCCGCCAGCCGAGCCAGCGATCACCGAGGGAGGGCTTTTCGGGCCGTGTTGTCACCGCCCGGGGAACGGAGCCGGCGGTCAGGCCGCCACCGCCCGCAGGCTCGCGGGCAGGAACAGCCGCGCCTGCGCCTCGATCTCGGCGGTTAGGTCAGCCATGCCGGGACAGGCCGGGATCGCCGCGACCGCCTCCCGGGTGAGCCGAGCAAGGCGGTCCAAGGCGCCCCCAGTGCCCAGCAGCGCGGCGGCATTGGGACGCCCGAGGGTCGCGTCCCGGCCGGCGGGCTTGCCGATCTCTTCCTGTCGGCATGCGACGTCGCGCAGGTCGTCGGCGACCTGATAGGCCTCGCCCAGGCACTCGCCGAGGCGGCGCCAGGGTTCCGGCTCGGCCCCCGCGGCAGCGGCGCCCGATACGGTCGCGGCGGCGAACAGAGCGCCCGTCTTGGCCTGCTGATAATCGCTCAGGCTGATATGCGCCTCGGATTCCCAGGCCTGCCCGGCCGCGATGCCGGCGGGCGAGCCCGCCGCGCGGCCGAGGAGGCCGACGAGCCGGCACAACCTATCCGAGTGCCGGCCGCAGTCTCGGGCCAGGGTTTCGAAGGCGAGCACGATCAGCGCGTCGCCGGTGAGCACCGCGATCGGCTCGCCGAAAGCGACATGGACCGAGGGCTTCTGCCGGCGCAGGGGCGCGTCGTCGAAGCAGGGCAGGTCGTCGTGGACGAGGGACGCGCAGTGCAGAAGCTCGATCGCCGCGGCGGCCGCCGTGGCGCCCGCGGGATCATCGTTGCCGCAGGCTCGGGCCACCGACAGGCACAGGCGTGGCCGGATGCGGTGTCCGCCGGGAAAGACGGCGTAGCGCAGGGCCTCGGCCAGCAGCGGGGGCGCCCCCGGCGCCTCGGCATGGGCCACGGCGCGATCCAGCGCCATCTCGATTCGCCGGCCGGACTCCATCGCGCCCCTCCCGTGTTGTCATCGGTTGTCAGCGTCAAGTGTCATTTCTTATTGACACTCTGCGGACCGGAGATCAATCCCGTTGCGGGGAGAAGTCGGGGTGAACGTGGCGCAGCAGCGCGTCGTAGTGATCGGGGCCGGGATTGGCGGTCTGGCGGCCGCCCTGCGGCTCGCCCAGGCGGGACTCGACGTCACCGTGCTGGAACGCGCCGCACGCCCCGGCGGCAAGATGCGGAGCGTCCCGGTCGGCGGCCGCGCCGTCGAGGCCGGGCCGACCGTGTTCACGATGCGATGGGTCTTCGAAGAACTCTTCGCGGAATGCGGGGCCAGCTTCGAAGACCGGGCGGCGCTTGCGCCCGCCACGCTTCTCGCCCGCCACGCCTGGACGCGCGGCGAACGGCTCGACCTGTTCGCCGATGTCGACAGCTCCGCGGCGGCGGTCGCCGACTTCGCCGGCCCCCGGGAGGCCGAAGGCTACCGGCGTTTCTGCGCGCGCTCGGCAGAGGTCTACCGCACGCTGGAGGGGCCCTTCATCCGCGACGGGCGGACGAGCCCGGCGGGTCTCGCGCAGCGCGTCGGACTCTCGGGCCTTGGCGACCTCTGGCGGATCCAGCCCTTCGCCACCCTGTGGTCGGCTCTGGGCACGTTTTTCCGCGATCCCCGGCTGCTGCAGTTGTTCGGACGCTACGCCACCTATTGCGGCGCCTCTCCGTTCACGGCGCCGGCGACCCTGATGCTCGTCGCCCACGTGGAGCAGGCGGGCGTCTGGACCGTTTCGGGCGGGATGAGCGCCCTGGCGCGCGCGGTGGCTGACCTCGCGGCCGAGCGCGGCGCCGTGTTCCGATACGGCGTTCACGCGGACCGGATCGTCACCGAGGGCGGGCGGGTCGCCGGTGTGATCCTGACAGGCGGGGAACGGGTGCCGGCAGAGCGCATCGTCTGCAACGCGGATTCCGCAGCCCTCGGCGCCGGTCTGCTCGGGCGGGAGGCGATCCCGGCCGGCGAACGGCTCAAGCGGGACGAGCGCTCGCTCTCCGCCGTCACCTTCTGCACCACGGCGGTCCCGAAAGGCTTCTCGCTCGCGCACCACAACGTCTTCTTCTCGGGCGATTACCGGACCGAGTTCGACGCCATCCTGCGGGACCGCCGCCTGCCCGACGATCCCACCGTCTACGTATGCGCCCAGGACCGGACCGAATCGGGCGAAACGCCCGAAGGGCCCGAGCGCCTGCTGCTGCTCGTCAACGCCCCGGCGGACGGCCGGGAGCGTCCGCTCACGCCGCCGGAGATCGAGAGATGCGAGACGAATCTGAACCGCCGGCTGGAAGCCTGCGGGCTGACCTTCGCGGAGATGTCGCCCGCGGTGGCGACGACACCGGGGGGGTTCGAGGCCCTGTTCCCGGGCACCGGGGGCGCCCTGTATGGCCGGGCGGCGCAGGGTTGGACGGCGACCTTCAAGCGGGCCGGCGCCAGGACCGCCCTGCCGGGCCTCTATCTGGCGGGGGGCTCGGTCCATCCCGGCCCGGGCGTGCCGATGGCGGCGCAGTCGGGCCGGCTGGCGGCGGCGGCGATCCTGACGGACCTCGATTCGACGGCCCGGTCGCCCAGAGCGGCTATGCGTGGTGGTACGTCGATGCGGTGAGCGACGACGGCCGCCACGGGCTGACGATCATCGCGTTCATCGGCAGCGTGTTCTCGCCATACTACGCCTGGAGCGCCAGCAAGGACCCGTTCGCGCACTGCGCCATGAACGTCGTGCTCTATGGCGACCGGAGCCGCTTCGCCATGACCGAGCGCGGCGCCGCCAGCCTGTCGCGGGGCCGGGACCACATCGCCATCGGCCCGAGCGCAATGGAATGGGACGGCACGGCGCTGACGGTCCGGATCGACGAGCGCGGGGCGCCCCTACCCTGGCGGTTGCGTGGCACGGTGCGGCTGGTTCCGCGCGGCTTCACCGCCGGGCCGTTCCAGCTCGATCCAGGCGGACGCCATCGCTGGTGGCCGATGGCGCCGTCTTCGCGGGTCGAGGTGGCGTTCGACAGGCCGGATCTGCGCTGGAGCGGCAGCGGCTACTTCGATACGAACGAGGGCGACGAGCCGCTGGAGGCCGCCTTCTCCCGCTGGACTTGGTGCCGGGCCGACCTGCCGGACGGGGCGGCGATCCTCTACGACGTACAGCACCGGAACGGCGGCGGCCGGAACCTGTCGCTGCGCTTCTCCAGCGACGGCTCGCGCCGCGAGATCCGGCCGCCCCTCGCCGCCGCGCTCCCCTCCACAAAGGTCTGGCGGATGCCCCGGGAGACACGCAGCGACGACGGCCGCGCGCGCGTGCTCACCACGTTCGAGGACACGCCGTTCTATTCCCGCTCCCTGCTGGCCTCGACCTTGACCGGTGAGCCGGTGCGGGCGGTGCACGAGAGCCTGTCCCTCGATCGCTTCCGCAATCCCCTCGTGCGGCTGATGCTGCCGTTCCGCATGCCGCGCCCGTTCGCCGGCTAGCGGCCGGGCCGCGAAAGTACACAGGCGACGACCCTGAGGATCTTTTGCATCGCCTTGCAAGAGAATCCGTCCAACTAACGCGCCATCCTTCAATCACCGGTTGCAAAAGCCGGGCATTCGGGTGCCTATCGAGGTTCGATGCGGGTGCGGGCGGACCAGATATGGCGCGCTTCTATTTTCACGTCTTCAGCGGCCGCACCGTCATCGATACAACCGGGATCGATTTGCCCGACGCTGCGCTTGCCCGGGAGGAAGCCGTGCGTCTCGCCGGCACGCTTCTGAAGGAGGAAGCGTCGACGATCGCGCTCGGGCAGTCCTGGGAGATGAGCGTCACCGAGGGCGACGGACGGGTGCTGTTCCGGCTCTCCGTGAGCGTCAGCGGGTCCTGATCGCACCTGAGACGACCGCCGGCCCTCGCCCGGCCGCCAGGCCCCACGGGCGGGTTCGATGGGCGATGCAGCCCAGAGTCGCCAGGCTGAGGACGAGACCAAGCGGGAAACCCGTGAGACCCGCCCCCTCGCGCAGGAGCGCGAACAGCGGCGACGCGATCAGGAGCATGCGCTCGTGGGGGCGCAGGCCGCCGGCCCGGTGGGCGACGAGCACCAGCAAGAGCGTCGCCGGGACCAGCGGAGCGAGGTCGTAGACCGGGACGTAGGGCGACAGCAGCGGCGCCGCGGCGAGCAGGGCCGCCGCGCGCAGCTCCAGGGGCGCCGGCATCGTCCAGGCGCGCCACGCCAGCCCGAGGGCAACGGTCGCCACCACGGCCTGCAATGCCCAGGCGGCCGAGATCGGGCCTCCCAGAAGGCGGACGGCGCCGAAGGCGCTGGCATTGAGGTCGAGGCCGGCCGCCGCTTTCTGCAGGATGATCCGGTTCGTCTCGCCGAGCGTCCCGAAGAACCCGATCCAGGGCGCGGTGCCGAACAGCGCCAGCGAGGCGAGGCAGAGGGCGAGCACGGTGCCGATGCAGGCCACCAGACAGGCCCGACGGCCGGTGACCAGCAGGAGCAGCGGCGCCAGCGCGGCGAAGTGCGGCTTGTAGGCCAGCAGGCCGAAGCACAGGCCGGCGAGCCAGGGGCGCCGGTCTACCAGCATCGCCCCGAGGGTCATCAGCGCAGCCGTGAAGAGACCGTTCTGCCCGTACGAGAGGTTGCAGAATACCAGCGGATGGGCGAGCGCGACGCAGGCCGCGTCCCGCCGGCCGGCAGCGACGGTCATCGCCAGCGCGAACACGCCGAGCGAGAACGCCGTCCAGATCAGGAAGGCCGGCTGCGGCTCCAGCATCGCGAAGGCGGCAGCGGCCAGCAGGAACACCGGTGGGTAATGCCACGCGAAGCGGCAGTCCGGCCCGAAGGCGGCTTTCAGGTTCTCGAGATGGACGGTCAGGTCGTAGGGCTCGCCGCCCCGTCCCTCCAGCGCGGCCCGGCCTGCCACCCAGATCTGGCTGAAGTCGTTGCCCAGCATGTCGCCGTACCAGTTCCGGCGCGGCTCCGGTCCGGTGCCGAACACGACGACGACGATCGCCAGGGTGAGCGGGACCAGTATCCAGGCGGCCCGCTTGGCGAAGGCGAACAGCCGGGCATCGCTGCCGGCGAGGTCCGCCAAGTCGACCCAGAGCGCGGCCCGGAGCTGCGCTGCTCGCGATCCCGGCCGGCCCGACGCTTCGGTCTGTAATTGGGCGGCCATGTGGGCTTTCGGCGAGACGCTTCCGGCTCGAACCTAGGCGAGCCCGGTTTTAGCGCCGTTAACGGCGTGGTTTGCCGAACGGCCCGGCTTGTGCGAGAGGGCGACGGCTGCGACATTCGCGCCGTCAACTGGGGCGGTGATTTCGATGCGAGCGGACGAGGCATCCCCCGCCCCGCGCGTCCTGATCTACAGCCACGACACTTTCGGGCTCGGCCATCTCCGCCGTTCGCGGGCGATCGCCAACGCGATCGTGTCGTGCAACCGCGGGGCGCGGGCGATGATCGTCTCCGGCTCCCCGGTGATCGACCGTTATGCCTTCGCGCCCGGGGTCCACACGGTTCGGCTGCCGCCGGTGACAAAGTTCCCGGACGGGGGCTATGCCAGCCTCGACGGGTCCACGCCGCTCGCCCGCACCGTCGAGCAGCGCTCCGCACTCATCGTCCGGACCTTCGCCGCGTTCGAGCCCGACCTGATCATCGTCGACAAGGAACCGTCGGGCTTCCACGGCGAGCTGTTGCCGGTGCTCGAGCGCGCCGCCGCCAGCGGGACGCGGCTGGTGCTCGGGCTGCGCGACGTGCTCGACGACGCCGACCGCCTCGTCCCCGAATGGGAGCGGAAGGGCGCTGCCGAGACGATGGCGCGCTTCTACGACGAGATCTGGGTCTACGGCCTCAGCCGCATCCACGAGCCCCTGGCGGCCCTGCCAATGGACCCAGAGATGGCGGCACGGATCGCCGGGCGGCTGATCTATACCGGCTATCTGCGCCGGGCGGTGCCGGAGATGCGCGCCGGCCGCGAGGAACCCGCGATCGCCAGCGGCCCGTTCGTGCTCGTCACCCCGGGCGGTGGCGGCGACGGCGCCGCGCTGATCGACTGGGTCATCGCAGCCTACGAGGCGGATCCCGGCATTCCCCTGCCCTGCCTGATCGCCTTCGGCCCGTTCCTCGACGGGGCCACGCGCGACGGCTTCACCGCGCGGATCGGCGGGCTCATGGGCAGGATCGCGGCGATCACCTTCGACAGCCAGATCGAGTTCCTGATGCGCAAGGCGGCCGGAGTCGTGGCGATGGGCGGCTACAACACCTTCTGCGAGATTCTGTCTTTCGACCTGCGGGCGATCCTGGTCCCCCGGACCGAGCCGCGCCGGGAGCAGGCGATCCGGGCGCTCGCCGCCGAGCAGCTCGGCCTCGCGCGCGTCCTCCTGGAATCCGAGGGACGGGCGCCGGAGCGCATGGCCGCGGCGCTCCGCGCCCTGCCCGACCAGACCGAGCCGTCGCGGGTGCTGGTCCCGGGCCTGCTCGACGGGCTCGACGCCGTGGCGCGCCGGGTGCGGGCGCTGGCCTCGCCGGGTGCGGAACGGCCATGCGTGCGGGCCTTCTCTTGAGCGACAAGCGGATCGCGGTGGTGCTGAAGGGCTATCCCCGCCTCTCGGAAACCTTCATCGCACAGGAGTTGCTGGCCCTGGAGCGGCGCGGGCTGCCGCTGGAGATCTGGTCTCTGCGCCGCCCGACCGACCGTGCCCGCCACCCCATGCACGCGGCGATCCGCGCGCCGGTCGCCTACCTGCCGGAATACCTCCACGAGGCGCCGCTGCGCGTGCTGCGCGGACTCGCTGCGGCGACTTTGCGTCCCCGCTTCGCCACGCTCCTCGCGCAGTTCGCCCGGGATCTCCGGCGCGACCCGACCCCCTCGCGCCTGCGTCGCCTCGGGCAGGCGCTGGTGCTCGCCCGCGAGTTGCCCGCCGAGGTCACTCATATCCACGTGCATTTCCTGCACACCCCGGCGAGCGTCGCCCGCTATGCGGCGATGCTGACCGGGCGCGGCTGGAGCTTCTCCGCCCATGCCAAGGACATCTGGACGACCCCGGCCTGGGAGCTGACCGAGAAGCTGCGCGACGCTGCCTGGGGGGTGACCTGCACCCGCGACGGACTCGCGCGCCTCGATTCCCTGGCGCCCGGCCGCACGGGGCTCGCCTATCACGGTCTGGACCTCGTTCGCTTCCCGGCCCCCCCCCCGCCGCGCGATCCCCGCGACGGGAGCGACCCGGCGGCGCCGCTGCGCCTCCTCTGCGTCGGCCGGCTGGTCGCCAAGAAGGGCCACGACGACCTGATCGACGCCCTGGCGTCGCTGACCCCGGACCTGCACTGGCGCCTCGACCTGATCGGCGGCGGCGAGCTGCGCCGGGCCCTGGAGGCCCGGGTCGGCGAGCGTGGACTGGCGCAGCGCGTCACCTTCCGGGGGGCGCTGGCGCAGCCCGAGGTGGTCGCGGCGATGCGCGCGGCCGACCTGTTCATATTGCCGACGAAGCCTGCGCCGGGGGGCGACCGGGACGGACTGCCGAACGTGCTGATGGAGGCCGCGAGCCAAGCCTTGCCGATCCTGGCGACCGCCTTCGCCGGCACGCCGGAATTCATCACCGACGGCGCGCACGGCATCCTGGTCCCGCCCCGTGATCCCACCGCCCTCGCACGAGCCCTCGCGCGCCTCGCGGCGGACCCGGCCCTGCGCCGAAGCCTCGGCGAGGCGGCCCGATCGCGCCTCGAGCGCGACTTCTCGGAGGAGGCGGCCGTCGACCTGATCGGGGCCCGGCTCAGCGCCTCCGCGGGGCTCGCAGCACCGGCGACCAGGGCGCGACGGGAGCTGTCCGCATGCGCGTCCTGATCGCCGTCACGCATCTCCTCGGGGCCGGGCATCTCACCCGCGCCGCCGCCCTGGCGCGCGCTTTCGCGGTGTCCGGCCACGAGGCCCTGCTGATCACGGGGGGCATGCCGGCCCCGATGGTCCGCCAGGACGGCCTGCGCGTCGTGCAGCTGCCGCCGTTGCGGGCCGTCGGCACGGATTTCTCCAGGCCGCTCGGGGCTGACGGCCTCCCGGCGGACGCGCTGCTGTTCGAGAGCCGGCGCGCCTTGCTGGTCGAGACGCTCGCGGATTTCGCGCCCGACGCAGTCCTTACCGAGTTGTTCCCGTTCGGCCGGCGGATGCTGGCTGCCGAGTTCCTGGCGCTGGTGGAGGCGGCCCGCGCCCGCCGGCCGCGCCCGCTGGTGCTCGCCTCGGTGCGTGACATCCTGGTCGCCTCCGCGAAGCCGGAGCGGATCGCAGAGGCGCAGGCCCGGGTGGCGAAGCTGTACGACGCCGTGCTGGTGCACGGCGATCCGGCCCTGGTCCCTCTCGACGCCTCGTGGCCGCTCGATGCCGGGAGCGCCCAGAAGATCCGCTATACCGGCTACGTCGACGAGGGCACCAGGATCTCCCCGGCTGCCGAACGCCGGGGCGTGCTCGTCGCGGCGGGCTCAGGTCCAGCCGGACTGGGCCTTCTCCTCGCCGCCGCGGGGGCCGCCCGGCTGCAACCTGCGCTGGGCTGGCGGATCCTGGCCGGGCACGGCGTGCCGGAGGCGGCCTTTACCGAGATCGGCCGCGGCCTGCCGCCCGGCATCCTCACCCGTGCCCGGCCCGATTATCGGGACTTGCTGGCCGGTGCGGCCCTGTCGATCAGCCAATGCGGTTACAACACCGCCACCGACCTCCTCGCCACCGGGACCCCGTCCGTGCTCGTGCCCTTCGAGGCTGGCAGCGAGACCGAGCAGCGGCTGCGCGCGGAATGCTTCGCCGCGCGCGGACTCGCGCGGGTGCTGCCGGAGGCGGCGCTGACGGTCGAGTCGCTCCTTTGCGCCGTGAATACCCAGCTCGGCGCGCCATCGCCCGCGCCCCACGGGATCGACCTCGGCGGGGCCGCTCGTTCGGTCGCGATCGTCGAGGGCCTCCGGACGGACGGCTTGGCGGCTCGCCGTGCCATCGCGCGGGAACGCCCGGGATCCGTCGCCCTGCGTGCGGCCCTGGACGATGCCGCCGGGCGGGGTCTGCGCGTGCCGATGTGGTGGCGCGACGATGACGCCGTCGCGGCGACCCCGGCCCTCGACCGGCTGATCAGCCTCGCCGAGCCCCACGCCGCCCCGATCCTCCTCGCGGCGATCCCGGCCCGGATCGAGCCGTCTCTCGGGGGGCGCCTCGCCTCGGCCCCTGGTCTGAGTGTCGCGGTCCACGGGCTGGCCCATCACAACCACGCTCCGCCCGGCGAGAAGGCCGCAGAGTTCGGGGCGCACCGCCCGCTCGACGCCCTGGCCTCGGACGCCGCCGCCGGCCTGCGGATCGCCCGCGAGCGCCTGCCGGATGCGGCGCTGCTGCCGGTGTTCGTGCCGCCCTGGAACCGCCTCGACCCCGCCCTGGCGGAAGCCCTACCGGGACTCGGCTATCGCGGGCTTTCGGCGGTTCCTGGACCGGAGGTCGGCGGGCTCGTCCGCGTCGACGCGACCCTCGATCCGATTGACTGGCGTGGGACCCGCTCGCTGCGCGACCCGGACGCGATCATGCGCGATCTCGCGGCGGGCATCGCGCGCAGACCTGCGCGGCCTGTGGGCCTGCTGACGCACCACCGCGTCCACGACGCGGCGATCTGGGCGTTCGTCGAGGAGCTGCTGTCGGTCCTCCTCACGCATCCGGCCGCGCATCCGCTCGATCCGCGCGCCCTATTCGCCGAGGCTGCGATGGACTCCGGCGCGGCGAAGTCTAGTTTTCCAATGACCGATATCGTGAGGACCGGTTGAGCCCGCTGCTGTCCATCCGCGACCTCGCCGTCGCGTTCCGCACGGAGACCGGACCGTTCGAAGCGCTGCACGGCCTGTCCCTCGACGTGATGCGCGGGCGCACCCTGGCCCTCGTCGGCGAATCCGGTTCGGGCAAGTCCGTCACCGCGCAGGCGATCCTGCGCATCCTACCGGCCTCGGCCGCGATCACGCGGGGGCAGATCCTGTTCCGCGACGGGTCCGCGGAGACCGACATCGCCCAGCTGCCGGCGGAAGGCGCGGCGATGCAGGCGATCCGCGGGCAGCGGATCGCGATGATCTTCCAGGAGCCGATGACCTGCCTGTCGCCGCTTCACACGATCGGCGATCAGATCGGCGAGGCCCTGCGCATCCATACGGGCGCAGACCGCCGGGAGGCCGACGCCCGCACGCAGGAGGCCCTCGCCCGGGTCGGCTTCCCGGACCCGCGGCGCGCCCTGCGAACCTACCCGTTCGAGCTGTCCGGGGGCCTGCGCCAGCGCGCGATGATGGCGATGGCACTGATCCTGGAACCCGCCCTCCTGGTCGCCGACGAGCCAACCACGGCGCTCGACGTCACAACCCAGGCCCAGATTCTCGCCCTGCTGGCCAAGCTCCAGGACGAGACCGGGATGGCGATCCTGCTGATCACCCACGATCTCGGTGTGGTCGCCAACATCGCCCACGACGTCGCCGTACTCTACCGCGGCCGCCTCGTGGAGGCCGGCCCCTGCGAGACGGTGATGCGCACCCCCGGCCACCCCTACCTGCGCGCCCTCCTCCACGCCGTGCCCCGGTTCGACATGGCGCCCGGCGAGCGCCTGACCCCGATCCGCCCCGCCCGCGCCGAAATCCCGCCGGCGCAGGCGCGTACGACGCTCGCCGGGCCGCTGCTCCAGGTCGAAGGCGTGAGCAAGAGCTTCACCCTGCGGGCCGGCCGGCTCTGGCAGAAGCCCAGGATCGTGCACGCGGTCTCCGACGTCTCGTTGAGCCTCGCGGCGGGCGAGACCCTCGGCCTCGTCGGCGAGTCCGGCTCCGGCAAGACCACCGTGGCGAAGATGATCATGCGGGCCCTCGAGCCCGGTACCGGCCGGATCCTGTTCGATGACGGCACCGGCCCCCGGGATGTCCACGGCCTCACCGGGGACGCCCTGTTCGCCTACCGGCGCACGGTCCAGTTCGTGTTCCAGGACCCCTACGCGTCCCTCGACCCGCGCATGACCGTGCGGCAGATCCTGTCAGAGCCCATGGAGATCCACGGTGTCCCGGCCGCAGAGCGGCGGGAGCGCTGCCGTACCCTAATGGCGATGGTCGGGCTGGATGCGAGCGGACTCGGGCGCTACCCGCACGCCTTCTCGGGCGGCCAGCGCCAGCGTATCGGCATCGCCAGGGCGCTGGCGCCGAATCCGCGCCTCCTGGTGCTCGACGAGCCCGTCTCGGCCCTCGACGTTTCGGTGCAGGCGCAGATCCTCAACCTGCTGAAGGACCTCCAAGCCGCGCTCGGGTTGTCCTACCTTATCGTCTCACACAATCTCGCGGTGATTGATTATATGGCGGATACGATCAGCGTGATGTGCCGGGGCCGGGTCGTCGAGGAGGCTCCCCGCGCCGCGCTGTTCCGCCGGCCAGTTCATCCATACACGCGGGCGCTGCTGGCCGCCGTGCCGGACCCGAGCCTCGACCATCCGCTCGACTTCGCAGCCATCACGGGCGACCAGAACGATCCGGCGCGCTGGGAGACGCCCTACCGGCTGGCGCCGGACGAAGCCGGCCAGATGCGCGCGATCGAGGCCGGCCACCGGGTTCGCTTCGGAGCGACCCGGGAAGCGGAGGCCGCCTGATGCAGCCGCGCCCGCCCGTGATGCTGGAGCGGCTGCGCCGCAAGGTGCTGTCGCCGCTGTTCGACCGCCTCGGCTACGATCTCGTCCCGGCCGCGCCCGACTGGACCCACCGCCCGACCTCGCCCCGCGAGGTGACGATCCTTCTGGAATCGGCGGCGGCGATCCTGGAGCGGGATCTCGCGGCTGCCGGGATCGCACCCGACGGTGACCTCCTCGACCGGGTGCGGCAATTCTGGGCGCTGATCCCCTCTGCCCCGGTGCGGCAGCGCCGGGGCGGCAGCGGCTTCAATGGCGCGCTCCAGCTCTACGTGGCGATGCGGGCGCTGAAACCGGACTTCGTGATCGAGTCCGGGGTGTTCCGCGGGCTGACCACGTGGGTGATCCGCCAAGCCTGCCCGCACGCGAAGATCTTCTGTCATGATCCGGACTTGTCGGGTCTGCAGTACCGCGACCCGGAGGCGCGTTACAGCACCGCAGACTGGTCTACCGCAGACTGGTCCGGCATCGATCCGGCCGCCACGGTGGCGTTCTTCGACGATCACGTGGCTCAGGGTCGCCGGGTCGTGGAGGCGCATGCGCGCGGCCTGACCCGGCTGCTGTTCGACGACGACGCGGCGGGCCACCGGATCCACGCCCATGGCGGCCCCGCGCATCCCACCATCGCGATGATCACCGGCCCCGCGCACGGCCCGGAACCGATCCGCTGGACCCGGAACGGCCGCCAGTTCGAGCAGCCGGCCGACGATGCCCTGGTGCGGCAGGCGGCCGGCCTGATCGTACGCGCTCACGCCTTCGACGATCTGCATCGGGCGACCGGGTATTCGCCGGCGCGGCTGACCTCTGTCGCGCTGCATTCCGCAGAGTCGCGAGGCGGGTCGTGAGCAGGCATGACAAGCTTGCCGCCACCCTCCCCCGCAGAGCGGGGAAAGACGGCGGTTTCTCCCGGCGCGCCCTGATCGCGGGCTTCGGCGCCTCAAGTCTCCTTGGGTCACGCGCATCGTGGGCAGAGGGCGACGTCCCCGCCCCCCCGGCCGCGCCCCTCATCGTCGACCTCGCCGCCCGCGGGCGCCGGACCGGCGCCACCGGCGGTACGATCCGCACGCTGATCGCGAAGGCGCGGGACGTGCGCTACCTCTCGGTCTACGGCTACACTCGCCTGATCGGCTACGACGCCGACCTGAACCTGCGGCCGGACCTGCTGGCGCGGGTCGATGTCGAGGGCGGCCGCTTCACGTTCACGCTGCGCGAGGGACACCGCTGGTCGGACGGCCATCCCTTCACGGCGGAGGATTTTCGCTATTACTGGGAGGACGTCGCCAACGAGAAGGCGCTCACCCCGGACGGGCCGCCGGGCTTCTTCCTGGTGGACGGCAAGCCGCCGCGCGTCGAGTACCCGGATCCGCTCACGATCCGATACAGCTGGGATCGGCCGAACCCGATGTTCCTGCCGTCCCTGGCCGCCCCGCGCGACCCGCTGATCTACCGCCCGTCCCATTACCTCAGGTCGTTCCATGCCCGCTATGTCGGCAAGGAGGCGGCCGACGCGAAGGCCAAGGCGCAGAAGCTGCGCGGCTGGGCGGCGTTGCACTCTCGTCTCGACGACACTTACGAGTTGAGCAACCCGGATTGTCCGACACTCCAGGGCTGGGTGCCACGCACCCGCGCGCCGGCCACCCGATTCCGGTTCGAGCGCAACCGCAGCTACCACCGGGTCGACACCGCCGGGACGCAGCTTCCCTACATCGACGCCATCGTGATGGACGTGGCCTCCCAGGGCCTGCTGGTCGCCAAGACCAACGCGGGCGAGGCCGACCTGATGTTCCGCGGTCTTTCGATGCCTGACATCCCGAGCCTGAAGGAAGGCGAGAAGGCGCATCATTACCGCACCAACCTGTGGCCGGTGGCCCGCGGCTCAGAGATCGCCCTCTACCCGAACCTCACCACCGTCGACCCGGGCTGGAGGGCCCTGAACCGTGACGTGCGCTATCGCCAGGCGCTGTCGCTCGCCATCGATCGCCGAACGCTGAACAACACGCTGCTGTTCGGCCTCGGCACGGAAGGGAACGACACCATCCTGTCCGAGAGTGCGCTGTTCTCGCCGGAGCTGCGCACTCTCAACGCCAGCTACGATCCGGCGCGGGCCTCGAGCCTTCTCGACGCGGTGGGCCTCACCGGCCGCGACGGCTCCGGCATCCGCATGATGCCCGATGGGCGCGCGCTGGAGATCGTGGTCGATAGCGACGGCGAGGCGGAGAACGTGCTGGACGCCCTCCTGCTCATCACCGAGTTCTGGCGCGAGGTCGGAATCCGCCTGGTGACCAAGCCGCAGGAGCGGACGAACCTGCACCGCCGGTCTGTGGGAGGCCTGACCGTCATGGTCGCCGCCCAGGGGCTCGACCTCGCGGTCCCCACCGCCATCATGCCGCCGACGGAGCTGAGCCCGGCCCAGCCGGAGCACTATTCCTGGCCGCTCTGGAGCGCGAATGTCGAGAGCCGCGGCAAGTCCGGCCAGCCCTGCGACGTGCCGGAGGTTCAGCGCCTGATCGAGCTCGACCGCCAGTGGCGCGAAACCGACGATGCCCAGAAGCAGGCGGCGATCTGGCGTGAGATGCTGATGAACCACGCGCGCAACACCTGGGTGATCGGGACGGTGGCGGGGGCGCTCCAGCCGGTGGTCGCCGCCGACCGCCTCGTCAACCTGCCAAAGCGCGCCCTCTACGCCTGGGATCCCACCGCGATGATCGGCGTGCAGCGCCTCGACGAGGTGTTCTGGGACAACGCCGCCGACAAGCGCGCGGAGGTCCGGTGATCGTCCAGATCCTCCGGCGCGTCGTGACCATGGCGCTGACGCTCCTGGTGATCTCGGCGCTCGTGTTCTTCGTCATCAAACTGCCGCCGGGCGACTATCTCACCAACCGGATCATGGAGCTGCGCGCCACCGGCGAGGCGGGCTCCGTGGCGAAGGCTCAATTGCTCATCCGGCAATACGGCCTCGACCGGCCGGTCTGGCAGCAATACCTGATGTGGATCGGTGCGATGCCGGGCCCGGCAGGCTTCTCCGGCCTGCTGCAGGGCGACTGGGGCTGGTCGTTCGAGTACGACAAGCCGGTGGCGGACGTCGTCGGCGACGCCCTGTGGTTGACACTGCTGATCAACCTGACGGCGGTGGTCTTCGTCCACCTGGTGGCGATTCCGGCCGCGATCTACTCGGCGACCCACCGGCACACGATCGGCGACGCGGTCGTGACGCTCCTCGGCTATGTCGGGCTTGCGATCCCCGGATTCCTCCTGGCGCTGATCCTGCTGTTCTATGCCAATCGCTGGTTCGAGCTGTCGATCGGCGGCCTCTACGATTCCGCGCTCACGAACCAACCCTGGGACTGGATCAAGATCCGCTCGTTGCTGGCGCACCTCGTGGTGCCGACCCTGGTGATCGGGCTCGGCGGCACCGCGGCGATGATTCGGCGCATGCGCGCGAACCTGCTCGACGAGTTGGCGAAGCCCTACACGGTCACCGCTCGCGCCAAGGGCCTGCCGCCCCTTCGGGCACTGCTCAAGTATCCGTTCCGGATGTCGCTCAACCCGTTCGTGGCCGATATCGGCAATCTGCTGCCGCATCTCGTCTCGGGATCCGTGCTCGTCTCGCTGGTCCTCAGCCTGCCCACCGTGGGTCCGCTGCTGCTCGACGCTCTGCGGAGCCAGGACCAGTTCATGGCCGGGTTCATCCTGATGTTCGTCGCCGCCCTGACCTTGGTCGGCATGCTGATCTCGGATCTGGTTCTGGTCTGGCTCGATCCGCGCATCCGCATGGGTCTGCGATGAACGGGTCTGCGATGAGCGAGACGCCTCCCGATCACTTCGTCGATCCCGCGCCGTTCGAGCCGCAGGCGCTGGGCGAGAGCCCCATCGGCAGCGCCTCCGCGTGGCGGCTGATCCTGCGCAAGTTCCTGCGCCACCGACTCGCCGTCGCCTCGGCGCTGATTCTGCTGGCGCTCTACGCCACGGTACCGTTCGTGGAGATCCTGGCGCCCTACGGACAGGCCCGTCGCAACGGCGATTTCCTCTACGCGCCGCCGCAGGGCGTGCATCTGTTCCACGACGGACGCCTGATCGGACCGTTCGTCTATCCCTACCGGGCGCATCTCGACCTCGACACCTTCCGCCGCGAGTACATCGTCGACGCGGGCCACCCGCAGCCCCTGCGATTCCTCTGTCGCGGCGACGGCTACGACTGGCTCGGGCTGATCCACACCGACCTGCACCTCGTCTGCCCGCCGGAGGGCGGCACCCTGTTCCTGCTCGGCACCGACCGGCTCGGACGCGACCTGTTCTCCCGCATGGTCTACGGGGCGCGGATTTCGCTCACCATCGGCCTCGTGGGTGTGGCGATCTCGTTCAGCCTCGGCATGCTGTTCGGCGGCATCGCTGGCTATTTCGGTGGCGTCGTAGATGCTGGCGTGCAGCGGCTCATCGAGATCGTGCGCTCCCTGCCCGAGCTGCCCCTCTGGCTTGCCCTGTCGGCGGCCTTGCCGCCGAACTGGAGCCCGCTGCTGGTGTTCCTGGGCATCACGGTGATCCTCGGCCTGCTGGACTGGCCCGGCCTGGCGCGCGCCGTGCGCGGCAAGCTGCTGGCCCTGCGGGAAGAGGATTTCGTCCAGGCCGCCGAGCTGATGGGCGCGTCGCCGGCGCGGGTGATCGGCCGCCACCTCATCCCCAACTTCATGAGCCACCTGATCGCCTCGGCGACGCTGTCGATCCCCACGATGATCCTGGGCGAGACCGCCCTCTCCTTCCTCGGCCTCGGCTTGCGGCCGCCGGTGACGAGCTGGGGCGTTCTCCTCAACGAGGCGCAGAATCTGGCCGCGGTCCAGCTCTACCCCTGGTTGCTCCTCCCGGTGCTGCCTCTGCTTGTGACGGTGCTGGCCTTCAACTTCATGGGCGACGGGCTGCGCGACGCGGCCGACCCGTACCACTGAGCGGCGGCGCCTAACCGGCAAGCGGGAGCGGCGCGATCCGCGCAGGCGCCACGGCGCTCTTGCGTTCCAGCAATCCGGGCGGCGGCACGGGCGCATCGATCGTGCAGATCACCCCGGTCGGCTCGTAGGTCAAGGCGACCTCGCCGGCGAGTTCACGGGCGAGGCTGCGCTCGATCAGCCGCGAGCCGAAGCCGGTTCGCGTCGGCTTCTTTACCGGCGGGCCGCCCCGCTCGACCCAGCAAAGGCACAGGCGGGTCTCGCTCTCGCGCCGCACCGTCCAGGAAATCTCGACGCAGCCGCCCTCGATCGAGAGCGCCCCGTACTTCACCGCGTTGGTGCCTAGTTCGTGCAGCGCCATGGCGATCGAGAGGGCGAGGCGCGGCGGCAGGCGCAGGGCTGGCCCCACGACCCGGAAGCGCGAGGCCCGACCGTCGCCCGATTCCAGCGGACGGATCGCGTCCGCCACCACGGCCGACAGCTCCGCGCCCTCCCAGCTCTCCCGGGTGAGCACATCGTGGACGCGGGCAAGCGCCAGGAGCCGCGCCTCGAACGCGGCCCGGGCGGCATCGGCCTCGGCCCCCTCCAGCCCGCGCAGGGACTGGCCGGCGATCGACTGGACCGTCGCCAGGGTGTTCTTCACGCGGTGGTTGAGCTCGTGGATCAGGAGCAGCAGATGCTCCTCGGCGAACTTCGCGTCGGTGATGTCGATGTTGCAGCCGGTATAGCCGAGGAAGTTGTGATCATCGTCGAGGCGCGGCACGCCCTCGCACCGGAGCCAGCGCACGGCCCCGGTCTTGTCGAGCACGCGCACTTCCGTGCGGAATTGCCCGCGCGCCTCGAAGGCCTCGGTGAACGTCGCGCGAAAGTCCTCAAGATCCTCCGGATGGACGATCCGGTGCCAACCCTCGTTGGTCAGTTCCGCCGCGGGCATCCCGAACAGGTGCTCGAAATGCAGGTTCGCAAAACTGACCGCGCCGGTCTCGTCCGTCATCCAGATCAGTGCGGGCGCCGAATCGGCCATGTGACGGAACCGCGCCTCGCTTTCGCTCAGCGCCGTCAGCCCGCGCCGCGTGTCGGCCAGCGCCCGGTCGCGTTCCGCCTCGCGGGTGCGCAGCCGCAGCGACGCGTCCGACAGCACCGCCCCGAGCCGCTGGATCTCGTGCACCGGCGAGGGCACCCGCGGGATCGCCTCACCCCGGGAGAGCGCCGGTCCGGAGGCCGCGAGCAGGCGTAGGGGCCGCGAAACCCGCGACCACAGGTTGACCGCCAGCACCGACGACGTGGCGAGGACCAGGAGGCCGAATCCCGCGAAAGCCCAGATCCAGCGGCGCACACGCGCGTCGACGATCGCCTGCGGGATGCTGGTGGCGACCATCCAGCCGGTGAGCCGGGACCGGGCCTCAATGACCGCGACCGGCTTGTGCTGCCGGTCCTGGCCCTCCCAGACGCCCGGCGTCGCCGACTGGACCTGCCGCAGGCTCGCGAGTCGGGGCCGGCCGACCACCGCGTCCGGGTCCGGCAGGCGAGCGAGGACGATGCCCGACCGGTCGGAGATGCCGGTCGTCCAGCCGGGGACGACCTCGCGGGACAGGATGCCCTGGAGTCGGGACAGCGGCACAGTGAAGCTGAGGATGTAGCCGACCTCGCCGTCGACCATCACCGGCACGCCGACCGAGTAGGTCGCCTCGCTTGGGGTCGGACCCGGGATGTAGCCACTGACCATTGCGCGCTGTGTACCCTTGGCCAAGTCGGGGTCGAACGGCAGCGGCATGACCGGCATCGGCGCACCGCGCGGCGCGCCGGTATTGACCACCTCCTGCCCGTTCGGGCGCCGGAGCAGCACGTCGAGGTCGATCGATTCGCGCACGAGGCGCGCCTGAGCGTCGAACGCCTCGAAATCGCCCTGCCGGATCCGCGGCGACGTCGCCAGGGTCTGCAGGACCGAGACAAGGCCGGCGGTATCGCGATCGAGCGACAGGCCGATCCCGCGCACGTTCTCGCGCGCGTCCTGCTCGAATCGGGCGCGTTCCGCCGAGGCGTAGCGCATCAGCAGGATGCTGGTGAACAGCAGTCCCGGCCCGATCAGCGCGATCACCAGCGCGACCAGATAGACCTGCGTCGAGAAGCCGTTGCTTCCGAAGCGATGGAGCCGCCGCGACAGCCACGATCGGCGCACGGGGATCACCGCCGGGAGGCTCGCGCCCTCGGCCTCGTGCTCCGGGCTCAAGCGGCGCCCGTCCCCGGCACGCGGTGCCCCACGGGCTCCTCGCCGTTCCCTCGCTTCATCACCGGTCGATATGACCGAGATCGCGCTCCGGGTCGAGGCGGTCGCGCACCCGCTGCTTGAGGGCCTTGACGTCGGGGAAGCCGCCGTCGCGAACCCGCTCCCAGAGCAACACCCCCGTCATCTCGATGCGGAACGTGCCTCCGGTGGCGGGAACGAGGGCCACTTCGCCGAGGTCGTCGCGAAAGGTCGAGAGCAGTTCCTGTGCCATCCAGGCGGAGCGCAGCAGCCAGTTGCACTGGGTACAATACGTGATCGCGACGCGCGGCCGTTCCGCACGCATTGCGCTCTCCCCCGTCACGTCACTGTCGGGCCGGTCACCCGCGGGCCTCTCGTGCATCCCCGCACAGCGCACCGCGGGACCGTCCTTGTCAACCTCGGGGCGCGCGCCGGGAACCGCGCGCTCGGTGCTTGACGTTGCGGCCCGGCCCGCCCTAGAAGGCCCGGCATCCGATCGCCGCCGACGCTAGTTGGGCGATCGCGGTCGGTCCGCTCACGAGCGGAAGGCCGGTATGGACGGTTAGCACAGCGGTAGTGCGTTCCCTTCACACGGGAAAGGTCGCAGGTTCGATCCCTGCACCGTCCACCATTCTCCTCCCCCCTAAGGTTCGATCCGCGCGTCGGTTTGCCACCCGTGAGGCGCGTGCTAAGGGCGCTCGATCGGTGAACGCACAAGCTTGGACCCGGCATGATCCGGGCCGCGCGGCACGGGCAGGGTAAGGGCGGAAACGGACATGAAGGACATCCTCGACAAGCTCGCGGAGCGGCGGGCGCAGGCCCGCCTCGGCGGCGGTGAGAAGCGCGTCGAGGCGCAGCACAAGCGCGGCAAGCTCACGGCCCGCGAGCGCATCGAACTCCTCCTCGACCATGGGTCGTTCGAGGAATTCGACATGTTCGTGCAGCATCGCTCCACCGACTTCGGCATGGAGAAGCAGAAGATCCCCGGCGACGGCGTGGTCACCGGCTGGGGCACGATCAATGGCCGGACCGTCTTCCTGTTCTCCAAGGACTTCACGGTCTTCGGCGGCTCCCTGTCGGAGGCGCACGCCCAGAAGATTGTGAAGGTTCAGGACATGGCGCTGAAGATGCGCGCGCCGATCATCGGCATCTTCGATGCCGGCGGCGCGCGCATCCAGGAGGGCGTCGCCGCGCTCGGTGGCTACGGCGAGGTGTTCCGCCGCAACGTCATGGCATCCGGTGTGATCCCGCAGATCTCGGTGATCATGGGTCCCTGCGCGGGCGGCGACGTGTACTCGCCGGCCATGACCGACTTCATCTTCATGGTCCGCGACACGAGCTACATGTTCGTCACCGGCCCGGACGTGGTGAAGACCGTGACCAACGAGGTGGTGACCGCCGAGGAACTCGGCGGCGCCAAGGTGCACACCAGCAAGTCCTCCATCGCCGACGGCTCGTTCGAGAACGACGTGGAGGCGATCCTCCAGATCCGCCGGCTCCTCGACTTTCTGCCCGCCAACAACATCGAGGGCGTGCCGGAGATCGAGAGCTTCGACGCCGTCGAGCGCCTCGACATGTCGCTCGACACGCTGATCCCGGACAACCCGAACAAGCCCTACGACATGGGCGAGCTGATCCGCCGGGTCGTCGACGAGGGCGATTTCTTCGAGATCCAGGCGGCCTATGCCCGGAATATCATCACGGGTTTCGGCCGGATCGAGGGCCGTACGGTCGGGTTCGTGGCCAACCAGCCGCTCGTGCTCGCGGGCGTCCTGGATTCCGACGCGTCCCGCAAGGCCGCGCGGTTCGTGCGCTTCTGCGACGCCTTCGGGATCCCGATCGTCACCTTCGTGGACGTGCCGGGCTTCCTGCCGGGCACGGCGCAGGAATACGGCGGCCTGATCAAGCACGGCGCCAAGCTGCTGTTCGCCTATTCGCAGGCGACCGTGCCCCTGGTGACGATCATCACCCGCAAGGCCTTCGGCGGCGCCTACGACGTGATGGCGTCGAAGCATGTGGGTGCCGATATCAACTACGCCTGGCCGACCGCCCAGATCGCCGTGATGGGCGCCAAGGGCGCGGTGGAGATCATCTTCCGCGGCGAGATCGGCGATCCCGAAAAGATCGCGGCCCGCACCGGCGAGTACGAGGACCGCTTCCTCTCGCCATTCGTGGCGGCCGAGCGCGGCTACATCGACGAGGTGATCATGCCGCATTCGACCCGGCGCCGGATCGCGCGGGCGCTCGGGATGCTCCGGACCAAGGAGATGGAGCAGCCCTGGAAGAAGCACGATAACATCCCGCTCTGAGACGGGTCTCCGGGCTTCACACGGACGCGGAACCCGACCCCGCCCTCGGGACCGGGGCCAAGCCTCAGCTTCGGTCGCTGTGCTCGATCACCGCACACAGCGTCAGCGGCCCCTTGTCGGGCGAGACCATCGCCGAGCAGGTGACCCGGGCACCGCCCAGATCGACATTGCTGTGTCGCAGCCGCACGGCGGCGGCCTGGGCGCGGTGTGCGGCCTCCGAGATGGTGGCAGCATCGATGCCTGTGACGGCGTGTCCGGCATGGCCGAACAGGTCGTAATAGGCCTCCGGCGGCGACGCGCCGTGGAATTGTGCGCCGACCGAGGACAAGGCGGGTGCGCCGCAGGCGAGCGTGAGAGTGGTGTCCGGCCCGGCGGTGAAGCTCGCATAATCGCTGCGGCGCTCGGCGGGCTTGGCCGCGGTCTCGGCCGTGACCTTGTCGACGAGCATGTCGCAGGATTGAGCCTGGGCGATTCCGGGGCTGGCCGCGAGGGCCGCGAAGACGAGGAGGGGTCGAAGCGCGCGCATGACGGAGACATAGCGCACGCGACGTCCGCCACGAGGGGCGCGGCGTTCGGGCGCGACCATCCGGATATGCCGGCCTGATGGTCATGGCCACGGCGCCGGGCCGGGCGGTCGGGTATGTCGCCGCGAAGGGCGGATCACGAGACATGATGGTCGCAGCAGGGGATACGCACCCGTTCCTAGCTGCCGGCGTTCAGACCATCGCCCCCCAGGCTGTCGCCTCGAGGGTTCGCCTCAAGGGACGGCGCTCGAAGCGACGGGAGCTGCTATACGGCGGTGACCTTCGCCGCGAGCGATGCCGTACAGGATGTACGATCGCCGGGCGCGGCACCGACGGATCAGGCTGAGACGCCGGCCGGTCCCGTCCCACCCAGGTCCAGCATCACGATCTCGGGCGGGACTCCGAATCGGACCGGGATCCGACTCATGCCGAAGCCCCCGGACACGATCATGTGGCGGCCGTCCTGGACGATATGCCCATAGGAATAATCGTGGCCGCGAACCTTCCGGATCGCGGGCGCGCGCCCGAACAGCCGGACCTGGCCGCCATGGGTATGGCCAGCGAGCGTGAGCGAGACCCGCTCGGGCACGTCGACGAAGATGTCGGGCTCGTGCGCCATCAGGATCACCGGCGCATCATCGGTGATCGTGCCCAGCGTGGCCGGAAGGTCGGCGAGGCTGTAATCCGCCCAGGCGTCCAAGAACGGCTGCTGGTCGGCCAGCCCCGCGAGCCAGAACGGCCTACCGTCCTTCACCAGCCGCAGGCTCTGGTTTTCCATGACCGGGATTCCGCGCGCCTCCAGCAGGCGCTTGACCTCGGGCGGCCCGCTGCGGGAGGCCTGCACGGCGTGGTCCTCCCACCAATCGTGGTTGCCCAGGATCGCGTGGATGCCCAGGGGCGCCTTCAGTTCCTCCACCATACGGGCGAACTGGCCGAGCGGCAGCTTGCGCCATGCGATCCTGCCCGCCGGATAATCACCGAGCAGCAGCACGAGGTCGGGCTTCTGCGCGTTGGTCGCGTCGACGATCTCCGCCACCCGGTCGAACGGCATGAACGGCTCGCAGATGTGAAAATCCGCCAGCACCGCCACGCGCAGGCGCAGGGCCGGGTCCCAGCGCGGCAAGTTCGGCGTGTAGGACGTCACCACGAGCCGGTGCATCGGCTCGACGTCGAAGGCGTAGGCGCCCGTGGCGGCCGCCAAGCCCGCGCCGGCGCCGAGGCCGGTCAGGAACTGCCGGCGGCTCGGCAGAATCAGCATCGCGATGGGTCCGTAGATTGCGGTATCAGGTCGGGAAGCCGCTAGGGTCGCAGTCCGGCGAAACCGGGGCGGTGCCGAATCCTGCGTCAGCCTGACACGAGTCCGGTTCGTAAAGCCTGAATCCCGCGTCGGACGATGGCCTGCGACGGCGGGAAGGCTATAAGATCTGGACAACGCAGTAGAAGATATCCGGAAACAGATGCTGAATCGTCCCCTGCGCATCGGAACCCGCGGCAGTCCGATGGCGCTCGCCCAGACCGGGATGGTGCGCGACCGGATCGTGGCGGCCAATCCGGGTCTGGAGGCCGAGCTGGTGGTCGTCACCACGGTAGCCGACAAGATCCTCGACCGGCCGCTCTCCGAGATCGGCGGCAAAGGGCTGTTCACCAAGGAACTCGAGCAGGCCCTGTTCGCCGGCGAGGTCGACGTCGCGGTGCACTCCATGAAGGACGTGGAGACCTGGCTCCCGGACGGCCTGGCCATCGCCTGCATCCTGGAGCGCGACGACCCGCGCGACGCGTTCCTGTCGCCGCACGCGGACGGGCTCGCCGGGCTGCCCGAGGGAGCGCGGGTCGGCACCTCGTCGCTTCGGCGGGGCGCTCAGGTGCTGATGCACCGGCCTGACCTGAAGGTCGTGCCGCTGCGCGGCAATGCCAATACGCGGATGCGCAAGCTGGAGGCCGGCGAGTGCGACGCGACCCTGCTGGCGCTGGCCGGGTTGCAGCGCCTCGGCCTGGAAGGCATGGCGCGCAGCATCCTCTCCGTCGAGGAAATGCTGCCGGCGGTGGCGCAGGGCGCGCTCGGCATCGAGTGCCGGTCGGACGACACCGCGATCCGCGACCTGCTGGCGCCCATCGCCTGCACCCGCACCACCACGGCGATCGCCGCCGAGCGGGCGCTGCTCGCCGAACTCGACGGCTCCTGCCGGACGCCGATCGCGGCCCTGGCGCGGATCGAGGACGAGGTCCTCACGCTCGACGGGCTCCTGTTCCTGCCGGACGGCAGCCGCCACTGGGCGGTCTCCCGCCAGGGACCGGCCTCGGAGGCGGAGCGGATCGGCCGGGAGGCCGGCGCCGTGCTGAAGGATGCGGCCGGCGAAACCTACGCGCGGCATCTGCAATAGACGGGACGATCGCCGCTGCGGGCTCTCACTCGGACCCGTCTTTGCGGGTCCGATCGCGGCGAATGCTGCGGCGGACCGCTACGAGCTGCCAGAGGCCGAGCCCCAGCGCCAGGGCGAAGGCGAGGCCGATATCGAAGGCCGCAAACAGGCGATCGCTCATCCCGTTGCTGTCACGACGGCGCGGAACGGCCGAACGTCTCGCGCTCGCGCAGCCGCTCGATCAGGTCGAGCACGTGCACGACCCGGCCACCCACGTCCCACCAGGGCCGCAAGGCGGATTGCCGGTGCGCCGGGACGGGCGGATGGCCCAGGACGGCCTCGATCAGGAACGCGACCTGTGGCAGCGCGGGCGCGGAGCGGATGGACTCCGATGCCAACGGCCGTGCCGCGCGGCCGATAAGCGCCAGCTTTCGGGCGGTCCCGACTCGGGCGCGGCAACTGACCGAATCGTGCCCGTGCGCCGCGACGACGCGCCCAATCTCTCCATAGATCAGGGCTGCGGCGCGAATCGCCGGGCGGCAGCGGGGCGGCAGCGCCGCGATGCCGTTCTCGGCGCGCGCATACAGCCTGTCGGCCTCCGCGAGCAGGCGGGCGACGACTTCGGCGAGCGCCGGGCTGGGCCGCGGGTCAGCCAGGAACGCGTCCGGGTCGAGCCCGACCTGTCTCATCCAAGCGAGCGGCAGGTAGAGCCGGCCCATCCGGGCATCCTCGCCCACGTCGCGGGCGATGTTGGTGAGCTGCATCGCGGCCCCGAGGTCGCAGGCGCGGGCGAGTGCGTCGGGGCCGCGCGCGCCCATGATCAGCGCCATCATCGCCCCGACCGAGCCCGCCACCCGGGCCGCATAGGCGTGGAGGGCGGCGATGTCGGCGTAGCGCCGGCCCTCAGCGTCCCAGGCGAAGCCCTCGATCAGCGCCCGCGGCAGGGCCTCCGGGATCGCGTAGGCGCCGACGATCTCCGCGAAGGCCCGGTCCGCCGGCGCGTCGGCAGGGCGGCCCGCATAGGCCAGCGCGACCCGGGCGCCGAGCCGCACGACCGCGTCCCGCCGGTCGGAGGGACTTGCGGCCTCGTCGACCAAGTCGTCCGAGAGGCGGCAGAAGGCGTAGAGACCGTAGGCCGCCTCGCGCACCTCCCCGGGCAGGAGTCGACCGGCCGCGAAGAAGCTCTTCGAGCCGGCGCGGATCGCGGCCCGGCAGGCAGTTCGGTCGGCCGCGGCGGCGAATTCAGGCGGGAACACGGGCATCCGGAACCACGAGATCGAGGATTCGGGCGGAGGAGAGCACGCCGGGCAGACCCGCCCCGGGATGCGTGCCGGCGCCGACCAAGTAGAGGTTGCGCACGTCTCTCGACCGGTTGTGCGGCCGGAACCACGCGGACTGCGTCAGCACCGGCTCCAGGCCGAAGCCGGAGCCGCGGTAGCTCAGGAAATCGTCCTGGAATTCCTGCGGGGTCGTCACCTTGGACGTGACGATGGCGTCGGACAGCCCGGGCAGGACGCTCGTCTCAAGCATCCGGGCGATCCGACGCCGGTAGGGCTCGGCGAGCGTGCCCCAGTCCTGGCCGCCCGCCAGATTCGGAACCGGCGCCAGCACGTAGAAGGCGTCGCATCCGGGCGGCGCGAGACTCAAGTCCGTGGCGGTGGGCCGATGTAGATAGAGGCTCGCATCCTCTGCCAGCATCTTTCGATCGAAGATGTCGGCGAGCAGCTCCCGGTAGCGCGGCCCGAGCAGGATCGTGTGGTGGGCGACATCCGGATAGCGCCGCTTCGTGCCGAAATACCAGACGAACAGCCCCATCGAGGACCGCGCGCGCCGGAGCCGCCCGGGGCTCCAGCGCCGCGGCTTCGGCAGGAGTTGCGCATGCGTGACCGCCGAATCGGCGTTGGAGACCACCAGGTCGGCCGCGATCGTCTCGCCGCCCACGAGTTCGACGCCGGTCGCCGCCCCACCCTCGACACGGATGCGGTCGACCTCGACGCCGAGGCGGACTCGACCGCCCTGGCCCCGGATCAGCCGCACCAGCCCGTCCACCAGCCGGCCGGTCCCGCCCATCGCGAAGTGGACGCCCCAGCGCCGCTCCAGATCGGCGATCAGGCAGTAGATCGCGCTCGCCCGGAACGGGTTGCCGCCGATCAGCAGCGGGTGGAAGCTGAAGACGGTGCGCAGGCGCTCGTCGCGGACGAAGCGGGCGACCACGTCGTGGACCGACCGGTGCCCGGACAGGCGCAGCAGATCCGGGGCGATCTTCAGCATCGATCCGATGCTGCCGAAAGGCACATGCCCGAGTTGCTCGAAGCCGATGCGGCAGACCGCGCGGCTGTGATCCATGAAGCGTTCGTAGCCCGCGACGTCCTCGGGGGCGAAGCGCGCCACTTCGGCGCGCATCCGGTCCGGATCGCCGCTGTACTCGAAGGTCGCGCCATCGGCGAAGCGGATCCGGTAGAACGGATCGATCGGCACCAGATCCACGTCATCGGAGAGCCGGCGGCCCGCGATCTGCCACAACTCCTCGAACAGGTGCGGGGCGGTGACGATGGTCGGCCCGGCATCGAAGGTGAAACCGTCCTGCCGGTGGACCCGCGCTCGGCCGCCCGGCTGCTCCAGACGCTCCAGCACGGTGACACGGTAACCCCGCGCCCCGAGCCGGACCGCGGCAGCGAGGCCGCCGAAGCCCGAGCCCACAACCACGGCATGTGGTCGCCGGTCAGCCCCTTGCCTCTCCAAATGATCAACCGCGAGTGTCAGCATTACTTGACACTATGGCTAGGTTTCCCCGTAGCGCAAGGCCGAAACGACAGCCGCGCATCGCCGGTGCAATGCGCCGCAGAACGTGCCGGCGCGACACGCAGAGACGCGGATGCCACATGCCGCGGCGACCGCGATACCGCCCTGCCGGCGCGCGTTCCTGCGCGTCACCGCGGCGGGACTCTGCACCTGACATCCGTCTTACCCGCCGGACCGCGGCTACACCGAATCGAGGCGGCTGCCGAGGCGCGGGATCCTCGACCAAAGGAGGGGCGCGACGATGCCGCAGAGACTCCCGTTGCTGATGCCGGTGCCGGGGATTCCGGGCCACGTGGTACCGTCGAACCGCGCGCAACCACGCAGCTTCGCCCGCTCCGTTGCAGCGGCGCAATTCGCCTCAGAAAACGCGTGTTTCGGCGGCGATATCGCTCGGAACAGGGATATAGGAACCGGGCGAGCGAGCTTGCCGCAGGGAATGGGCGTGTGATGGGCGGTCGGGACAGGACCATCTTCGTGGCGGGCCACCGCGGAATGGTCGGCTCAGCGATCGTGCGTCGCTTGCGCGCGCTCGGCCATGAGCGGATCCTCACGGCGGACCGGCAGGCGCTCGACCTGCTCGATCAGGCCGCGGTCCGCCGGTTCTTCGCCGACCAGCGCATCGACCAGGTCTACCTTGCTGCTGCCAAGGTCGGCGGCATCCACGCCAACAACACCTACCCGGCGGAGTTCATCCACGAGAACCTGCTGATCCAGGCGAACCTCATTCACGCCGCGCACGTGGCCGATGTCGACCGGCTGCTGTTCCTGGGGTCGTCGTGCATCTACCCGAAGCTTGCGGCGCAGCCGATGCGCGAGGACGCGCTGCTGACCGGGCTTCTGGAGCCGACCAACGAGCCCTACGCCATCGCCAAGATCGCCGGGATCAAGATGTGCGAGAGCTACAACCGGCAATACGGGCGACGCTACCGCAGCGTCATGCCGACCAACCTGTACGGGCCGAACGACAACTTCCATCCCGAGAACGCCCACGTCCTGCCGGCTCTGATGCGCCGCCTGCACGAGGCGAAGGACGAGGGCCGACCGAGCGTCACGGTCTGGGGCACAGGCCGTGCGATGCGCGAGTTCCTGCACGTTGACGACATGGCCCGGGCCAGCGTGTTCGTGATGGGGATGGACGACGCGGTCTACGCGGCCAACACCCGGCCGGACCTGTCGCATATCAACGTCGGCACCGGCGCGGATTGCACCATCCGCGAACTGGCTGAGGCGCTGGCACGTGTGATCGGCTACGCGGGCCGCCTGGAGTTCGACGCGACGAAGCCGGACGGGACACCGCGCAAGCTGATGGACGTGTCGCGCCTCACCGCCATGGGGTGGCGGCCGGAGATCGGCCTCGAAGACGGCCTGCG
>NZ_JAUYZJ010000049.1 GCF_030700285.1 Methylobacterium sp. NEAU K | reverse complement strand
TAGGGTCTGGACTCGATCAGCACCAGAAAGCGATGACGGCGGCGAGGGCGACGGCTGAGGCATAGTTGCGGGCGAGCTTGTCATATCGGGTCGCGACGCGGCGGAAGTCCTTGAGGCGGTTGAAGGTCGCCTCGATGCGCCAGCGCTCCCGATAGCGCCGCTTGTCGTGGCGGATGCGTCGTTTGCGACTGCGCTTGCCCGGGATGACCGGCGTGATGCCCTGCGCCCGCAGATCGGTGCGCAGCCAATCGGCATCGTAGCCCTTGTCGGCAGCCAGCCGCCGGATCCGGCCAGGCGCTTCGGCCAGCACCGCAGGCGCGGTCGTCACGTCGCTGGCGTTGCCGGGCGTCAGCAAGAGGACGCCGGGGCGGCCGAGGACATCGGTGAGCGCGTGGATCTTGGTCGTCTGGCCGCCGCGCGACGGGCCGATGGCCTGTGTCCGCGCCCCCCTTTGCCGCCGTGGGCCGAGCGGTGGGCCCGCACATAGGTGCTATCGAGGGCGGCCGCATCGCCCGCCCACCCGGCCTTGGCCAGGTCCGCCAACATGGCCTTCCAGAAGCCGCGCCGCGACCATCTGTTGAACCGGTTGTAGACGGTGGTGCGCGGCCCATACTCCGCCGGACAATCACGCCAGCGGCATCCCGATGTGAGCACGTGCAGGATGCCGGAGATGATCTGCCGGTCGTCCTTGCGCTCGGGGCCGGGCTGGTCTCTGGGCATGAACGGCTCGATCACCGCCCACTGCTCATCGGAGAGCCAGAACAGGTCCGCCATCGCCACCTCCAGGCTGCAAAACAGTCGCCTGGAATCACAAACTGGCAAACCCGGCAACAGCTTGGTTCGGTTCACACCCTAGCAAAATCGAGGGTGGTGCGGGGTCCCGGTCGGCGCCGATTGAGACCCCACCATCTTCTCGATTATTTGAACGATATCAAAGCGATAATGCAGTTTCGGCCGGGGTCCCGCTTCGGGGCCGATCCACATCGGTGATCACGAGGTCGACCCCGCCCTCGCATGCCCCGAGCCGTTCCAGAGCCTGGAAGCTGGACGCTGCCTCGACGACTGTATGACCAAGATCATCCAGCATCTCGGCAGTGCAAGTCCGCACCAGTTCGTCGTCGTCAGCGAGAAAAATCTTGAATTTTCCTGCCGCTTCACCCAAGTGGCCGAGTCTTGACGCGTACACGGCTCGTGACATTGTCTTCGACCAGCAGAATCGTCTTAAGCTACGGAGAGGTAAACGGTGGATCGTCTGCAGCAACGGCATCCAAAAGGCGCCTCATTGGATTTTTGTTGCGCTTCTACTGCCCCAACGCGCAAGGGACGACGACAAGTCGCGGCCTTCTAACCGAAACGGAGCCTAATCGGAGCGGTGACTTATTGTCCCGGAACGGCCGAGTTCACGCGGTGAGGCTCGGCCGCCCTGTTGAGCGGGAGAACCGTGACGCGAACGGAACTGGACAACCTAAGTATGTTTTGTCGTTTCCGCAGAGAAGGCAGGAAGGCCCGGGGGAGCCAATCAGCAGCATGGTTTGCTATTGCTTCAGTAACAGCAGTGGAGTCGAAGCTGACTCGGGCGTGCAAGGCGCTCCTTAAAGCAGCTGTCCAGAAGCACCTGAGCCCGCAGCCCAGTGAGGGGACGAGGCTGTCTGTGTTCAGTGGGCGAACGTCCAAATTGCCACAGTCTTGAAACCATTTCGAAAAAGCCAAATTTCAAGCGAATGTTTCGGCGTAGCTCGGCCAAAGTGGGCGATCTGCAGCCCATCGGCGCGACTCGACACCTCATGGTCGTCGGGCGTGACGGCTTCCTGTCGCCTCGGGCTACGATCTCAATCTCTTGCCTCTCTACGCTCGTGCTGCTCACCGCTGGCGCTGCGTGGCTTGATCGGTACAGCCGTGGGTTCCAGTCGACGCCTACCCGTCCTGTAGCATCTGTAGTGCCCGGCACCGCTCCATCCCCGGCTACCTTTCCATCGTGGGTATAGGTCCCGCACCTGACAAGGCCGCGCTCGCACGCCGACGATCCGGATACCTTCTCCCCCGCGGACGGACCCAGAAGCTTTCTGGATCCGAACTCAGCGGACACGGTGGAGCAGCCGGCCTTCCTGCCGCCACGCGCCAACCCCCGCCTTCCACTACTCGGCCGAGCTCCCCTCGACGCGGCGCGCCTGACGCACGAGCAGCCGCCTGCCTGGAATGAACGCACCGAGCGTCAGGACAGCGCAGTGTCGAATCCGCCGTCTGTAGTGTCGACGCTCGCGCCGGATGTACCGCAATCGACGCTGGATCAAGCTGGGTCGCATGTGACGCCGACCCCGCCGGCGAACTCGGTGTCTACGCCGATCCTCGCACCTAATCCGGCTCAGATGCCGTCCCCACTCGAAGCCGTCATTGGGCCTGCGCAGCCAGTTACTGCGTCACCGCCACCAGGACGCACGGCCACGTTCAGCCCGGACCCCGTGCCACAAGTGGTCGACCGCGCGACCGAGATCACGCCACCAGGCCCGAGAGTTGCGGCACCGATCCTGAACCCCGGTCCGGCAAAGCACGCTCAGTCGTTGGGGCGAGCAGCGATTACAGCCACGGGCTCACGAGTGCCTGACCGCGACGCGGAGCAGACGGCGAGCATCATCAGTCCGCCCAAGCCAGCTCGCGCGCGGGTCGATGCCGGCGCGGTCACGCATGCCTCACTGCACCGGCCGCGAGCTGTTCGCTTACCCGCCACGCCTACCACGCGCGCGCCGCCATCGTCGCGTTCTGGTGTTGAACGGGTCCGCAGGGCAGGATATGCCTTAAATCAATTGATGAGATCAACAAGCGGCGCAATTCTTCCGGGTAATTGGCTTTATTTACATCTTATAAAGTATAAAAATCCAGCTTTCCGCATTGAATGCAGCGCCACGCCGAAATCCTCCTCCGACTATTCTCCAGTTGTTTTCGCTTGATTTTTGACTCCTGAGCGGCGGCTCCCCAGCCGACGACGGCCGTCCCCTGCGCATCATTCAAGCCAGGAATGACTTCAACCCATTCTATTGGGAAAGTTTGCTGTTTGATATTAAGCTGGCCTTCCTGCATGGATGCGCCGCATCGAATGCACTTAGCCTTGATGTCTGACATGTGAGCTCGACTCCTGTGATGTCGGGCGAGTCCAGGCACCGCAAGCCGTAGCCATAAGGAATGCGCGGCAAAGATTTAAATAGCGCTTATTGTTGCAGATCTAATTTTAATTCAAGGCCGTTTCTGCCAACGGGCATATTCTTAATCCACCGGTGCTCGCGTCAGTTGGTCGAACCCATTGTCCGGCCGCTACAGCAATCGCGTTCAATAGCGTATTTCAGCCGTGACGTTCGCGCTCGTCCCTGATGTTGATCGAGTCCCAACCCTAGCTAGGATCGAGCACATGGCCAAGAATGCCAAGAAGTCCGAAGCCGAGGATCACTCGGAAGCCCTAAAACAGGAGACTGACAAAACCTCTGCTAAGATTGATGACGCGTTTGGCAAGCTCGCGAAGAAATGCCGGGCTAAATATGACAACGCAAAATCAAAAATTGGTCAGATGAAGCATAATACAAGGCGCGCAGTGTTGCTGCGGCGATTCAAATTATATTGAGACGCATCAAGTTACATTGAAGACCGATTAGTGCACAGAAAAGATACCCCAGATGACAAAAATGACTAGAGATTTGATTTAAATCTCATTATTTTCTTGATATTCAAGATGCACGAGCGCTTATCCTGCCGATAAATATGCACTCTGTCCATATCGAGCCACTGATTTGCTTTAGCGTATCATTGTAGCGTGATAAAATTAGTGATGGACTGATGATCCGCATGCTCGCCGGCTGCGGCAAGCTCATAGGCCCAGGGCGGAACGTAATCTTGTCATGTCCTCGCCCGGCTTCGGCATACCAAGTCGTCGAGTGCATCGTGGAAGTGTTGCGGGCATCGGGCTGTAGCAGTCGGAGCTGAGCGCTTCCCGTTCGGGTCAGGCAGGCAGTCTAGAACTCAGACGCCGGCTATACATGTGTGGCAAATACATCGCATTGCTGAGCCGAGATGGTCAGGCGTGCGGCTTGCGATCTGACGCATGTGTTTGTCACAGAAAGGGTTTCCCTTTTCTGCCGATACCTCAAAGCGTCGAGCGTCATCAGAGCGTCATGGACAATGAGTATCGGACTCGCCAAAATTAAGTCGCAACGAAATATATTGCAGTCGATTCATCCTAATAAGAGGCGAAGTCCGAATAATGATATCTTGTCTTGCTGAATTTCGCTCTACATATGCTGCCGTTGTACTGTCTTGCACTGGATTGGCGTTCAGTTCTACGCTCGGATACGCCGAGACTGCCGACGCTGTCGCCGCGCGCATGGACGCGATGCAGAGGCAGATCCTGGCCATGCAGAAAGAGCTGCAAAATCTTCGTCGCCAGTCGGCCGAGCAGAAGGCACAGACCCAGGCTATCGTGCAGCAGGCCCGTGTACCGCAACGATCCGGTCCAACGCCCCTCATCAGCAAGGACGGTGTCCTCCCTGCCATCGTCGAAGCAGATCTCGCCTGCGGTTCAGGCAGCTACGCGCTAGGTAACCGTATCTGCTTCACACCGGGTGGGTTCATCGAACTCGCCGGCATCTATCGTACACCCAACGAGGCGGCCGACGTCGGCAGCGACTTCGGCGGCATTCCTTTCCGCAACAGTCCCCTGTCCCGCGAGAGCGAGTTCCGCTTCTCCGCCCGCCAGAGCCGGCTAAGCGGTCTCTTCACCGGCATGGTCGACCCGACCATCAAAGTCTCGGCCTACTACGAGTTCGACTTCCTGGGTGCTGGCGTCACCTCCAACTCCCGCGAGAGCAACAGCTACGTTCCGCGCATCAGGCAGGTCTTCGCCTCGATCGACTCGCTCGACAACGGCTGGCATTTCCTGGCCGGTCAAGCCTGGAGCTTGATCACCACCAACACGGCTGGGATCACCCCGCTCAAGGAGCAGATCCCGCTCACCATCGACGCGCAATACGTGCCGGGCTTCAACTGGTCGCGCAACCCGCAGATCCGCATCGTCAAGGACGTAGCGCCGGGCCTCTGGGCGGGTCTGTCGCTGGAATCGCCCCAGAGCGTGCTGCCGCCGAGCCCCTTCGCGGCGCCCGCCAACGTCAACCTCAACAATATCGGCGACGCGGCCGGCCTGCTCAACAACTCGACCACCTACTCGAACAACAGCGCGCCGGACATCATCGGCAAGCTCGCCTTCGAGCCGGGCTTTGGCCATTACGAGCTCAAGGGGCTGGTGCGCTTCTTCGACGACCGGCTGATCGCCACCAACCTGAACGCCACGACCCGTCTACCCGGCCGTACCGAAACCGCCATGGGCTACGGCATCGGTGGTTCGGCGAGCTTCCCGGTGCTGCCATCGCTCCTCGACGTGCAGCTCAGCGGCCTCTACGGCCAAGGCATCGGACGCTACGGGTCCTCGCAGCTGCCGGACTTCGCCCTGAAGGCTGACGGCACCATCGCGACCATACCGATGTTCCAGCTGCTGGCGGGCGTCGTCGGCCACGTTCAGCCCGGCACGGACGTCTATGCCTATGCGGGCTGGGAGCATGCCCAGCGCACCGGCGCCTTGAGCTTGGTCGGCTATGGCTCGCCCACCCTGGTCAACAGCGGCTGCGACATCGAAGGCGCGTCCGCCTCGACCTGCCAAGCGGAGAGCCGAAACGTCTGGCAGGTCACGGCTGGTTTCTGGCATGACCTCTACAAGGGCAGCTATGGCCGCGTGGTTGCGGGCGCTCAGGGCTCCTACACGACACGGGAGGCTTTCCGCGGTGCGGCCGGATTGGCGCCCTCGACGAACATGGTCGTGGGCCTGGTATCGCTGCGCTACTATCCCTTCTGATCGGGACGGGCCGACCTGGGGCCGGGTCAGCGCCGGTCCCAGGTCGTCTCCTGATGAGCGCATGATAAATTGGTCGGAGTTCCGTCTAGCTTCATCTTAACCAGTGTATGGTACTGTTGTATGCTGCGCTCGCGCGAGCATTCGACGCTGAGATGCGAGGCTCCGAGATCGTCTCGAAGACAGAGTTCGAACGGCCCGAAATCTCGGCAGCGCCCAGCGGCATGGTATCGGCCGTGTAGGTTGGCCGGGTGGTGAACATAGGGCCTACCCAAGCACCACCTCGGCACTCGGTTTCGCATAGCTGCCGCGCAATGACCGAGCATGAGCAACGTCGTTTCCTTTCCGAAGGACCGAGGCCGCAGCGCTGGTGGCAGACAACCCATCGTCGTAACCGTCACTGATCACGACGGCTCGACGCTCACGACCATCTCGATCCTCGCGCCGTCGGAAGTCGTGTGCCTGCTCGTGCCGACCGAGCCTGTGAGGCGGATGCGCGCCATCGCGGCGCTGCGCTACGCGCTCACCAAGCTCGAAGAGCCCGACGCCGATCCTGAACCCGATCCTGAAAACGGATCCGACTGGACGCTGCTCTGCAGCAGAGTTCCGTAGACGCCCTAATCCTGACCTGACGACAGCGCACGGGCAGCAGCCGCTATGAACCGCCAAAATGGCTTAGTATCTACCAATTCTTTATGAGCTTCGGCCGCAGCCGTCAAAAGCTCGTGCGTACGCGCTTCGAGGTCCGCGACCGTCATGCCAGCTGCAAATAAGGCTGAGGCGCCGGCATGTTCGCTTGCGACCTGCCGGACAACCTCGTGACCGGTGGCTATGTCATTGAGCGCGCCAAGATGATCTTGCAGCCGGGAGATGACCTTAGTGAAGGCGGCGTGACGCTTCATCGCCTTCTGATTCGGGTACAGCCTCGCGAAGAACTCGACGCCGTAGCGCAGCTTCTTGGCCGCAATGCGCACCTTGTGCCGATCCTCGGGGCCGAGTTCATCGAGGTGGCGGCCGCGCTTCTTCACCTGACGACGACGTCGATCGAGCTCACGCGCTGAGAACTCGCGCGCAGGTTGCTTTGGTGATCCTGCGCCGTCCCTATCGTCCGCGCGCAGCCAAGGACCGCTGTTGATCCAGGCGACGAGATCCAGCAACAGCGTGCGCCACTCCGGGGACCGCAACAGCCTCTCGACAGCTTCATATGCCTTGGTTCGATGGTCCTCCAACTGCGTCTCGAGGTTGAGTAAGCCCGCCTCGTCCGGGTGCCGCTGCCGTTCAACGGGCAGCGTCGTGGCGAGGAACACGTCGAGATTGCGAGCCTGGCCCAGTGGCTGCGTCAGGCGCTTCAGTTCGGCTTTGATGCGCGTACCCGGTCCGTCCTCGACAAGGTCACCGAACAGCGAGAACGCCGAGCGCAGCCGCCGGATCGCGACACGCACCTGGTGGAGGGCCTCCACGTCGCGGCCCTTCAGCAGGATATCCTCGTTCAGCCGCATGTGGCGCAGGCAGGCATGTGCGATGGATTGAAACGCCTCGGCAGCGCTCATGTCCACGCGCAGCGGTACAGGCTCGGCCTTGCGGACGCGGTCGAGGTCCCCGGAAACGAGACTGTAGCCTCTTTCCGCCTTGCTGCGCACGCCAAGGTGCAACGGCACCAACGCCGCGACCGCATCCGCCAGCACGAATACGTCGTCGGAAGAGCCCTCCTTCAGCTCCAGCTCCACCTCACAGACCGTCGTCGCTCTGTCGCCGGCGCTCGGTGCTGTGATCTGGCCGCTGTCCAGGGCGACCTCGATGCGGGAGCTGCCCTGCTCGACGAGGTAGGTGCGCCTCCTCACGATGGTGGTGAACAGGGGCTGCAGCTGGTCTTTGCGCCGCAGAACCTTGCGGAGCGGTGTATCGACCAAGGCCGCAAGGTCTGGCTCGGGGCCGCTCACCTCCTGCTCCCATTCGGGTCGATTGAAGAGGCCGTCCCCCTCGGCCTTGAGTGTTTGGATGAAGCGCTCGCCACTCTGGCGTATCCGCAACTCGAGACCGGCCTCGCGCAGGCGCTGCTCAGCTGTGTCGAAGTAGATCGAGGTGAGATCCGTCTCTCTCTGCTCGGAAGCCTCCTGCAGGAGGGGATGCGCCTGAAGAGTAGCAAGGTCGGAGGGCTCGCATTTCAGCTTCAGTTCAATCTCACGCGGTTCGCTCATCCGGCCCGTCCCGATCCATATGTTGGCTGCAGGACGGCAACGTTGCCGCGTCGCAGCACCTCAGGTCAGCTCAACGCGCTGAAACGCCCCGGGATCGACTGCCGCCGAACCACAGCTTAAGCTGCCATCGATCCTGCGGACCACCGGTTCGTGATCGAAGGGCAGCTGCGTGAACCTGGTTTGTCAGTGCGGAAGGCTGCCCGCGCTTCTCGGAGCGTTTCATGGAAGCCGTGGCCTGGCATCGAATGCCTCCCGAGGTGAGCGTTGGCCTTGCGCCGCCGCGGAGACAAGTATGTCACACGCGGGAACGGCAGAGGCGGGGCTAGGTAAACACGATCAGGAGCTGCTCGCCTCACGGAGCCAATCAGAGCAGGTTCTCAGTGCGACATCATCACCGGGATCGTCATCCGGCAGAGCATATCGCGACTCGTCCCGCCGAGGCAGAGTTCGCGCAGGCGGGAATGGCCATAAGCTCCCATAATCAGAAGGTCGGAGCCGCTCTGGGCGACCTCGCCCAGCACGGTCTCGACGACGGATGTGGCACTGAAGGTAGCGCGATAGCCGGCGTCAATGCCGTGACGAGCCAAGTGCGTTGTCAGCCGATGGCTGCGTTCGCTGACGCCGGCGACAGCTTCGGTCTGCACGGTGACGACGTTCACGCGTCGTGCGCGCAAGAGAAGCGGCAAGGCATCGGCCACGGCGCGTGCGGCCGGAGCGCTCCCATCCCACGCGACCGTAACCGCATCGAACCGCGCTGACGGGCTCCAGTCCTTCGGAACCACGATCGTCGGCCGTCCTGACCCGAGCAGGAGATCCTCCAGAAAGACGTCTGCCGGCTTCTCGCGGCGAGTTCCACTCTGCTCGATGATCGCGAGGTCGTGCGTCCGCGCGAGATCGAGCAGCCGGTTCCTCACGACGCCTGGACTATCGCGGAGCGTATCGGTCTCGACTGCGACATCGCGCGTTTTGGCAGCGTAAGCAAAATTCGCAGCTGCTTCTCGGGCAACTGCAAGCGCCTCCTCACGCGCCGACACGACAAGATCGTAGCGCACCTCCGCCAGAGCGAAATCCTCGGAGCCGCCCTCCGGCTCAACGCACACGCAAGTCGTGGCAGCCCCAAACGTCTGCGCCAAGGATAGCGCATAGGGACCGGCAGCATCGCCGATGGCGTCGGTGACGACAAGCAGATCCTTGATCATCGAAACCGTCCTTTGTTGAGCGCTGCGGAACAGGCGCTCGGGCGCCCGGTGGCGGCCACCGCCGCGGCGACAATCAACGGTTCGTGCCAAAAGGAAGAGTCCGCATTGATCGACCGCAACCCCCCGGACGGAAGGCAGCCTAACTTCGCGACAAAATACAGGACAGGCGATGACGTAATTTTATTAGCCGGATTAATAAATATTTTTAATGCATCTAATCGATATTCCTATTATCATCCGGCCGAAGAACGGCAAATTGCGGCTTTGCGTCGGATAAAACGCGTTGTGACGTACAGCAATCATACTTAATATTGATCCACAACACGATGGATCAATTCAGCGTATGTCTACTGCATGAGGACATCATGTCGAACATAGCCCTGCCCCTAGGGCCGCCGGGTGCTGCCGTTGGGCAAGGTGGCGCCCTGCCGTGCATTACCATCCGCGACCTCGATTTCTGGTACGGACCCAATCACGTGCTGAAGTCCAACAGCCTCGATATCTTCGCGCGCAATGTTACCGCGCTGATCGGACCCTCAGGCTGCGGAAAGTCGACACTGCTGCGGTGTCTCAACCGGATCTGCAGCCTCTACCCGGACCAGCGCGTCACCGGCGAGATCCTGTTCGAGGGCGACAATATCCTCGCGGATCAGACGGATCTGTGCGACCTGCGCTCGCGCATCGGGATGGTGTTCCAGAAGCCCACGCCCTTCCCCATGTCGATCTACGAGAACGTCGCTTTCGGCATTCGCCTCTACCACAGCGTGTGCAAGTCGGAGCTGGATGCCCGAGTGGAGGAGAGCTTGTGCAAGGCGGCGCTCTGGGATGAAGTCAAGGATATCCTCAGGAAGCCCAGCATGAGTCTGTCGGGCGGTCAGCAACAGCGCCTATGCATCGCACGCATGTTGACTCTTGAGCCGAGCGTCCTGTGCTTCGACGAGCCGACTTCGGCGCTCGATCCGATCTCAAGCGGCAAAATCGAGGATCTCATCGATCATTTGCGACGCGAGTTCACGGTGGTGATCGTCACTCACAACATGCAGCAAGCCGCCCGCATCTCGCAATTCACGGCCTTTATGTTTCTCGGTGAGATCATCGAATTCGGAACGACAGGAGATATCTTCGTTCGACCCAGGAAAGAGCGGACCGGGAATTATGTCACGGGCCGGTTCGGTTGAGTTGAGAACACAGGTTCACGGCGAAGATTTTCAGGTCGCCCCGATCGCAGTGCGGTAGTTTGACGATGAAAGCAGCTAACATTGAGCGTCTTGGGGAGCGTGCGGTGCTCTTGCCGATTCAATTGGCCGAAGCCCTTGCGGCGGATGACCGTGCCAAGATGCGGCACACCTTGGTGATGGAAGTAGATTGAAGTACCAGACCCATCGTCAGTTCGTATTTTGCCTAACAGACGCCATCCTGGCGCCACCCGGTCGAATAGCCTTGATCCACGTCAACGTCGTCGGCCTCGACCGTCGGCACGTTCGCCCTGGGATCCGATTGCTCGTGGTCCGGACTCAACACGGAGGCCGAGATGTCGGATGTTTTGGTGGCTTATTATTCATGTTCGGGAACCACCGAGAAGGTCGCCCATGCGCTCGCGGATCGGCTCGGGGCCGAGCTCGATCGGATCACCTCGCCAGTCCCGTATACCGGTGCCACCGGCTTCATGAGGGGGATCTGGCACTCGCTAAGGAGCGTCACCCCGCCGATTCAGCATCACTTGGAGCCGATGCGGTTTCAGATCGTCGTTCTGTGCTCTCCCGTTTGGGGCGGCAAGCTCGCTGCGCCGATGCGAACCTACCTGAGGCAGGCGGGCAAGATCCCTAGCCTCTGCGGGGTGGCCGTGTCCGGTGTAGGCGGCCAGCAGGCCCGGTTCTTCCGGGAAATGGAGTATCTTGGCAGTCAAGCCGACATCCCGGCACTATCCCTAACGCAACGGCAAGTTGTCAGCGGAGCGTATGAGCGCTCGGTCGACATCTTCGTAGAAATGCTTCACAGCAGCCTCATCGAGGCCGCTTAAGACCCGCATCGGGCACGGTCCGACCAACACCGCAAGATACGGTGTGCCCTTCACCGCCGTATCTTGCGCTGTTGGTCGGACCCGAGTCTTAAGCAGTGCTCGCCTACCTGTCGTGCTATACGCACTCCATAGGCCGCCTTTCGAGCCGTCGGCTGCTTTCGTTCGGCGTGGCCGGTGTCATCTCCCGCGCCAAGGATCTTTCCCCCGATGGGGCCAGAGCGCTACGGCACCATGACCCTCGGCACACGAAGAGCTCATCCGCCGCTTCCTCCTGCACGTCTTGCCGAAGGGTTGCTACTATGGCCTCTCCGTCAGTGCCACCAGCAGGGCCAATATATCTCCCGCGCCCGTGATCTGCTCGCCGCTCCAGCTGTGCTCCGACGGCTCAGAACAGCCGAAGCGGCGCTGACATTGATCCAACGAACTGGTCCGAGCTCAGCGCAAACTTCTCACTCATGCAAGCGCTGGCCAAGAATCGATGTCATGCACGACAATTCTTCACCGGAAACAGGTCGATTTTGCCGTGTAAAGTATATGAAGCGAGTTCTGTTTGTCGGTATATAAACCAATATTATTCGGAAGCACTGGCCGGTTTGTCATCGAAATACGACGCTGAGTAGCCGGCGCATGAACTCGGTTTTAAGACTTCACGGCTGTACGTGCGGCCGTCCCGGAGTCCAGCCTCAATGCCCGTCCCCGCTTCACCGGCCAGCCAGCCCAAGACAGTGGTGCAGCATTGGCTGGACAATCGACGAGCGGGAGGGGCACTCCCAACCTACGAGAGTGTCGTGCTCGGCCGTCTGGGGCGGCTGGCCGACCGCTGCGCCTTGATCTCCACGCGCAGCGGCCAAGCAGTCGCCATCGTCTGGAGCGGCAGCGAATACGCAGAATGGCTGCAACACCGCGCGTCGGACGTGCCATTGCATGTGCTGCCGGAGGAGGTGCGCCGCCCGATCGAAGAGATCGTCGGCAGCGCCCTACGTACCGGTGAGCCGGCGGTCGCCCGCTGTGATCGGGTGGCCGAGGGCATTGTCACATCCCAAAGCCTCACCGGCGTGCCGCTCATGCAGGCTAAGGGCGGCGAGCCTGTCGTCCTGCTGCATCTCGACGCGCAGGTGGTGCGCACGGAACTCGCTCAGGCTCTCTTTGGCGCGACCGAGATCGGCATGTTGGCTCTCGCAGCCTTGCGGGATACTGCGGGCGGGGTCGTCGACTTCAAAGTCGTGGCCCTTAATGACGGCGCCGCGCGGATGTTCGGGCGACCTGCGGCTGCGCTTCAATGGCAGCGCCTCACCGACCTGATTCCGTCCCGACCTGGATTCGATCCTGTCGGCCGCTTGGCCGCGGCCCTCAGGAGCTCAGATCGGGCCGCCTATGAGATGAGCTATCCCCGCTCGGACGGCACATGCTTGCACCTGAAGGTGGAGGCCGGCGCCATGGGCGACCTTGTCGCCCTGACGGTGACTGACGTCGGCGACATCAAGGCGCGCGAGGAGTCTTTCCGCCTTCTGTTCGACCACAACCCGTTGCCGATGTGGCTGACGAACCCAGAAACCGCGCGCTTCCTGGCGGTCAACGAAGCTGCCATCGCCCATTACGGCTACGATCGAGAGACCTTCCTCTCTCTGCACCTGAAGGATCTTGCGCCATCGGACCTGGAGCAGATCGGCGGTGACGCCGTGGTACATCGGCATCGTCGGTTCGACGGCACGCCGATCGAGGTGACGCTGTTCGAGCGCACCATGATCTTCGAGGGCCACGCAGTTCGGCTTGGAGCCGCCGTGGACGTCACCGAGAGCCGGCGCAACGCCGCGCGCATCGACCATATGGCCCATCATGATGCCCTGACGGGTCTGCCGAACCGCGTCCTGTTCGCAAGGCGACTGGCCGAGGCGATCGAGCGGTACAAGCGCGGGCGCGGCGACTTCTTCCTGCTCTGCCTCGACCTCGACAAGTTCAAGATCGTCAACGATACCCTCGGCCATCCGATCGGCGATGCCCTGCTGCGCGAGGCGGCTGCGCGCCTTGTGCATTGCCTGCGCGAGGAGGATTGCGTCGCACGTCTCGGCGGCGACGAGTTCGCTGTGTTGGTCGCCCGCCCCGGAAGCGCGGACCTGATCCACACTCTTGCGGGCCGGATCATCGGTGAAATGAGCCGTTGCTTCCCCATCGCCGGCCACGATTGCCACATCGGGACCAGCATCGGTATCGCCTGCATGGGTCAGGACGGCGACGACCCGCAGATTCTGCTGCGCAACGCCGATCTCGCGCTGTACCGAGCCAAGGCGCAGGGCGGCAACAGCTTCTGCTGCTTCAAGCCAGAGATGGACGCCTGGGTTCAGGCCCGGCGCAAGCGGGAGAACGACCTTCGAGAGGCGCTCGTGCGGGGGGAGTTCGCACTCGCCTACCAGCCTCAGGTCGATGCTGCGACGAATCAGATCTGTGGGTTCGAGGCACTGCTGCGCTGGCACCATCCCGTCGAAGGCCTGATCTCGCCGGAAGAGTTCATCCCCTTGGCCGAGGAGACAGGCTTGATCAGCCCGATCGGCGCCTGGGTTCTTCGCCAGGCCTGCGCCGAGGCTGCTGGTTGGCCAGGTGTGTTGCGCGTCGCAGTCAACCTTTCGCCGATACAGTTCCGCAAGCGCGACCTCGTCCGCAGCGTGCAGAGCGCGCTTCAGGCCTCTGGCCTAGCGCCCGAGCGCCTCGAACTTGAGATCACCGAGGGGGTGCTGCTCGCCGAGAACGAAGCGAACCTCGCCATGCTGCACGAGCTGCGCGCGCTCGGCGTGCGCATCGCCATGGACGATTTCGGGACCGGCTACTCCAGCTTGAGCTACCTGCGTTCGTTTCCCTTCGATAAGATCAAAATCGACCGCTCCTTCGTGAGCCAGATCGGTGAGAGCGCCCATTGCACGGCGATCGTCCGCGCGGTGACGGGCCTCGCCGCGAGCCTCGGCATCGTGACCACTGCGGAAGGCGTCGAGACAGCGGCGCAACTCGCGCATCTGCGAGCGGAGGGCTGCCAAGAGGTTCAGGGATTCTTCTTCAGCCGTCCAGTCACCGCTGCGCGAGTCTTCGAACTGCTCGCACCGGGTGGCACCAGTCACGGCAGTGCGATGCACACAGCGGCGTAGTGCGGTTCGGTTTCGTCTGATGCGGTTCGTCGGCGGTAAGAATCACGGTCCGATTCGATATCACTCATCTTGAGTGAAAACGCTATGGCGGACCTCGGGCGACCCGCCAGCATCGGCGGCAAGTTCGCAGGCCCCTTACCTAATCCTGGCGATGCGCAAGCCGCTCCTCAATATGATTGGCGGCATCAGCATACAATTCGAAGCGTCTCAGTAGCACGGCACGCTTTTCGGGCTTTTTCGTTCCCTCAATTTTTGCTTTGGCCTTGTCGGCCCGGTCGCGCATCTTCTTGGCGAATTTCTCGAACGCCTCATCGATCTTGGCGCTGATCTTGTCGCCTTCCGCCTTTGCTGCATCTTTATGCTCCTGCATGAGCGGGGAAAACGTGCTCTTCGCGTCCTTGGCCATGGCTCACCTCTCGTTAACTCGGTCCGAGTTTGGATCCGCAGAACCATACACCCGGCAGTCCGCGGCGACGAAGCGATCACGGATGACGCCCTTCGTCGGCTCCTGGCCGCGCTGTAGTAGCCGGACATCGGGCGGACAGGGGATCACGCCAGGGTTGGTCACGCTTTCCCGCACAGCTGCCAGCATCAGCACGCTTGCGGCATGTGGCCCGCGGCGAGCCGACCTTCGATGGCTTCGATCACGCCCGGCAGGTCGGCGATGGTGTCGATCAGAAAGTGCGGCCGTGCAGCTGCGAACGACGCACCGATCCGAACACGCTCAGCCGAGAGCCGATCCGGGGGCAAGGCCCTGAACGCGTCGTAGCTGAGGCCCAGAGCATTGCCCGAACAGGTCAGCGCCACGGTCCACATGCCCGCCTTGCGGCCTTCGAGGACGCCGGGAACCGTGTCGTCGACCTTCACGCACGCGGCCACGTCATCGACTCCGAGAGCAATGACGTTAGACAGCGCCTGGGCCGGCCCTGGGCGTCCGTTCGGCACCTCGTCGGTCGCCACGACGTGGTCGGCCACGTAGCCATTCGCCTTTGCGAGCGCGACGACACGCTCCATCACACAGACGGGATAGCCCGAGCAGGAACCGATCTTGATGCCCCGTGCACGCAGGACTGCGACCGCGTCGAGCGCGCCCGGGATCAGCCCGGAATGCTCGGCGATCTTCTCGATCTGAAGCGGCATGAAGCGCTTGTAGATCGCCGTGACGTCGTCATTAGTCGGCCTGCGACCGAAGCGCTCGGCGTACCGGTTGGCGATCTGTGGCTCGTTGCAGAGGGCGCGGATGTGATCCCACTTGCCCGTGCCCATCGGGCCGCGCGCTTCCTCAAGGCTGATCGCGACGCCGAACTCGCGAAAGGCTTCGACGAAGATCTGGGTGGGTGCGAAGGAGCCGAAATCGACCACTGTTCCGGCCCAGTCCAGCACGACAGCCTGGATGGATTTCGGATTCTCGTACGACATTACTCGCCCTCTCAATCGGAGGCTCTCGGCGTTCGGTTCGCGATCTGTTACGCTCGGCCGTGATAGGCTCCGATGACGCCTCGATGACAACAGTCCGAAATCGGAAGCCTATTCGCCAGCGGCATCGATGAAGGAAGCTCGCCTGGGGTTCGCGCCAAGGCCCCGAAGCGGTGAGACAAAAACGGGCGCGCCCCTTTCCAGAGGCGCGCCCTGAGTGCGTTCCGGTCTCGGGAAGGAACGTGTCTACCCGTTATGACCTCACGCCGACGTGAACAAGGCGCCTTAGCTAAGAAGCCGGGTGTGTGTCCGTGTCATCGAAGCGTCACATGCGTTAAGAAGGGGGGATGCGTTCGTTGAGCGAGAAGGAAGGCATGGCCTTCATCGAGGAGATCGCGGCGGCGCTGCGCCTCATCGCGACGCCGGGGATAAAGCCGAAGGCTTTGCGCGCTGCCATTCGGGAACGATATCCCGAGGCGAGCAAGAAGGAGATCGTTCGAGCCGCTTTCTATGCCGTGACCGACGCCTATCCCATGGGCCAGGAGGCACTCTCGGACCTGCACAACTTCGCCTTGTCCGAGCGGGGCGGCGATGAGGATGCGGACGCGTCGCCGAAGGTCGGCCAGCGAAAAAAGAAGAAACGGACCTTTAAAGTGGCTGGCAGGCCTGCAATCCATTGAGGTTGAAGCGCGATATTCAGCGTTCGCACGCTACGTCTGCTCTGCCCCCGGTTTGTGCGAGGACCTGTTGAGCAGACGCGCGGTGTAGATCATCGGCGCAACGTGCTCGAATCCGCCTGGTTCGTCCGGTTCGTCGAGGAAGCGTTGCCCTGCCTCACGCCGCGTGAACCCGGTCGAGGAAGGCCCCAATGGCGGTCTGCAGGCTAGCGGTGCCCGCGTTGACCTGCAGGGCGCCACTTCGAACCTGATCGGCTTGCACCGCGTTCGAGGCGGCCGCCTCCTGCACGCCGCCGATGCTGTTGGAGACGGTCTGCGCTTCGGCCGCAGCACCCGCGATCGCGCGGGCGATCTCCTGGCTGGCGTATCCCTGCTGTTCAGCGGCCGCGGCCACGTCGGAAGCCGTCTCGCTCATCTGCGCGATGGTGCCCCCGATTGAGCCGATCGCGTCGACCGTCCCGTCGGCGGCTGCCTGGATCGCCACGACTTGGCTGGTGATGCGGTCTGTCGCGGATGCGGTTTGCGTTGCGAGTTCCTTCACTTCAGCCGCCACCACCGCGAAGCCGCGGCCTGCAGCGCCCGCACGCGCCGCCTCGATGGTCGCGTTGAGAGCCAGCAGGTTGGTCTGCGCGGCCACATTGCGGATCAGCGTCACCACGGCTCCGATCTCACTGGCGGCCTGCGACAGGCTCACCACCGTCGTCTCCAGGCCGCGCGCATCGTCCAAGGCCGCGGCTGCGATCTTGCTCGTGTGCCGAACCTGCTCCTCGATGGCGCGGGCTGAGCTCGACAGCTGTTCCGCAGCACCGGCGATGCTATTGACGACTTCGACTGACTGGCTCGATGCGACCGCGACACGCGCCGCCTGCGCCGTCGTGTCCCCGGCGGTGCCCGACAGAGCATCGGCCGTGGCCTGCATCGCCTGAGCCGAGCACGCCAGACTTGCAACGGCCCGCTCGGTCTCGATCTCGAAGGCGTGCGTGGCCTCGGCCAGAACTTGGGCTCGGACCGCGTCCTGGACCGCCCGCTTCTCCGCGTCGGCGTCGAGATCCCACTTCTCGATCAGCGCGGTTTGGAAGGCCTCGATCGCGCGCGCCATCTCTCCGATCTCGTCGGCGCGCCGCGTGAAGGGGACTGGGTCGTCGAGCTTCTCAGCAGCGAGTGCCTGCATGGCGGCCTTGAGTCGGTGCAGAGGTCGCTGGATCTGGGTCGCAAGGACCCAGAAGGCGACACCAAGACCCAGAAGGAGAGCGACGGCAGGCACGACCAGAAGGGTCAGGGTGGCTCGATGGTGCGCCTCCATCACAGCAGCACGCTGCGCGTCGAGCTGGGTCAGGATCTCGTGTCCGAGATTGCTGATCTCAGCAACCATGTGCTCGCGGTTTTTCACCGTTGCTTCGTCGGTGGCCTGGATCAGGGCAGCTTTGGGGGAGATGGTCAGGCCCATTTCGGCCGTATCTGTCTGATAAGCGATGAACTCCTTGACGGCGAGATCGAGCTTACGCTTGCGCTCGGGCGAGAGCTGCACGTCCATGGCGGTGAGAAAAGGCCCGCGAGCCTGTTCGACTTCGCTGAGGGCGCTTTGGAGCCCGGCGAGGCGCGCCTTGGCCTCCTCGGTATCTTCGGCGGTGTAGACCGCGGTGGCCTGCACCACGGCGTGCTCGATCGCTTGGGCTAAGGTCCGCGCCTGCAAGCCGGCGTTCCAGACCGCTTCGGTCGCCGTTGCGCGCTGCTGCTCCTGATCGGCCTGTCGGAGGGCGAAGCCCGAGATCCCGACGGCGACGAGGCCGAGCAGGCCGACGACGGCCGCAAGCTTGTGGGCCAGAGAGATGCGCATCAGGAGCTGCCAAGTGCAGATGGTTGCGCCTGTCTCTGCGGCAGCATCGGTTGCGCTATTCTTAAGGATAGCTGGCAAAATCGCTCTGCCGCACTAGGATATTGGCAGCAAAAACCGTCTCGGTTACTTCCAAGTAGAATTGATTTTCATCGCCTTCGAACGTGATATGGAGCAAATTTTCTTCATAGATCGGGCGGTGCTCTTTCCAGAAACCCGAATTTTTTTACCTCCACCGTCAAGCATAGGATCTGATCAAATCTGATATCGTGGGTGCCAAGGTGCCGAGCTACCCCCTTGGCCCAGATGCAGACGGTCGACTGAGCAGTAGGAAACGTCCGCTTCTGCAACTCAGATACCGAAAGCAGACCGATAGCCTTCGGCCAGACCCGGGCATAGCGGATGATTGATGCTTCCTCATGACCGTAGCGATAAGCGCCAAAGAAGCAGTCGCAGACGTGCCCTCTCACTTGAGCAGCTCGACATCCCTTGATTTTATACTTATATTCCTATACTTTAGTCATCGTCGCCTTTTGCCGACGGGGCCCATCATGCCGCGACCGCCACACCACCGAATGCGACGGACCCCGGCACGACAAGCCAGGCGATCAAGTCACCTCAATCCGAGCACCACCAAGGGGTCCCACACGGGGCCCCTTCTTCTTTGCGAGGCCGACCATGAACAACGCTGAATTTCCAACACCTCCCGACGACTCCGCCGTGTTCGGCACTTCGCAGAGACCAATCGAGCTGTCGGTCGTCACCGACCCAACCGCTCGCGTGCGCGCCCTGAACGACGCCTTCCGCCTCAGCTTCGCCGGCGGGCAGGTGGTCGAGACGCCTGGCGTGGTTGAACTGCCTGAGAGCAACCGCATCGCGCTGCTGCTGGCCGTGCGCCGCTTCGACAGCTTCGACGCCGAGAACGATCCCCACAGCGAGCACGACTTCGGTACGGTCGATGTCGGGGGCGAGCGCTTCTTCTGGAAGATCGACAGCTACGACCGGGCGCTGCTCGGTCATTCGCTGGACCCGACCGACCCCGGGGTGACGACCCGCGTGCTCACGATCATGCGCGCGGATGAGTATTGAGATGGCGCCCCTCTGCAAGGTGCCGCGGGTGACCCGAACCAACCTGCCTCATGCCAGGGAAGCCACACGCCCGCAGCCGCGGGGCGAGGCCGAACTCGATGCCGACGCCGAGTGGGACGAGGACTGGTCGGCCGATGACGACGGCGACTGGTCCGGCTGTGCCCGCGACGGCGACCAGGAAGGAGGCTGAAGATGCGTCCCAGCCCTCCTGACGGCACCGGGTTTATCACCGCAGCTCACACCATTCGAGGCCGCGATGGCCACGACAGGGCGCATCCTCAACCCGAAGGCCGCCTGATCGCTCGAACCGGGGGTGACACCTGCCTTTCCGTGCCACGATCATAGACGACCAGTCTACTTGGAAAGCGCTACCGAGGAGAATGACCATGAACTTCGAACCCACTCACACTGTTGCCCCCTATCTCCTGCTCGCCGAACTTGGGGCTGCCTTGTTCGGTGGCTCCGCCGCCTCGGCCGAGGAGCGCATCACCCTGGAGGTGATTGGTGCCAGGTGATTGGTGCCGTCCGCATGGCCAGTTCCGAGGAGATCCGCCGTGCAGATGGGGCCTTCCGGCGATCCGGCGTTCGGCAGGCTCGCGAGGCGACCGCAGGGCGCACTGGTGACGGGATATCGTCACACCGCAACTGACCCGCCGGCGTACCGAAGTATGGACTGGTCGACACAGCTTCCTCGGCGATCGGCCACCCACTCCCCTCAACCACGGAGAGCAACGATGAAGATCCTGATAGTGCTGACCTCGCATGACACGCTCGGTGACACCGGCCGCAAGACCGGCTTCTGGCTGGAGGAGCTAGCCGCCCCCTACTACGTGTTCAAGGACGCGGGCGCCGAGGTCGTCCTGGCATCGCCCAAGGGCGGCCGTCCGCCGCTCGACCCGAAGAGCAACGAGCCGGGCTTCCAGACGGACCAGACCCGCCGCTTTGAGGCCGATGTTGAAGCCAACGCGGCTCTGACGGACACGGTCCGACTCGACGGGCTCAGCCGTGACGCCTTCGACGCCGTGTTCTACCCGGGTGGCCATGGGCCGCTTTGGGATCTCGCCGAGGACCCTGCCTCGGTTCGGCTGATCGAGGCCACGCTGCAGGCCGGCAAGCCCGTCACGCTAGTTTGCCATGCTCCCGGCGTGCTGCGCCACGTGAAGACGCTGGACGGCAGGCCGCTCGTTGAGGGCAAGGACGTCACCGGCTTCACGAACACCGAGGAGGAGGCGGTGGGCCTCACCCAGGTGGTGCCCTTCCTCGTCGAGGACGAACTCAAGCGGAACGGGGGCAAGTTCTCGAAGGCGGGTGATTGGCAGCCGTACGTGGTCGCGGATGGCCTGCTCATCACCGGGCAGAACCCGGCCTCGTCCGGACCGGCGGCCGAGCGCCTTCTCGAACAACTCCTGCGGGGTTGAGGGCGCGAACCGGGCGCGCGACTAGGCGGCCTTGTGCCTTGATCGACCGCCCTAATCCTAGGCCACCGGCGCGATCATCGCGAGGCGTCCGAAGCGTGACCGGTATTGGGCGACATCTGCCCGGTGCCGGCCAAGCCGGTGCCTTCCGCCTGGCGGAGGGGACATCTAACGGGAACGCGGTGTGGCATTGTAGCCGCGGAACCGGCCACCCCGCACCAATGGCAGCTGTCAAGGGACGACCGACCGTTCCGGCGGCTTCGGCAGAAGGTCCGCAAGTGGCGGATTGTGTTGAAAAACTCAGAGGCGACGCCTGCTGCCTCGTTTCGAGACTTACTGCAGGGAAGGTCCTTCCCTTTTTAGAGCTACACATTGCAGCTTGGGCCGGGCCGCGCGAGCCTGCGCAAACAATTTTTCTCCGCGCTGACCGGTATGATGCGCCGCTTTAGCTCCATCCCGAGTTTTTCAACACAATCGGCACATTAAGGTAATTGGTTCGGCACGCGTCGACCAATCCGCATCCCTGCCAAGTTTCGCCATCAAGCTTCCCGTCCGGAGCGCTTCTCCAACCCTCGCAGCCGCGCCCGCAGCGGGCCTATCTCAGACCCCAGAACCCCGGTAATCCGGAAGCGCTGACGACCCTTGCGCCTGCCATCGGACCTTCGCGTCGTAATCGTCACCTCGTGGACCAGCGCCCGCTGCCGCGCTTCGGCCTTCGCCTGCCGCGCGGCCGCGACAGCATCTGGCGGGGATGTGGATACTCGCTTCGCCACCGCGCTCTGACGAGCCCAAGCGTGAAGCCCTTCGCCTGGCGTGGCCGCCAGCGCCTGAACCCGGCTCGGCAGCACCTTGGCATTTTCAAGGTGCTGAATCGCCCGCACATCCCGGCTAATTAGCTTCCGAGCCGCCAGCCGCTCGGCCGGGGTCTCGCCGCCGTAGGAGACGAAGCGCTCGACAATGAGGTGGAGGTCATGGGTAGTGCGCGAGCGCTTGCGCCCGCTCAAGGTCTCCAGCTCGGCCATGATCGCGGTACGAAGCGGGCTCGTGCTGATGCGGATGTAGGTAGCGTAGGCCAGGGCGATGGCTTCAAGGTGCTGAGCGTCCGACGCCTTGCGGATGTTCAAGCCAGTCCGTTGCAGCCATCCCGCGCTGCCGAGCGGCTGCGTCCCAGCACGCTTGGCGTGATGCAGGAAGCGTTCGGCGTCGGCGACCACAGCGTCACGGCTGCCAGCCTCAGCACCGGTACGACCTGCTTCGGCGATCTTGGTTGCAAGCTGCGCCGCATTTTGCCCATCAGGCGCTTTCGCCGGTTCGTGGCGGCGCGGCGGCAGGGTTGAGAAGGAGGGCGAACGAGGTCGGTTAAACCGAAAGGCTGGGACCGTGTCGTTTAGCATTGCCTGTATTCTTCCCGAGCATATGGCCGCGCTTCGGCTCAGCGCGACACTTCGTCGGTATGAATTGGCTTCAGGCTGAACCACTCGCTGAGGCTTGCTCGCGAACGCTCTAAGTGCCGCTGTTACCCACAGTGTTACCCTACCGCCAAAACTAGGAAGCGCGCCGGAAAGGGAAAAGGGGCCGGCGCAGCGCCAACCCCTTCACCCGGCACCGAAAATTCAATGGTACCACCGCCCCGGCTCGAACGGGGGACCCCCAGATCCACAATCTGGTGCTCTAACCAACTGAGCTACGGCGGCACTGGCGGGCGGTGTATCGTGGGCCGCGGCAGTTTTCAAGGCGATGTGTGCAGGCGGATGCGGGGTCGGTGGACGCAGGGCGGTTTCAGCCCATAAGTGCAGCCATGAAGCCGCCGGCCCCGTCGCACCAAGGCCCGGGCGGGGCGGAGCGGGGTGAAGGGCGGATTGTGAGCGCGCGACAGCCAGCGCCGGCCGCGACCGGGGACCAGGATCCGGTCCAGCCCCCCGGTCAGGGGCCGGCGAACATGCCGGCCCGGACGGCTGCCAGACCGGGAGGCCGCCCCCGTGGACGCTGGGCGCGCTCCGGGATCGTTCAGGCCCCCGAGCGGCTGCGCAGCCTCGTCCGGCGCAGCGAGGGCGGCCTCGTCGCGCTGGCGACTCTCGTAGGCTGCGTCGCCGGGGTGGCGGTCTCCGGCATGACCTGGGCCACGCAGGCGATGCGCGAGGTGATCTACCGCATCCCGGCAGGGATGCGCCTCAGCGCCGCCGATGCCGTGGCGCCGACGCTGCTGCTCATCGGCCCATGCCTCGGCGGCGTGCTGCTCGGGCTGCTGATCGTCGTGGTGAATTACCTCCGCGGCCCGCGCAAGCGTCCGCCCATCGACCCGATCGAGGCGAACGCCCTGCATGGCGGACGGATGTCCCTACGCGACAGCCTCTATCTCGCCCTCCAGAATGTGATCTCCAACGGCTCCGGCGCCTCGGTGGGGCTGGAAGCCGGCTACACGCAGATCGCGTCCGGCCTCGCCTCGCGGGTGGGGATCGCCTTCGAGGTGCGCCGGGGCGACCTGCGGACCCTGGTCGGGTGCGGCGCGGCCGGCGCCATCGCGGCGGGCTTCGGCGCGCCGCTCGCCGGGGCGTTCTACGCCTTCGAGTTGATCATCGGCACCTATTCGATCGGCACGTTGGCGCCGGTCGTCGTGGCGGCGCTCTGCGGCAACCTGGTCTCCCGGGCCCTGATCGACACGCCGCCACTGGTCGATCTCGGCGACGTGCAGGCGGTCACGACCTCGCACGTCACCAGCATGGAGATCCTGCCGAGCCTCGCCCTAGGGCTGGTCTGCGCGCTCCTGGGCATCCTGATCATGCGCGGCGTCACCCTGATCGAGCGGCTGGTCCTGGCCTCCGGGGTGCCGCGGGCGGCCGCGCCCGTCTTCGGCGGCCTGTGCGTCGGTGCGCTGGCTCTGATCGCGACGCCGCAGGTGCTCTCGGGCGGCCACGGCGCCCTGCACATGCACTTCGCCGTCGAGGGACAGGGCCACGGGACCGCGGCGCTCGCCGGGCTGTTCGCCGCCAAGGCAGTGGCCTCGGCGATCTCGATCGGCTCCGGATTCCGCGGCGGCCTGTTCTTCGCTTCCCTGTTCCTCGGGGCCGTCGCAGGCAAATTGTTCGCCGCCCTGGCTCCCGAACTCGTGCCGGCGCTGGCCGGCTTCGGCCTCACCCCGCTCGCCTACGCGGTGATCGGCATGAGCGCGCTCGCCGTGGCGATCATCGGCGGGCCGCTGACCATGACGTTCCTGGCCCTGGAGGTCACCGGCAGCCTGCCGATCACCGGGGTCGTGCTGGCGGCGGTGATCGCGTCATCGCTCACCGTGCGCAAGACCTTCGGCTACTCCTTCGCGACGTGGCGCTTCCACCTGCGCGGGGAGAGCATCCGCAGCCCCCACGATGTCGGCTGGATCCGGTCGCTGACCGTGGGACGGCTGATGCGCCGGGATCCGAGCACCGTGGCGGTCGACACGCCGATGCCGACCTTCCTGCGCGCCCATCCGCTGGGCTCGCCCTCCCGGGTGATCGTCGTCGATGGGCGTGGGCGCTATGCCGGGATCGTGAACGTTCCCGAGGTACACGCGGCTGCGCAGGAGGCCGCGGCCGGCGCGCAGCCGGTGCTGGCCGACCTCCTGCACCACGCCGACGCCTTCCTGACGCCTGAGATGAACGTCAGGGACGCCGCCGCAGCCTTCGACCGCACCGAGAGCGAGGCGCTCGCTGTGGTCGAGAACCGCGAGAGCCGCAGGGTGCTGGGGCTCCTCACCGAGAGCCACACCCTCAAGCGTTACAGCGAGGAGCTCGACCGCCAGCGCCGGGCGATGGCGGGCGAATCGGACTGATTGTCAGGCCGGGATGTTGACCGAATGCGCCTCTGCAGCACCCTGGAACCCGGGCCTGCGCGGTCCGCGAGGCGAGACCCATGAGAGGATCCATGGCCGGTCAAGAGAACAGTCAAGTGAGCCGTCAGCAGCGCAGCTACCGCATCGCGGTGATCCCGGGCGACGGCATCGGCAAGGAAGTCATGCCCGAGGGCGTGCGCGTGCTCGAGCGCGCGGCCAAGCGGCACGGCTTCGCGCTCCAGCTCGACTGGTTCGATTTCGCGAGCTGCGACTACTACGAGACACACGGCCGGATGATGCCGGAGGACTGGAAGCCGCAGATCGAGGGCCACGACGCGATCTATTTCGGCGCCGTCGGCATGCCGGAGCGCGTGCCCGACCACATCTCCCTGTGGGGCTCGCTGATCCTGTTCCGGCGCGAGTTCGACCAGTACGCCAACCTGCGTCCGGTGCGCCTGATGCCCGGGGTGAAGTGCCCGCTCGCCGACCGCAAGCCCGGCGACATCGACTTCTGGGTGGTCCGGGAGAACACCGAGGGCGAGTATTCGAACGCGGGCGGCCGGATGTTCGCCGGCACCGAGCGCGAATTCGCCCTGCAGGAGACGATCATGACCCGCCACGGGGTCGACCGGATCCTCAAATTCGCCTTCGAGCTGGCCCGGTCGCGCCCGAAGAAGCACCTGACCTCGGCCACGAAGTCGAACGGCATCTCGATCACCATGCCGTACTGGGACGAGCGCGTGAAGGAGATGGCCAAGGCCTATCCCGACGTGGCCTGGGACCAGTACCACATCGACATCCTGACCGCGCATTTCGTGCTCAACCCGGACCGGTTCGACGTGGTCGTCGCGTCGAACCTGTTCGGCGACATCCTGTCGGATCTGGGTCCCGCCTGCACGGGCACGATCGGCATCGCGCCCTCGGGCAACATCAACCCGGAGCGGGTGCACCCCTCGGTTTTCGAGCCGGTCCACGGCTCGGCCCCCGATATCGCCGGCCAGGGTATCGCCAACCCGATCGGCCAGATCTGGTCCGGGGCGATGATGCTTGAGCATCTCGGCGAGCACGAAGCGGCCCGGGAGATCGTGACCGGGATCGAGCGGGTGCTGTCCGAGCGGACGCTGCGGACGCGCGACCTCGGCGGCAACGCCGATACGCAGGCGTGCGGGAAGGCCGTGGCGGAGGCTTTGGGGTAGGGGCGGCCTCTTCCGCGACCTCCAACCCACACCCTCATCCTGAGGGGCCCGCGTCAGCGGGCCTCGAAGGAGCACTCCAAGGATGAAGGAGCACTCCAGGGATCGCGAGACCGCTGGAGTGCTCCTTCGAGGGCTACGCTGCGCTCCGCCACCTCAGGATGAGGTGTTCGGGTGGGACAGACGTCGAGAGTGAAAAATCAGCGCGGCCGGCGGCGGACGCTCACCACGTTGCTGGCACGCTCCGCCTCGCTGCCGGCGGAGACCGGGAGGGTGGCCAGCGCGGTCCTGGCGATGGTGGCGGCGTCGAGGCCGGCCTCGGCGTACATCTTCTCCGGGCTGTCGTGGTCCTGATACAGGTCGGGCAGCGTCAGCGTCCGGACCCGCACCCGGCCCGCATCCAGCGCGCCCTGCTCCGACAGCAGGTGCAGCACCATCGCGCCGAACCCGCCCCGCGAGCCCTCCTCGACGGTGATCAGGACCTCGTGGGTCTTCGCCAGGTCCAGGATCAGCGCCTCGTCCAGCGGCTTGGCGAAGCGCGCATCCGCGACCGTGACCGCGACGCCCTGATCGGACAGCGTATCCGCCGCCTTCAAGGCCTCGGACAGGCGCGTGCCCAGGCTGAGGATCGCCACACGCGCCTCCGGGTCCTGCCGCACCAGCCGGCCCTTGCCGATGGCCAGGACCTCGCCCCGCTCCGGCAGCTCGACGCCCACGCCCTCGCCGCGCGGGTAGCGCAGCGCGATCGGGCCCGAATCGTGGGCATGCGCGGTCGCCACCATGTGCACCAGCTCGGCCTCGTCGGACGCCGCCATCACGGTCATGTTCGGCAGGCAGCACAAGTAAGCCAGGTCGAACGCGCCCGCATGCGTCGCCCCGTCCGCTCCCACCAGCCCGGCCCGGTCCAGGCAGAACCGCACGGGCAGGTTCTGCAGCGCCACGTCGTGCACCACCTGGTCGTAGGCCCGCTGCAGGAACGTCGAGTAGATCGCCACGAACGGCCGGTAGCCTTCCGTCGCCAGGCCGCCCGCAAACGTCACCGCGTGCTGCTCGGCGATGCCGACGTCGAAGGTCCGGTCCGGATGCGCCTTGCCGAACAGGTCGATGCCGGTGCCCCCCGGCATCGCCGCGGTGATCGCCACCACCTTGTCGTCCGCGTCCGCCGCCTTGATCAGGCTCTCGCCGAACACCCGCGTGTAGGCCGGGGCGTTCGGCTTGGCCTTGGCCTGCACGCCCGAGACCACGTCGAACTTCACCACCCCATGGTAGCGGTCGGCCGAGGCCTCGGCCGGGGCGTAGCCCTTGCCCTTCCGGGTGACGACATGCAGCAGGATCGGGCCGTGCTCGGCGTCGCGCACGTTCTTCAGCACCGGCAGCAGCTGGTCGAGGTTGTGCCCGTCGACCGGCCCGACATAGTGGAAGCCCATCTCCTCAAACATCGTGCCGCCGCCCACCACCAGCGAGCGGGCATACTCCTCCGCCGCCGCCGCGCGCTGGTAGAGCGCCTTCGGCAGCAGCTTGCCGAGCTGCTTGGCGGTCTCGCGCAGGGACTGGTAGGTGCCCCCCGAGGCCAGACGGGCGAGATAGCCCGACATCGCGCCCACCGGCGGGGCGATCGACATGTCGTTGTCGTTGAGGATCACGATCAGGCGCGAATGCAGGGCGCCGGCGTTGTTCATCGCCTCGTAGGCCATGCCGGCCGACATCGAGCCGTCGCCGATCACCGCGATGGCGTTGCGGCGCTTGGCCGGGCGGCCCGGCGACACGCCCTTGGCCTTGGCGGCGGCGGTGTCGAGGTCGCGGGCGACCGCCATCCCCAGCGCGGCCGAGATCGAGGTCGAGGAATGCGCCGCGCCAAACGGGTCGTAGACGCTCTCGCTGCGCTTGGTGAAACCCGACAGCCCGCCGCCCTGGCGCAGCGTCCGGATGCGGTCGCGGCGCCCGGTGAGAATCTTGTGCGGGTAGCACTGGTGGCCGACGTCCCAGACAATCCGGTCGTCGGGCGTGTCGAACACGTGATGCAGCGCCACCGTCAGCTCGACAACCCCAAGCCCAGAACCGAGATGCCCGCCCGTGATCGAGACCGCGTCGATCATCTCGGCCCGCACCGCGTCCGCAACAGCCTGAAGCTCCGACTCCGGAAGCTGGCGCAACGCCGAAGGCTCGGGAATACGGTC
>NZ_JAUYZJ010000048.1 GCF_030700285.1 Methylobacterium sp. NEAU K | reverse complement strand
AATAACTGCAGCATTGCCGATGTAATATCGCCGCCTGATGCGACTGGGAAATAGAGACCGTCCGATGCGCAAGCCTTCAACATCGGACCAATGTTGTTTTCATACGGTTTGACATAGGAATTATAGAAACCGTTATCATAAATTGGCAGATATTGCGTGTAAATGATTCCAATGCGAACATTATTATTTTTGAGCGTATTGCATGTCGATGGGCTGAACGGACCAATGAAGCGGTTGCTCGTATACTGAAAACCTGCACTCTTATTTGTGACGCTTCCTCCAGTATCTTCAACGCCATCAGTGACAAAAAATAGAAACCGGATCGGCGAACCTGCAGTGGTACCGGTGCCGCTCGCGGGTATGGTCGTGTTCATCTTAGCAATCGCACGCTCGAAATCAGTTTGATTGTCATCTTGGTTGTAGTACGCATAAGCAATATCAATACTTGGAGCGGCTGTTTTGATCTGGCTCAACGTCGGCGTCATCGCCTGCAGCCGGGTTTGCGTGGTCGAATCATTGAAAATCCACATCTCCATCTGAAATTGCTGGGCGAGAGACATACTGGAATTGGCTTGGTCTACGAGCGCTGAAACCGCATCTCTCAGTACCTGAATGCGGAGTTTGATATTGTTCTTCTGTGCGATGTGATAATTATCAGTCGTGCTGTCGCCAGTCACTCTCCCCTTCTTGTCGTAGGTATGTTCATGACACGCAAATGCACACCCGCCTGTAACGAGCTTCATGTTGTTCACGTCGGTATCGGTAGCTGCGAGCCCCATGGATGGCGAAGTGTCGAGCAACAGGTAGAAATTTATGTACTGAAACAGGTTGCGCGTGCTCGATGAAGCTCCGTCAAAATACAATGCTGGCACCTTCATGATGCTGCCGATTGTCGTCTTGATGTTGGCTTTGTAGCTCGCGGTCAAACTCAACGTCGAGGCCCCATTCACGACCGGACCGGGTGTGAAGCTGTTGACCGTCACGCCGGGCACTTTCGCAGCCTCAGTGCGAAACTGCGTCTCCAAGGCCGTGAGACTGGATTGAGCGATGGTATTAGATTTTTGCGCCATCACCGCGAGCACCGCGCCGTCGAGGGCGGCGTCGAGTTGAACTTTTGCAGCGTTGCGCCGGCCGTAGTCGACCGCCGCGCCCGTCGCGAACAAGACCGGAATGGACATCAGCGCGAACATGATCGCGACCTGACCCGATCGGGCACGTCCAAACTGTTCTGTGGAGGTGCGAAGGCGCCGTGCGCCCTGTCTTGAAAATCGCAGCACGACCCCTCAAGCAACTCAGCTATAATTCGGACAGGCGGCTCCGCCTGGCATGACGATCTCGTTCGTAGTGCGCTCGGCCCAGGGGATCTGGCGCGTGAAGGTCAGTTGCCGCGTCCCGAAGATCCATCTGTAGAGGCTGCTCCCGATGAGCGGCGTGTAGGTCATCGAAACCTCGGCCAAAATGTAGCGAGCGCCGTCGAACTGGTAGGTGGCGGGCGCGGCAGGCACGCCGTTGGTGCCAGCGATCACCAGACGCGCGCGTGCCGTGGCGTTCTGGGCCCAGCTTGAGCAGACGCCGCCAAAAAGAGTACCGCCGACACTCTCGACGCCCATCGCGCTGACGACGATCTGCAGTCCGGACACATCGAGCGGTTGCATGATCGCGCTCGCAGCGGAGGCGATGGTCGTCATGTCGGACGCTGACGGGCTCGGGTTGTCAGCCCGGCCTGAGAGATCAGCGAGTGCTCGGGCGAATAGGGTCAGCTTGCGAGTCGTATCGCCGATGCGCGTCAACTCGACGGTTCCGAAATAGATCGTCACCAAGGCGGGTAGGATCATTGCGAATTCGATCGCGGCCACGCCACGCTGATTTGTGCGGAAGCGAGTGAACATGGCGCAGCTCACGAGCATACCGACTTGGTGTTGTAGGGCTCGACCTTGAACACAGTGGCGGCTTGGAGAACGCGACGTTTGTTCGGTAAGGTCGCCACCGTGGATCCGAGCAAGGGAAAGAAGACTGGTACATCTACTGCCGCTTGGACAATCATGATGGCAGAAGCGCCAGCGCAGGTGTAGCCCTGAAAACTCGGATTCCAATCGCTGATATGCGTCGACGAGTCGATGGCTACAGGGGAAACTGTAGAAGCGCCGGAAAAACTCGCCGCTTGGGTGACGCTGACGCGCACGTTGGCACAATTGAAGATCGTCAACCGAACCGCGCCATTCGGCATCGTGCAGATTGCGCTTCGGAAGTTGGCTATTAAAGTCGTGGAGTTGGTGATGCCGGCGTTCGTCGTCTGGAACTGACCGGTGTAGATCTGTCGTCCGGCATCGACGACGGCCTGCTGAAGGATCTCCTGCTCCCAGTAGACCAGGCCATTCTCCAGGCAGGCACAGATCAGAGCGAGGAATGGCAGCCCGAGCAGGCCAAACTCTACCGCTGTCGCACCTTCCCCCGCGCGGTAGAAACGCCGCAGGACCCACAGGCAATTTCGCAATCGTCGAGTGACGGCCAAGTGTGCCGGCTCGTGGCCCATCGGTCGCCCCAAACGTCTGCCTCCTGCGTCCTCGGCAGGCGTCGCGCCGGCTACAATAAGGTCGAAGCGATTGACGATCCGTTTCTAAAGCCACCAGAAATTGAAATCTGATGCGTCGGCGCACCTTGCGAGCGCGCGGCTGTGATGAAGGCTGTGAAAACTGCCGTGGCCGCGCTCGAGCGTCTCATGGCCGTTTTGCCTGAGCTACGTTGCACGGACTCGTACCCTCGCCGCAATCTGCGGCGAGGGTACGGCATGGTGTACCTATCGTCGGCGCCCTACGCCTCTGCAGCCTTCTTGGCCTTGCGCGGCAGTCCGGTGCGCTTCGGCTTCTCAGACACAATCTCCGCGACCGCAGCGCCCTTCGGAGCCGCCTTCCGACGCTGGTTGCCGAGACCGAAGCTCTTGGCGAGCGCCGAGCGCTGCTCGGAATAACTGGCCGCCACCATCGGATAGTCCCGCGGCAGGCCCCACTTCTCACGGTAGGCCTCCGGGGTGAGCCCCAAACCGGTGAGGTGGCGCTTCAAAGTCTTGTAGGGTTTACCGTCCTCGAAGCTGATCAGCGCATCATACGTGATCGATTTCCGGATCTGGGACGGCGCAAGCTTCCCGACGGTAGGAACAGGAGTTGCGCTACCTTGGCTGAGCCTGGCGAGCGCGGCGTGCGTGCTCGCAATCAGTGCGGGCAACTCCGACACCGGAACAGGATTGTTCGACACGTAAGCCGAGACCAGATCCGCCGCCAGCTCGGTATAGTTGGTGCCCTTCGGCTCGATCGTCTCTATGATTGCGTCCACGTTTAATTCTCTGGTGTGTGCTGGCGTTTCCGTGCGCCCTTCAATGAGGCATGGCAAGCTGTCTCAGCATAGATCGACGGAAAAATGGCCTTCTGTATTGCATCGATTTAGGATTTCACTTTCAGAAGTGTTATATATTCAGGCGATTCGGGTGGCACTGTGTCTCTTACGGTTTCCGCTTTATGAGTTCGGCTTGTGTGTCTGTGGCCAGCAGTGGAAGCGTGTATTCTTCGTGAGGGTGTCGGGATCGGCTTCGAGGTCACGACAGCGTTGCTCGATGCGCTCTTGGATCTCGGCCAAGCGGTCGAAGTGTCGATTGACGATGCGTTCGTCGACAAGCCGTCAGAGGTGCTCGGCGGCCTGCAACTCGGGCGTGTAGGGCGGCAGGTAGCCAATCTCAGGTCTTCGGGTACGCGTAGGCTGGGCTCCGTGTGCCAGCCGGCCCCGTGGAGGAGCAGAATGACGGTGCGGCGTGTGCCCGGCGGTCCGGGTCATGGGGAAGGTGCGATCCACGGTTCGGAGTTCGCGCACGGCTCAAGCGGCACGGATGCGACCCATTCCCCGGACCTTCCGAAACGGTGTCGCCTTGCCCGAAACGCAGACGCAGACGTTGCATCCCGGCGCAAGAAGCATCACAAACGCGACAGATTTTCGGACCGTTCGGTGCGCAGCCCTTGAGCGAGGTGCGCCGAAGAGTCGGCAGTTCGGCGCCGTCCGTGATCATCCAGACAATAGGAAGACGTGATGAAGACGCGCGCCGCGGTCGCGTGGGAGGCCAAGAAGCCTCTCACGATCGAGACCATTGACATCGAGGGGCCTAAGGCCGGCGAGGTTCTCGTCGAGCTGATGGCCACCGGCATCTGCCACACCGACGCCTACACCCTCTCGGGATTGGATTCCGAGGGCAAGTTCCCGGCGATCCTTGGCCATGAGGGCGCGGGCATTGTCCGCGAAGTCGGCGCCGGCGTCACCGCGCTGAAGCCCGGCGACCACGTCATCCCGCTCTACACGCCGGAATGCCGGAACTGTAAGTCCTGCCTCTCCCAGCGCACCAACCTGTGCACCGCGATCCGGGCGACCCAGGGCCAGGGCGTGATGCCGGACGGCACGAGCCGCTTCTCCTGCGTTTCCACCGGCGGCAGCCCCGGCGGATCCGACACCGTGTTCCATTATATGGGCTGCTCGACCTTCTCGAACTTCACGGTCCTGCCCGCCATCGCGCTCGCCAAGATCCGCGAGGACGCCCCCTTCGACAAGATCTGCTACATAGGCTGCGGCGTGACCACTGGCATCGGCGCGGTGATCTACACCGCCAAGGTCTGGCCGGGCGCCAACGTGGTGGTGTTCGGTCTCGGCGGCATCGGCCTCAACGTGCTCCAGGCCGCCCGGATGGTCGGGGCCGACAAGATCATCGGCGTCGACATCAACCCGGAGAAGCAGGCCATGGCCCGCAAATTCGGCATGACCGACTTCATCAACCCGAGCGAGATCGGCACCGACAAGGTGGTCCAGGCCATCGTCGATCTTACCGGCGGCGGCGCCGACTTCTCCTTCGATTGCACCGGCAACGTCCACGTCATGCGCCAAGCGCTCGAGTGCTGCCATCGCGGCTGGGGCGAGTCGATCGTCATCGGCGTGGCGGAGGCCGGCCGCGAGATCTCGACCCGTCCGTTCCAGCTCGTCACCGGCCGCGTCTGGAAGGGCTCGGCCTTCGGTGGCGCGCGCGGCCGCACGGACGTGCCGAAGATCGTCGACTGGTACATGGAGGGCAAGATCAATATCGATGATCTGATCACCCACACCATGCCGCTAGAGGAGATCAACCACGGCTTCGACCTCATGCACGAGGGCAAGTCGATCCGTTCCGTGGTCGTGTACTGACAGCGAGTACTTTGAATGTGTGGCGCTGTACCCCTCTCCCTTGAGGCTACGACGTGCACACATCGGCACCTCTGAAGCGCGACGCGCTCTCCTCCCCCTTGTGGGGAGGAGTTGGAGGTGGGGGTGGTCCAGACGGCATCGCTGCGCCACATCCGGCACCACCCCCACCCCTGAACCCTCCCCACAAGGGGGAGGGGAAGAGCGCGGTGCTTCAAGCGCTTGCTGCAGCGCCCGATGTGTGAAGCCGCTAGCCCTTGTGGGGAGGGTTCAGGGGTGTGGGCGGTGCAATAGGCACCGTCACACGCGATCCTGTCCCACCTCAAACGCCTCCCCGCTAGGGGAGGAGCGCGCCTAAGCCCCAAGGGGGGAGCGACCCAGCCCTGGAGCGGGGCTTTCGCCTCCCGAGCAGGAGATCACAGCTGATGGAAACCGTTTCGAAGGCCCGCGCCCATGGCGGCACGCAGGGCGTCTACAAGCACGATGCACAGACAACGGGATGCCCGATGACCTTCGCGGTGTTCGTGCCGCCACAAGCCGAGAACGGCCCGGTCCCGGTGCTGTGGTACCTGTCCGGGCTTACCTGCACGCACGCCAACGTCATGGACAAGGGCGAGTACCGGGCGGCGGCGGCCGAGCACGGCGTGATCGTCGTGGCCCCGGATACCAGCCCGCGGGGCCCCGGGATTCCGGACGAGGTCGGCAACTGGCAGTTCGGCTCCGGCGCCGGCTTCTATGTGGACGCCACGCAGGCGCCCTACGATACGAACTACCGGATGTGGAGCTACGTCACGGAGGAGCTGCCGGCGCTCATCGCGGCGAACTTCCCCGCCGACATGACGCGCCAGGGTATTCTCGGCCATTCCATGGGCGGCCACGGGGCCCTGACCATCGCGCTGACCTACCCGAAGCGCTTCAAGTCCTGCTCCGCCTTCGCGCCGATCGTCCAGCCGTCCACGGCCGGCTGGTCGAAGCCCGCCTTCGAGAAGTACCTCGGGTCCGATCCGGCCGCCTGGCGCGCCCACGACGCCACCGCGCTGATCGAGGACGGCCAGCGCTTCCCCGAGTTCCTGGTGGATCAGGGCACCGCCGACAGCTTCCTTCAGGACGGCCTCCGCCCCTGGCTGCTGGAAGAGGCCTGCACGAAGGCCGGCATCGCGCTGACACTCAACATGCGCGAGGGCTACGACCACTCGTACTTCTTCATCTCGACCTTCATGGCCAACCACATCGCCTGGGCCGCCGCGCGTCTGAAGTGACATCGCCAGAGCGCCGCGCAGTCGTCGGGCAATGCTGCCCAACGATGGTTGGATGACGCCACTGGGAGCGCGTGCAACGGCGACCAATCCTGCCGCCGCAGAGCCCACCTCGGCGGCGGCCGCTCCGGCATCCGGATAGCGCCAGGGGTCAGCCGAGAGGCTCCCCTGCCCGGCACGGGATGGCCGCACGGCGCATGTCTGCACGCAAAATCGTGCGCGTCGGCAGCACCCGCGTGATAGCGCAGGAAGTCGTCCCGACCGGCCGACGTGCGTGAGCCGATCCGGGCGCCGAAGTCGAGCCCCTTCGGATAGCCTCCGACGAAGGCCTCGGGGAACACCGCCAGGTCCGTCCCGCGTGCCGAGGCGTCGCTGGCGAGGTCCGCGAGCTTGTTCAATGTCCTTGCGGTGTCGAACAGGATCGATCCGGCCTGCACCACGGCGGCCGTGACAATGGGCTTCGACGACATGGATGGTCCAAATCTGGGTATGGTGTGGTCGTGGTCGGAGGACGGGGCGTCAGCCCGTCTTCAGCCAAGCCCTCAGGATGCCTGCGACGACCCCGAGCGAGAGGACGCTGCCGGCCCACAGCGAGGCGAACCACACGAGGCGGCGCCACAAGGGAGTGGGGTTTCGGGGAGCGGAGGCGGTGCCCATCAGTGGTACCCCGCCGCGTCGACCTTCCCGCGAAAGGCTCAGTACGAGTAGGCCGTGTAGGCCAGGATGGTCGGGATCAGGACGGACGCGCCCACGAGCAGGAAGACCTGGCTCGAATGCGGTACCGCCGCCTCCCAGATCGTGATCCGACCCGGCACCACGTCTGGAAAGATGCTGATCCCGAGCCCGACGAAGGACAGCCGGAAAAGGCCGAGCGCGAGCAGGAACGGGGTTCTCTCCGCGCCGCTGCGCAACTGGCGAAAGAACAGGAACGACGCCACCGCGACGAGGAGGGGTACCTGAGCGGCGAGGTGCACGTTCGGCATCGCGAACCAGCGCTCCCAATACTTGCCCTCCAGGAAGGGCGTCGCCGCGCTGACCGCGGCGATCACCGCGACCGTGGCCGCGCCGAGCCAGAGCGAGAAGGTGCGCGACAGGTCCTGCAGGCATCCTTCCGTCCGCATCACCAGCCAGGTGGCGCCGAGCAGGGCGTAGCCGCAGACGATGCCGAGACCGACGAGCAGGCTGAACCGCGTGAGCCAGTCCCACCAGCCGCCCGCATAGGCGCGGCCCTCCACCTTGATGCCCTGCAGGGGCGCGCCGAGGGTGATGCCCTGGGCGAGCGCCGCCACGACCGAGCCCCCGGTGAAGGCGACGTCCCAGAGCGCCCGGTGGCGCGGGTCGCGCCAGCGGAACTCGAAGGCGACGCCGCGGAAGATTAGGCCGAGCAGCATCGCGATGATGGGCGCGTAGAGTGCCGGCATGATCACCGCGTAGGCCAGTGGGAAGACCGCGAACAGGCCGCCGCCGCCGAGCACCAGCCAGGTCTCGTTGCCGTCCCAGGCCGGCGCGATGGAGTTCATCGCCGTGTCGCGCTCGTGCGCCGGCCGGAAGGCCGGGAACAGGATGCCGATGCCGAGGTCGAAGCCGTCCATCACGATGTAGGCGAAGACCGCGAAGGCGATGATGAGCGCCCAGACCACCGTCAGGTCGATGTTGGCGAGCATGATGGTCTCCTCACTCGGCCGGGTGGAGGGTGCGGTCGAGATCGACCGAGGGCGCGGGCGTGATGCCGGCGGTGCGGATGGGCGCCCCGGGCTCGAGCCCGTGCTCGCCCCGGTGAGGGGACTTCGCCATCAGGTGCAGGATGTAGAGGATGCCCATCCCGAACACGGCGAAGTAGATCAGGACGAAGGCGGTGAGCGACGCGGCGACGGCAGGCGCGGAAAGCGGCGAGGCCGACTCCGCCGTGCGCAGGAGACCGTAGACCGTGAACGGCTGGCGCCCGACCTCGGTGGTTATCCAGCCGGCCACCACGGCGACGAAGCCGGCCGGGCCCATGACGAGGGCGAAGCGGTGCAGCGCCACCCACTCGTAGAGCCGGCCCTTGTAGCGGGCGAGCAGGCTGAGGCCGCCCAGCGAGAGCATCAGCATGCCGAGGCTGACCATCACCCGGAAGGACCAGAACACCGCGGGCACCGGCGGCCAGTTCTCCCTCGGCACGCTGTCGAGGCCCTTCAGGGGCTCGTCGAGGCCGTGCTTAAGGATCAGGGAGGACAGCTTCGGCACCTCAACGACGTAGCGCACCGTGGCGGCCGCTTGGTCGGGCAGGCCGAACAGGATGAGCGGCGCGCCGTCCGGATGGCTCTCGAAATGGCCCTCCATGGCCATGACCTTGGTGGGCTGGTGCTCCAGGGTGTTCAGGCCGTGGGCGTCGCCGGCGAGGATCCACATCGCCATCGAGAACGTCGCCCGCGCGCCCTCGTTCGTGCGGTCGCGCAGCAGGTGCCAGGCGCCGACCGCGCTGACCACGAGGGCGGTGGTCAGGTAGGCGGCCAGGACCATGTGGACGGGCGGTAGGGGAACGACGGGGTGAAGACGATGGCCCACCAGTCGGCCGACACGAACTGGCCGGCGGCGTTCGTGGCGTAACCCTGCGGCGTCTGCATCCAGGAGTTCACGGACAGGATCCAGAACGCAGAGAAGAAGGTCTCGATGGCCACCATCAGGGTGGCGAGGAAGTGGAGCCGCGGCCCGTCCTTCGTCATCCCGAACAGCATGACGCCGAGGAAGCCGGCTTCCAGTAAGAAGGCCGAGAGCACCTCGTAAGCCATCAGCGGGCCCAGCACCGGGCCTGTCTTATCGGCATAGACCGACCAGTTGGTGCCGAACTGGTAAGACATGACCAAGCCGGACACGACGCCCATGGCGAACGCGATGGCGAAGATCTTGATCTAGTACTGGAGCAGGTCGATGAAAACCTGCCGGCCGGTGGCGAGCCAGGGTTTCTCCAGCATCATCAGGTAGCTCGCCAAGCCGATGGAGAAGACCGGGAACACGATGTGTAACGCCACCGTGAACCCGAATTGCGCCCTTGCGAGCAGCAGGGCGTCGACGTTCGCCAGCATGTCGGTCACCTATTGCGTATCTCGATGAGGATGAGAGGAGCCGCGGTTAGGCCGCCAGCGAGAACTCGCCCCAGCCCAGGCGTGAGCGAACCTCGACGAGCGCCTCCACGAGCGCCCGCATGTGTTCCTCGGTGTGGAGCGGCGCCGGGGTGATCCGCAGCCGTTCGCCGCCGCGCGGTACGGTCGGGTAGTTGATCGGCTGGACGTAGATGCCGTGACGCTCCAGCAGCTCCTCGCTGATCCGCCGGCAGAGATGGGTGTCGCCGACCATGACCGGCAGGATGTGGCTCTGGCTCGGCAGGACCGGCAGGCCGGCGTCCCGCAGCATCGCCATCAGGGTCGCCGCGGCCCGCTGCTGCGCCGCCCGCTCCGACTGGCTGTCCCTAAGGTGCCGCACCGCCGCCCGCGCGCCGGCAGCCAGGTGCGGGCACAGCGAGGTCGTGAAGATGAAGCTGGCCGCGTGGCTGCGGATGACGTCGACCACCGGGGACGGGCCGGCGACATAGCCGCCCATGACGCCGAAGGCCTTGCCGAGCGTCGCCTCGATCAGGGTCACGCGATGGGCCACCCCCTCGCGCTCCGCGATGCCGGCACCGTGTGGGCCGTACATCCCGACTGCGTGCACCTCGTCGAGGTAGGTGAGCGCACCGTGGCGCTCCGCAACGTCGCAGATCTCGGCGATGGGCGCCACGTCGCCGTCCATGCTGTAGACGCTCTCGAACGCGACGATCTTCGGTCGATCTGGGTCGATCTGGGCGAGCAGCCTATCGAGCGCGGCGACATCACTGTGCGGGAAGATCGCTCTCGCGGCCCCGGAGCGGCGGACGCCCTCGATCATCGAGTTGTGGTTGTCAGCATCCGACAGGATCACGCTCCCCGGCAGGACTTGGCCAAGCACGCTAAGTGCCGCGAGGTTCGAGACGTAGCCCGAGGTGAACAGGAGGGCGGCCTCCTTCCCGTGCAGGTCGGCCAAGTCCCGCTCTAGCAACACATGCTCGTGGGCCGTGCCAGAAATGTTGCGGGTGCCTCCCGCACCGGCGCCGTAACGGTCGAGCGCCGCGTGCATCGCGTCGAGGACCTCGGGCCGGTGGCCCATGCCGAGATAATCGTTGCTGCACCAGACTACGACGGGGCGGCAGCTACCATCCGGATGTCTCCAGACGGCCGTCGGAAACGCGCCGACATTCCGCTCAAGCTCGATGAATACCCGGTAGCGGCCGTCCTCGCGCAACTTCTGAAGGGAGGCCTCGAACAGGTCTGAATAGGGGAGCATCGTCCCGGTCCTCATGAGGTCGGATCAAGTCGCGGCAGGCCCAGAGACGGGTCACACGGCCGGCGCGCGTCCGTTCGAGACCGCGCGGGTCAGCAGCGCGGTCAGTCCCTAGGCGCGGGACCGACGCCGGGGGCCTTCGGGACCGCGAAGCGGCCCTCCTCGGCCTTGTGGATGTACTGGCTGGCGATGAAGAGCCCTTTCATCGGCCGGATGATCGGCACGCAGGCCAGCAGAAGCAACGGCAGTGTCACGACCGCATGGATCCAGAGCGGCGGATCGTAGGCGAGCTCCAGCCAGATCCCGAAGGCGGTCACCGGGAAGGCCATCGTCATCATGATGAAGAAGGCGGGCCCGTCCGCCGGGTCGGCGAAGCCGTAGTCGAGGCCACACGCCTCGCAGCGCGGCTTTAGAGTAATGAAGCCGTCGAACAGGCGCCCCTCGCCGCAGCGCGGGCAGCGGCACCGCAGGCCGACTGACAAGAGGGATTGATCGGTCGTCCTTTGCATCGTCCACGTTCCTGAACCGCTCGCCGTGTCCGGCGGCATAAAGGTACGCCTTGCGCGCACCGAATGTATGGCTTACATATCCATACATTCAAGGATGGAGCCAACAGCTCCGAAGGCGACGTCCCAGACAAAGCCATCTCTCGCCTTGCCTGTATGACTTATGTATGCATACATCAATGCGAGAGCAGGGGTCAATGATGGAATCCTGGAACCCGACAATCGCCGGCGACGCGGGCCCGAAGTACCTAGCCATCGTCAAGGCGCTGGCCGAGGACATCCGCGCCGGTCGCCTCCCCCCGGGCGTACGCCTGCCGCCGCAGCGCGCCCTGGCCAAGCACCTCAACGTCGACCTCACCACGGTCACGCGCGCCTTCAATGAGGCGCGCAGGACGGGCTTGATCGATGCAACGGCAGGGAGAGGCAGCTTCGTTCGCGGCCACGCGCCTCCGCCTGCGGAGGTGCGCAGACCGGACCCGTCCGGGAGTGTCGACTTCAGCATGAACATGCCGCCCCAGCCGGTGGCGGCGCGTCTGGCTGAGCGTATGGAGGCAGGTCTGGCGCGCCTAGCCGGCTCGCCGGGCTTCCTCGACCGGATGCAGTACCAGGACAGCGCCGGAAACATGGCCGACCGGGCTGTGGCGGCGCAGTGGCTCGGCCGCCGGCTCGGGCCGCTTCCGATACAGCGCGTCCTGGTGGCGGGGGGCGCCCAGGTGGTCCTCGCCGCGGTTCTCGCCGCCATACTGAAGCCCGGCGAGGCGCTCTGCGTCCCGTCCATGACCTACCCCGGCCTGCGCATGGCCGCCGAACGCCGTGGCGTTCGCCTCGTTCCGGTCGCCTGCGACGAGGAGGGGCTGAACCCGGAAGCATTCCTCGAAAGTTGCAAGGCCGAGCGGCCGCGCGCCCTGTACCTGGTGCCGACACTCGACAATCCGACGACCGCGACGCTACCGATGGCGCGGCGTGAGCGGATCGCCGAGCTCGCGCGTACGCACGGGGTCGCGATCATCGAGGACGACGCCTACGGCGCGCTCCCGCCCGAGGCTCCGGCTCCCATCGCCGCCCTGGCCGGCGACATCACCTGGCACATCGCGACGCTGTCGAAGTGCGTCAGCCCGGGCCTACGCATCGCCTACGTCGCGGTACCGGGGACCAACGCGGTGGTCCGGCTCGCCGCCGAACTGCGTGCCATCAACATGATGGCGTCCCCCCTCACGGCCGCGCTCGCCTCGCAGTGGATCGCGGACGGCGAGCTCGACGCGGTCGTCGCCGCCATCAGGCAAGAGAACGGTCTCCGGCAGGCGGTCGCGCGAGAGGCCCTGCGGGGTCTCGACGTCCGGGCGCATTCCTTCGGGCATCACCTTTGGCTCCGGCTTCCGGAGCCCTGGCGACGCGGCGAGTTCGGGGCCCATGCACGTCAACTCGGGCTGTCGGTAATCCTGAGCGATGCCTTTGCTGTCGGACCCGCGCCCGAGGCCATCCGCGTCTCCTTGGGTGCCGCCCCCGACGCCGAAACCTTGCGGTACGGCCTCAGCCTACTGGCGACGCTGCTCGCGCACCCGCCCGGCGCGATCTCCACGGTCGTCTGACATGGCTGACGTCGCGGGCGCATCCGGCGAGCAAGAAAACTCCGCCAAGCTCTGGGGCGAATTCGCTAGGCTTCGACGAACCAGGGTTCCGGCTACCTTCTTCGGGATGGTCCTGGGGCTCTGCGGCCTGGGCAACGGCTGGCGCGCCATCGCTCGCCTGGGGCTGGCACCCGCCTGGGTCGGCGAGGCGCTCTCCCTCCTTGGCGTGGCGGTTTGGTCGGCGTGGCTGGTCTTCTACGCCGCTCGGTGGCTGAATGACCGGGACACTGTTCTCTTCGAGGCGCGTGACCCGACATGCTCGTTTTTTGCCTCGTTGGCACCCGTAGCCACCATGATCGCCAGCGTTGGTCTGGCGCCGCACTGGCTGGACGCCGCATGGCTGATGGCACTGGCGGGGCTTGTCGGGACAACCCTCTTCGCCGTCTGGGGCGTGGGAGGCCTCTGGATGGGCGACCGCGCCTTCGAGGCGACGACGCCGATCCTCTACATGCCCACTGTCGGTGGGGGCTTCGTGGCGGCCATCACCTGCGCCGCCTTCGGCATGAAGGAGTTGGGCCTGCTCTTCTTCGGCGCCGGCCTCCTGTCATGGCTGACGCTGGAATCGGTCGTCATCCATCGGCTGATCCTGCAGACCCTGCCCGTGCCGCTGCGTGCCTCGCTCGGGCTGCACCTTGCACCACCTGCGGTAGCCTGCGTCGCCTACCTGGCGGTCACGGATGGGCCTCCCGACCGGCTGGCCCAGATCCTCTTCGGTTACGCCTTGCTGCATGCCTTGGTCATGGTGCGGCTGGTGCCCTGGTTGCGGCAGCAGCCGTTCTCGCCGGCGGCCTGGGCCTATACCTTCGGCGTCTCGGCCCTTCCGCTCGCCGCGTTGCGCCTGACGGAACTTGGGCTGAAAGGACCAAGCGCGTCTCTCGCTATCCCGCTGTTCGCCGCCGCCAACCTGATCATCGGCTGGATCGCGCTCAGAACATTGAGCCTGCTGCTGCGCGGCAAGCTTTTGCCTGTCCGACCACTCTGACTGCCACAGGGGGGGGGTTGGGTCGTACACCCGCTCACCAGACCGCACTTCCGGCTGCGCGGATTGCGGACACGTCGTCCTCACCCCAGACAATCCTGCGGAGACATCCCGGTGACCGAACTGTTCACTCCCGCCAACGGTCGCGAAAGCCCCGACGCTCTTCCGGTCCGGCGAGCCCTAGGTCCAAGCCAAGCGACAAGCTCAAAATGACTTCCTCCGAGCCCGGCACGTTCCCCAGTCTCGCAGAGGTCATGAGAGCGGAATTGTGGCCGCAGGTCAGGGTTATCGACGCCAGCGCCTATCCGGAGGCGGTGTTGCAAAGATTCGGCACTGCCGGTGTCTTCGAGCAACACCCTGAAGCTGCTCTACCTGGTCTTGAACCGCTCCGAGAAGGCGTGGGAGATGGGCCCGCGTGAGTGGGTCATGACCAAGGCGCGGTTCGCCATTATCTTCGGCGAGCGCTTCACCCGGGCCATGGCGGCCTGATGTTCAACCCGCCGCTCTCACACGGAATTTCCGACAGTCCCCAATTACGTTCCGCAAGCAAACAGCTAACGCAGCCATTGCGCCATGACCACGCAGGTCAGGACACCGAGCGCAGCCGCGATAGTGGGGCCAGTAATCACTTCTCCCAGCAGCAACCAGCCCCAGGCCAGCGAAAGAACAGGCTGCGCGAGCTGAAGTTGGCTGATCCGCGCTACGCCGCCGAGAGATAGGCCGCGATACCAGGCAAAGAAGCCGGCATTGCTGACCACGCATAAGTAGGCGAAACCAGCCCAGGCAGCGGGTGTGATGTGTGCGAGCAGGACGACATCCAGCTCTATCAGTGTGATCGGCACCGTGACGGGCAGTGCCATAATGAGGGCAATGCACATGACCTGCACGCCCCCCAACTCCCGAGCTAGCGCGCCACCCTCGGCGTAACCCAGCGCGCAGAGCACGACCGCAGCGAGTAGAAGCGCATCCGCCCACTGAAAGCTGCCCCCTCCTTGCACGAAGACGAAGGTGAGCACACACGCGACGCCAGCCAGAACAGCGATCCAGAACCGCAGTGAGGGGTGCTCTCCTGCGCGGAATACCGCCATGACTGCGGTGGCTGAAGGGAGCAGGCCTGCAACGACGACACCATGTGACGCGGGCACGTGAGTAAGGGCGAGAGAAGTGAGCAGCGGAAAGCCCAGCACGACCCCAACTGCGACCACTGCGAGCCGGGGCATCAGTCGAAAAGAGGGCAACGGCTGGCGCATTATCGCGAGCGTGAGCAAGGCTAGGACGCCAGCGACCGCTGCCCGACCGATTCCGACGAAACTGCCTGCTATTCCTCCAGCCACCGCTAGGCGGGTTACAGGCAGCGAGACCGAGAAGGCGAGCACGCCGACGCTTCCCCAGACCAGGCCTGTAGCTCGGTTTCGACTTGCGTCCGTCTTTACGCTTGACGAGCTGAGGAATTCGCGCATTGAAACGGAATATTACCTTGAAGCCCAATTGGAAGCCAGGAATTTATAGCCTGAGTCTCGCACTGATCCGCCCCTTAGGAGTGGTGCTCCGTCAGGTTTGGTGGAAGGGGCAGCGTGACGGCTGGCTCGTGGCGGAGATCGTCTCCAAGGTACAGATCGAAGCATGACCTTGCGTTGCCCTCTGCCCGGCTGTCGCCTCGTCCGTGTCGAGCGCGCCGCCCTCATGGTCGCTGCCGAAGCTCCGCACGATCACGCTCGCTGCCCGGCGTGTCGAACCGTGAGCACGTCGGTCCATAGCCGGTATCGGCGACGGCCCGCCGACCTGCCGGTCAGCGGCAAGGCCGTCCAGCTGCAGTTGGAGGTTCGGCGCTTCTACTGCCGCAACCCGGCTTGCCCCCGGCGCACCTTCGCCGAGCGGTTCCAGAAGCTGCTCAGCCGCCATGCCCAGCGCACGCGCCGCCTCACTGACGCGCATGCTCGCACCGGTCTCGCGCTCGGTGGCCAGTCCGCCGCCCGGTTGCTCGGGCACTTGGCTATGCCGACCAGCACCACAACCCTGTTGCGGACGAAGCGCGTTTGCCGCTTCCGAACGCCGACCGGCCGCACGTTATCGGCATCGACGATGGGGCGCTGCGCAAGGGCCGAACCTACGGCACCATCATCGTCGAGCTAGAACGCCACCGCCCCATCGATCTCCTGCCGGACCGCTCGGCCGAGACCTTAGCTGCCTGGCTCCGCCGCAAGCCTCAGATCCCGAGCGTGGCGCGCGATCGCTCGACCGAATATGGCCGTGGCACCACGCTGGGCGCGCCCAAAGCCGTGCAGGTTGCCGATCGCTGGCATCAAGCCGCGCTCCACGCGGGCGGCGAGCCGCCGGCTGACACTGCATCCGCGTGCCGAGCACGAGGCACTGGCAGCGGCGCGCAGGCGGCACGAGAGCGAGGAGGGCCGAGGCCTGTACGGGCAACGGCATAGCATTGAGGGCACGATCTCGCAGGGCGTGCGCAGCTTCGGCCTGGGCCGCGCCCGCTACCGCGGACCGGCCAAGACGACCTTCCAGAGCGTGGCCACGGCCGCGGTCCTCAACCTGGATCGTCTCGCCGCTTGGTTCTCATACCGACAGCTGGCTCCGGCGCATACCTCGCGCTTCAGCGCGCTCGCCGCTGAGCCGCCGAATTCGCCAACAGTGTCCGACCGTTTTGCCGACGTCGCTGCAGGACCGGTCGCGAGACAACAATGGGTGGTTCGCTCATGCCGGGAAAGCGTGTCGGTTTTTGAAGTGTCGGGAAAACGGTGGCAAGCGGATATCGGCAACGTCTATCCTAGATCATCTGCTTCGGCTGGTGGCTGTTCGGAAGCGGACCGGCGGCTTTCGGCCAGACTACGCCACTCCGGATCGCCACGATGCGCAGAACCGGACGTTCGGCTTCGCGCCCAATCTGGTCATCTAAGTCGCAGGTGAGTCTGCCCGGAAGCGGAAATGCCGCCTCCGGACTGCTTGCAGTCTCGCCAGGTTCAGGAGGTGGTTGCGGATTCGGCCTCAAAAAGCGGGAGTCGGGGCTTGCAACCGTGCTCGACCAGGATCCAAACTTCCATTGCTTGCATTCGACCCCGTACGACCACAGGAGGATGCCGATGCATGCCTCTGACGGTGTGCTCGCCGACCTCGGCTCGAACCTTTTCGATCAGCGCGTGACTGCTCACGAGCGACGTCTGAAGATCGCGGCTTAGCGCTTCGAGGCGGCTCGCAGTGTTCACCGTGTCGCCGAGCACCGCATATTCGACCCTTCGCTCGTGTCCGATGGTGCCCAGCACGACCGGGCCGAAATGCAGGCCAATCCCAATCTTCAGAACCGGCTCGCCCTGGGCGCGACGCTCGGTGTTCCACGCGTCGAGACAAGCCAGCATCTTGCGAGCACAGGTGAGCGCGTTGGTGGCGTCTCGGCGACTTGGCTTCGGGGTGCCGAACGTGGCCATCACGCTGTCGCCCACGAATTTGTCGAGCGTTCCTCCGGCCTCGAAGACGCAATCGGCCATGCGCTCGTGGAAACCGCGCAGCATCGCCATAACAGCCTGCGGCGAGCGTCCCTCGCACAGGCTCGTGAATCCAATTACATCGGCGAAGAGGATCGCGGCATCCTGGATCCGAGCAGGGCCGAATGGCTCGTCAAGTTCAGCGAGTTCGTCAACGAGGTTAGCGGAGACGTGGCGTGCAAGGTTATCGCGGGCGCGCTCGACACAAGCCTGGGCGGCGACCAGTCGATGCGTGCGGTGCACGACAACCGCGAGGATCCCGGTGATCAGACAGGCTGTGAATACGCCTGTCGCCCAGGCGGCGATATCGATGAAGGCGGGATCGAGGTAGCGCGCCAGAGCGGCGGGGCCCGGGCCCGGCAACCCGAATCCGAGCGGGGTTTCTGGCTGGAGCGCCACGATGCCGATTCCGACGCTCCACGTCGCGATGATGATGAGCCCTGAGCTGAGCACGAGCCGCGGTGACAGCGTGAACGTCGACCAGGCGACCAGGCGACCAGCATCAGAAAGAACGGGAAAGCGGGCGGCCGCAGTTTCATCTGTACGGGCCAGGGTGGCGGATCGAGCGGGTTCGGCACAAGTAGAGTGGCCGTGAGCAAGGCGGCGTTCGCCAGGACGAAACCAAGGATCATGAACGACGGCAGGGGCCTCAGTGAAAGTCGCCGCCATCCGAGCGCTAATGCAACGAAGGCGGCCACGAGACCGAGATAGAAGACAGCCCCAGGCCAGGGATGGACCACGGCGCACCAGATTGCGATGACGACGTAAGCCAGCGTGAGCGCATGCGCGCCAAGCCGCCCGCTGCGTTGGCGCTCCTCGGCGAGCGCTGCGGCAATGCGCCGACCAAGTGCGCCCGCGTCAGGATTTCGAGCCCAGACCTTGCCGAGTGCCAGTGACCTGATCGGTCGGCTACCAATTTCCAATTCCATGCTGCTCACCGGGTTGCCGTCCGAGACAGTCCTTGACCCGGCGCGCACAACAGGGACGAGACGCCCGGCTCGCCTGTGACATCCAACGATGATGATGGGACACGGCAGTTCCCAAGCCGGAGGAGTCGAGTGGACCGCGTCCGGCCTGACGGGCGCCACTCGCCCGCGAATGTCACGATACCGTTCGCTGCCTCGTCAGAGCATGAGCCGGTTTTGGTCCGGTGCGAGCAAGCGAGAGACAACCATGAAGATCGTCGTCATTGGCGGGACCGGGCTGATCGGCCGCCAGGTCATCACAAATCTGCTCAGGCTCGGCCACGACGCCGTTCCTGCTTCGCCCGCCTCCGGTGTGAATACGGTGACTGGCGAGGGGCTCGCCGCGGCACTGCACGGCGCGCAGGCTGTCATCGACGTCTCCAACGCGCCCTCCTTCGAGGAGGCTGCCGTGCTGGCCTTCTTCCAGACCTCGGGGCGTAACCTCCTCCGGGCTGAAGCAGAGGCTGGTGTTGGTCACCATGTCGCCTTGTCGGTGGTCGGGACTGACAGAGCGCATGCTCCAGCCTACCTACGGGCCAAGCTGGCGCAGGAGCAGCTGATCGCGGCTGCGAGCATCCCCTACACGATCATCCGCGCGACGCAGTTCTTCGAGTTCATGGGCGCCATCGCGGACGAGGGGACGACGGGCGGTCTCGTCCGCCTCTCTCCGGCAGCGATGCAGCCCATCGCCTCGCGTGACGTCGCGCAGGCCCTTGCAGAAGCCGTGCTTGCCAAACCGGTGAACGGCATCGTCGAGGTTGCCGGGCCGGAACGCGCGCCCTTCGCCGAATTCGTCGGCACCTAGCTCGGTCACCGCGACGATCCCCGCCGCATCGTGGTCGATCCAGCAGCGCCCTATTTCGGCATCCCGATTACGGACGCCACGCTGACGCCGGGGGCGAACGCGCGCATCATGCCGACGCGATTCGATGCGTGGCTGACCGCCTCGGCCAGCAATGGGAGGAGCGCATGATGCGGGCCTCATCTTCCTGCCTCGCCTTCGCGACCTTCTACGGGTTGGTCCTGGCGGCGAACGGCGTGTTCATGCTCGTCGCGCCCATGGCTTGGTACGAGACGGTGCCCGGCGTGCCCGCCACCGGTCCATTCAACCAGCATTTCTTGCGCGACATCGGCCTCATTTTCGTGCTGCTCGGCGGCGCCGTGCTGGTTGGGGTCTTGAGGCCGGCAATGCGGATCGTTCTCTGGGGTGCCGTGACGCTCTGGCTCGCCGGCCACGCTTTCTTCCATGTCTGGGAGGTACTGGCAGGGATCTGTGCGCCGTCTGCCCTGGCCCGCGACTTTCCGGCCGTGTCGTTGCCGGCGATCATCGCTGCCGCGCTGGTCCTCTGGGCGGAGCGCGGTTTGGCGTCCGCCGAAAAGCGTCCGAGCCTGACATTGCGACCTGCGTGCGAGGGATCTCGCGTCGACGCCAAGGAGCGCCGGTATGCTCACGGCAACCTCAGGTAAACCGGTAGTGCGCGACGACGAGCGCATTGCGGAGTTCGAGGCGCAACGGCCAAGGTTGCTGCGCCTCGGCTATCGCATGCTTGGTTCATTGAGCGAGGCCGAAGATATCGTTCAGGAGGCTTGGCTGCGCTGGTCAGGCGTTCAGGACAGGGGCGCGACGCCTGCCGCCTACATCACGCGCATCGTGACGCGGCTATGCCTCGACCACATGAAATCGGCACGTGCTCGGCGCGAAACCTATGTCGGTGCTTGGCTTCCCGAACCGTTGATGGGCGCGATCGAGCCAGATGAGTCGGTCCCTGACGACGTAACGTTGACGCTGATGCTGGCGATGGAACGGCTGTCACCACTTGAGCGGGCAGCTTTCCTCCTGCACGATGTGTTCGAGGTTGCGCTGCCCGAGGTGGCAGCAACGCTAGATCGTGCTCCGGCCGCGGTGCGGCAACTCGCGGTCCGTGCCCGCAAGCACGTCCAGTCCGGGCGCCAGCGATATCGGGTGGACGCGGCCGAGGCCGATCGGATCGCGCGCGCCTTCTTCGTCGCCTCGCGCGATGGCGACACGACGGCGCTCGCATCGCTGCTCGCCACCGATGTCGAACTCCGTTCGGACGGCGGCGGCCGCGTCCTCGCCTATCCCAACGTGATCCGCGGCTTGGATCGACTACTTCGGCTTTTCGCAGGGCTCACAGGCAAGACTTACTTCCGACCCGTCCTTCTTCGCACCGCAATCATCGACGGATTGCCGGGTTACGTCAGCGCCGATCGCGGCGGTGTGCTTCAGACCACGGCGCTTGAGATCAGCGACGGTCGCATCGCCGCGATCTACATGGTGCGAAATCCCGACAAGCTTCGGCACGTAGCCGCGGCGCTCGATAAATGATCTCGGTGAACGGGGCAGAGCTTCCAAGAGAACGGGCCCATTCCAAAAATTCAGTCGGTCGAGAAGCATTGCACAGGTGTTCCCGATGCTGGCCCGGGAACACCGATTTGCCTGCTGCTCACCACGCGCACTTTCCAAGGTCCGTTAGTTCGGCGCTGCTGGAATCGGTCAGAAGTCCCAGAAGACCGGCACCCAACGAAAGACCTCGCCTTCTCTCGCCACCCGCCCGACCGACGGGAACGGCAAGTGCGTGGCCACCAGCCATTCGCCGGTCACCGCCAGTTCCTGGAGAAGACGAACCCGAGCACGGGCAGCCTCGTTGGGGTCATGCTCGAAGCCGTTGTGCCAGTCGGGTTGCTCGAATCCAACCGGGAACACAGCATCCCCAGCGAACGTCAAACGGGTCTTTGCCCGAGGCTAGGCGAACAACGCTGTGCCCGGGGGTGTGGCCGCCGGTGCGGTAGACGACGACCCCCGGCGCCACCGTGTGCTTCTCATCGAATGGCCGCAGCTCCTTGCTGTAATCGTTCATGAACCGCTTGGCGGCCGCGCGAAGCGCGTCCGGGAACCCTGGCGGCATTGCTGTCTGAGAGAAATCTGGATTCTGCCAGAACTCGACCTCGGCGGCTGCCACGTGGATCCGCAGATCCGGATGCAACCTGTTCTTGACCCCATCCACGAGCAAGCCACCAATATGATCCATGTGCATGTGGGTCAGCACCACATCGGTCACTGAGGCGAGATCGATGCCGGCTGCCTCCAGTCGCAGGACGAGTTGTCCGGCTCGCGGCAGGTGCAAGTCTGAGTCGAACCCCAGTCCGGCGTCGATGAGGATAGCCTGTTCTCCGCTTCGGACGAGGACCGCGTTGAGCGGCCAATCGAAAGCGTCCGGCGGCAGGAACATGTCCTCTAGCCAGGCTGCCCGGGCGGCCGGCTCGGCGTTGTGTGCCAACATCGCGGTGGGCAGCGGCAGCACGCCATCGCTGACCACCAGCACATCGATCTCCCCAATCCGCAGCGCATAGCGCGACGGAACCGCCTCCTCGGGCCCTTGGCTACGTCGCACTGCCGTTTCCGGCCCACTTGGTCCTGTCTCTGAAATTACCACGCTTTTGATGCTCAATCCTTCGCATGGCGCGGGCGTCCGGCCTTTCCGGGCAACAACATGCGCGCCATGCGATCAGGACGAAGTGGCGGTCGTGACTGTGACATGGCCAGCGATTGAGCGTGTTAGATGCGTCGAGGCTTTTCGGCCGCGCTGGCTAAGCGAGCGATGCGTCGTCCGCTTCGACTCGATGAAAGCTCCGGAGCAGACAGACCGCTCTCGGCCAAGTTCGGCCGGCCGCTTCGCGTCCAACTCAGCCGTTCCAGATGGCTTCGGCGGCTTCTGAAAGTGGACTTCGGCGGTTCGCGCACCACCGAATGTGGGCCGCGAAGGTTTGCCGCAGCCGACTCATGCCTTGAAGGCTCGCCGTGTCCGACTCGCCTGCGGCACCGTTCGCGACGGGCTCGTATAGGCTTCGGCGGGAGTGCGAGGCGGCTCCAGGCGCCCCCATGCCGGGGCGCCTGTGCTCACTTGGACCGGCTAGTTTGCCCGTGAGACCTCGACAAGGTTGTCCGAGAAGGACGGAGCGTGGCCCATGTCGGTGAAGGCGCCCGAGGAGATGCTGTTCACCGTCCCCTCGTTGAGCTGGCGCCAGTAGCCCAGCGTCGCCACCACGACGCCGGGCTTCACGTCGTCGGTGATGCGCGCCACGCCCTTGAAGGCGCCGCGGTCGTTGGCGACCTGCACCCGGTCCCCGTCCACGAGGCCCCGCGCCTGAGCATCCTCGGCGCTGATCATGACGAATTGCTCACCCTGGCCCTTCTGCTTGTCCTCCATGTTGGCGTAGCAGGAGTTCAGGAAGTAGTGGCTCTTCGGCGAGACGATGTTGAGCGGGTAGCGCTTTGCTAGCTCAGGGGCGTTTGTGTGGGATTCCCGCGGGCCGAGGTAGTCGGGCAGCGGATCGAGTGCCTCGCCGGGTTGGAAGCCCTCGTACATCTGCCGGAAGGGCGGAGCGACGAAGTTCGTGGCGCCCTCGACCTTCAGCATGCATTTGCCGGTCGGCGTCGGGAAGTTGCCGTTCTTATGCGGGGCGCGGTCGTCAGGAGTGCCCACTTTCAGGCGCGCAAAACCGTGCTCGCGCATGTAGGCGAGGTCGATCCCCTCGCAGGCGGGCGAGGACCAGTCGACGTATTGCTCCAGGCACTCCGTGTCGGTCCACTTGAAGTTCTCTTCCTCGAAGCCGAGCCGGGCGGCGAGCCGCCGGAAGATCTCGTTGTTCGGGATGGCCTCGCCGGGCGCCTCCGCGCACTTGGTGTTGTAGGTTAGGTAAAGGTGGCCCCAGGAGAGGATCATGTCCTCCATCTCCGCGCCCATCGTCGCCGGCAGCAGGATGTCGGCATAGGAGGCGGTGTCGGAGATGAAGTGCTCGGCCGAGACCATGAACAGATCCTCGCGCATCAGCCCCTCGACGATCTTGTCGGTCTCGGGCGCCTGCGTGACGGGGTTCGAGTTCCAGCACATCATCGACATGATCGGCGGGTCGAGCTCCATCTCGCCGGTCAGAGCGCGACCGATCTGCAGGTTCGAGACGACGCGGGTGCCCTCCGGAATCAGGTCGGGACGACAGATCACGTCGAACTTGTAGGGGTGCTCCCAGACGCTGAACTGGGTGATTCCGCCGCCGACATGGCGCCACGCGCCGGTGAGCGCCGGTATGCAGGTCACCGCGCGGATGGTCTGGCCGCCGCCGTAGTGCCGCTCCAGCGCTACGCCGATGCGGATCGCGGCCGGCTGGGCGGTGGCGAGCTCGTAGGCGAGCTTGCGGATGTCCTCGGCCGGCACGCCGGTGATCTCCGCGGCCCACTCGGGGGTGCGGGTGCTGGCCCTCTCCTTCAGCTCCTCGAAGCCGACCGTGTAATTCTCCACGTAGTCTTGGTCGACGAGGCCATGCTCGATGATGGCGTTGATGAGCGCCATGGCGAGAGCGCCGTCGGTGCCGGGCTTGGGCGCGATGTGCCAGTCGGCGCCCTTGGCCGTGCGCGAGGCGTAGGCGTCAATGACGACGACCTTGGCGCCCTTCTTCTGAGCGTCTTTCACGATGGCCCAGTGGTGCAGGTTGGTGCTGACCGAGTTGCAGGCCCAGATCACGATGTACTTCGAGTGAATGTAGCTGTCCGGATCGAGGCCCGCGGTCGGGCCGACCGTAAGGAGCCATGCGGTGCAGGAGCCCTCGCCGCAGAAGGTCCGCTCGGTCACGGTGGCACCGAGCCGGTTGAAGAAGGCGTCGCCGCCGTTCAGCCCGTGCACGAGGCCCTGGTTGCCGAGGTAGCTGTAGGGGGCGATGGCCTGCGGGCCGTACTGGTCGATGATGCCCTTCCAGCGGGTGACGATGGTGTCAAGCGCTTCGTCCCAGGTGATGCGCTCGAACTGCTTCGAGCCTTTCGGCCCGACCCGCTTCATCGGGTAGAGCAGCCGGTCGGGGTGGTAGTGGCGCTTCTCGTAGTCCTTCAGCTTCACGCAGAGGCCGCCGCGGGTCATCGGATGATTCGGGTTGCCGCGCACGCCGAGCAACGTCCCGTCTTTGACCTCGAACAACATGGAGCAGGTGTCGGGGCAGTCATGCGGGCAGCCGCCGAAGAAGGTCTCGGTCAGGCTCTTGGCCTCAGCGGCGATCAAGAAGTCGGGCTTGACGATCTCGTTCATGTTTCCTCCGCGGTCGAGCGCCCGGCCTTCTTGTCGTTCCGGGTGGCATGCTCGGCCCGTTCCTAGGATGCACTAAACCGCAAACAATTCCAATTTTTGGTACGGAGAAAGTGCCAAATCAGTCATCGTCCATGGTACCAAAGTCTTGTCGCGCCCTGGGACTCCTGTCTCGGGCGGCAGCCTCGACCTTTGCGCCTGCCGAAGGGATTACACGTGGAACTGACGCTCACGCTGGACGCGAAGTCCACGAAGCCCCTGCAGGCCCAGGTGTTCGATCAGGTGCGGGAGATCATCCTAGACGGCAAGCTTAAGGCCGGGATGGCACTGCCGCCGAGCCGCCTCCTGGCGGAACGCCTGCGGGGCTCGTGCAACACCGTGATCTTGGCCTACGAGCGCCTCGTGGCCGAGGGCTACGTTCGGGCGCGCGGCACGGCTGGCTTGTTCGTAGAGCCCATCCCGCCAGACAGCCTCCTGCTGGTACAACGGGGCGGCCAGCCCCTGACGAACGGACCAGTCCCGGAGGCTTCGAGCGAACCCCTGCTGTGCTTCGCCGGCTCGCCCGGCGGCGGCGGCGACCGGCCGAAACTCGATTTCTGGGTCGGACGCTCGGACCCCGCCGGGTTCCCGCTACGTGTCTGGCGGCGGATCGTGAACCGCCTGCTGTCGCAGGAGACCGCTTATCTGACCGACTACTGCGATCCGGCGGGCCTCCCGGAACTCCGCGCGGCCATCAGCACGCACCTGAGGCGTGCCCGCGCCGTCGCGGTGAAGAGGACCAAGGCATTGTGACCACCGGTGGGCAGGACGCACTCAACTTGGTGTTCAACCTGCTGAAATCCCACACCCGGCAGCTCTGCATCGAGAACCCCTGCTACCTGGGGGCCTCGCTGATCTTCAAGAGCGCCGAGTCGACCATTCACCCGGTCCCAGTCGACGGTGAGGGACTCCGGACGGACCTCCTGCCAAGGGAGCGGGGCAGTCTGCTGTACGTCACGCCCTCGCACCAGTTCCCGACCGGCTCGATCATGACGCTGACCCGGCGCCTGGACCTGCTGCGCTGGGCGGAGGAGACCGACAGCTACATAGTCGAGGACGACTACGACAGCGACTTCCGCTACGACGGGCCGCCCTTGACCGCGCTGGCCGGCCTCGATGGCGGCCGCCGCGTCTTCTACGCCGGCACCTTCTCGAAGTCGGTGGGCGCCGGCCTGCGCCTCGGCTTCGCCACCGTCCCGCGCATGTTTTGGGACGAGGCGCGCATGCTGAAGGCGCGGATGAGCAACGGCCAAGCATGGCTGGAGCAGCCTGCGCTGGCCACCTTCATCGAAGAGGGACACTTCGACCGGCACCTGCGCCGGTTGCGGCAGGTTTACAAGGCGCGTCGCGACTGCCTCGTTGCGGCGCTGCGCCGGACGTTCGACGGGCCCGTCATCCTCGGCGGGGAGAGCGGCCTGCACCTGGTCTGGCGCCTGCCGCCCGGCCTTCCTCCCGCCAAGCGGATCCAGGTCATGGCGCGCGAGCGGGGCATCGGCGTCTACGCCCTGTCGAGCGGAGCTGCCTACGACTTCGCCCCCGGGGCGCGGGACGACATGCTGGTTTTCGGCTACTCGTCGCTGACCGAGGCGCAGATCGAAGATGCGGTGTGCAGGCTTCGGCTGATTTTAGATCATTCAAGAAGGGGAGCCCCGTAGCGAACTGCCGTGCTGCGGATCCGGTATGATGATCGCCTTTCTCGTGCCTTGTGACGGCGTCGAGACGATAAAAGCCCGTCCGCTTCTCCGGTAGACCTTCCGAAGCGGACCAGCGGCTTACGGCCATCAACCGGCGATGCTGCCGCTTTCGCTGGTACGTCTCGGTCGGGTGGATTTCTGCCAGTCTGCTTCCGGGGGCCGAAGCCACAATACAGGACGTTCACACAGATCATGCTGGGCGACGGCTTTGCGCCCATCCCGGTCGTTCCTGATATTGCCGTCGACGCTCAGAAGCGGACGTTCGCATAAGGGCAGGTAACGGAAACGCGCGACGCGACATTCCGCGGCCGTGTGCGACCCATCGTGCGTCCTGGGAAGATCTGCTTCCAGGCTGACATCGAGGCAGAAGCCTACGACTGGGTTGGGTGGAAAGCGGGCTTCCATCTGCAACAATCGCAGCGGATTGCGCGGCCGGTAGCGTCACCACGGCAGCAAGCTAGACTGAAGCCGATGCGCATCGTCCCAGGGACTGAGCTCAATCATCTTAACTGTGAAGTGGATTCTATCGACCGAAGCTGTGTGGAAACGTCGGTCCATTCCGAAATCGCAGAACAATCTTCTGCGTAGCAGACGTTACAGTTTGCTTGAACGCAGCTCTGACCCTGGCAGGTTGCGCATTCCGGCGCTTTGCGACGGGCCCGAGAGAAAATCCAGCTACCGGTTCTGCGTTTTCACACAGCCTAGACCCAAAGCGGACCTTCGTTTCTTGGCTTAGGCGGTCAAAGCAGCAGCCTCGTCGTACTGCTTTTGCGCAACTAATACCTCCTCGATGTGGGTTTCTGCCCAAATGCGCAGTGCATCCACAGTTGCCGTAAGGGTCTGGCCGAGGGGCGTGATGCTGTATTCCACCGTGACAGGCACGGTGGGAATAGCCTTGCGGCTGATCAGCCCATCCCGCTCCAGGCTCTTAAGCGTCTGCGACAGCACCTTCTGTGACAGGCCCTCGATCTCGCGGCGTAAGCGGTTGAACCGCATCGGCCCCTTCGCCAGCACCCCCAGTAGCAGGACCGCCCATTTGTCTCCCACTCGGTCCAGCACGAGCCGGGTCGGGCAGGCGGAAGCATACGGATTCCAGGCGGGCATGATGGTTTCCTCTAGGTAACTTGGTGAGGCCAGGGTGCTTTCTTTACGCCTGATGAGTTTTTAGCATCTAGTACCGATCAGAAACCTAACAGGGAGGGTCTCTATGCGCGTTGCACTCATCGGCGCGACCGGTAATGCAGGCTTGCGTATCCTGGCCGAACTGACCCGGCGCGGACACAGCGTCACGGCCATTGTCCGCAACCCCGCGCGTGTCACGCCCCAACCCGGCGTGACCGCGAAGCAAGGCGACGTGTTCGACCAGCAAAGTTTGGCCGAGTTACTGAAGGGGCATGACGCAGTGGTCAGCTCTCTCCATTTCACGGCGAGCGACCCGCGCAAGCTCATTGAGGCCGTCCGCGCCTCTGGCGTGACGCGTTACCTCGTCGTGGGCGGCGCGGGCAGCCTGGAAGCGGCACCGGGCCTCAAGCTGATCGACGCCCCGAACTTCCCGGCGGAATACAAGCCCGAGGCGGCTGCCGGTGGCGTGTTCCTGGACATGCTACGCGACGAGACGGAGCTGGATTGGACCTTCCTGTCCCCGTCCGCGATGTTTGTTCCGGGAGAGCGTACGGGCAAGTTCCGGCTCGGCCAGGACCAACTCCTCACCACCGAGCAGGGCAGCAGCATCTCCTTCGAGGACTACGCCATCGCTCTGGTGGACGAGTTGGAGAAGCCCGCACATCCGCGTCAGCGCTTTACGGTCGGGTACTGACGAGAGCGACCTTGGATGGGTCGTGCGACCCTTCCTTTGGTCAGCTCTCCACCCAACACGGACATTCGTAGGGCCAAGCTGATTGGGTTCAGACCCTAACACTACTTTGGCAGGTTGCTGTCAGGGTGGCTGATGGAGGACGGCATCACAATGTGGGCAGCGCTGCGTGATCCTCCCCCGATTTTGCGGACACGGGGGTTAGCTCGCGTTCCGCTCGGCCTGCTCGGGGGTGATGTAGCCGAGAGCCGAATGGATGCGCTGCCGATTGTAGGAGCCCTCGATGTAGGCGAACAGGTCGCGGCGAGCCTCGTCCCGGGTCGTCCATCGTCGCTGGTGAACGAGTTCGACCTTGAGGGTATGGAAGAAGCTTTCCATGGGAGCGTTGTCGTAACAGCAGCCCGTCCGGCTCATGGAAGGTGTCGCCTTCATGTCGGCGAGCTGTTTGCGATAGGCCTCGGCGGCGTATTGGCTGCCGCGATCCGAGTGACAGATGAGGCCGGCACCCGGTCTTTGTCGTTGGGCAGCCATCATCAGGGCGGCCGACGTCAGTTCGGTCCGCATGTGATCGCGCATGGACCAGCCGACG
>NZ_JAUYZJ010000047.1:21970-29630 GCF_030700285.1 Methylobacterium sp. NEAU K | reverse complement strand
CCGGCCGCTGGGCTCATCTGTCATTCCGATCGCGGCAGCCAGTACGCCGCCGAGGCCTATCGAAAGCAACTCGTCGGCATGAAGGCGATACCCTCCATGAGCCGGACCGGCTGCTGCTACGATAACGCCCCGATGGAAAGCTTCTTCCACACCCTCAAGGTCGAACTTGTCCACCCGCGACGATGGGCGACCCGGGACGAGGCCCGACGCGACTTGTTCGCCTACATCGAAGGCTACTACAATCGGCAGCGCATCCACTCGGCACTCGGCTACATCACCCCCGAGCAAGCCGAACGGAACGCGAGCTAAACCCCCTGTCCGTGAAGTCGGGGGAGGATCATCCTTGCAAGAGACGGCGATGCTCTTGCCTTACGCCGTCTGTACCTCAATCTGGCGCAGCATCAGCACGACCTGTTCCGCGCTCGGCCTCTGTCCTCGCTTCATCCCCAACTCCTCTGGTCCCAGCTGATCCTCTCAATCAGCTCGGTCCAAAGCCAGCCGGTCAGGTCAAGTCGCGCCTCGGCCTTGCGGCGACCCGCAGGTAGGTTGAGACGATCTTGCTGCTCGCGCGCAGCGTGCCGCGAAGCGAGCCTGCGACCTTCGAGGCGCCGCCCGCGCGGCGGCGGTAGGGCAGCGGTACCTCCAGGATGCGTAAACCCGCTCGGGCGGCCTGCATCTGCATCTCGATGTTCCAGCCGTAGGTCATCTCGCGCAAGGACAGGCGCTCCAGCGCCGCGCGATCAATCGCGCGGTAAGCGCACATGTCACTGTAGCGCACGCGATAGCGCAGGCCGATGCCAAGACCGGCGAGGCGGCCGGCCAGTACCTGATGCCACAGCATCGAACCGACTTCACGCGCCCCGCGGGTGCGCGAGGCTAGGACGAAATCGTGGGTGCCCGCGAGCACCGGGCCCGCGATCTCCCCGATCAGGTCGCCGCGGTCGGCACCGTCGCCGTCGAGGTAGACGATGACGCGGCTTTCTGGATCCGCTGCCGCGGCGCCAGCCGCGCAGGCCCGGCCGTAGCCGCGTCCGGCGTCGATCACCCGGGCACCTGCAGCACGTGCAACGTCCTGCGTCCCATCGGTCGAGCCGCCATCGGCGACGATGATATCCTTCGCGTAAGCGGTCGGGATCTCGCGAATCGCGGCGCCGATCGCTTCGGCCTCGTTCAGCGTCGGGATGACGACGCTGACCGGATGAACCCGTCGCGCGGACATACCCGGCCCCGCCGCGGAGACCGCCTGCGCCGCCTCGGGCCGCACGTCACAGGCTCCAGCGCAGGCCGCAGTTCTTGCACGGGGCCGGCGGCGTGTCGGAGAGGAGCGCCGTGCGGAAGTCGCGGTAGGCCTCGCCGTTCCAGATCTCGCGGAGCGTCGCCTGCGTCGCATCGCCCAGCGTGTAGTTCGCGTAGCCGCGCACCGAGAACGGGGCGATGCAGCAGGGCAGAGCCCGGCCGTGGGCGGTGAAGTACATCAGCGACCATGGCCGGCGGCAGGTCGCCCAGGCCCGCTCGTCCTGTCGTTTCAGGCTGATGCCGGGCTCGGTCGCCCCGGAGGCGTCGAGGCTCACGCCGAGATCCCGGCCAATCGCCTGCGCGACCTCGATGGCCGCCGCTTCCTCCGCCCGGGTGTTCTCGAACAGGGACAGATCCGACCGGGCCAACCCGTAGCCCGCCTCGTCGAACACGAGGCGCTGCAGGTGGACTTCAGTCACGCCCATCTCGTTGGCCAGCCGCACGAAGGCGGGGAGCTGGTCGATCGTCTCCCTGAGGCCGGTGAGCCACAGGGACACCTTGGGCGTCGTGGCGCCGATGGATTTCTGGAACGCGGTGAACCGGCCGACGTCGCGCACGATGCGGTCGAAGAAGTCCTTGCCGCGCACCTTGAGGTACGAAGTCCGGTCGGCGGCGTCGAGGGAGACCCGCAGCTCGTCCAGCCCGGTATCGATCAGCTCCTGGAAGCGCCGCGGCTGCATCAGGGTGCCGTTGGTGTTGAACAGGACGTAGGTGCCGCGGTCTTTCAGATACCGGACCATGCGCGGCAGCGCCTTCACCAGCATCGGCTCGCCAACTCCGTGCAGCACGACGCGGCCGACGTTCGGCACCTGATCGACGATCCGCGTGAACAGCGCCCAGCTCATATCGGCCGGGGGTTCCAGCGTCTCGAAGGTGCGCGGGCAGGTCTCGCACAGCAGGTTGCAGCGGTTGGTGACCTCCAGATAGAGGCAAACCGGCGGCGCCTCGGCGATCGCGGCGCGGCGGGTGTCGACCGCCTCGAAGTAGCGGCGGGGGTCCTTCAGGGCGGCCGAGGCGGTCATCGAGCAGCTCCTTGCCGGAGGATCCAGACGTTGCGGCGTCCGCGCCAGTGCGTGCGGGCCGCCAAGACAATCGCCGGTACGAAGACCAGCGACGGCCAGAGGAAGCGGTCGTTGAACGGGTCGATCAGAAACAGAAGCGGTGCCGAGCCCAGCCAGACCGCGGCGGGCAGTGGGGCCACGACCGCCGGCAGGCTGATCCAGGGATAGTACCACGCGTAGTGCGGGCTCGCCGCGAAGGTGGCGAGCCCCGCGAGCACAGCCGCGTCGCGGCAGAGTGTCACGACGTCCGGCTCACCCCGGTCGGCACGGACGAAAGCGATCCAGAGGGCGAGCGTGGCGAGCCCTCCGGCGGACAGCGCGAGGTAGGGCAGCCGCAGCGCCGCGTAGGGTACGCCCAGATGGCCGAGGCCGGCGAGCAGCCAGTAGCCCGCGCCGGTGTCGTAGCCTTCCTCCGCGCCGTAGCCGGCGAGGAAGCCGAACAGGTCGAGCCCCGCGCCGAGGTAGGGCAGGTACAGGAGGGCGATCACGAGGAGGCCCGCGAGAGCGGGCCGCCCGAGGTTCCCGCCGCGTACGAAGGCAGGGGCGACGGCGAGTGGAAGGAACTTCACGAGCGCCGCGGCGGCCAGGGCGGCCCCGGCGAAGGCGTCGCGGTGTCGGGCGCGCAGCCATAGGGCGAGGCCAAGGAGGCCGACGCTGAGCGCGTCGACGTGGCCATCGCACGCGAAGGACCACAGCGCCAGCGGATTCCAGGCGTAGATCAGGATCCGCTCCGGCGGCAGGCCGGCGATCCGCAGGACTCCCAGCAGGCACACCACGCCCAGGATCTCGAAGGCGAGCATCGCGAGCTTCATCGCCACGACCGTGTCGGAGATCCGGCCCACGGCCCCGAACACCGCCTCGGCGGCTGGCGGGTAGATGGTGCGGGCGTAGTCCCGCCGGTTGATCAGCGGGTAGACGGCCGCGTCACGCAGCGGCGCTAGGACCGGATCGGCCGGGATGTGGCGGTAGGGGTTGATCCCGGCGGCTTGCACGCGCCCGTCCCAGACGTAGCGGTAGATGTCGCTCGACAGGAACGGCGGCGCCGGCAGCAGCGCGGCGCGCATCGCCACGGCCAGCCCGAGGATGAGCCAAAGGGCTTGTCGTGGCAGGCGCGCCCGCAGCACCAGCCGCACCGAAAGGACGTACGGCACGAGCCCGGCGCCTACGACGGCGACGAACAGGTTGGCGCGCCCGATCGAGCCGACCGTGTCGGCGCCGGGCAGGTGGATCGCTAGCGCGCCGATCTCGATCGCCGCGAGCCCGAAGCCCAGTGCCGTGAGCCGCCAGAGGGGCGAGGCGAGGTGGCGGGTCACGCGCAGTTGCCCGCGAGCGGCGTCGCGGCTTCGAGGCGTGAGAGGGCGGAGCGGGTCTCCGGCGCCGGGTAGCCGCCCTGGTCGGCGATCAGCCGCGCCAGCGAGGCCGCGTCGTCCACGTCGTACCAGGAGTCGAGTTCGACCAGTTCGAGGCCGATCTCCCGCGCCCGCGCTCGGGTGGCTTCGGCGACCGTGTCGCCGCTCCAGGCGATGTCGGCGAACAGGCGGGCATGGGCGCGCTTCAGACCGAGCAGGTAGTAGCCGCCGTCCTCGCAGGCGCCCAGCACACCTCGGTCGCTGGGCGCCAGCAGGATGTCGGCCGCTGTCGTCAGGAATCGCGTCGGCAGGGTCGGCGTATCCGAGGAAAGCACGCAGGCCGCGGCGTGGCCGCGCGCCAGCAGGTCGGCGACCGCCTGGAGCAGGCAGCGGCCGAAACCCTCGACACCCGCGGGGGCGGGCGCGTCCCCGTCGGCCAGCAGCAATGCGGTGCCCGGTGCGAGGTGGGGCGTCAGGAACGCCTCGGTGCCGGCCGGGGCGTAGGCGGCGTAGGCGGCGATCGGCGCCGATCGGGCGGCGGCGCGCATACTCTCGGTCGTGTCGCGCAGGAAGGCGGCGCTGAGGCAGGCCGCCTGGTCCGGCGTCAGCGGTGGGCACAGGCGCGTCTTCGACCGGCCGCTCTGCGGAGCCTTCGCCATGACGGCGATCGCGCAGGTCGGGGCCGGCACCCCTGTCATAAGCCCGACCCGAACGGGCAGGACCGTTTGCCGGCCGCGCGTCACGTGGCGATCCTGACGAGAGTGCCGAGGGCCCCGTCGGTCATGTCGGGCGGGTGGCTCCGGCGCAGCGTCGCGTCGAGCCCGAGGCTGCGCCCGGCCGCCAGCAGGGCGAACAATCCCATCAGCAGCATCAGGAAGACGTAGCTCCAGGGCCATTCCTGCGCGTTGCGGTAGAGCCCGAGCCACAGCTGGGCCACGAACAGCACGCCCACGGCCCCCGCGAGCCGCACGCCGAGCCCGAGGATCAGAGAGGCCGCGAAGGCGAGTTCGATCGCCAGTACGGCGACGTTGAGCACCAGGAAGTTCGGGTCTGGCAGGGCCAGGGTCTCGATCAGAGTCGCGTGGATCCGGAAGGCGGCATCCTTCGTCTCCAAGCCGGTCCAGTAGTGCAGGCCGTTGCCGGTGGATACGGGTAGCTTCCAGAACAGGTTTTCGAACCACATCAGGCCGACCAGGAAGCGGGCCGCGAACAGGCCGAGGTCGCGGCCGGTGCGCTGCGCCGGATCCGCAGCCCAGGCATAGGCTGCTGCGAGCAGCCCGCCGAGCACGAGCGCCGCCAGCAGCGCCATCAGGACCCAGCGCCAGGGCCCGAGCGCCAGCTGGTCGCCGGCGGCCGCCGCCAGGAATGTCAGGGTGTCGGATAGGGGGTCGGTGCGCATGCGTCGTCTCGGCCGATCCGGGGGCGGACGGGTCCGCCGCTTTGGCCCCGGAGCGCCGCCCGCCGCGACCCGTTCGCGCCGCGCGCACCCGCGGTTACCGCGCCGATATAGCGCGGGTTTCGCCCGTCGCATCGGCTGCCGTGCCGTGCGACGTCGCAACACCGCGTTACCGCGACCGCCGCCCACGCGAAAGGACAGGCGCCGCCTCCACGCCGGCTCCCCCAGCCGTGGAAACCTGCGGAGGGACCATGACATGACCGACGATTCGGGTGCCCTGGCGGGGAAGAAGTGCGGCTTCTCCCTCGGCCTCGGCCTGACCAACGAGTGTAATCTCGCCTGCGCGTTCTGCTACCGCGATGCCGGGCAGGTCGACCGCCTCGCGTCCGATCAGGTCCGCGCCGTGCTCGCCCGCCTGCCGGTGCGCTCGATTAATCTCGGCACGGGCGAGAACGGCATGCATCCCGGTTTCGCCGAATTGCTCGCGCTCCTGGCCGCCGAGCCGGTCAAGCTGACCATCACGTCGAACGGTCACTCGATCGCGGTGATCGACGACGTGCAGGTCCAAGCCTTCGCCGACGTGGAGTTCTCGATCGATTACCCGACCCGCGAAGAGCAGGACGCGCAGCGGGGCGACGGCAACTGGGACCTCGTGATGGAGCAGGCGGCGCGCTGCCGCCGCCTGGGGGTCGGCGTGACCTTCATCGCGGTGATGATGCGGTCCAACTTCGACCGCCTGCACGAGATTGCACAGCTCGCCGCGCGCTTCGACGCGCCGCTGCGGATTAACGTCTATCAGGCCGTCCGGACGGACGCCTTCGCACTCACCTACGAGGAGTACTGGACGGGCTTCGCGCGGCTGTTCGCAGAGACCGACGCGATCGCGATCGGCGAGCCGCTGGTGCGGGCCATGGCGGGTCTGCCCGCCCGCCTGGGCGGCTGCGGCACCGGAACCGTGCGGGTGACACCGCGCGGCACGGTGAAGCCCTGCGTGTACTGGGACGGCGTCGGTCAGAGTCTGGACGCCCTAATCGAGGTCGGCGCGGCAATCGTTGAAACGGAGCCCTTCGTCGCGGCGCGGTCACTACCCGCGCCCTGCCGCGGCTGCGCCCACGAGGCAGCCTGCCACGGCGGCTGCGCCGGCCGGCGGCGGCTGATGGGCGCTCTCGACGCACCAGACCCTTACTGCCCCATCGTCCGCGGCGAGACGCGCCCGCTTGCCGTGCGGATGGCCGACGCCCGCGATCTCCCGAAGCTTGAGAGCGCCTGCACCACCATCGTCCAGGCGCGCCGGCCGCAGTGACGGGCATCGAGGCCGCGGTGCGGCTCGATCAGACGTCCGCCGATCTCCCATCGAACCAAGCTGCCGCCAGGGTCCGGATCACGGCGAGCGCGGCCGTCGCGTCGTTCGCGTCCCCTTTCTCGAAGTCACCTGCTTGATCCGGCTCGTTGGGGAGGTGGGCGAGACAGAGCAGGGCGTTCCCGGAGGCCCGCGCGGAGGCGTAGAGGGCCGCTGCATCCACGAACGCCGGCGGCGACAGTACAACGAGAGCCGGCCTCACACAGCCCTGGGATGGCTGACGCCCCAGGAATTCGCCTTGGCGGCGGCCCAACAGGCCGCCGAATGAGACCCGGAGGCTCACCTTTCAGCCTGACCAGAAGCCGGGGGACCCTCACCTCGGTCCCTGCCCTCCGCAAGCCGTTCAGGGGCGTCCATGCGCAATGGGAAGCCCTCAAGGCGTCGATACTGCCAGGAGATGAGCGTGGTCGTCTTTGAAAGCCCTGCGGCAAGCTGGCGGGCCTTTTCCGGCCGCCGCAGCGTTGCCCTGGTCCGTGACGGCGTAACCGTCGCGGGAGTCGTCACCAGGATCAACTGAACGAGGCAGGGCCATGGATGGCGGGCAAAAGACGGTGTTGGCCCTCGCCGCGTCGTCGTTGAAGATGCAGGACGCTATGCGCCGGGACGATACGCCGCTCGCAATGCGGGGCGTCGGTGCGCGGATCATCCGCGAGTCAGAGGCGGCTTTTGCAAAGCGGCCTGACGACGTGCGGGCCGCGATTTCCTATCTGCGCACGTGGTCAGAGCTATGGGGCGGCGCCATGCGCGAATATCTCGATCGTCACATAGACCACAAGCAATGATCTGTCTGGACTGCGCGGCAAAGGATCCGCAATTCAAGCCGCTCGATCATCCGACACCGATGGAAAAGCTGCCTTGCACGGTGTGCGGCGACGTAAAGCTCTGCGTCGCCAATCACACGGTGGGCGTGCCGGGCATGACGGCGGACGATGCGTTCAAGCTGATCGCGAAACTGATCCGGCCCACGTCATAGGCAGTTGGATCAAGGGGCGGACGTCATTTCGGCGGCCTGGCTGTCCAACTCCCCCGGCTCTCAGGCGGGATGAGCGAATTGCTGTTCCTTGATCTGGCTTGTTTCCATTTAGAACCGCAGGCTGGTCGAGGTCGACCCGACTAACGATGAGGGGTGGGGCGCGCCGCGGGGCGGGCCCCCCCCCCCGCCCCCACCGCCACCGGGTGAGAGGCCCCCCCCGCCCCG
>NZ_JAUYZJ010000047.1:0-21960 GCF_030700285.1 Methylobacterium sp. NEAU K | reverse complement strand
GTCCCCCCCGGGGGGGGGGCGGGGCCGCCCCGCATACGGTGGGGGGGGGCCCCCCCCCGGGGCCCCCCCCACCCCTCATTCGACCTCGTCACCGGGTTCATCGGACCCGGCGAACGAGGGGTCACATACGGTGGCCGCGGTGGTGTCCCATCATGTGGCCGCGGTGGTGACCGTGACCCATCATGTGATGGCCGCGGTGATGGCGCATCATGTGGCCGTGCATGTGGTGGTGGCCCATCATGCGGCCATGGCCGCGATGGCCGTGCATGCCATCCATCCGGACCTCGGTCACCGCGGTCGGGGCGTCGACGGCCCCAATGATGCCGGGAGCGGCGGACGCCGGGGCGACGGAGGCGGCCCCAAGGGTTGCCAGGATGGCGGCGGCGAACAGAGATTTCCTCATGGGCGTCCTCACATCGTTGTTGCCGGCGGGAAGTCGGAGTTGACGTCAGCCGGGATCAGGAAACGGCACAGCTTCGTTCCCCGTTCCGCTAGGTACGTTGTTCTCCACGCTACCCGTGCCGGAGAAGAGCCTTCCCCGAAGTCTCCCGCCGCCCCCTGGCCCTCAACCCGCGCGTGCCGGCCACCGGTGGTGCAGCTCGTCGATGACGAAGGCGTGCGCGTGGCGCCGTTCCCCGTGAAGGTGCGGGTGTCTCGGGTCGAGGTCGGCATGGGCGTGCTCGATCACGTCGGGATCCGAGGCCGGCCAGAGCAAGGCCGCCGCGGCGACGCCGAGAACCGTGATCCCGCCGAGTGCCGCCAGCGTCGTCGGCATCCCGACCGTTGCGCCGAGCCATCCTGCAAGCGGGTAGGTCACCAGCCACGCGGCATGGGACAGGGCGAACTGGGCGGCGAACACGGCGGGCCGGTCCTCCGGGGTCGCCGAGCGGCGCAGAAGTCTTCCGGTCGGTGTCTGGACGGCGGAATAGGCGATGCCGAGCACAAGCCAGGTTGCAAGCAGGAGCGACCATCCGATGACCGCGCCCCGGGTCATGGCGGCGACGCCGAGAAGCACGCCACCGAGCAAGGCGGCCGCCGGGATCATGACCGAGCGGTCGGACAGCCGGTCGAGGACGCGCGGAAGCGTCAGGGCGGCGACCATCGATCCGCCGCCGAAGACCCCGAGGGCGAGGGCCACGTCGTCCTGAGGGCGGTTCAGGAGCCCCTGCACGATGACGACCGTGTTGACGATGACCATGGCCCCGGCCGCGGCGACCGCGAGGTTGAGCGCCAGCAGGCCCCGCAGGCGCGGCGTTGCGAGGTAGATCCGCAGGCCGCGCGTCGTCCGGTCGTAGACGCCGCCCTGTCGGTCGGTCGGTCGAGCTGCGGGCAAGGTCACGGAGACGACGAGCGCCGCCGATCCCAGAAACCCGATGACGGTGCCGCCGAACAGAGCGTTGTAGGGCACGACGGTCAGGAGAAGGGCAGCTAGGGTCGGGCTGAGCAGGTTCTCCAGGTCGTAGGCGAGACGCGAGAGCGATAGGGCGCGGGTATAGTCCCGTTCGTCGGGAAGGATGTCCGGGATGGTCGCCTGGAAGGTCGGGGTGAAGGCGGCCGAGCACGATTGCAGCACGAAGACGAGGATGTAGATCTGCCAGACCTGGTCGACGAGGGGCAAGAGAAGCGCGATGCCGGCCCGGACGAGGTCGGTGGCCACCAGGAAGGCGCGGCGGGGCAGCCGGCCGGTGAAGCCCTGGGCCACCGGGGCGACGAGCACGTAGGCCACCATCTTGATGGCCAGCGCGGTTCCCAGGACTGTCCCGGCCCGGTCCCCGGCGATCCGGAACGCCAGCAGGCCGAGGGCGACCGTGAGCAGGCCGGTGCCGATCAGCGCGATGACCTGCGCGGCGAACAGGTGCCGGTAGGTGCGATGGGCGAGGACGCTCAGCATCCCCACCTCACAGGTACTTCGCGATGGCCTTGAACTCGGCGACCGCCGCGCGCGCGGCCTTGCTGCCGCCGTCGACGCCCTCGCCGAGGCAATGCTCCATGTGGTCGTGGATGAGCGCCCGCTTGGCGTTGGTGACCGCGCTCTCCACCGCGTGCAGTTGCTGGGCGAGGTCAACGCAGGGACGGCCTTCCTCGATCATCGCGATGACGCCTGCGAGGTGGCCGTGGGCGCGCCTCAGGCGCTTGACGATATCCGGATGCGAGGCGTGTTCCATGCCATGATCCTATCCCCCTGGAGGGGATCGAACAAGGAGACGACCCGGGAGGCGCTGGCGCTGGGCCGCTTCATGGAGGTGCGATACGATGGCTACGCTCGCGTGGTCGAGGTTCACGCCTGCGGCTTCGCGCGCCAGAGCCATGCCTTGATGCGGGTCCGGCAGGTCCACCGCGGAATCGCCGGCGGCAAGCACTCCGGATGGAGGACTCCGCGCCTCGACGAGGCGCGGGTATCTTCCCATCCCGAGTACCGTGACCGGGCTATCGACGCGGGGACGGCGCCCTGGACCGCATCGTGGCTCAGGTCTGACGACGGCGCTCCCGGCCCCGATGGGCTCGCACTTGCGTTTCGGCCGACTTTTGGCACGGTCCGTGGTTTCGGGACCAGTCCAAGATCGGAATCTCAGGAGTAATGCGCCGCCATGATCATCAGGGCGAGCGCAACCAGGACCAGCACCATAGACGCGACGAGCGACCGGGCCGTGGCCTTGCGGATGTCCGGGCGAAGGTGCCGGCCATCACGGCGGCCACGACCAGGTCGGGCCAAGCCGTCGCGGTGCCCCGGCCCCCGAGCGCCGCCGTCAGGACGATGACATTGCCGATGGCGTCGTTGCGCGAGCACAGCCAGACCGACCTCACGTTCGCGTCGCCGTCCTTGTAGGGCCGCAGCAGCAGAACCGAGCCGAGCTTGGCCGCCCTTGTCGCCGAGCTGGAGGCGTGGCTGCGGGCCAACCGCGCCAAGCTCTCGGCCAAGGCTCCGGTGGCCGGGGCGATCGACTACATGCTCGAGCGCTGGCGCGCCTTCATCCTCTTCCTCGACGACGGGCATATCTGCCTGTCGAACAATGCTGCCGAACGGGCGATCCGGCCCATCGCGGTGGGCCGTCGCAACTGGACCTTCGCTGGCTCGGACGCGGGCGGCCATCGCGCTTTGGCGCTCTACACGCTGATCGAGACCGCCAAGCTCAACGGCGTCGATCCGCAGATCTGGCTCGCCGACGTCCTCAGCCGTCTGCCCGGCCATCCAGCCCGACGCATCGACGACCTGCTGCCATGGAACTGGACCCCGCCTCAGACCGAGCAGATCGCCGCCTGACACGCCGTCCCAAACACCAACGCGGCCTTCGCCGGAGGCGTACCCATCTCGCCGAGGTCGGAGCGGCGGATCGAGCGGCTCACGGCCCTACGGGGCGAGCTGAACCGGATACTTTCGGAATGCGGGTGGGGCCGCGTCGGGGAATGCCGCGTGATCGAGACGCTGGCCGACCATGGCCGGTGCGCGGACGACCACCACCGGCACATCCGCCCGCAGGCTCTGGCGGGGACAGGGCTGCCGGGCGGCCAGGACGCATAGGTCTTGAGCGGTATGGCGTCCGATCACGGCGGATGCGCGTGGGCCGGGGCACGCGGCGAGTTGGCGACGGCCAGAGCCAAAGCAGCGCTGGCCGTCAGGACGAGGCCGCCGGTGGCACTCGTGAACAAGTCGCGCAGGGACGACAGGGGGCGGCGAGGGAGTGACGACACGCGCGCAGGCCTTCAACCGTTGGCAGCCCGGCCGACGCAGAGACCTGCCGATCCGACCTCCGAATCGTGGACCCGGGCCGGGCTATCGCACCGATCCTTGCTTTCAGCACCTACGCCAACGCCTGGGCGCAGCTTACGGAAGGTCCTAGGTACACTCAGGCCCGACGTTTGAGTGGTTTAACGTGGCTGAGGCGCCTTGGAGGCCGCCGGTCTGCGTGTCACCCTTATGGACCGGCCGCTCCTTCTGGAGGAGTGTCTGCTTCTGGGCGAACTGTGCGGTCGGGCGTATGGCCGAGAATGGCGCACGCCCATCGTAGTCGTGGCAGAATGAGCGTCTGCTTCCGGGAAACGTGCCGTCAGGCTTTTAAGGTAAGGTTGGGTCGAAAGCGGACCCTCCGCGGGGTCAAGCGGATTGGGTTTTGACCCTGATGGCTGGGGCGCTGTTGCGTGCCACCCCGACTCTGGTCCACCGCTACCTTCGGCATGACGATATCCTGCGACGCATCCTTACAGGCCGCGTCGCGCCAGCCCCCGTCGCGAGGCCCTGACCACCAAGGAAAGGCCCCGTGTGGAGAATCACCTCATCAATCGCATCGGCTACCTGCGCGCCGCCATGCTCGGTGCCAACGACAGTCTCGTCTACACCGCGAGCCAGAACTCATCGTGTCGTCTTCGTGGTCAGGCATTCGCCCTCGAAATCCGACAGCCGCCCGAAGCGGCCGAGCTTGTGATAGTAGTCGAACGACCACCGCGGATCCGTGCGCTCGATCGTGTGTCCGCGCAGGCCGTCGATAAAGGTGTTGAACCGCTCGCGTTCGGCCTCGATCATCCGAAGGGTCGTCGCGCGCACGAATTCGGGTGGCAGGGCGCGGGCCTTCATCGCGGCGACTCCGTCCTGAACAGCGCGGGGATCGTCATCGACGATCAGCGTAGTGTCGGCGTGGCAGAACCTATCCCGGCCGCCCTTGCTCCGGGTCGTGACCACCGGCACACCGGCCAGCAGATACTCGATGCTGGCGTACATCGCGCCCTCTATCCGGGACAGGCACAGGCCGACATGGGCTTCGGCCATGGCGGCGTTCACCGCGACGTGGTCCATCGGAACGACGTCGTCCGGCGTCACCGGGTTGAGGACTGCGTGGCCTTGCGGGAGCGATCGGAGAAACGCGGCGAGCTGGGTCCGCTTCAGCCTCGGCGACCACGTCCCGAACAGCTTCGTGACATAGGCGCAGGTCGGCACCGTGCGCGCCAGCGCGTGGCGTTTGATCGGGGCGATCTGCGCATTGTAGATCGCATCGTAGCGCCGCTCCCGATCGGGCATCGGGAAGTACATCGTCTCATCCACGAACATGTTCTGCGGCGCGAGGTAGACGTCGACCCCGAGACAGCGCAGCAATCGCTCCTCACCCGGAGTGTTCGCCAAGACGACGAGGCGGGCCGCAGGATGGAAATTCCGGAACCGTCGATGCTGGACGGCGAGCGCAAGCGCGAACGCCGCTCTCTCCAGGCTGTGCGTCAGCGGGTGCAGGAAGACGAACGGCGTGTCGGGGAAGCGTGATGCCAGGTGGTGGGCGACCCCGAACGGCTTCGGCCGCGGCTGGCAGCAGAAGATCGGCGGATCGAGGCTGAGGAACGAGCCCATGACGGGCGTATCGGACGGCAGATCCCGCGGTGCCCGCACGAACAGGTCGAGCAATCCGGACGCGTAGCCGAGCAGAGGTACGTCGAACAGGTAGGGGTTTCGCAGCGCATCCCAACCGAACGGCACGCGCGTTCCGCGTTGTTGGCGCATCGCCGCCGCCGCATCGAGACGCGGCGCCGCGGGGAGGGTTTCGATGGGAGCCGTCACGCCTGATGCCGCCGAAAGTGAAAGTGATGTCCTACCGATAGGCAGTGACGAGGAAGCCTTTGATACCGAACGGAAATCTCAGTTCGGCCGAACGGATCGCGGTCTCCTCGAACCCGGCTCGGGCCAGGACCGCGACGCATTCCTGTGCGGTGTAGGTCCGATGGGTCTCGGGCCCGGCGAAGCGCCACCTCTGCATCGTCACGCGATCGGTCGCGTAGAGGACGAGCCGTCCTGCGGGACGGAGTGCCCGTCGCAGGATCGACAGGTCGCCGCGCGCAGGGTCGAGAAAGTACAGGACGTTCACGAGGAGGATCTTGTCGAAAGCCTCGTCCGCCCACGGCATCAGCGGGAGCGCACCGTGCGCGAGTTCCATGCGACCCGATTCGATCAGCCGGCGGTGACGCCTGCGTGCCGCGGACACCATCCGATGGGATGGGTCGAGGCCGCAGACCTTTGCCACCCCGCATCCGGCTAGCGTGGCCAGCGCCCCGCCAGGACCGAAGCCGACTTCCAGCACGCGGTCTTCGGGCACCACGCCGAGCGCGGCAAGCGCCCGGCGGTTGGGACCGGCATTGGCCAACGCCATAAGGCGGCCGATCACGGCGCCCCGAATGCCCTCCGGTTGCCGGAGCTGCGCGCCGATCGCGCTCCACAGCGGCGACGGCGCGGCTTCGTGCCCCGGCGCGCCGTCGATACCTGGCGAAGTCACGACTTGCCGAGCTTCGGCTCGATCTTCGCCAGTTGCTCCTCGATCATCGCCCGGCGGTTCTTGTCCCAGAGCGGACGGTCGGGATGCGGGGGGAAGGTCAGGGCATGCCGCCAAACCTCGGCGGCCTTCGCGTACTCACCCTGCGCCATCAGGAAATCGCCGTAGAAGTACCAGGCGTCGAGCCCGGTCGGGGCCGTGTGGACGGCACGATCCAGCAGACGCCGCGCCTTCGCCTTGTCGCCGAAGCCGATCGGGAAGCCCGGCACGCGGTAGTACAGGACACCGAGGCTCGTGGGTGCGCCGGCATCGAGGATCTTGGGGTCGGCGGCCTCGGCCTTCTCCAGGATGTCGCGTGCCCGCTTGGCGAGGCCGAGGGCCGAGAACGCGCTGGCCATCGAGGCCCGCTCGCTCGTGAGGATGCCGTCCCAGATCATCGCCTCGGGTCGGTCGGGGTAGCGCGCGGCGAAGGAATCCGCCTCCTCGCCGAGGGCATTCATCTGCTCGGTCTGGGCGGCGCCCTCGGGGACGTTGAATTTGATGGCTTCCCAGCGCTGTTGCAGATGGCGGATGGCGGCGGTCAGCGCCGGATCCTCGGCCGCGCTGGCCGGAGCGGCGGTGAACCCTCCAGCCAGAGCCAGCGAGAGGGCGAGGACGGACGCGCGGATCGAGACGGACATGGTCGATAGTCTCCTGGATCAGGTCGCCGAGACCGGCTTCGGCGCGGACACGGCGGCGCTCGGCTTCTGCCGGGCGAGCGCGCGGTCGATCAGACGGGGGAAGAGGCGCTGCAGCAGGACGAAGGCCCACTCGGCACCGCGCGGGTAGACGGTGTCTGCACCGGACAGGGCCGCATGCCAGATGCGCCGGGCGACCTGCTCAGGGTCGTCGAGCCGCATGCCGGTGTCCCGGATGAGATCCCCGAAGGCCGCCGCCGCCGGCGTGCGCGTCGCCCGCGGAGCGGCGTAGGTGACGCCGATCCCGCGGCTCTTCCACTCGCGCCGCAGGGCGTCCGAGAAGCCGCGCAGGGCGTGCTTCGAGGCGCTGTAGGAAGCGAAGCCCGGATAGGCGATGTCGCCGAACAGCGATCCGACGTTCACCACGCGGGCCTCGTCTGAGGCCATGAGCAGCGGCGCAAGATCGCGTGTCAGAGCGATCGGCGCCACGACATTGGTATCGAGGATGGTGTCGAGCATCGCGTCGCTCGTGGTGGCGAGATCTCCGCCGACGACGCAGCCGGCATTGTTCACGAGGACGTCGAGCCGTCCCCAGGCTCTCGCGAGCTGTCCGGCCAGAGCCTGACGCTCGACGGAGACCGTCAAGTCGGCGGGAAGTATCAAGATCGCCTTGGCGGTCCCTGTCAGTTCAGCCGTCTCTTGAAGGGCGTCCTTGCGGCGGCCGCAGATCGCGACCCGCATGCACCTGGCAGAGGCTTCAAGCGCCAGCGCGCGGCCGATGCCGGACCCCGCGCCCGTGATCAGGACGTGGCGCATGTCACGCGGCATGGGCCAACTCCTGGCGCTCGCCGAGGTCGCGGATGATGTCGCCGTAGAGGCGGTAGAAGAGTTTGGACTGGGCGATGACGAGGCGCTGTATCTCGGGATCGTGGATCGAGTCCGCGAGGCTGCGGAAGAAGGCGACGTGCTCCTGATCGAGCGCACCGTGCGAGCGTAGGTAGCTGAAGCCGTTGTCGTCCTGGCGGCCGAGGACGGCCTTCATCGCGTCGGCGACCCGGTCGGCTAGCAGGACCGACATGCCTTCGAGGACGTGGACGCTGCCGAGCATGGCCCAGGGGCTCACATGCTCGATGACGTAGTAGGTGTAGCCGACCATGATTCGGCAGGCCGGGCCGGGCTCGCCGTGTCGGACCGCCTCGGCGTCGCCGCCGAGCGTGCGGATGTCGTCGAGGATCCATTTCTCGTGGCCGCGCTCCTCCTCCATGTATTCGACGAGGGCGTCCTGATAGGCTTCGTCTTGCGTCCGCGAGGCAGCCAGCGCGAGCATCGGAAACGTGTGCTTCACATGGTGATAGGCCTGCGTCAGGAAGGCGACGTAGAGTTCGCGCGTCGCACCGGACTGCGTCGCCGTCCGGACGAGAGGGATCGCGAGGAATTCAGCTCGCGCATCCGCAGTCTCGGCGATCAGCCGTTCGTAGAAGGACATGGTGCAGCCTTTCTGTGATCGAGGCGACGTCAGGCGCTGATGGCGAGCGCCGGATCGGCTCGCCGTGCGGCGAGGTCGTTGAGGGGGCCGCGCGCGATGCGGCCGTTCGGCGTGAGAAGGCCGCACGGGATCGCCGCCACGCGCGACACGACGAGGCAATGGCCCGGAACCGCATGCGCCGGGACCTGTGCGCAACACTCTTGAACGAAGGCGAGGTGCTCGTCGGGGCCGGACGCGGCGAAGCGGGCCTCGCCATGCGCGGTGGGCACGATCACCGCGGTCAGACGATCCATTCCGTGGCCGACGATCCCGCAGGCGGCGACACAGGGATCGCCCAGCAATATCGTCTCGATCCACTCCGGGCTGACGTTGCGGCCCGATGATAGGACGATGAGGTTGTCCTTTCGGCCGTGGACGTGCAGGAACCCGTCGGCGTCGATCGATCCGAGATCGCCCGTGCGCCACGGTCCGGGCGGGCGCTCACGGCCGAGATAGCCGTCCATCAGCGTCGGGCCGTCGACGAGAATCTCTCCGTCCACGATCGAGACGGTAATGCCGGGCAAGGGACGTCCGACGCTGCCGGGCCGCCGCTGCCCGGGGGCGTTGACCGCAACCACGGAGCCGCATTCGGACAGGCCGTAGCCCTCGCAGGCCGGGATGCCGGCCCGCCAGGCCCGCTCGGCCAGGGCGGGGGGGACGGGTGCCCCGCCGACGGCCACGAAGCGCAGCGACGCGGGAGCCTGGGCGCCTGTGGCGTCCAGTTCGCCCACCCATGCCGCGAGCACCTGGGGAACCAGGACGCTCATGGTCGGGCGATGCAGCCCGAAGGCCTCGGCGAGACCGGCCAGTTGCCCGGTCCCGAGCCGCTCCGGGATCCCGGTCTCGAACCGCGCCCGCGCCCCGGCCAGGACCGGCACGAAGACGGCGCAGAGCGTCTCCAGGAGCAGTGGCAGGGGCAAGACGGAAAGGTACAGGTCCTCGGAATGCGCCGCGACGGCGTGTGCGAGCGCTTCCGCCATCCAGCCGATCTGCGCGGCGCCGTGCCGAACTCCCTTTGGGGCGCCGGTGGAGCCCGAGGTGTAGATGACCTGAGCGAAACCGTCGGCCGACTCGGGACGAAGCTCGGCGGTCCCGGCAATGTCGAGAGGCTGCACGGCGACGCCATTGCCGGCGACTCGCCCGGTCAGGGCGGGCGCGACGAGGATGCAGTCGAGCGATGCGTCTCGGATCACATGCGCGAGTTGCGCGGCGCTGAAGAAGGTCGGGAGCGGGACGACGGTGCGGCCAGCGCAGGCACACGCCAGCTGCGCGACCGCCCACGCGACCCCGTTGGGCGCCAGAAGTCCCAGGATGCGGTGTTCCGGAACGAGCGTCGCGGCGAGCGCCGCGACCCGAGCCGCTACCGCTCCGTGCGTGAGGGCGACTTCGTCGTCCGCAAAAGTGGGTGTGTCGGGCCTGCCGCGCGCATTGCGCAGCAGGGCGTCAAGCAGCAGCTGCATCGAAGCCGACACACCGCTTGACGCCCCTGGCGTTGGTTATGGCGCGCGAGCCCGGCACTGCACAGACGCGCGGGCGGGCCGCATAATACTGGCCCCATTGGCCGGGATTGGCGACGCGCTCGGCCAGCGCCTCGCCCAGGTAGATCGAGGAGACACCGATGCGCCCGAGCAGGACTTGCAGCCGGCTCGTCACGGTGAAGAAGGACCATGCGAAGCCCTGAGCTTCGCCGTAGGCCACGATCTCGCGAATGAAGGCGGCGCTGCTGCAGGGCGTCTGGCTGGCCAGCGTCGACACTTCGAAGATCGCGTTCCGGGAGACCTCGCTGCCGGTGAGTTCGGTCAGGGCGCGCTCGATCGGCGCACCGAGATAGCGCTCGGAGAAGAACGCCTCGCTCTGATCCCGGACACCCGCCGCGCAGATGACGCGACCCTGAGTATTGAACAGTGCGAGGATGTTCTCGGGAAAGCTCGTCAACGTCGCGTCGTAGCGGAGCGCATAGGTCTTTCGAATGAAATCTTCCGTTGCGCTCCGACGGCTGTGATATCGGCCTAGAACTTCGGCGCTCGTCATAGGATTTGGACCTTTCGCAACTGCGAATGATCCTAGCGGCCAAGCTTACGCCAACCTTACAGGGCCTGGGTCTCTCCGAGGCGAGATCAAGGTCATTTCAAGGCGACGTTTCCGAGCGGATACAAAGCGCGTTCCGCCTCCGGCATTTTTGAGCAGCGCATCGTCGCGATGGCCCCGCCCTCCGGTGCGTTGCGCAGTTCAAGTGCCCCGCCGTGGGCCGCCATGGTCCGCTCGACGATCGAGAGCCCGAGCCCGATCCCATCCTCCCGGCCGCTTCGGAACTCCCGCTTCTGGATGGCTTCCTGCACGAGAATGTCGGGCGTGAAGCCGCTCCCCCGATCGCGGACACTGAGCGTTGCGTCCGCGCCGACCGTCACCGTGATCATGGTGCCGCCCGGCGCGTGCATGAGTGCATTCTCGATCAGGTTGCGCAGGGCGCGGAACAGGTAATCGCGTAGGCCCGCGACCCGAATCGGCACTTCCGCACCGAGGAGTTCCATCGACAGGCCCCGGGCGATCGCCACGGGACCGAGCATCGTCGCCGCCTCTCGCGCGATCGCCGAGAGATCAACGACGTCGTCCGCTTCGACGTGGAGCCCACCGAGCCGGACCCGGTCGAGGAGTTGCTCCACCAGACGCTCCATGCGAGCCAGATCCTCGGTGATGGACCGGCCGATCGGGGCGTCGGCCGTCGCGACCTGGGTCTTCATGATGGCGAGCGGCGTGCGCAGCTCGTGCGCGACGTCGCCGACGAACTGCTCAAGGACGACGTAGCCTTGCTGCAGCCGGGCGAGGCTCTGGTTCACGGCGCGGACGAGGATGAGGACCTCCTCGGGCATCGCCGTTTCCGAGATGCGCACTGCGACGTTGCCCGGTTCGATCGATTCGGCCTGCTGTGCGGCTATCCGGAGGGGGCGGAGCGCGATCCGCACGACGATCAGGTTCACGGCGATCATGCCGAAGAGGAATGGGACCCAGATCCACGCGATATCCTGGACGAACTCCTCGAGGACGGAGTCGAACACGATCGGGCCGTTGGGGAAGGCGACCTGCAGCACGAGCGGAGGCTGCGTTTTTCGAACAGGGGCCGACAGGCCGTAGAGTGGTTCCAAGCCCGGACGCGGAAGCATGAAGAATTGCTCGTTCGGTCCGAGCGAGCTGACCAGCGGCTCGGTGACCCCCGGCGCAGCGGTCAGGATCTCACCGTCCCGGGTCAGCAACACGTAGACGCCGCCGTCGTCGATGACCTGCTGAGCGACCGAACCGGGAAGCGCGCGCTTCCCGGTTTGTGCTGTGATAAGGAGTTCCCGGGCTAGGTCATGCGCGAAGCTGCGCAGGGTTCCTTCCCGGAAACGACCGTTCAGCGCCTCGAAGCGATTGTAGAGGAAGAGGGTCGCGGCGCCGATCGCCAGCGAGATCAAGAGAGCTGTCGCGACCGCAAGGCGCATGAACAGCGTCGAGCGACCTCGGATCACGCGCGTAGATCCGTGAGGACGTAGCCGATGCCGCGCAGCGTGTGGATCTCCAGTTCCGCGCCGGCCGCCGCGAGCTTCTTGCGCAGGCGGTGGATCAGCACCTCGATCGCGTTCGTTCCAACCTCCTCGTCGAAGCCATACAGCGACGACTCGAAATGCGCTTTCGAGACGACACTGCCCGTCCGGCGCAGCAGCAGTTCGAGCGCGGCCAGTTCTTTGCGCGCCATCTCGATGTCGCATCCAGCGATCCGGACGCGGCGATGGACGGTGTCGAATTCGACGTTGCGCTCCACAAGATGGACGCCTAACGCCTGTCCGGGCCGGCGCATCAAGGCACGCAGGCGGGCCAGAAGTTCGTCCATCTCGAACGGCTTGCGGAGGTAATCATCAGCTCCCCCATCGAGGGCGTCGATCAGCGCCTCGGTGCTGTCCCGGGCAGTCAACACCAGGATCGGGGCGGTGGGGCGACCAGCGCCTCTTTTGTACAGGAGCGTCATGCCGTCCCGGTCCGGAAGACCCAGATCGAGAATCACCGCATCATAGTCCGTGGTCGCGAGTGCCGCATCCGCCTCCTCTCCGGTCCTGACGATATCGACGACGTAGCCGTGAGAGCGCAGGGCATCGCCGATCGCGGCACCCAATCTGCGGCTGTCCTCAACTAAGAGAATGCGCACTGCCGCCTCTGATACCAATGACCAAATGTGCCTTCCGGTAACCAAGCACATCGCAAACCATAACAATCGCCGCAATCCGCCGAGTTGATTTAGATCAGAGCACGCTTTGTTCGCTCCATCTGTGCGCATGCGCGGCGGACGAATGTGATTACCAGTTTCGGATCGAGCATTTATTAAAATAAAATTTATGATCTTTCGCTGCGGATATTTTGCTGGATTGCGCATCGTCGGAGCGAAATCCGGTTCGACGCAAGTCAGCGCACTACGATAAGGACCTCGGCGGCAGGCACTCTCGATTAAAATGCCAGTGGCGACCACCAGTGGACCGCCGAGCGTCACCTTCGCCGCTGCCGAGAGCGTCAGCGTTTTCTTGTAGCGCCACTGGCCGGAGTCGATCGCCAGCAGAGATGGCTTGGGGAATCTGCACAGCGGGGCTGAGTGGAGTTTCTGCCTGACGGCGGCCAGGATGGCCGCGGATCAGGATTGATGATGAGCAAACGAGCCCGCCGGAACCACCTCCTGGTCTTCAAGGCGAAGGTGGCTCCGGCCGCTCTGCGAGGTGAGAAAACGCTGGCCGAGTTGGCCCAACAGTTCGATGTCCACCCCAACGAGATCACAGCCTGGAAAGCTCAGCTTCTCGACGGGGCGTCCGGGGCGTTCGGATCCGCGCCTCGCTCGGAGGCGATCCCGGCCATCGACGTGAAGACGCGGCAAGGCCGGCGCACCGAAGGGCTCTACGCTAGGCTCAACGCCTCGAAGCCTGCGCCGGGTCAGAAAGACCTATCCTATCTCTCGGGCGGGCTGACGATCGATCGTCCCAATCAAGTTCGGAACAAGGACATCACCTCTGTGCCGATGGCACGCGGTTTCGTCTACTTGGCAGCCATCATCGATTGGTTGATTCGCCGGGTTCTGTCCTGGCAGCTGTCGATCATCATGCAGCCGGATTTCTGCGTCGAGGCCATGGAGAAAGCGATAGCTCGGCATTGTAGGCCGGACATCTTCAACACCGATTAGGGTGCGCGGGTCACCAGCAACGCCTTCACCAGCGTCCTGATGGAGGTCGAGATCGCCGTTGGCATAGAAGGCAGAGGAGCGCGGCGCGATACCGTCTTTGCCGAGCGCCGGTGGCGGTCGGTCAAGTACGAGGATATCTACCTGCGGGCCTACGACACGGTCAGAACGGCGCGCGCCTCTATCGGCCGCTACCTTTCTTCTACAACGGGCGCAGGCCGCATTCGAACCTTGACCGGCGCACCGCCGACCAAGCCTATTTCGAAAGGCTGCCGTATCTCGCGGCTTTCTGAACCCGGCAGGATATACACTTATCCACGCCCAGGTCGCTGTTCAGACAAGCCGACCCACTTTCAGATAGAGAACCCTGAATCCTCATAATCGAGACGAATCCGGTTCCCATTGAGAAGAAGATAGGGTGCCGCGTCATAGCGAGCATGGACTTCGCAAAACCAAAAAATAATTTATTTTCTAAATTCTTTTTAAAAACAGTAAGTGCTTGAAATATATGAAATTCAAAGGTCTCATATTATGACCATGGACTTGATGGCAGATTTTTTAGGGCTTATCATCAGACCCAATGTGATTGCATTTTCCGCCAGCGGTTTCAGAAATCGGCGCAATAATTATTTGAACCGTCCGAGACTAAAATGATTCAAATCAAGATTTTATCTTGCTCGGTCGCTGCCTGCCTCGTTTTAAACTTTTCCTGTGACTGGCCGAGGGTACATGCGAGCTTGAACGATTTGAACGAAAAGGCCGGCGAGTGTCCAGTGTCATTTGCTAGGTTTAGGAATGCCCGAACTCAGGAATCAAATGAAGTGCGCTTAGATAACATAGTGGTTGTGGATCACTTTGAGTGCAGACGGTCGCCGTCAATCGCCCGGACGCTCCTCGCAGTAAGAAGGTCGCCATTCGGAATAAATAAATCATAATCTTAGGAGGAAGCCATGAGAAATACGCTTTTGATGGCATTTTTTGTCATATCGGCTACTCCCGCCATCGCACAGCCTTCCTCTTCATCTGTGCGGCCTTTGGGAGTACGGCCGCCTGTTCTCATCGAAGGGCTAGGGCCTGGTTTTGAGGATAACGGAGGTCCTGGTGCTGTGACCGTTATAGTGCAGGGCCGGAGTGGAACGGGCGCCAGTACTATCGTGGACGATTCAGCGGCCGGGGGCAATTCCGAACAACCTGAGCGGGCTGTCCCACAGTTTGGCGGCGGCGGCGGAGCCGGTGGTGGCGGAGGAGGCCAGTAGGCGCAACCCGAAGCTCCGAGACTGTGCTTCTTTATGAACGGGTCGACGAGCTGGCTTTAGACAGGGCTATTTGTGCGCGCGTCGCTGTTGCCTCCAATGAGGCTGATGTAGGAGTGTCAGGTGCGTGGGAAATATACATTTTTCGCAGTGGCCTGCAGCGTTGCCATAAGCTGCCAAGCGCTCGCACAACCAGGTGACGGGGAGATTGCGGAACACAATCCAGCGGCCGCCTTCACGGGAAGGACCATCACGGCGCTCGGGGTCACCAAGCCTCCTGGGCGCGCGGGAAGTCCGGCGAAGCTTGCGGTGGTAAGCAAGAGGACGCGGCAAGAACAGGCCGACGACGCCATCGTGCGTGGCGTTTGCAGGGGCTGCAATTGAACTATGACGCGTCGGCGCACTCATCGGCGGTTGATCGGACCTCACGCCGTGGGTCATCGTCGAATTCGGGCGATCGAGCAGATTGAAAATGGCGGTCTGGCCGCGCTCGGATCTTTTGCAGCCGAGGTGCTCCATTGCGGCCATACGCCGGTAACACTGCTCCAGCAGAGCGAGAATCACTGGCCCTGAAGAGCGGATACTGTACGAGAAAGGAAGAAGACGCTCGCTCCCGGACAGCTGACGATCAATGGGAACGGCACCGGGGCTGATCTGGATCAAACCCGCTGCTGTCTGCGGACAGCATAGATCCGATCAGCCCGATGGCCCCCGACCCGGTCGGTCTGCGACAGGTGTCCGTGGGTGCTGAGCGTTGGAGCAGTCGCATGCACGGCCTCGCGCGAACGCATGTGAATGGGGGAGACCGCCCGACGACGCCTCGTGAGAACACGATCCCGAGGGGCTCTGCCGCATCCGAGACCAGCGGAGAAGGCCTCACAACCGCGGAGGCGCGCCGCCGCCTCGCGACCTATGGGCCGAATGCCACACCGGACGAAGCCGTCCATCCGCTGCGTCTCATCGTCAGCAAATTCGTTGCGCCGGTGCCGGGCCTGCTCGAGGCGGCGATCGTGCTGCAGCTCGTCCTCGGCGAATACGTCGAGGCGTCGGTCGTCGCGGTTCTGCTCATCTTCAATGCCGCGCTCGGCTTCCTGCACGAGAATCGGGCTCAGGCGACCGTTGCCGCACTCAAAGCACGTCTCGCGCTCGTGACCAGCGTCCATCGGGACGGGGGCTGGAAGATGGTGCCGGCCGCAGAGCTGGTGCCGGGCGATGTCGTCAAGCTCTCGCTCGGCGCGGTGGTCGGCGCCGATGTCCGCATCACGGCGGGGCACGCGCTGTTGGACCAATCAACGCTCACCGGCGAGTCGCAGCCGATCGAGGCGGATCCCGGCTACGAGACCTATGCCGGCGCGCTCGTCCGCCGCGGCGAGGCTGTCGGCCTCGTAACGGCGACCGGCGCCCGCACCAAGTTCGGCAAGGCGGCCGAACTCGTCCGCACGGCGCATATCGGCAGCGCCCAGCAAAAGGCCGTGCTCAAGGTGGTGCGCAACCTCGCCCTGGTGAACGGCGTGGTCACGCTCGCCCTCCTGGCCTATGCGCTGTCGATCGGAATGCCGCTGCCCGAGTTGCTGCCGCTCCTGCTGGTCGCGGTTCTGGGCACGGTGCCGGTGGCACTGCCGGCCACATTCACGCTCGCCACCGCGCTCGGCGCGCGGGCCTTGGCGCGCTCGGGTGTGCTGCCCACCCGCCTGTCCGCCGTCGATGAGGCGGCCAGCATGGACATCCTCTGCTCCGACAAGACCGGCACGCTGACCCACAACACACTCGCGGTCACAGCCGTGCGCGCCCTGCCGGGCTTCACCGAGGGACGCGTGCTGGCGCTCGCGGCGCTTGCCAGTTCGGAGGGTGGACAGGATCCCGTCGACCGCGCGGTTCGGACCGCCGCTCCGGCAACCGAGCCGGGCATTCCGACGCTTGTCGCCTTCACGCCCTTCGATCCGGCGGTGAAGATGTCCGAAGCCGTCGCCCTGGACTCCTCCGGCGCGCGCCTGCGCATCGTGAAGGGCGCGTTCGCGACCGTAATGGCCCTGTGTGAGTCAACGCCCGGCGCGGCCGAGATCGCTAATGCGTTGGAACTCGACGGGCGCCGCGTGCTCGGCGTCGGCGTCAGCTCGGACGGGCCCATGCAGGTGGCTGGTCTTCTCGCGCTGAGCGATCCGCCTCGCGACGATGCCGCCCCGGCCATCGCGGAGCTCAAGCGCCTCGGCGTCCGCGTGGCGATCGTCAGCGGGGACGCACCCGCCACGACCAGCGTCCTCGCTAAAGCCGTCGGCTTGACGGGACCGGTCTACTCTGGAGGCGCGATCCGCGAGGAGATGCGGCCAGACGACTACGCCGTTTTCGCGGGCGTGCTCCCGGAAGACAAGTTTCACCTGGTCAAGGCATTTCAACGCGAGGGCCACACGGTCGGCATGTGTGGCGATGGCGCCAACGACGCGCCTGCGCTGCGCCAGGCCCAGATCGGAATCGCCGTCTCGACCGCGACGGACGCTGCGAAGTCTGCGGCGGGCGTCGTGCTGACCGATCCGGGCCTCGGCGGCATCGTGGCCGCCGTCCGGGAGGGCCGCGTCACCTTCCAGCGTATCCTGACCTACACGCTGCGCTCGCTCGTTCAGAAAGTCCGTCAGGTGCTGTTCCTGGCAATCGGCCTCGTGATGACCGGCCACGCAATCCTGACGCCGATGCTCATGGTTCTATCCCTGGTGGTCGGCGATTTCTTGGCGATGTCGGCGACCACGGACAATGTCGAGCCCTCGTCCGAGCCCAACAAATGGCGGATCGGAAATCTGACGATCGCGGCCGTCGTGCTGGGTCTGGTCGACCTTGTCTATTCTGCGGCCGCCCTGGCGGCAGGGATGTTCTGGCTCGGCGCGAGCTTGCCGGAACTGCAGGCGCTGACACTGGTGATGCTGGTATTCAATGGTCAAGCCGTGTTCTACGTGGCGCGCGAGCGGCGCCGCATGTGGGCATCTCGCCCGAGCGCGATCGTGGTCGCGTCCTCGGTGGCCGACATCCTGGTGATCCCGCTCCTGGCTTGGCGCGGTATCCTGATGGCGCCGCTGCCGCTCTCATGGATCGGCGGTCTGTTCGGGTCCGCCCTCGTGCTGGCCTTCGTGCTCGATATGACGAAGGTCGAACTGTTTCGACGGCTTCGTATGGTATGAGCAGAAATCGTAAAACGCTCGCCGACACCCAAAGTCCGTAATTTTCTAACGGTCCCTCGTGTGACCTGACTGGCCGGCGTCGGAATGGACAGCTGAAGAGAGTCTTTTAGCACGCCCGACCATGCACGAACTTCGAACCGGAGTGACCGCACGGAGGTCAATCGATTAAGGCTTGCCGGATTTCGAAAACACCACGCTGAGGCATCGCTAGCTGTCGCGTTTACTGAAACAATTAGATATAATTGTTCGATGAGCACTTAAGGGAAGTCCTATGAAGATAGAGACGGGGCCGTTCCGAGTGCGCGAAGGTGAGCGCGTTTCGCTGGATAAGCGACCGACGCTCGTCCGTCCCATTTATGAAAACAAGCAGGAATACAGAAAGCTGCTGACACAACACGTCGAATACTTGAGAAAGATTCAACGCCAGCATTATGCGTCGAACAGCTACTCGTTGTTATTGATCTTTCAAGCCATGGACGCCGCGGGCAAGGACGGCGCGATCAGTCATGTGATGACGGGTGTCAATCCTCAAGGTTGTCAAGTCTTCAGTTTCAAGCATCCCAGTGCGTCGGAGCTACAGCACGACTTCCTGTGGCGAACAACGGTGTGCCTGCCGGAACGGGGGAGGATCGGGATCTTCAATCGGTCCTATTATGAGGAGGTCCTGATTGTTCGCGTTCATCCCGAGCTGCTCCGCGCAGAAGGCGTGCCTGGGACGACGAAGGACGGCAATCTATGGAGACGGCGGTTCGAGTCGATCGTCGCGTTCGAGAAGCACCTGTCGCGCAACGGGACGAAGATCGTGAAATTCTTCCTCCACCTCTCTCGCGAGGAGCAGCGAAGGCGCTTCCTCAGCCGGATCGACGAGCCTGAGAAGAATTGGAAGTTCAGTCTCGCCGACGTTGCCGAGCGTGCACACTGGAACGACTATATGACAGCCTATGAGGAGTGCTTGGCAGCCACCAGCACGGACGAGGCGCCTTGGTATGTGATGCCGGCCGATGACAAGCTGAACGCTCGCTTGCTCATATCGCAGGTGGTGCTCGATGCCCTGGCCGAACTGCATCCGGCCTATCCTGAGACGTCGCCTGAGCGAAGACGGGAACTGGCCGCCATCCGCGAGCAACTTGAGCAAGAGGAAAGCTGAACAGCTGGCCGTGACATCCGGAAGGCTTGGGTCCGCAATGGATCCTCCCTCCGTTTCACGGTTCTTGCGCACTTCTCGTGGAACGGTCGCGGTGACGAGGATGGCACGGGCTGATGCACGCGGCGGATGCGCATGTCCTCATCCCTGCCGGGCTGCGCCTTCGAGCGCGTGGTCCGGACCGACGGTCGTCTCGTCGTCATCGCCCATGCGCGCCGTGTTCGTGGCCGATCGCCGACTGGAACTTGCCCGTCCACGAACCTCGCATGCTGATCGGCATGAATGTGGTACACGCGGTCACCGCGAAGACCGCCCCACCCGCCGCGCAGAGCGCCTGACGCGATACCCACGCAGCAGTCAGAGCGGCGACATGTCGGATGGGCCCAACCCTGCGCAACGCTCTGGTCAGTCCGGTCCCCGACGGCACCATTATATCCCAAAGATGGTGCAGCGGCACTTTGCCGAGGCAGACCAGCACCTTTGATCCTTCGACAAGCGCCACCCCGAGCGAGGCATGGAGCGCAAATCCATCAAGCGCTTGTTCCAAGTCCAGCATTTATACACGATCCGCCGCCGCGACGGCTCGCGCGACACCGGGACGGAGACGCGCCTGTCGGCGATCGAGACCCGTGCGGGACCGGTGCTGGATCGTATAATAACGGACGCACGAGCGGGCCGCTCCACCGCGCTCGGCGAGGCCGACCGGCGGGCTTTGGTTGAACTCTTCGTCGCGCAGCGCCGGCGCTCGCCGGACCACCACGTTGCCCCGCTGGTGCGGCGGGCGATAGCCGATTTTCTCACCGGCACGTGGGTCGAATGGGAGAGCTTGCAGGGGCCTTTGATGGAAGCGGAGCGAGCGCTCCTGCTCGACGAGAAGTTCATGCTGGAGGGCGCGCGGGACGTAATCGCGCAATACGCCGCGGATCCTCTTGAAACCGTCACCCCGACCATGCTGCAGCGCGGCTTATCCGTCGCGCGGATCACGGTACCGTGCCGCGCCTTCATCCTCGGCAGCAGCCCATTCGCCCGGTTCATAGCCAGGGGTAGCCGCCGCCAGGATCTCGGGGACCCGGGCGCGGACTTGTGGATGCCGCTGGCCCGAGACGCGGCGGTCGGCTCCGCCAGGCATGCCGGCCACAGCGGGTACATCGATGCCGATGACGTGCGAATCCGGAAGATCAACGGAGCGGTTGCGGGGGCGAGCATCGAGTTCGCCTCGGCCAATCGCGACCTGGTGGAGGCGCACGCCCGTACTGCCCGCCGCGCTATCAGGGCCCGCGGGCCCAGGGAAGGGCCCTGAGTGTGGGCGGATGGTCGTCGAGCATGACCGTGTCGCCGCGCTTGAGGGCCGGGGCCAGGGTCTCTTCGACATAGCCGCGGAAGCGGGCTCCGATCATGGGACCATCGAAGAGCGCGGTAGCCGTCAGGCCGCTGGCGCACAGGCCGGCAGTGACTGTGATGGTCTTCCAGTAGCCGAACGGCACCGCGACCCGGCAGCGTTCGCCGCGCGGAGCCCGTCCGTAGCGCCGCGCCACCATTGTAGTCGTGGCTGTCTCGTCCAGGAATACGCGCCTGTCCGGAACGAGATCGAGCTGCCCCTCGAACCAGGACAAGCGGACCGCCTTCACGTCCTCCTGATCCTGCTCGACGGCGTGGCCGGTCTCCTTTTACGCGTGATGCCGTGGCGCTTGAAGAAGCGGGACAGGCTGCTCACCCCGACCCGCAGGCCACGTTCAGCCAACCGGGCGCGCAGTGCGTGCAGGAACAGCTCGGGCTGCGCTTCATTAGTCTGTCGGATCAGGTCGGCCTATGCCTCGATGGCGTGCGAGCGTCGATCGCCGCCCATCGGCTTGGCCTGTGTTCGATTTCCCTGCACGAAGGCTTCTCGCCAGCGAACAGCGCTAGCGGGAATGACCTCGAAACGCCTTGCGGCTTCCCGGCGCGCGGTTCCCGCCTTGATCGCGGCGACAACACGCTCGCGCAGATCGGCAGACAGGGCAGACGCCATCGGCTCTCCTCCTCGGAAAGCCGCGCATCGAAGCACATTCCCGTCCGCGTCAAAACCTCAGACGATTCGATCCGGTCAATTAGTGCTCTAACTCTGTGTGTAGATAAACAAGTAATATTTGTCCTTCTGCAGGTCGTATCGCGACTGGGTTGACCAGAGAGCTACGAGGATGCATGTCGCGAAGTCGCAAATCGGAAGGTGTCCGCGCTCACGAGGCGTTCGGCATAGCCGCCCAACCAGCGTTCAGTGTTCTGGGCTTTCGCAGCAATTGCGCCGAGACAAAAAAGCCCGGCCTTTCGGCCGGGCTAGTGGGGTCCCGTTGCACGGGGACATCAAGACCAGGAAGCTTTGGAGAACAAACCGGTCTCGATCTGGAATTAGAAATCGCGCTGGATGCGGAAGCGGGTCTGGAACGTATCGGTCGCCCCGATCAGCTTCACTGGAACACCGTTCACGTTCAGGCCCGACGGGTTCTTGTTGATGTCGTTCGTCAGGCCGTTGTTGAGAGCGGCACGCACGTATGCGCCCTCGACGCCGATATCGAGATCCTTGACGGGCGACCAGATCAGGCTCGCGCCGGCCACCAACAGGTTGTTGTCGCGAAGCGTCGGGCTGTAGAGGAACGCGTTGGCGTTGGCGCCGCTGTTGGTCGGGTTGAAGCCGAAGCCGATCGTGCCGAGTGCCGCGCGGGCGCTCTTGTTGTACGACACCTCACCGTAGCTGCCGTAGAAGGCCGACCGCCACTCA
>NZ_JAUYZJ010000046.1 GCF_030700285.1 Methylobacterium sp. NEAU K | reverse complement strand
TTTCTCGGCCCTGGTGGCGGAAGGCCATCCCGTCGATCGGCTGTTCCTCGATCTGCTGGCGCCCTCCGCGGCCCTCCTGGGCCGCATGTGGGACGACGATCTGTGCGATTTCATCGAGGCGACGACGGGTGTCGCCCGCCTACAGTGTCTCGTGTCGCGGTTCCGGGTGGACGGGGATGCAGTCCCACTCGACGGGCAACGTCGCCTGCTCCTGATGAGCGCCCCCGGCGAGCAGCACACGTTCGGCGTGCGGATCGTCGAGCAGTTCCTGCACAGGGCCGGCTGGGTGGTGTCGATCGGGCTCTCCTCCAGCCCGGAAGAGATCGCCGCTTTGGTAGCGTCCGAATGGTTCGGCGTCGTCGGCCTGACGCTCAGCAACGAGACGCGCGTCGATCAGCTCGCCATGGCGATCCGCTCCGTTCGCGAGGCATCGTGCAATCGATCCATCGGCGTCATGGTCGGAGGCCCGGTGTTCCTGGAGCGCCCGGAACTTGTCAAACAAGTCGGAGCGGACGCGTCTGCGGTCGACGCGGCAACGGCGGTGCTTCTCGCGCAGCGGCTCCTCGATCTTGCGGGTGGTAGCGCCCAGACGATATGATCGAACTCATTTGAGAGCGGCCGCGGGGCCTGGGCAGTCCAAAGCTCGATGCGTTGGTGACGCCTATGCCGCGGTGTGATGACCCCTAGGTTCCCTAGGCGCACGTTATGCGCTCAGTCCCTGACTCCGGGAAAACGATCGTAAGCTACGAGCGCTGGGCCTGCTCCTTGCTGCCCTCAATCATCGAGCGGATGCGGGCGGCCATGTTGTCCATCGCGAACGGTGTCGTGCAGCACCGCGACGGCAATCACGCCGCGCTTCGCGCTAGATCATGCACCAAGGTCATCACCGAATTGGTTTGGCCGAGGGCGAGCGTGCTGGTGGGCCTGTCGAGTAGCAGCACCTTCGGTGTCCGCGCCACGGCCTGGGCGACTAGGTGCAATTCCAAATCAGGTCAGTTGCGCTATCCTGCCGCTCACGGACCGGGCGGAACGGCCTGCCTGGCATAAACGGAGCGAGCCCACCTATGCTCGACGAATACGGCTTTCTACGCGGCTCTGAGTTGGACGAACCCGCGCTGCCCGCGCTTTATCATTTCGTCTACTGCAGCCGTGCCGCCGACGGCGTCGACGACGCGGAGGTCGGCCGCATCGTCGAGTCGGCCCAGCGCCACAATCTCGCGCGCGGTATCACCGGGGTGCTGGTTTTCGGCAGCGGCGTGTTCTTTCAGTGGATCGAGGGGCCGGCCGCTCAGATACAGAAGCTGATCGCGAGCCTGCATGGCGATTCGCGCCATTACGATATCGTCTCGCTGAGCCAGAGCGAGGAAGAGCGAGAGCGTCTCTATCCGAACTGGGATATGGAGAAGGTCGAAGCCGAGGACATCCGCCTGGTATTACAGGACGCGCTCGAAAGCGCCGAAGACAACAACAACGTCGCGGCACTGACACGGATTCTCAAGCAACTCGATGCGGGGCCGCTAAATTCGCTTGGGCGAAGCTGATGCCGATCCGCCACTGGCGTCGTGGCGAAATGATCTATCCGCATGCAAGTCGCCAGAACGCCTTTGCGCGACGCGAGTTGCGAAAGGCACTGGGTGCGCGGATTGCTCATCGTCGCCGTAGTGAACGCCAGTGTCTGGATCTGGGATACGGGCAGCTCGTTTCTTCCTTCCTGTCAGGATCATCAATACACGTGAGCGCTTTGGCCGCTATCCACGTCGACGGCTTTTAGTTGGTTCCTCGCGGCGGCCATACCAATGGATTGTTGTGATGATCCGCTCCGGAATATTGCACTGAGGAGAGGGGTTGTGTCCCAGGCGGTGGCGTAGCTGACGGGTGGTCATCGGCGGCTGCCGGGTAGGGTCGGGTTGTGCGACAGCCAACCCCGAACCCAAGAGACCCCGATGATCCCCTCGTCAGCCTGCCGGCCCTGGCAGCCTGATCATCCCGGCCCAAGCCGGTGATCGTGGTGGCTCGCTCGAAGCTATACCACGCCAGGGGACACGACCTCTGCCGAGGTCTGACGCGGAGCAAACTGGACGCGCATCGATCCGCTGTCCGGTCGTCTGCGGGTGAGGGGCTACCCCGTTCCCGCTCCTGCGGCGGAAATCCGCCGCTCGCTGCCGGTGCCCTCCGGATTGTGACTTGGCGTCCCGGATCTGACCTGGTTAGTCTCCCGGACCATGGCTCCGCCGGGGAGCTGGCTATGCCTGTGTAACCGCACAGGTTCCAGTTTTGTTCCAGGAACACGGACGGTGCTTCCATGACTTGCAGTTCACAGGAACGCCCTCCCCGAGTACCCCTTGAAGGTGTTCGGCCGCCCGATGTTCGGTAAGCGCTGTCTGGGCGGCACCTTCCGGCAGGCGGTGTGAAGGCGACATACGGAGCGGAATGGGAGCTCCGTCACATGTCGATGTCAGGGCGTATGGCTATGTCGGAGCCGATCCGGCGCCTGGAGCTGTTCACCGGGGCCGGCCGGCGGCGGACGTGGTCGGATGAGGAAAAGGCCGCCATCGTCGTCGAGAGTGATGGGCCGGGCACCTCGATCAGCGCGGTGGCACGCCGACACGGACTGAGCGCCTCGCAACTGTTCACGTGGCGGCGCCTGGCGCGTCAGGCTGGGAGGCACGACGACTGATCGGCCCCCTTGGGAGTGGTCCGCCCTGAAGTATGGCTTTTGAGCCGACAGAGGACGGAACCGATGGCCCAACGAGCGGACCCTGGCTTGGTTCGCCCAGTTCCGTCGCCTCGCCATCCGCTACGAGCGACGGGCCGACATCCATCTCGCATTCTCGACGCTGGCTGCCGCCCTCATCGTCTGGCGCTTTATCGAACGATGGTTTTGTTAGGCGCTCTAAATACCCACGCTCGCCGCGCCCGCTTCCTCTGCCTGTTTCACAGTGGCTCCGTTCCGCAGCGCCATGACTATCGCCGTCGACATGGTGTCGACAGCGGCGGCACGATCCTCGCCGTGATCGTAGGTGCTGTTCGCGCCGGAACTCAACCTTGCGTTGTAGTTGTCCGGGAAGCTCTTATCCATCCGCATCTTCAGGAGCTTCATGGCAGCCCGATAATCGGCTTCGAAATTCCTGGTTCTAGCCGCAGTCTCACCCTCGTAGACGCCTCCCTCTTTATCCATGGTCATCAAGCGGTTGCGCCGTTCATCTCCGCTGCCAGAGAAAAACTGGACTACCCTAGAAATCAGTCGAGCAAGCATGTTCATCGGTGTCTCCTGAAGGAGCAGCGACGAACGCGCCCTCGCGGAGAACACAACGCGCCCCAGCCGCTTTTGGGCTCCGAGGTGCTGCGATGAAGCCTGCCAAGCACTGTACGTCTCCGTGCGTTCCACCAGATGACCCTGCCACCTTGAAGCCAGCCTGCCGCGCTCTCGACGCACTGACCGCCGCGATCCTTTTAGCCGCAGAGACTGCACCGGAATGGCCCCCAGTCGGCCTCCCTAAGGAACGGAGCGCACCAGCGTCGTACGCGGGAAGCCAAAGCACGTCGCGGCGAGGGGGCGAACGTATCAGCGCCTCCAAACATGTCTGCCCCGATCGGACTTGCGCTTGTGATTAGCGCGCCATTAGTGTAGAGATCACAGATCGATCTTTGGCCAGATATTCGGCCGTATCGCCTCATCTGGGCGAGCGCTCTGCATCTCTCCCATTTTCGACGACCAGCGACCGAGCGCGCGTGAAGCATGCGCTCGCCCCATTTGTTTGCCTATATAGATACGGAATACCTATGAGCATCGGCACCGTTAAGTGGTTCAACGACACCAAGGGCTTCGGCTTCATCCAGCCGGATGACGGCGGCAAGGACGTATTTGTCCACATCTCGGCCGTCGAGCGCGCCGGCATGAACAACCTGATCGAGGGGCAGAAGGTCTCCTACGAGATGGAGTCCGACCGCCGCACTGGTAAGCAGTCCGCCGGCAGCCTTCAGGCCGCTTGAGCCTCGCTCATCTGCCTATGACGAGTTTCGAAGCCGTTCCCCCGGGAGCGGCTTCATTTGTTTCTCGCACCTGGCCTCACCTGTGGTGCGCATAAGGAATGTACGTGGGTCAATTCAAAACAGACCAGCTCGTCGATCGCCTTGAGGCGACTGCCAAAGCGCGGCAGGCCACGCTCGACCGGTTCCGGGCACGCCCCGCAGCGGATGATCCGGCTGTCCTCGCACGGCAGGCCGAGCGGCAAGCTCTCGTTCAGGCGCGAGAAGTGCGGAACAACGACCGGGAAGCAGCCCGTCTTGCAGCTGAGGCCGAGCGCGAGGCTGAAGCCCTTGCTGCAAGGGAGCGCGAGGTGGCCGAAGTCGCCCGTCAGGCCGCCGAGAAGGCAGAGCGGCAGATTGCGCTCGCCGCCGAGCAGAAGGCTGCGCGTGATGCACGCTTTGCTGCCCGCAAGGCGAAGGCCCGCCGGTAGGCCGTATCCGGCCTGCAAAGCGTCAACACCCAGGAGGATGGCAGATGTCTCATAAGTTCAAAGTCGGTCAGAACGTCCAGCAGCTCGGAACCAGTTACTCCCGCAGCAAAAGCACTGTCGACGGCATCTTTGAGGTGGTCCGGCTCATGCCGGATGATCGCTCAGGTGAGCCATCCTACCGAATAAAATCAGAAGTTGGCGAGCGCGCTGCCCGGGAAGGCGATCTCATTCTCGCCTCCTGAGCAGCTCCAGCCAAGCGACATCCTTTGGCGCGGGCTCGGCTGCCTAAAGAAACCCACTCTCGGCCGTCGCCGCGGCCTTCTGGTTCCGAGCCGACCCTGAAACTTCCGCCATCCGGGGTCCGTAAGACCTAATGGCCCCGCAAGACGGAGTCGGACAACTGGAGTTACGGATGACACGCATGTTCAAGGTCGCTGGTCTCACGCTCGCCATCGCGGTCTCGGGCGCTGGCGCCCTCGGCTTCGCGGCCCAGGCGGCGGACGAGAAGACGGTGATGGTCGGGGGAGCGCCGATGTATCCGTCGAAGACCATCGTCGAGAACGCGGTCAACTCGAAGGATCACACCACCCTGGTCGCCGCCGTGAAGGCTGCCGGTCTCGTCGACACCCTGAACGGGCCAGGCCCGTTCACCGTGTTTGCGCCGACGAACGAAGCCTTCGCCAAGCTGCCGGCGGGCACCGTCGACACTCTGGTCAAGCCGGAGAACAAGGCGACGCTCACCAAGATCCTGACCTATCACGTCGTGCCGGGCCGTATGACCGCCGCCGATCTCGAGAAGGAGATCAAGGCTGGCAAGGGCAAGGCGACGCTCAAGACGGTCGAGGGTGAAACCCTGACCGCCGAAGAGAAGGGTGGCAAAATTGAGTTGGTCGATGCCAAGGGCGGCAGGTCGATGGTGACTATCGCCGATGTGATGCAGTCGAACGGCGTGATCCACGTCGTCGACACGGTGCTGATGCCGAAGTAAAGCACGGGCATTCGACTGATGAATTATGCTGCTCGGGGAGGACCCGGGCGGCTTTTTCATGACTATCTGATTCGTGTTGCCTAAGCGCCCCCGATTTGGCGGGCTACCCCTCCTGCATCGTCACATATCCGTCGACCATGCTGACCGTCTCGACCCACGGGTCAGCCCAGCCCTGGTCGGGCAGAGTGGCGAGATAGCGGTTGCAGGCGGCCGCCAGCACGCCGTCGATGTGGGGCGCCTTGCGTCGGGCCATCGGGAACCTCCTTCGGGTCCACTATGGCCGCCCAACACGAAATTCCTGACAGTCTCGGCACGACTCGCTCGTGCTCCTGCCTTCTGCCCCCGCTCCACCCGCAAGCAGACCTATAATTTGGACCGTTACGGCGTCCGCTTTCGCGACATCGCCGAGGCCAGCTGAACGACCGGATTGGGCGCAAAGCCGAACGGCTGGTTTTGCGCGGGTCGGCGATCCGGCACGGCGTAGTCTGGCCGAAAGCGGCATGCCCGCTTCGGAAAAAGGAGCCGCAAAAGCGGACGCTAAACGCGTCGAGGGTTGCTCCCGACCTGCAGCGGCCACGCTGGCTCGGTCGACGATCTCGAACGCGCGGCGACGAAGTTCGATGAGGCCCGCCTCGGCCCATTGCGCGCGAATGCGGCTCACCACCTGCGCACAACACGCAAAATTGATCACGTCCGCCACCTTGAGCTTGCGATCCACCTGGATGGCCAGGCACTCGCGGCTGAATTTGTCGAGGACGTTGAGCATCCGGAACTTGCGCCCGTCATGGGTGCGCGCCTCGACGAAGTCGTAGGACCAGACGTGATTGCGTTGCTCAGGCCACAGCCGGATGCAGGAACCATCCCTGTCCCACAGCCGTGCGCGCCTTGGCTGGCGGGCTGGCACCTTCAGCCCCTCCTGCCGCCAGAGGCGCTCGACCCGCTTGTCGCTGACCCGCCAGCCGGCCGCCCGCAGCAGGGCGGCGACCTTCCGGTAGCCGTAGCGGCCGTAGGTGCGGGCGAGCTCGATCAACTCGGCGACGAGCGCCGCCTCGTCATCTCTGCCCCGCGGCAACTTGCGCTTTGTCGAGCGATACTGCCCGAGCGCATGACACGCGCGGCGCTCGGAGACATTCAGCACCGTCCGGACATGCTCGATGCAGGCGCGTCGGCGCGCGGGGCTGGTCAGTTTCCCCGGGCCGCCTCCTGCAGGATCAGCTTGTCCAGGGTGAGATCGGCAATCGCCTTCCTGAGCCGCTGGTTCTCCGCCTCCAGATCCTTCATCGGCCGGACCTGATCAGTCTTCAGGCCGCCGTACTCACGCCGCCAACGGTAGTCGGTCACCTCGCTCACGCCGATCGCGCGGGTCGCCTCCGCCACGCTCTGGCCTTGGCCGACTCCTTGGCCGACTAGCACGTCCGCCTGCCGCAACTTCGCGACGATCTCCTCAGGCTTGGGTCGCTTCCTCGACATCGATCCGTCCTCCAGGCTCGAAAGCCATACCAAAGGGCGAACCACTCTCGTGGGGCGGATCACATCGAGAAGACCCGCCATCCTGAGCCCATCGAGAGCGCCTGGGTCAACCTGCTGTCGCCAGCGTAGAAAACATTGAGGTGACAAGGATGGAGCGCAACGAAAACCTCCGCATCATTTCACCCCCCTAAATTCTGGTTGCGGCCTGCAACGGAACCTGACTGTACGAGGACGTCTGCCCGAACCTGTTGATGTAGCTCAAGGTAGTCGATTGCGGCCGGCCTATGCTGTCGAAGATGGTCCGACATCGCGAGATCGCCGGCAGCTCTCGCCGAAGGGGCCCGGACCGGGGATGCTGTGCAGTTAAGTAACGGGCCTAGTACGAGCAAGGCGCGTTTCGCTAATGCGGCTCATTGAGGGAGTCAATCGACTTTTCTCGTCCGAGCGCTTGAAACGGCGAGTGTAGATCACGAACCTATTTAGACGGAGATCCGGGCCCCTCTGGTAGTCTCATGTGAGATTGCGATGTCGGATACTCTCGGAGCGCGCCTCATCAGTGCCAGACCAGAGGATTGTCCGATGCTGCTTCGCATTAGAAGCGAGCCGATACCTGGGCATGAACGGGTAGGTGTGCGCACGCAGAGCCAACTTACGGGCACTGTGGCGATCCTGGTTCTGTTCATCACATTTACAGGCTGCCAGGATAAACAGGCCGCCTCCTCCGCTCACACAGCAGTGACGGCTCCCGCAGTCAGCATCATCGTCGCGGAGCCGAAGGCTGTAACCCTGGTCAAGGAATTGCCGGGTAGGATCACGCCGATGCGCATCGCCGAGGTACGCCCGCGCGTGTCCGGTATCATCATCAAGCAAACCTTCGAGCAGGGTAGTCTCGTCAAGGAAGGGACCGTCCTCTATCACATCGATCCCAAGCCATTTGAGGTCGAACTCGACGCCGCCAAGGCGGCGCTGGCCAGGGCCGACGCGACACTGTTCCAGGCAAATCGCCAGGAGGATCGCCTGCGGCAGCTCCTCAGCGGGCAGACCACAACCCAGGCGCAGTACGATCTAGCGCTGGCGGCAGAAAAGCAGGCCGAAGCGGACGTCGCGGCTCAGAAGGCCGCCGTCCAGCGCGCCCAGCTCAACCTTGACTTCGCAACCCTGCGGGCGCCGATCACCGGGCGGATCGGGCGGGCGCTCGTGACGGAGGGCGCCCTCGTCGGCCAGAACGAGGCCACACACCTCGCCACCATCCAGCAGCTCGATCCCATCTACGCCGACTTCACGCAGTCCGTGACCGAGCTGAACCAGCTCAAGCGCGATCTCAGCGACGGCCGGCTGCAGAAGGTATCGCCCAACGCCGCCAAGGTGCGCCTCGTATTCGACGACGGCACCCTCTACCCACATTCCGGGCGGCTTCTCTTTTCCGATGTCACGGTCGACCCCGGCACTGGCCAAGTAATCCTGCGCGGCGAATTCCCGAACCCAAGCGCGGAACTCTTGCCGGGCACCTACATGCGCGTGCAAATTGAGGAGGGTATCGACGCCGATGCCATCGTGCTGCCGCAGCAGGCGATCCAGCGCAACAATGCGGGCGGCAGCGAGGTCTATGTCGTCAACGACGAGGGCCGCGCCGTACTGCAGCCGGTGCGTGTCGGCCGCACGCTCGGCAACGAGATCGTGGTCGAGGACGGGCTGAAGCCCGGCTATCGCGTCGTCGTCGAGGGCTTCCAGAAGTTCAGGCCCGGCAGTGTGGTGCAACCCGTGCCGTGGGTGCCAGCCAAGCAGGCGGCGGCGCAAGCCCGACCGAACTGATCCCTTTCCAAGCGCCCCGCTCCCTCCGGAGACCTGCCGCCATGCCCGGCTTCTTCATCGCGCGTCCGATCTTCGCCTGGGTGGTGGCGATCTTCATCTGCCTAGGCGGACTGCTCGCGCTGCCGTTCCTACCGGTCGCGCAGTATCCGGTGATCGCGCCACCCTCGATCTCGATCTCGACCGTCTACCCCGGAGCCTCGACCCAGAACCTCTACTTCAGCGTCACCCGGCTGATCGAGGAGGAGCTGAATGGGGCCGCCAACGTCCTCAACTACGAGTCGACGAGCGACACCACCGGCGAGGTCGAGATCATCGTCAACTTCCAGCCCGGAACCGACATCGCGCTGGCCGCCGTCGATGTCCAGAACCGTATCAAGCGCATCGAACCACGCCTGCCGTAGGCGGTCCGCGAGCAAGGCATCCTCATCGTCGAGGCGAGCAGCGCCATTCTACAGTTCGTGACGCTCACCTCCAGCGACGGCAGCCTCGACGAGGTCGGCCTTGGCGATATCGCCACCCGCAACGTGCTGCCGGAGCTGCGGCGTCTCCCTGGTGTCGGCCGGGCGCGCCTGTTCTCGACCGAACGTGCGATGCGGGTCTGGCTCGATCCGGACAAGATGCTCGGCGTCAACCTGACCGCGCAGGATGTCGAGGACGCGATCAAGGCGCAGAACGCGCAGGTCGCCTCGGGCTTGCTCGGCGTGCAACCGAGCCCGAGAGCTCAGCGCACGCAGAACATGGTGCTGGTGAAGGGTCAGCTCGAGTCGCCCGAGGATTTCGGCTCAATCGTGCTGCGCGCCAACCCGAACGGCTCCACCGTGCGCCTGCGCGACGTCGCACGACTGGAAGTCGGCGGCCTATCATACGCCTTCTCAACCCGCCTGAACGGCAAGCCCGCGGCCGCCATCGCCGTGCAGCTCGCGCCGACCGGCAATGCGCTCGCCACCGGCAAGGCGGTGAAGGCCAAGATGGAGCAGCTCGCCCGCTTCTTCCCGCCGGGCATCAAGTACGAGATCTCCTACGATGTCACGCCGGTGATCACGGCCTCGGTCAAGAAGGTGCTGCTGACGCTCGCCGAGGCGGTGGTGCTCGACTTCGTCGTCATGTTCCTGTTCCTGCAGAACTTCCGCTACACGCTGATCCCGACCATCGTGGTGCCGATCGCGCTGCTCGGCACCTGCGTCTCCCTTCTCCTGATGGGCTTCTCGATCAACGTGCTCACCATGTTCGGCATGGTGCTGGCCATCGGCATCCTCGTGGATGACGCCATCGTGGTGGTCGAGAACGTCGAGCGCATCATGGCCGAGGAGGGCCTCTCGCCGAGAGTGGCCACCGAGAAGGCCATGGGTCAGATCACGGGCGCCGTGATCGGCATCACGCTCGTCTTGATGGCGGTGTTCGTGCCGATGGCGTTCTTTCCCGGCTCGGTCGGCATCATGTACCAGCAGTTCTCGGCCGCCATGGTCGTGTCGATCGGCTTCTCCGCCTTCTTGGCGCTGTCGCTCACCCCGGCTCTGTGCGCCACGATGCTGAAGCCGATCGCCAAGGGGCACGGTCACGCCAAGGGCGGCGTTTTCGTCTGGTTCAACCGCGGCCTGGACTGGCTGACGCGCCGCTACGGCACCACGACGCGCTGGATGGTGGTGCGCTCGGGCCGCTTCATGCTGCTCTACCTGGCATTGCTGGGCGGCCTCGGCTACGCCCTGTGGCGGCTGCCTGCGGGCTTCGTGCCGGTCGACGACCAGGGCTTCGTCATGGCCGACGTTCTGGCACCCTCGGACGCGAGTGCGAACCGGACGCTCGATGTCGTCCGTTCGGTGGAGGAACAGCTCGCCGGAACGCCAGGCGTCGACAAGATCACGTTCATCACGGGCTTCAGCTTTTTCGGTCAAGGCGCGATGACGGCGCAGGCCTTCGTCACCCTGAAGGACTGGTCGGAGCGCGATGCCGATCAGAGTTCCGCGGCCATCATCGACAGGAGCAATGAGACTTTCGCAGGCTTACGTGACGCGGAGGTGTCGGCGCTCGCCCCGCCGCCGATCGCCAATCTCGGCACGACGAGCGGCTTCAGCTTCCGTCTGCAAGACCGCTCGCAGCGCGGCTACGAGGCGCTGATGGCTGCCAAGGATCAGCTTTTGGCGGCCGCTACCCGCTCGCCGATTCTGCGCGAGGTGACAGTCGAGGGTCTGCCGCCAGCCCCACAGATCCGGCTCGACATAGACCGCGAGAAGGCAGCCGCCCTCGGTGTGACGTTTGCCGATATCAACACCACGCTCTCGGCGCAGCTCGGATCCAGCTACGTCAACGACTTCCTCAATCGCGGCCGTATGCAGCGCGTGGTCGTCCAGGCGCGTGAGGATAAGCGGGTCAGGCCGGAGGATCTGCTGACGTATAGCGCGCGCAACAGCAGCGGTGCCATGGTGCCGTTCGCCTCGTTCGCTCGGATCACCTGGGTTGTCGGTCCAACCCAGGTGATCGGCTTCAATGGCTACCCGGCCGTTCGCATTACTGGCAGCCCGGCACAGGGCTACACCAGTGGCGACGCGCTCGCCGAGATGGAACGGTTGACGAGCGAGTTGCCGGGCGGCTTCGGCTACGAGTGGACGGGTCAGTCACTGCAGGAGAAGCTTGCCGGCTCCCAGGCCGCATTCCTGCTCGGGCTCTCGATCCTGTTCGTGTTCCTGTGTCTCGCCGCACTCTACGAGAGCTGGTCGATCCCGTTCGCCGTCATGCTGGTGGTGCCGCTCGGCATCGTCGGCTCTGTGGCGGCCGCCTACCTGCGCGGGCTGCCGAACGACGTCTACTTCACGGTCGGTCTGATCACCATCATCGGTCTGTCAGCCAAGAACGCGATCCTGATCATCGAGTTCGCCAAGGACCTGCGCGCGCAAGGCAAGCCGTTGATCGCGGCGACGCTCGAGGCGGCGGAACTTCGCTTCCGGCCGATCGTGATGACGTCGCTGGCCTTCATCCTCGGCGTGGTGCCGCTGGTGATCGCCTCAGGTGCCAGCGCCAAGAGCCAGCAGGCGCTGGGCACGGGCGTTCTAGGTGGAATGATCACCGCGACTGTGCTCGCCGTGTTCATGGTTCCTGTCTTCTTCGTGGTCGTGATGCGTTTCTTCTCGCACGAACAGAGGACAAGCAAGCCACAGCTTGCCGGTGCTGCTTGAAGACAGGGCCAAAACCGTTTTGGCTTGTGCCTGGCAGATGACGGCACAGGCGAGCGTTGTGAAAGCGAGGTGGAGGTCGGCGCGTCGCTCGTAGCGGACGGTGAGCCGGCGGGAGCGGGCGACCCAAGTCAGAGTGCGCTCGACCATCCAGCGGTAGCGGCCGAGGTGCCAGCAGCTCTCGATCGACGGGAGGACGGCGCGCGACAACGCGGAGCTCGTCGCTGCCGCGTCCACAACGATTGGCACATGCGGGGGTCGTTTGGCAGATGCCGCTGAGCTTCGCTCAGATTGGGCTGCACGCTGAAGAGTCGTATGCGCGCGGCTTGGTGGCTACCTGAGAAGGTCAGCTTTCGGGACTTGGCCATAAACGGCTGAACGACCGGATGGGCGCGAAGCGGCCGACTGGGTCTGGCCAAAAGACGCCGGTCTGCTTCAGAGAAGAGAACCGGAAAAGCGGTCGTTTTTCTTTCGATCGTCGACCTCAACTTGATCTTTCAGATTGGATCTAAGCGCGCTTTCGGAAACTCCAGGGGGAAGTTGTTGAGCACGCGCCAGAGCTCATAGCCGAGCGCGACCGAATCCATCCGGATCCAGCCGCGTACCTTGGCGCCGAGCGGAATGAAATCGACGTCGGGCCATGCGAGCTTGGCGCGGTCCTGCTCGACCAGCACGCGAAACAGGCCGCTCGGTTGAGCCGAGGGATCGACAGCACGCACTCGCCCATCGAACATGCCGTGGGCCACAGAGGGCCAGCCGCTGAATTGAATGGCCGGCCAGCCCTCGAACTCGAGGCGGACGGTCTGGCCGGGTCGGACCAAGGCGACGTCGCGCCCGTCAATCATCAGCTCCACCACGCGAAACGGTGCGTGCGGGGCGAGGGTGGCCAGGGTATCCCCCGGGCTCACCAGGGCGCCGGCGGCTGCCGCGTTGATATGCAGGATCCGGCCGTCGCGAGGCGCGCGCACAAGCTGCGCCGATTGGCGGTTCACGGTCACTTCAAGCCGGCTGAGTTTCGCTCTGACCTCGGCCAATCTCGCGCGACGCTCCGCCACCCGGATCTGCGCGGCCTCGAAATTGCGCCGCGTCACGAAGCCCTTCTCGGCGGCCTCGCGCGTTTGGTTGACCTGACTCTCCGCCACCTTCACCGCCTGATCGGCCGCCTCGATCTCGGCCTCGATCTGCTCCCGCTCCGCGGCAAGACGCTGCAGCAGGAACGGATCGTTGTCGACGAGGCGTGCGATGGGATCACCGGTGCGGACCTGTTGGCCATCCTCGACGTACCAATGCTCCACCCGGCCCTGAACCAGAGCCGTGATCGTCTGCACGCGGTCGGCAGGGTTCGGGGCGATGACGCGACCCGTCCCGGCCGAGGTCTGCACCCAGGGCACGTACAAGAGCATGAGGACCGTGAGGATAGTCCCGATGCCGATCATCCAGCCAAGGGCGATAGCGGCCCGTGGAGGGCGGATCGAGGTCAGGGTCGGGAAGAGAGGGAGGTGTTCAGGCCGCGACAGCATGGGTTCTCTCCAGCAGTATGGCCTGGTCAAGCCGGTCTTCATGGTCGGCGGCGCGCACGTAGCCGTGGGGCCCCAACCGAATCTGATCTGCGTGGATCGGGAGCGGGGGATGGCGCGTAGCGTGGAGTACCGTCGTGCCGGCCTTTCCGAGGCTGGCAAGCGAAGCGGCGATCCGATCGGGCGGCAGCAGATCGGACAGCGCCGACAGGATCACGAGCTTCGGCGGATCGAGAAGGAGGGCGGCCAGCTTGAGCGCGATGGCCTCGCCCGTCGAGAGCGGCGAGCCTGTCGCGGACAACGGCGTGTCGAGGCCGGAGGGCAGGCGGCGGATGCGCTCGGCCAATCCTACACGCTCAAGGCAATCGTGAACTGCGGCTGCGCTCTGGCCGTCAATCGGCGACAGGTAATCGCGGATGCTCGTCTCGACGAGCGTCGGCCGATCCAGGACGACGATCTCCGAGCGAAGCTCGTCCGGATCGAACGCCGTAATATCGGATCCGCCGACCATCACCCATCCACGTTGCGGCCGAAGCCGGCGATGCAAGAGCGCCGTGATCGTTCGTTCGAACTCATCATCCGCGGACACGGCGAGAACTTCACCGCGCGCGACCGCGAAGTCGAAGCGGCAGCCATCGGCCTCGACATCGCGCAGGCGAAGGGATCCATCCGCGGGGCTCGGGCCGGTCCGCCCATCCCCGGCCGTCTGTTCGATCCCCTCGAAGAGCGACAACTCGTGGAGCGCCGCAACGAGGTCATAGAAGGTCCTCGCATGGGAGCCGAGTTGCGAGATGCCGTAGAAGGCTCCCGAAAGGACTAGTTCCGCAGCGACAAGCTGACCGAGCGACAGCTGGCCCTGAAGGATGAGCCATCCACCCATCGCCAACAGGGCGGCACTGGCGACCGCGTAGACCGTGAGGAAGCCGATGGTCTGCGCGAAAGTGTGGCGGAAGTGGCGGCGATACGCCTGCACGTAGGCGGCGGTCATCGTCTCGGAACGCGCCAACGCAGTCGAAAACCGACCGCCGCCTTTGTAGAACCCGTTCGAGCTGCCGATGCTCTGCAGCCAGCGCGCCGTCTCGTGCTTCGCATGGCTCAGCGCCGCGCCGGACCGAAGCGCCGGCCCCGCCCAGAGGAGCCCAACGCCGAGCAACACGGCGGCGACGACGAGATTAAAGGCGAGAAGGAACGGGTGGTAGAAGCTCGTCAAGACGAGGCCGATCCCGGATTGAAGAAGGATCGCGAAGCCGCCGATCAGGAGTTGCGGGACCGCCTTCTGAACCGTCATGAGATCGAAGAAGCGGTTGAACAGGTCACTGCGACAGGAGTCGTCGAAATGCGGGTCCCTGGCATGGAGGGCACGCAGGGTGATGTCCGCGACCATCCTCGCGAACACGCGCCGCTCGAACAGTGCCAGGACGTAGACCCGCGCGGCGCTGAGCATGGCGGCGGCGAGCAGCAGCCCGAGAAGAAGCCCGGACAGGACGAACAGGGGCGCCGGCAGCGCCGTGTTGGCCACCGAGTTGATCAGGAGCTGCACCGACACGGGCGTGGCGAGACCCAGGAGCGCCACGGCAATTCCGTAGACAACTGCTGTCCAGACGAAGCCCGCCTCCGGCTTCAGCAAGCGCACGATGAGCCTGCAGGCTTCCGCGAGCGTCAGAGGCGTGTGTTTCGCATCCATGGGACGAGGACTTTCCAGATTGGAACGTGGGCATGCGAGGAGGGCCACGGCTCCGACAGGGTGCGGGGCATGGCCATGGGGACACGGGAAAACCGTCGTGGCGCGGATGGCGCAGGAGCGCGGAGCCGACCCGGAACACCCGGCTCATGTGGGCTCAATCCTCATGGGGTCAGATCGAAGCGACTAGCGGTCCGCTGGAGGGCGTAGGGCGGATGCCTTTGGGATGCCCACCAGGGCAAGGATGGCAGGCACAGTCCGCCATGACGGAGTGGCACGGCGGACCGTGTTGATGCCGGCGATTGCCGGACAGCCGGACAGCTGTCGGGTCGAGGCGATGCCCCCCGCTTCAGCAGCGGTAGCCGCCCGACGTCTGCCCGTACTGCTGCACTGGGAAGTGCTGCTGATCAGAATTGCCTTCCTGGGCCGAGCTTCTGCGGCAGCCACCGACGGTGGGGGTCAGGATCTCCCCCGAGAAGGTCGAGCCGGTCGAGAGCGCGTCCCAAGTCGTCTGCGGAAGAGGCCGCGTCGGAGCGCCCACACGCAGGTCGGCGAATGCGGCGGAGAGCGGCGCGACACAGAGCGCGGCTGCGACCGTCACGATGGATAACTTCTTCGACGCCTTCATCGCTTGTCTCCAAACAGATTTACGGTCGTAACGACCTGTTCGTGGATTGAGATCGGCTTGAACCCCACAGTCTTGCGGTGCATTTTTGCCTCATCCACGCAAATAATTTGGAGACGATAGGACCGGGCTACAATTTCGTGTCTTCAATGGCCCTCATTTCGAAAACGAATGAGAAAAACTCGCGGCGCGTTTCGCTAGATATTTAATCCCCGCTGAGGACGCTCGGTCGATAGGCAATGTGTGTTCCGTCACATCGCGCCATTACGATCAGTGAGGATTTGGCGGGGGCTTGAGGCCGGAGCTTGAGATCCGACCCAGGCGAAATGATGTGACGGCGATGCCTAGCCCGCCATTGCCTTTCGACATCGACCTGCTGCGCACCTTCGTCGCCATCGTCGACAACGGGAGCTTCACGCGCGCGGCCCGTAGACTTGGCCTGACGCAGTCGACCGTGTCGCTTCAGATCAAGCGCCTGGAGGACGGCCTCACCCGTCGCCTCTTCGACCGCGACGGCCGGGAACTCAAGCTGACGCCCGAGGGCGAGGTTCTGCTCACCTATGCGCGGCAGATGCTCAAGCTCGGTACCGAGGCCCTATCCCGGATCGTCACGCCGGAACTGACGGGCCTCGTTAGGCTGGGCACGCCGGAGGATTTCGCGACGACGCACCTGTCGGAGGTTCTGGCGTGTTTCGCCAGCTCCCATCCGCAGGTCGCGCTCCAGGTGAATTGCGACTTCACCGTCAACCTGCTCGATGATTTTTCGAAGGGCAGCTACGACCTGATCCTGTTCAAGCGCGAACCGCAGGGTCCGAGCGGAGGGACCGGGGTCTGGCGGGAGGTGCTCGACTGGGTCGCGTCGCCGCGCCTGGTCGCACAATCCGGTGGCCCGATCCCGCTCGTCCTCGCGCCGGCGCCAGATGTCTATCGCAAGCGCGCGCTGTCGGCCCTCGACGCCGCCGGACGTGATTGGCGCATCGCCTACACCAGTCCGAGCCTGGCCGGATTGCAAGCTGCCGTGCAAGCTGGGCTCGGGGTGACGGTGTTGCCGACGGAAATGATCCCGGCGGACATGGTCTCGGTCTCAGCCCGGCTTCAGCTGCCGAAGCTCCCCGATACGGAGATCGTCCTCTACCGTGCACCCGGCCATGTCTCGCCGGCGGCGGAGTTGTTGTCATCGACGATCGTCGCGGCGCTCGAGCGGCGCGTCGTGGCCCCGACGACCGTCGCCCTGTGAGGATCATCGGAGCCTTCGCTCAATCCGACAGGTAGGCCTTCATCGCGCCGTCAGTCTGCCCCCTCGTCGGGGATGTTCAGGAGGTTGCCGCAGGCCTTGCAGTGCACGGCGTCCGGCTCGTGGCGCTGCAGCTCGCAGGCGTCGCAGGTGAAGCGCACCTTGTAGGGGCGGAACACTACCTGTGCGAGGCGGAAGAGCAGCGTCACGCCGCAGATCATCACGAAGACCGACAGCAGCCGGCCCGTGGGCGTCCCTGCGCGGCGCCCGCGACGCCGCCGCCCTGCACGCCATCGTCGGCGGCCAGACGCTCAGCAAAGCCTGAGCGAGACCGAGCCGAGCTCGCCGAGCCACCAAGGTCTGCCCCGATAGGAATTGCGCGAGGCCTGAGCAACTTCCCACCGCCACGAGGTCGCCTCCGTTCAGTCTCGAGCCGCGATTAGCGAGATGGCGTGCCAGCCACGCCACCGCGTCGAGCGGATTGCCTATGACGTCACGCCCATGGCCGCGGGCGACGACGTTCCCGTCGATGGCGAGGCTCGCCTCGCTCGCCGCGAGGTCGGCGGCAGCCTAGCCATCGATCCACGGGCCGGCCCTGTGCGCGACCTCCAGCCCGAGGTCGGCGGTCGCCACCCAGTCGTCGAGCAGGGATGGGAGCGCGGTTCGCCTCCCGATGAGGTGGAGGTCGAGCCGGCAAGCTGCGCAGGCGCCGAGGGCGTTGCGTGCCGTCGTCCCCTCCTCATCCGTGAACGCGAAGGAGCGACCGATCAGAAAGGTAAGGCCCACGCCTTCGCCGAGCATGCCGCGCGGCAGCCTGTAGGTCTCGCCGTCTTCCAGGACAGCCTCGCGTAGGAGCGGGCCAACGACGGGCCCGCCCAGGCGCAGCTTCCGCGCGACCGCCGAATGCGTGCCGACGTGGGAGTAGCCCAGCTGCGCCCAGCTGAGGCTCCTCAAGGTCTCGTCGCGCAGGTCCTCGGCCTCTTATACCAATTCTCATTGATCAGAACCCATGGGCCCATGCGCGCCATCCGATGGACCTGATGCGCCAGGGTCGGTCGATGAGGGCGTTCCAGGCGTCGCAGCAGTGGTCGAGGATGTCGGCGTAGGAGTTGAAGATCCGATTGCCGAGCCCGTTGTCGCGCATGAACTGCCACAGGTTCTCGACCGGGTCGAGTTCGGGGGCGCGGGGCGGCAACGGCAGTAGGGTGATGTTGGCAGGCACCGCGAGTTTCTTGGTCGTGTGCCACCCGGCCTGATCGAGCAGCAGCACGGCGTGCGCGCCGGGGGCGATGGCCTGGGCGATCTCGGCCAGATGCAGGCCCATCGCCTCGGTGGTGCAGCGGGGCATGACGAGGCCCGCCCCTTTGCCAAGGGTGGGGCAGATCGCGCCGAAGATATAGGCCGAGGCGGTGCGCTGGTCCTTGGGTGCTGCGGGGCGCGTGCCGCGCTTGGCCCAGCGGCGGGTGATCGTGTTCTTCTGGCCGACCCGAGCCTCGTCGGCGAACCAGACCTCTATCGGCTTGCCGCCGACGGCCTGCGCGATCTCCGCCAGGCGGGCGGGGAAGCTTTTTTAAAAGCCGGTCCTGGGCGTGGTGGCGCGGGCGGGCCGAGAGCTTCCGATAGCCATGCTCCGCAGCACCCGGCTCAGCGTCTGCTCGGACACCGAGACGCCGTGATCCTCGAACAGGATCTGGGCGAGATCGACTAGCCGCCAGCGCACCACCCCGTGGGCGGCTGGCATCGGCCCCTGCTCGACCAGGGCGCGCAGCGCCTCACGCTGCTCGGCGTTCAGGCGCGGCCGCGCACCGGGCGCCTTGCCGCCGATCAGCCCGTCCGGACCGTACGCATTGAACGCCACCACCCAGTCCCGCACCGTCTGAAGCCCGACCCCGCCGAACGCAGCGGCCTCCGTACGCGAGCCACCCGCGTAGATCGCAGACAAAGCCAGCAGGCGACGGGTCTGAGCAGGATCGCGCGCACCCTTGGCCAGGATGCGCAAGCCTTCGGCATCGAAGTCCGACCGCAGCGGCACCGGAGCGGCCATGCCATCCTCCTCAGTCTCCAAACCCAAGGACAGAATCACCAACTGGCCGCCGCCGCTACCCCCGGTGAGTCCCGCTCAACGAGGGTTGGTATTAGAGGTCCGCGAAGCCAGGGAGGTCCATGTCGGCGATGCCACCGTTGAGGCAAGCCTAAGCTAGGCGCTCCCCCGGGCGTCGAGGTCGATGGCGTATGGTGAGGCGAGCATGGGACGGTTCCGGGAACGCGGGCGCTTCCGGAGCCTGCGTCCCTTCGCATAAGGGTTTGAGAGAGCATACAGAGTCGTGACATCAGCAACCGATTAGGACGACCCCACCTTCAGGCGCGGAAGGGCGAAGGCCTCAGATGCCCGCGAGACGGCCCAACACATCGGACGCGAGCAGAAGGCAATAGCCTCCGAGCGCGGCGACCCCCGCGACGGCGAGGACGAGGACCGATGTGCGGGTGATGGCGGTGCTGCGACGTCCGGAGTCCGAGTGCCGGATGTGGCGGGCTCGGACGGAACGGGTGCACACGGGAAACCCCTTCGGTTGATGACTGGAAGGATATGGGGGCCGGGATCGGGAGCTCCAGGCCGGCGATCGCGCCCTCAGATACGCAGCTTGATGCGCTCCCTGAACAGGAGCACCGCGTCGGGACGATGGTCGGTCTCGTCCTCGGCGTAGTCGACGGCGGCCTTCCGATTCCGGAAGAGGCAACCGGCGCGCCCGTGGATCCCGATGGCGACCCAGTGGCCCTCCGGGTCCTGGCCGACGATGAAGCGGGCCGCATCCGAGGCCGGGGCCGGGGCCTCGTCATGGATGGCGGCGATTTGAACGGTGGGAGACATCGTGCGTCTGAGGTTCACGCGGCCCTCAGGAGACTACGTCACAAGCTGTGCCCGGACGCGTTAGGGTTCGAGCGGGAGTGGAGTCGATCCCATAAGTGTGTCGTTAGAATCGCGGATGTCGGTCGCCGACCCTATCGCGGACCGGTGGCACGTCACCCGCTTCAAGCCTCGCAGCTTGGCCGGCGAGTGGGGGGAGCGTGAGTGCGTAAGTTGGCATTGCCGGGCGTCCGTGAGGCGTTGCTTCCCCTGGGCCTGTCGGCCCTGCTCCTGTTCGGGGCATTCGCGGCGTTCCATCTGACACGTCCCACGACCCTGACCATCGCGGTCGCTCCGAACGGCGGGACCGAGCCGGCGCTACTGCGGGCTTACGCCGACGAACTCGCCCGTCGGAAGCTCGGCATCCGGCTGAATGTCGTCGCGTTCGATGGGGTGCGCGAGAGCGCGGAGGCACTCAAGGCCGGTAAGGCCGATCTCGCGGTGGTCCGGCCAGACGTGGCGATGCCAGGCAACGGGCTCACCCTCGCGGTCCTTCGAGAACTGGCCGCCTTCGTGGCGGCGCCGGGCGCCTCCGGCATCAAGGCCATGCCGGACCTCGGGGGCAAGCGGCTCGGCATGCTGGCGGGGCGGACGGCGGACCGGAGGCTACTGCGCGACCTCGTCGCACACTATGGGCTTGAGCTCCTGACCGATCCGCCGCCCGGAACGACGGACAAGAAGGCGGTGGTGCTGGTTCCCGTGGAGGAGACCGACGTCGCGGCCGCGCTCAGGGACGGGCGCATCGACGCGGTGGCGCTCGTAACAACGCCTACCTCCCCGGCCGCGCGGCGGTTGGTCGGCTTCGTGGGAGAGGCGGGAGAGGACGGCGAAGTCGCGCTAATGGGAGTCCCCGACGCGGCGGCGGTTGTGGCGCGCTGGCCGCGCCTGCAGCCCGTCACGGTGCCAGCTGCCCTATACGGCGGCAACCCGCGGCTGCCTGCCGAGGACGTCGCGACCGTGGGTTCGTCTTATCGTCTGATGGCGCGCGCCGGCCTGTCTCGCGGTGTGGCCGCGGAGGTGACCCAGCACCTGTTCGAGATGCGTGCGGCCCTGGCCGAGACGGTGCCAGCGGCTGAGGATGTGAGCCATCCGAATTACGAGGACACAGCGGACGCCACCAGCGCGCGGCTCCCCATCCATCCCGGCGCCATCGACTACTACGAACGCGAGCAGGAGACGTTCATCGAGCGCTACGAGAGTTGGATCTACCTCGTCGCCATCCTTGGTGGCGGCATAGGGTCCGCGGCCGCTTGGCTGCGGCAGCGCCTCGGGCGCATCCGCCGTGAGCAGATCGAAGTGGCGACGGCGCGCCTGCTCGAACTTCGCTCGGAGGCACGCCGCGAGACTGACCGCGTGCGCCTGGACGCCATGGCGGGGGAGGTGGACGACCTCGCGGGCAGCATCGCGCGCCACGCTCTGAATAAACCGACTGAGGCCAGGATGCTGGGCGCCGCAACCGTGGCCATCGACGCCGCCCGCTCGACGGTCCAGCGCGCTATCGCTCGTCTCGACATGCCCCTCGCTGACTGATCGGGCCGCACCGTGTTACTGTCCGCTTCTGGGATGCACGCAAATGCGGGTGGGCGACTGCAATGGGCGCAGACCGGCCGGCTGGGTATGGCCGGAAGCGGCCCGTCTGCTTCGGAGACCATCCGCCGGAAATGCGGACATATCACTCCCGATCCCAATAAGTTGTCCGCCTTCTTCATACTCGGCGGCATCGCCATGGGCATCACTGGGCTAAAAGGGTCCGCCTCACGCAGCGGCCGGCGTTGCCAGGCAGCCTCGGCCGACTGCCACCTAGGTAAGGCGGATCGAGTGCCGGGCTCACCGTTTCTCTCGTGGGTCGACCGGCGGGTAGAATTGCGGACTCTCGCGGCGGTCGAACATGCCGTAGTCACGGATCACCCGCACGTTCCGGATGCGCATGCGTTCGGCCTGGGCCGGCGCAGTAGGCTTGCAAGCCGAGGCCGCATCGGTGTCGACCCATGACAACAACAGCATGACCTTGCCCGGATTGTAGATCGAAGCGAACACGTCCGAGGCCAAAAGGCCGCCGGCCGCGGGAGTGGGCCCGAGCGCACCAACCAAGTCCTCGGGCAAGGCGTGGCCGGCGCGTGGCACCATCTCGCACAACTGGCACACCTTGGCGCCGCCGACCTCCGTTTCGTCGAAGCGCTGCTCCCGGATCGTATGTCCTTCCGGTGGATGGCTGTCCGCCGTCACCTCACCGACCCGAAGGTGGTAATCGGAAAACACCTCAAGCCGGCTCTTCTCTTGGACGAGGTGGTGGCCCGCATGCGTCCGCCAGCGGATCACCGACTTCTCGTCTCGCCAAGTCGAGTGTGACAGCACCCAACCCGGTCGGGTCCGGCTCGCGAAGCGCTCGTTGTCGATGAAACCGTCGATGTTCTCCAACTCGGGCTTCAGCACCTTCCCGTGCTCAAGGTACACGTCCTTCCGCCCCTCGCCGGGATGGACTTCGAAGATGACCGAGAACATGGCTTCCTCTCCTGGAGCGGGGCTCTTTAGGCTGGCGTGGCCTCGCGCAGAAAGGCGGCAGACGCCTGCCTAAGCGTGCCACGCCGGACTTCAAGGTGCATAAGGTGCGTCCCGCGCCCGATCTTGAGGTCGCGGCGGTCGGGCGAGCCGGTGAGGGCATCAAACAGCCAGCGTGCGTCGGCATTGGTGCTAGACCGTCTCAGGCGCCACCGATGACGCACACGGGCGCACGGACGAGCACTGGGTCGTAGGGCAACTTGCCGTGCCAAGCGCGCAGGATCTCGACGAATAAGCCGGCGCGCACCTTCACGCCCTGCTGCCACGCCTGTCGGGGACTCAGACGTGCTTTCGCCTCTCGATCAGTGTCTGGAACTTTTCGTACTCTGCTGGATCGACACGGTATGAGTGGTCGTCGTCGGGAAAGGCCACGGCCTTGACCTCCTCGACGTACTTGCGGATGCCGGTCACCGCGACTTCGGTGAGGTTCGCGTAGCGTTTCGTGAACTTCGGCTTGAAGTCTGTGAAGACGCCCAGCAAATCGTAGGCGAGCAGGATCTGGCCGTCGCAACCGGCACCGGCACCTATGCCGATGGTGGGGATCGTGAGCTGCTCGGAGATCAGTTTGGCAATCGGCGCCGGCACGGCCTCGAATTCCAGCATGAAGCAGCCGGCGTCCTCGATAGCGAGGGCGTCTTCCAGGATCTTCATCGCCGCCTCTGCTGTTCGGCCTTGGATCTTGAAGCCGCCGAAGTTGGCGATGGTGTGCGGTGTCAGCCCGATATGCGACGCCGTCGGGATGCCGGCGTCGACGAGCGCCCTGAGAACATGGGCCTGGCTCTTGCCGCCCTGCGGCTTCACCGCGTCACAGAGCGCCTCCTGCATGAAACGCGTGGCGTTCGTGAGGGCCCGATCGACGGTGTTGTAGCTCTGGTAGGGCATGCAGCCGAGCACGAAGGTGTCCGGCGCACCCCGCCGCACTGCGCCCGCATGAAGGATCATCATGTCCATCGTCGCGGGTATGGTGCTGGTATGACCGTGGGCAACCATGGCGAGACTGTCGCCGACGACGGCAACGTCGACGCCCGCCATCTCCGCCCACCGAGCGGAGGTGTAGTCCGGAACGGACATGTAGACGAACTTCTCGCCCGTCTGCTTGGCGGCGCGGATATCGAGGATTGTCCGCTTGCCGGCCTTCTTGGACGGCTCATTCAGAGTTGTCGCCGTTGTCGCACTCATGTCCGCCCCTGCAGGATTGTTCATTGGTCGAGGCGGCTGCGCCCGGCCGCCGACTTCGGTTCGAGCTCGCCGTGCTCGCCTAGTGCTCTGACGCCAACAAAACGTGCACAAGGTAACGCGGTTTTTGAAGCGATAGCAGCGAATTAGCAGGCAGGCACGTGGCGCGTTCGTCGGCGTCTGTGCACTAGCGCAGGCGCTGCAGGACGCGGTCGATGTCGGCCGTCGTCATCTCCCACTCGTTCTGGAAGTTGGCCACGACGCTACGCATAAACTGCGGTTGAAGGCGTTCCGCCTCGGCCGTGTCACCGAGGTGGTCGACCAGCATCGCGTACGCGAGTTGCGAAGGTTCGGGCCCCTCGTAGCTCCACTCGAAGCCGTTGCGCGAGTAGCGCTGAATCTCCGTCCTTTCCGGAAGCGGCTTGCCATCGACCGTAACGACGATCCCGTCGATGGTCCGGTCCCCCACGTAGACCTTGTTCACGACCGAGCCTCCCGCATCTGGTGGCGCGGCATGCGGCCGTCGGAGCGGGAGCGCATCACCTCGGGGAAGATCCAGAGGCTGACGACCATGAACGGGCCGAGGAACGCCACGGCCCATTGTGGGCCGGTTTGACCGAGGTAGCCCATGTAGAACCACCCTGCGAGCGCGGCCAAGGCGACGGCGACGGACAAGCCGAACTTGATCGGAAACGGCATCGGATTCCTCCCGGATCGGTGGTCGTTCTTACAGGGTGAAGGCGGAACCGACCTGCTGCAGCAGGCCGAGCGCGCCCCCGAGCCCGGCGAGCACGATGGCGAGGCCGGCCAGGCCGTCACGCCAGCGCTGGGGCCAGACGTTGAACAGGCCCGGGGCGAACAGGACGGCCAGCCCGCCCACGATGACGAGGCTCGTCCAGCGCAGATTGGCGGCTCCGTAAGCTAGGCCACCGCAGACTAATGCCAGCAGAAGCACGACGTTGGCCGCCAGCAGCAGCAGGCCGAGCGGCCGGCCTTTCAGGTCGGGGCGGGTTTCAAGCGGGAACATGCCCGTGAGGACATAGAAGCCGACGCTGGCGACGCCGGCGAAGAGGGCGAACCACGCGAGGGCGGCTACGTTAGGTTCGATCATATTCATGGAGGACCTCCCAAGTGTCGGGGCGGCGTCTCGTGGGCGCCGCACGTCGCGTGTGGCAGGGGCTTACTCGGCCGGCTGCATCGCGCCGGGCTCGGCGGCCCCGGGCGTGCGGGACGTCTTTCGCATGTTGGTCTTCACGTGACGGGTGTCGTAGCCGTTGAAGAGCGTGCCGAGCAGGCCACGGTTGAGGTCCGAGGTGCCGAACAGCCAGTCCATGATCGGGAAGGTGAGGTTCATGTTGCGCTCCATCATGATCGACTGGTCGTGATGGGCCGTGTGGTGCCGGCGGTTCGTGTTGATGAACGGCATGTTTCGGACAAACCAGTTGTCCTCGACGTGGCAGCAGAAGTGCATGAACTCATAAATCATGTAGATGCTGGTCGTCGTCGTGATGAACAGCCAACCGACGTTCGGCGTGAACACGTTGCCGAGCGCGATGGCGCCCGGAATCGACATCAGCGTGAATGTCGCCAGCGCATAGGGCGGAAAGAACGTCACCCGGTAGTCGCGTTGGTCAGCAAAGCGCATCTCGTGGTCGGTGAAGAACTGATGGTGCTGGAGCGTGTGTCGATTGTATACGGCGCGGCCGATCGGATTGCTCTGCGGCCGATGCATCACGTAGCGATGCAGCCACCACTCGAAGAAATTGCACAACAGGAATGCCGCCGGCACAGTTGCGAGTTCTTTCCATGTTGGAGCCCTGATGTTGGAGATGTATATGTACAGCGCCGTGAGGCCAATTGTGTAGATGATGGCGATGTGCAGGAAGCCGTTGTACCAGCCCGCTACACGCTGCCGATAATTTGCTCGATAGTTTCTCTGCCTCTCGCTCATCTTGGTGACTGCGAGTTCCATTAGAATTCTCCCTTGTTAGATATCTCGTGAGGCGCCCGCCGCAGCCGCTCAAACGGAGAAGTTTAGTAAGACGCCATCGCCGCTACGGAGTGCGAGAGAAAGGCAGGCTTGGCGGCCGCCGGCTCGGCACGCGACCGCACCATGACCGCGGGACGAACGTGGCCGCGGGCTTGCTGGCAGGGCGTCCGCCGCATTCCCGACAGACGGTGAGACGCCGACCGTCATCCGCATTGCGAGCCGTCTGGCACATGGCGCTCTCCCTGCCTTATTGCTCGCAACATATCATTGATATATCAATCGTCAACAGTACTGCGGGGTTCCATTAGGCCGGCAGGGGTGCGAGCGGCCCGCATCCCTGCCGGTACGCTCAGTGCGAGATCGCTTCGAGCGACTTGCCTTTGGTCTCGATGCCGAGGATGCCGACGCTAGCCGCTGCGATGACGAACGATCCGGCACCCAGGGCGAACACGCCGCCGTGGCCGAGCGTCGGCAGGATGAGCCCGATAACGTAAGGGCCGATCAGCGAGCCCACACGGCCGACGGCCGAGGCGCAGCCGGCTCCCGTTGCGCGTGCGCGGGTCGGGTAGAGCTCGGGGGTGTAGGCGTAGAGCACCGACCACATCCCGAACAGGAAGAACTGCATCATCAGTCCGTACGCGATCAGCCAGGCGAACGACGGCGAGTGGCCGTAGAGGTAAGCCGCCACCGCGCTGCCGAGCAGCATCAGCACGGCGGTCGGCTTGCGACCCCAGCGCTCGACGAGGATGGCCGAGGCGATGAAGCCAGGCACGCCCGCGAGCGAGATCAGGATCGTGTAGGTCACGGATTTGGCGACGCTGTAGCCCGCATCCTGCAGCAGGGCTCCGAGCCAAGTGGTGAGGCCGTAGAAACCGAGAAGGGCGAAGAACCACGTCAGCCAGATCATGACCGTGCGGCTGGCGTAACCCGGGCTCCAGAGTTCAAGGAAGGAGAATCGACGCTCGCCCTGGGCCTGTTCAGGCAGGACCTCCGGCTCGGACAGTGAGCGGCCGTCGAGACGCGCGGCCACCTTCGTCTCTATGGTCGCCATCACGCGATCGGCCTCATCGAACCGGCCGCGGTCCGCAAGCCAGCGAGGTGACTCCGGCACCAGGAAGCGGATCACGAACAGGAACACCGCCGGCAACGCTTGGGCCAGGAACACCGCTCGCCAGTCGAAGTAGCTCAACAGGACGTAGCTGAGGCAGCCGGCCGCGATGAAGCCGAGGGGCCAGAAGCCCTCCATGATGGCGAGGTATCGGCCGCGCTTGGCCGTCGGCAGAAACTCGGAGACGATGGCCAGGGCCACGGGGAACTCCATGCCCATGCCGAAGCCGAGGAGCAGGCGGGCGTAGCCGAGCATGGTCGCGTCCGGCGCGTAGGCGCACCACGCGCTGCCGAGCCCCCAGAACACCATGCTGATTTGGAAGACGAGCTTCCTGCCGAAACGATCGGCCAGCATCCCGGAGATCGCCGCGCCGGCGAACATGCCGATGAAGCTCATGCTCGACAGGAGCCCGGCCTGGGCCGTCGAGAGGCCGAACTCGGTCTTGATCGAGCCGAGCAGGAAGGTGAGCGAGCCGAGGTCGATTGAGTCGAAGAACCAAGCCGTCGCGATGATGAGGAAGATATTGCGCTGGAACTGGGTCATCGGCAGGCGCTCCAGCCGTGCCGCGATCACTGCGCTCGACCCAGCCGCAACGCGGGCGGGGGTTTCGGTTGTGACCTTCTCCGGCAGCAGATCGCCGGCGGGTATCGCAATTTGCCCTACCATTCCTTGCCTCCCTACCTTTTAGTATGCGCCGGGTGTTACTGCAGGATATTTCTAGTCTGCGCAAGATATATCAGCGATATCCCCTTGCGCAGGAGAGCGCGCGGCACCATGCACTGATGCGAGGCGGTGGCGAGCGGGCTGGGCAAGGCAGAGGGGCGTCGTCGATGAACTTCGTGATCGGGAAGACGACGTCGGTCCGCGTCAGGCAGCGTGGCGAGAAGCGGGCGAGGAAGGCCGTGAAGGGGGCACTCGACGGGGCCGACGGGGCTGCTGGAGGAAATGACCTACCCGACCTGACGCTCACGGACAGAGCCTACCAGCAGTTGGAGGAGATGATTACGACCCTCGTGCTCCCGCCCGGCATGGTGCTGGGCGAGCAGGACCTGGTCCAGCGTCTCGGGATCGGTCGCACCCCCATTCGAGAGGCTCTGCAGCGCCTCGCCCGTGACGGGCTCATCGTGGTCATGCCGCGGCGCGGCATCCTCGTCTCCGACATCAACGTGCGCACTCAGCTGCGCCTCCTGGAGACCCGGCGCGTCTTGGAGCGCTTGATCGGCCGCCTCGCCGCGGAGCGGTCCACGAAGGAGGAGCGCGAGGTCTTCGCGGGCCTCGCGCAGGACATGCGCGAGGCGGCCTCGGCGTCGGACGACCTGGCGTTCATGCGCTTGGACCGTCAATTCAACGACCTGATCGCAACGGCATCGCGCAACGAGTTCGCGGTGCGCTCCTTGGAAAGCATGGCGGCCCTGTCACGGCGTTTCTGGTACCAGCACTACAAGCAGGCGGCAGATCTGCCGCTGACCGCCAATCTCCACGCCGACGTCTGCGAAGCGGTCGCCCGACGCGACGTCGATGCCGCCGGAGCCGCCTCGGACAAGCTCGTCGACTACATCGAGAGCTTCGCTCGCAAGACCCTGGATCTTTGATCCGCGTCGGTTCGGAAGAGCCGACCACACAGTGTTACCGAGCGTGTCATTTACGTTGGTACGTCGGAGGTGTCGGTCGGCGACTCGGCATATTGGCACTGCCTTCATGAGCGACCTGCGCCACAGCTGTGAGGAGCTTCATGCTGCACGTCCGCTTCCGTGACACTGCCGGGTATGCTTGGGCGGCTGCAATGGGCGCACAGCGGTCTGGCTGGTTTCGAAGCCCCTCGGCCCGGGAGTCGAGGGGCCGAACGCTCAAATCTCCGTCCCTTCCGCAAGCGTGAGCGCATCCTCGACGTCCACGCCAAGATACCTGACCGTACTCTCGATCTTCGTATGGCCGAGCAGGATCTGCACGGCGCGCAGGTTGCCGGTCCGCTTGTAGATCAATGACGCCTTCGTTCGACGGAGGGAATGAGTCCCGAAGTCCTCACTTCGCAGACCGATACCCGCGACCCACTCGTCGACCAAGCGCGCATACTGCCGGGTGCTGATGTGCGTTACACCATCGCGCCTGCTCGGGAACGCATAGTCGTCGAGCGTTCCGCCTCGGACCTCCAGCCATGCCAGGATGCTGTTGCGGGCAGGTTCGAGGAGCTCGAACTGTACCGGCCGCCGGGTTTTACGCTGGATGACAATGGCCCGGCTTCGCACGCGCCCGCCGCTGAGGAGATCGCCGATCTTGAGCTTGACGATGTCGCAGCCGCGCAGCTTGCTGTCGATGGCGAGATCGAACATTGCCCGGTCGCGTGTACGCCGTTCGCGATCGAGCCAGAACCGGATGGCCCAAACCTGCTGAGGTTTAAGCGCACGCTTTGCGCCGAGCTTGCGGCCAGCCGACCCTTTGTGGCCGGATCGTACGCGGAATGTCCCATTGTCCTTCTCCTCGCCGGCCGATGCCGGCGAGACGAGATGACACCCGAACCGACGCCCCTGCGGTGAGGACAGCATAAGCTGACAGACTGGTTGCGACCCATGGCAGCCATGTGGGCGGCTACGAGCACTCCCCCAAAGCGGTAGTCTTTCAGTCGTCCCACAATTCGGGCTGGAGTGGTAAGCCATCATTCCTCTTAAGCGTCTATTTCTAATCTGTGTGACGCTTCATCATGACACTCGCTAAAATGTGGGTCAGAATTGGTATCGGCGCCACGTCCGCCTAGATCTGTATCCGGTGGCTTTGCAACGCGGTTGGTGCCAAGGAGTTGGTAATCTGAGGAGCCTGCCGATGCTGTCAGCTTTGCTACTGATCTGCGGGAGTGCGTCGTTGCAGCCCTAGCGGTAGGCGTGTCCTGCCACGGGGCCGCTGGTCGCTTCGGGGTGAGCGTATCGAGCGCAAGTCGCTGGGCCGCGCGAATCGGCCACGAACAGTCGAATTTACCGTCTTTGAGATAGTGGATCGCACTGACAAGGCTGCTGCAAATGACTCGTCACTATGTCGGTCTAGACGTATCGCTGAAGTTCACTCAGATCTGCGTGATAGACGAGGCGATGAACGTCATCGCAGAGTCGAAAATTGAGACGAGCTTCGTGGCAATTGACCTGACCGGCTGGCTTTGGACCGGGCTGATTGAGAGGATCAGCCAGGACCGAAGGAGTAGGACATGCGGCGAGGTCAGAAGACGAGCGCGGAGCAGGTGGTGCTGAAGCTGCGCCAGATCGAGGTGCAGACAGCACAGGGCAAGAGCTTGGCGCTGGCGTGCAAGGAGGCGGAGATCTCTGAGCAGAGCTATTACCGCTGGCGCAAGGAGTACGGCGGCCTCCAAGTCGACCAGGCCAGGAAGATGAAGGACCTGGAGCGCGAGAACGCTCGGTTGCGGCGGCTCGTGGCGGATCTGTCTTTGGAAAAGCAGGTACTGGCGGACGTCGCTGCGGGAAACTTATAGCCCCCGAGCGACGCCGGCAGGCGGTCGATGGCATCCGGGAGAAGTACGGCCTCTCGGAACGTCACGCCTGCCGGATGGTCGGCCAGCACCGGGGCACGCAGCGCTACGTGCCCACACTGCCGGCCGACGAGGATGCGCTGACCCGCGCCATCGTCGCCCTGGCGTCCGAGTACGGGCGCTACGGCTACCGCCGTGTCACCGCGCTGCTGCAGGCAG
>NZ_JAUYZJ010000045.1 GCF_030700285.1 Methylobacterium sp. NEAU K | reverse complement strand
CTAGGGTCAAAACCTAATCAGCTTGACCCTGGGAGGGCCGCCCGCTTTCGACCCATTGCGGACGGTCAGGTTGAGTGTGGAAGCAGAATTGCGGCCTTGTCATGGACGTTGCAACTCAGGAAACTTTTCGGTGACCAAATTTACTTGCCCAGCCTCCGATTGAAGCTCCGATCCAAAGAGAAGCATAAAGTAGGCAAGAGCTTATCAAGAATATGATATGCCCTGCATTGCCAGAAAATCCATTCTTGTCTATAGCCTTAGTAAATATTATTGCTGCTAATATGATTAAAAATAAACTCAGCGGCGATTTTAACCCTAATCTTGGTCGCTGCTTACCTTTACGATAGCCAACGGCGAAACCAAATATTAGCAACAAAAGCGCGACATATGGAATTAGATACAGTAACATGACAGATACCCAATCGGGACGATCACTGGCTAACCGTAGCATTTGAGCGTCCGCTCGCCACCCTTCTCGGACATCATCACGGCCAAGCTGATTGAGTTCAGACCCTAGGGGCGCTACGGAGCGGAATAAAGATATCCGTTTGGCCGTTTTGGTACGTATTCCGACTTGTCACCACCTTTAAAAAATGCCCTATTCAGTATCTTGGCGTCTTTGTCACACAAACTAACACATGTTTATGAACGATTTATTGATTTTATGGCCTGGATCTTAGGGGTTGACTATGCTTGCGACAGTTGATCCGCTGCCGGCATGTGGCGAAGTAATCTCAGATCTAAACAATTATAAATTACGCTCGCATATTGCAAATATGCTGGCAAAAGTTCTCGCTGATAAGACTCCCCAGACGGGTAATATTCAAGAACATCTTAAATCTCAATTGTCGTAGATCGCACGCCACGCTCAGATTGATCGCCGGCGCCCAATCTGCGCAGCGCGGTGGTTTTCGGCTTCCGCTCACCGCTCCCACTTCGGTCCTGTGGTGAGGATGGGGATGCTCGACGGCAGACTCAGTGCTCGGTAACGAACCGCGCTGCCCACTCGTCGCCCGTCATCTCGGGGCTGATGAGGCAAAGCACGCCGTTGCTGACCGTGGCCTTGCCCTGTGCGACCCAGCGCTGCCAGTTCGCGAAGGCGTCGGCCGCGGCGAGGTCGCCGGCTACGTCGTCGATCGGGTGATCCGAAAGGATGGCGGCCGGTGCGCCTGTGCGGCGGCCGGCCTCGATGCGCGCAAGGCGGCGCTCCAGGTCAATGATGCTCATGGCCGGTCTCCGGTCAGGGGATAAACCCCTCACGATGCAGCAGTCCGACGGCCCATTCCTCACGGTCCGGGTCGAGGGCTTCGCCTTCCTCAGCCTGCCTGAGGACCACGATCAGCTCTTGCAGCTCGTCGTCGGTGTAGCGGTGAACGCCCTGGATCCGGTGACGGAACCGCTGCTCGGCCTTGGCCAGCCGGGCCTCAATGGTACCGCGCATCTGGGCCTCCGATGTCTTCCTCAATCAGGGTGGCGAGGGCGGCGTCTCCGGCGTCCCCGGTCTCGCGCAGGTGCCAAGCCGCCTCGGCGAGGCTGCCGTGCTCGGCCCGTAGATCGGCGTAGCCGCTACGGATGAACGCCATGAGCTGCCGGTCGCTGGAGCTGGCGATCTCGCCTCTGAAGATGCGGCGGACCTCGATCCGGCGCAGGCGGGTCTCGAAACTGCTGGTGGCCATCGTCAGAGGCTCCTCTGCAAGCTGTCGAAAGCGCCGACCGGCAGTGGCTCTATGCACCCGGCCTGAAACCAATCGGCCAAGGCGTGGTCGGACGGGTCTTCGGACGCTTCGCGGAGGGCCTGCGCCAACTCGTCGTCAGGCATGGCCTTGAGGGCGGGATCGGCTTCGATGCGGCGCGCCTCGATCTTCCGGATGCGGCGTTCCAGATTGACGATCATGACAGCGCGCCCTCCTCGATCCGGGCGAGGCGTTCGGCCAGATCCGCCGTCTTGATGGCGTTCACGTGCGCATCGACCAGCTTCGACAGCTCGGCCGCTTCGCTCGGAGTGATCTCGCCGGCAGCAACGCCTTGCATCAGGGCGTGGGTCGCCCGGGTGAGGTCCGCCGGCTTGTTGATCGGCGGCAGCGTGAAGGTGATGGGCCTGTCGCGGCGGACCGGGATGAGGCGGTCGAGGCACAGGCGCATGGCGACCGGATCGCCGTCCTTTGCCATCTCCACGGCCTTCCTCAGGATCGCTTCGGCGTCGCCGTCGAGGATCTTCTCCAAAGCGGCGGTCGCGCGGTTGCGCGCACCTTTGGGGCGGCCGGCAGGGTTGCCGCTCCTGCCCTGCTCGAACTGGCCTTCTTCCTTCGGCATCACGCGGCCGTCCCGTCGTTGGCTGTCCTGTAAAGATCAGGATGAAAACAGGTTGAAGATAGATAGCACCGGCTATCAGGTTTCACGACTGCGGTTCCTCTGACGGTTGGGCCAGAGTGCGCAGCCCCTCGGCGAGCCCCTGCAGCGCGGCGGCCGCGGCCTGCTGGCGGACAGCCCCGGCGTCGTCGCGCACCTCGATCGTCACCGCGGCAGTGAGCGCCATCTGGCGGGCGGTCTCGATGCCGACGTTGAAGGCGGAGATCTCGCGCGGCGTCATCGACCGAGCCCTCGGCCTAACGGGGAAAACCCCGCCGCAGTCGAACGTGCGGCAGGGCTCCTCAAGAGCGAATGGATGTCGCGCTCCATCCGGCCGTCAGGTTGCTGCGGTATGGTTAGCGAATGGTTAAGGGCGGCCACAGTCATGAGCGTGTCCTCCTGTTCGGCCCTGGCAGTAGATCAGCCCAAGCGGACCGAGCGATCATAGTTCTGACATCGGCGCGCTTCGGCTCGGTATGGGCGACGGCGGAGAGCAGTTCATTGAGGATCGCCAGACCACCAGCATGGTCGGCCTCAATGCCCTTACGGTGTAGAGCCGAGCGAAAGGCGAGGGCGCCTGGCGCGTCGGGATCGTGACGCTCGATGCTTTGCACGAGGGCGAGAATGCTGGCGGTGGTCATGAGCGTTGCCGGGACGACGGCGACACGCATAGTCTCGCGCATCGGAATGGAGCGTCTACATGGCTCGTGGCTCGCGATTGCAGCAACGCCTGCTGATGAGGTTGATCATCGGAACAACACTCGCTTTGGCCCTTGGCGCCGGCGCGGAAGCCCGTCGCGGTGGGCCTAGCCCGATGTCGGGATTGCAGGACAACGGCGACACGATCGACGTATCGGACAACCACGGCGGCTCGGTCGCGCAGTACGACAGCATGTGGTCGACGCTGGCTGAGAACGGCAAGAAGGTCCGGGTGGTGGGCAGTTGCCAGTCCGCCTGCACGACCCTTCTTGGCCACGTCCCGCGAGATCGGATCTGTGTGACGCCGGAGGCCGCCTTCGGCTTCCATCGCGCACACAAGCAGTACGGGACGGAGGTGATGTGGGACGGCTATCCCGCCGACATAAAGGCGTGGATCAAGAGCCAGGGCGGTCTGACCGCCGAATTCAAATGGATGCGTGCCCCGGACACCTACCGCTTCTTCAAACACTGCTAGAGCGAAGGCGTCGCTCATGCCTGCGCCTCCAGCTCGGCCTCGAACGCGGCCATCTCCTCGTCAGTGAAGGCGACGGCGCTGCACCACTGATAGTGGACCGCGAGCGGCATCACGTAGGACGGCACCTGGTAGGATCCGAGGGCGTCGCGCCTGACCTCGCCGCCCTGGTCGATCAGCAGGCCGTCGTCGAGCAGACGGCGCAGGGTCTTCGGAGAACACCCCGGAGGCTCGCCGCAGCCGATGCGGTCGAGGGCGCGGCGCTCGGCCGACGTGCGGCCGGGGTGGGGCATGCGGTCGGTCTCGGACATCAGCAGGCCTCCGGCTGAGCAGCGAATTCGATCTCCGACAGCTCGACGGCACGCAATGCGGCAGGACCCACGAGGCCGGCGATTCCGCGGCCCTGGTCGTTGTCCGGCAAGCTGGCGATGATCTCGACGCCCTGCAGAGGCCCGAGCACGGCAACATGGATCAGCCCGGCGGGGGCATCGAGGCGCCGGAGAAGGGAGACGGCGACGGGGCCGGTCTCGCCGTAGCTGGCGACCGTCTCATAGTGCGCCGTCGGTATCGGCTTCTGCGGGTGCGTCGGCAGGGCGATGATGTTCGACATGGTGGCTCCTTTCAGGCTGCGTCGTCGGGGGTGTGATGTCCGGCCGTGTGCCAGGGGCGGCGGTGCTGACACGTTGGCAGCAACGGCACCCTGTCTCGGCGGCTGATGCGCGCCGCGATGCGGCGGGCGTCGGTCTCGGAAGGCACGGGGCGGCGATCGGTGATGCCGCCGGCCTCTAGCCGCTCGATGAACCAGTGATCGGTGATGCGAGCGACGCGGACACCTGAGGATCTGTCTCGGATCCGGTTGGCCGGGAACTGGACGACATTCCACATGGGCGGTTCCTTTCAGGCTGCGCGGGCGCGGGCGCTGTAGGACGCCAGCACGTGCCGGCGGTCGTTTGAGGGAAGGCGGTCGAGCGCGGCCAAGGCTGGTTCCAACGCGGCCGGGTCAGTCTCGGCTTTGGCCAACAAGCGGCAGAGGTCGGCGCCGCGCGGCCCGCAGTGAACGCGGGCGAGGGCGCGCATGGCCCGGAGCCTCGCACGCTGCTCGGCGTGGTCGAGGCCAGCAACCCACGGCCCGAACTGATCGCAAGGGCGGATCATTCTGCGGCCTCCAGAGCGACCACACGTAGGACTGGCCGGCAGCGAGTCGGTGGCGGGATCCAGCGGACGATCTCTGGGATGACGGGGATGAGCGGTGCGGGTGTCGGCGCAGGCACGTCGACCACGAGGCGGTAGGCGGCAGCCAACTCGGGAGCGAGGTCGGCGCAACGCGGCCAGCGGGTGACGGTGGCGGGCGTAGGCTGCGGGACGGCTTCCTTGGGCGCCTCGGGCTCCTCGATCTTCACCCACTCGATCGCGCCAAGGCGGTCCGAGAGCCAGGATTTCAGGTCGGCGGGAGCGTTCGGCAGCAGGACGGCGGATGCCTGCGGGAACCGGCCAAGGCGCTTGTAGGTGGCGCGTCTGACGCTGGCCCTAACGTCTATAGATATATCCCTTATAGATGTTAGGGCCAGCGTCGGAAGGGTCATCTCGCGCGCCGTCTTCCGCGTCGGCGCTTCCTCGGGGAAGCAGGCCATGATGTCGGCGGCGCTCTCCAGCAGCACGCCCTCGGTCGCCATCTCGGCCCACGCACCGGGCTTGGCGTCGTCCCACGTCGGGGTGCCGTCCACGCTGATCGGCAGCGGCACGTCGTTGATGATGTCGAGGAAGGCGGGGGCGTCAGGTCCGCGGCGCAGGGCGCGCAACCGGCCAATGGCCTGGATCAGCCCGGCCTCGGTGATCTGCCAGCGCAGGGCCTCGACCATGTTGTCAGGGTGCTCGCCCCGCTCGACACGCACGCCCTGGCCAGACGCGAGGCGAACGGCTCCGGAAACCCGCGGATACCAGCGACCGCCACCCTTGGGGTTCGGCGGGATGGCGCGGGGTACTGTGCCGGTGATGATGCCGGCCAAGGGCTCGGTAATGCCGGGGCCTGGCTGCAGGCGGCCGACACAGATCAGGCCGGCGGCCGTCGACCAACGATCAATCCCGGCGACGGCGCCGAAGTGGGCGGTCTCGACGTTCTCGGGCAGGCCCGCATCGGTCAGCACCTCCACCAGCCGCATCGGGCCGATGACGACGACGACGCGCGGCCACACCAGCGCGGCGCGCAGGCGGATAAGGCGCATCAGGTCGGTGATGACCCGCTTGGGTGAGCCGACGGTCTCGGGGTCGGCCTCCTCGTCGGATCCGATGATGCCGAGCTTGCGCGCCGTGACTGGCGCGGCGAGGATCTGACGAACCTTCACGTGCGGGCTCCATCGGGCGGTGATGTCGGCCTTCACCTCGACGCGATGCCCGACCACGGGCTCTAGGAGAGAGGCGTCGGGAAGGGTGGCGTCGAGGAGCAGCGCAGGGGCGGCCCAACTGGCGCGCACCGTGTCGAGCGACCGCCGCTCAACGACGCGGCTCTCGGCTTCCTCGTCGTACCGAACGGACAGGCGGCCGGACTCCTCGGCGTGACCGGTAAGGAAGGCGCGCAGCTCATTCCAGATGCCGGCGAGGCCCTTAGCGTCTTGGTTATGCTGGCCGACGGCTCCGGCGCACGCCTTCCGCGCCTTGGCGTCCATGCCGGGGCTGATGCCGGGATCCCGCAGGCGGCCCCATTCCATCTTGTAGGCCTCGGCTGCCGCGGTGGCGGTGAGGCCGTGCCGCAGCAGGATCTCACGCTGTAGCGGACCGTCGTCGTGATGATCGCGCAGGCCGCGCAGCAGGTTCGCCCGTGCGAATTCGAGGTCGTTGGCGGCGTTGGTGAACAGTGGGGCCTTCTCGTTCGGCTCGACGGGCGCGCGCTCGATCGCGTCGAACGACATGCGAGCCGGCTTGTCCGGCAAGGCGCCCATGGTCACGCCTTCATCAATCACCAGCGCGTCAGGGGCGGGAATCGCGCCGGGGCGGCCCTGGAACAGCAGGGCATGCGGTACGAGCCAAACAGCGGACTTCGCTTGGCGCTGCCGCTCCATCCCGCAGCGGTCGTGAAACTGACAGTAAAGCTTCTGTCCGTCCGCCTTCCGCTCGCACACCGTCGAGGGGATCGGCCGCACCGCATCGCGGGCGTCCTGCATCGCAGGGATGTCCAGGCACATCATCACGTCCGGCGCATCCGGATCCGGCGACGTGTAGCCGCGATAAACCCGCGCCTCGACGCCCTCGGCCGCGAACCGCTCGGCCAGTTCGGCGAGCAGGCTGTGCATCGGGGCGGCGTAGACGATGCTCGCGCCGTCCTTGGCGGCCTGGGCGGCGCCCTTGATGGCGAGCGCAGTCTTGCCGATCGCGGTCTCGACGCGGGCGGCCCATGACACCGGGATAGGCTTGTCCGGCTCGTCCTGGCCGCGCTCCTTGGCCTCGTCGGCCTCAACCTTCCACTGCGCCATTTCGGCTTTCCAGGCCGGCACGTGCTCGCCGAAGAACCCGGTCACGATGGCGGCGGTAGCGGTCTCGGCCTCGGCGACGGAAACCCGCGTGTCGGGATAGGTCGGCTCGATGGCCTCGGCGCAGTCCTGCGGCTCCGGGTCGAGGCTGACGAAGCCCCGGCGCACCCGGTCGAGGAGCGCGGCGGCCTTGATCCGCGCCATCTCCGGCGACCAGCGGCCATCATCCAGCACGGTCGACGCGGCGAAGGCGGTCCAGGCACGCGCAGCGAGCGACGCGGTGGTGATCTCCTCGCCCTCGCCCTTCATAGCGAGCGCCGTCGAGTAGACCACGCGCGTCAGGTGGTATTCCCGGCCATCCGTCACCCGCCCGTCAGCCCCGCGGACGATCTGTCCGCCGCCGCCTCCGCGCTGGCCCTTCCGGCCTCCGGTCCCGTTGAGTTCAACGACGCCGCGCACGCGGGTCACGAACTCATCTACCTGGGCCTGCGTGATCTCGGGGGCTTCGTCTGGTCCGGCTGTCAGCGGGCTTTCAGCCCCGATCCATGCGTAGGGCTTGAGCGTCTTGTGATGCACGCCGTAGGCAACGAATTGCGTTCCCTGGCAGAGCACGTCGAGGCCGTCATTGGAGCCGTCGGCGGCTTTCAGATGGACGCTCGGCATCGCCTCGGCGGCCCGGTAGATCAGCGCGACCTTCGGAGCCTGCCCTTGGCGGACGAACGGGGTTTCGCCGAGCACTTCGACGGCCAGCGCGGTCACGGTCTCAGCCAAGGCGGCATCGGTCGCGAAATCCGCATCGATCGCGACCACGTTCCCGCAGGCGATGCCAGTGCCCGGCCATTGCCGCTCTTTCCGCTCCCAGGCTTTCAGATCCTCCGCGGTGGTCTCGGGGCCTTCGTACATGGCCCGCCGCTGCCACCCCGTGATGCCGGGGGCCTTGCCGCGGGAGGAGTGGCCGCCGTCGTGCGAGTGGATCGGGAGCGCACCCGTCCATCCCATCCGCGCGAGCTGCGCGCGGACTTGCGTCGAGGTGAGCCCCGGAACGCCTGAGGGGACGGGCGGCGTCACTGTCATGCGCTACCCGCCGATCGCGCGCGGGGAGGGCACGGCGTGCCACAGGTCTGCTTCGGCAGGGTGCGTCGTCACATCCTGCGGGTTGAGCCGGGCATAGGCCCGCGCGGCAGTCTTCTCGTCGAAGTCCACCTCGCCCACGTCGATGGCGAAGCCGATCACGCGGTGGACGCTGCCCGGCGACAGCCGGTGGATCCCGCAGAACACCCGCACGCCCGGAGGCGGCAGGACGAGGCCGACTTTGCGGCGGGCCTCTTCAATCTCGCATGCGCCAGCGAGGCGCAGGCGGTGCCGTCGCTCGGGGCGCCAGTCGAAGTATCGGAGGTCCGCCCGTAGGATGGCGAACAGCTCCGGCGGGACCGGAATGGGCACAGGGGCGGCCGACATCAGATGCCCCCTTCGTGCAGGGGACCGCCGGGCAGTCGCATAGCGACCTGAAGCTGCGCCTCGCGCTCGGCCACGCCGGGGCAGCGTCGGCAGTGGTCATGCCAGAGGAGCGCCAGTTCTTCGTCGGTGGCGCTGCTCCCGTCCTCGTTGTCCGGACCGGGCAGGAAAGCCCGCATCCGAACGCCGGGGGCGAGGTTCTTGATCAGGATGAACGGGACTGAGCCGGGCTCGGTGATGATCGGCGCGCCGTAGACGGCTTCGAGCTGCGCCATCTCAGGGTGCCCTGCGCGGCGGTAGCGGTAGGACCGGTGCGGGAACCGCTCAAAGAACCTCCTATCCGCATCCGTGATGCGCTCGGCGTCAGCAGCCACGCGCTGCATGGCGCGCCGCCGCTGCCGGGGCAGGCTCGCGGCAATGATGTTCGTGGCTTCGCCGGTGCTGTTGAAGCTAAAAACCGGGCGGGGGGTGTGAGGCGTCGTCATCGGCTGGCCCCATCAGCGGGGCGCATGGTCTCCACGGCCTGGCTCGCGGTGAGGAGCGCGGCACTGGCGCACCGGAGGGCGTAGGCGAGCCCGCGCCGGTCGCCGATCATGGCGAAGGCCGCCGCGGTTTCGCTGTAGGTGCGAGCGATCTCGGCGGCCTCTGCGGCAGCTTCGAAAGCGAGGGTGAGGGGCGCGCCGTCTCCGGCGCGCGTGGTGGTGGTGAGGGCGGCCGTCATGAGCGGCAGCTCCAGTGCTCGGGCACCGCGAAGAGGTGCGACGCGACCACAGCGGCGACAGCTGGGGTCAGCCCGTAGCGATGCGATAGGGTTCGGGCTTGAAGGGACGCGGGGGCTGGGGCATATGTCTCAGTGCGTGCTGCCAAGAACGCATTTCTGAGACCCGCCGTCGCCCCGCGATGCGCGGGTTTCTTCATGTCTGGGTCCTGTCTGAGCGCCGGCCGCTTCGGCGCGGGATGAGCGGCCCGCGGGGCTCGCCCGCGGAAGCGGGGGTCAGGCGGCGATCGGCTCAGCGCCGGAACGGGCCAGAGCCTCATGGGCTGGGATCGACGTGACCCCGTCGACCATCGCGGCCTTGATCTTCTTGGCGCGGATCAGCCCCCACAGGTGATTGGGGCTGCACCCAAGGAAATCCGCATAATCCGGGACCGACACGTTCAGCCCGGCGCGCATGCGCTTGAGGGCTCGGGTGCCGTCGCCTGCTCGGCGACCGGTGCGCTCCGGTTCAGCTTTCATAGCTGCCTCACGTTCGATGCACGCAGAGTTACGTGCTGTACGTAAGGTGTAGGGCGATCAAGGCGCCTTGTCCAGCACCTTGCGTTCACCTGCTGTTGTGTTACGCAGAGTGCTGCATGTGCCACGGAGGCTTGTATGACGCGCAAGATGTCGGACACGGAGGCGAAGCGATCGCCGCTGAACCTGCGGACGACGGCTGAGTTGCGCGCTCGCCTAGATGCTGCAGCGACTGCAGGGGGGCGCTCGATCACGCAAGAAGTTGAACGACGCCTAGAGCAATCGTTTGATGAGCGCGCCCAAGCGCTCGGCGACCCCCTACCGGGGATATTTTCAGACGAAGTCCGCCGCGCCCTTCGCGCTTCTCAAGGACTGGCGCAGATCATTGAAACGGTAGCGGACGTTCTGTTCAACACCATGAAGGCGGCACGGGCGCGCGACCGGAGCGAGGAAGAGACCCGGGCGGCGATGCGAGCGGCCTTAAACCTCGTTGGCGACCGCTACCTGTGGCGCGAGGGGGCGCAGGACACTCCAATTGAGGGGCCGCTGGCCTCGCTCGGCGCGCACCGGCTCGACTACCCGCCTGCGCACATGGGTTATGAAATGGCCAACACGAGGATCTTGGAGATGGCTTTATGGCGTGAGGGCGATGCGGCGGCCGATGCGGTCGAAGGACGGATGCGGGATCTCTACAGCGGCGCCGGACGCACGGTCCTAGCCGGGCCGACCGAAGAAGAAGTCGAAAAGCATCGCCAAACCCAGAGAGCTGCCTCGATGGCGGCTCGCCAGGCTGGGGATCTTAAAGATGAGGCGCCAGACCAAGAGCACCGCTACAAAACCCTGCGGGCTGATCCACCAGTGACAGATGAGGGTCAGGCCCCTTCGCGACATCTCAAGGATATCATGGGACGCTAAGACTGCGCACTATTGTCGCAGGTGGCAATCTAGACAACGCTGTAAATGCTATAAGTGTTGAGGGTGTTTGCTCTGAATATGGCGCTGTAACACAAACCGACCAGCCGTGCTTTACTCCGCGAGTGCTTTCGTTCGGGGAGTTTTGACGTGCGCACGCCTCAAGATCGGGTTCTGAACCTCCGCGTTCCCGCCAACCTGCGGGATCAGCTCGACGCTGCCGCCCAAGGTGAGCCACGAGGGCTTTCCGAGACCGCGCGCCGCGCCCTGGCGGCCGGTCTTGCGATCATCATCTCTGGCGGTCCCGACCGCGATCCGCCGCCTGCCGCTCCTGGCGCTCGCCAGCCCATGCAGGCGGCCGCCTGATGAGCGGCGCCGATCTGCCCGAGGGCTTCGTGGTCGACGAGCCTCTTGAGCCAGCCAGCGGCGCGGATCTGACCCTTGAGGGGATCTTGCGCGAGGCGGGGATCGATCCCGCTTTGGCGTTCGCGCAGCCGCAGCGGCAGACCCTGCACGAGCGCATGACGCAGCACCTGCGCCCCTATGCGCAGCCGGCTGGTCGCGCCGTCGTAGAGTTCGACGATCGGCCGGAGCAGATTGCGGCCTGGGTACACGGGATCGCCGGCCGGAGCCTCGGGTATGAGGCGACGTGGATCAGGTGTGTTCGGCCGGACCTCGGCCGTGGCGCCCTGTTCGTCCTGAGCTGCCCGCACCCCGACAACGAGGCGGAACTGATCGTCGTCGCCGAGAAGGGCATGCTGACCCGCACCTTGGTCGTCGATGCGTGCCGGTGGGCCTTCTACGGCCTCGGCCTGGGGCGCGTGGTGGTCCGGATCCCAGCCGACCGCCCCGACCTCTCTGACCTCGCCCGCCGCGCACGGTTCAAGCACGAGGGCACCGCCCGCCAGTTCTACCGCGGCACCGTCGATGCGCAGATCTGGGCCATGACCAGCGCCGACTGCGCCTGGCTCGCGCCCCGATCGGCCTTCGCACCGGCACCCATCGACATGCCCTCACCCTCAAGCCGGAAGGTTCACTAAGCCATGTCGATTTTCGACGCGATTTCGGGCGGGGCTGCGCAGACCGCTTATAAAAATAATCAACAGACCATCAACACTGGCCTGATCCAGGGAACGACTGCGCTCGGCGACAACTACACCGCCGCCAACAACTATGTGCTCGGCTCCGGTCTGCCGGCGCTCAACACCGGCTATGGCGCGGGCCTGTCGAACTTGGGCACCGGCTACGGCAACCAGCGGGTTGACCTCAATCAGGGGTACAGCACCGGGCAGGGGAACCTCACGCAGTACGGCGGCCAAGCACAGGACGCGATCGGCGCTGGCTACGGCGCGGCACTGGGAGCGCTGGGTTCCGGGTATGGCCAAGGCCGGAATGATCTGACCAACCAATACGGTCTGGCTGCCGATCAACTCGCCTCAAATTATGGCCAAGCCCGCAACGACATTGCTGCAAATTACGGCCAAGCGCGGAACGACGTCTCTGGCGGTTATGGGCAGGCGCGCTCGGATCTGACGGATCAGTACGGCAACACGCAGGCTTATCTCGGTTCGGCCTCCGGCGCGTACGGAACGCTGGCGTCTGGCGCCTCAAGCGCATTCGCCAACTACATGAATGCGATCGGGGCGAACGGAGTCGCTGGCTCGGCACAGGCTGCCCAGAACTTCACCGCGTCGCCCGGCTACCAGTACGCTTTGGATCAGGCCCTCGGAGGCGTGCAGCGCTCTGCGGCGGCGCGGGGCGGATTGGCAGGCGGCAATGCGACTGCTGACATTCTGAACACCGCTAACGGCCTCGCGAGCCAAGGGTATCAGCAGTACGTCGGCAATTTGCAGAACGGGTCGAACCTGTTTGCGACGGGTATTCAGGGATATGCGCAAGGCCAGACGAACTCCGCCAATGCGGCTCAGGGTTATGGCTCATCGCTGAGCGGTCTTGACACGCAGCGGGGTGCCGCGCTCGGCACGATCGACACGGCTCAGGGCAATGCGCTGTCCGGCATCTCGACGGGGCTCGGTAATCAGCTCGCCAGCAACAGCCAGAACCTGGGGAACCAGCTTAACGCCAACAGCATCGGTCTCGCGAATGCGCAGGCCGGACAGTACGACAGCCAAGCCGGGGCCTTGGGCAACCTCTACACCGGCCTCGGCTCAGCCTTGAACACCTCCAATGTCGGCCTCGGCACTTCGCTCGGTGGCGCAGATGCCAATCTCGGAACCGGCCAGTCGGCGCTCAACGTCGGCAACGGTACGGGCACCTATGGTGCGTTCAATCAGGTCGGATCCAACCTGATGAACCTAGGCAACGCAGAGGCCGGGCTGATCAAGAATGCCACGAACCAATACGTCGACAACTCCAACACCGAAGCCAAGAACCAGATGACGGCCAGCGGCAACCTGTTGGGCATGCTCGGTGGCATCGCCAGCAGCCCGGTCACGGGCAACGTTCTGAGCGGCCTCGGCAAGCTGTTCGGTTGAGGGAAGCGCGCAGATGTCGTTCGGCGAATATTTCAACGCCTTCAGCCAGCTCGGTAAAGGCTACTTCGACGCGGTGGAGCGAGACGAGCAGAAGGCTGCATTGTCCAAGCTCGGGGAGCAGCTACAGGGCGGCGACTACGGCGCGGCGGCCGGAACGGCGTTCAAGGCCGGCGATCTTCAGACCGGCATCGGCCTTCTAAAGCTCGGCCAGAGCCAAGCGCAGTCGGCGCAGGCGAACGCCGCGTTCGGTGGCCTCGCCGGGATGTACAGCCCCGGTGCGGGTGGGGGCTTTAGCCCTGGCGGCCCCGTCGGCGCTCCTGGCAGCGGCCCCGCGCCTGCAGGCGGCGTGCCGTCGTTCGTCGATCAGTCCGGACCGTCCGGGGACTACCAGGCCAACCTGTTCAAACGGGAGTCGAACAACGATCCGACGGCCCAGGCGTCGGGCTCCTCGGCGCGCGGCCTCGGTCAGTTCACGAAGGACACCTGGAACGGCGTCGTCCGGAAGTACCCGGATCTCGCTCTGACGCCGGTCGGCCCCGGCACGGACGGGCGCACGGATCCGGACCAGATGGTTCGCGCGACCAAGGCGTTCACGGCCGAGAACGAGGGCCTGCTGGCGAAATCCGGCCTGCCGGTGAACGATGCCACCCGGTACTCGATGCACATCTTCGGGGCTGGTGGCGGGCGCCGGTTCGTGGCCGGGACGCTCTCCAACCCGAACGCGCCGGCCTCGGCCTACGTGAACCCCGACCAAGTCGCGGCCAACCGCCCTGTGTTCTTCAACAAGGACGGCAGCCCTAAGACCGCCGGGCAGGTGATGCAGGATTTCGGTCGGTCCTTCGGCATGGGCGGCGGCGGGCAGGGCGTTCCGGGACCGGTCGCGCCGATCCGCACGGCCAGCACGGATCCCGGCTTCGCCCCCTCGGTCCCGAGCCTGCTGAACCGCCCGCTCGCTCCCGTTCAGGGGCTCAACCCCGGTCGGCCGCAGCCCGCCGCAGCACCCGCTCAGCAGCCCGTGCAGTTCGCGGACGACGAGGCGCAGACGCAGGCGCTTGAGCAGGGGATGGGGATGGTGCCGCAGGCTGCTGCGCCGTCGCGCCCCGCGACCGCCGCGGATATGCAGGCGAACCTTCCGGCTCCGGGCGCGGAAGAGGCTCAGTTCCGGATCCCGGCCTCGCCGCAGGCAGCCCCCGGTTCGATCGCATCCCTGCCGGCCGGTTTGAGCAGCCCGCAGCCCCGCGGCTTGCTCCAGCCGCAGCAGAGCGCCCCGCTCTTGTCCGGTCCCGGGTCTTTTGGTGGCTCGCAGTCCGCCTCCATCGATGCTCCCCCGCAGGCCGCGCCTACGCTGCCGGGCACCGGGGCGCCGCCCGCTCGCGTCATGACCATGCCGGGCCAGGATGGCGACGGACCGTCCCCGCAGGCTCGGGCACAGGTTTCGGCTCAGGCCCCGCAGCACCTCGCGCAGGCGGGGCTCCCTCCAGCCGCCGCCCAGGCCGTTGGTGTCGGCGCTCCGGGCTCGCAGCAGCGGATCGGCGTGCTGATGCGGATTGCCGGGCTGCCGGGTCTCTCCGATGCGCAGTCCGGGGTCGTGAAGTCGCTGCTCGCGAACGAGCTTGAACAGACCAAGCTTCCCGAGCTGCAGAAAAACTACATGCTGGCACGCAGCCAGGGCTTCAACGGGACACTGCTCGACTACCAGAACGAGCTGCGCAAGCCGCTGACGCCGACCACGGTGTCGCCCGGCTCGGCCGTCATCTTCCCCGGGGAGCGCACGCCGGCCTATGTCGCCCCGCGGGCCGACGACACGAAGCTGACGAACGTCCCGGCCGGGACCACGGTGTTCGACCCGGTCACGCGGCAGCCCGTCTACACGGCACCGGCTACCGACAAGGCGGACGAAGGCGCGAAGATCTCTGCCCAGATCGAGGCTCGGCGTGCGGCAGCTCCAGGCCTTGGGCTCCAGGAAGGCTCGCCCTCGTGGCGCTCGTTCGTCGCCACCGGCAAGGTCGGCGCGGATCGCGACATGTCCGCGGGCGACAAGAAGGCGATCGACACGGCCGACAATGCGGTGATCTCGGCGCAGTCGTCGATCGGGCTCCTGGAGCAGGCCAAGGAACTGTCGAAGACGGCCTATGGCGGCCCCTACGCCAAGCAGCGCGGCGACCTGACGAGTGCGTTCGGCAACGAGCGTGGGCAGGCGACGCAGGAGCTGGACAACCTCGTCACGACGAACGCCCTGACGAACCTCAAGAGCATCTTCGGCGGCAATCCGACCGAGGGCGAGCGCAAGATCCTGCTCGACGTGGCCGGCTCCTCGAACCTGCCGCATGCGCTGCGGGTGAAGGTCTACCAGCGGGCGATCGACGCCGCGCAGCTTCGGATGCAGCAGAACCTCGACCGTGGGAACCAGATCCGGGAGGGGACCTATTACCGCCCCGGCTCCGGCCCCGCGCAGCAGCAGGGCGCAGTCGCGGGCGGGCAGGGCGGATCACCGGCGCTTCCGCCTCCGTCACCCTCGAACCGTCCTGGCGCGGTCTCGGCCGGCGATCGGTTCGGCCAGCTCGTCGGCTCCGGGATGACGAAGGCGCAGGCTTACCAGCAGCTTCACAGCGAGGGGTACTGACATGGCGGCAGGCATCGCGTTCGATCCCGCTGAGTTCCAGGCCTTCAAGGCGGGGTTGTCCGCCCCCGCGCAGGATGCGCCCGCCGCGGCACCTGCGGCCGATGCCTTCGATCCGGCTGAGTTCCAGGCCTTCAAGGCGTCTCGCTCAGGCGGCGGCCAGCGTCAGCCGGCCTCGTTCTCGGAGCGGTTTGGCAGCGGCCCGATGGCGTCCACCTTGGACACCTCGACCCCGGAAGGCTCGGCCCTGCGCCGGACAGCAGACGAGGCGCTGATCGGGAAGCCATCGACCGAGAACCAGATCGACGCCGGTCTCTTTCGTGGCGCGAACGCCATCGGCCTGAACCTGCCGCGGAACGCCATGGCGGGGATTGAGGCGCTGCGCTCGGGCAAGTCGTTCGGCGATAGCTACCGCTATGTCTCGGATGTCGAGGACGCGCTGGCGCGGCAGTATCCGAAGACAGCCTTGGCCGGGACCGTGGGCGGCATCGTCGGCGGGGCGGTAGCCTTGCCGCCGGTCGGGCGTGTGGCCGACGTCGGGCGGATCGGGCAGGCAGCCCTGTCGGGTGGCCTCTACGGTGCGGCGGCGGAAGCTGCGGACAGCAAGGATTTGGGACGAGCCACCGTGGCAGGACTGGCCGGCGGTGCTCTCGGTGGTGTCGGTGGCGCCATCATCGACAGAGCCGCACCCGTGGTCTCGCGACTGTTCGCTCGCAATGCCCCCTTCCGCACCTCTGACGGCGCCCTGATGGACCAGGCGACCGCGGCCCTACGTGAGGCCGGGGTGGACCCGGCTGCCATCACGCCCGAACTGGCGCAGCACATCGAGACCACGTTTGCGGCCAAGGGTCCGTCGGTCGCGGCGGCGCGCGAGGCACAGGCTGCCGAGTTTGGGCTGCCGCTGTCTCGGGGGCAGGCCACGGCCGATCCGCAAGCGCTGGCACAGGAGGGGCGTGCCCTTGCTGGTCAGTCCGGGCCGCGGGCGCAGCAGATCGGCGAGGAGTTCGCCGGACGTCAGGCCGACGCGCTCACGGCAAACCGAGACCGCTTCCTCGGGATGGCGGCCGGTAACGCGCCCCGCATCGAGCGCCCGCAGGAAGCCTTCGAGGCCGTAGCGGACCGGGCCCGGCAGGCGGCCCAGGCCGAAGCCGAGCGGGCGAGCGTGGCGCAGCGGGTGCAGGACGACGCTCTGCGGGCCGTGCGTGGGCGTGGCGAGACCGATGCCCTCGACGCGGCCACGCTGGCGGCGCAGGGCGTGCGGGACGCGGCAGCGCAGGGTCGCACCGCCTACCGCGGCGCCTATGACGATGTCGCCCAGATCCCCGGCACCTTCGCGCCCGGTGCGCTCGACCGGCTCGGGTCTCGGGTGCGGGACCGCCTCGGCGCCGACGTGCCGCTCGACCCGGTGCTGACGCCGGCTGCGACGCGGGCCATCGGCGACCTCGACGCGCTCCCCGGCCTGTTCAACCTGCAACCGGGCGAGGGGCCGAACCTCCAGCAGCTCGACCAGGTACGGAAGCGGATCGTCGCCTACCGGGGCACAACCGGCCAGAACCCTACCGACCGCCGTGCCGTCGACCGGATCCTGTCCGAGTTCGACAACCACGCGCAGGACGCGATGTCGGTAGGGCTGTTCGGCCAGCAGGCGCCCGTCAGGGCTGCAAGCTCGGCCGCTGACGGCTTTCCCGGAGCCGCGAGCCTCGACGCTCCGTCCTCGTCGCTCCCGGCCGCTGGCGGGGCTCCTGCGGGCAAATCTGAGCCGCTGACCCACTACCTCGCCCGCAACGGCGGGATCGCGCTCGACGGGGATGCCCGCGCCACGGACCTCGGCCGGGTGATGACGCCCTATGGTCCGCTCGGGCGCCGGGCTGGACGCCCTATCGAGGACTTCCGCGATCAGCTCGCGTCCGAGGGCTTCCTCCGCCCCGATAGCGCGGACGGCATGATCTCGCGCCGGATCGGCGACGAGGTGCACGACCTGATCGGCATGGAGCGATCCGGGCAGCCGGTCTACCGCCTCGCCGACCTGTCCCGCGGCGGCGCTCCTGCCGACCTAGGTGGCCGGATAGCGGATCAGTCCGCAGCCTATGCCGAGCGCATCGCCCCGTTCCGCCAGCAGGTAGTCGACGACTTGGCCTCGGTTGGGGTTCGGCCGCGCGACATGGATCCCGCGCACCTCGACGACGCGGCGCAGCGGCTGTTCCGGGGCGAGCACGATACTGGCGCCGACGCCTACGAAGCGGCCGTGCTCGGGCGCGATGCCGGCGGCGCCGGTGGCGGTCGGGCAGCTCCTGATGCGGTGCCGTTCGACGGCGCCACGGCTCCAGCCGCGACGGACGCCCTGCCGATCGGCGACACGGCCCCCCTGGAGGCGATGCAGCGAGCCCGAGGGCTGTTCCGCGAGTACCAGCAGACCTTCAAGCCTCGCGGTCCCGGCGACACGGCCGGCGCGAACCTGCGGCGCATCGTGGAGCGGGATGCAAGCCCGAACGAGGTCGCCGCGATGCTGTTCGGCTCGCCTGGCACGGGCCGGGTCACGGGCGGTCAGGTCCAGACCCTCACCCGCCTGCGTGATGCTGTCGGCGCGGACAGCGAGCCGTGGGCGGCCGTGCAGCGCGGTCTCATCGCCCGGCATCTCGGCGGCGAGGGCGCCGATCTCGGCCGGCGGCTAGATTACCTGCTGCGCGGCGAAGGCCGGAGCCTGACGCCCTTCCTGAGCCAGGAGCAGCGCGCGGGCCTCGGACAGTTGCGGGCCGCGGTGCAGCAGGCCGAGAATGCGGGTCGGCCAACCCCGACCTGGGCTGCCGACCTGGAGCGGACCGGCTTTGATCCGAATGCCGTCGGCCGAAGCCTGTTCGGCTCCTCGGGGATGATCGGCGCCAAGCCCGGCGCGGCGAGCGAGGCGCGGGCTGCCAGGGCATTCCTCGGGGCGGACAGCCAAGAATGGGCGGGGCTTCGGCAGGCGGCCGTGCAACGGCTCATGGATCCGGCGATGCCGGCCACGAAGATGGTCGCTGGTCTGCGCGACTTCACGGATGGGGCGGGGAAGGGCGTGGCCTCGACCCTGTTCAGTCCGGAGGAGTTGGGGCACCTGCGCCGGTTCGCGGGCGCGCTGCAGGCCACGGTGCGGCCGGACGGGACGATCAAGCCCGGCGCGGCCGGGGAGGCGGGCCGCAAGGCCGTCGCGAAGGCCATGGACCTGATCGCCGGCGCGATCGCATTCAAGGTTGGAGGCCTGCCCGCGGCGGCTGGCACCTACGGCGCCAAAGTTGGGCAGCGGGCCATCATGGGCGGGATCGGCGCAGCGTCGGCCCGCCGGTCTTTCGAGGGCGGCGCGCCGCGGCTTCTGGCGCCCCCTCCCATGCTGCCGCTCGGGCAGTTCGCGACGGGCGAGGGTTTGGCGTTGGGGCAGCGGTGATGGATGGCATGAGCAACACAGATCTCTTGGCTGCGGCGCGCGCTGAAATCGATGCGTTTGGCCCGGCTATCCCTGCTTGGGCTCTGACGCCTCAGCCCGCGCCATCGCTCGGTCAACGAGCCCGTCGAGCGCTCCAAACATTCCTACGGCCACGTCAGACAGCATCTCCGACATGGCATCAGAGGCTCGAAGCTGCGAAAATGAGGTTGTATTCCGACCGGACGCCTTAAGGCTTTCCGCGACCTCGCCTCGTATTTCCTTAGGGTATTGCTTTAGCTATCGACAAAGAAGCCATTCGACGATCAGACCTTGGGCCATGTTGTCTGCGGCCACGTTGCGGAACGCCTCAACTAGGTCCTGAAACTCATCATTCTCTTGCTGTTTAGGCAACGACAACCTCCTCACCGACTCAGTGCGAGAGGCCGAGATTACCTGTAGTGCGCTCGCCCGTCGTCAGGTCGTGAAGATAGCACCGATCATGCCGGCCGTAAGAACCAGCGCGCACACCATTGGCCAAGCACGCTCGGACCAAGGGCGTCCGCGGGACAGGATGAAGCTGTAGACAATGCCGTAGGTGATGACGACGCCGGCAGCCTCGCTTGCGACTGCCGCAGCGAAGAGGTCCAACCCGCTCGAAACTGGCTGTTGGCCGTGCAGGTAAGCGTACAGCCCAACGGCGCCCATGTAGGCCACGAGACTCGCCCAATAGGCCCCGGGCAGCCGGCCCTCATGACGTCCGCGCTGATGACCGCGCCATAGGCCGGCGAACAAGACGACATTGATGATCGTCGCGGTTGCAATCGGCCCGATAAGCGCTCCGAGGGTGAGGCCGGTGGTCATGCATTCAAAATGGACATCGACGGGGGCGGTGTCGAGCGGGGTCCTCCACACTCGCTGATGTCAGCACGACGTCGGGCTGACGGCGGGCGCAGCGGGAAAGTCGCAAGGTCCGGAAGGCGGAAAACCCGGTTCGGGCGCAAAAATAAATCGGCTGCTGACCGGCGTTTTCGGCATGGCGACTTTCGTCCGCCGGACGGAGGCTTGGGATCCATCCATCGGAGACCCAAGGCCATGTCCGACGACGATATCTACACCGTCCGCCACAAGCGGAAGCGCGCCGAGGCGCAGGCGAGGAGCGTCGCAAAGCGCAAGAAGCGGGATGCACCGGGCCGGGATGATCTCGGCCGCGCTGCCTACTACGTCGTTCTAGGGCTCTTCAGCGACGAAGACACCAAGAAGCCCCTGCGGACGAGCATTCAGGCGCAGATGGTGGCCCTCATGGGACACGCGGGCTTCGACCTGGTCGAGGCGAACGCCGCATTCCTGAAGGATAGCCGCGGCACCCTGGACAGCCTGAATGGCTGGCTCGCCCGCCGCTGGTACGAGGCGGGCAAACACCTCGGCCCGGAGGGCAAGCCCTTCAAGCGCTTGACCGGGAAGCGCAGGCGCTCCGATCAGCCGATGACTAGGAGTAACGGGGGGAATGGTCGGGGGAATGGTCAGCCGCTGATCGAAGCGGGCGTTACATTCCGGCTTGCCGACAGCCTTACTGATCCGTTCTGATGAGCCTCGGTTCCAGCCTAGGAGGCGCAGGTGCCGAGGCAACAGCCAAGCGCGGTGCGGTGGAAACGACGCTTCCAAAACCGTGAGCCGACGCTCGCCGAGATCGAGGAGGCAACCCTCTTCTCAGCCTATCTCGTCGAGAAGTACGGCGAGCAGTACGCCCCGATCATGGACCGCCTTTTCATCGAGTTAGAGGAGGCCCGGAAGCGGGGTGGCAGCCCTACGGAGAGGGCGAAACGGATCCTGGACGAAGCAGAGGCAGACGGTCGGCTCGCAGCCGCAAACATCACGCGGAAGCGCTAAGAGCCTCACCTCGCGGAGGAGACCATGAAGACCCGTACCTCGCGAACCAAGGCACCCGTCCAGGCCTTCAACGTGTCCAGCATGTCGGATACGACGTGGCTCCTGATGGCCCGCTATCGTGGGATGCCGCTGATTCCGATTGAGACGGTGTGCGCCGACTACTTCCGGCACCTGACGCCGGAGAAGCTGATCCGGAAGATATCGGCCGGTGAAATTGCCCTGCCTCTCGTGCGGATCGAGGCCAGCGCGAAGTGCGCGAAGGGCGTCGGCCTCATGGACCTCGCCGGCTACCTCGATCGGCAGATAGAGGCAGCCCGCAAAGAGTGCCGCCAGCTCTGTGGGTAGCCTTAAACGACAACGGCGCAGCAACCCAGAAGGTCACTGCGCCGATGGATCGGGCCGCCGAGGGGGAAGACGGCCCGAGGAACTTGGTATGCCAGTGCTGACATCCGCGACGTGCGCCTGAGCACATCCAAAAGGATGTGGCACGGTAGCGACAGGGATCGACCATCACCTGTGGACAGCGCCAAGCGCCTCCGATCCGTCAAGGTTCAGGAGCGAGCGTGATGTCCTCTCGTCCGATCCGGCCTCGCCATGTTCGCCAGCCCTCACGCCTTCGTCCTTCACCATCGCGAGCGCTTTGCCGTGCTCCTTTCCTCGGCCTTCTTCTTGGCGGCCGCGCTGCCGCTGTTCTGGGCGATTTGCTGACCCCCGGCCCTTCAACGGCGAGAGCCTCCATGCGCTCAGCCTCGGCCCGCCACGCGTCACGCTTGGCGGCAGAGCAGCGTGGGACCGTTACAGGTTCGCCTGGTAGAAATGCGTCTCCCGTAGGCGGACGCTAGCTAACCTTGTCGTCTGGCTCGGTGGGTTCCATGCCAGTGCCCAGCGCCCCGGCCTGAGGCGGATCGGCCGGGCCGTGCCGGTCCTGGTTCGAAATGCCGCCAGTATCCGAGGTGCGCGTATCGTGCGGGTGCGTCGCGCGCCGGTCGTCTTGAGCCCACTCTTTACGGGTCGGGATGTATCGCCATGGAGCCGAGACAGCGCCCAGACGAAGGACCGAAGGGGCCCGCGTGAGAAACACCGCAAGCATCACCCATGGGACGACGAAGACGACAAACGCGGTGAGGCCCATGGCGATGCTCCGAGGATATTTGTCAGTAATGGTGGGAACGCCGTCAGCTCACTACTGATCCCGCAGGAGTGGCTTCAATCGATACTGCACCGCAACGAATTGGTCACCGTTAGCAGAGCAGTGCACCAGCATGCCGATCCGACCCGAGCACCGCTATTTCTACCCCATAGACTGGCCACAGCTCTCGGCCGTGATCCGGTTCCGGCGGGCTGGTGGATGCTGCGAGGGTTGTGGTCGGCCGCACGGGCGGATGGTCTACCACCTCGGCGATGGCCGCTGGTGGGATGCAGAGGTAGGCCGGTGGCGGGATGGCCTGGGCAGGCGGATACGGCTGGGACTGGAGGCTGACATCCTCGGTCGCGCTCGCCGGACCCAGGTGTTCCTGGCCACTGCGCACCGGAACCACGACACCGCGAACAACGCGAACGCCAACCTCGCGGCGTTCTGTCAGCGATGCCACATGATCCACGATCGCCCGGAGCATCGGCGGCGGCGGTGGCACACGCTGTTCCGCAAGAAGGCGCTCGGAGACCTGTTTAGTGGGCCCTACGCCTGACCGGACGGCACCGGACGGCCGCGGTCTGCCAGTTGGGTCGATGTCGCACGAGACCCGCTCTTCGCGTCCCTCCTGGGGAGTGGGCCTTCTCGTCTCTAGGTCCGTCAGGCGCCACTGCAACCATTCTACGCTGGCAGCCCTTACTGCGCGAAGCTGGCGGCAGTCCCGCCGCAGCACGGAACCTCGATCATGCGCAAACCTGCCCTCCTCGCCGCTCTCTTCCTCGCAGGGTTCGCCCTGTCCTCCGGAGCACAGGCACAGGGTCTCATCGGCGGTGCTGAGGAAGGTGCAGCCCGCGGTAGCCGTGCCGCCGGTCCGGTCGGCGGGATCGTCGGCGGCGCGGTAGGCGCCGGTGTCGGCACTGTAAACGGCGCCCTCGGGGTTGGCCCGCGCCGGTACCGCCATGGTCGTCGCTACCATCGCCGGCACTATCATCGCCGCTACCGCTAAGCCCCGACACTGCTGCGGGCTGCCACGCACCGCACCAGCCGGTGCGTGGTCTCGACAGTAAGCCCGCCGCGACAAGGGCCGCTGCCAGCGCTGGCTAGAGGCTGACGGGAGCTACAGGCGGAATAGCCGGACGAACTCGCAGGGGGGGGTACTGGACGCCTTGGCCATCCGCGATCAGGACCTGGACGAAGCCGGCACGGATCAGCTCTGCGGCTTCTCCAGCGCCCCGACCTCCGATTTATATCCGAGCAGGGCCGGTCCCGTTTCGCTTAAGCCTGTGACGATGAAGGTCATGCCGACTTCCGTCCGCGCGCCATCGCCTTTGGCGAGACGCGCTCGACCCGATGAGTGGCGTTAGGCTACTGGAGCGCCGCGGCTCCGCACCGCCTCGGATAGGCAACGGGTCCGCCGCACGCGCGCCAACATCCGCAGGAAGGTCACGAAGTTCTCCGCCTCATCGAGGCTCATCCCACACGCAACGGGATCGTGGTCCCGCACGACCATGTGGGTGCCGTCGCCGGCGAGCTTCACGCTGATCCTCGGCATGTGCCTCTCCTTGAAGGATCTTCGGACACGCACGGAATGGAGATGGCGCCTCAATCTAACAATGACGTTGGCGGCGAGCGGTTCGCACTCGTGGTTGCGCCATGCCGCACCCGTAGCGCTCGCCGTGCTTGCGTGAGCACGAAGTAGGCGGCAAGGGCCGCGCCGTTGATGGAGAGTGCCCAGCCGTAGCTGTTGAGCGCCTGCCCGTACATCGGCCGGCCAATGGTGCCGAAGCCGACGCATGCGCCGAACACGGCGAGACCCGCGAATAGGAGAGCGAAGAACAACATAACCATCCTCCACCAAGAAAGGTGAAGCACCTACAGGTCGAAGCGGCGGACGAACTCACACGGCGCGTACTGCACGCCCTCGTCGTCCGCGATCAGCACGTCAGCATAACCGTTGCGGATCAGCTCGGCCGCCTTCTCCAACGCGCCGATAGCTGTGTCGCAGTCGATGAGGATCGGCCCCCTCATGTTCAAGCCGATGATGATGAAGGTCATATCGACCTCCGTCCGCTTGGTGCGCCCGCGGCTCAAGATACGCCTCTCCGCGGGCTTTCGCCATCGCGTTTGGCTGCAGTCGACTAGGAGCGATGGCAGCCGTCTATCGCGAGGCATCGCCTAAGCTTGGCTTCCAGCCCGTCCAGCTCGCGCACAACCCTCGAAGCGGACTGCCATGCCTGATGCGCTGACCCGCTCTCGTCGTCTTTGAGGCCGTGCTTGGCGCAGCGCTCCGCATCCGCAGCGTGCTTCAAGGCCCGCTCCACGGCAGCGAGTGCGTCTCGGATATCAGCCTCGGTCATAACGCGCCTCCGTTCGCCACCGTCCGGCCGCAGACCGTCACCGCATGGCTCGACCCGTCCTACCGTCCGCGCAGATTCCGGAGCGAGCGCGTCGGCTTGAGTCGCCCGCTGCCCCTCGGCACCCCTGCAACGGTTCCGTATCCAAAACCTGCCTCTGAGGTGAACCGTTTTGCACCATATTCCTACGGGACGTGGCCCCGAATTGGTCGCACAGGGCAACGCACAAGGTCCGATCGCCGAGGGGGGAGTGTCAGCCGCTGATCGAGAGCGACGTTACCTCTATGCTCCAGCGCTCCAGAGTCACATCCTGACTGGTGACCTTCACGGGGCTCACAGTGTTGTCCTACCAGGATCTGGAGGTAGGCATGCCTGTCACCTACACTCTCGCACGTGCCCTGACGGCCAAGGTGGGCGCCTGCGTCGAGATCACTCTAGAGGCGGACGACGGCACGCAGTTCAGGTTTGCCGCCACGCCCGAACAGGCCGACGAACTCGCCGAGGACCTCGAAGCGATCCTGGACGATGCCCAGACTGCCACACGCACGCCGCATCCGGGGCACTGACGAGAACACAGGCCCGGCTTTGCTCAGGGTAGGGGGAGAGCCTTCCGGCCATCTGGTCCTGTGGCAGCCAACATGACGTCGTCGCTGCCGATCTCCGCGCCCGTGTAGCCGAGCATCCGGGCGAGCTTCTCGCGAGCGCGCCAGACGCGGCTTTTCACCGTGCCGATCTGACAGTTCATCACGGCGGCGGCCTCCTCGTAGCTCAGGTTCTCGATCGCCACGAGGACCAGCGCTTCCCGCATCACCGGCGCGAGCCGGTCGAGGGCGGCGTGCACGTCCTGCAGGTCGAGATGACCGCCCTGTTCCGGCACGCTGGTGAGCCGATCGGCATAGCTGCCATCCTCATCCCGCACCTCACGGCCCTGCTTGCGGTGCTGGCTGTAGAACACGTTGCGCAGGATCGTGAACAGCCATGCTTCGGCGTTGGTACCGACCTTAAAGCTGCCCCGACCCCGCCATGCGCGCAGCAACGTGTCCTGCACCAAGTCATCAGCGGTGGCGGGATCATGGCTCAGTGAGAGGGCAAACCGGCGTAGAGCGGGCGCCACAGCGAGAAGCTGGGCCTGAAACTCAGCAGTGTCGCGGCGGCTTGCCTCATCCAGCGTGGCCTCAAGCCTGGCAAGGAGGTCGGCGAAGCGCTCGGTCGTGCTCGGCCGGGTGTTCGCCACATCGTAGGCGGAAGCGAGCAGGCGCCCGAGGTGTTGGCGAACTTCCTCAGGGAGAGTGGGGCTTTCTGCATCCGTGCCCACGATGTCGGGCTGCGAGCTTTCAGCTCCGGTACTCACTCTCGGCGCCTCTGCAAAGTTTGTGGCATCACACGAACCTCGTCCGTCCGCTAAATCGTCCGCCTTCATATCCTCAGCCCATGGCTCGGCCAGTCCCACGACCCGAACGGAGTCTCGTCCGGTCTGATCGATCGAGGTCGCCCGCTGCCCATCAGTAATCTCGCTCAAGCCAAACCTCTCCGAGGCGCAGCGACCAGATCACGTGCCCCGCCGGGTCGGTCAGGTAGATCGAATTCGTGCCGGTGCCGATCATGTCGACGTGCATGCGCTTGGCCGCCTCAATGGCCTCGGCCGCATCCCTGGCCATGATGCTCTCCTCGCGCATAGGCGCGTCGAGCGTACCGTCAGGGTGCCGGAGGGCTACACAGAATCGATAGTGGTGCATCAGATCAACAGACTGTTCGCCCGCTGATACCGCCTGCGCCGAATCTCGGAACTCTCATCGGTTAAGGTCGCCCGCTGCCCTCCGGCAGCTTCTTCCTTTCCATCAGCGTGGCCCCGGCGCGTCGCCTTCCACAGCAGAGCGGCGGGGTCATGCGTCTTCCGTCCGCGACACTGCTTGGAATGGCGGATTCGGAGGTGCAGGTCGCCCTCGCGACCCCGCCATTGCCACCGTTCTTCCCGATTCTGGAACTTGAGTAGGCGTGCGCTGCGGGGATTTGCACCCTCCCCCCTTTTGCTCAACCGCGAGCGAAAGCCCGCTCCCAGAAATGGGGGACCGGCGAGCCAGCCGTAGCCAGGCAGTCCACTCGGGTGAGACGATGCGCACGATGTTGGTGTCGTTGCGAAAACCCGTGACCCGGCGCTCCTCCACCGTCACGAGCCCGAGCTTCGTGGCCTCGCGGATGGCGTTGCGCACGGTGGTCTCGGCCACGCCCACGATTGCCGCGAGGTGGCCGACCGCCAGCCGGCAGTCCTTCCGACGCACGGTCTCGGCCGCCACGAGGGCGAGGACCGCCTGCTCGGCCAGCGTGAACCGGGCCGCGAGCCCCGGTGGGAGCCGCCCCGAGGCGGCCCAGCGGCGACGGCGCTCCATGCTGGCATCCGTCCGGGGGCGCGACCCGACTCGGGGCCGATATGGATTTTTAATGCAATTTTCTGGCTTAACTGTAATTATAACCGTATCTGTTTCTCTTGGGTTCGGCTCTCGTCCTACAGTCTGTCCACCGTTCGAGACACGCCGTGCGTCAATAAGACCGGACAGGGCCTCGGCCTCGGACTCCGTGACCTTCCCCTCCCCGTAGGCGCGCCACAGCAGCGCCGTCACGGACGGCAGGGTGATTCGGTCGGCCGCCTCGATCGCGCGGCGGATCTCGTCTGCAAACACGTGTCTCGGCCCTTATCCACAGGGCCACAGAGGGACATTCGGCGGCGCAGGCTGTGCGCTCCGTTCAAGACAAGCCGGTATCGTTGCCAGAACCGGGGTTCTGACTTGACGCCCGAGGGCGCTTCATGGCTTGTGGGGGTTGGAAAACGGGCCCACAGGCCATCTCGATTTCGACAGCCTCGACCTTGCCGGGTCGGGGCTGTTGGCTTTTCAGGGTCCTACTGCGGCGGTCGGTGCTCCTGGTTGCTCCGGCGACTCGCGCGAGGCGATGCGTAGCCGGACATGGCATGTCGGCCGGGCGGCACAGTTAAGTCAACGTTCAGGGGTGTGGCAGGCGGCAGCTTTCGGTGCGCCTACTCCGCAGCCGCCACGCTCTGGCTCCGAAGCTTCGCCTGAACCCGCCGCGCCATCGCTTTCACCTGTCCGACAGACGCAGCTCGGTCGTAGCCGCGCCCCTGCAGGCCGCTGAAGAGCGCTCGGCTGAGGTCCGCGACCTTGCCGTGATCGACGGCCACGGTGGCCAGGAACACCCGCATCAGCTCGGCCGCGATGTCGTCGCGCTCGGGTGTCTTCGCCTCCTTCAGGCGCTCTCGATAGCCCTGCTGGTACTCCCGCTGCTTCCGCTTCCGGCGCCGGTATTTCACCAGGTCCTGCTGATCGTGCCAGTCCATCGCACAAGCTCCTCTGTTCGCCTGTGCTGAGGGATCATCACCCGAATGACGCAAGCCGAAATAGAAAATCGTGCAGATACGTAGTCCGCCACGGCTGAGCTTGAGCAGGTCTCGACGGAGCTTCGGCGCGCTTCTGAAAACCCGGTGAGCATATCCGGTTTCGGTCTTGGTATCTTATAGGGGTTCGCCGGGTGGGCTCACCGGGTGAGCAGATCCGGTGAGGTCCGGAGCGGCGATGAAATGCGGATAGCCTGGAACCTCTTGGATGATGGGCATGGATCCCGAGGAACGCGAATTTGAGCACTCTCGACTGTCAGGTCCATTCACGCTGGATGGCGAGACGTTCGTCGATGTCGAAATCTACCGATATGCCGAAACGCAGGATCGCTGGCGCCTAGAGGTGGTCCACCTAACTGGCGGCTGCAGGAAGTGGCCGCAGACGTTCGCAACGGAAGCGGACGCGTATGCCGCCTTCATCAGCATTTTGGAGACCGCCGGCATCGCGTGTTTCACCAGCGCTCCGCCGAAATCCCGGCACTGATCCTGGACGCCTGCGCGCTGCATCTGCGTCGACTGGGCGGACATAATCCAGCAAGGCATGTCGATTATCGCCGAGCTTGTCGGCGAGTTCTCGACGGTCTCGCTGGCCTTCCACGCTCGCTCGCAGATATGCCCCCCCGCTGTCGGGGCGGGCGTGGATGCTCAGATCGAGTAACGTCACGCTGAGATTTGCAGCGTCGCCCGCACGATGGCGACGTCGGGCGGCTCGGCTATGTCGAGCAAGGCGCTGATCGCCGCGTGGACTGCGAGCCAGCGCCGGACGAGCCGTCGTTTGAAGGTCCGTCTCCCTCAACGCGCTAGGAGTCGGTCTTCTGCGCCCCGCGCGGCGCCAGTATCGCCGCGACTGTTTGGTGATCTGGTGCTGCTGTGTTTGCCGGCGTATCAGCCCGGCATGGCCAAGCGCGTGAAGTTGCTCCCGCAGGACCGGGGCACCGTCCTGTTCGATGTCATGTTCGAGGACGGCAGCCGTGCCTCGAACCGGCGTGTGCCGATGGATATCCTCGGCGGCTTGGATGGCGACCAGCCGGCCCGCGATCTCATCGAGAAACAAGAGGCGGAGATCGCCGAGAAAGCCGGTCGGCCGCCGCGAGCGATCCAGAGCCTGACGCGAGCCGCCAAGCCGGAGCCGAAGCCTGCACGAGACTAGCGGATCTCTCGGCCAACCGGCATCCTCAGCGTCGCCCGCACCTGCGTGACGGACAGCTTTCATGCTATGCTCGTCTCGTGCGAGCTTTCGGACGTCTGGCATCGCGTCCACGGCCGGTTCAAAGCCATGAGCGCCCAACTGCGAGCATCCGAGACACCCCTGTCGAGCGGAGTGTCAGCATGACCGAGATGCACATCACCCATTTCCGCATTCTTGAGGCGATGGCGGCCGTGGAGCGCGAGGTTGGAGACCGACTCGGCTTCGGGCCAGCCCGTTCGCGCACGCAAGAGATGGCGGTGTACCTGGGCGCCGAGGCCGCGGTTGAGGCGTGGGCAACTGCCAAGCACGATCAGCCGGAGCTGGAGCCTCGCAACGACCTGGAGCAGTTGTGCTCCGAGTTCATCGTGCTCCACGCCGTCGAGACCGCGAGCTGGGTACACTAGCCGCATAGGAAGTCCGGCCGTTGAAGTCCCCGCGAGCTTCTCACTTCAGCTTGAGGGCGAGGAGGATCATGGGGCGGCTCCGGAGCGGAGCGGCAAGCTGGGTCGGTATGCCTAACACCCCATGAACGCGAGCCTGTTCCTGTGTGCGACAGGCCCTTCCTACGGGCGTCCTGATCTGACGCCTGAGTTTCCGCAGCACCGTCCCGCAGCTGGGTATCACCCTACGTTCTCAAGCGCCTGTTGCAGGCCCCACCATCCCTTCACCTTCGCAGGCAAAGAGCTAGAGGGCTTCTTCGACAGCTTGGCTGAACAGCGCACCGCGTCCAGCCGGCTTGCGGCCTCATCCAGGCCGAGCGGATCCGCTTGCTGCCCAATAGCGAGCGCACCTTCGAGAGCTTCTAGCCCTTTGTCGAAGCTGAAAAAATCCGGGAACAGTGGGGAACCGATATGTGCCTCGATATAACGGGCCCGCTCTTGCTCAACCCCTGGCTTGTCCGCACAGGCCAGCCGCGTCACGAACGGCATCAGGCGCTGTCGCTGCGTGTTCGTCGCGTTGTCATTCAGCTGCATGGCAAGCTCACAGATCGGGCGGGAGAAGCATGCGGGCATGGCGTGTACCGAACGCACGGGCCGGTAGCCGAACCCGCACGCGACAATGGCCGCCTCATTGATGCAGGTGCCTCCCTCTGGGCCGGGGAAGGGGTGTGAACCGCGAAGGAGCTTCCAGTTCAGGATGTGATCGAAGTCGCTCATGGTGGCTAACTCCGTAGCCGCCCCCACGCTGAGCCTCCTCCCACGCGGTTGCGCCGTCAATCACTCGGACGCCGTAGCCTTAGAAGGGAGCTTCAGTGTTCGCGCCTGCGCCAACGTCTGCGCGACCGGCCACCGGCTCCTCCGCTTACAGCAAGGCGCCGACCGCCTCGTGGCAGGATCCGCATGAGGTGGGCGAGCAGCGTCCGTATGTCAGGATCTCGCCAGAACTGGTCTTCTCGCTAGCTAGAGGGCCCTTATGATCAAGCTGACACCCCAGCGGGTTCGCTACGTTCTGCGGTTCGCCGGGGGCGCGCTGTTCATGCTGTTCTTTTGCTTTATGGGCTGGCGGCTCGCGCTGGTTTCCTGATCCGCTCCAGTCTTGGGGCCGTTCGTAACATCGGATGAGCGCCATCCGTGATGGCCGGCCGGTCCTGGCAACCAAGTGTCAACTTTCAGACATTAGCTCGGCGCCGCCGGCGTTTGGCTGGCCATCCACGTCCGCCTACCGCTCGCCCCTCAGCGACAAAGGCGG
>NZ_JAUYZJ010000044.1 GCF_030700285.1 Methylobacterium sp. NEAU K | reverse complement strand
TCGAGCCGGTGTTGTTGTTGCTGCTGGCGTCGAACGCGTAGCCGGCGTTGATACCGAAATAGGCGCCGGTCCAGGTGAACACCGGGACGGGGGTGAACACCGGCGGCGGCGCGGCGCGGCGCGGCAGGTCGGCGGCCGAGGCGGCGGCGGTGAGGGCAGTGAACGCGGCCAGCGAGGCGAGGAGCTTGGTCATGGGGGCAATCCGGTGTGCTGATCTGACGGTAATGCTACCGATTCCTCGATGAAAAGGCTGTAGTTTTACGGTCACACAGCCCGGCCACGGAACAAGGTGGAATAGTAAACCGTCTGTAAACACGTGTGACGACCCTGAAATACGTCCCGATATACGTGGCAGATCGCGACAACATCCAGGGCGCATATCGGTATCAGCCGGGCCCTGAGTTGCCTGCCCAAAGTGGCCAGGAGGCTGCAGGTTGGGTCGGACAGGCCGCTGCAACGAGGGGTGTCCCACCGCGTTCTGCGCCGCGCCAACTCGATCCGGCCCCAGCATCGCTTCTCCTACCCGATCGACTGGCCGCCTTTATCGGCGGCCATCCAGTTCGCCCGTCCAACGGCCGCTGTGAGAGTTCCGGGCGCTGACACGGGCAGATCCCGTCTAGCATCCCGGCGACGGCCGCAGGTGGGACGCAGAAGCTGCGTCCTGGCGCGACGGGCACGGCGGGCGGATCCGGTTCAAGGGCGGAGTCGTCGACGTGCTTCAGATCGTGCTGATCACGGGGGTGGTGCTCGCGGGTGCGCATCGTGACTGCGACACGGCCAACATCGCCTCGCATCATCTGCGGTGGCGCGATGCGGGCGCCGGCAAGAAGGTGCAAGAGCTGCAGATGTCAGGGATGCATATGTCGTGCACCACCAGTCGGCCATGGTCTGAGCGCTGCTGCAACCATTCCGTGCAGCCAGCCCTTACTGCACGGAGTTGCCGGCGATCCTGCCATGGCACGAAATGGAACGCTCAATGATGCGCAAGCCTAAACTTCTCGCCGCCCTCTGCCTTGCGGGGATTGCCCTTTCCACGGTGACGTCTGGAGCCCAGGCGCAGGGTCTGTTCCGCGGTGCCGAGGAAGGAGCGGCCCGCGGTAACCGCGCCGCTGGACCGGTCGGCGGGATTGTCGGCGGTGCGGTGGGTGCTGGCGTCGGCACCGTGAACGGCGCCCTCGGGATCGGCCCGCGCTCATACCGCCACGGCCATCGCTATCATCGCCGGTACTATCACCGCCGCTACCGCTGAGCTCCGGGACGCCCGACAGTTCAGCCCAGGCCGGGGGGCTCAAACCGTTCGGCCTCGATGCGCCGCGCATCGCGCTCGACCTGCACCGCCTCGATGGGGGCGTGCAGGTGGCCGGCGTCGATGGCGGCCTCCATCGGACTATTCTGGGCGACCGCCATCTGCTGGCGCAGTTCAGCGTTCTCGGTCGCGAAGGCGGCCAGCCACGTTATCGCCCATCCATGCTTCCATGCGTTGAATCCGAGGAGGCCCATCTGCCCGCGCGGGACGCAGGTTTTGACTGCGTTCGCCATACCGTCCGCACGCAAACCGCAGCGGATGGCTCATCCCATGCCGACCCACGCGAATTCTCGCACAGGTAGTTGGCCGAGGTTGCTCGCTGTCGCTCGGCCGCTCTCAAGAGCTTCCCAAATCGGTTTCGGTCCTCGGTATCGTCGCTTGCGACCCGACACGGCGCGCTAAGCGCCAGGAGCAAATGGCGACTGCCGCGATCGCAAATCTGCCCTCGATCAGCGCCATGAAGCGGATCAACCGCACAGAACCAGGGTCGCCGGTCGTCGTTGGGGCTCGTCCAAGCGCGGAGCACATCGCAGGGGCGGCCAACCCCGTCGGCATGGCAAGGATCAGCCGCGCTGGGCGCGATCCGCCCGCCGCGATCCCGGAGATTGCCGATGTGCCCGTCGGCGCTTGGGCCTGCGACGGCGTTGCCCGACTCAAGCCACGATATGATCGGCTTCGACTCTAAGCCGTCAGCGACCTTTGACTGCCTCGCCATGGACGGCGCGCCGCCACGCATCGAGGCCGCCTTCTCGATGCCAGAGCCACGCTATCCCCGCCACCCACGGGCCACCGATCAGGATGAAGGCGATCAACCCCATGGTTTCTCTCCCTGGTTGAATCTCGGCATCCTACGCCTTATCGGCGGGACCGCCAGCCGCCTGACGGGATCACTCGGCCTGGTCGCATGAGTCCAAACGGTGGATCACGCCGTTCGTTCGTCATGTCATTTGGGTGACCGCCCCCATGTGCGGCGGATGCGACGCTTTGAGCTGACCGATGAGCAGTGGGAGCAGATCGCTAAGTTGCTGCGTCCAGAGAAGGCTCGGGCAGGTCGGCCAGAGAGTGAGGTCGGCGATGCCAGGGGTGGACGGCTTCGCTCGCTCGACACGGCCCTGAGCATGATCAAAGTCTTCGAGGCGATGCTGTGGCTGCGCAAGGGCCTGGGGTTCGCTGGTGGCCGAACCGCCCACGAGCAGAACCAGCGGCCGGCCTGCTGGTTCGTGCTTCCCGTCGCGAACAGGGCGTGAAAGGCCCAGCAGCGTCGTCTCTTTTGGGGCCGATCTCCGCGTTCGCGATACGCGCCGGCATGCTACATGCGACACAAGGCACGCTGGCTGTCCGGCGTCGAACATCCTCAAGGAGATTTGCCGTGGCGCGTCCGGACCTCGGTACGAAGCGAATTTGCCCGACGACGGGGAAGAAGTTCTACGATCTCAACAAGGATCCCGTGATCTCGCCCTACTCGGGCGAGGTTGTTCCGACGGCCGTGTCAACCTCCTACACCAGGACGGCAGCTCCGGTGGTAGCACGCAAAGAGGCGCCGACCGACGAAGAGGAGGAGACAGAGGGTCCGGAACTCGTCTCGTTGGATGAGGTCGAAGCTGAAGAAGCAGACAAGGACACAGATACCGAGGGCGACGATGCCTTGGAAATTGAGGACGATGGCGACACGGTCGAGGATGATACGCTTGTGGTCGATGAGGACGACGACGACACCACGGATCTCGTAGAGGTCAATGATGACGACGACGAGTAGCGGCGCCTGATCTTGTCAACGTGACATCGCCGAAGGCTGACTGTTGATGACATCAACAAGGGCACGGCCGGGCTTTGGGGCGGGCCATGAGCAGGGCTGAGCGCACGGCGATGCGACGCGACGGCTCATCGGCCTCGGCATCCAGCATCGTCGTGGGCGCGGAGGCATGTGCCGCGACAGCCGCGGCCAGATCGAGGACGTGATCCGGTCCGATGCGATATTCATGGGTGGAAGGTTCCGCGAGGTAGGCGTCGACCGCTGCCCCGACCTCTTCGATCGCGATGCGTTCGTCGGTTACGAGGTCCCAGAGGGTGGCATTATCGGGCATCGGCGAGGTTCTACGCCGCACGTGAGTGGCCGCGACACTGTAACATTGAGGTAACATTGAGGTTGGGCTCATCGTGAAGGAAATCCACGAAGGGGCGGCTGGCGGATGACGCTTCCGCAAGTCGCAGGTGTCCTCGTCGCAGGCCGATCATGCGGACAGTGCACGGCCTGCTGCCGAGCTCTGGAGATCAAGGCACTCGGCAAGCCGGCGGGCGTCCTATGCCAGCATAGCACCGGCACGGCGTGCGGGATCTACGAAGAGCGCCCGGAAGCATGCGCTCGGTGGCACTGCCTCTGGCGCAGGATCGGCGCCCTGCCGGATGCACTGAGGCCGGATCGGTTGGGAGTGCTGTTCTCGTTAGAGAACCGGCCTCCTGCCGCAGGCGCTCCCGAGGGCGCCTGTATCGTGGGCCGCGCCTTGGACGATGAGCAGGCCTTCGATCGATGGGAGGCGGTCGAAGCCTTCGCCATGTTTGTCCGCGAGGGGTCGCTGCCGGTGTGGAAGGCGTTTGGCGGACATGCGGCTCGTCTGCACAGATGCGCTGAAGGCTGAAGCGCTACTTCCAATGATCGGGGTGACGATATCGAGGCGCAGGCACACCCTGCCACCTCCGGCGCGCCGGAAGGAGGACTGCCTCGATGAAACGCACGCTCCTGTCCGCGATCGCCGCAACCGGCGCGCTCTCGGCCGCCCCGGGCACCACCCCCGCCTATGTCGGGCGATGGTCGGAGGAGCCCTATACCTGCCGCAAGGACGGCACGATCTCCATAACGGCGCGCGAAATGCACCTGCTCGAGCTGGGATTATGCCGGTTCAACAGGGTCGATAAAGGCCCTGACCATTGGCACGTCGCGATGACGTGCCAGGGCGAGGGCTCGACGGAGAATGTGACGGCTGATCTGGTGGTGGAAGGCGATTTCCTCCGCGTTGTTTATGGCAACCCGTACAAAACGACAGCGAAGTTCAAGCGGTGCGGCTCGTCAGGCACGGCCACGGCCGAGCCGGGACAGCCTGCTGTAACATCCCTCGCGCAGCCGCTGTCGGAAACGCCCCGGCATCCTGTCGATAGGGCGGCCTATCGGGCTAAGGCAATGGCATTCCTGACGCTCGGTGATGGGCGAGGTGGCGGGTCAAGCCCGAAGGTCTTTTTTGGATCTGGTAGATCTGAATGACGACGGAGTTCCCGAGGCGCTTGCTCGCATCGAGAGTCCTGAGGACTGTGGCACGAGGGGATGTACTGCCTACGTCCTTGATTTGACGGGACAGACTGCGCGCAGCATTGGAGATTTTACGGCGCATAGTTTGAAGGCGCTTCCGACCAAAACTGGCGCATCGCGGGACGTGTCACTCAACGATGTCAAGCAGGCTTTTCACGCGGGGAAATACACGTCGGGCCGATAAGGGCATTCAGGCCAAGGTCCGCGCGTGGCCTCGGCCCACGCCGATTGACCTGGCCCCTTGTTTGCCCCCCGCTCAAAGCCAGGATCCGATCCGGTCCTGTCGGGACCGGGTTTCAAACGCGTTCGGGGTGAGAGCCCAACGAAGCTTATGTGTGGGCGGCAAGTGTCGCCCCGCTTCGATGATGGTCCGGGCCGCCGGCAGGCCCGGGAACAGATGCACGTTCAGGGACTCGCCACGCGAGTGACCGTTGAGGCTCTCGACCCAGCCGTTTCGCTTTGGCTTGCCGGGCTGGATGCAGTGGCCTTCGACGGCGCTCCTATTGCCAGCGCAGGATGTCGCGCGCGGCCAGCTCCATGCCCTGAGCCGAAACGATCATCAGCGGCCGGCTCCGAACAGCGACGTGCCGGCGGTCAGCGCTAGGCACTCACGCGTGCAGTTGTCGACCACGACGGCAATGCGGACGTGCCGTCCGCCTTTTTCGCCTCCGGTGACGGCCACGTCCGACGATATGGCGCGGTCTGCCGAGACCTGACCGCAATGCCGGCGCCAGAAAATTGGTAGGCCCCGAGGCCGGAGCCCCGGGTTCTGTTGCTAGGCGTGCCCACGCCCCGGAAGATTACGCCGCGAGGCGCATCTCCATGCCGACGTTGTCGTTGGCATTTAGAGTTTTGGTCAGGTGCTCGGAACAGGGGTTACCTGCGCCGAACCGGTCGAGTCCTTACCGAAAGCCGCATCTTACCCTGCCGAAGCAGGACAGAACTCGCGATCCCTTTACCGTCCAGTCGAACCTGTTTCGCCCCCAGCAGAAGCACCCTGGCAGCGCGCGATCCGCAACGCCGGACGCTCGCTCTTACCCTCGTACGGTATCCGAGGCAGGATGCTTCTGGTGGAGGCGCCGGGTACCGCCCCCGGGTCCTGAAACGTTATTATGAATCGGTCATCAACCTCGCGGGCATCATACCCCGAAAGCGGCACCGGGTCCACACGGCAACATTCACGCCGGGCGGGCCGGGCACTTTGGATTCGAAGTCGCTTCGCTTGTACTCGCTTCAGACCGGTCGTTCGGATCGCCTCCGCGATCGGATTGGCTTAAACGGGCGCCTGCGCATTGGCGTCGACCCGGCCGCTTTAACGGCCGGTCGGAGGCGCCGATGTCGCGTGCGGCCGGACCGTGCGACACTGTCCGGGGGCCTGCTCTCAGCGGGTTGAGGCGCCAGTCGAATCCTGACCTCCCGGCCGCGCACCCAGCCCCTCGCCATTCTGGTCCGTGAAGATGACGCGGGCGACACCGCATGCGCGGTCGACCCGGCGGAATGGAGAGCCGGTCGCGGAGCCTGCGGCGCAAAAAGGCTCATGAAGGGCTGAGCCGGTGAGCGCCCGGATGCCGCTACTCGATCAGCTCATCAGCCTTCGCGAGAAGCGATGGCGTGATCGTCAGCCCCAGGGCTGCAGCCGTCCTGAGATTGATCAGCGTCAGGAAGCGCTCGCTCGCCTGCACCGGCAGGCCGCCGACCGCCGTGCCCCGCAGGATCCGATCGATGTAGCCTGCCGCCTGCTGCACGTCCCGGGAGACGCTGGTCGTGTAGGCGGCCAGGCCGCCGATCCGGACTTGGGCAGCGTAGGCGTAGACCGCTGGCAGCCGGCATTGGGCGGCCAGATCGACGATCAGTTGGCTATGGACGCCCGTCACGGCGTCGGGCAGCACGATCAGGCCGCCACTTGGCGCCTCGACGAAAGCGGTGATCGCTTGTGCGATCTCGGCGGCATCGTGCACCCCGGCGATGCGGGCATCGATGCCCAGTTCGGGGCCGATCCGGGCGAGTTCGGCCGCATAGCCCGCGAAGCGCGCGGGGTAGTCCGGGTTGATGATGGCGAGCGTCCGCGTCACGCCGCGGCTGAGTTCCTTCAGGAGCTGCAGCCACTTCCCGACGAAGGCGTAGTCGAAATTGGTGAACCCGGTGAGGTTGCCGCCGGGCCGCGACAGGCTGGTGACGAAGCCTCCGCCGACCGGATCCTGCACCTGGATGAACACGACGGGCGTAGTCGACGTCGCGCGCTGGAGGGCGGTCGTCCCGACGACGCCCTGCGCAAAGACCACATCGGGCTTCTTCGCGAGGATCTCGTCCGTCTGGCGGCGCATCTTCTCGGGGTCGCCGTTGCCGAGCCGCAGGTCGACCGCGAGGTTCCGGTTCCAGGTCCAGCCGAGCTGCTGCAGGGTGCCCCTGAGCGTGTCGACGATGATCGGCACGTCGGGATGGCTCTCGCCGTAGACGAGGAGGATCCCGAGCCTGCGCTGCGCGCCGGCCTGGGCGCAGCCCTCCGCCGGCCAAGCCACTGCCGCGCCCACGCCCGCGATGACATCGCGCCGTCTCATCCGGTAATCCGCCGTGCGCGGGAAAAACGATCGTCGGGACTTCGGATGTTCAAAGGAACGGGCATCCCGTCAATCGCTCCCTCGGTGCGGCGCTCGGAGGCATGCGAGTGTCGGCTATCGCGGCCTGCCGGTCGAGGGCACTCCTGCTCGTGGAACGGCTTCAGCGCACTTCGATGCGCGTGCCGGAGGCCCCGTTGAGCAGGCGCTTCAGGTGAAATCCAGCCAGGGCATCGTCGGGCCGCAGTCCCACCAGGGCCGCGAAGGCCGGCATGGCGCCGGCCTCGCCGGCCTCCAGCTTGGCGAAGGCGTCCAGGTAGCGGCCGAGCGTCCGCTCGTCATACTCGCCCTCGGTCAGGGGCTCGAAGGCGCGCAGCGCGTTCTGCTTGCCGCGCAGGACAAGATCGCCCACGGGCCGGCCACGAAACTGCCCGGCCCGGATCACCACGCTCTGGCTGACGCAGATCCGCGTGCAGAACGCCTTGTTGGCGTTCTCCAGGCGCGCGGACGTATTGATGGTGTCGCCGTAGGCCGTGTAGTCGAAGTACCGGCCGCCGCCGAAATTGCCCACGATCGCCGGCCCGGCATGCACGCCGATCCGCGTCGCCCCGATCTCGATCCCCCGTTCCCGCCAGCGCCCCCGGAAGCGCTCCGCGGCCTCGTCGAGGGCGAGGGCGCAGGCAACGGACCGCGCCGCATGGTCCGGCTGATCCCCCGGGGCCCCAAACAGCACATGGATGGCGTCGCCGACGATCTTGGCGACGGTGCCCTCGTGTGCGAACACGAGGTCGGTCATCTCGGCGAAATAGCCGTTTAGGATCTCGGCGAGTTGCGCCGGATCGAGGCTTTCCACCAGCCCGGTGAAGCCGGCGATGTCGGTGAACAGCGAGGCCACCTCTCGCCGGACGCCCCCGAGTTCCAGCCCCGACGCGTCGCCGGCCAGGCGCTCTGCAAGATTGGGCGAGAAGTAGCGCGCCAGCGAGGCGTGCGCGCGCTCGGCCAGAGATTGCCGCTGGCGGACTTCGCGCAAGAGCCCGACGTGGCGAAGCGTCCGCTCGATCGTCGTCTCGAGATCGGTGAAGTCGATCGGCTTCGTGAGGAAGTCGAAAGCGCCGCGGTTCATCGCCGTGCGGATGTTGGCCATATCGCCGTAGGCGGAGACGATGATGGTGGACGGCCTGTCGTCGCTCTCCTGCAGCTTGGCGAGCAGCGTCAGACCGTCCATGCGCGGCATGTTGATGTCCGACACCACCATGTCGACGTCGCGGTTCTCGGCAAGAAGGTCGAGCGCCTCGTGGCCGTCATGCGCGAACAGGAACGTGACTAAGCCGCTCCGGATTTCGCGGCGGAACTTCTGGACGATCAGCGCCTCCAAATCCGGCTCGTCGTCGACGACCAGGATCTTGGCGCTGGGCAGGCTGCCGATCATAGCGGCCCCGCGATAGAATCCAGCCGCCGGTCGATCTCGGCCCGCAGCAGGGCGAAGTCGATGGGCTTCGTGATCAGGCCAACCGCGCCGCCGGCCAGGACCTTATCGCGCGTCTCTGCGTCGCCGTAGGCCGTGATCATGATGACCGGAACGTCCGGCCGCGCCGCCCGCACCAGCGGCAGGAGTTCGAGCCCGGTCATGCCCGGCATGTTGATGTCGGAGAACATCAGGATCAGGCTCGGACCGGTCGAGGCCTCCACGCGGGCGAGCGCCTCGGCGGCCGAATGCGCGAAGGCCATCTCGAAGCGGCCGGCACGCAGCTCGCGCCGGAACTGTTGCCGGAACAGTTCGGTGACGTCGGGTTCGTCGTCCACGACGAGGATGAGGACGTTCATGGCGTGCTCTTGGGCTGGACAGTCTTCGCGCCGTCGCGCGGCAGCGTGATCGTGAACTCGGTGAACTGACCGGGTTCGGTGGCGACGTCCACCGTCCCGCCGTGCTGCTTCACCAGGATATCGTGGCTCAGCGACAGGCCGAGTCCCGTACCCTCTCCGGCGGGCTTTGTCGTGAAGAACGGGTCGAAAATCTTGGCTCTGACGCTGTCCGGTATGCCGGTGCCATTGTCCCGCACCCGGATCTCGACATAGTCGCCGCGGTCCCGCGTGGCCACCGCCAGCGTGGGCTCGTAGTCGGACGCTCCACTCTCGGCCTTGCGCTTCTCTGTGGCGTAGAACCCGTTCGACATCAGGTTCAGGAGGACGCGCGTGACCTCCTGCGGATAAAGATCCGCGACGCCGGCCGCCGGATCGAAATCGCGGACGAGCGTCACGTTGAAGCCGGGCTGCGCCGCCCGGGCCCCGTGATAGGCCAGGTTCAGGCTCTCCTCGACGAGAGCATTTATCTCGACGGGCCGATGCTCGCTGGATCCGGTGCGCGAGTGCAGCAGCATGTTCTTGACGATCGAATCGGCGCGCCTGCCGTGCTGGACGACCTTGTCGAGATTGCTTTTCAGCAAGTCGGCGATCTCGTCGACGTCCGCGCGCGTTTTCGGATCGAGCGGCGCGGGCGCAACCAGCTCCTGCAACTCGTCGACCAGTTCGCTCGACAGCGACGCGAAGTTATTCACGAAGTTGAGCGGGTTCTTGATCTCATGCGCAATGCCCGCCGTCAGCTGCCCCAGTGAGGCGAGCTTCTCGGACTGAACGAGACGGCTCTGGGCTTTCTGGAGGTCGTCGAGGGAATTGTTGAGGTCGCGGGTCCGCTCCTCGACCTTGGCCTCCAGGGTTTCATAGGAATCCTGCACCCGGCTCGCCATGAGGTTGAACCGATCGGCCAGCGTCTCGATCTCGTCGCCGGTGCGGATCACGATGCGTTCCGAGAGGTCCCCGGCACCGAAGCGTTCCGCGCCGCCTTCGAGCTGGCGGATCGGCACGACCATGCGGTGGGCGAGGAAGGTCCCGGCCACCGTCGCGAGGAGCACGCCGAGCCCCATCAACGACAGGGTCTGCACCACCGACGCGTAGAGCGGAGCCATCGCCTCCCGAAGCGGGAGCTGCACGAACACGATCCAGTCGACGCGCGGAATGGTGGCGTGGGCCGCCAGCACCGATCCGCCTTCGAGTGCGGTCGTGATCTCGAAATCCGCCGCGTCCGGCGTCGCTCCGGACCGGCGGGCGGAGAGCGCGGCCGCCACCTCTGGCAGGCCCGACAGGTCGGTGTCCCGCAGGACGAGGCTCAGATCCGGATGGGCGATCAGCCGTCCGTTGGCGGTGACCACGAAAGCGTAGCCGTCCGTGCCGATATGGATCCCGCTGACCACGTCCCAGATCAGCTTCAGATTGACCTCGGCCACGGTCACGCCCGGGTCGCGCCCGGCATGCGCCACCGAGACGGTCATGTACGGCTCGGAGCCTCGCCGGAAATAGACCGGGCCGAACCAGGTCTTGTCCGCGATCGCGCCGGTAAAGCGCGGCGACTTGGACAAATCCTTTCCGCTCCCCACCACGTCCGGCTCCAGGCGCGACACACGCAACTGCTCCTTGCCGCTGGGATCGATGTAGGCGACCTCCGTGATGGCAGGCGCCTGTCGGAGGAGCCGGATGAAGTCGTAGCGCTGCTGCTCCGGAGAGACGCGGCGCCACTCGGCGCGGGTCGTCCAACCGATCTGGCTCTCGATCTCCGAGATGAAGGACTCGACCTGTTCCGCGGCCGCGTGCGCCTTCTCCCGTTGGACCTCGATCGCTGTGCGCTTCGCGTCGCCGTAGTTCAGGAAGAGGTCGACGGCGCCGTTGATGAGCAGAACGAGGCTCACGAGGCCGACGAAGGCGACCGCGAATTTCGCCGACAGCGGAAGACGAAACCGCTTGGCCGGCACGGGCCGGCTTGGCGCTACCGCGTCTATGCCGGGATTCGTCATTCGACGATCTCGTCGGCTTGGGCGAGCAGCGCCGACGAAATCTCCAGTCCCAGGGCCCGCGCCGAATTGAGGTTCACGATGAAGTCGAACTTGGTCGGCGCCTGGACCGGAAGGGTCGCGGGCTTCTCGCCCCGCAGGACGCGATCCACGTAGGCCGCCGCGCGGCGGACCGCGTCGGCTGGATCCGGTCCGTACGACATGAGGCCGCCCCGATGCGCGAAGCGCCGGATGGCGAAGACCGTCGGCACGCGATGGGCCGCCGTGAGCGCGACGATGCGGTCGCCGTTCGCTTCGCTGAAGGTGCCGGGCGCCACGATCAGCCCCGCATCCCCCCGCTGCCCGAGATCCGCGACGACCGGCTCGATCTCGCCCGCACTCCCGACCATGCAGACGGCCGGCTCGATGCCGAGGGCCGCCGCGGCCGTCCTGAGCGCCTCCGAGTAGAAGTTGCCGCGCCTGACTTCCGTGCTCGCGTTGGACAGGAGCGTAACGCGCCGGATCGCCGGTGCCGCCTCCTTGAGGGCCGCCACCCACTTCCCGGCCAGCGACGCCTCGTACAGGGTGAAGCCCGTGATGTTGCCTCCGGGCCTCTGCAGGCTCGCGACGTATCCGGACCCGACCGGGTCGGACGCGCCCACGAAGATCATCGGGATCGTCCGGCTCAGCGCAGACAGAGCGGAGAGCTGCGCGTTCAGGAAGGCGAAGATGACCTGCGGCCCCGATTGGACGATTTCGGCAGCGAGCACGCCGGTGCGCTCGACATCGGCCCCGCCCCAGCGATCTTCGATGCGCAGGGTCGTCTGCCCGCGGTCCCGCAGGGCCGTCCGGAAGATTGCAGAAAGCGCATGACCCTCGGCATTGCCATCCGCGAACGGCCAGAGCGCCACCACCAGGGCCGGCTCGTCCGCCCGCGGCGCCAGCGGCCATCCGGCGGCGGCCCAGGACAGCCCAGCGATCACGGTCCTCCGCCTCATCTAACCACCGCGCCGGCTCTTCCGTCATCGGGCGTTGCAGCACAGGCCGGGCCGTACGCTCGGCCCGACTCTGCCACGCGGCTCTGAGCTTAGTGCAAGCTTGGCCGCGGTTCCACGCGGGTCCCGCGGACCCGGTTATCAGAATGCCAGACGCATCCCCCCGACGATGTTTCGCGGCGCACCCGCGAACACGGATCCCGTGGTGGTCGCCAGCACCGCGGCACCGTTCTGAAGGCCGGTCGTGCCGCTGATGGAGTTGGCGAGGTTCTGGGCGGAGGCGACATAGGTCGTGTCGAACAGGTTGCGCACTTCCACGTAAAGGCTCAGCCGCTTTGCGTAACCGCCGGTCAGTTCCCTGGAATAGTGCACGTTTGCGTTGACGATCGCGTAGCCCGGCGCCTTCAGCAGGTTGGCGTTGTCGAGGTAGAAATCGCTCTGGACGACGGTCTCGACGAATGCCCCGAGCCCGGCGAGGGGCCCGGACGGCACGTCGTATCCCAGGCGGGCCAGAAGCTGATGGGGCGGCACGCCGGGGATCTGGTTGCCGGCCCGGTCGAACCGGCGCGTCAGGCTGCCGGCGCTGAGCTGCTCGGTGTAGCGCGTGTAGATCTGGTCATCGAACGTATAGGCCAGCGTCCCGCGCCAGCCCGGCGCGAAGGCCCAGTCGGCCCCGACCTCGATGCCACGGTGCTCGGAGGCGGGCGCGTTGAAGGTGTAGGCTTGCAGGCCGGCCCCGGGCGATTGCGAGACGAGCTCGTTGCGGAAGAACTCGTAGAAACCGGTCACGCTCAGGCGCAGGCTCTCGATCGGGCTCCAGTCGGCCCCGAGGTCGAAGCCGAGATTCTCCTGGGTCTGGAGCTGGGTGTTGTTGCCGGGCAGCCCGGCCGGCGTGACGAACAGGTTGCTCGCCGCCGGCGTCGTGTAGCCGGTGGCGACCCGGCCGCGGAGCGCCCAGGCCGTGTCGGGCCGGAAGACCAGGGCGAATTCGGGGGCGACGTTGAGGAAAGTCCGGTCTGCATCCGCCACCGTCCGGGTCGCGCCGCTGGCCGCGTAGCCGTAGGCGACGTTGCGGCCGGTGATGCCGGTGCTCTCGGCGCTGAGGCCCAGCAAGGCGGTCCAGCGGTCCGACAGGGCGAGTTCCAGCCGTGCCCGGCCGCCCAGGTTCGACTGCACCGCCGCCTGGTCGCCGATCAGCGCGCCGAGCCGTGGGCCGCCATAGGGCGCGAGATTGTACGTGGTGGTATGGTTGTCGATGGTGTTGTAGGCGAGCGCCACGTAGCCCACCGCCGGCAAGCCGAACAGGTCGCCGCGCCGCGTCAGGTCGGTCAGGAAATTCCACGACGGAAACGAGCCCCGGTAGGCATTCGTGTACACGGGCTGGTCGAAATTGCGCTCGTCGAAGCCGAGCTGCGTCCGCCAGGTGGTGAAGGCGTCGAGATCGTGCTCCCAGCGCGCCGCCACGATGGTTCGCCGATCGTTACGCCCGAAGCCCCCCTCGTCGGCGGTCACCGGCACGGTCGTGCCGAACGCACCGTTGCTGAACAGGTTGAAGGTCGTGCAGCCGGGCGCCGCGCTCGCTGCGGCCGCGCAGCCGCGCTGATACGGGTTGATCCGGTACTGCGCCAGGGAAGAGCGGGCCGCGAGATTGGTGTCGAGGGTGTTGTTGATCACCTTCAGGGTGAAGCGGTTGTCCGGCGTCGGGGTGTAGCTCGCCAACAGGTTGATGGTCTGGGTGTCGTAGCTCGCGTGGTCCTGAAAGCCGTTGGCGCGGACATCGCTGGCGAACAGGCTGATCTCGAACGGTCCGCTGACGCCACCGACGGTGAAGTAATTGCTCAGGTAGCCGAAGCTGCCGGCGTCGACTCCGATCTCGTAGCCGTCGATCTCGCGGCCGGTGCGGGTGCGGAACGCGATGGCGCCGCCCGTGGCATAGTTGCCGAACAGGGGCGATTGCGGCCCGCGGAACACGTCGATGCGGCTGTAGGCGCGCGGATCGGTCAGGTCGAAGCGGGACGCGCCGTCCGCCTGGGTGAGGATGAAGCCGTCCTCCAGCACCACGGTGTTCTTGATCACCCCGGTGGAGCGGGCATTGTTGCCGCGGATCGAGATGACCACGTCGCGGCCGCCATTGCCCTCCCGGATGGTGACGCCGGGGCTGTTGACCAGAACCGAGCCGATGCTGGTCGCCGGCCGGTCGGCAATGGTGTCGTCGCGCCCGATCCCGGTGACGACCTGGCCGACCGGGTGCTCGATGACGGAGGGGGCCGAGCCCGGGGGCGCGGCCACCCCGAAGGCAATCGCGGCGGAGCGGCCGGGATTGGCCTCGCCCACCACGGAGAGTTCCTCCAGCGTGACGGCATCCTGCGCGCAGGCGGGGAGGGCGCTGCCGGCGAGCAGCAGGGCCAGCGTGCCGAACCGCAAGGCGGCTTGGTTGATCAACATCGTCAAGTCTCGTCTGATCGGTCGATGGAGCCCGCGGCAAGGCTGCCGCGTCGCGAGGGGAGGCGATCAGGCGGGTACGGGCGGTGCGCGGGGCTGTCCGGCCAATCGGGGGGGCGGTGCCGGATGGGACGGGGGCGGGACGGGCCACGCCACGGTGATCCAGCGCAGGAAGCGGGCGACGATCGGGGCCGCCGGCAGGGGCGGAGGGGTCATCCCGGCGCGGCACAGCCGGCACAGGTCGCAGGACGGCGGCACGACCGGCTGTTCCATCGAGACGCCCGGCTCGGCGCCTCCAGGGCCGTGACCGCAGAGGATGGCGCTGGGCAGCAGGTCCGGCGGGCTCACGGACATCCGCAGGGCGGCCACCGGCGCGAGCGCCTGGACCCACAGGGCGAGCAGGATCAGCGCGGTCCCGAGGAGTCCGGGTCGCGTGCGGGCTGGCGCGGGGACGGTCGGCACGGGCCTCGAGCCCGCGATCGTCGGATCAGGCCGCCAACCGTCTGCGGGCAGCCTGTACGGCCAGATCGAGCCCGAGCATTCCCAGGATCGCGAGGCCGGTCAGGGGAAACAGCGCGCCGAGCCCGGCGACCAGCAGGGTCACGGTCGCGGCCGTGCGCCGGTCGCGCGGCCAAGGCGGAACGCCGAGGCCGCCGGCCGGGCGTCGCTTCCACCACATCGTCCCGGCGGTGACGGCGAGCAGGATCGTGGCGAGGCAGAAGGCCAGCATGGCGAACTGGTTCGCCCGGCCCCAATGCTCGCCCTTGTGGATCCCGATCCCGTACTGGACCGCCCGGCCGACCGGGCCGAGATCCGCGAAGTGCACGTCGACCAGCGGAGCGCCCGTATATTGATCGAGGGAGATCATCCGTTGCCGGGCGACGTCGTGGGGGTAGGCGGCCGCCGCGTAGACCCCGTCGACCCCGACCGGCAGAGCGAGTTCGTAGCCGCGCGGCATCCCGAGCCGGGCAAGGATGGCGGCGGACTGATCGATGCCGATCGTCTCGGCCGGACCGGGTGCCACATGCGAGCGCGGGACCGGCGCGTCCTGCAGGGTCCAGCCGGCATCCGGCAACCGTTCGCGGATCGGCACGCTCGAGACGGGCCGGCTTGCCCACAGGGCGGCGGGCTGGCCGAGTCCGGCGGCGTTCGACCACGTGCGCAGCTGCTGGCCCCACCAGATCGACCAGGGCAGCCCTGTGATCGCCAGGAAGAACAGGCCGCCGCCGGCGACGAGCCCGGTCACGGCATGCAGGTCGCGCCACCACACCCGCCTGACCGGCGTGCCGCGCAGGCTCACGACGCCGCCCGTCCGGCCGCGTGGCCACCACAGGTACAGGCCCGTGACCACAAGGATGATGGCGAAGCCTGCCACCACCTCGATGGCCGCGTTGGCGAAGGCGCCGAAATAGCTGAGGCTGTGCAGCCTGCGCACGACCATCATGAACTCCGCGTCGCGGTCGACGCGGTCCAGCACGGAGCCGGTATAGGGGTCGAGGTAGACGAGTACCTTGCGGCCGCCCTCGGTCAGAGTGACCAGGGCGGAAGCATCCGGACTGGCGGGATCCGTGTAGGAGACCGGCATCCCTGCCGGCTCGACCTGAAGGGCGTTGAAGATCAGGCGGTCCGGCCCGAGGGGCGCCATCTCCGGCACGGGCACTCGGGTCCGGTAGGCGAACAGGCTGCCGTTGATCTCGTCCTTGAACAGGTAGAGCGCGCCGGTCACCGACAGCGTGATCAGGAACGGCAGGCACAGCAGGCCGGCATAGAAGTGCCAGCGCCACACGGCGCGATAGACGGCTTCGCGCGAGGCGCGAAGAGCGGCGGTAGCCCCGAACGCGGGGGCACTGCCGTGCAGGAGGATCGACATGGAAAAGGGTCCGGGCCTGAGCGATCGATAAGTGTGATCGTCAGGCCGCGGGTGGACCTCGGGCAGAACCGGTGCGGACGGGCGGGCCGGTCTTCGGACGCTCCGCTTCGGGGCGCCACGCCAGGCGCACGGCCGGCGCTGACGGCCAAGCGGCGGCGACCAAATCGGCCGTCGGCAGCGCGAGGGTCCCGACCTGCGCCAGGGTGCAGCACGGATGCGCATGGATATGCGCCGTCCCGTCGAGCGGACCTCCCGATGCGTGCTCGGCGCACAGCACCTCCCCCGGCAGCGCGAAGGCGCGGGCGGGCGTGGCGAAGCCCAGGAAGGCCTGGAGCAACAGCGCGTAGAGCGCGATCATCCCGATGATCGCGCGGCCTCGAACCGACAGGGGCAGGCACCGGCGCATGCTCTGGTGTTAGTACAGGATGCGGAAAAGTGGAAATCGGTTTTCCGAGGCCATCCCGCGATCACGCGGGGCACGAGCTACACACGCCGCTCGCCATCATGAAGACGCGGCTCGCGACGGCCAACGACCCGATCGGCCGGTCCATTACCGAGGATCCGGCTCTGACGCCGCCATTAGGCACCTCCCGCAGCGGTGAGGGGCGATCAAGTTCAACGTCCCCGAGGGCGATACCCAGACGCAGCAGATGAATGCCCTCGGCGAGGAGGCGGACGCCGCGCTAGCGAGCCGCTGTAATCGATCCTCTGGTGCGATGCGCAAGTGTTGTCGTGCCGGGAACCGGGCGGCGCCGACACAATGATCAAACGGCGAGCACTTCCGCGCCTACGGCACCGACACCCTGGTCCCGGTTCCGAAACGCGGCGACACCGTCATCCTCGACAACCTGCGCTCGCATAGGGTCGCTGGCGTGCGCGAGGCCATCGGGTCAGCCGACGCTCGGCGTCCATCGCGCTTTTGGTCCGCGCCGGCACGCACCCCCTGCCGGATCGGGAACAGGGCCCGGAGCCCGCGCATGTCGAGCCCTGCGGAGACTTGGGCGTTCGTCGGGATTCGGCTTCAGCGGCCGCGCGTCGGATTCGAGCAGGCCGCCGGCCCCCCGTCAACGATGACGACGGTGGCTCTGGAACCGGTCATGAGGGATCCTGTGGGGATGGGAGAGAGCACCGCTCAGGCTGCTGAGCGCCGGGAAGCGGCTCGCCGAAACGTTCACTCGGGTCGAGGACAGCTGCGACGCGAGCGGACAGCGTTTCGTCAAGGTCCCGTGCGCGCCGGAGCGCCAAACAGGGCTCTGATCGCAGGGCGTTCTCTCGCCACGAAGGCCGCCGGGGATGGTAGAATGCGTCTGGCCTCAACATGTTAGGTCATGCTAAATAAGTCAATTCTAATTTATAAGAGCTTGCTCCCATGGATGCCGTGACGCCTCCCGATCTGCTGCGCCTCCAAGACAAGGCGGCAGACGCGGCGCGCCTGCTTCGCCTGCTCGCCAACGAGAAGCGCCTGCTCATCCTGTGCCTGCTGGTGGCCCGCGGCGAGATGGATGTAACCAGCCTCGCCGAGGCGGTCGAACTCAGCCAATCAGCGTTGTCGCAACACCTCGCCAAGCTTCGTGAGGATCGGCTCGTCGCGTTCCGGCGCGAGAGCCAGACTCTGCACTACCGGCTGGAGGATCCGCGGGCCGCACGCGTGCTCGCGACCTTGAAGGAGATCTTCTGTCCGGACCTCGGCTGAGCGCACGAACCACCGGACCGGTGGCCGCATCCGTCCGAACCTGCAATGAGGCCGTGCCTCGCCATAAGCCGTAGGCCTGCCTGACAACGCGGTCGCCACCCTGGGGGCATCTTCGCGGGCGGGCTTCCCGAGGCGACCGCCTCCATTCGAAGGCCCGGAGCGCTAGCCACCTCTGCGGATCTCCGCCTGAAGCACCGCGCAGTCAGACCGGTGGCGAAGGCGCAATCCGCTCCGGCGCGCTGATCAAGCACGGGCTCGACCCGGACAAGTTCGCGCACGACGAGCTGGCGGCGGAACTGACCAACCATCTCCTGCCCGGCGTGGTCCTCACGCCGGGCGCCGTGGGCACCCTGCCGGAACTGCAGCAGGCCGGCTTCTTCTACGCGACCTGAGGCGCTGCGGTCAGGGCACAAGCCCCGCCGCCGCCCAACAGCAGCATTGCGCCCATGGCCAGGGTGCGACGCCGCTGCTGGTGTGCCGCCGAACCCGCTCCACAGCGCCTGGGATCGTATCGCACGTTCGTTCGGATGTCGGATGAGACCTCGAAGAACGCTTGACATCATATTAGATAACTCTAAATAAGATAAATCTAATTTACCGCTTCGCTTCCCCCGAGCGCCGCCTTCATCATCGCACCCTCCCAGTCTCTCGGGTCACCTGTGGATCCCGGGTGAGCGCGGGCCAGGAATGAGCCTCATGGACAACTTCACCCCGATCTCAGCCGTTACGGGCGGCCTGATGATTGGCGCCTCCGCCGCGCTGTTCTTGCTTCTCAACGGGCGGATCGCCGGCATCAGCGGCATCCTCGGCGGGCTGCTAGCCCCGCCGTCGCGCGGGGCCGGCTGGCGCCTCGCATTCCTTGCCGGCTTGGTCCTGGCGCCGCTTGCCTACGTCGGTGCCGGCTTCAGCTTGCCGCCGGCGACGGTCGGCGCCTCGTTTCCGCTCCTGGCGGTCGCGGGGCTGCTGGTCGGGTTCGGCGCGCGGCTCGGGGCCGGCTGCACCAGCGGCCACGGCGTCTGCGGCATCGGCCGCGGCTCGCTCCGCTCCTTCGTCGCGACCGGCACCTTCATGGCCGTCGCCATCGCGACGGTCTTCGTCACCCGCCATCTCATCGGGGCCTGAACATGGGCCGGATCGCCTCCGCATTCGCCGTCGGCCTGCTGTTCGGCCTCGGCCTTATCGTCTCCGGCATGGCCAACCCGGCCAAGGTCTTGGCCTTCCTCGACGTGACCGGGCGCTGGGATCCGAGCCTCGCCTTCGTCATGGCAGGCGCCGTCGCGGTCTCCGCTGCCGGCTACCGCGCCGCGCAGCGCCGCGGCAGGCCGTTGCTCGCACCCCGGCTGGAGATCCCGACCCGGCGCGACCTCGACCCGCGCCTGCTCGCGGGGGCTGCGATCTTCGGCGTCGGCTGGGGTTTGGCCGGCCTCTGCCCCGGGCCGGCGTTGACCCTCCTCACGGTCGTGCCGGCCCAGGCTGCGACCTTCGTGGCCGCCATGGTCGCCGGGATGCTGCTGTTTCGTCTGATGCCGGGGGTTGCCTCCCGGCCGACCGCAGAGACCGCGCCCGCGGGAGTGGATGCGTGATGTCCGGCGTGCTGACATCCGGTCTCGCGACCGGCTCGGGCGGTGTCGTCGGCCTGATCCTCGGCCTTGTCGGCGGGGGTGGCTCCATCCTGGCGGTCCCGCTCCTGACCTACGTGGTCGGCGTAAGCTCGCCCCACGTCGCCATCGGCACCAGCGCCCTTGCGGTCTCGTTCAGCGCAGCCGGCAACCTCGTCCCGCACTGGCGATCCGGGATGGTGAAGTGGCGGTGCGCCGGGGCGTTCTCGCTCGCCGGTGTCCTCGGTGCGCTCGCTGGTGCGGCTGCGGCCAAGGCGGTCGACGGGCAGAGCCTGCTTGCTCTTTTTGGCGTCGTGATGCTGGTGGTCGGCGGCCTGATGCTGCGCAAACGGCGCAGCGCCGGCGATCCGGACGTGCGCCTGACCCGGCGGAGCGCCCCGGTGCTCCTGCCCTGGCTGCTCGGCATCGGATTCGCGGTGGGCCTGTTCTCCGGCTTCTTCGGCATCGGCGGCGGCTTCCTGATCGTGCCGGGCCTGATGCTGGCGACGGGCATGCCGCTGCCCATGGCCATCGGCACCTCACTGGTCGCGGTCAGCGCCTTCGGGGCGGCCACCGCCGCAAGCTACGCTGCGTCCGGCCTGATCGACTGGCCGCTCGCCGGCCTGTTCATTCTGGGCGGCTTACTCGGCGGCCTCGCTGGTGCCAGCCTCGGCAAGCGTCTCGCGGGGCACAAGCGCGCTCTGACCCTCACCTTCGCCGGCCTCGTGATCCTGGTCGGCCTCTACATCGTTGCCCGCGGAGCCCTGCCGCTCCTCGGCGCGACCAGTTGAACCCGGACGGAGGCGTTTCATGACGGACCAGGCTGCCGCGTCGTTACGCGGGCACCCCATCGTGACGGGCTTCTACGACGCGCCGACCGGCAGCATCCAGTATGTCGTCGCGGATCCTGAGACGAAGCGCTGCGCCATTATCGACCCAGTGCTCGACTTCGACCCGAAGTCTGGCGCGACCGTCACCCGTTCGGCTGACGCCCTGCTCAACCATATCGCGCAAGAGGGCTACGCGCTTGAGTGGATCCTCGACACCCACCCGCATGCAGACCACTTCTCGGCGGCCGGCTACCTGCATGACACGACGGGCGTCCCCACCGCCATCGGCGAGAAGGTGGTCGAGGTGCAGAAGCTCTGGAAAGGGCTCTACAACCTCCCTGACACGTTCCGGACCGAAGGCTCGCAATGGGACAGGCTTTTCGCCGACGGCGAGCGCTTCCGGATCGGCAACCTGGACGCCGAGGTGATGTTCACGCCGGGCCACACCTTGGCCTCCATCGCCTATCGTATCGGCGACGCCGCTTTCATCCACGACACGCTGTTCATGCCCGACAGCGGCTCGGCGCGGGCCGATTTCCCCGGCGGCAACGCGCACGCGCTCTGGCGCAGCATCCAACGCATCATGGCCTTGCCGGAGGACACGCGGCTGTACACCGGCCACGACTACCGCCCGGACGGGCGCGACGCGGCCTGGGAGAGCACGGTCGCCCAGCAACGCTTCGAGAACCGGCACCTGACCGAGAACAGGACAGAGGATGCGTTCGTGCGGATGCGTGAGGCACGCGACCGCGGACTCCCGATGCCCAAGCTCATCCTGCACGCCCTGCAGGTGAACATCCGGGGCGGCCGCCTGCCAGAGCCCGAGGCGAACGGGAAGCGCTACCTGAAGATCCCATTGAATGCCCTTGAGGGTGCGGCTTGGGACGAATGACGGAGGTGACCATGAGGATGAAAAGCGCGAAGGACTTGGTGGCGCAGGCCAACGCGGAGGTGGAGACCCTCTCGGCCGAAGAGGCGCTGACGCGCCTTCGCCAGCCGGACACCCTGTTCGTCGATGTGCGCGAGGGCGAGGAGTTGAGCAAGACCGGCAAGATCGCCGGTTCTGTCCACGTGCCACGAGGGTTCCTGGAGTTCCACGTAGATCCGGCAAGCCCAACCCACAACGCCGAACTCGGCGGTGGGAAGAGGTTGGTTCTCTACTGCGCCTCGGGCAACCGATCGGCCTTGGCCGCCAAGACGCTCAAGGACATGGGGCTGGGCCCCGTGTCCCACATCGCCGGGGGCTTCTCAGCCCTGGAGAAGGCGGGCGTGCCAGTGGAACGAGCGTGACCGCGCAAACCGCATCCGTGCTCGCACCCTACGATTCTTAACCTGAGCATGCAGATAGCCACCTGGTGGCAAGCGTCCGCGTCTATCCCAAGGTATGGGTCACGAGCTGACGTGAACTGAAGAAATGTCCGTTACACGGGGCTCGGTGTGCAGATTCCCCGAGCCACCAATGTTCAGCAGGAGGTGGGCGAGTTCGGCGTCAATCAGCATCGGCGTCGCCCGAAGGGCATAGAACACGCTTGCTGCGGCGCGCGGTATGACCGTTTGGCCTGCCACTTGGCATGGCGCTTGTCCGATGTCGCGAGGCTGCGCACGAGAGCGCCTCGCCGAATGAGCTTGCCCAAGTCATCCTGGACGCCACGTCCGAAATGGAAGTCCGTCCCTCGCAGGACGAGATCGGGTAGCCCCGGCACTCCGCTCACTCGCCGTCCTATGGACCGGACTTAGTAGCAAATGACTGTAGCGACAGGCTCAATCCGCACGCCGGCTACGCGAGAGGCTCATTTATCTGAATGGCTTCGGATTTTAGGTGGCTGGGGGACCTGGATTCGAACCAGGACTAGAGGAGTCAGAGTCCACCGTTCTACCGTTAAACTATCCCCCAAAGCGCCGGTCTGCCTGACACTCTCGCGACCGAACAGCACCCGCGCCGGTTCAGCGGCCTCGGGTGTGCGCGGTGGAATAGGCGGAATGTCTTGGGAGGTCAACCGGGGCAGTGCGATCGCCTGAAGGCCTCAAGCGGTCCGTGTGACGATAGCCCTGAGGCAATTGTGGTTCCAGGCAGCGGCTTTTCGACGGCTCTTGCGGCTGGCCTTTCCCGTTGCGGTGCGGATGAGGTTCATGGCCATGTGTTTGATAATGGAAATGTTTTGAGGTCAGTCGTCGTCACGCAGGCGCATGAGATCGTGGTGGAAGACGACGTCGAGCGCCCAGATCGAGGTCGGTGGTCTCGTGGCTGTCGAGCGTGGCCTTACCGGGCTCTGCGAAGATCAGGCGCATCTTCTCGGCGAGCCTGGGCCAGTTGCCCTTGAGGGCGAGGATATCGTCGGCCCCCTCGTCGAGGATGGTCTGGGCGATGGCGGTCTGCGTGCCCGGGCCGTCGATCGCCGCCAGGGCTCCCGTCAGCTGCAGCCGCAGCAGCAGCGGGATCGCCACGATTTCGGTGGCGTTCTCGCCGAGCGCCTCCTCGCCCAACACCAGGCGCTGGCGCGTGCCCCGGCCTGAGACGACGTGGAGCGGATGGCCGCCGCTGACACGGGTGCGGCGCGAGTGCTTGCGATCGACGGCGACGATGTCGGCGTCTGCCGCGCGCAGAGCCTCGACCCAGCCGGTGAAGCACTCCGACTACAGGCGCGGATCAAGCGCGTTCCGGACGGCGTTGAGAGTGCCGTGCGAGGGATGCCATGCCGGAAGGGCAGCATTCTGCGCAGGAACCCCGGCTTCTCCAGACCCCAGCGCTGGAGCTCGACGAAATCCTCCGCCTCGAGGGTCCCGCACAGCATCAGCAGCATGATCTCCGGTAGCCGATAGATCACCGTCCAAATCTGGCGCGGATCTTCCAACGCCGTAAACTGGTCCACCGACGCCTTGCCTGACGCTGGATGCCCCCGGATCAAGGCACCTTATCAATCACGCAAAACGCAACATAGGAACAAGGTCCGTTCAAGCGATTGCTCTGTCATCCGGGCGTTCTCTGGTTGACGTGGCGTCCGGCACAGCCATAACCGGAATGCCGCAGGCGCGGCCGGGAAGGGTGGCCGAGTGGTTTAAGGCAGCGGTCTTGAAAACCGCCGTGGGGGCAACTCCACCGTGGGTTCGAATCCCACCCCTTCCGCCAGCGCTCCGCTAAGTGGCTGACGCGCCACGAAGTGCACCGAAATCAACGGCTTACGACTGGGCGACTGCTACACATCGGTGTACGCACGGAGCATGAAGGACGTGGGTCGGCACACATACCTTGCGCGCCGCAAGGGCACGGCGAACTGGCAGTTCCGCGCCAGGGTCCCCCTCGATCTCGTTGTCCACTTCGGCAAGCGGGAGGTCACAAAGAGCCTCGGCACCGCCGATCTGGCGGAGGCGAAGCGCCGGGTACGGGATGAGGCAGACGCTTTCGACAAGCAATGCCGGGCCGTCCGCGATCGAGCATCGTCCGACGACCGTGACACAGTCGGGAGCGTGTCACTGACCTCGCTCAGTGAGGCCAACATCCAGCAAATGGCCCTGGCGTGGTTCGAGGCCGTGAACACGGAGGGGGAACGGCGGCACGAGATGGCGGTGCCGCTCGATCGGGACGAAGCGCTGATCAACCTGGACCAGGACGAAAGCGCATTGAACGACCAGAGCGATCTTGGCCTTGATGCGGCGTATCAGACCGCGATCCGCCTTCTACGGGCCGCTGATGTTCGACTTGTGCGGCACCAGCTCAATCCGATCCGCGCCGCCGGATCACGGTTGCCGTTCTTGGTGGCCCGGGAGGACGCAGCTTCAGCGCAGTTCCGCCAGCTCTTGGCATTGCTTCGCAGAGGCCAGCTGGAGGACATCCAGCGTAGTCGAGCGCGCCTGATGGGCGACTATCAGGAAGTGGTGTTCGATCCGTTGTTCCGGCCGCGGGCCGAACCGAACGGTAAGACGCTGGCTCAGGTCATCGCGGCGTTTCGAGCGGAGCCCGAGCGGGCAGGGCGGATCACAAAGCTCCAGCAGACCTATGCGTCCGTCTTCAGGCTTGCGAGCGAGATGTTCGGAGCGGATCGGTCAGTCCGCGAAATTAGTCGAGACGAGTGTAAGGCGTTCAGAGCGATAGTTCAGTCACTTCCGCCTAACGCGACGAAGCGCTTTCCTGGCAAGGATCTGTTGGATGTAGCTAAGCTGGCGACACCAGAAACCGATCGATTGCGTCCGGCCACGGCCAACCATTACCTGGATGCACTGGCGACGCTCTTCAACTACGCTGAAGGTGAGGGTTGGATCACCCAAAATCCGGCTAAGCGGCTCGCCATCAAGGGCGTGAAGAAGCGCCACCGGCGTGATCCGTTCACCTCCGCGGAGCTGAGCAAAATCTTTCACGCTCCGCTGTACACTGGCTGCCAAGATGACGAGGGCGGCTACGCGAAGCCGGGACCGAACCAACCTCGACGCGGTCGGTTCTGGATCCCGCTGGTGGGGCTCTACACTGGCATGCGCCAGGGGGAGATTGCTCAGCTGCGCACAGAGGACGTGCGGCTGTTCCAGGGCGTGTTATGCATCTTCATCGTGGCGGACGGCGACGACGTTGACGATGCTGACCGCAAGCGGGTGAAGACCGAGGCTGGCGAGCGGTATGTGCCGGTGCATCCGATGCTGGAGCGGATCGGCTTCGCCCAGCATGTCGAGCAGATGCGCAACACAGGTGCCGAGCGACTGTTCCCGGACATTGCGCGCGGCGCAGATGGATATTTTAGCCCTTTCTCAAAATGGTTTTCGCGGTTCCTCGCGGATGCTGGGGTCATGCGCGACCGCAACGCCTTCCACTCGTTCCGGCATACCTTCAGGGACGCGATGCGCGAGGCGAGCGTACCGCCCGACGTGGTGACGGCGTTGGGCGGATGGGTTCGTGGCGGGATGGAGGAACATTATGGAAGCGGGCGGATCACCGCGCCCGTCCTCCAAGAGCATATGCTGCGCATTCGGTATGACGGGCTCGACATGTCGCATCTCGCGATCGGTTGATGCCTGGTGCTGCATCTAGGACGTGGGGGAAGTGGCCATTGATCTCGGGTGCAACCGGTTTCACTGAAAGTCGCCGACCTGCAGGGGAAGCACCCGTCGGGCTAAAAGTTCGGAACGACACCGGGGCCCTTTTGCGGGGGGAGCCTCATCCTTGTTTCAAACGATCAACTCCGTAATTCGATCTCCTCTCTATATGGCCAAGCTCGTTTAGGCGGCGCTCCTCAGCCGGTGGGTTCTCGTCCATACGATCCACCCTACTGATCCTAATCACCTTGATGGTACCCCTGATGATCACCGCCGAGCCGGCGTCTGCCACGCCTCGTATGCCCAACGTTCGCGGCTGCGACGGCAGTCTCCGACACTGCTACCAAAGCGCCCAGACGGCTAAGAACACGATGAGACGGGATCACGACCCGCCGACCAAAGGTTTCGGCTCGTCGAAGGATCAGCCGCTATGAGGCGCACAGTTCGCATCGCATTCGGGGCGGCACTCCTAGTCGCATCCACATCGCTCCGTGCCCAAAACCTCGGCGTCGAGGCCTCGGAGTTCGGCGCCCGCGCGACTGCCGCATCCGCCCGGATCGGCGACCATGTCGACTGGGGTCAGCCCGAGTGTGGCGAGCCAAAGTACCTCGCGGGCACTTGCGTCTGGAAGCTCGGCATGGATTTTTCGCTCACCACCAATGTCCTAGACCGCGGCACGAACGCCGGGCTTGCGATCACACGCTGGCAACGCTTCGACCTAAAAGACGTGTCGCGCCGGAAGGTGTTCGACCAGACCTGCCGCGCTCTTGTGGGGGCGCTGCGCCCGGGATGGCCCGCCGCGAAGGTTGTAAAATTCACGTTGGCGCTGATCGGCTCAGGCCGAAAGGACCACGAGGTTACAGAGGGCGACGTGACATTCGCCTTCTACACCTATCCGGAAACGATCATTTGTCAGGCGCAGCCAACGACATGAGGCGCGCGCTGGCCCTCACCGACACCTGGCGTCTGTCACCGCCACAGCCATCGCTTAGTCCAATCCGGCGGCGGTTGCCGCAGCCCCGGCTTCCGCAGCCTCAACGGCCAGTGCATCGGGTGAGCAACGGTGGATCACACATTCGGTCAGCGGTGAACGACGCACTTCACGACCGAGCAGGTGAGCGGGGGGCGAGAGAGGAACGAGAAGAGCGGGAAGCCGAGCTGACGTCAAAGCGCCGGAGCCCCGCGCCAGCGGGCGACAGTTGATTGAGCTTTGATCAGGAGCCCACAGGCCCGCTCTAGCTCATCCGTCGCTTAAGCGTGGAGCTGGACGTGCTCACAGATGCCCTGCTGTTCAAACTCAGGTGGGGATGCTATCAGGTTGCATGAGAACAAAAAATGAACAGCGCTTGTGAGGCCGCTACATGCTCGCTAGGGTTGCACCATACGGCCAAGTCAGCAGCCAGAGTGTCATGCACGCAACCGAACGACGCGTCCTCTTTTTCGACCTGGTGATTAAGAAACTGGGCAAATCTACACATGTGCCGCCTCTGGCCGATCTCCTCTCCGTTTGGCAAGAACATAAAGATGCAGACAAAGCCTTTCACTACCGTCAGAGAGGGGATGTGCTGTATCAAATTAATGACATGCACATCGACGAGGACAGCGCTTCGGCAACGATGCTGATCTCAGTGATTGATAGGCGCATGGCCGACGTTGCTTATGGGGATTTGGACACGCGAAAGACTAAGATCCTCAAGAAGGCCGATCGTGAGGGTAATAATCACTCGGCGCACATGGTCATGTCACTCAAGCCGCATAAGGCGGATACGTATCTCTGTATGCTGGAATCAGTCAGTAGAGTTGGTGCGGCACACATACAGTACCTGCTCAACCACTTGATGCGGAACGAGTACAAAGTGAAGGAGAGCCGGTTCTCGTTTCCCCACCCCGGCGGTGTAAGGGAGCGCAACGGTCAGCCTAAGCGAATTAATTTTCTTCCGCTCATTAGGTTGGGCGGTCATCCATCTCCGAGCCTAATCAAGGATATCGAGAATGGGCGCATCCGACACGTGAGCCTGATCGAAGGCCGAGAAAAAACGCCCTTCGGCGATGACCCTTACCTCGTTGAGGAAACCTACCAACTCACGCTGGGCGTCAAACAGGACATACCAGCGGAGGGAAGGTGGGAGCGTCTCAAAGGCGTGTTTGCGAGCCATCGAGGAGATTACACGGAAGGTCGCATCAGTTTTGTGGACCCGCATAATAGCCCCAAGACCGTTGAATTTGATTTGGATAATATGAATTTAGATGCTGTGCAGTACATCAAGTATACGATATTGAGTGATATTAACCCACCGCTGGCGTACGCTTCAGAGCGGATCGTGCCGCATATGGAGGAACGAATGCTTTCGATATTGATAGGCGAGCGCGGCGAGTAAAAGCCGTGCTTTGGTACCAACTAACGCGACCGTTCGCATTCCGGCACATCCAAAGCCGCGAACTAAGGCTTTTGCGGACGACACTTCCTGCGTTGATCACGGTCTCGCTGGTTATTGTGTACTGGTTGCTGCCCGTTCGTCCCACCATATTAGGCGACAAGAAATACGTGGACTATATCCTGCAGGTAATTGGTACGCTGCCAGGTTTTTTCATTGCGGCGCTGGCTGCAGCCGCCACCTTCAGCAACCCATCTCTCGACGAGCAAATGCCGGGCAAGCCCCCTCCCACCTTGCGAGTGATGCGCAGCGGGGAAACATTCGATATCCCGATGACAATGCGCGTGTTCATTTGCCATCTTTTTTCGTATCTCACGGCAATATCTCTCGTCGCCACCTTCCTCGGCATCGCCATCATCGAGGTAGCGCCTACGATCGACGCGATTGGTGACGCTCACAAAGATGGCGGCGTCGTACAAATGAGCTTGGCCGTTGTAAGGTATGCCGCTGTAGGTTGGCTCACATTTTTCGTTGCAAAAATAGTTATCATAACTCTTCATGGACTGTACTTCTTGGTAGAGCGCATGCACCTCGCCAATCGATGATCAGAGTTTCGCTGAGCGATCAGGACATCGCTCATGATCATTCGCATGCTAAAGATCAAAAAATCGAACGCTGAATGTCGGTCGGGTCAACACTGCAGGGGACGCAGCGGTTGTTGTGATTGCCCCGCTTGTCTAAGAGGGTGTTGAAAAAGTCCAGACGGGTGGAATTTGGGTCTACATCTGGTGTGGACATATGGAAACAGCACCTACCAGCAGTATGTCGTCTCGATCTTCTGAGACGCATTTCGACTTTTTCAACGGCCTGCTAATGCTCGCTGCGGCACCGGCGGCAAAGTCTGTGGCTTGATGAGCGGCTCCCAGACTTCCTCGGGCTAATCGGAATTTTGCCCGGAAGGAAGCGAAGCGATGTCCGGTTCGCCGGCCGTCTTTCCCGAGGGTTCGCTTCGCAATCCATCGGACGCTGTTCCCGGACGGTTTGAGGATACGTTCAAGATAGTAGGCTCGCTGATGGCATGCAGTCGCTCAGCACCGTCTTCGCCAAAGACGTCGAATGGGTGGAGGCCGCTGGCGAGGAATTCTTCGATGTGCTGCTGGCGGGTCGACGAACTCCGCCATTCCCCTTGCGGAAAATCGAGGAGTGGCCCGTCTGTCACGCTTTCATAAGCGATGGTGCGACCGTTGAGTTGAAACTCGGTCATGGCGGTACGCAGCGTCTTGCCGGCCATCTCAGGATAAGTTGCAAGGACGTTCTGGATAAGCGCCATGTCGCCATCGGACCGCCGCAGCAGCCGCTCCAGGGTTCGGAAGTTGATGATCTTGGTCTGTTCCGCCTCGAAAAACATACCGCCGTTGTCGGAGGTGATCACCAAGTGATCGAGAACGGTAATAAATCCGCTGAAATATGGATGCCCGTCCTTGGGAAGATAGCCGCGAATAAAAGTGATGCCCTCGTCCGTTCTTAGAAATGCTTGCAACATTCTGACCTGGTGAAACGCCTTCGAGACACTGTCCTTGTTGAGCGCCTTCAGCTGATCTTTCGCCCATTTCGGTGGAATTGGGCTTTTCAGTTCGCAAATGAAGATTACGTACCCCAAGGTCGGCTCTTCCGAGATGACCATGAGGTCGATGTCGGGGAGCTTCGGATCGATGTCGCGCAGAGGTACCTCCGCGTGACAGGTGAAGCCTTCAGCCTCCCAGGCGGCCTTAACTCGCCGCACGAAGGCCGCGCCTAAGGAGTTGCTCACCGCGTTCAGGAAGATTTGTGGTCGGCGCTGTGCCACGACGCGTAGGAGGTTCACCAAGCCTTCATCGACGGCGAAATGGTGCGGGCGCATGACGATGCGGCCGTCGTGGCCGCCTTCTCGGAAAAGCGAGAAGTAGGCTCCGTCCAGGCGATCGGTGGCAGCGTCGGCGTCGTACACGAGGTCCTTTAGGATTGCGTCGATCCGGGCGCGCGCAATGCCGAGATCGGCGACTGCAAGGGAGGCGAACTCGTCATGCGAGATGTAGATCGCGCCGACGGCGTTTTGGTCCCTGGCCAAGTAGCGGTGGTAGAGTGCCTTGGCGGTCAGAGCTCGATAGATCGCCATGAATTCGGCGTAGCTATAGCCGCCAAGGTCGATGGCGCTGTCGTCGGGCAGGATATTAAAATAGGCGCTAAGCTTAAGGTCCACCTCGCGCTCGATCAGCGCCCATGCGGCGATCGTGTTGGGCGTTTCGGCGCCTTCGGCCTCGTTCTCGAGCAAGCTGCGGATCTTCGCGGCGTCCGTTTCGAACGCACCGAACAGGTCGACTGAATTCATCACCATGTCATTAAAAACGGTGAAGAACTGCCGCGGGATACTGGGGTCAGCGAACCGGATATCGACGCGATCCTCGCTAAATGCCCAGCTGAGCGCGCCCTTTGCATTGTAGGCGTAGTAGAGGTAATCCCTCAACATAAAGTAATGTCCAGCGAAAGTAAGATCAGCGAAAAGCTGGACCCCGTCCTGTTTCCTTCCGATGTCGGGTGTGTACCCCTCGCCGCCGCTGACTAGATGCGGTGCCAAGACGTCCATGGCGCGGGAGATGTGCCCGGGGCCACCGGGGTGGTCGGTTTGAACCGCGAATTGCTCGTAGACCTCGGCCGCCAACCTTAGCGTCGGCGTCGCGGCCCAGGATCGGATTGACAAGCCGCCAAGCGCCGCGTCGAGCTCCCGCTCGAACGCCTGGATTTGCTCCTTAAGCTCCGGCTTAAGAACAGGGTCTTTCTTCGCGGCCATATTCGTCCGTTACCCTGCTTCCAGCTGCAGCCCAAGCCGCAACGAGGGTGATGGCACTCCATATTGCAGCTACGCTCGACGCCCCGTCGATGTCGTCGTAGGGCCATATAGCCTAGGCGCGAAATTGCCGACATTCGCGATCGGAGCGATTGTCAGGTTCCGTGACTGCACGCCCCGGAAGCTGGCCAGCAGGATCCCTTCCCTAGCGGTCGCTCGTTGTTGCCAAAATGGGCCAGTGAAACCGGTTGCACTGGGCTATGTCACCTCTCATGCTGCCTTGCCGTTCAGCAGACGGTAGACGCTGGCCCGGCCGATCCCTAGCCGGCGGGCGATCTCGGACCCGCCCACGCCCTCCGCGGCTAAAGACTTCACAGCGGCGGCATTGATCGAGGCGGGACGGCCCTTGTAGACCCCTTGGGCCTTGGCCTTCGCGATGCCATCAAGCTGGCGCTCCCGCCGGAGGTTCGTTTCAAATTCGGCGAAGACGCCCAGCATCCCAAGGAACGCCTTACCGGCGGCTGTGCTGGTGTCCACGGGCTGCTCAGTGGCGCGGAGGGCCACGCCCTTGGCCTCTAACTCCCGGACAATCCCGGCAAGGTCCGCGATCGAGCGGGCAAGCCGGTCGATCCGGGTGACAACGATGGTGTCACCCTTCCGGGCGAAGTCGATCAGGGTGCGCAGCTCGGTACGGCCCTCGGTAGAGGCGCCGGACTTCTTCTCGGCCCGGATCAGCTCGCAGCCCGCGGCGCGTAGAGTGACCTCCTGGATGGAGAGTGACCTGACCGGCTGGCTTTGGACCGGGCTGATTGAGAGGATCAGCCAGGACCGAAGGAGTAGGACATGCGGCGAGGTCAGAAGACGAGCGCGGAGCAGGTGGTGCTGAAGCTGCGCCAGATCGAGGTGCAGACAGCACAGGGCAAGAGCTTGGCGCTGGCGTGCAAGGAGGCGGAGATCTCTGAGCAGAGCTATTACCGCTGGCGCAAGGAGTACGGCGGCCTCCAAGTCGACCAGGCCAGGAAGATGAAGGACCTGGAGCGCGAGAACGCTCGGTTGCGGCGGCTCGTGGCGGATCTGTCTTTGGAAAAGCAGGTACTGGCGGACGTCGCTGCGGGAAACTTATAGCCCCCGAGCGACGCCGGCAGGCGGTCGATGGCATCCGGGAGAAGTACGGCCTCTCGGAACGTCACGCCTGCCGGATGGTCGGCCAGCACCGGGGCACGCAGCGCTACGTGCCCACACTGCCGGCCGACGAGGATGCGCTGACCCGCGCCATCGTCGCCCTGGCGTCCGAGTACGGGCGCTACGGCTACCGCCGTGTCACCGCGCTGCTGCAGGCAG
>NZ_JAUYZJ010000043.1 GCF_030700285.1 Methylobacterium sp. NEAU K | reverse complement strand
GGGCAAGTCGTCCAGTCCGAGATCATCCCTCAGCTGATGCTGCTGCATCGCGGTTTCGTTTCGGAAGCGCCCAAACCGACGTTCAAACCAGAGGTGGGGCAGGTCGCGGCCTTCACGGATTTGGCGCTTGCGGAGGATGATGCGCCCATGGTCGAGGCTTTCTCGGCCCTGGTGGCGGAAGGCCATCCCGTCGATCGGCTGTTCCTCGATCTGCTGGCGCCCTCCGCGGCCCTCCTGGGCCGCATGTGGGACGACGATCTGTGCGATTTCATCGAGGTGACGACGGGTGTCGCCCGCCTACAGTGTCTCGTGTCGCGGTTCCGGGTGGACGGGGATGCGGTCCCAAGCGACGGGAAACGCCGCCTGCTCCTGATGAGCGCACCCGGAGAGCAGCACACGTTCGGCGTGCGGATCGTCGAGCAGTTCCTGCACAGGGCCGGCTGGGTGGTGTCGATCGGGCTCTCCTCCAGCCCGGAAGAGATCGCCGCTTTGGTAGCGTCCGAATGGTTCGGCGTCGTCGGCCTGACGCTCAGCAACGAGGCGCGCGTCGATCAGCTCGCCATGGCGATCCGCTCCGTTCGCGAGGCATCGTGCAATCGATCCATCGGTGTCATGGTCGGAGGTCCGGTGTTCCTGGAGCATCCGGAACTTGTGAAGCAAGTCGGAGCGGACGCGTCTGCGGTCGACGCGGCAACGGCAGTCCTCCTGGCACAGCGGCTACTCGATCTCGGGGCGGATTGCGCCACCAGGGGCTGACGCCGGCTTCAACGACAGCGTCCGAAGATCGCGAACTCATCGCCACGGCCCTGATTCAGATCGACCTGTGATCCGTGTCGGTTTTGGCCTGTCCGCTCTTCAGTCGCCGACGAGAAGCGGCGAAGCCAAGTCGCATCTTCGCGCAGCCTGCGACTTCGGTATGGCCGCCCTCCGAACCGGACCCGGCGATCGCCAACCCTGGCAACTGGTGCGGCCAAGAGTAGCAAACCCGCGGCGGCCGCCAATCAGAGGCAACGCTCGACCATAGGCCCTTCCCTGGTCCCTGCCCTGCCGTCGGCTCTCTTTGGGGACCTGCCGGGGCCGATGGTCCACGGCGCGCAGTTGTCCGACATGTGTAAACTCAGCTTGACGTAAAGCCAGCTTTACACTTTTATTGCGGCAGCAGCGCACTCAGCTGCCGGTCATTGGAAGGCCCCGGCATCCCGGTGGTGCTGGCATCCATCCGCGATCGTCTGACGTCCTCTGTCGCATGGACCGGTCGACGATGCCCCAGCCCCACGCCCTCGGTAATCCGACGCCGATCCGGATCGTCATCGTGACGATGGACACCCACCTCGCCGCAGCCACCGACCGGGCACAGCGTCGCCTGAGGCAGGAACTGCCCGGCCTGAGCCTTTCACTCCACGCCGCCTCGGAATGGGCCAGTGACGTCTCGACGCTCGATCGGTGCCGCAACGCCATCGCCGGCGCCGACATCGTCGTGTCCGCGATGCTGTTCCTGGAGGACCATTTCGGCGCGATCCTCGGTGACCTCGCCGCGCGACGCGATCACTGCGACGCGATGGTGAGCGTCCTCAGCGCCGGCGAGGTCATGAAGCTCACCCGGCTCGGCCGCTTCGCCATGGACGGTCAGCAGAAGGGCATGATGGCCCTGCTGAAGCGCCTGAAGGGAGGCGGGAAGGAACGCAACGCCAGTGCCGGCGCGCAGCAGATGAAGATGCTGAAGCGGCTGCCGCAGATCCTGCGCTTCATCCCGGGTACGGCCCAGGACGTGCGGGCCTACTTCCTGACGCTGCAATACTGGCTCGCCGGCTCCGACGAGAACCTCGCCAACATGATCCGCATGCTGGTCGATCGCTATGCCGGCGGTGAGCGCGCCGGTCTGCGCGGCCGCATGAAAGTCGCGGCACCGGTCGCCTATCCCGATGTCGGTCTCTACCATCCACGCATGAAGCAGCGCATCGGCGAGCAACCCGAGTTGCTGCCCGCGCAAGGCTCCCGGGGCACAGTCGGCGTGCTCGGGCTGCGCTCCTACATGCTGGCCGGGAACACGGCCCACTATGACGGGGTGATCGCCACCCTAGAGGCCCGGGGACTGCGCGTGATCCCGGCCTTCGCCGCTGGCCTCGATTGCCGCCCCGCGATCGAGCGGTACTTCTTGAAGGACGGCCGGCCCGTCATCGACGCCCTCGTATCCTTGACGGGGTTCTCCCTCGTCGGCGGTCCGGCCTACAACGACGCGCGTGCGGCCGAGGACATCCTGGCACAGCTCGATGTCCCCTACATCGCCGCGCACCCGGCGGAATTGCAAACGCTGGAACAGTGGGGGGCCTCCGATCGCGGGCTGCTCCCGGTGGAATCGACGATCATGGTCGCGATCCCCGAGCTCGACGGCGCGACGGGATCGATGGTGTTCGGAGGACGCTCCGACAAGGCGGGCCAAGCCTGCGCTGGCTGTCACCGGGCTTGCACCTTCCCGGCCGGCAACGACGATCGGGACATGCAGTCTTGCATCGAGCGGGCCGAGATGCTGGCCGCCCGTGTCGACCGTCTCGTGAGCCTGCGGCGGACCGAGCGGTCGCGGCGCAGAATCGGCGTCGTGCTGTTCAACTTTCCGCCGAATGCCGGCAACACCGGGACCGCCGCCTACCTTTCGGTCTTCGAGTCTCTCTACCGCACCCTTCTCGCCCTACGTGCCGAAGGATACGCGGTCGAGCTGCCGGACACCGTAGACGAGCTGCGCGAGCGGATCGTCAATGGGAACCGCGAGCGCTTCGGCGCGCATGCCAACGTCCATGCGCGGATCTCGGCCAACGACCACGTGACGCGCGAGCGCTGGCTCCCTGAGATCGAGGCGCAGTGGGGCCCGGCACCGGGCAGGCAGCAGAGCGACGGCACCTCGCTCTTCGTGCTCGGCGCGCAGTTCGGGAGCGTCTTCGTCGGGCTTCAGCCGGCGTTCGGCTACGAAGGCGACCCGATGCGGCTGCTGTTCGAGAAGGGTTTTACGCCGACGCACGCCTTCTCGGCGTTCTACCGCTACCTGCGCGAAGATTTTGCCGCCGATGCCGTCCTGCATTTCGGCACGCACGGCGCGCTCGAGTTCATGCCCGGCAAGCAGGCTGGCCTGTCCGGCAGGGACTGGCCCGACCGGCTGATCGGCGACCTGCCGAACCTCTATCTCTACGCGGCCAACAACCCCTCCGAAGGCGCGATCGCCAAGCGCCGGAGCGCGGCCACGCTGATCAGCTACATGACGCCGCCGATCGCGCATGCCGGCCTCTACCGCGGTCTGGTCGAGCTTAAGACCTCGATCGAGCGATGGCGCAGCCTCGCGCCGGATGCGGCCGAGGAACGCACGGAACTCGCGAGCCTGATCCAGGCCCAGGCGGCCGTGGTCGATCTTGCGAAGGCGGAGCCGGTCTGGGGCGGCGACGCCGCGGACCAAGTCCTGACTCTGGCGGGACGGGTCCTGGAGCTGGAATACACCCTGATCCCGCACGGCCTCCACGTCGTCGGCGAGCCGCTCTCGGTGACACAGCGCATCGAGATGCTGGAGGCTGTGGCCGACGCGGCGCACGGTACCGTCCCCGACCGGGCGATCGTCGCGGCGCTCGTCCAGGGGGCGGCCCCAGAGGCGGCCCTCGCCGCCGCGCGGAACGAGGGCGACCGTGATCTCCTACCCGTCCTGCGAGCGCTTGCGGACGTCGACCGCTGGCTCGCCGAGGATCACGAGATCCCGGCGATCCTGCGGGCCCTCGACGCGCGGTTCATCAGACCGGCGCCGGGGGGCGACGTGCTGCGAACCCCCGCGATCCTGCCCACGGGACGCAATCTGCACGGGTTCGATCCCTTCCGCATCCCGAGCGCCTTCGCCATGCAGGACGGCGCCCGCCAAGCGGAACGTCTGCTCGCGCGCCACATGGCCGATGGCCTGCCGCTGCCCGAGACCGTGGCCATCGTGCTCTGGGGGACCGACAATCTCAAGAACGAGGGCGGTCCGATCGGGCAGGCGCTGGCCCTCATGGGTGCTCGCCCGCGCTTCGACGGCTACGGGCGGCTGACAGGGGCGGAGCTGATCCCCCTGGCCGAACTCCGGCGGCCGCGCATTGACGTGATCATCACCCTGTCGGGCATCTTCCGCGACCTCCTGCCCCTGCAGATCAAGCTGTTGGCGGAGGCGACCTTCCTTGCGGCCTCCGCCGACGAGCCGGACGCTCAGAACTTCCTGCGCAAACATGCCCGCGCCTATCAGGCCGAGACGGGCTGCGACCTGGAAACCGCGGCTCTGCGCGTGTTCGGCAACGCCGACGGCGCCTACGGCTCGAACGTCAACCACCTGATCGAGAGCAGCCGCTGGGAGGACGAAGACGAACTCGCGGAGACCTATTCCCGCCGCAAGAGTTTCGCCTTCGGACGCTCGGGTCAACCAGCCCAACAGGCCGCCCTGCTCAGGAGCGTGCTCGCGGGCGTCGATCTCGCCTACCAGAACCTCGACTCGGTCGAGCTCGGCGTGACCACCGTCGATCACTACTTTGACACTCTGGGTGGTATCAGCCGCGCGGTGAAGCGCGCGAAAGGCAGCGCTGCTCCCGTCTACATCGGCGACCAGACCCGCGGCGAGGGCGTGGTCCGGACGCTGGGCGAACAGGTCGCGCTAGAGACCCGCACGCGTATGCTGAACCCGAAATGGAGCGAAGGGCTGCTGAGCCACGGCTATGAGGGCGTGCGGCAGATCGAGGAGCACGTCTCCAACACGATGGGCTGGTCGGCGACGACCGGCGATGTCGAGCCTTGGGTGTACGAGCGTCTGACGCAGACGTACATGCTTGATCCTGAGATGCGCCGGCGTCTGTCGGCGCTCAATCCCACCGCCTCGGCGAAGCTGGCCAATCGCCTCCTCGAAGCGCATGAGCGCCATTACTGGACGCCTGACGCCGCGACGCTCGACGCTCTCAAATCCGCCAGTGACGATCTGGAAGACCAGCTGGAGGGCGTCCAGACACAAGCGGCAGCCTAATACGAACTCTCCTTGACCCGAACCCATGAGCCCAGGCGCGCAGTAGCATCCGCCTCGGGCTTCAAACCCGAAGCGAGAATCACCCCTCAGTCCCAACCGCTACCTCGTGAGGCTCACTCAACGCGCCTTGGTATCAGCCCCGTTCCTCGGAAAGGCTCCTAGCGAACGCCTCCATCGCTGAGGCGGTACCATGCGATGATCGCTGAAACGTACAGGCGGTGAAGCGCATGCATCGGGAGCGGTGCAATCGGCGTGAGCGGCAGCGGCAGGGTGTCGGGATCGCCGGTGGCGATATAGTCCGCGATCGCCCGTCCCATCGTCGACTGGAGGCCGACGCCACGTCCCTGGCAACCGATGTCGATGAGCAGTCCCGGCGCCGGCTCGTGAAGGTGAGGAAGATAGTCTCGCGTGATCGCCACGCGACCACACCAGCGATGGTCGAACGCGATGCCGTCGAGCTGCGGGAACAGCTTCCCGACGATGCGCTCGAGGTGCCCCCAGTCCTGGAGGCTGCGCGGTTCTCGGAACGGGCCGCGGCCGCCCATCAGCAGGCGGCCGGTATGGTCGAGGCGGAAGTACAACAGCAGCTTGCGCGTGTCCGAGGAGACATGCCCCTCGGGCAGGATCGAGCGGCGCAGATTGTCCGAGAGCGGGGTCGTGGCGACCTGGAAGGAATTGGCCGCGATCACGGTCTGCGCGAGGCCCGGCCAGAGCCCCCCGGTATAGCCGTTGGTGCACAGGACGACCCGCTCGGTCGAGAGCCGGGCACCCTGCGCCGTCGTGACGGTCCAGTCCGATCCGCTTCGGGCGAGGCCGGTGACCGGCGTGTCCCCGTGGATCGCGGCCCCGGCCTTCAGCGCCGCGCGGGCGAGGCCGCGAGCATAGCTCAGCGGCTGGATCGCGCCGCCGCGGCCGTCGAGCCACCCCCCGAGGTAGCGCTCCGTCCCGAGCAGCCGGTCGGTCTCGGCCTTGTCGAGGACGCGGGTCGGCGCGCCGAGCCCAGCCCACTGAGCAGCCCGGCGCTCGACCTCCGCCAATCCCGCCTCGGTATGGGCCCCCTGGATCCAGCCCTCCCGACGGTGCGGAACGTCCATCCCGTGCTTGGCGATCAGGTCGAACACCGTGTCGGCAGTGCCGCCGGCAAAGCGTGCGAGCCGTTCGCCGCGCTCGCGCCCGAACCGGGTGACAAGGTCGGCGGGATCATATTTCAGCCCCGGGATGACTTGGCCGCCGTTGCGCCCGGAGCCGCCGAAGCCGATCTCCCGGGCCTCGAGCACCACCGGACGGATCCCGCGCTCGGCCAAGTGCAGGGCGGTGGAGAGCCCGCAGAAGCCGCCGCCGACGATCACGACGTCGGCTCGCCCGGACTCGGACAGCGGCGGGGTCTCCGGCGCGGGTGCCGCCGTAGTGGCCCACAGCGACGGGGTGAGCGGGAACGGTTCGGCCACGGCGGCTCCTAGAGCGGATGCAGCACGCGCTGCAGGAAGTCCTGGGTACGCGGGTGTTGCGGGCGGTTCAGGATCTCCGCGGCGGGGCCCTGCTCGACGAGGCGTCCGCCGTCGAGGAACAGCACCCGGTCGGCGACCTCCCGGGCAAAGCCGATCTCGTGGGTCACGACGATCATCGTCATGCCCTCGTCGGCGAGCCCGCGCATGACCCGCAGCACGTCGCCGACGAGTTCGGGGTCGAGGGCCGAGGTCGGCTCGTCGAACAGGATCGCCTCCGGCCGCATGGCGAGAGCCCGCGCGATGGCGACGCGCTGTTGCTGGCCGCCGGAGAGCTCGTTCGGCCGCGCGTGCTCCTTGCCCGAGAGTCCGACCCGCGCGAGCAGGGCCCGGGCCCGCTCCTCGACCTCCGTGCGGGGCTCGCGCTTCACGTGGACCGGCCCCTCGACCACGTTCTCGAGGGCGGTTCGGTTGGCGAACAGGTTGAAGCGCTGGAACACCATCGAGACCCGGGTGCGGATCGTCTTGATGCTGCGCCGGTTCCGGTCGACACGCTGGCCGTCGACACGGATCTCGCCGCCGTCATAGGCCTCGAGCCCGTTGATACAGCGCAGCAGGGTCGACTTGCCGGATCCCGACGGCCCGATGACGCAGACCACCTCGCCCTTGGCGACCTCGGCCGAGACGCCCTTGATCACCTCGAGGGAACCGTAATGCTTCCGGACATCCTCGAGCACGATCATCGATGCCGTCCCTTGGCCTCGAAGTGGCGGACCAGCAGGATCAACGGCAGGCTGAGGGCGAGGTACATCAGCGCCACCATCGTGTAGACGCTGGTGTTCTTGAAGGTCGAGGAGGCGATGAGCTTGCCCTGCAGAGCCAGCTCCGCGACCGTGATGGTCGAGGCCTGGGACGAGTCCTTGAGCATCATGATCATGATGTTGCCGTAGGGCGGCAGCGCGATCCGGATTGCCTGTGGCAGGATCACCCGGCGCATGGTCATCCACCAGCCCATGCCGATCGAGAGGGCGGCCTCGACCTGCCCGTGATCCACCGCCTCGATGCCGGCACGGAAGTTCTCGGCCTGGTAGGCCGAATAGGCGATGCCGAGCCCGATGATCGCCGCCTGGACTGCCGTGAGCGACAGGCCGAAATCCGGCAGCACGAAGTAGATGTAGAACAGCTGCACGATGATCGGGATGCCGCGCAGGATGTTGATCATCACTGTGCTGAAGCCCGCGAGCAGGGCGATGCCGGAGACCCGCATCACCGCCCAGAACAGGCCGAGCAGCGTCGAAACCACCAGGGAAGCGAGCGTGATCAAGATCGTGAGTTGTACGCCCTGGAGCAGGATCGGCAGGTAATCCTGTGCGTCGGCGAGGAACTCGCGCATGAAGATCACGGGCGATCGGCCGAGGGCGGCAGCCCCCACTTGGTGAGGATCTTCTGGAGCGTCCCGTCCGCCTTCAGCTTGGCGAGCGCCGCGTCGATCTTGGCGAGCAGTTCGGAATCGGCCTTGCGCACGCTGAGGCCCACCGAGGCGACGACGGTCGGCTTCAGGGTCTCGACCAGCCGCACGCCGGGGAACACGCCCTGCTTGACGTAGTAGGCGAGGATCGGCGCGTCGGCGAAGCCGGCCTTCAGCCGCCCGGAATTCACGTCGCGGATGATGTCGGGGATCGTGTCGTAGATCTTCACATCGGCGAACAGGCCAGACTTCTTGAGCGGCTCGACGAAGGCGGTGCCGACCTGGGCACCGACGGTCTCGCCCTTCAGGTCGGCGAAGGATGCATAGTCCTTCGTGTCGGTCTTCGGGACGATCAGCCCCTCGCCATAGCTGTAGACGGGCGCGGAAAAGGCCACGACCTCCTTGCGCTGGGGTGTGATGAACATCGCCGCCGAGATGATGTCGATCTTCGAGGCGGTCAGAGCCGGAATCAGAGTCGAGAACTGCAGCGGCTCAACCGCCACCGCGAAGCCCGCCTCCTTGCCGACCGCGTTGACGAGGTCGACCATCACACCCTGGATCGTGTTGGTTTTGGTGTCGAGAAAGGTGAAGGGCAGCCCGGTCGGCGTGGCACCCACGCGCAGCGTCGGCTCGGCCCGCGCCGGACCGGCGACCAAGAGGGCGAGGGCCAGGCACAGGCTCGGAAACATGCTTCTCATCGCGCGGCTCCACGGTTCCGGCATGGCGTGACGCGGCTCGGAGGCCGCCCTGGTTTCATGCTGATGAAGAATACCGCATGGTTCTCCAGTCGACGCAAGTGGATTTCACGTGCATGAAGGACTGGGAGAACGGCAGGATGGCGTGGCGGTGAGCATCCGCAGAAGCGACGAGATTGGTGCGGACCCGGTCGATCGGGCTGTGGGGCAGCGCCTTCGCACCTTGAGGCGGGCACGAGGCCTCTCGCTGGAGGCGATCGCGTCCGGCACCGGTCTGTCGATCGGCTTCCTCAGCCAAGTCGAGCGTGGCTTGTCCTCGCCGTCCCTCCGGGTGCTCGCCCTTCTTGCGGACACGCTGCAGATCGGAATCGCGGGCCTGTTCGAGCCTTCTCCGAGCGAGCCCGACCCGGACCCGATCGTCGTGTTTGAGAAGGATCGGCCGGAGCTTCAACTCTGGCGTGCCGGCATCACCAAACAATTGCTCACGCCGCCCGGCGGAACACAGGGCATGAGCCTGTTTCACCTGGTCCTGAAGCCCGGTGCCAGCACCGGCGACGAACCGTTCAGCCACGATGGCGAGGAGGCTGGCCTTGTTCTGGAGGGACGGCTGACCCTCGTCGTCGAGGCGCGTACGCTGCAGCTCTCCGAAGGGGACAGTTTTCGTTTCGAGAGCCGCCGGCCGCACCGCTTCAGCAATCCCGCCTCCCGCAATCGAACAGTCGTCCTGTGGGTCAACGTGCTTGGGGTATCTCGACCGGAGAATTCTTGACCAATCGCATGCTCAAAGACTGATTTCTTATGAGGCCGACGAGAAATTCAAGTCCGCTTGGAATACGACAACCAACACGCCCAAAGATCAGCTCGGATCAAGTCCGGCGAAACACGGCGTCCGCTTCGTTCAAAGGCTCGCCCAAAAGCTGCCGTGTTATGTGGCACCTTGTGGGGCAGGCTCTGTTCCAGCACGTCGCCGTGCTGGGCCGGACAGTCGTGCTCGGCTCCGACGTTGTGCACCGCGGTTCGGATCCACGGCCCAGTGCGGTGCCAAATCGGCAGGGTCGCCGTCCGCTCCTGCGATGAGCCGTATGTGTCCGCAATGGCTGCCGCGAAGGCCCTGGCCAGTCCTGCGCAATCGGCTCGGCGGACCCGCATGTCCGGCGGCCAGGGCGAGGGAGAGGGCGGACCGTCTATGGCTTGGGGAGGCCATGGAGCCTCCTCGATGGAGCTCGGCAAAACACGGTCACGCGCAGCAAAGGGATGGCCGCTGTCACGCCGTCGCGTTGCTCCGGACCTGCGCCGGGTATAGGCCGTACACCAGAATGGTTCCAGGGAGACGCCCGATGGCGCAGCAAATGTCGCTGGATGTGAACGGGCGAGCGGCCCCGGTGAACGTGGACGACCCGGACACGCCGCTCCTCTACGTGCTTCGCGACGAACTCGGCCTGCATGGCCCGCGCTTCGGCTGCGGTCTCGGCCAGTGCGGCGCCTGCACGGTACACGTTGACGGGCAGGCCGTGCGCTCCTGCATCACGCCGGTATCCGGCCTGAAGGCGGGCGCCAAGATCGTAACCCTCGAGGGCCTCGGCAGCCCGGACAAGCCGCACCCGGTGCAGGCCGCCTTCATCGCCGAGCAGGCTGCGCAGTGCGGCTACTGCATCAACGGCATGATCATGCAGTCGGCCGCCCTCCTCAATGAGACTCCGAAGCCCGACGCGGCCGCGATCCGGCAGGCGCTGGCCCAGAACCTCTGCCGCTGCGGCACCCATCTGCGGATCGTGCGCGCCGTCCAGCGCGCCGCCGGCACGCTCTGAGGAGGTTATTGCCATGAACGCGCCCCTTCTCTCACGCCGCAACCTGCTCCTCCAGGGCGGCGCCCTCGTGGTCGGCTTCTCGCTGTCCGGTCGCGGCGCCCTCGCGCAGACCTTCGCGCCGGTCGCGACCAACGGCTTCTCGAAGCCCGTTGCCCCGGATCAGGTCGACAGCTTCCTGGCCCTCGGGGCTGACGGGCGCGCCACGATCTTTTCCGGCAAGGTCGATCTCGGCACCGGCGTTGAGACCGCGATGGCGCAGATCGCGGCCGAGGAGCTCGACCTACCGCTCGACCGCGTGACCATCGTCCAGGGCGACACGGCGCTGACCCCCGATCAGGGCCCGACCTACGGCAGCCTCTCGATCCAGAAGGGGGGTGCCGAGATCCGGCAAGCGGCGGCGACCGCCCGCGCCCGCCTCATGCAGATCGCGAGCGAGCGGCTCGGCGTGCCGGCCGATGCATTGGTGAGCGAGAACGGCATCGTGCGGCCAAAGGCCGGCGGGAAAGGTATCTCTTACGCCGAACTCGTGAAGGACGGACGCCTAGACCTGAAGGTCGACCCGGCCGTCACGACCAAGGATCCGGCGACCTTCGCCCTCGTCGGGAAGTCGGTGGCTCGGATCGACATCCCCGAGAAGGTGACCGCTCGCTTTACCTACATGCAGGATTATCGCGTGCCCGGCATGGTGCACGCCCGCGTGGTCCGTCCCCCGGCAATCGGTGCGGATCTGCAGAGCGTGGACGAGGCGTCGGTCGCGAACATTCCGGGCCTGATCAAGGTGGTGCGTCAGGGCAACTTCCTGGCCGTTGTCGCCGAGAAGGAGTGGGCGGCCGTGAAGGCGGCCGGGCAGCTCAAGACGACGTGGTCCAAATGGGAAGGCCTGCCGGAGCAGGGCAAGCTCTGGCAGCACGTGCGCGCCACGAAGGTGAGCAAGGACGACGTGACGAGCAGCACGGGCGATGCCGAGACGGCACTCGGCCAAGCCGCCCGGACGCTGGAGGCCACGTACGACTTCGCCATCCACACCCACGGCTCGATCGGGCCATCCTGCGCGATCGCGGAACTCAAGGACGGGCTGCTCACCTGCTGGACCGCCTCGCAGGCGACGCACGCCCTGCGTAAGCAGCTCGCCGCGATGACCGGGATCGCCCCGGAGGCGGTGCGCTGCATCTACGTGGAGGGCGCGGGCTGCTACGGCCGCAACGGCCATGAGGACGCGGCGGGCGACGCGGCGCTCCTCGCCCGTGCGCTGGGCCGCCCCGTACGGGTCCAGTGGTCGCGAGCGGACGAGCACGGCTGGGATCCGAAGGGGCCACCGACCCTGATCGACCTGAAGGCCGGGCTCGATCAGCAGGGCAACGTCGCCGCTTGGTCCTCGCAGTTCCACATCCCGGACGGCGTGGCGGGCAGCGTGCCGCTCGTGGCGGCCTCCCTGGCCGATCTGCCGCACGAGACCTCGATGGCGCCGGGCAACATCATCGGCAACTCGGCTTTGCCCTATGCTTTCCCGAACGTGCGCACGGTCTGCCATCGTCTGGTGTCGACGCCGCTCCGCCCCTCCTGGATCCGCACGCCGGGCCGGATGCAGAACACCTACGCCAACGAGGCCTTCCTCGACGAGTGTGCGGCGGCGGCGAGCGCCGACCCGCTGGAGTACCGCCTGCGCGCGCTCAAGGACCCGCGCGGCATCGAGGTGCTGAAGCGGGTTGCAGAGATCGCCAAGTGGCAGGCCCGGCCCTCGCCGGTGAAAGACGCCTCGGGCGATGTTCTGCGCGGGCGCGGCATCTCCTACGTCAAGTACGAGCTGAACCGCACCTACGTCGCGGGTGTAGCCGAGGTCGAGGTCAACCTCAGCAGTGGGCAGGTCCGGGTGCCGCGCTTCTTCGTAGTCCAGGATTGCGGGCAGATCATCAACCCGGACGGCGTTCGCAACCAGCTCGACGGCAACGTCATCCAGACTGTCAGTCGGGTGCTGATGGAGGAGGTCACGTTCGACCGAGGCGCCGTCACCAGCCTGGACTGGTCGAGCTACCCGATCCTTACCTTCCCGGACGTGCCCGAGGTGGTGATCGATCTGATCGATCGGCCGACCGAGAAGCCGTGGGGTGCCGGTGAGCCGTCCGCGGCCATCGTGCCTGCGGCGATCTCGAATGCGATCTTCGACGCGACGGGAGCCCGTCTGCGGTCGGTACCGTTCACGCCGACCAAGGTGAAGGCGGCGCTTCATGGCACCTGACAGGCGGACGGGAGAGGCCCCCGATCGGGGTTGCCTCGACGCGTCGCTTGCGCGGCCCGCGCTTGACCTACCCCTTGCCTCACGGCTTGAGGCTGCTCGCGCTCCCCTCGACGATCGACTCGTCCGGTGCCGGAGCAGTTCGGCAAGCTCCTGACCCCGCGGCATGCCGGCATCGCGTCTCGAACGCGCGATGCCGGCATGCCCGGCTTGCGCTCGCGGCGTCCGGGTGATCCGATCCGACCGGGGCGCCCGCAGAAGGCCGCCTGCAGATCCGGAGGAAGCCCGCCATGCTGTCACGCAGGCAGACACTCGCGCTCGCCGTCGTCAACGGCCTCGCCCTGACCGACAAGACGGCGCGGGCTGCGGCTGAAGCCCATGCTCAGACCGTGAAGACACCGGTCACGTTCCAGGTGCCGCCGGGCGCGTGCGACTGCCACGTCCACGTCATACCCGATCCGGCCAAGTTCCCGTTCTGGGACGGGCGCGCCTACACTCCGCCGGTCGACCCGCCGGACAGTCTGCTCGCCCTCCAGCACGCGCTCAAGCTCGACCGCGTGGTGATCGTGACGCCGAGCGTCTATGGCACGGACAACGCGGCCACGCTCGACGGTCTGCGCCTTCTCGGCCCCCATCGCGCCCGCGGCGTCGCGGTGATCGGGCCGGGGACCAGCACGGCCGAGCTCGACGCGCTGGTCAAGGCCGGCATCCGCGGCATCCGGGTCAACCTGGAGCAGGCTGGCGTGTTCGACCCTGCAGCCTCGGCCAGTGCCCTGGAGAGCGCCGTCCAGCAGATCGGGCAGCGGCCATGGCACCTGCAGGTCTACTCCCGCCTGTCGGTCATCGCCCCGCTGAAGCAGCAATTATCCGCCCTGCCGGTGCCCGTGGTGTTCGATCACTTCGCTGGCGCACAGGCGGCCCGCGGGCCCGATCAGCCGGGCTTCGGTGACGTGCTCGACCTCGTGCGCGGCGGCAAGGCCTGGGTGAAGCTGTCGGGAGCCTACCGCGCGTCGGACAGAGCGCCCGACTACCCCGACGTGGTGCCGCTGGCGCGGGCCCTCGTCGCGGCGAACCCGGAGCGGCTCGTCTGGGGCAGCGACTGGCCGCACCCGGACAGCACGCCGCGACCTGGCCGCAAGCCGACGGATCTCGCGCCCGCCCAGGACGTCGATGACGGCCGCCTGCTTGACCTCCTCGCCGCGTGGGTGCCCGAGCGCGCGACCCGGGACAGGATCCTTGTCGACAATCCGAAGCAGCTCTACGACTTCTGAGCGAAGATCGATCGCTCCGGACCGTCCCTGTCCATGACCGGCACGGCCTCGGGGCGCTGAGCGCGATCGACCGCCACCCTGCCGCACAACACGAATGTCTGTGTGCTGCCGATGGCGGAGATCGCTCTCACATTGTCGCTCATACGGGAGAAGGCATATGCAGCTTCAGGCGCGGATAGGCAGGCCGGCCTCGGCCGATCGCGCAGCCGACAGATCGCGGCCCACCCGCATGACCCTCTCCCTGCTGACGGCCGTCGCCGTCCTCAGTGTCTGCGTCGCGGTTGCGCGGGCTCCGACTGCGACCGTCGATCCCGATCTCGTGCGGGTCATCCGCTTCATGGCGCTGATCAAGGGCGGGTTCGCGCTCGCGGCGCTCGCCGGCTGTTTCTGGCGCCTCGCTCGGCCTGCCGGCCCGTGGCGGACACCGATCTACGTCGTGGGTCCGCCGCTCATGGCAGCGGGCGCGATCGGGATGTGGTCGCTCCATAACCTTCAATTCGCGGCGGCGGGCCTGCATCTCGGCCTCTTCGCGGTGCTGGCGGCAGCGCTGACCGATCCCGATTTCCTGCCCGGCCTGTCGCGTCTCGGGCGACGCCGCCGATGATCCGCTTCGATCGGGTAAAGCTCTGAGCCACGGTGTAGAAGAGCGCCCAGGCGCGGGGACCGGCGCCACGCGTCGGCAGGCCGACGTTTCCCGGCGGGTCACGAGCGCCGTCTTCATCATCATGCCGCCTCGCCCGTGCGTTTGGCCGCCATGCCGATGAGCCCGAACGCGTTGCGCGTCCCTGCAGCTCACGGCACTGGCCGAAGAAACGCGATGACCTCCCGGGCGAAGGTCTCGGGGGCCTGCAGTTGCGGGACGTGAGCACAGTCCGGCAGCATCACGAACCGGGCATCCGGTAGCCCGGCGGCGAGTTCGCGCGCCATGGCCGGCGGGGTCGCCTCGTCGTGCTCGCCGACCAGCACGAGGGCCGGCGCGCGGACATCGGACAGGCGAGCGCGCAGGTCGAGGCCGGCCAGTGCCGCGCAGGCGGCCTGAAACACATCGATGTCGGTGCGCAGGAAGGCGGCCCGCCGCTCGGTCATCAACGCCGGGTGCGCCGCCTGGAACGCGGGCGCGAACAGGCGCCGCATCGCCGTGTCGGCGATCGCCGCAAGCCCCTTCTCGCGCGCCGCCCGCGCCATGCCGCGAAACGCCTCCCGGCCCGGCTCGGAGAAGCAGGCGCCGCAATCCGCGAAGACGAGACGGTCGAACAGGTCGGGGTGGCGTAGGGCGCAAAGCAGCAACACGAAGCCGCCGTAGCCGTTACCGAGCCCGGCCGCCGGTCGCCCGCCGGTCGCCTCGCGCACGGCCAGCGCCACCCGGTCGGCGACAGCCTCCAGCCCGTCCGGTGCGGGTGCGGAGCCGCCGAAGCCGGGCAGGTCCGGAACCAGTACGCGGAAGTCCCGCGCAAGCGCCGGGATGACCCGGTCGAAGCTCGCAGCATCGGCCAGGAGCGAGTGCAGCAGCACCAGCGGCCTGCCGTCGCCGGACGCGGTCACCGCCACACGCCCGTCCACGAACATCGATTGCATCCCGACCTCCCACACGCGCCTCAATCGACAGCTTCGATCCGCTGTCGCATCGCGCTCGCATGACCGCAACCCAGTTGACGTGATATTTCACGAATGGCAGCATGGCGCGACTCAACGAGGCCATTCGTGCTGCTCCGGGACAACATCTACGCGGCGATCCGCGCCGACATCCTCGCCTGCGTCCTGCGTCCAGGCGCAGACGTGCGAGAGCAGGAGTTGGCCGAGCGCTATGCTGTCAGCCGGCAACCTGTCCGCGAAGCGCTGCTGCGGCTGGAGCGCGAGCGCTTGGTGACAGTTCATGCCCGGCAGGGATATCAGATCAACGCGATTTCGGTTGCAGATGCACGCGATCTGCTGCGCATGCGCCTCGCGCTCGAGCCGGCCTGCGCCGCGGAGGCCGCCGCCAACGCGCCCGGGGCGGTGCTAGCGGCCCTCGACGCCTTCCGTATCGCGCCCGAGGGCGCCGATTTCATCGCGGACAATCGCGCTTTCCACATCGCGCTCGCCGAGGCCTCGGGCAACCGGCGCATGGCCGCGACTGTGCGCGACCTCGTCGAGCAGGCTGATCGTCTCGTGCGCGTCAGCCTGGAGGGCATCCGCGGACGCGACCCGGCCCAGCTGGTGGCCGAGCACGCGAGCATCATCGACGCGCTCCAGCGCCGCGACGGGCGCGGCGCCAAGCGCCTCGTGCGCGAGCACGTCGCGCAGGCCGAGCGACGCATCCTGACCGCGCTGGAGCGCAGCGCGGTCGTCCTCTGAGGCATTCTCGCGACGTCGGAACCCACCGGCGCGCGGCACGACACACGGGAGTGACACCATGATCCTGCGCGAGCCCTCGCCCGACACCCCGGTCGAGACCCGGGGCAACTTCATCGACGGGCGCGAGATCGAGGCCGGTGACGGTACGCTGATCGACGTGCGCAATCCGGCCACGGGCGCGGTCATCGCGCGCATCCCGAACTCGGGTCCGGCCGACGTCGACCGCGCGATGCGCTCGGCCCGCGCCGCCTTCGAGGGCCGGGCGTGGGGCGGCATGGACGTGCGTGCCCGCGCTCGCCTCGTGAACCGCTTGGCGGACGCGTTCGAGGCCAACCTCGACGCGCTCTACCGCCTGGAGACCACCAACAACGGCCGGCCCGTCAACGAGACCCGGGCTCAGCTCTCGCGGCTGCCGGACTTCTTCCGCTACTTCGCGGGCGTGGCGCTCGCGCGGCGCGACGACGTGATCCCGGTCGAGGGCAATTACCTCAACTACACGCGGCGCACCCCGATCGGGGTGGTGGCCAACTGCACGCCGTTCAACCACCCGCTGATGATCCTGTGCAAGTCGCTGGCCGTCGTGCTCGCCACCGGCTGCACCACGGTGGTCAAGCCCTCCGAGTACACCCCGCTCACGACGCTGAAGCTCGCGCAGATCTTCACCGAGGCCGGCCTGCCGCCCGGCGTATTCAACATCGTCCTCGGCCTCGGCGCCTCGACCGGCAAGGCGCTCGCCGAGCACCGCGACATCAACAAGCTGGTGCTCACCGGCGGCACCGAGGCCGGCCGCTTGGCGGGTTCGGCGGCAGCGAAGGTCTTCGCCCATCAGACCATGGAGCTCGGCGGCAAGACGCCCGTGATGGTGTTCGAGGATTTCGACGTCGAGCGGGCGGTGAACTACGCGGCCTTCGGCGCCTTCATCGGCGCCGGCCAGACCTGCGTCTGCGGCAGCCGCCATATCGTCCAGGCCTCGATCTACGACGAGTTCGTGGAGCGGCTCGCCGCCAAGACCGCCTCGATCCGCCTCGGCGACCCCTTCGATCCGGCGACCCAACTCGGGCCCGTCATCTCCGAGCGCCAGCGCGAGCGGGTGCTGGCCTATGCCGGCTACGGCCGCGACGAGGGCGCCCGCGCGGTGGCCGGGGGGCGGGCCGCGCAGGTGCCGGGCTTCGAGGGCGGCTATTTCGTGGAACCCACCGTCTTTGCCGACGTGCGCTCGGATATGCGCATCTTCCAGGAGGAGGTGTTCGGGCCGTTCACCAGCGTCACCCGCTTCGAGGACGAGGCCGACGCCCTCAGGCTCGCCAACGACTCGCCCTTCGGCTTGGCCGCGGCCGTGCGCACCCGCGACGTCGCCCGGGCCCACCGGGTCGCACATGCGGTCAAGGCCGGCATCGTCTGGATCAACGACCACCACCGCCTCGACCCGGCCTCCCCCTGGGGCGGTGTCGGCGACAGCGGCCTCGGCCGCGAATGCGGCATCGAGAGCTTCAACGACCATTTCGACGTGAAGAGCATCATGCTGGCGACCGGCGACGGTCCCTTCGACTGGTACCGCGACACGGCCGGCCAGCGCCGCCTGAACTGACCGACGACGGCGCGGGGGGTGAGAGGTCCGCGCCAGACGGACCCCTTCCGCGCCGGCCCTGCACCCGCGGAAGGAAACGCCCCATGCCCGAGTCCGTGAGCCCGGCTGTCAACGCCGGAGGCCGCCTCGATCGTCTCCCGATCGGCCCGTTCCATCGCCGCATCATGTGGCTGATCGGGATCGGGATGTTCTTCGACGGCTTCGACATCTACATCGCCGCCACTGTGCTCGGCGCGACCCTGAAGAGCGGCTTCTCGACCCTGCCGCAGAATGCGTGGTTCGTCTCGGCGACCTTCGTGGGGATGATGGCCGGCTCGTTCCTCACGGGCTTCTTCGGCGACCGCTACGGCCGGCGGTTCACCTATCAGGCCAACCTGCTCGTGTTCGGGCTCGCCGCCCTCGGCGCGGCGTTCGCCCCGAACATGACCGTCCTGATCATCCTGCGCTTCGTCATGGGCGTGGGGCTCGGGGCCGAGAACGTGGTGGGCTACTCGACCATGACCGAGTTCGTGCCGGCGCGCTCGCGCGGGCGCTTCCTCGGCCTGATGGCGGTGTTCGTGGTCACGGGCCTGCCCGCGGCCTCCCTGCTCGGCTATTTCGTGATCCCGGCCTTCGGCTGGCGGGCGATGTTCGCCCTCGGCGGGTTCGGGGCGTTGGCCGTCTGGTACGCGCGCAAGAGCCTGCCCGAGTCGCCGCGCTGGCTCGAAGCGGTCGGGCGCCACGCCGAGGCTGAAGCGTTGATGCGGGCGATCGAGGCCGAGGCGAGCCGCGGGGCGGCCCTGCCGCCGGCCGCCGCCATGGCACCGGCCGTGCAACTCGGCCTGGGCGCGCTGTTCCGCCCGCCGCTGCTGTCGCGGCTCCTGCTCGGCTGCCTGTGCCTCGTGGTGATCAACACGCTACTCTACGGCTTCGTGACGTGGCTGCCGACCTTCTTCATCCGGCAGGGCCTGAGCGTGGCGACCTCCTTCGGCTACGCGCTGCTGATGGGACTCGGGGCGCCGGTGGGCAGCGCGATCGGCGCGCTGACCGCCGACCGCTGGGGCCGCAAGCCGACGATCATCGGAGCCTCGGCGACGGCCATCGTGTTCGGCATCCTCTACCCGATGACCCTGGATCCGGTCCTGCTGCCGCTGGTTGGCTTCGGCCTGACGGTGCCGATCTACGTGCTCGTGGCACTGCTGTTCGGGATCTACATCCCCGAACTCTTCCCGACCGAGGTGCGGCTGCGGGCCTCCGGCCTGTGCAACACGGTCGGCCGCGGGGCCACCATCGTGACGCCCTTCCTGGTCGTCACCCTGTTCGAGACCTACGGCATCGCGGGCGTGACCGGCCTGATGATCGGGCTGCTCGCCGTGCAGATCGCCGCGGTGGCGCTGTTCGGCGTCGAGCCGCGCAGCCAGAGCCTCGAGAGCCTGGAGGCCGGGATCGTCCCGGCGGGCGAGGCCACGGCGCGGGATCCGCTTCCCCGGCCCCTCGTCTGACCCCGGCTGGCTGGCGAGATTGCACGGTGCGCAGAGGTTCGGTCCGCGCTACCGATCGACGCCCGCATCGCGGCGCCGCCTTCAACGGGCCGGCTATCGCGGGCGGGGCGAGGATACCGTCACCGACCGCGACTGCGTCCCCGCACGATGAACCAAGCGGTCAGCGAAATCGCACACAGGGAGCAGACGGATGAGGCTACGCCGTGCCGGAGCGAGGGTCTGTGCCTTCGCCGCCCTCCTGTCGCTGACAAGCCTGTCGACCGCGCAGGCGCACGGGCCGACTGCGCCGCCCCATCAACTCTACCGCATCGGCGACTTGCCCCTGGAGGGCGGGGAGGCAATCCGGGACTTTGCGATCTCCTACGTCACACACGGCACGCTGAACGCCGACAAGTCCAACGCCATCCTGATGGTGACCGCGATCGGCGGCAACCACCACAGGATCGATTTCCTGATCGGCCCGGGCAAGGCCCTCGATACCGACAAGTACTTCATCATCGCCACCGACGCGATCGGCAACGGCCTGACCACCAGTCCGAGCAACAGCGCGAGCCAGCACGGGACAGCCTTCCCGCACTTCTCCATCCGCGACATGGTGGCGAGCCAGAAGCTGCTCCTCGATCACCTGGGCATCACCCACCTCGTGGCGGTCGCAGGCGCCTCGATGGGCGGGATGCAGGCCCTGCAATGGGGCGTCAGCCATCCGGATCTGATGGACGCGCTGGTGGCGATCACGCCGATGGCCCGCACCGCGCCCTGGTCGATCGCCGTCAATGCGGCCACCCGCAAGGCGCTGATGCTCGACCCGGCGTTCAAGGGCGGGGCCTACGAGACGCAACCGGAGCTGGGCTGGCGGCTGCGCGCCGACATCCTGCAGGTCCTGGCCACCCGCACGCCGGACGCGCTCCGCGGCATCGCTCCGCACGCGCTCGACATCCTGCCGTGGATGCGGTCGCAGGAGGAGGCGGTGCTCAAGACCGGCTTCGACGCCAACGACTGGATCGCCCAGACCTGGGCCTATGACCGGCACGACGTCGGCCAGACACCGGGGTACGGCGGCGACCACCTCAAGGCGCTTGCCGCCATCAAGGCCCGCACCTTGATCATCACCGGCGGCGACCTCGACCTCTACAATCCCGTCGCGGAGGCGCGCGAGGCCGGCGCCTATATCCCGGACGCCAGCGTGGTCGCGATTCCCTCCGTCCAGGGGCACACCGCCGGCAGCGCCGCCAAGGCGGCCGACGTCGACTTCATGAACGCAGCTGTGCGCCCGTTCCTCGAGAGCGTCGCCACGACGCGCCGGCGCTGAGACCGCGGCGCCTTCGATTCAACCCGTGCTACCGTACCAGCCGATGCAATCCTTGCACCTGAGATTGTGCGCCGGGTTGGGATTCCGCCGCAGATCGGTATTGTACCGACTTGAAAATGCTACGCGCGGCGGGTCACCCGCCAACGCCTATCAACACACGCGCGAGGACGAGGCCGAGCGTCTGCCCGAGCAGACCACCGCGCGTAGCCTAGCAGGCAGCTTCCACCGCACCCTCGACCCAGACGGATTGCACTCCGAGATGCTTGTCCCGACCCAGTGAGCGTCAAAGCCCCGGATGCAGTCCTTCCCGGTCACGGCGCCGGCAATCGCACCGCAACCTCGTTTCTCCGCAGGAAGGGCACCGCGAAAGGCGGATCGTACCCCATGAAGAAGGAAGCCCCCACCGGCTTCCGTCCGGCAGCGTCCAATACCTGTTCCAGGACCTTGATCTGCTCCTCCCTCGCCCCGGGCGATGCACCGCCGGAGAAGCGGAGGACCGCCAACCGTTCCGGAGGAACTCGCACGAGCCTGACTCCGGCCTCGGTCGGCTCCAGCGCGCCGGCCTCGGCGACCTGCCGCGGAAGGTAGAACCGCATCGTCCCTTCGGCGCCCTGCTCGACCGGGACCGTCATCGCGATCAGGCGGCCTCCGGTCTCGACGGGGGCCGTCATCGCGATCCGGTCGCCGCCGACGTTGGCGCCGGTGATGTACCGGAACAGCCGCCCGAAGGCCTCGCTGTCCCCTTGTCCCCGCGCATCCGTCTCCACGGCCACGCGCCCGTCATAGGCTCGGATCTCGACCCCGCGGTCGAGCCGCTCGACCACCGCGTAACGCGGCTGCTCATAGGTCGCACGGATGCCGACGACCGAGAGCGCCGACTCGAGCAGGGTCACGAGGTAGTAGATGAACTTGTCCATGGCGGCCGCGTTCGACGAGGGACCTACCGACGCTTAAGGCCCACCACCGCCGGCCGTTCCAGTCGGTCAGATGACCGCATGGCGCGATCGCGTCCCATCGGGTCCTGTCGCGCGGCTCGGCACACCTGGCACACATCCTCGTCATGGGTGCCAGCAAGGGCATCCGCCTGGAAACCGTGAAGGCGGCCCTCGCGGCCGGGCATCGCGTGCGGGCCTTTGCTCGATCCGCCGCGAGAATGACCCTGTCGGGACCCGGTCTGGGGCGGTTCGCAGGGGACGCGGCGAATCCCGGCGCCGTCGCCTCCGCCCTCGCCTCGGCCGACGTCGTGTCCGGGCGCTGGTAGGGTGCCCGTCAAGAACCTGCTCTGCCCGGTGCCCCTGTTCTCGGAGGCGACCGACGTGCTGGCGGGATGGTGCGCCGGGGTCACCTGGGCCACCGGTGGTGCAACCGTGCCTGGCTGGCTCGCACGTCGGGGCCGGATCGAGTCTTCCACCCGACGCAGGGGCCCCTGTCAGCTTAAAATTCCTGTTAGACCTGAACGATTCTAAGACGGGTCCGTTCTTGAGGACCGCGGCGCCCACCCGGGCGAGGCAGTGATTCCGGTCACATCGGTCCCTGATGAAACATGCCCCCCTCCGCTCCGCTGTTCTCCTTGTCAGCGTGGCAATGCCGGTGACCGGACTCGCCCATGGCTCGCCGGTGCCTGCGCCGGCGGCCCCGAGCGCGATGAAGGTCCTCTCGCGGATCGATCTCGCCCAAGCCGACCAGCCCACTTCCGCCATCAAGACCGACGATGTCCGCGGCGCCTCGCAGACCAGGGCCGCGAGCCCTCAACCGCTCGGGTCCTTCCCCACCAACGAGATCTCGGGCCAGCCGGTCATCGATCTCGGCGGCGGTCCAGATGCGGTCGAGAAGGATGTCGCCGCCCTTCAGCAGACCCTGACCGAATTGCAGCAGCTCCAGCTCCAGACCAAACAGGCCCACTGGAACGCTTCCGGCACCCTGTACTACCCGCTGCACTTGCTGCTTCAGGAGCATTACGAGGGCCTGTCGAAGTACGCCGACACCATCGCCGAGCGCCTGCTCGCGGTCGGATCTTCGGCGGACGGGCGCGCCAACACCATCGTGAAGACCTCCGGCGTTCCCGAGATCCCAGGCGGGTTCCTCGACGATGCCCAGATCCTCTCGTGGTTCACCAACGCCTACAAGCGGGTCGGCGAGGAGGTGAACGCAGCCATCAAGGCGACGGAAGACGTTGACCCGACTACGTCGAACCTGCTGCAGGAGGTCGAGCACGGCATCGCCAAGTACCAGTGGCAGATGCGCGCCCAGCTCCAGCGCACCCGCACCGACCCGAACACGGGACGGGACCTGAACGACAACAAGCCCGTCGACCTGTCGCCGCAGGCGCCGTCCAAACCCTGACACCTCTCGTTCGCGCCTGCGCCGCCCCGGTACAGGCGCGAACGTCCCAGACGGGATCCTGCATGCCGCGCCAACACGCCGTCTACGACCACGCCACCGTCACGCTGCACTGGCTGATGGCCACGCTGGTGCTGGTCCTCTGGCTGATCGGCACCTTCCTCGAAGACATCGTGCCCAAGGGCGTGCTGCGCTCGGGGATCTGGTCAGCCCACTTCGTCCTGGGCTTCCTCTTCACCGGTGTCATCGTCGCGTTGCTGGCTTGGCGGCATACGAGGGGACGCCAACTTCCGGTCGAGGATCCCGGCCCCTTGCACGTGCTCGCCAAGGCGACCCATGCCGCCCTGTACCTGCTGCTCCTCCTGATCGCCGGGCTCGGCATCGCCAACGCCTTCGTTCGCGGCGTCACACTGGTCGGACCGCTCGCGCTGCCGCAGCTCGGTGACCCGGATTGGCGCCGGCCGCTGACCCATTGGCATGGGCTCGCGGCCAACATCCTGATGGCCGTGGCGCTCTTCCACGCCGCCGCCGCCCTCATCCACCACTACCTCTGGCATGACGGCGTCCTGCGGCGCATCCTGCCCGCGCGCGCTTCCTCCGACCCCGCTGGAAGGCACTGACGACCATGCGACGGATACATAAGGAAATTCACCTGATCGAGCGCATCGGCTGGCTGCGCGCCGCCGTGCTCGGTGCCAATGACGGGCTCGTTTCCACGGCGAGCCTGATCGTCGGGGTGGCGGCGTCCTCGGCTGCCTCCAACGAGATCTTGGTCGCAGGCTGTGCCGGCCTCGTGGCAGGGGCGATGTCGATGGCAGCCGGCGAGTATGTCTCGGTGAGCTCCCAGTCCGATACCGAGCGGGCTGACCTCGCTCGGGAGCGCCGCGAGCTCGAACAGGACCCGGCGGCCGAACGGGAGGAGCTTGCGCAGATCTACGTCTTGCGCGGCCTCGACCACGACCTCGCCCTGAAGGTCGCGGACCAGTTGATGGCGAAGGACGCCCTCGGTGCCCATGCCAGAGACGAACTCGGGATTTCCGCGTTCACGACAGCACGCCCGATCCAGGCGGCGCTGACCTCTGCGGCAACCTTCGCGTCAGGTGCGGCCCTGCCCCTGGTCGTGGCCGCGATCTCGCCTGCCAACCTCGTGGTCTACCTCGTGTCCGCGGCCTCCCTGGTATTCCTGGCAGTGCTCGGTGCTCTCGGAGCGAAGGTCGGCGGGGCCGCGATCCCGCGGGCGACAGCGCGAGTGGCGTTCTGGGGCGCCTTGGCGATGGCGGTCACCGCCGGCATCGGGCATTTGGTCGGCAAGGTCGTTTAACCGGTCGATCAAATTTTTCGGCTGCGGCATAGGAGACGCATTCGACGCGGCGCAGTCGCTTGGTTCTGCCCTAGATGTGAACGGAACGGCTGAGGCGGTGCCCTATGTGATCGCCCGGCTTGCGAGCGCAATCGGTTCGGCCCCACCTCATGGCTTTTGCTTGCCCGCATAAGGCGACGACCACACCCTGAGCGCGAGCTAGAGATCGGCGCCATGGCCGTAAGAATTCCAAAATACAGATCGATACTCAAACTCTAAAGGACACGCACGTGAACGACAGGAAAGACATCCAGCTCGACACCGAGACCTTCGAGATGAAGGGCAAGTGTCCCTTTGGCGGAGACCGGATTGGCGGCGCGGTGGGCACCCCTCCGGCGCTCTCGGATTGGTATCCCAATCGACTGAAGGTCGAGCTCCTCCATCAGAACGGACCGCAAGCCAATCCGCTCGGCGAGGATTTCGACTATAAGGCCGCGTTCGAGCGGCTCGACTTCGAGGCGCTCAAGCGTGACATCAAGTCCTTCCTCACCACCTCGGTGGCGTGGTGGCCGTCGGATTACGGCAATTACGGCCCGCAGATGATCCGCATGGCGTGGCACGCGGCGGGCACCTACCGGATCGCGGATGGTCGCGGCGGTGCCGGCGAAGCGCTCCAGCGCTTCGCGCCGATCAACAGCTGGTGGGACAACGGCAACACCGACAAGTCGCGCCGGCTCCTCTGGCCGATCAAGCAGAAATACGGGAACGCCCTGTCGTGGGGGGACCTGATGGTCCTCACCGGCAATTGCGCCCTCGAGATCATGGGCTTCCCGACCTACGGCTTCGGTGGCGGACGCCACGACGCGTGGGAGGCGGACAACGCGACCTATTGGGGTCCCGAGATCTGGGATCCGCAGGACGTCAAATCGTTCGACAGCATGGTCACGCGTGACAAGCGCTGGCGCGGCAAGAACGGCGATGCGGATTACGATCTCGAAAACCCGCTGGCCGCCTCGCATCAGGCGCTGATCTATGTGAACCCCGAGGGTCCATACGCCAACGGGGATCCGATGGGCTCGGCGCGCGACATCCGCACCACGTTCACCCGGATGGCGATGAACGACGAGGAGACCGTCGCCCTGATCGCGGGCGGCCACGCCTTCGGCAAGAGCCATGGCATGGTCACCGCCGACGAGGTCGGTCCGCCGCCCGAGATCGCGCCGATGGAGGCGATGGGGCTCGGATGGCACAATCCGAAGGGCACGGGCTTCGCGCAGTACACGATGACCAACGGCATCGAGGGCAGCTGGACGCCCAACCCGACGCAGTGGGACAATGCCTATCTGGAGAACCTGTTCAAGTACGACTGGGTGCAGACCAAGAGCCCCGCGGGCGCGAGCCAATGGATGCCCTCGGATCCGAATGCGCCCAAGACCCCCGACGCTCATGTCCCGGGCCAGATGAACAGCCTGATGATGATGACCAGCGACATCGCGTTGAAGGTCGACCCTGACTATCGCAAGGTCTGCGAGAAGTTCCTCAACGACTTCGATGCGTTCACGCTCGCCTTCTCGAAGGCGTGGTATAAGCTGACCCACCGCGACATGGGACCCAAAGAGCGTTACCTCGGCCCGGAGGTGACGATCGAGGACGATCTGCTGTGGCAGGATCCGATCCCTCCGCGTGACTTCGACTTGATCGACGCGGGCGACATCGTCACGCTGAAGCGGGACATCATGGCGACAGGCCTGTCGGTGTCCGATCTCGCCTTCACGGCCTTCTCAGCGGCTTCCACCTATCGCGACAGCGACAAGCGCGGCGGCGCCAATGGCGGTCGGCTCGCGCTCGCCCCACAGAAGGACTGGACGATCAACCGGCGGACGGTGCCGGTCGTCGCGGCGCTCCGCCAGGTCGCCGACGCGTTCAACGGGAAGCCCGGCGGCAAGAAGGTGTCGCTGGCCGACCTCATCGTGCTCGGCGGATGCGCGGCTGTCGAGAAGGCCCTCGCCGATGGCGGTCACCACGTGACCGTTCCCTTCACGCCCGGCCGCGTCGACACGACTCAGGAGCTGACCGACGTCGAGATGTTCGAGTGGCTGAAGCCCGTCGTCGACGGTTTCCGCAACTTCGTGGCGGATGACTTCGCGACGATCTCCACGCGCGTCTCGCCCGAGGAGCTCTTCCTGGACAAGGCATACCTGCTCTCGCTCACTGCGCCCGAATGGGTTGCCCTGGTGGGCGGCCTCCGCGCACTCGGCGCCAACCACGACGGGTCGCAGCACGGCATCTTCACCGATCGGGCCGGGGTCCTGTCGAATGACTTCTTCATCAACCTGACCAGTACCGATCTCGAATGGCGCAAGACCGACGAGAAGGGCATGACCTTCACGCTAGTCGATCGCGAGAGCGGTGAGGCGAAGTTCAGCGCCACCCGCTGCGACTTGGTGTTCGGATCGAACCAGCAACTGCGCTCGGTTGCCGAGGTCTATGCGAGCAGCGACGGCGAAGGTCGATTTGTGAAGGATTTCGTGAAAGTCTGGAATAAGGTGATGATGCTCGATCGCTACGACGTGAAAACACACTAATCTAATAAAATTTGGCCTCTGTTAAGCCATGCACTAAAATTTAAGACTTGAAGAAAACCGGGCGTCTTCCGTGAGTTCATGATCGCGGAAGGCGCCCGCGACTCTATCCGAATGACCCTCCACCAATTTCGAGACCGGACCGCCTCGTAGCGGCTGATCACACGGACCTACGAGGCCGACTCGGCCTCGTAGGTCCGCTGGAGATCGCTGCGGCGGCGCGCATCGCAGATCAGTCGCCGGGCGATCGTCGTCATCATCGCGCGGCCGACGAACGGAACCGAGGTCCTGGATCTGCAGCAGGGTCAGGAACACGCCGAAGGCGAGATCCTCGGAGGACGAAGCAGTCCAGCGGCGCTTGTTGAGCCTACGCCCCAGCCACTGACTGTCATCACGAAACACCGCATCACGGTACGGATGCGTTCTGAAGCGAAGCCGATACGCCCATTCCTCAAGATCAACGCGCGATCGGCCGAGAGACCGGACTCTCTCGCCGAATGAGGCCGGATCTCCTTCGAAGGAACCGCGAACGCTGCCGCCTCCGTGGATAGGACGGGCTCGGCCCCGTGCCGCGCCTCCCGGTGGGCGATCCTATCGGCCCAGCTCATATCTTCAGAGTGCCAGCGGAGAGAAACAAAGCCGACGCGGCAGAGGACTTTTGCTGGTACGAGAGGCGCCCAGTTGCGGGCCCGCGGCCGATCCCACCGGATCTCCCAGCATGATGCGCACACCGCCGATCGCGACGCTCCAATCCTCCGCCGAGGGCGCGAAGGCCGACCCGCTCATCCCGCTCGCCCGGGCGCGGCCTCACCTGAGCCTGCGACGCCTCCGGCTGGGGAGCGGCCTCGTTCTGTTCGGCTACGTGCTGACGCACTTCGCCAACCATGCGCTCGGCAACGTCTCCCTCGCCGCCATGGAGGACGGCCTCGACGCCGTCTCGGCTCTCTGGCTCAATCCGCTGGGCCTGACGCTCCTGTACGGCGCGCTCCTGGTCCATCTCCTGCTCGGACTCCAGGCCCTCTACACGGGCCGCTACTTCCACTGGCGCCCGTCTGAAGCCGTGCAACTCGTGTCCGGCCTGCTGATCCCACCGCTTCTGGTCAGCCACATCGTGGGCACCCGGATCGCCTTCGCCACCGAGGGGCTCGACAAGGGCTACGCGCAGGAACTCTACAGCTTCTGGGTGGCATCCCCGCATCTGGGCCTGATGCAGGCGGCGGTGCTGATCGTCGCCTGGATCCACGGCTGCTCCGGCCTGTATTTCTGGCTCCGGCTGAAGCCCGCCTTCGGGCGCGCGGCGCCCTGGCTGCTGGCCGTCGCGGTCCTGGTCCCGGTCCTGGCGCTCCTGGGCTTCGCGCAGGGTGGCCGAGCGATCGCGGCCCTGGCGCGGGATCCGGCTTGGCGTGCGGCGGCGCTCCAGCCCGTCCATGTCGGGCTGGCCGATCAGGTGACGCGGCTGGCCTCGATCCGGGACGGGATGCTCATGAGCTATGCCGGCCTCGTGGCCGCGGTGATCGCGGCGCGGGGCGCCCGGACCCTGGCGGAGATCAAGCGCGGCACGATCCGGCTCAGCTATCCCGACGGGCGTGTGGCCCGGGTGCCGCGCGGCACCAGCGTGCTGGAGGCGAGCCGGCGCAACAGGATCCCGCATGCCAGCGTCTGCGGTGGCCGCGGCCGGTGTTCGACCTGCCGGATCCGCGTGCTGGACGGAAGCGACGGGACGCCCCCAGCCGGCCGGGCCGAGCGCGCCGTCCTCGATCGCATCTCCGCGGGGCCGGGGGTGCGCCTCGCCTGCCAGTTCCGGCCCGAGAGCGACCTCGCCGTCGTGCCGTTGTTCCCGCCGCAGCCGCGCATGCGCCAAGCGGACCTGCTCGACCGGGCGCAATCGGGTGAGGAGCGCTTCATCGTGGCGATGTTCGTCGATCTGCGCGGCTCGACGCGGCTGGCCGAGGAGCGGCTGCCCTACGACACGGTCTTCATCATCAACCGCTTCCTCAGCGCGGTCGGCGACGCCGTGCGCGAGGCCGGCGGATCGACCAACCAGTTCCTCGGCGACGGGCTGCTGGCCCTGTTCGGGCTGGAGACCGATCCCGAGCCGGCGGCCCGCGATGCGCTGCGGGCGGTCGCGCTCATCGCGGATCACGTCGCGACCCTGAACGAGCTGCTGGCCGCAGATCTGGAACACACGCTCCGGTACGGCATCGGCGTGCATGCCGGCCTGGCGATCGTCGGCGAGATGGGCGATGCCACGGACGCCCGGTTCACCGCGCTCGGCGACACCGTCAACGTCGCCGCGCGCCTGCAGGGCCTGACCAAGGCCCTGGGCTGCATCGCAGTCGTCTCGGAAGCCGTCTATCGGGCGGCCAAGGCCACGCCGCTGGCGATCCGGGCGATCGCGGTCGAAGGCCGGTCCGAGCCGGTTCGCGTCAGCACCCTGGGCACCCTCTGATCGACGGCGGCGGCTTCTGCGCGATCGGCGGTATCGCGAGACGGCGACCGGTGGAGGACAGGTGCCGCCGCACGGAGGGCCTTCAACTGGCCTCCGATGTTCGATCGGACCGCCTTCGCCATCATGCCCCCGCCGTCCGGTCCGGGACCGGCATAGACACCGTTGGACCCCGCACCGCCGAAGTGGAGACCGGTTTGGCGCCGGTGCGCGGATCACATCGCGGTTCTGGCGTATCGTCAGGCGCATGCCTTGGCGGCCCTGGGACGCGCACCGACCTCCGCCGGGGCTGGCGCACCGAACCGTCCTGGCGCATGGACCCGAGTCAGGAACGCGTTCGACGGCCTCCGGGTCGGCGTGAGGCGCGGCGCGAACGGACAGGGGAGCCGTCCCCTCCGAGTCCGCTCACCCCGCCGCATCTCGCTCCGGCGTCGGGCACGACGGGCGGACGCCGCTGCGGAAGGTGAGTTCATGGCGCGCAAGCGTCTTCGTCCGACGATCGAATTCCTGGCCGAAGCCGTCGCGCGGCTCGGGCTGTCCCCGGACGCCATCGACCTGGAAACGCTGCGCACCGATCTCGAACTGCCCGACTTCGGAGCCGAGGTCGCGGATGAGCGGGTCGCCCAGGCCCTGCGCACGCGGCAGGCGGCGCGGGCCTTCGCGGAGACCGGGATTCCGGAGATCCGGAAGGCCGTTCCCGCCCTCAAGGCCGTGGTGACGAAGGACCATCGGGTCACCTGGAGCATTCGGACCGAGATCCCGCTGCTCGACGACGGCCGCCTGGACCTGCGGATCGACATCGCGCCGCATCCGGCAGCGGCCGAGATCCTGGAGCGCATGGCGGCCCGGAACGACCCGGCCCACCGCATCGAGGCGTTGCGCGGGGCCGTGGCGGAGCGTGCGGCTGAGGCGACCCGCACCCTGAGCAAGCCGGTGGACCGCCTGCGGGGGCAGATCCTCCAGGATCTGCGCGAGGTCGGGGCCGACGCGGCCGCCTATCTCGCCCATATGGACCGCTCGCTGCGCTCGCGCGTGTTCACAGACGGCCCGAAGCTGCCTCGATCCCTGACGGACACGCTGACCCCCGTGCGCCGGCGCGCCAAGGCGGTGGCCAGCGAGGGCTCGCGCTTGCGCCGCCTGCGCGATCAGGTCGGCTTCGGCGCCTATATCGAGCGGTTCTGCGCCGCGCGACGCCTGAACCGGCGCATCCTGTTCCACATGGGGCCGACCAATTCCGGCAAGACCTACGCGGCTCTGCAGGCGCTCACCGCGGCCTCCACCGGCACCTACCTGGCGCCGCTGCGACTCCTGGCCCTGGAGAATTACGAGGCCCTGCGTGAGCGCGGGCTTCGGGCCGGCATGGTCACGGGCGAAGAGGTGCTGGGCGAGCCCGACCCGACCCACACCGCCCGCACCATCGAGACCGCCGACCTGACGCGCCCAATCGACGTCGCGGTGATCGACGAGATCCAGATGCTGTCGGATCCCGACCGCGGCTGGGCCTGGACCAACGCGCTGTTCGGCGTCCCCGCACGGACCGTGATCGTGTGCGGCTCCGACGACGCCCTATCGCATGTCCGGCGCGCCGCCGAGGCTGCGAACGAGTCGCTGGAGGTGATCCCGTTCACCCGCAAGTCGCCGCTCCTGCTGCTGGACGCGCCGGTCCCCCTGGAGAAGATCGAGCCGGGCGACGCGGTGGTGGCCTTCTCGCGGCGGGCCGTCCACGAGAATCGCGAGATCCTGGTCGCGCAGGGGCACCGGGTGGCGACCATCTACGGGGCGTTGTCGCCGGAGGTCCGCCGGGCCGAGGCCGCGCGCTTCCGCGCCGGCGAGGCCGACGTGCTGGTGACCACCGACGCCATCGGCATGGGGCTCAATCTGGGGCCGCTCAGGCGGGTGGTCTTCTCGGCGGTGCGCAAGTGGGACGGCGTCCAGGAGCGCGGCCTGACCAACTCCGAGATCCGGCAGATCGCCGGCCGCGCCGGCCGCTACGGGCACCAGGACATCGGATACGTGGGGGCTGCGGACTCCGCCGCGCTGGAGCCGATCCGGACCGCGCTGGCGGGCGCCCCCACCGCGCCCGCGGCCGACACGCGCTTCTTCGTCCGCCCTGATCTCGGCGCGATCCGGTCCGTGGCCGAGGAGATGCGGACCCACAGCCTCTACGAAGTGCTGACCCATTTCGCCCGCGCCACCTTCTACGCCGGCTCGCCGTTCCAGCCCTCGGCCCTGGAGGAAGTCCTCGACGTCGCCCGGACCATCGACCGGGCGAGGCTGCCGATCGAGGAGAAATTCGCCTTCTCGGTCTGCCCCATCGACCGGCGCGACGCGATCGCCATGGGCATGCTGGAGCGCTGGAGCCAGGCCCGGGCCGCCGGCGCCACGGTTCCGGCGCTGCGGGCGAGCCTGACCGGGGAACTCGACTACCAGGAGCGGACCGTGAAGCTCGCGAGCGCGTATCTCTGGCTGTCGCGCCGCTTCCCCGAGACCTTCGACGACGTGGCGGCGATCCGGCACATGCGCGGCCGCGCCAACGACGCCATCGAGCATCACCTGCGGGAGACAGCGACCCGCAAAGCGGAACGCCGGAGCCGCCGATCCAGCGGGGCGGGCTGACGGCTGCCAATCTCGGTTTGGCCCTGATCCCGGAACGCCAAACGCCGGCCCGCTTGTTGGAGCGGGCCGGCGTTGTGTCGGGTGTCTGGTGTGTGTGTTTGGTTGCGGGGACAGGATTTGAACCTGTGACCTTCAGGTTATGAGCCTGAC
>NZ_JAUYZJ010000042.1 GCF_030700285.1 Methylobacterium sp. NEAU K | reverse complement strand
ACCCGCCTCGCCTCCTTCGCCTCGATCCCGATCCGGGGCAGCCTGATCAAGCTGGGCGGCGGCACGCTGACGCTGACGGGCACCAACACCTATTCCGGCGGCACCACCTTGGCGGGCGGCATCCTGTCGGTGGCGCGCGACGCGAGCCTCGGCGCCGGCTCCGCTCCGCTCACCTTCGACGGCGGCATCCTGCAGGTCACCGGAACCGGCTTCACCGCCACGCCACGCCCGATCACCTGGGCCGATGGCGGCGGCGGCCTCGACATCGCCGACCCGGCCAACACCTTCACCCTGGCCCAGTCGCTCTCGGGCCCCGGTGGCCTGGCCAAGCTCGGCGCCGGCACCCTCGCGCTCTCCGGAACCAACAGCTATGCCGGCCCCACCCTGGTGGCCGCCGGCATCCTCCAGGCCAGCGGCGGCAACGCCATCGGCGATCGCAGCGCCGTCCTGGTCGGCGCCGGCGCGACCCTGGCGCTCGCCGACAGCGAGACCGTCGGATCGCTGGCCGGACAGGGCCGCGTCGCCCTCGGATCCGCCCGCCTCACCGCCGGCGGCGACGGCTCCTCCACGACCTTCGCCGGAACCCTCGACGGCAGCGGCGGCCTGACCAAGGCCGGCATCGGCACCCTCACGCTGACCGGCGCCAACACCTACGCGGGCGGCACGACCATCGCGGCCGGAACCCTCCAGGTCGGCGCCGGCGGCACCGCCGGCAGCCTCGTCGGCGACGTCGCCGATGCCGGCACCCTGGCGTTCAACCGCGCCGACGACACCACCTTCACCGGCATCGTCTCGGGCACCGGCGACCTGGTCCAGCGCGGCCCCGGCACCCTCACCCTCACCGCCGCCCACGGCTTCACCGGCCTGACCACCGTCGCCGCCGGCGGCCTCAGCCTCACCGCCACCGCCAGCCTGGTCTCGCCGGTGGTCACCCTGGCGGGCACGACGCTGACCAACGCCGGGACGCTCGCCGGCGGCCTGACCAATGCCGGCACCGCCACCACCAGCGGCACGATCGCGGGCGGGCTGACCAACACCGGATCCCTCACCGCCACCGCCGGCGCCCTCAACGGCGCCGTCCGCAACGCCGGGCAGCTCGCCGTCACCGGGCCGGTCACCGGCGATGCCGGCCTCACGAACGCCGCCAACGCCAGCCTGACCATCGCCGGGCGCTACCGCCTCGCCGGGGCGCTCGGCAACGCCGGCACCGTCGCGGTCACGGATGGCGGCAGCCTCGTCGCCGGCAGCATCGCCAATGCCGGCCTGCTCACCGTCGCGGCGCAAGCCAGCGTCGTCGACGACCTGCTCAACACCGGCCGCCTGATCAATGCCGGCCGCTACACCGCCGACGCCGTCAACGCCCCGGGCGGGACCCTGATCAACACCGGGACCTTCACCACCGTCTCCGCCCCGCTCGCCAATGCCGGCATCCTGGTCACCACCGGCACCCTCTCCGGCGGGCTGGCCAATACCGGCTTCGTCCAGGCCTCGGGCGTGCTGGCCGGGCCGGTGAGCAACGCCCCGGGCGGCGTCATCGCGCTCACCGGCGCCACCACCGGCATCGCCCGCCTGAGCAACGACGGCGCGTTCGACCTCGGCGGCACCGCCCTGACGGTCGGCTCGCTGACCGGCACCGCCGCCGCCGCGACGCTCGGCAACGGCCGGCTCACGGTCGGCACCGACGACAGCTCGACCCTCTACGCCGGCCAGATCGTCGACGGCTCCAGCGCCACCAGCCTGACCAAGGTCGGCGCCGGCACCCTGACGCTCGCCGGCCTCAACAGCTTCTCGGGGCCGGTCAGCGTGCAGGGCGGCGAGCTCGCCGTCACCGGCGCCCTGCCCAACGCCGCCCTCAGCTTCGGCGCCGGCAGCCGGCTCACCGGCGACGGCTGGTTCGGCAGCCTCAGCCTCGGCGCCGGCAGCGTGCTCAGCCCCGGCGCCGCCCCGGGCGCCGGATCCAGTGCCCTCGGCCGGATCAGCGTCGCCGGGACCCTCACCCTGGCGCCGGGCTCGGTCTACCGGGTCGACGCCACCGCCGACGGCCAGGCCGACCGGGTCGCGGTCGGCGGCACCGCCACGGTGGCGGGCGCCCGCGTCGAGGCGGTGGCCGGCGCCGGCGCCTACGCCCCGCGCACCCGCTACACCATCCTGACCGCCGCCGGCGGCATCCAGGGCCGGTTCGCCGGGGTGTCGAGCACCTTCGCGTTCCTGACCCCATTCCTGGGCTACGAGCCCGGGGCCGTGACCCTGACGCTGGCGCGCAACGACCTCGACTTCGCCGCCGTGGCCCGGACCCGCAACCAGCGCGCGGCGGCCGCCGCCGTGCAGGCCGGGGCGGTGGGCTCGGCCCTGTACGACGCGGTCGCGACCCTGTCGGCGCCCCAGGCCCGGAACGCCTTCGCGGGGATGGCCGGCGACGGTCATGCCAGCCTGGCCTCGACCGCGTTCGCCACCGCCGGCCTGGTGCGCGAGGCGGTGCTCGACCGGCTGCGCCGGGGCGCGGCCCCGGAGGCGCGGGATTACGGCACCCTGCCGGCGGCCTACGCGGCCGACCGGCCCGGGCCGCCGCCGGAGCCGGGCGACGTGCCCGCGCGGGTGTTCGACCCGCGGGTCGCCGGCCTGTGGGGCCAGGGGCTGGGCAGCCTCGGCCATGCCCGCGCCGACGGCAACGCCGCCGGTCTGTCGCGCCAGAGCGCCGGCTTCGTCATGGGCCTGGATACGCGCCTGGACACGCGCCTGGACGGGCGGGTCGGTGGCCTGCGGCTCGGCGTGGTCGGCGGCCACCTGGAGACCAGCCTGGCCAGCCCCGGCCAGGTCCAGACCGGCACGATCGCAAGCACGTTCGGCGGCCTGTACGGCAGTCTGGAGGCGGGCCCGGCGGTCGTGCGGTTCGGGGCGCTGGCGGCCGACGAGCCGGCGCGGCTGCGCCGGGTGGTGGCGTTCCCGGGGCTGACCGATACCCCCACGGCCCGCACCCAAGGACGCAGCGTCCAGGGCTTCGGCGAGGCCGGCTACCGGATCGCGCTCGGGTCCGGGTGGGGGCTGGAACCGTTCGCCGGCACCGGCGTGGTGGCGCTCGGGCGCGACCGCTTCGCCGAGCAGGGCGGGGCGGCGGCGCTGGCGGGGGCGGCGCGCGGCAGCCTGCTGCCGACCGCCACCGCGGGCCTGCGCGCGGAGGCGGGGCTGGATCCGGAGGCGGCGCTGCCGGTGTTCGTGCACGGCCTGGCGGGCTACCGGCGCACGTTCGGCGACGTCGTGCCGAGCGCCGGGCTGGCGTTCCGCGGCACCGGCGCCCGGTTCGTGAGCGCGGGCCTGCCGATCGACCGCGACGCACTCGTGGCCGAGGCCGGGCTGGCGGTGATGCTCAGCCCGGCCGCGACCGTCGGCCTGTCCTACACCGGACAGATCGGCGCCAGAGCCCAGGACCACGCCGCAAAGGGCGCCTTCACATACAGATTCTGAGGCCCGCGAGGTCCGGACACGGTGGCGGCTGGTTCGGCGAATGGGGACGCGCCGGAACACGGACGGAGAGCCGTGCCCGTCCGCGTCCGGCGCTCGCGAGGCGGACGGGTCAGGGACGGTCGCCCTGTCCCGGCCCGGGCCGGGCCGTGGCGACCACGTCGATATCGACCCCGACCTCGAGGGCGACCCATTGTCCGGACGTCCAGGCCCCCTGGCCGACACCGAAATCGGTACGGACGAGCCCGACATGCCCGGTGGCGTGTGCGCGGTCCCGGTCGAACGACAGGTGGAAGGGAAGGGTGAGCGGACGGCGCACGCCCCTGATCGTCAGATCGCCGACCGCCTCGTAGTCGCCCCGGCCCGTGTCGACGAAGCGGACCGCCTCGAAGCGCGCGTGGCGCGCGCTCGTCACGTCGAACCAGTCCTTCTGGGGCAGCGCCGCGTCGCGCTGAACATCGCCCGTCCGGGCGCTGCCCAAGTCGACCAGCACCGTGGCGTGGCCGGATTCCGGCTTGGCGGCATCGAAGTCCACCCTGGCCTCGAAGCGCTCGAAGCGTCCGGAGAACGGAGCCCCGAGCTGCACGCCCGAGAAGGTGATCGTGCTCCTGGCCGGGTCCACGGCCCACTCGGCGGAGACGGCGGGAAACGCGGCGACCTGCAGGGCTGCCACGAGGCAGAGGCCACGCATCTTCATCGGGTCGACCCCAGGACTTCGGAGGATGGCGACGGTCGGCGCGCCGGCAGCATGCGCCGCAACACGTCGTCGCGCAGGATGAGGTGGTGGCGCAAAGCGGCCACGACATGCAGCACCAGGAGCGCCGTGAGGAACCACGCCCCGTAGGCGTGCACCACCTTGAGGCGTCCCTCCGCGGCCGCCGGGTCGCTCAGCAGCGGGGCCAGCGGCAGGTGCGGCCAGGGCACGAGCCCGTACAGCACCGTCGGGAGGTTGAACGGGGAGAGCGAGACCACGGCCCAGCCGGTCAGAGGCAGCCCCACGAGGAGCCCGTAGAGGACCCCGTGCGCAGCGGCCGCCGCCCGGCGTTCGCGGGCCGGCATTCCGGCCGGAGACGGAGGCGGCCGGTGGAAGATCCGCCAGGCGAGGCGGAGGCCTGTCAGGACCAGCACGGTGATCCCCACCGACTTGTGCCCTTGGTAGAGCTGGAGAGCTGGAACTGACGCATCGGCGTCAGCCCCGCATGCGCCATGACCAAGCCCAGGCCCACCAGGGCGAGCACGCAGAGCGCACTGGTCCAGTGCAGCAGGATGGCCACGACGGAGTAGCGCCGCGCCGACACACCGGTTCCCATGGCCATCCGTCCGCGGCGCCGTCAGTCCTGACGCTCGAAGGCGCCCGCGATGGTGAGGTGAAGCTCGTCGCCGATCAGCGGCACGTAGGTCTTCACCCCGAACTCGGAGCGCTTGAGCGTCCCGGTGGCCTCGAAGCCGACCGTGACCTTCTTGCTCAGCGGGTTCACGCCGGCACCGACCAGGGTGACGTCCAGCGTCACCGGCTTGGTCACGCCGTGGAGCGTGAGGTTGCCGGTCACCTTCGCCTTGTCCTTGCCCTCGGGCGCGACCTTGGTGGACACGAAGGTCATGTCGGGAAACTTGGCCCCGTCGAGCCACTGGTCGCCCTTGAGCTCGTCGGTGAGCTTGGCGCTGGTCGTGGCCACCGAGGCGACCGGGATCTTGATCGTGAGCTTCGAGGCGGCCGGGCTCTTCGGCTGCAGCTCGAGAGTGCCGGACACGTCCGAGAAGCCGCCGGCATAGTTCGAGAACCCCATGTGGGACACCCGCCACCCGACCTGGGTGTGGTTGGGATCGACCGCGTAGGTGCCGGCCTGGATCTGGGCCGGGTCGCGGGTCGGGGGGGTCTGGGACAGCGCCGGGGTGGCGGCGACGAGGGCCAGGAGGCCGGAGGCCAGAAGCGACTTCAAGGTGTGTCTCCCACACTGTGAACGGCCGGCCGAGATCCGGCACAGCGAAGGCGCCGCTGTAGACCCGTTCACGGCCGCGGGTGAGCCTGCTATCCGGAACCCCATGGTTGCGAGATCGGAAACATTCAGGGGCGGCCTCGACGACGTCCGGGCCTTCTGCACCGTGGTCGATCTCGGCACGGTCACCGCCGCGGCCGCGAGCCTGCGGGAGACGAAGGGCAGCGTCAGCCGGCGCATCTCCCGCCTGGAGCGGGCGCTCGGCGCGACGCTGATGGCGCGGACCTCGCGCGCCGTCTCGCCGACCGCTGAAGGGCTCGCCTTCTACGCCAAGGCCCAGGAGAGCTTGGTGTTGCTCGACGAGGCGGCCGAGACCGCGCGCGACGCCCGCACGGTCCCGGCCGGGCACCTGCGCATGACGACCTCCATCGATTTCGCGATCGAAGTGATGCCCGAGATCGTCGCGAGCTTCCGGGCCGCCTACCCGCAGATCACGGTCGAGATGCTGAACACCGATGCTCGCCTCGACTTGGCGGCCAACCGGATCGACCTCGCCCTGCGGCTCGGCGGCGCGGAGGAGACCGGCTACCGCGCCGTGGTCCTGGCGACTCTGTCGGTGGCCCTGTACGCCGCCCCCGCCTACCTGTCCCGCCGGCCGCCGCCGACGAGCCTCTCGGAGTTGCACGACCACGATCTGATCCTCGCCTGGGAGCGGCTCGGCTCCGCCACCCGCCCCCTCACGGACGGACATGGCCGCGCGGAGCAGCTCGCCCTGAGCCCCGCCATCCGGGTCAGCGACTTCGCGACCGTGCACCGGCTGACCCTGGCCGGTGCCGGGATCGGCCATGTCCCGAGCCTCGTGGCCGCGCGCGCGGTCGAGGCGGGGCACCTCGTGCGTGTTCTCGCCCCCTGGGCGAGCCGGGGCGGAGCCCTGCGGGCCGTGACCCTGGCCGGGCGGGAACTGCCGGCGCGGGTGCAGGTCTTCCGCGAGCATGTGCGCAGCGCGCTGGCGAGGCGCGACCTGCCCGATGGCGACGCATTTTCTAATCGTGAATACAGTTAAACTGTCTATATTTTAAATATACACCGCCCATAGACGTCGGATTAGATAAATTCTTACGCTTCTCCGTATGGCGTTGTTGAGGGGCTTCCAGCACGATGCGCCGCAGCGGCATTCCGGAGCGCGCGGTGGTCGATCCCTCGCCCGGAACGCATCAAACTTCTCGCGGACGCCCGACATGCCCCTTTGCAGCAGGTGCCTGCGCCCCCTTCTCCTCATCGGGACGCTCGTGGTGGCCGGCTCATCGACCGCAATGGGATCTGCCTGGGCAACGCTGTCGAGCACGACGCGCATCGTCCTGCAGAAGGGACGCCACTACATGCCGACCGATCTGTTCCTGCACCGCGGCGACACGATCACGTTGCGCAACGAGGACGAGAGCGTGACCCATCACGCCTTCATCGAAGCCGACCGGTTCTCGTTCGATGCCGGAGATCAGGAGCCCGGCACCGAGAGCCGCCTGACGCTCGCCGAACCGGGCGACTTCGTGATCCAGTGCGGCATTCACCCGAAGATGAAGCTGACCCTCCACGTCCAATAGGGCGGTGCGGGTCAGCCGTCGCGGCCGAGGCCGAGACCGCGGATGAGGTCGCCGATCGGGTCGATCGCCTTGGTGGCCTGCTGGGGCGCGGGCACGCTCGGGGCGGCGGCCTGATCGACCTCCGCGGTGCGGGCGAGTGTGGCGTGGCGCAGGCGGGCAACCCGGCGAATGCCGCGCTCGGTGCTCTTCGTCCGATGCGCCGCGATCACCGTTCGGGATTTCTCGGCCGGCGTCGTCATCTCGCGCGGGAGCGCCGGGGCCGTGACAGCTCCGGGCGGGAGCACGGCGGTCATCCGGGGCGCCAGCAGGCCGGACGGGGTAGCGCTTGCGCTGTCGGTCAGGCGCGGATCCGGCGAGGGCGCGCCGACCGTCTCGGGCGCGGCCACCCGGCCGGGCGGATCGACCCAGGCCATCGGCCCGGCCGGCGCCGCTGCGCTCGCGGGGGCGCCCGTCCGGGCCGGACGCTGCTGCGTCTCGTAATTGCCCGGATGTAGACTATGTGCGGCCACCACAAGCCCGAATACGGCGAAAGCGGTCGTCGCAAGGGTGGACTTATAGTGTTCCATGACGGCAGAACGAACAGCCAAGGTCATGGTTCCGCTTGACCGGGCGGCGGGCTGCCGCCCCGCGCCGGAAGCGTGTCCGCCGGGGGACACCGGACAGAAAAAAGGCCACTCCCGAAGGAGCGGCCCGAAGTCTAGGGAGGAAACGCCCAAGAAGGGCAGCGGGACCGCGACGCCATCGCCGTCCCGCACTGCACAGGTAGGCTACCGCACCGCGGCCTGCAACAGACCGAGGGCCGTATCTGCGCGCATAAGTGACGCATCTCGGTGGCCGAGGTGCGCTTCCACACCATAGCTCCCGGGCCCGGCCCGATCCGGTCAGTCGTCGACCTGCGGTTCGTCCTGCCCGATCAGGCGCTCGACCTCGGCCAGCGCGATGGCGCGCGCGGCGCCCTCGGAGGGGTACGGGCGATAGGATCCCCGAACCAGCTTGCCGCGGTCGCGGATCGCCCATGTGAAGCGGCCCGGCTCATGCCGGCTCGGCCTCACCTCGACCGTATAGAGATGCCCGCCATTCGCACCCATGAGCCGCATGTGCGGGAGTTCCCGGCGCCGGCAACGGGGGTGCGACCGTGAGCGGCAGTCCGCCCGGCCGCCGCCTCCGCCAAGCGTCATCCGCGGCTGCCGGGGAGGCCGGGCGCGGGATCTTGGCGCTCCTACCGAGGCTGCCGGGGCCGGTCGGCTTCGGGCCTGGACGGCTCCGCCGGTCTGTCGGTCTTGGTGGCGAGCCAGACCACGTGCTTGGGACCGCTGCCGCGGCCGCTCGCGTGGACGCGCGCTTCCTCGACCGTGAAGCCGGAGCGCTGCAGGCGGGCCTTGAACTTCCGGTCCGGGGCGCCCGACCAGACGCCGAGCACGCCGCCCGGCCGCAGCGCCCAGCGGGCCCGCTTGAGGCCCCAGTTGTCGTAGAGCCGGTCGTTCGACCGGCGCATCAGCCCCTCCGGGCCGTTGTCGACGTCGAGCAGGATCGCGTCGTATTGGCCCGGCCCCGCCTGGATCAGACGGTTCACGTCGGATTCCCGCACGTCGACGCGGGGGTCGTCCAGGCAGCCGGCGAAGACATGGGCGAGCGGGCCGCGGGCCCAGGTGATCACGGCCGGAACCAGCTCGGCCACCACGACCCGCGCCTCCGGTCCGAGGCCCTCCAGCGCCGCCCGTAGGGTAAAGCCCATGCCGAGACCGCCGATCAGCATCCGGGCCCGGGGCCGGTCCGCGAGCCGCGCGCAGGTGAGGGAGGCAAGCGCCGCCTCTGAGCCGCTGCGGCGGTTGTTCATCAGTTCGATCGTGTCGGCCAGGATCGCGAACTCGTCGCCGCGCCGCATCAGGCGCAGGTCGGTGCCGCCACCGGGGACGGATCCGGTGTCGAGATGAACCCAGGGTATCACGGACGATTCCTCAGTTGGCGGTGCGGCCGCCGCCCGGCCGGGAGCCGGCGGCAAAGGATCACGGCGACATAGGGGCCGCGGGCGGGTTCGGCAGTGCACACGGCGCAACCCCCCGCCCGGTGCCGCCCCCCTGCCGCGGGCGATCGTGGTGGCGTATCAGCACCTATGGCCAAGCGCATCAAGTCGAGACCCCAGGAGCGGGGCTTCATTCTGTTCGACGTCGTCTACGAGGACGGGTCCCGGGCCTCGAACCGGCGTGTGCCGGCCGAGATCCTGGGCGGCCTGGACGGCGACGAACCGGCCCGGCAGATCATCGCCGAGCAGGAGGAGGAGATCGCCCGCAAGGCGGGGCGGCAGGGCCGCGAGATCCAGAGCCTGACGCGCTCGCCCGTCATCAAGCCGAAGCCGATCGTCTGACCGGCCTCGCCCCGTCCCGAGAGCCGCCAGCCCGCGTTCGGGGCGCGGCCCGACGACGGTCAGGCGGCCTCCGCCTCGCGGCGGGCGACCTCGTCCCGCACGGCCTCGTTCATCTCGGCGAACCGGGCCTGCGTGCGGGACCGCAGCCAGGGGAACAGGCCGGGCACGAGCAGGCCCGTGAAGGTGTCCGCCTGGACGAGGCGGACCCCGTCCAGGGTCTCGGTAATCCGGAAGTCGTGGGAGCCCGTGAGCAGGTGCGGCACCGGGATGCCGCCGCGCCAAGTCAGCCGCCGGCCCGGCTCCCAGCGGGTGACCTGCACCCGGACGGTCAGGAACGAGCGGCCGTTCAGCGTCAGTTCCAGGCGCCAGCGCGCGCCCTCGCGGCGCTGGCCCTCGGCCCTGCGGATGAACGGGTTCCAGGCGGGATAGGATTCCAGATCCGTCAGCACGGACCAGACCGTCCCGGCCCGCGCGGGGATCCGGATTTCAGTGCTGCTGACCTTCATGCGTCCCCTCCAGGCGCAGGCGCGGGCGGCTTCCACGACCTCTGGCATGGAAGCCGCCCGCGCGCTTCGTAATACGCATGTTCTCGCGCCGAACCGATCATCCCTTCGACGGACCATGCGCGCGCCGATGCCCATTCGGGCTTGCGACGCGCCCAGAGGATGCGCTCCGGCTCAGATCGCGCCCTCGACCACCTCCAGCGCCCGCAGGATCGCGAAGCCGATCCGCTCGGCCTCCGCCTCCGCCTCGGCACCCGCCGGCAGCAGCGCCACGGTCTCGACCGCCTCTTCGTCCTCCGGGCCGACCACGACCCGGAACACGTCGCCCTCCGCGGCCGACGGGTCCCGGATCAGGCCGACCCGGTGGCCTGCCGCCGTGCCGAGCAGGCGCAGCGGCGGGCGTGCGGGCGCGGGATCCGTCGGCGCACGCGGCGGGCCGGTGCGGGAAGCCCCGAAGGCCGGGCGGATGATGTTGTCGTCGGGCATGCCGGGACCGTCCTCCCCTCAGGTCCGCGCGATCCGCGCGGTGGCCAGGACCGCGTCGGCCAGCACCTCCATGCCGGCCCGCGCCCAGTCCGGCGTGATGCTCTCGGCCTCGTTGTGGCTGATGCCCCCGTGGCAGGGGCAGAAGACCAGGGCCGCCGGCACGGCCCGGGCGCAGTAGACGGCGTCGTGGTAGATCGCCGTCGGCATCCGGGTCCAGGCATGGCCGCGCGCCTCGGCGGCCGCCTGGACGCGGTCCACCAGAACCGGGTCGAACGGGGTCGGCGGCGCTCGCCAGAACGCCTCGACCCGGATCGTGACGCCGCGCTCCGCCGCGAGCGCGTCCGCCCGGGCGAGAATTTCGACCCGCATCGCCTCCAGCTGCTCGGGATCGCCGTGGCGGGTGTCGAGGCTGAACCACACCCGGCCCGGCGTGATGTTGCGGCTCGCGGGCTCCGCGGTCAGGACGCCCACGGTGGCACGGCCGCGCTCGCCCTCGGGCCCGACCGCGTCCCGGGCGATGTCCTCGAGCGACCCGATCAGCGCCGCGGCAGCCATCATCGCGTCGCGCCGCCCGGCCATGGGGCTGCCGGCATGAGCCTCCTCGCCGAGCAATGTGATCTCGTACCAGTTCTGGGCGAGCGCACGATCCACCACCCCGATGGTCAGGCCCGCATCCTCAAGGCGCTTGCCCTGCTCGATGTGCAGTTCGAAATAGGCGCCGATTCCGCGCAATCCGGCCGGATCCGCGGTTCCCTGCCAGCCGATACGCCGCAATTCGTCGCCGAAGACCCGGCCGGCGAGGTCGCGGGTCGCCATCACGTCGGCCTCCGGGACGGTGCCCATGGCGACGCCGCTGCCGCTCATCGGCGGCGCGAAGCGCGAGCCCTCCTCGTTGCACCAGTTGATCAGCAGCAGGGGCGCCTCGGTCTCGATCCTGGCCTCGTGCAGGGCGCGCATGATCTCCAGCCCGGCGAGCACGCCGAGCGGCCCGTCGAACTTGCCGCCGGTGGGCTGGGTGTCGAGGTGGCTGCCGATGGCGACGGGCTTCCGGCCCGGATCCCGCCCCGGACGATGGAAGACCATGTTGCCGACCCGGTCCACGGTGAGCGTGAGCCCCACCGCCTCGCCCCAGCGCCGGAACAGGGCGCGCCCCTCGGCGTCGCGGTCGGTCAGGGCTTGGCGGTCGTTGCCGCCGTTGGGGAGCGCCCCGATCCGGGCGAGTTCCATCAGGCTGTCCCAGAGCCGGTCCTGCGAGAGCGGGAGGTTGGTGCGATCCATGACGCCTCTGGCGAGCCTGTGCCGGAGACGACGTTAGGGCGTGATCCCGCGCGGCACCAGGGAAGGGCGCGGCCAGCGCGCCCGGGCGTGTCACCCCCGGTTCCCGGAGCGAGGGCGTGATCGGCCCCCGGGGCCGATCGCATCGCGCCGCGGAAAGGTGAGGTACGAGACGTCGTCGCGCCCAACGTCGGTGATGCCAGGTGGCGCGCCGGGATGTGCGCCGGCCTTAGAGGCTCGGGTCGACGAAGTCCTGCACGTGCAGGCTCCAGATCGCCCGACCATCCTGGGCGGAGACGTAGACCGCGTTGGCGCCGAGGCCGGGCAGATCGAGATCGATCTGCTTGGCGGCGGCCACCGCCTCCGAGTCGTCCTTCGCCTCGAAGGCCTGCCGATGCAGATCCGGGCCGAGCATCCCGTCCGGCTCGCGGCGGATCGCTCGGAAGATGTATGTGCGCATCAGGGGCCTTGGATCTTCGCCGCCTCCGGGCGGCAGCTAATGCCGCCGCCGCGTCCTTGGCAAGCCAGCCTGTCACCGTCGGGCTGCCGGGGAGCCGCGACGACATGTCAGGGCGCGTGGGGACGCCGGATCCTCGGTTAGGCCCTGGACACAAAGATGGGCATTTGCATCTGTCAGGGCCGGTCCGTCTACCATTGCACAATGGGGAGGTCGGGGCCGGTTCAGGGGGATTCAATGGCGTTGGCTTCCACGGCGGCCTCCGCTCTGCAGGCTGCAGGCTTCGTCGGCACCTGGGACACGGATGTCCCGGCCGGCCGATCCATGCTCGACGCGGGTGCGGCCACTTTGCTCGCGGGGAATACGAGCCTCGCCGGCCAGCCGCTGCCGCTGGAACGCGCCCTCGGGCGCATCCATCCCGAGGATCGGGGCTGGGTCTTCGATCGGATCCGTCAGGCGCGCCAGACGGGAGGCCCGTTCTCGGCGGAATTCCGCGTCCTGAGCGGGATGGGAGACGTCCGCTGGATCCTCAACCGCGGCCGTCTGGCCCCGGATGCAACAGGGGCGTTGCGCGGATGCGGCGTCTATATTGATATCACCGACCTCCACGCCGGCTCGTCGTCCCCCTCGAACGCCGCCGGCGCAGCGCAGGCAAAACACCTGGAGGCGGCGGCCGATCATTGCGTCCACGTCCATGCGGCGCTCGAGCGCCATGGCGACACGCAGCTGCGGCTGATCGCGGGCACGCTGCTGTTCGGCATCGGCCGCGCTCTCGCGCGGCACATGTCTTAAGGCATCAGGATTTCGGAGAGCCTGCTCTCCCTTCCCGCATCAGGCCCGCGTGCCGCCCGGTCGCGCTGCAGGCGGGCGCAACACGCGATCTGTGTTGCAATGCGCTCTCTTTCGCCGGACCGGCAGCCCCCTGGAGGGCTCACGTCCGGAGGCCGGCGGCGAAGCGCCGGGCCCGACGGTCGCGGTCTCAGACGGTGGCGAGGCGGGGGACCGGCCAGCGCGGGCCGGTCCGGGCCGCGCTCACGTCCGCCAGGGATGGGCCGGAAGCTCCGTCCGGCCGATGGCCTTCGCGCCGGCCTCCGCCACCGTATGATCGTTTTCGACCGTCGAGCCGCTGACGCCGATGGCGCCCGACATGACGCCGTCCGCGTCGACGATCGGGATTCCGCCCGGGAAGGTGATCAGACCGTCGTTCGAGTGCTCGATCCCGTAGAGCGGCCCCCCGGGCTGGGACAGCTGGCCGATCTGGCCGGTCTTCATGCCGAAGAACACGGCCGTCTTGGCCTTCTTATGCGCGATATCGATCGAGCCGACCCAGGCATCGTCCATACGATGGAACGCCTTCAGGTTGCCGCCGGAATCGACCACCGCGATGCACATCTGGGTGTCGAGTTCCTTCGCCTTCGCCCGTGCGGCCGCGATCGCCTGCTCCGCCTGTTCGATCGTGACGTGCATGATGCCCTCCCTTCGCGTTGCCCGGGAAAGCGCACGGCAGCCGGAAGGTTCCAACGAATGCGGGCGCCCCCCGTTCTGGTCGAGAAGGCCCGAGCGGCCGCCCGCGGTCAACTCCGATACCGCCTGTCATCGGGCGGGCGGGGGACCGCAGGACGACAGACCGGGCGCCCACCTTGCACGGGGATTACGGGCGCCCGGCCGCGCGGCCGTACCGGAGACAAAAGGGCAAGAGACCCCGGCACGACTTCGGGACCCGACCGATCCGACGTGCCGCCTCGGGGCGCTCGGCTCTCGATCGGAGAAGGACAGGGCGCAGATGGGCTGCGAATCCCCAGCTGTCACTGATACGATCCTACCGGTGCGGCGGGCACGACGCTCACAAGCCCGTGAGCGGGGCCGTCGCGACCGGCTCGGACCCGGGCAGGATCCGGGCTCCGGGGCCTGCCGACATCGGCCTCAGGCGGCACGCTCCCGAGCGGTCCGGACTCGGTCGAGGAGACCGGCCGCGAGGGTGGCGCGCGCCGCGGCGTCGGCACAGGGCTGCCGCCAGACCACCCGGCCCTCGCGCAGGATGATCCCCTCCCCGACGGGCATCGGCGGCAGGGGACGGTCGGGCCTGAGATCGGCCGCGACGCCCTGCGGGCCGCCGCTGAGGCGCGCCACGCCCAGTCCGCAGCAGGCGGCGCGCAGCCGCGCCAGGGTGAACAGGGCGACGACCGGCGCCGGCGGCGCGCCGAAGCGGTCCTCGACCTCGCCCGCGAGCGCCTCGATCGCCTCGCCGTCGCGCAGGCGCAGGAGCCGCGTGTAGAGGCTGAGGCGGATCTCCGGCTCCGGCACATAATCCGCGGGAATCCGGCTCGGCAGCCCGATCTCGATCTCCGGGCTCCAATCCTCGGCGGCCTCGCCCTTGGCGGCGGTCAGCGCCAGCTGCAGCAGGTGCTGGTAGAGGCCGAGTCCGACGAGCTTGGCGTGGCCGGCCTGGTCCTCGCCGACAAGGTCGCCGGCGCCCCGCAGGTCGAGGTCGCGGGCGCTGACCGCGAAGCCGGCGCCCAGGCGGTCGAGAGCCTCCAGGGCGCGCAGGCGCTGTAGGGCGGCCGGCGGTGGCGGCGCGGCGGGGTCGCTCAGCAGATAGACCACCCCCCGCCGCTGGCCGCGGCCGACCCGGCCGCGCAGCTGATGGAGCTGGGCCAGCCCGAACCGGGCGGCGTCCCAGACCAGCATGGTGTTGGCCCGGGGCACGTCGAGACCGCTCTCCACGATGGCGGTGGCCAGCAGCACGTCGCCGTCGCCGTCGGCGAAGCGGACCATGACCTCGTCCATGGCCGAAGGCTTCAGGTCCCCGTGCGCCACCAGCACGTCGAGGCCCGGCACGAGGCCGCGCAGGCGCTCGGCCATGGGAGCGAGGTCCTCGATGCGCGGGCAGACCACGAAGCTCTGGCCGCCGCGGCGATGCTCGCGGATCAGGGCCTCCCGGATCGCGTCGGCGTCGAAGGGCGCCACCACGGTCCGGACCGGCTGGCGCAGGGCCGGGGGCGTGGCGATGACGCTGAGGCTCTGGAGGCCGACCAGCGCCGCCTGGAGCGTGCGCGGGATCGGCGTGGCGGTCAGCGTGAGAACGTGGCCGCCTGCAGCGAGGCGGCGCAGATCCGCCTTCATCCTGGCGCCGAAACGCTGCTCCTCGTCGATCACCGTCAGGCCGAGATCGGAGAAGCGCACACCGCGCCCGGCAAGGGCGTGCGTGCCGACCACGAGCCGGATCGAGCCGTCGGCCAGCCCGGCCTTCACCCGCTTGGCCTCGGCCGGCGCCACGAGCCGCGAGAGCTGCGCGACCGCGATGCCGAAGCGGCCGAAGCGGCGGCGCAGCGTCTCGGCATGCTGGCGCGCCAGCACCGTGGTCGGGGCGATCAGCGCGGCCTGCTTCCCGGAAAAAATCGCGGCCGCCAGCGCCCGGAGCGCGACCTCGGTCTTGCCGAACCCGACATCGCCGCACACGAGCCGGTCCATCGGCCGGCCGGAGGCGAGATCGGCCATCAGCGCGTCGACCGCCGCGGCTTGGTCGGGAGTGGGCGCGAAGCCGAAGCCGGCGGCGAACCGCTCCATGTCCCGGGCCGGGGGCGCCAGCACCGGCGCCGCGGTCTCCCGGCGGGCCCGGGCGGCCTCCAGCATGAGGCGGGCGGTCCGCGCCATGGTGGCTTCCGCCTCCAGGCGGCGGCGCGCCCAGGTGCCGCCGTCGAGCTTGTCGAGGGTGACCGCGTCCGGTTCCGGGCCGTAGCGCCAGATCCGGTCGGCCTGGGTCACCGGCACCATCAGGATCGCGTCGCCGGCAAACCGCAGGCGCAGGGCCTCGGAGGGCTCGGCTCCCGAGGCGAGACGGCCTGGAGCCTCGACGGGCTCCAGCCCCTCGAACACGCACAGGCCGTGGTCGCGGTCCACCGCGACGTCGCCGGGGCGCAGGTCGACCTCGCCCATCGGCAGGATCGCGCGCGCCGTGCCGGCCACCGCGGCATCCGGCCCGAACAGGTCGGCGGCGGCGATCACGGTCGCGCCGTGTCCGGGGACCCGGAACCCGGCGCCGACCGGCGCTTCCAGGGCGAGGATATCCCCCGGTGCCGCCTCGGCGACGTCGGACCAGGCATCGATCAGGCGGACCGGACGCTCTGCGATCTTGCCGGCCTGGCGCACGAGGCGCCGGAGCGGCTGGCGCGTGCCGGCCAGCACGACGATGTCACCCGCCTTCAGCCGCGCGCGCATCGCCTTGGCGAACGCCGCCTCCGGCCGGCGCTCACGGGCGAAGACCGGCATCCCGACGGGCTCGGCCGCCCCGGCGGTGGCCATGGCCCGGGTGCGGGACGCCACGATGTCCCGCCATGCCGCGCGGGCGATGTAGAGGCCCTCGCCGGCGACCGGCCGATCCCGGGGGCGGCGCCGGGCCCCGGCCTCCGCCATCTGCTCGTAGAAGGCGTCGACCCGGGCCTGCGTGCCGTCCTCGACCACGAGGCGGGCATCGGGCACGTAATCGAGGAGGGTGACGAGGCTCGGGTAGTAGCGGTCGAGGCGATGCTCCTGACCGGTGAAGGGCTCGAGGCGCTGGCCGGACTCGGGGGCCAGGACGATCTCCGTGGCCGGGTCGATCACGAGGTGCCGCACCTCGGCGACGGAGCGCTGCGAGATCGGGTCGTAGGAGCGGATGGCGGTGACGCGGCCCGCCGCGTGCTCGATCCGGCAGGGCCGCGGCGCCGCGGCGGGGAAGACCTCGATGGTGCGCCCTCGGACCGCGATCTCCCCGGGCTCGTCGACGCGCTCGTCGAGGATGTAGCCGAGGCGCTTTAGATCGGCCGTCGCGGTGGCCACGTCGAGGGGGTCACCGATCCGCAGGCTCACCCGGGCCGAGGCCCAGGTCTCCGGCGGCGGCACCCGCTGGATCAGGGCGGGCGCTGTCGTCAGCACAAAGCCCGGCAGCGCATCCCGGTCGGTGAGCCAGCGCATCGTGGCGGCCCGGGCGCCCATCGTCGCCCGCGACGGCGACGCATGGTCGAAGGGCAGACAGTCCCATTCCGGGTAGACGGCGACCGTCGTGGCGGGCTCCAGGGCCCGCAGGGTCGCGGCCAGCTCCTCGAGCCGCCGCCCATCCCGGGCGACGTGGACGAGGGGCGCGGCACCGTCGGCGAGGCGGAGCAGCGCCACGGCCAGCGCTCCGGTCGGCATCAGCGGCGCGTCCTCGGCTGCCTGCCGGGCGTTCGTCTTCGTCCTGCGCTTGGCCATGCCTGATCCGAACCTGTCCCGAGGCTGGAAACGCCGGATGGCCGCCGGCGGGTCCCGGCCGAGGCGATCCGATCCACAGTCCCGCACCCGCGGTCCCCAGCTTCGTTCGATCAGGCTTCGTCCAGCCAGAGATCGCCGCTCGCCTGCGGCGCTCGAAGGACGTGGCGGGCCCCCTCGGTGAGCGCCCGGTCGGGCCCGGGCTGGCGCAGGTAGGTCGCCAGATCGCGGGCGAGACGCTCCAGCGGGTGGTCGCGCAGGAAGCCCTGAAGGCCGACCGAGCGCTGCGCCCGCTCCAGGAGGTCGAGCCCGGCCCGCTCGACGGCGAAGCGCGCGAGGTTCACGTAGGCCACGATCCCGTCCCCGTCGCCCTCCAACTCGCTCGCGGCCGCGGCCGCCCGCGCCACCCAGAGCCGCGCGGTCTCGGCCGCGATCACGCCCTCGCCGAGGCGGGCGAGCTGGTGCGGGTCCTCGCCGCGCCCGGTCGCGGCGAGGTGGCCGCGCCACGCGTCGAGCACAGCCTCCAGGCCGCCGAGCTGGACGGCGAGGAAGCGCCACGCGCCGCTCGAGAAATGCGGCTGGGCCTGATAGTCGTCGGGGGCGCCGACGGGCGTGAAGCGATCGGCGCCGAGGCCCGTGAAGTCGACTGTCCCGCTCGCCGAGGCACGCATCCCGTGCGCCCGCCAAGCCGACGGATCCGCCCGCTCGCCGGGTTCGAGCGCGACGACGATCATCTGCGACCCGCCGGCCGGTGCGTCGCCCGCATGCTGCGCGGTGACGAGGGCGCGGGTCACGAAGCCGGCCCCGGAGGCGAAGCTCTTCACGCCGCGCAGGACGGGGGCTCCGTCGGCGGCGTCGATCAGCAGCCCATTGCCGGGCGGCTCGGTGTTCCAGACGCCGAACAGGTGGCCCTGGACGGCGTCCGCCAGCAGGCGGGTTCGCCCCGCGCCGGTGCCGTAGCGGGCGACGAGCTGGACCGCGTTGACATGCCCCTCGTACAGGCGCCCCAGCGCCAGGCTACCGCATCCGATCCGCGTGAGCACGGCACGCAGGATCGACCCGTTCGTCTCTTCGCCGAGGCCCGCGCCGCCGTCGCGCCGGGGGACGGGCGCGGCGAGCAGCCCGGCGCGGGCCAGCGCCGCCACGTCCTCGGCCGGGAAGCCGCCATCATAATCCTGGCCGCCGGCCCGGCGCGCGGCGCCCTCGGCCACCGCGCGTGCCGCCGAAACCGGATCGCCGCGGGCGTCCCACGCGAAGTCGTCGAGCCTGAGATCCACGCCCCATCCCGTCATGCCGAGCCACGCATGCCAACGTGCCGCCGCCTGCTTCGGCGGGTGCCGCGACAATACTCCACATCTGTCCGTGCGGGATGGGTTCCCGTCGGATCGCCACAGGCGCGGCGGCCAGCGGACGGCATTCGGCCGCCGGCCTGGGCCGGTCCGCGACACCCGGTCGAGTGCGCCGACAGGCAGCGTGACGGCGGGGCGTCGATCCGCGCCGGGCATTCGGACGGCTCGACGCACAGCCTCTCACACGGCTCCCGATCACAGGCCGTCCTCTCACCGAGCGCGACGGCTCAGCAGGAGTTTTGTGAGGTGCTCTTAACAGCTTCTCATTGTAGGGAGCCTGCACAACAACCCGCAGGACCGGCGTTGCGCCGACTCACTTGGGGGGGTCAAAGCCCTGGGATATGAGGCTCGCGTGTCGCGGAACGAGACCATGTCCTGCCCGTCGGGTTTCGAGCCCCTGCATCCCCAACGCCTCGCTGCGCTACGCAGCTACGCCATCCTGGACACGGTCCCGGAGCGCGAGTTCGACGAGATCGCCGAGATGGCCGCCCAGGCCTGCGGCACGCCGATGGCGCATATCAATTTCATCGACGCCGACCGGCAATGGATCAAGGCTGCCGTCGGTCATACGGCGCGGGAGATGCCGCTCGCCTCCGGATTCTGCACCGAGGCCCTGCGCGCCGACGGTGTCCTGGTGCTGCCGGATCTGGCAGCGGAGCCGGACCGGGCCGCCAACGTCCTGGTCGCGGGCGAGCCGCACCTGCGCTTCTACGCCGGCGTGGCGCTCGTGACCCCCGATGGCTGGACCATCGGGACCCTGTGCGTCCTCGACCGCGAGCCGCGCACGCTCACCGAACAGCAGCTCTTCATCCTGAAGGCGCTGGCCCGGACGGTCATGACGCAGCTGGAGAGCCGGTGCGCCGAGGCGGCCCTGCGCCGGACCGAGGAGCGCTACCGCTCCCTGTTCGAGTTCATCGAGGCCGGCTTCTGCCTCATCGAGCTGAAATTCGAGGGCGGCGAGCGCGCGGTCGACTACCGCTATCTGGAGGTCAACCCGGCCTTCGAGCGGCAGACCGGCCTGAGGGACGTGGTGGGCAAGTGGATGCGGGACCTCGCACCCGACCACGAACAGCATTGGTTCGACATCTACGGCCGGGTCGCCCGGACGGGGGAGCCGGCCCGCTTCGAGGAAGCGGCCGCGAGCCTCGGCCGCTGGTACGACGTGCACGCCTACCGGGTCGACGGGCCGGTTCGGAACCGGGTCGCCATCCTGTTCAACGACATCACCGACCGGCGGCGGAGCGAGCTGGCGCTCCGGGCACGGGAGGCGGAGCTTCGGCTGGTCGCCGACGCGATGCCGGTCCTGATCGCCGTCATCGACAGCAAGGGCATCTACCAGTTCGCCAACGCCGCCTACGAGACCTGGACCGGCCGGTCTCCCGCCGATGTGGTCGGGCGGTCGATGATCGATCTTCTCGGCCCAGAGGCGTTCGAGGCCCGGCGTTCCGCCATCGAGCAGGCGCTGGCAGGGCACGAGGTCCGGACCGAGTTGACCTGGAAGGGTCCGGACGGTGAGGCCTGGATCGCCGACACCCGCTATCTTCCGCGCCGCGCGGCCGACGGGCGGGTCGAAGGGTTCTACGTCTTCGCGCACGATGTCTCCGATCGGAAGGGGGTCGAGGCGTTGCTCCAGTCGCGGGCGGACAGCCTGGAGGCGCAGGTCGCCGCGCAGACGCGCGACCGCGACCGGGTCTGGACCCTGTCGCCGGTGCTGAAGTTCGTCGCGGCCAAGGACGGGCGGATCCATTCGGTGAATCCGTCCTGGAGCCGGGCGCTCGGCTGGTCAGAGGCGGAGACCCTGGGCCGGGCCGCTCTGGACTTCGTGGCGGCCCCGGAGCGGGACGCGGCGCTCACGGCCCTGCGCCCCCTGTGGGAGGGCCGCCGGGTCGAGGATGTCGAACTCGCGTGCACGACCCGCGCCGGCGACAGTCGGCGGGTGCTCTGGACCGTGGTGCCGGAGGACAGGCTGTTCTACGGCTTCGGGCGCGACATCACCGAGCAGCGCCAGGCCGAGGACGCGCTGCGGCAATCGCAGAAGCTGGAGGCGATCGGCCAGCTCACCGGCGGCGTGGCGCACGACTTCAACAACCTGCTGACCATCATCCGCTCGTCCGTCGAGTTCCTGCGCCGGCCGGAGCTGGCCGAGGAGCGCCGGCGGCGCTACCTCGACGCGGTCTCCGACACGGTGGACCGCGCCGCCAAGCTCACGGGCCAGCTCCTCGCCTTCGCCCGGCGCCAAGCGCTCAAGCCCCAGGTCTTCGACATCTGCGAGCGCCTGCGAAGCATCGCCGACATGCTCGATTCGCTCACGGGCGCCCGCATCCACGTCGGTACGGACCTGCCTGACACGGCCTGCTTCGTGCGCGCGGACGAGAGCCAGTTCGAGACGGCGCTGATCAACATGGCGGTCAATGCCCGTGACGCGATGGGCGGGGAAGGCCGTCTCACCCTGCGCCTCGATGGCGGCCGCCCGATGCCCGCCATCCGCGGGCATGCCGGGGCGCCGGGGCCGTTCGTGGCGGTGCGGGTCGTGGATACGGGCACCGGGATCCCGGCGCCGGACCTCGGCCGGATCTTCGAGCCGTTCTTCACCACCAAGGAGATCGGCAAGGGGACCGGGCTGGGACTCAGCCAAGTGATCGGCTTCGCCAAGCAGTCCGGCGGCGACATCGATGTGGCGAGCGTGCCCGGCCACGGCACCACCTTCACCCTCTACCTGCCGCAGGTCGAGGCTCCTTCGGAGGCGGCCGATGCCGGCCGGGACGACCGGCGCGAGGCGGAGCCGCAGAGGGGCCTGTGCATCCTGGTGGTGGAGGACAACCTGGAGGTGGGGCGCTTCTGCACCCAGATCCTCGAAGATCTGGGCCACGCACCGATCTGGGCCAAGTCTGCCGAGGAGGCGCTCGGCGAACTGGAGCGCACGCCGAACCGCTTCGACGCGGTTTTCTCCGATGTGGTCATGCCCGGGATCGGCGGCGTCGCGCTCGCCCGGCGGTTGCAGATCAACCGGCCGGACCTGCCGGTGGTCCTGACCTCCGGCTACAGCCACATCCTGGCCAAGGACGACACGCACGGCTTCGCGCTCGTGCGCAAACCCTATTCGGCCGAGCAACTCGCCCAGGTCCTCTACGACGCGACGAAGCGCCGGACCCCGCCCTCGTCCGGGGCAGCCCCATCCGCCGCGAAGCCGGTCAGCGCGTCGGGCCTATCGCGGCACGAATAAAAATTCTCATCCCGCGCCGGCCAAGTTCTAACCTGGACGATTCCCGACTACCCGCACCGACAGTAGCATTGGCATCGTGGATGCTGAGGCGCCGTGCCGCCATGACTTTAACCGGACGTTTCTGGTTCCGCCGGACCTGGACCGGCAAGCTCATCCTGCTCGTCGAGGAGGAGCGGCCGCGCTGGTTCCGCCGCCGCGGCAGCACGAAGCTGCGCTGGCGAGACGCCAAGCTGCTGGATCTGGCCGAGACGCCCCTGCGCGCGCTCATGACGCTGGAGCGCAGTTACCGGGCAGAGTTCGGGACCGGCGAGGCGCGCCGCGTCCCGGGACCGGCCCCGGTCGCGGCGATCGGCGGCCCCGCGGTGACGCCGCGCGGCAAGGCCCCCCCCTCATAGCCAGGCGCGCCCAGCCGCGGAACCAGAGCGCCGCCACCCGGTTGACGCGCCGCAGCGCCGCAAAGGCGTCGCCGTGCTGCGGCCCCTCGTGGGCGTTTCCTCCCTAGACTTCGGGCCGCTCCTTCGGGGGCGGTCCTTTTTCGGAGGCCCCTCGAGGTCGATCCGGAACAACGCCGCCTGCGGCAACGAGTTCTCAGAATCTTCTCAGAAACCGCCGCTGTCGAACCGCATCCAGCCCTCAGGTCTCCAGGGCGAGGAGCGCGAAGGTCGCGAGCCAGTGCTCCCCCATGTAGTCGCCGGTCACGTGCGGCAGTCCCGCCGCCAGATGCGCCTCGGCCGCCGCGGAGAGCGGCGGGCGTCGGGGGTCATCCGGCTCCAGGGTGGCGGCCAGCGCGCGGAAGCACCACGCGCGACTGAGGTTCAACCCGTCGAGATGCGCAATCTTCCCGTCGCTGCGGTCGGTTACGGCGGCCGGGCGGAACAGGGTGCCGGGCTGCCCCGCGGCGAGGCCCGGCAGGAACCGGTCGAACCAGGGCCGGAACCGCTCCGGCGGCAGGAGGCGGCGCATGCATTCCGCCTCGATCAGCGCGGAGGACAGGAAGTCGTCCCCGCCCGGCTCGCCCCAGGCGGGGCAATCCGCATCCGCCGCGTACCAGCGCTCGGCGGTGTGCAACAGCAGGTCGCCGAATGCGGCATCCCGCGCGCCCTCGGCGTAGTCGGCCGCGAGGCGCAGCGCGAAGGCGGTGTTGAAGTGCGTGCCCACCCGTACCGGATAGGGGGCGAGCGGCAGGAAATCCCGGAAGCCCTGCGCGACGATCACGGCCAGCGGCGCCAGCGCCTCGGCCCAACGGCGCTCGGGCAGGCGGGACAGTTCGTCGGCGAGCTTCAGGAGCCATGCCCAGCCGTAGGGCCGCTCGAAGCCCCGCGCGGTCGGGGCGGCGAAATAGGCGCATTCCCCCGCGACCGTCCCGGGCACCAGCCGCGCGTCGAGGCGCGCGCGGATCGCCCCGGCCTGCGGGCCGTCCGGGAACAGCCGCAGCACGCGCGCCAGCAGCCAGTAGCCGTGGACGCAGGAATGCCAATCGTAGCTGCCGTGGAAGACCGGGTGCAGGTCGGCGGGTGTGCGCGCATCCTCCGGCCCCGACAGGACGTGCCCGGGCTTGTTCGGATACTCGCGGCTGACATGGCCGAGGGCGGTCGCGGCGAAGCGGGCGGCGATCTCCGGGGTGAGTGCGGACGGCATCGCCGAGCTCCAGGTTGGGGACAGGGCAGCGGTTTCGCGGTCAGCGCCCGGGATCGGACGCTTTGCCGGCGCAGCCCGAGATCGGTTATCGCAAGCCGGGCGAGCCGGGCAGCCCCGCCGGCCCGACCCCACCAGGAGCCTCCATGCGCTGCGCGCCGCTTGCCGTCCTCCTCGTCGCGCTCGCGCTGCCGGCCGCGGCGGCGCCGGATCCCAGCCGGGACGTGCTGTGGGCCGCGCTGAAGACCTGCGTGCTCGCCAAGCGCATCGCCGACCGGACGTTTCCGTGCCTCTCGGTCGATCTCGGGGACAAGGACCGCCCCGGCTCGGCCGTCCTGCGCGCGCCGGGCGAGCCGACCCACATCGTCGTCATGCCCACCGACACCGTGGCCGGGCTGGAAGCCCCGATCCTGCGCGGCCCGCGCGGGTCCGCCTACTGGCGGGCGGCACTCGCGGCGCGGCCGTTCGTATCGGACGCCTTGAAGGGAAAGCTGCCGCCCGAGGCGGTGGGGCTGGCGGTCAACTCGGCCAGGGGCCGGAGCCAGGACCAGCTCCACATCCATCTCGATTGCCTGAAGCCGAGCGTGCTGGCGGCCGTGAAGGCGCATGGGCGCCAGATCCGCGGGACCTGGACGCGCTTCCCGGTGCCGCTCGCCGGCGACCGCTACGTCGCGCTGCGCGTGCCGGAAGCGGAGGCCGAGCGCTTCAACCCGTTCGCGGCCCTGCGCACCCTGCCCGGGCCGCGGCCGGACCTGCACCGGACGAGCTTCGCGGCGTTCGCCACGCCGGCGGGGGATCCCGAGCCGGGCTTCCTCCTGCTGGCCTACCGGGCGCCGAGCGCCAGCGCCGAGGACGTGATGGACCACGGCTGCGCCGTCGCCTCGGGCCGCGGCGGCGCCTGAGGGGGCGCCCCTACCCGGTCGTCATCGGCGGCGGCAGCGCGTCGGTAAGCTGGCGCAGGAAGGCCCGCACCGCCCGGGGCAGCCGCCGGTCGCGCATGGCCTGGATCTGGACGCCCCGGGCGAGGCTCGCCCGGGCGCGGATCCGCAGGCTGACCAACTCGTTCAGGTGCAGGGGGGTCCGCACCGAGAGCGCCGACATCAGCGCGAGCCCGCGCGAGCGCCGCACGAACGGCAGCAGGGTGGAGAGGTTGTTGGCGGTCAGCACCGGCTCGATCGCGACGCCCTCATGCGCGCAGGCGGCGTCGAACACCTGCCGCAGGGTCGTGTCCCGGGTCGGCAGGGCGACGGGGTAGTCCAGCAGGTCGGCGAGGCGCAGCGCCGGCGCCCGCGCCAGGGGATGGTCGGGGGCGGCCAGCGCCAGCATGTCCACCTGCCCGTCATAGAGCACCTCGACCTGCCGGGTCGGCGCGAGCGCGAAGGTGATGCCGAGATCGGCCTCGCCCACCGCCACCATCTGGGTCACCTGCGCGGGCGGCAGTACCGTCACCTCGAAGCGCAGGCCGGGATGGGCCGTGTGGAAGACCGCGATGGCGTTCGGGACGATGTCGAGGGCGAAGCCCTCGGAACTCGCCACCCGGATCAGCCCCCGGGCGAGGCCCTCCAACTCGCGGATCTCGGTGACCACCTGCTCGGAGCGGATCAGCACCTGGTGCGCGTGCTGGGCCAGCAATTCGCCCGCCGGGCTCGGCACCATGCCGCGCGGGCGCCGCTCGAACAGCACGCAGTCGAGTTCGGCTTCCAGGTTGGCGATCTGCCGGCTGATCGCCGAGGCCGCCACGTTGAGCTGGGAAGAGGCCGCCGCGATCGAGCCGGTGCGGGCCACCGCCAGGAAGTAACGCAGCCCGGTCGTTTGCATCATTCTGCCTCGAAGGGACTATTCTGCGGTTCTCGTTGCCGAAACGGCAAGGCAGCAGTCGCCAAATTCTACTTGTTGCGATCCCAGATGCACAACATCATCGCAGGGTGAATAAGGCGGCAGCCGCGGAGTCTCTCCGCGCCCCTGGCCGCCGCGCCGTCGGAGAGGCTCCCCCCTATGCCGGTACGGACGATCACCCTGGCGGCGTCTTGCGCCGCCTGGCTCGCCGCCCTGATCGCGAGCCCGGCGCTGGCCGGCAAGGCGGACGATACTCTGGTCTACGCCTCGGACAGCGAGCCGGAGAACGTCAGCCCGTACCACAACAGCGCCCGCGAGGGCGTGATCCTGGCACGGAACTGCTGGGACACGCTGCTGTGGCGCGACCCCAAGGACGGCACCTACAAGCCTATGCTGGCCACCGCCTGGACCTGGACCGACGATACCACCCTGGACCTGACGATCCGCGAGGGCGTGACCTTTCACAACGGCGACCCGCTCGGGCCCGAGGACGTGGCCTTCACGTTCAACTACGTGCTGACGCCCGAGGCGCGCACGGTCACCCGCCAGAACGTCGACTGGATGAAGTCGGTGGCGGTTACCGGCCCGCACAGCGTCCGGATCCACCTCAAGGCGCCGTTCCCGGCGGCGCTGGAATACCTCGCCGGCCCGACGCCGATCTTCCCGGCTACCTACTTCAAGAAGGTGGGTCTCGACGGCTTTGCCAAGGCGCCCGTGGGCAGCGGCCCGTACAAGATCACCAAGGTCGACAGCGGGCGCGGCGTCAGCATGGAGCGCTTCGCCAACTACTGGGCGGGCAGCACGCTGGGCAAGCCGAAGATCGGCAAGCTGCAGTTTCGCATCATCCCGGACGGCGAGAGCCGGATGGCCGAGCTGATGACCGGCGGCGTCGACTGGATCTGGCGGGTGCCGAGCGATCAGGCCGAGCAGCTGCGGGCCGCCCCCACCATCACGGTGCTCAATTCCGAGACGATGCGGGTCGGCTTCCTGCAGCTCGACACGCTGGGCCGCGCGAAGGAGAACTCGCCGCTCAAGGACGTGCGGGTCCGGCAGGCGATCGCCTACGCCATCGACCGCAAGGCGATGGTCGACAACCTCGTGCGCGGCGCCTCCCGGGTGATGAATGCGCTGTGCTTCGTCGACCAGTTCGGCTGCACCGACCAGGGGGTGATACGCTACCCCTACGACCCGGCCAAGGCCAAGGCGCTGCTCAAGGAAGCCGGCTACGCGAACGGCTTCGAGATCGATCTCGGCGCCTATCGCGAGCGGGACTACGCCGAGGCCGTGATCGGCTATCTCGGGGCGGTCGGCATCAAGGCGCGGCTCAACTACCTGCGCTACGCCGCGTTCCGGGATTCCCTGCGGGCCGGCAAGGTCTCGATCGGCTACCAGACCTGGGGCTCGTTCTCGGTCAACGACGTCTCGGCCTTCGACGGAGTCTATTTCCGCGGCGGCGAGGAGGACCTGACCAAGGACCCGCAGGTGATCGCCGATCTCCAGGCGGGCGACGGTTTCACCGATCCGGAGACCCGCAAGGCCGCCTACGCCAGGGCGCTGCAGCGGATCGCGGCGCAAGCCTACGCTCTGCCGATGTTCTCCTATTCCACGAACTACGCCTTCACGTCGGACCTCAACTTCACCGCCCAGCCGGACGAGGTGCCGCGCTTCTACGCGGCGTCCTGGAAGTAAGGGGCCGCACCGTGCTGGCCTTCACGCTCCGGCGCATCCTGGTCGCCCTGGCGGTGGCCGTCACGGTCTCGGTGGCGAGCTTCCTGCTGCTCCACCTCTCGGGCGACCTCGCCACGGCGATCGCCGGGCCGGAGGCGACGGGCCCCCAGATCGCGCAGATCCGCCAGGATTACGGCCTGGACCAGCCGCTGCTCACCCAGTTCCTGACCTGGGGCTGGCGGGCGCTGCACCTCGATTTCGGCAACTCGTTCTACTTCCGCGAGCGGGTGATCGACCTGCTGGCCGCCCGCCTGCCGATCACGCTCTATCTCGGCATCATCGCACTCGCCGTGGCGCTGTTCGTGGCGATCCCCCTCGGCGTGATCGCCGCCGTGAAGCGCGACACGTGGATCGACCGGCTGGCGCTCGCCGTCTCGGTGCTCGGCCAGGCGATGCCGAGCTTCTGGTTCGGCCTGACCCTGATCCTGATTTTTTCCGTCAACCTCCGCTGGCTGCCGGTCTCCGGCAATGCGAGCTGGAAGAACTTCGTCCTGCCCGCGGTGGCGCTCGGCTACTACGCCATGCCGGCGGTGATGCGGCTCACCCGCAACGGGATGCTGGAGGTACTGGCCTCCGACTACGTCCGCACCGCCCGGGCCAAGGGCTTGCCGCCCCGCAAGATCCTGGTGCGGCATGCGCTCCGCAACGCGGTGATCCCGGTCATCGCCCTGTCGGCGGTGCAGTTCGGCTTCATGCTCGGCGGCTCGATCGTCATCGAGGCGGTGTTCTCGCTCCAGGGGCTCGGCCAGCTCGCCTGGGAGTCGATCGCCCGCAACGACTTCCCGGTGGTCCAGGCGATCGTGCTGGTGCTCGCCATGATCTACATCGCCCTGACGCTCGCGGCTGACCTGCTGAACGCCTTCCTCGATCCGCGCCTGCGCCAATCGTGAGGACGCTCGAGCCATGAGCCTGCCCCCGGACACTGCGGCTTTGGCCGCCCCTGCCCTGCCACCGGATACCGAGGTTGCCCTCGCCCCGGCGACGTTGCCCTCGCCTACCGGCCTGATCCTCCGGCGGGGCCTGCGCCACGGCGGCTTCCTGATCGGCGCCGTCGTCCTCGGACTGATCGTCCTGGCGGCGCTCGCCGCGCCGCTGATCGCCCCGCACGACCCCTACGCCCAGGACGTGTCGCGCCGCCTGATCCCCCCGGTCTGGCAGGCCAAGGGCTCCTGGGACCACCTGCTCGGCACCGACAAGCTCGGGCGCGACTATCTCAGCCGCCTGCTCTACGGCGGCCAGATCTCCCTGTTGATCGGGATCTCGGCAGCGCTGATCTCCGGGCTGATCGGCACGGTTCTGGGCCTCTGCGCCGGCTATTTCGGCGGCTGGGTCGACGCGGTCGTCAGCTACATCGTGACCACGCGGCTCGCCTTGCCGGTGGTTCTGGTGGCGCTGGCCATGGCGGCCCTCGTCGGCGGCTCGCTGAAGGTGGTGGTTCTGGTCCTGGGCTTCCTGCTCTGGGACCGCTTCGCCGTGGTGACCCGGGCCGCCACCCAGCAGATCCGCAGCCAGGATTTCGTCTCGGCGGCGCGCGCCTCCGGCCTCACCGATCTTCGCATCGTGCTCCAGGAGATTCTGCCCAACATCCTCAACGCGCTGATCGTCGTGGCGACGCTGGAGATGGCCCACGCGATCCTGCTGGAGGCAGCGCTGTCGTTCCTGGGGCTCGGGGTGCAGCCGCCGCTCCCGTCCTGGGGCCTGATGATCGCCGAGGGCAAGCAGTACATGTTCTTCCAGCCCTGGGTGATCACCATCCCGGGCGTTGCGCTCCTCCTCCTCGTGCTGGCGATCAATCTCCTGGGGGATGGCCTGCGGGACATCACGGCCCCCGAGGGTCGGCACTGATGAGGCTCCGAGAGCGCATTCGGATCTGGAGACCGCCCCATCGCTCCGGGCTCGCCTGCGGTGCCCCGGAATGACGGACCCGCTTCGGCAGCGCCCGATCACAGCCGGCGCAGCACCCCAATGTTTCACGGGAAACACACCATGACGCGAGACGACGCCATCGCGCGCGCGACCGGGAGCTTCGACTCGGGCGCATTTCTCGCTCTCCTGCGGCAGGCGGTGGCGATGCCTACCGAAAGCCAGGCCCCCGGCCAGGAGGCGGCCCTGCGCGCCTATCTCGACGCCTTCGTCACGCCGCTGGTCGCCCGCCTCGGCTTCGCGGCGCCCCGGATCTTCCCCAACCCCGACGGGGTGCACGGCCCGTTCCTGCTCGCCGAGCGGCACGAGGGCCCGGACCTGCCCACCGTGCTGATCTACGGCCACGGCGACACGGTGCGGGGCTATCCCGCGCAGTGGCGCGAAGGTCTCGGCCCCTGGGAGATCGTGGTCGAGGGCGACCGCTGGTACGGCCGCGGCACCGCCGACAACAAGGGCCAGCACGTCCTCAACCTCGCCGCCTTGGAGCAGGTGATCGCCGCCCGGGACGGCCGCCTCGGCTTCAATGTGAAGCTGCTGATCGAAATGGGCGAGGAATCCGGCTCGCCGGGCCTGCGGCCGTTCTGCCGGGCGCAGGCCGAAGCGCTCCGCGCCGACGTGCTGATCGCCTCGGACGGGCCGCGGCTCAACGCCGAGCGCCCGACCCTCTTTCTGGGCTCGCGGGGCGCCTACAATTTCGAGCTGAGCCTGAACCTGCGCGAGGGCCCGCACCATTCCGGCAATTGGGGCGGCCTGCTGCGCAACCCCGGCACCGTGCTGGCCTCGGCCATCGCCTCGATGGTCGACGCTCGCGGCAGCATCCGGGTGGAGGCCCTGCGTCCGCCGCCGATCCCCGAGGGCGTGCGCGCCGCGCTCGCCGACATCCGGGTCGGTGAGGACCCGACGGCGCCCACGATCGATGCCGACTGGGGCGAGCCGGGGCTCAGCCCGGCAGAGCGGGTCTTCGCCTGGAACACCCTCGAAGTCCTGGCCTTCAAGACCGGCGATCCCGACGGGCCGCTCAACGCCGTGCCGCCCCACGCCAAGGCGACCCTGCAGCTGCGCTTCGTGGTCGGAACCGACTGGCAGAATCTCATCGGACACGTGCGCGACCATCTCGATGCCCACGGCTTCCCGATGATCGAGGTCCGGCCGGCCCGCGGGGCGGAAGTCTTCCAGGCGACGCGGCTCCCGGTAGAGGATCCCTGGGTGGACTGGGCGCTCGCATCGATCGCGGCGAGCACGGGGAAGAAACCGGCCTTGCTGCCCAATCTCGGCGGCTCGCTGCCGAACGACGCCTTCTCGGAGATCCTGGGCCTGCCGACGCTGTGGGTGCCGCATTCCTACCCGGCCTGCCGCCAGCACGGGCCGGACGAGCACATGCTCGCCACCGGCACCCGGGAGGGCATGGCGATCATGGCGGGGCTGTTCTGGGATCTCGGCGCGGCCGGACCCGACATCCTGCGGCTGCGGCGCGACGCGAGGCCCTGACCAATGAGCGAGCCGGTCGTCCGCATCCGCGATCTGACGATCGCGCTCCCCAAGGGCGCCGACCGCCCCCACGCGGTCGAGGGCCTCGACCTCGATCTGCAATCCGGACAGATCCTCTGCGTGGTCGGGGAATCGGGCTCAGGCAAGTCCATGAGCGCCTACGCGCTCACCGGCCTCCTGCCCCGGGCCCTGAAGCCCGCAGCGGGCGCGATCCTGTTCGAGGGCCGGGACCTGCTGACCCTCGACGAGGCCGCATGGCGGGCCTTGCGCGGCCGGCGCATCGCCATGGTCTTCCAGGAGCCGATGACCGCCCTCAACCCGGTGATGCGGATCGGCGACCAGATCGCCGAGATGTTCGAGGCGCATGACCTGCTCACGCGGGCCGAGCGGCGGGCCCGAGCGGTGGCGCTGGCCGCCGAGGTCGGGCTCCCGAACCCCGAGGAGGCGGTGCGCGCCTATCCGCATCAACTCTCCGGCGGCCAGCGCCAGCGGGCGATGATCGCCATGGCGCTGGCCCTGGAGCCCTCGGTCCTGGTGGCCGACGAGCCGACCACAGCGCTGGACGTCACCACCCAGGCCCAGATCCTCCGGCTGATCCGCGACCTGCAGCGGAAGCGCGGGATGAGCGTCCTGTTCATCACCCACGATTTCGGCGTGGTGGCGGAGATCGCCGATCACGTGGCGGTTCTCCAGCGCGGGCGGCTCGTCGAATCCGGTCCCGCCGAATCCGTTTTGCGCAATCCGCAGGCGCCCTACACCCGGGCGCTGCTCGCCGCGGTGCCGAGCCTCACACCGCCGTCGCGGCCGCCCCTGGCGGCGGCCCCGGTCGCCCTGTCGGTGAGCGGGCTCTCCAAGACCTACAGCACGAAGGGCCGCCTGTTCGGCAAGCCGCGGGTGGTGGCGGCCGTCCAGCAGGTCGCCTTCGACGTGCGGCGCGGCGAGACCCTGGGTCTGGTGGGCGAATCGGGCTCGGGCAAATCGACCACGGCGCGGCTCGCGATCCGGCTGATCGAGCCGGACGGCGGCACGGTCCGGCTAGGGTGTGAACCGAACCAAGCTGTTGCCGGGTTTGCCAGTTTGTGATTCCAGGCGACTGTTTTGCAGCCTGGAGGTGGCGATGGCGGACCTGTTCTGGCTCTCCGATGAGCAGTGGGCGGTGATCGAGCCGTTCATGCCCAGAGACCAGCCCGGCCCCGAGCGCAAGGACGACCGGCAGATCATCTCCGGCATCCTGCACGTGCTCACATCGGGATGCCGCTGGCGTGATTGTCCGGCGGAGTATGGGCCGCGCACCACCGTCTACAACCGGTTCAACAGATGGTCGCGGCGCGGCTTCTGGAAGGCCATGTTGGCGGACCTGGCCAAGGCCGGGTGGGCGGGCGATGCGGCCGCCCTCGATAGCACCTATGTGCGGGCCCACCGCTCGGCCCACGGCGGCAAAGGGGGGCGCGGACACAGGCCATCGGCCCGTCGCGCGGCGGCCAGACGACCAAGATCCACGCGCTCACCGATGTCCTCGGCCGCCCCGGCGTCCTCTTGCTGACGCCCGGCAACGCCAGCGACGTGACGACCGCGCCTGCGGTGCTGGCCGAAGCGCCTGGCCGGATCCGGCGGCTGGCTGCCGACAAGGGCTACGATGCCGATTGGCTGCGCACCGATCTGCGGGCGCAGGGCATCACGCCGGTCATCCCGGGCAAGCGCAGTCGCAAACGACGCATCCGCCACGACAAGCGGCGCTATCGGGAGCGCTGGCGCATCGAGGCGACCTTCAACCGCCTCAAGGACTTCCGCCGCGTCGCGACCCGATATGACAAGCTCGCCCGCAACTATGCCTCAGCCGTCGCCCTCGCCGCCGTCATCGCTTTCTGGTGCTGATCGAGTCCAGACCCTA
>NZ_JAUYZJ010000041.1 GCF_030700285.1 Methylobacterium sp. NEAU K | reverse complement strand
CGGTCCTGGCGATGGTGGCGGCGTCGAGGCCGGCCTCGGCGTACATCTTCTCCGGGCTGTCGTGGTCCTGATACAGGTCGGGCAGCGTCAGCGTCCGGACCCGCACCCGGCCCGCATCCAGCGCGCCCTGCTCCGACAGCAGGTGCAGCACCATCGCGCCGAACCCGCCCCGCGAGCCCTCCTCGACGGTGATCAGGACCTCGTGGGTCTTCGCCAGGTCCAGGATCAGCGCCTCGTCCAGCGGCTTGGCGAAGCGCGCATCCGCGACCGTGACCGCGACGCCCTGATCGGACAGCGTATCCGCCGCCTTCAAGGCCTCGGACAGGCGCGTGCCCAGGCTGAGGATCGCCACACGCGCCTCCGGGTCCTGCCGCACCAGCCGGCCCTTGCCGATGGCCAGGACCTCGCCCCGCTCCGGCAGCTCGACGCCCACGCCCTCGCCGCGCGGGTAGCGCAGCGCGATCGGGCCCGAATCGTGGGCATGCGCGGTCGCCACCATGTGCACCAGCTCGGCCTCGTCGGACGCCGCCATCACGGTCATGTTCGGCAGGCAGCACAAGTAAGCCAGGTCGAACGCGCCCGCATGCGTCGCCCCGTCCGCTCCCACCAGCCCGGCCCGGTCCAGGCAGAACCGCACGGGCAGGTTCTGCAGCGCCACGTCGTGCACCACCTGGTCGTAGGCCCGCTGCAGGAACGTCGAGTAGATCGCCACGAACGGCCGGTAGCCTTCCGTCGCCAGGCCGCCCGCAAACGTCACCGCGTGCTGCTCGGCGATGCCGACGTCGAAGGTCCGGTCCGGATGCGCCTTGCCGAACAGGTCGATGCCGGTGCCCCCCGGCATCGCCGCGGTGATCGCCACCACCTTGTCGTCCGCGTCCGCCGCCTTGATCAGGCTCTCGCCGAACACCCGCGTGTAGGCCGGGGCGTTCGGCTTGGCCTTGGCCTGCACGCCCGAGACCACGTCGAACTTCACCACCCCATGGTAGCGGTCGGCCGAGGCCTCGGCCGGGGCGTAGCCCTTGCCCTTCCGGGTGACGACATGCAGCAGGATCGGGCCGTGCTCGGCGTCGCGCACGTTCTTCAGCACCGGCAGCAGCTGGTCGAGGTTGTGCCCGTCGACCGGCCCGACATAGTGGAAGCCCATCTCCTCAAACATCGTGCCGCCGCCCACCACCAGCGAGCGGGCATACTCCTCCGCCGCCGCCGCGCGCTGGTAGAGCGCCTTCGGCAGCAGCTTGCCGAGCTGCTTGGCGGTCTCGCGCAGGGACTGGTAGGTGCCCCCCGAGGCCAGACGGGCGAGATAGCCCGACATCGCGCCCACCGGCGGGGCGATCGACATGTCGTTGTCGTTGAGGATCACGATCAGGCGCGAATGCAGGGCGCCGGCGTTGTTCATCGCCTCGTAGGCCATGCCGGCCGACATCGAGCCGTCGCCGATCACCGCGATGGCGTTGCGGCGCTTGGCCGGGCGGCCCGGCGACACGCCCTTGGCCTTGGCGGCGGCGGTGTCGAGGTCGCGGGCGACCGCCATCCCCAGCGCGGCCGAGATCGAGGTCGAGGAATGCGCCGCGCCAAACGGGTCGTAGACGCTCTCGCTGCGCTTGGTGAAACCCGACAGCCCGCCGCCCTGGCGCAGCGTCCGGATGCGGTCGCGGCGCCCGGTGAGAATCTTGTGCGGGTAGCACTGGTGGCCGACGTCCCAGACAATCCGGTCGTCGGGCGTGTCGAACACGTGATGCAGCGCCACCGTCAGCTCGACAACCCCAAGCCCAGAACCGAGATGCCCGCCCGTGATCGAGACCGCGTCGATCATCTCGGCCCGCACCGCGTCCGCAACAGCCTGAAGCTCCGACTCCGGAAGCTGGCGCAACGCCGAAGGCTCGGGAATACGGTCGAGAATCGCGCTCAGCTCGGGGGAAATCGCCACGGCATCAACCTCTATCGGACAGGATCGGTCTGACCGCCGAGCCTCAGGATATATCGAGCGGCGCCACGCCCTCGGGCCGCCCGTCGGAGCCGAGGGTGATCCTCTGGATCCGCGCCTCGGCCCGCTTCAGGAGCGCTTCGCAGTGCTTCTTCAGCACTTCGCCGCGCTCGTAGATCGCTACCGATTCGTCCAGCGGAACATCGCCCCGCTCAAGCCGGCGCACGATTTCTTCGAGTTGCTCCAGGGCCTTCTCGAAGGGCAGGTCGCCGGCGGCCGCGGCCGCCTCGGGTCTGCTCGCGTTCATCCCACACACATCCTTTGGGTCGGTTCTAAGGCCGCAGCCCCTGCGGCCACAACCCAGGCGAGGGCGACGCCGGCCCGGTGCGCAACGTTTTGGAGCGTCGCGGCGGCGTTTGCGCCACACTCCGCGCTCCTTGCGCCCCCCTGGATCGGTTGCGCGCCGAGGCCACGCCGCAGGCAATTGCAGGTTTTGTGAGGGACCCTCAAGCGAAGGCGAGGCAGAACGGTGTGCCCTCGAAAGCCTCGGCACCGCGGCCGATCCGCGCGATCGCCGCGACCATGCGGCCGTCACGGCCGAGCATCCGGTCGGCGATGGCCACGAACAGGGGGTTGGGTGTCGCGGACGGCGAGGCGGCCCGCAGGGCCTCTGCGATCGCGCCCTCGTCGCGCTCCGGCGCCAGCGCGCAGGCCGCGATATAGGCCGCTGCGGTCGAACGGCTTATCCCGGCATAGCAGTGGATCACGAGCGGCTTGTCCCGGGGCCAGGCACGGGCGAAATCCAAAATGCCGGCGACATGTTCTTCAGCCGGCAAAACATGCCCATCGCGGGGCTCGGCGATGTCGCTGACCCCGATGACCGCGTGGTTCTCGGCCTGGATCAGGGCCGGCCGCTCCAGCGGCGTGCCGACGTTGATCAGCGTGAGCACGTGGCTCGCCCCCGTGGCGGCGACGGTCTCGGGCAGGCGGGAGAGGGGGCAGACGTGGAGGGTCGTCATGGTACCCGAGGAGGTGAGCCGCAATCGTGACGGATCGAGGGCGATCACATCGTCGCGGAACGTGGTCGCCGGTCATCGGAAAAAGCCGATCTGCGGGCAACGGCCGATGACATCGCTTCAGAACCGGCACAGGGCCCGGAAGCGCGCGAGGAACCGCACCTCGGCCTGCGCGGTCGGCCAGGGCTCGACCAGCGCCAGGACCGTCTCGGGCAGGTCCGCGGCCGCGCCGAAATAGCGCTCGGCCTCCTCGGGCGCGAAGCCCGCGAGCCGCACGGCCTCGACATGGGCGGCGATCCGGTCGGCCCGCTTCACCAGTTGGCCGAGCGCGGGCGCCGGCGTGGGCAGCTCGAACCGGCGGCGCACGGCGGAGAGCAGGCGCAGCTCGACGCCCCGATAGGCATCGCCGATCGCGGCCTTGAGCGGGGAGATGATGTCGCCGACGACGTATTCCGGCGCGTCATGGAGCAGCAGCTCCAGTCCCTCCGGGTCGCCGCAGACGGGGTCGATGTGGCGCCCCACCGCCTCGACCAGCAGGCTGTGCTGGGCCACGGAGAAGACGTGCGGGCCCCTTGTCTGGCCGTTCCAGCGGGCGACCCGGGCGAGTCCGTGGGCGATGTCGGCGATCTCGATGTCGCGGGGCGCGGGATCGAGGAGGTCGAGCCGCCGGCCTGAGAGCATCCGCTGCCAGGCCCGCGGAGCCGGGTCTTGCGGCGTCTCGGTCACGCCGCGTGCCCCAGCCCGGCGCAGGGCCCATGTCTGTGGCAGCCGACGAGGTGGTCGTTGACCATGCCGACCGCCTGCATGAAGGCGTGGACGATGGTCGGCCCGCAAAAGGCGAAGCCCTCCGCCTTGAGCGCTTTGCCGATCGCCCGCGACACCGGCGTCTCGGTCTGGATCTCGGCGCGGGTCCGGGCGGTGCCCTGGATCGGTTGCCCGTCGACGAAATCCCAGAGGAAGTGCGCGAAGCCCGGACCGCTCTCCTCGATCCGCAGCCAAGCCCGCGCCCCCGCGATCGTGCCCAGGATCTTGGCGCGGTTGCGGATGATGCGGGCATCCCCCATCAATCGCGCCACGTCGGCCTCGGTGAAGCGGGCGATCACCTCCGGGGCGAACCCCGCGAAGGCGTCGCGAAACCCCTCGCGGCGGCGCAGGATCGTGATCCAGGACAGGCCCGCCTGGAAGCCGTCGAGGATCAGTTTCTCATAGAGCGCGCGTCCGTCACGCTCGGGCACGCCCCATTCGGTATCGTGATAGGCGACGTAGAGCGGGTCGTGGCCGGGCCACCAGCAGCGGGCGCAGCCATCGGGGTGCTCGATCAGGCCGGTCTCGGACATCCGCGTGGTTTAGCGAGAACAGGGGCGGAACACCATCGCGGGGACGCGACAATCGACCCCGTCAGGTAAGCAGCGCCTCCGGCATCGCGAAGCTGGCGTAGGCCGGTCGTTCGAAGGTCACCGGAACATCTCCGGCCCGCGGAGCCTCGCCGGACGCGAGCGCGTCGCCCAGGCGGTCGAGCCGCACCAGGGCGAGGCCGCGCGCACCCGCCGCGCTGCCCGTCGTGCCGAGGACCTTGCCGCCGGCCGCGATCTCGGTGCCGGGCGCGGGTGCACCCTCCGGGTATCGGGCGGCGAGCAGCCGGGTGCGGGCCGTGCCCCGGTGCTGCATGCGCGACACGACCTCCTGGCCCACGTAGCAGCCCTTCTTGAAATCGATGCCGCCGAGTTGGTCCATCAGGGCCTCGTGCGGGAACGCGTCGCCGTAGGCATAGTCGTGCCCGCCCTCGGGCACGGCGAGGCCGATGCGATGCGCGTGATATGCGGCTTCCGAGGCATCGGCCGAGAAGGCCCCCTCGGCGGCGTAGAGCCGGGCGCCGAGATCCGCGTGGCGGGCATCGGCGACCGTGGCGGTCTCCGCCGCCGGAGAGGCGCCGGCCCAGGCCGCCGCGACGAGCACCGTCGGGTCGACCGCGATGGTGACCTGCGCGCGCAGCCGGTAGAGCATCAGGCGTTTGGCGAGGTCGGCGGCGCGGTCGGCCGCCGTGTCGAGCCGGAAGCCGTCCGGGATCCGCGAGATCAGGAAGTCGAACAGGATCTTGCCCTGCGGCGACAGCAGGGCGCCGAGCCGCGCCTCGTTGGCCTGCAGCGTCTCCACGTTGCAGGTCAGTACGCCCTGGAGCAGCGCCGCGGCGTCCGGCCCGGTGACGGTGACGAGAGCGCGGTCCGGCAGCAGGGCGACGGGCATGGCAGGCGGGTCCTCACGCAACGGGGCGACCCGACAGGACGGATCGCGAGGCAGGGAGGTAGGTGCTGCGCCTCCGCGCCTCAACCGCCCGGATTGCGCGGAGGCTGCTCTCGGGTGCCTCAGTGCTGGAGCGTCGTCGTGAAGGCGCCGCCGCGGATGCGCTCCGGAAAGCCCTCGGCATAGCGGGCGGTGGCCTCCTCGCCGTAGGTCATCACCAATTCCTGGAAGGCCGCGAACAGGGCCGCCTGGGCCATGCAGTCGCCATCGAGCCCGTCGAGACAGCCTTCCGCGAACGCTTCCGAGACGTAACTCAGCGCGACGCGCTTCTCCTCGACATCGACCTCGATGGGGGCGGTGTGAGAGATGTGCTGCATGACCCGATACTTCCGTTGCGCCGGGCACGGGACCCGGCGGACGAACGGATGATAAGCGGCTCCCCGCGGCTCGGCCAGCCGGGAATTTCAGATCGGTTAACGCGGCGGCTCGAAGTTGATGCTTTTCCAGGATGCAAGCGGGGTGTGTTGCTCCTGCATCACCCGCCGAAACGACCGGCCAGCGCGTGCGACAGCCGGTCGCCCTCGATGACGTAACGCGCGGCCGCCTCGTGGGCGGCCGGGGTGCAGACCCGGTAGGTCAGCGCGTAGCCGCGGTAGCCGCGATTGTATGCGCCGGCGAGCCGGTCCCGGCGGGCCGGGGTCACCCCCTCCGACTCGATCAGCGCCTTCATGCGGGCCGGCCATTCCGCGGCGTCGGGGGCCGCGCAGAGGCCGCGCAGGAAAGCCAGCGCCCCGATGATCTCGGACATGCGCATCAGATCCCGGTCGTACGGGGCGGGCACGTCCGCCGAGGGGCTCGCCTCCTTCGGCGCGTCCTTCGCAGCCTCCTTGGCGGTCTCCTTGGCGGGCGCCGGACGGCCGGCGCGCTGCTGCGCCAGGGCCGGCCCGGCGAGGACGGCGAGCAGGCACAGGATTGTCACGGGAAGCCTCACGCGCTCGCCTCCCGGCCGGCAATCCGCGCAAAAGCCTCGCGCAGGGTCTCGATCAGGCCCGGCGTCGTCTGCAGGCCGGCGATCTCCGCGAGCGTCACCCAGCGGACCCCGAGGGCCTCGGGCCCGGCCGCGGGCTCGCCGCCGCGCCACAGGGCGGCGTGCGGGTGGACGACGTAGTGGTGGCGGGCGCGGGCCGCCTCGTCCCGGACGATGATCTCGGTGGGCGAGAGCACGCCGACCACCTCGGCCGACACGCCGACCTCCTCGGACAATTCGCGCAACGCCGCCTCGGCCAGGGTCTCGCCGGCCTCCACGAGACCGCCCGGCAGCGTCCAGACGCCGCGCATCGGCTCGTTGGCGCGGGCGGCCAGCAGGACTCTGTCGCCCCGGATCACCGCGATCGAGGCGCCCACGAACGGCCGCGCCGGGAACAGGCGGCCGCCGGCATCGGCGGTGCCGTCCGTCATGGCTTGCCCCCGTCCGGCGCCACGACGGCGACCCGCCCGTCGGCGAGGCCGACCACCAGCCGCGCCGCCGCACCCTCGCCGAGGATCACGATGCCGGTCGTGGCCGGCGACGGGAGCGGGACGCGCAGGCGCTCGTGCAGCGATCCCTTCGCCTGAACGAGGGCGATCTCGGCCCCGCCCGCTACCGGCAGAACGATCTCCGGGATGCCGGTCGGCGGGACCGTGACGGCGAGGTCGGAATCATCCTCGCCGGCGGCGTAGCCCGCGGCCTCGCCGGCGGGCTCGATCCTGTCCGGAGCCAGCGTCCAGAGCTGCAGCAGGCCCCGGCCGCTGACCGTGGCAGCCTGGAGGGCGCCGAAACCGGAGAAATCCGCGATGCCGGCGATCTTCAGGGGCGGCCCGGGCTGCGGCGGCGTGCGGGCCGTGACGGTCCAGGCCGCAGCCGTGTCGCCGCCTGGGCGGCCGATCAGCGCGAGCCCGCCCGCATCCGCCCCCGACAGTGTCGCGGCCAGGAGGGCCGGGCGGCCGGCGAGGCGCAACAGGCGGGGACGCAGCGGCGCGAACACCGCGTCGCCGCCCGCCGGCACCGAGGCGGTGGCCACCGGGACGGGCTTCGGATCGGCGCTGACGGCCATCGGCTGGCGTTCACGGATCGTCAGAATCGCGGCGGCGTCACCGCCGTCGGGGGCACGGGTTCGCCCGGTGAGGTAGGCGCTGAGCGGCCCCGAGAGCGCCCGGCGCGAGCCCGGCAGGGCGCCCCGCGGCGTCTCGGCGGCGGTCAGCCCCTCCACAGCCTCGTGCCCGATCGGCCGCACCGTGACCGTGCCGTCGGCGAGGGCCAGCACGGCCCCCCCTTCGTCACCCCAGACCACGGCGATCGGGGCGCTCTCCTCTTCGCCGACCGGGTGGCCGCCCTGTTGCCCGCTTGTCGCCCGGGCGATCGGCAGCAGCCCCGACGTCGCCACGGAGACCGCGGCCTCGCTCCGGGGCCCGCGCAGGGCGCGCACCTTGAAGGGCAGCTCGAGGATCCGGATCCCGGGCTCCGCCTGGGCGCCGGCGATGGGGGCTGTGCTCAGCAGCACACCGAGGAGAATCGCGAAGCTCCGGCGACGCGGCGCCGCGCGATCACGCATGACGGTCGGGCCTGCTGGTCAAACGTGCTGACCGCCGTTGATGTGCAGTTCGGCCCCGTTCACGTAGGACGAGGCCTCGGTGCACAGGAAGTAGATCGCCTTGGCGACCTCGTCCGGGGTGCCGAGCCGCCTCTGCGGGATCTGCTCGACGAGCTTCTCGGTGCCGGGGGACAGGATCGAGGTGTCGATCTCGCCCGGCGAGATTGCGTTCACCCGAACCCCGAGCGGCCCGAAATCGGCCGCCATCTCGCGGGTCAGGCCGGCGAGCGCGGCCTTGGAGGTGCCGTAGGCGGCGCCCGCGAAGGGATGGACCCGGGATCCCGCGATGGAGGTGACGTTGACGATCGAGCCCTTGGCCCGGGCGAGTTCGTCGCGCAGGCCCCGGGCCAGCAGGATCGTGGCGAAGACGTTGACCTGGAAGACGCGCTGCCACCCGTCGAATTCGGTGGCGAGCGCACCCAGGCGCTCGCCGCCGGGCCCCTTGGGCGAGATGCCGGCATTGTTCACGAGGGCGTGCAGCACGCCGCCCTCGGCGTCGAGCCGCCCACGGACCTCCTCGATGGCCCGCATCGTGTCCTGCGCGTCCGCGAGGTCGACCTGGAGATGGTCCTCCGGGCCCATCTCCCAAGGGCAATTCTCGGGGAACGCGTGGCGCGAGCAGGTGATCACCCGCCAGCCGGCCGCCGAGAAGCGCTTGACGGTGGCGTGGCCGATGCCCCGGCTCGCGCCCGTGAGCAGCATGATGCGCCGGCGTTCGTTGACGGGGATGGCCAAAGCCGTAAGCCTCGCTGGCGTGTTTAGGATCGCGGCCGGGTGTCGGCGCGGGTCGTGCCGGTGAGCCTGAAGGGTCTAGGCTCACGGGGGCCGGAAATCCAGAGTGCGTCGCGTTCAAGCATGAGGATGGGAGCGAGCACGATGACGCGCACGGAGACGCCTACGGACCGCATGCCGGAGATCCCGGCCGGCAGCCTGTCGGAGGCGCAGGCCGCCGCCGCGGAGGCGTTCCGGGCCGAGCGCGGCGTGCCGGTGTTCGGGCCGTTCGTGCCGCTTCTGCGCAGCCCCGAGCTGATGCTGTGCGCCAGCCGCATGGGGCTCTACCTGCGCTACGGCAGCGCCCTGCCGCTGCGCATCAGCGAGTTCGCGATCCTGATCGTCGCCCGGCTGTGGAATCAGCAGGTCGAGTGGCACATCCACCACCCGATCGCCCTGAAGGCCGGCGTCGCGCCGGAGACAGCGCAGGCGCTGGCCGAGGGGCGCCGCCCCGGGAGCATGAGCGCCGACGAGGCCCTCGCCTACGCGTTCTCGACCGAGCTGCAGCACAACCGCGCGGTGAGCGAGGCGACCTACGCGGCGGTGGTGGACCGCTTCGGCGAGCAGGGGGCGATCGATCTCACCGGCATCAACGGCTACTACGCGCTGCTCGCCATGACCATGAACGTCGCCCGCACGGCGCTGCCCGAGGGGGCGTCGACGCCGCTGCCGCCGCTGGTGCCGTAGCCGCCGCGCCGCTTGTGGCGCCGGCCGCTTCGGTCTAACCGTCCCTCATCCAGCGGGCGCCCGATGCGCGGCACCCCGCCAACCCCCGAAAAATCGGCCGGACGAGAGCCATGGTCGCCCATCCCCGCGCCGGCACGGCGCCGAAGCCCACGGACCCGGTGCTGGCCGGCGCCAGGATCCTCGTCGTCGAGGCGCGCTACTACGACGGAATCGCGGACGAACTCCTCGCCGGCACGCTGGCGGCGATCGAGGCGGCCGCCGCGCATGCCACCGTGGTCACCGTGCCGGGCGCCCTGGAGATTCCCGCCACGGTGGCGATCCTGCTCGATGCGGAGCCTTACGACGCCGTGGTGGCGCTCGGCTGCGTGATCCGGGGCGAGACCGGCCACTACGACATCGTGGCCGGCGAGAGCGCCCGCGCCCTGATGGATCTCTCGGTCCAGCGCCGGGTGCCGCTGGGCAACGGCATCCTCACCGTCGAGACCGAGGCGCAGGCGCTGGCCCGCGCCCGGGTCGCCGAGATGAACAAGGGCGGCGGCGCGGCCGAGGCGGCGCTCGGGGTGCTCGCCCTCAAGCGCGCGGCCGAGGCCGCGCGCCCGCGATGACGGGAACCGACATGACCGGGACGACCGAAACCAATCCGGACGACACCGCCAAGGACACCGTCAGGACAATCAGTCCGCGCAGCGGCGCCCGTCTCTCCGTGGTGCAGGCGCTCTACGAGATGGACATCTCCGGCAAGGGCGTTCTCGACGCGCTGGCCGAGTTCGAGGCGTTCTGGATCGGCCAGGAGGTCGACGGGATCGCCCATCCCCAGGCCGAGACCGCCTTCTTCCGCGACCTGCTGCGGGGCACGGTCGACGAGCAGCGCGCCATCGACCAGACGCTCGACCAGGCCCTGGCCCAGGGCTGGCCGCTCCGGCGCATCGAGATCGTGCTCCGGGCGATCCTGCGGGCGGGTGCCTACGAGCTGATGTTCCGGCCCGACGTGCCGGCCCCCGCGGCGATCTCCGAATATGTCGACGTGGCCCATAGCTTCTACACCGCCGACGAGCCGGGCCTCGTCAACGCGGTGCTCGACCGGGTCGCCCGGGATGTCCGGCCGGGCGAGGTCAGCGCGCCCAAGGCCTCCGGCAAGACAGGCGCCGGAAAATCGGCCTCCGGAAAGCAGGGCTCCGGGAAGCCGCCCGCCCGGAAGGCCTGAGCCGTGGCCGGGCCGGGACGCGCCTCCGAGGAGGGGCTGATCGCCCGCTACTTCGCGCCGCTGGCGGGGCCGGGGGCGGACGGCCTGCGCGATGACGCCGCGACCCTGACCCCCACGCCTGGGCACGACCTCGTCGTCACCGCCGACGCGGTCGTGGCCGGGATCCACTATTTCCCCGACGACGCGCCCGGCTCGGTCGCCCGCAAGGCGCTCGGCGTGAACCTGTCCGACATCGCCGCCAAGGGGGCGGTCCCGCGCGGCTTCCTGCTGACCCTGGCGCTGCCGGACGACTGGACGGAGGACTGGCTCGCGGCCTTCGCGGCGGAGCTCGGACGGGCCGCCGCGCAGGCCCGCTGCCCGCTGCTCGGCGGCGACACCGTGCGCTCCGGCGGGCCCGCGCTGATCGGGGTCAGCCTGTTCGGCGAGGTGCCGGGCGGCACGATCGTACGGCGCACCACCGCGCGGGTCGGCGACCGCATCTGCGTCAGCGGCACGATCGGCGACGCGGCGCTGGGCCTGCGGCTGCGCCTGGAGCCGGACGCGGCCTGGGCGGCCGCCCTCGATCCGGCGCTGCGAGCAGTGCTGGCCGACCGCTACCTGCATCCGCGTCCGCGCCTCGCCCTGGCTCTCGCGCTCCGCCGCCACGCCTCTGCGGCGATGGACGTCTCGGACGGGCTCGCGGGCGATCTCGCCAAGATGCTGGGCGCGGGCCGCAGTGCCCGCATCGAGACGAGTTCCGTGCCGCTCTCGGGGGCCGCCGCCCGGACGCTCGAAGCGCAGCCCGACTTGATCGACGCGATCCTGACCGGGGGGGACGATTACGAGATCCTCTGCACGGTCGCGCCGGAGGAGCTCGAGGCCCTGCGGGCGGCGGCGGCGGCGGCCGGGATTCCGCTCACCGCCATCGGCACGGTCACCGCGAGCGACGGGCCGCCCGGCTTCGAAACGGGCGACGGCGCCGTGCGCGTGTTCGCGGCCGGGGCGTTCAGCCACTTCTGAGTGGTGTGCCGCCAACTCTCGGTTGAGACACGGACGGGCCTCGACGGTCCTATGTTCCGGCTTGTTCGCGACGTGAAGTTCGAAGCCGTGTGCGAGCGGCGGGTTCTGTTCGCGCACGGTCCAGGCGCCAGCGAGCCCGAATCGCTCGTGCGGCCAGAACATGCCCTCGAAGCGCTGGATGGTGCGCCGTGCCGTACAAACGAGCGCAAGCTGCCGACCCGTGGCATCGGCCGCTTGACTCGGACCCTTCAAGCGATTGCCCTGGCCATGGCCGACGATCAGGTTGATTGCGTCAACAAGCCGACCGAGATGGCTCGCACGAGCACATCACGCCTGTCGGCGCCCCGACCCCCTCGGCTCTGGCCGCTGCAGGGACGCCACGCACAACGTCGTGACGTTCATCGAAGACCAGACACACCGCTTCTACGCGTACGAAGGTAGGCGCCTCGCCTGAGTCGGCGTCGTGTCGGCACGCCTGCGATCCAGCTCTCGTCGTGGAATCGCATCGGCCGGGTGCCAGCTGACCCCACCTGTAAACACGTGTCTCGAAGGCCTCTTCGAGCGACTGCCCGTCACGCCATATCCCTTCTCTCGAAGGGATATGGCGTGGCGACCCCGGTTGGGCTCGAACCAACGACCTGCCGCTTAGAAGGCGGCTGTCGCGGCCGATTAAGCTGTTGCTGATGCGCTGTTTTTCAATGCGTTGTCGTTGCCGTGTTGCGTCGATGTTGCTGGTTCAATCGCGCCGAGCACAGAAAGCTCGCCTGCAGTAACAGCTCGGCGATCCGTCCGGCCGGCCCGGAACAGGTGCCCGTAGACTCTCTGCGTGAACTCGGGCGATTCGTGCCCGGCCCATTCCGAGACTTGGCCGATCTTCGCTCCCTCATCGATCCAGAGCGACACGGCGAAGTGACGGAAGCTATGCGCTGTCCATCGTGGCGAGCCATCGGCCGCCACGATGCCGAGAGCGATTTGCAGCGGCCCAAGCTGCCTATTCACGATGTTCGGGTAGCCGATCGGTGTTCCCTTTTCTGACGGGAAAACCAGATCTCCGTCTCCTGTCGTTCCGGCTTGCCAGTTCGCCAGAATCGTCGCGAGTTGAGGGCCGATTGGCACGCTGCGCAGCGCTGCCGCCGTTTTCACGGTGTCTCGAACATTGTAGCGGTCGACGCCCTCTCGCACCTTCAGGTGCTCGGGCTCAACGCTGGCCCAGGACAGTCCGCGAGCCTCACCGATCCTCAAGCCGGCGAGAGCCATCGTGGCAAGGAGCGGCCGCAGCCAAGACGTGGGCCGGAAGGTTTCGACCTCTGCCCCAGGGTGCCGTGTGCGGAAGGCGCGCACCGCCCTAATAGGATGGTCGGCTGAGACCCGCTGCACTTCGATGATGCTAGCTACCTCCCCGCCTCGCTCGCGAGCGATCAGGAACAACGCATCGGTATCGGCCGCCGCGGCAAGCATCGCCCTGACGACCTCACGCTCAGGAATTCGGATCGTCTCTTCGACCTCGCGAATCTCTGCGCGCCGAGTCTTGCGCCGGCTCCGAAGCGATCGGACCGGATTAGCATGGGCGAGGCGTCGACGGATCGCTTCATCAAAGATGGCCCCGAGCACGATGCGCGCACGGCGGCGTGTGTCGTCGGTCCGCCCGTCAGCCTTGAGCCGCTCGAGCCAGTCACCGACGTCCGCTGGATGCAATTTCGGGAGCAGCCGGGTGCCAAGGTAAGGCTTCACATGACCCAGATAGTAGACCCTGTAGTTGTGCAGCGTCGCGCGGGCGGCTTGATCCGCCTCAAGGGCAGCGATCAGTAGAGCATAGGCTTGATCGACGGTGCTGGCCGCCCGGTCCGGAACATGGCTGCCGGCCGCCACCTCGCTTCGGACACGGACCATGAAGACGTCGGCTTCTTTCCGCGTGTCGAATTGCTTGAACCGTCGCTGCCCCACGTTGTCGCTGTAGGCGGCAAGCCATTTCACCTTGCCGCTGGGGAGCATCCTTTTCCGAATCGATGCCACTGCACGACCTCCTAGTCCGATTGGGTTCGGCTCAGCGCCATGCTATCACGCCTCTTTCGGGATTATCCAGATAGTCCGTTGACGTCCTATCAGGATCATTCTAATTGTGAGTCGTGCAATGGTTCTGTTCCGAGACCTGATCCATACCATCGCCGAAGCCGAGGCTATCAGCGAGGTGGCGGTGACCGGGATCGGTCAGTATCTGCGAGATGCTGGACTCATATCCAAACATGGCCGGGGTAAAGCGGCAGCACAGATGACCGTCCAAGACGCTGTTCATCTGTTAATTGCAGTGAACGCTACCGATCTGGCGAAAAATGCCGCGCAGACAGCTGAGGAATATCTCAAATTGTCTATAGCCCCGATGCCCAAAAATCAGCGAAGCGATGCGGTCTCTGCATTCGTAACTACTGAAGGTCATAATCTCGGCGAGGCGTTGAGTTTCATTTTGCGTGCTTTAATGCCAGTCGATGGTCAGAGAAGCGACTTCGACAAGATGTTGGAAGAGACAAATACAACAATCGAAGTCGGTTTTGGGCGTCCGATAGCATCCGCCTACATTAAGATTTGTTGGAACGGGCCTCGCAATCCAGGCGATCCATTCAGCGGTTCAGATAGATTCGAAGAGCTTGCTTTTGCTCACTACTGGGGCAATAGCGGCTTGTGGTCGCAACATCAGGGTCAACGAGAGCTGCGCATCATAGATCATACAGTATTTCGAGCTGTAGCCTCCAATTTAGCCTAGCAGGAGAAACAAATGAATGCATCTTCATCGCGCCCTTCGGAGGCGAACGACGTTGGCTTGCCTCTTGCCAAGGATCTTATGACGGGCGCTGAGGCAATCGCCCGCTTCATGTTCGGCGACGCGAGCGAGACCAATAAGCGGCGCGTATATCACGCGGCCAGCGAGCTCGGCCTGCCAACTTTTCGCATTGGCGCCACGCTGTGCGCCCGCCGCACGACGATCCTGGCCTGGATCACGAAGCAGGAGCAGCAGGGGAGCGAAGCGTGAGCGCGACCGTTTTGGGCGCCGGCGGCTCGAAGCCTGAGAACCCAATGGAATGGGCGTTTCAGGTCCGGATCGGCAGCTTCCGGAGCATGCCGGCGGGGCCGCTCGAATTGTCGGCCACGGTGCATTGAGGGGACGCCATGGCTGAGTCGAGGATCATCACCGACCCATTCGAGGCGGATTACCTGCACCTCTGGTTCATGGCCGAGAGTTCATGCGAGTTAGATCTAGCTCAAGTGGTGCCCCTAGACGGCCGAAGCCCCGCCGAAACGATGGCCGATGAAATCCGTCGCCTCGATGGGGAGGGCGAGCCGGAATATACCGCCCGTGTAACGGCGGCGGCCGTCGCTTATGGCGAAGAGGAGCTACGGCACTTGGAGGAAGCGGTGGCTATCTATCGAGCCGCCATCAAGTTGCTGCGGCAGCCCCGTGCCAAATTCACGCGAATCGCGCTGCGCGTCGTCTCGCCCAGCGGCTGAACATCGGATTTTCCGACGACATCGCGCTCGACCCACGGTCCGGGCGCACCAAATCCAATTTCGTGCCATGGGATCGATCCGGAATTTAATTTGAGGCGCCGCGATGCGCCCAACCTCGAAACTGGACATCGCCCGCAAAGAGGCCGTGTCCACCACGAACAAGGGACAGGCGGTGGTGACCGCAACCCACCGTGACGGGCGCGGCATGGTGCACCTGTCCCTTTGGCGGAAGGCACGCGGCGCAGCTCACGGCGTCAGCAACCTGGACCTGACGGTACCGTAAGCAATGCGCCTCCGGGCGATCCTCACCGAAGCCATCCGGGCCGCTGTGCCCGAAGACGCCGCCCTTGCCGGTGTCCCTGAAGTCGATTGCGCCGGGCATGGGCCGGCCGGCGAGGTGTCCCAAGATGGCGGACGCAACGGGCGAGAAGCAGCCTAGGAAGCCCCGAAGGCCGAAGCGGGAGATCGGCGCGGAGGAAATAGCGGATCAGCGAGCCCGGGCCGAATGGACCCGTCAGAAGCTCGAAATCCTAGAAGCCGTCCTTCACGATCCCCGCATGAACGCGAAGCGGTTCCGGCTTTTCGCCTACGTCCTGCAGCGCACGAATTATCGCAACCGAGTCGGGATCGTGCACGATCAGCAAATCATGGATGAGGTGCCCGGCTTCGGAGACGACGAGTCCATTCGGCGCAATCGCAAGGCGATCCGCGAAATCGGCTGGTGGGATTACACCCCAGGCCGCGGCACTCGCTCGACCATCTACACGCCGCGGGCCGATCTAATTGGAGGCGTCATGAGCCTAATTCGGATCAAGGCGGAGGCTCGAAAGGAAGCCCACGCCTATCGGAAAGAGGCGCTCCGGTCCGGAAAAGAGACCCTCGAACAGCAGCATCAAACCACCAACGAAATGAGGGGTAAGCGGGTAAGGAGGTCCCCTCAAAATGCTGGTGAATTGCCCTGCGAAAATGAGGGGATAACACCTTCACTGACACCTTCAGGATACGGGGAAGAGGCTACCGGAAGGAGGCAGGATGTAGAGCTACGTCCTGCCGCTCTGACCCCTCAGGCTGAGGTGGTGTGCCCTGACTGCGGAACGGTGGCTGAGGCTGGCGTGATGGCCGGACCTCGATGCACCGAATGCGAGAGCGAGGCATTGCGGTTCGAATCGCAGGGCCGGGAATTACCCCGCTCAGGGTCCGGGGAATTCCTCTGCATCGATTGCATGGCCGAAACGCAATTGGTCGCCCGGTACAAATCGGAGCCCTATTATCCGTTCTGCCGAGACTGCATCGAGGCAAGCGAATTCCCCGATGTGAAGCTGATCGCGGCTCAGAAAAGCTATGCTGACGCCTCGCGCGGCCGGTAGCTGCCCAACCCTGCCGCTACGATGCCCCGTCCGTGGCCAGAATTGGCCGCTGGCGGGCTTCGTCGCGTCGCCGCTACCCTACCCACCGGTCAAGCAATTCGAGGCCGTCGCTGACGCTCCGTAATTCGAAGTCCGAACCCGTGCGCCAAATGTATCGTTTGGAATTAGCGGTCCCGAATAAGCACCATCCGAATTAGCTGCGAGGCGTATTAGAATTCGGAATTCGCCGGCCAATTGCGCCGGAGTCCAGCCCCGGAACGTGAGTCCAATTCCATTGCTTATCGTGGTAGCATGGCCGCTGTGATGCGTAGGCGTGGAGTCCGGATGTGTCGCTCGACCTCTATCCTCGCGGAACATTCATCGGCTCGATCGTGAGATCCCGGGCCGGATCGGTCTACCCCCTACGGCATCGAGGGCGAGGCACTCGGCTGCTACCACTACGTGGACGCGGCAGGGCTGGCGCTGACCGAGCGCACCGGCCTGCCGCTTGAGGCGGTCTGATCCACAGCCATTGGCAGGGGGGGATCGAAAGTCTAGCCGATAGGTGGTTTGGACCGCAAATGGTCCCATGCGCAGATATTTTTCGCGCGGCACCGATTTCGCAATTCAAGTTGGAGGTAAGAAATGACCGGTCAGCACGGCGGAAGCCGCCCAGGTGCGGGGCGGAAACAAGGGCCTGTAATCGCTCCCGAACCGATCCTTGCCTTGGCCGACGTCCTTTGGCGCCTGCCTCACTCAGCAGCAGGCCAGCAGAGGCGATACGCAACGGCGCTGGCCGCGTATGGGGCCACTGATAAAGAAATCGCTGCGACCCTCGCGATCGAGCCTGTCGTATTGGTGGAATCTTTCGGTACTGACATTGAGATCGGTCGCACCGTTCTGCGAACCAACATCCGGCACGAGATCTTGCGCGCTGGCTTGGGCCAGGGCCGTCCTTTCTCCGTGGCGGCAGCCAAGACGGCGCTGCGCTGGCTCACGCCACCCGGAACAGGATGTTGACCATGTGCTTTCGCTATCCCCCTCTATCCGTGACGCGGGACAAGGTCGGCCCAGCGCCTCGTTAGGCATAAGCCGTACCCTGCCATTTCTGTCGCGATTTAGGGTCCGGCTCGCGGCCGATACGTCAGCGTCTAATCGCCTCGCGGCACCTCAGTAAGATCGTGGAATCGGCCCCAAAAGCGGTGTCTGTTGGCCCGCAAGCTCGACTATTCTTCGTCGGCGTAACACCAGCTGTAAGTCCGTACGTCCGCAGTTTTGAGGCGGCTCGCCCTACACCGCGCCTTCGAGAGTTGCTCGGATAGGCCGAGCCGATCCTCACCGCAGGAGGGCGACCCGACCGGCGATCAGGCCAGTCCCGATGCGCGCGTAGAGGACCGTCAGGGAGATGTCGGCGAGGACGAGACCCATGACGAGGGCACCCAACGCTTGCTCCAGCCAACGGGGCATCAAGGCCCTACAGCATGGGAAGCCGGCGCGGCCGGGGGCCTAGCGGAACGGCCGCGTCGATCCGGGCAAGTTCGGCTTCCGTCAGCCGCAGCGCGCCGGCACCCGCGTTGTCGGCGGCATGCTTGGGGCTGGACGCCTTGGGATCGTGAAGGAGGACGGCCGCCTCACTAGGAAGCGGAGCGCCACTTGGCGCGCGGTCGCGCCGTGGATTGCTGCGATGTCTCCAAACACGCCACCGCCCGGCCGAGGCGTCACGGACAAGATTCGGAGAACTGGTCCGCACTCGAATGACGTCGCAAGCCTACCCGCCGCGGTCCTTACAGTGCCGCTAAATTAATTGCGAAATCCGATGCAATATCTCGTCTACCGTGTCGCGCGATCGATCTGGAGCTGCCGATCTGGCGATGGACAAGTCTTTGTTTTTCTAGCCGAGACGTAATACCCCGCCTGCGGCAGTGGCATCCAGTCGCTGGAAGGCGGTTGATCCCCCCCGGCCGAGAGGTCGGCAAGACCGTATCCAGCACGGTCCATCCAGAGGTCGACGAGTGCATCGCCAATAGCGGCGAGTGTGTCTTCGACGTATGCCTCAAGGAGGAGGCGGTCGTCGGCCTCATCGAAGTCGATGCAGAGGGCCGCTACAGGCTCGGTGCGCGTCGACGGGCAGCCCTTCGACCATTCGACAGGATCGGCGAACATTGGGACACAATACACGTGGGTCACGCGGGTCGGGCGTAGCGCGTGGATGAGCTTAGTCGCCGGCGCTTGCCGCGCGGCCTCGTCGAGGTCGGCCACTCGCAGGAGCACAGGCTCGCGTCGATCCAGACAAATGACTTGGGTGGCACTGCCGCGGCGGAACGTCAGCACGTCGTCCGCCTCCCCCTCATAGAAGGCAGAGTAGACCACCCTGGCGAACTGGGCGTCCGTCGGTTGGATGAGGTAGGCGCGGACGATTCCGGACGCGCTGGCTACGTCACGGACAATGTCGCAAACCTTGCGTAGCCGCCCCTGCATCTCGCCGGGATCGCGCGGCCCAAGTTGGCTCGCAAAGTACGCCTGCACGCAGGCGCGGCCCTCCCGATAAAGACCGAGGCGCTCCTTCATGATCGTGTGGAAGTCCGTTGATTTGACATGTGTCCTCACCCGCATGGGATGAAGATCATCGATGCGCCGGCTCTCCAAGTCGCCGCGCCCCCACATCGCGGCGGAAATGATGCGCCTCGCTACTTCGACCAGCCCCGGCTCACCGTCCCCGGGCCAAGCCTTCGCTTCGTCGATGAGCGCATCATCGACGCGGAAGCCGAATGTCGGGATGATCGACTCTTGGTTGGCTCTTTCGCTGTCCAGGGTCCAGGCCGGAAAATTTGATAGAAGGCCGCCGTCGACGTAAGCGTCGTCGTCAATCCGGCGCGGCTTGAATACCAGCGGGTAGGAAGCCGACGCCATCGCGGCCTCTGCGACGCTCATTCGAGGGTTGGACGCTCTGTCGAAGACGACCATCTTTCCGGTCGACAGGTTCGTCGCGATGCAGGCGAGCGGGATCGGCAGGTGCCAGAAAGTAACAATCGTACCCGGCTGCAGGCCGAGACGCTCACCGAGGCGGTCGTTTAGCCAAGCGGTGAACCGTGCGCTGTCGAGAACGCCTGATCGACCATAGACAGTCCGCAACAATTTCCAGTGAAAAGCGGCCAACGGCACCGCCGTGGCGTAGGCCGGCGGGGCCGCGATCGACGCGAACTCCAAACTCCGGAGGTAGCGTCGGCCGAACGAAAGGAGTTTGGGGGAGACGAACCGTGACCAAGCCCGGCCAGCGGCGCGCCCCTTCATCGCCTTTACTATACCCCGGCCCTGAGCCGACATTTGGGAACACCGGTCGAGCCAAGTGCGAAGTCGCTTTAACCGCCCGTACTCAATCGGATCGAGAAACTCCTTGATGACGTCGACCGCGAAGAGTCCACTCTCGCGACCGTGGTCGTCCGCCTCGTACAGCTCAGTGCTGGTATAGCCCGCAGCGACGAGAGCGGCCACAATTGCGCCAATGGACGTGCCGGAGACGCCGGCGAACCGGATCCCCTTGTCCTCGCACGCTTTCAGGGCCCCCAAATGGGCGTAGCCGCGTACGCCGCCGCCCTCGAAGACGCCGAATGCCCTCACGTCAGATAATGCACCGAGTAAATTTAAGCCGCTTCGGGACGCTCACTGCCGGTGGCAGACCACTCTGCAGCTTTCTGCATCACCTGTGCGACCTGCAGCACGATCGGCAGCTCACCGTTGACCGTCAGGCTCGCATACTGCGGAAGGATGCGGGAGACTTGAGCCTCCGTGATGTCATTATCATAGCGCGCGACTAGGCGACGCTCGACGTCGTCCCGTTCCATCACGCGCTGCTCGCGCGTGGAGCCAGGGGTCACAACGTGGACCAAATGGACGGATTTCGAGTCGAGCTGTCGCTTCAGCTCCATCAACACTTCGACGTGCCGAACGCCCTCGACGATCAAATGCTCGCTGCGTGGCTGCGGCCGTTGGGCAAGGACCCGCTCGACGAATTGGTTGCACTGGGTCAGCACCAGCGCTTGACCGAGCTGTTGAAGGACGGAGCGGTCCTTTGGGTTCTCGCCATTTTCTTCGGCATACCGGCGGACTTCACGACCGAAGCTAACGCGGTCAGCGTGGAGTGCCTCGGCCAATTTCTCGGCAAGAGCAGTTTTACCTGCGCCGATCCCACCGGATATTGCGATCACAAAGCCCGCCATGGTTGAACTCCGCGACTCCGCGCCCTGCCGACCGGAGCCTACACGGAAAGCATGTCTCCGGTCGATGACCTGCCACTCAGTTAGGTGAAATCCACCGTTCGTTCCATAGCCGCGATCTCATCCAGCATCGCCGCCCGAAACTGACGCTGCCACGGTTGAGGCGCCGGTTCTTCGAGAGCCCTCTTGATAGCCTCCGGTCCAATGTCGCCGACGTTGGTGGCGTACGTGTTCCCCGAAGTCCACACGCTGGCAATCTCGCGTGCGGGATCGGTCCGACTGATCGAGCGGGCGACACCCACGTCCGGAGCATTCTCCTGCGATGCAAGCCGGCGGATCCAGATGCGGGTCGCCCCAAGCCGCATCTCGCGCCAACCGTCACCCACGGCGCGCGTCACATAACGCCCCCGTGAGGCGCTAGGACTTGGCGTGCATGTGTACAGGAGGCCGGTCCGCCATCTGGGACTAATGCCGGTGATGCCGACCGCTTCCAGGCACCGTAGTTCGAAGAACGGCGTTGCGTAGCGCACGCGCTCTACGAACTCGGCTGCGGAGAACCCAAGCACCGAAGGAGTGGTCGCCAATGCGGACAAGCGCTGTGCGCTGGACGGCGACGTCAGGTGGTCAGGCGCGCAGATGAGCACACGCCCATCCGCGACTGCGGCGTGCAACCCGGTCTCGATGAGCGGCAGCGCCACATCATCGTACCATGGCGGATCGAGCGCAACTGTCTGGAATGTACTCGCGGGAATGTCCGGCAGGTCGACGAACCGGCAACCGGTCATAGCGGCCCTGAGTGCGGCATCGATGGGATCGCCGTCACGTGACGCGATCACAACCCGGTGCGCCAAGCCGCGATCATAGGCGGCCAGCGCGACGGACGGCATGGCGATTAGCAGGATGTCGCCGGCGTGAGACGCCGCGGAGAGGATGGCATCGAGGACGCGCTCGGCACATTCGCGCGTGAAACGCCAATCCGCGTCGAGGGGATGGGCGAGCGGCAGACGGCGATCCGAAGAAATCCGGGCGGACGGCCATTTGATACTCGCGAGGAGCCGCCGGGCCTCCGCGCTAGGGCTTTCGGCGAGCAGCCGCCTGACGTCGCCCGGCCAAGCGCCCTCGCAAACCTCGGTGAGTGCGGCGAAATCTGCGGCTCGTGGCGCCTCGCGCTCGACGAGATGCGCTAGCCGAAGCATCGCGCTCACTGGGGTAAAGCAACCGCGCGAGTAAGCGTCTCCCAATGCTCTAGGAGCTCCCACTGTCTTTCGAGAGCGCGCTCTCGTGAGGCGTCGATGCGCCCCACCATGGTCTGAAAGCGCCCGATGAAGAGCGGCACGGTCCGAGCCGGCAGGTCGGGACGGATCGCGATCAGACGCTCTAGAATCGCTTCGACCTGTGCCCGCGGGCAAGCGCTCGGTGGGCCGACGAGCGGCAGATAGACGTAGATGTCGATCGCCGACCGGGCGTAGCCTGCGAGGATCGTGAGCTGACGCTCGAAACCGTCCGGGTGCGCTCGAGTGTTGAACGCGAACGATGGCGCATCGAGCCCTTTCAGACAACAAGCCCGCCCGTAATTTGGGTATCTCGCGATCACATCCAGTATGGGCTTGCCCTTGCCATCGAGGAGGCGGTCTGACGACAGGTTATCGTCTGACCACACGAACGTGGTGCGCGACGCACCCCGCCTCTCCACGGCCTCCAAGGTCCAGGCGATCCATTCGGGGGCGAGATCGGGCGATCCGCCGCTGAGGTCGAGGATGGGTGGACGCTCGTTGAGCCCAAGATAGGCGTCGACGAGTGCGTCCGCGGTCCGCCAAACGGACCTCTCGGGAGCAGCCCGAAGGGAGGAGTACGGGACGTAACAGTACCAGCATCGCCAAGCGCACGCGGCGAGCTGAAACACCTGCGCGGTCATCTCAAGCGGCGGCTGAACGCCGAGCCAGCGTGCAGCCGGAGCGATGGGCAGCGGGTTGTCCGGCCAGCCCGGAAGGACATGCCGCTGGAAGTGCCTGACACGCCCGAGGCCGTCGCAATTTGTCGGCGCGGACAGGTCCCTCTCCTGAAGGGTACCGCAGATCCGCGACACGAGCACGCTGCGCGTCTCCGGATCGATGATGCGCGAACGCAGGCTCGCGTCCCTATAGGGTGTATCAAGCCCCCGAGCGCGCATCATGGCCCCGGGTCGAGGGGCGGCAGTCGTTCATCTAAGTACGCGACAATCAAATCCTCGCAGTATCGCGCCTCTTCTGGCATCAAGTCACGGTCTGCCGGAATGGCATGCCAGTAAGATAGGCATTTGCGGCAACAAGTCGCCGTCGCGTGCTGGGCGTAGAACAATACATTGCCCTCAAGCTTGGTCTGCCGACCGTCAAACCCGTTGGCCTTCTTGCCGATCGAGGATCTTATACGGTTTGCGACGCTGCTCAGAACCCCATCCCGTCCCTTCTTCCGAGCGAGCTTAAGCGCCTTCTCGTCGAATGGCTTCGTCCAATAGTGCTCCCTGATCATCTCATGGCGCATAGCGGCGAACGTGTAGGCCACGTCGCCGATATCACGGGCGCGCAGACGGACGATGTCGAAGGTCGGTTGAGCGCCGCAAGAGCGGCATGCTCCGAAGACGTGCGTGCCTTCGACTTTGCGTTTCTGTAGGTAACAGTGTTGGTCGTTCGCACAGTCCGTCGAGGTGCACGTCACCTTGATTGACGGGAGGGGAGCGTCGAGCTCGGCGAATGGATCACTCATCGCGCGTTTCCAGAATCTGTCGCAGTACGGCGGCCTCTGTGCTGCCGAGCGTATGGAAGTCAGCCTCCTCGATGAACACGTCGCGGACAATCTTCCAGGGATCATCTCCCGGCGGTTGCAGGTTCTCCGCCGTCCCCCACCAGTTGATACCGCTGGTAGCTTGAACGTCGTCCGCGACCAGATTCGCCAGGATGCCGACCGGGATCCTATAGATGTTCGCGGTCTCCCGGACCACTGCGGACAGCCGCGCGACACTGCCCTCGGCGCGCCGTGCGATCATGGCAAACGCATCCGCGAGGCTTCCGTTGGTCAGGACCATGGCGGCGTAACGGTTCGCTCGGCGCTCGCTCAAGGCCTCGCGTCGCTCCCGCGACGTCTCGTTGCCCTCGATGAGGGTAAAGTCCTCCGGTTCGGAGACGATATGGAAGATTTCATGGACGAGGTTGAACAGCCACCGCGACGCATGACGTGACGAGGGTTTCAGCACAGCTGTCGCGCGCCCGTCGATGCGCCTAGCGGCCCCGTGGAAAGCGACTTTATCCCGCAGGCCAATGACGCCGATCCCGAGTGACCAGCACTGGCGCACCGCAGTTCTTAGGTCGACCGCGTCCTCCGGAAACAGCAAACTCCGCATGTCGCGCCACGATGTCGGCAGGTCTGCGGTGCGTCGAGGCTGGGTCGCCGCCACGATGGTGCACACGCCCTCAACATAGGCCGCGTAGGCTCGCGTGCGCTCCTGCTCTGCGTTGGCCGGAAGCTTGAACCGCAGCGGCACGGGGGCGAAGCCTCTCCCGCCCACGAACTCCGCTGCACCATGTCCGAAGAGGCGTTCAAGACGCCTGTCGATCTCGTCGTCGCGCGCGATGCCCTCATATCGAGACGGTAGGATCACGTCGTCGTAGACTTCTCTTGGGAGGCCCGCTTGCGTCAGGAGTGTCCGCAAGGGCGGGCGCAGGGGTGCATCCATCTGCACTCGTGCGCGGCCGCGCATGGTCACCGGCAGGACCGAGGCGATCCTCTGCATGACACTGACGGGCACACGCGAATAGCCGTCGCGCTCCCATTGCTGGATTTTCAGCAGCGACTGTCTGGTTTCGCGCGCAAGCTCAGCTTGGGTTAGACCCGCCACGATGCGCCCTTGAATCAGAGCCTGGGGCAAATCGGCCAAACGATCGACGACAATCTCCTCGACCTCACCCGAGGTGAGATTATCGTAACGTGCGAGGTCGTCCTCCAGAACGCCTATCTGGTCGCGGATATCCCGCATCTGCAAGTCGCGCAGCCACGATGGGTCATGGGCCGCCAAATCAGACAACGCCTCGTTGAAGCGCCGAATGCGGTCTCGGGCGATCTCATACTGAGCCTGGGTCACGATCACGGCACGCTTTCGAGATTCAGCCGTACCAATCCTTTCGGGATCTCGTCCAAATCCCGTCGAAAGAACTCGCGAAAGGTGTACCGGGGGGCGCTGGGAACTGACTCCTCATAGGCGTAAACCTCGCCAAGGTACTCGGCCTTCATGATCTCCTTGCTGCCCATTAAACGCAAGCGCATCAGCGCGATAGGGGACAATCCCGTGTAATCACAGCAGGCGTCGAAGTCCCCCGGAAATTCCTTCTGGGTGACGAAGCTGCCATCGATCAAGAACAACACGCACCCCTCGTCACGTAGGGCGGCGGCGAGCCGTTGCAGACCGGACAGGAGGTATCGCCTGTGAGCGTTCCACGCGAAGCGGGTCGTCAGCTCATCCCAGTCAGCCGGATGCTCCCCTTGGGGCAGGTAACCCGTGACAGGGTCAAAATCCGGAATCATTGGCAGCCTGCACCAGAGCGCACTTTAGTTCGATCACCCAGCAGGCCGTCGTCCATCAACGCCCCCCCCAACCGCGGCTGCTTCTTTTAAGATCGGGCAAGGCAATTGCAAGTTGGTTACAATCAGTTCTGCACAACCGCCAGCCTATAGCCTTGCCATCACCAAGCTGCTAGTTATTCAGCAGCGATAGCTGCCTTTGCGGTTTACCCTGGGCCACCATCGTTATCCTCGCGGATGGCGCTTACGGCATTCAGTGCATTGGGCCTTGAAGGCGGCACCTACAATGCACCATACCGCTTTCGGCCGGCATGGCGCCTTCGTTCTCGCAGTCCTATTCGTGATGCTCAAAGGTGCAACGCGAGTTCGGGGGGCGAGCCGCATGCCCTATCGAGCTGCCTTATAGCCGATGCGCCGACCATTCGGACCGCGAAAACTGGTCCGCTCTTGCAGTAGCAGCCGGAGCATTGGCGCGCGATCGTCGGGGTGACAAAGAAAATCAGCAGGAAGCCGGCATCCAGAGCGCGGCTCGGCAATGCGGTCCTGGGCCCTTCTTGTGCCCTTCATGACCCAATCGTCGAAGGCTGATACCGAATCACAGCCGCAGTACTCCGCCACCTGCTCGCGGCCCAGCCTTCGAGGAAGCATGCCGACCGGTCGCTTTGTCATTGTGCCGAAGCTCCCCCGACATGCAGGGCTGAGGCAGACCGCAATTTTGGCTGTACCATCCCGACAGGATAGCCGACCAGCATCGGCTTTCGCGACGCTGAACCGGCGACCTGTCGCGTACGAGGGAGCCTACAAAATTGGGGCGACCCGGCTGACGGACGAGGATCCTCGGACTGCCGACTTCTCAGGCAAGCCCGACCCAACGAGGGAGCCCCGGGCCACCCAGTGGGCCTGGGGCTCATAAAAAGGCTCAACTGGCCTTGACCATTCGCCAAGTCAGGTACTGCTGCAGCTCAATGGCCCTCCCGACACGTTGAGGCTCGGCCTCAAGCGCCAGATCGATTCGAGCCAGATCCGATCTCTTTACCTTTGCAGCGTGGCTCAAGTGCATTTTCAGCTGCGCAGAGTAGCCGCGACGTGCAAGCCATGACGGTAGTCTCGCTCCATTTCGCATGATTTCGCCCTCTTGCTGCGCCCGTAGCCGGGGGCGATTCGCAGTCTTGATCCTATTGAAAACTGTAACCGTGCGGCATCACACGCCGGCGCAGCCCATGTCATTCCCGCCGCGTTCAGAGGCGCTGAATTCGCACACCTCAGTGCGTCAGAACACCAGTTCTGATACTTCGCTCGATAAGGGCACGTCTCTCAATAGGAACCCGCCCCTTCCGGGAGCGGGCACACGTGGCGAAGGCCTCGGCCGCCTGAGCGGACCGCAGCCATTTCTAACAACCAGAAGCTCAGGAATTAGTCACCTCCGCTGCAGGCTATAGGAAGAGTACATTTCGTTACGGTAACGGCGTCTCTGCGATCGTCAACCCTTGACTGATCAGAAAAATTCTCGAGTTTGTCCGAAACCTATTTAGGAGACGAATGGATGGAAGACGAGATGACGCAAACTGGATCGAGCGGGATCGAATTTGTGGAGCTGGCTGCCAGCATCGTATCAGCTTATGTGGCCAACAATTCCCTGCCATCAGCCGAGTTGCCGACGCTGCTGTCCAGCGTTCATGCTGCGATCGCTGGGCTAGGCGATGCGTCCGCTTCGGCGGAGCCCGAGCAGGATATGCCGACGGCCACGCAGATCCGGAAATCGATCAAGCCCGACGGGATCGTCAGCTTCATCGACGGCAAGAGCTACAAGACGCTCAAGCGCCATCTGACCAAGCATGGCCACACCCCTGAGAGCTACCGCGAGCGTTACGGCTTGCCGCGCGACTATCCAATTGTTGCGGCAAACTACTCTGAATCGCGAGCCACGATCGCCAAAAGCCTCGGTCTCGGCAGATCGGTTGCGAGAGCAGCCGCGGCTAAGTGACCCCTCGTACGCGAGATCTTGGGCTGCTCAGGCAGCCCGAGGCCTTCTCGTTCATGTGCGCGCTCTTGCTCAAGCGCTTTGGATGCTGGTCGGAAGAACCGGTAGACAACGTACTTATATGGGCGACATTCTTAAGAGCGCTCTTGACGTACCATCAAAGTGATCGCGTTCGTTGTGCACTCACATTGAGGAGGCGCAAGTGAACGAAAATACATCCAATCCGACGGCAGATAAGTCCGCTTTCATCGAGCTCGCAACCGACATCGTTGCGGCGTACGTGTCGAACAACTCCGTCCGACCTGCCGACTTGCCGGCTCTCCTGGCCGATGTTCACGCTGCAGTCGCTGGCCTAAACGGCGCTTCAGCTTCCGCTGAGCCCGAGGTGGAGAGGCTGACGCCCGGGCAGATCCGGAAGTCGATCAAGTCAGATGCGCTGATCAGCTTCATCGACGGCAAGCCTTATAAGACGCTGAAACGGCACCTGAGCACGCACGGCATGACGTTCGAGGAGTACCGCGAGCGCTTCGGCTTGCCACGAGATTACCCGGCCACAGCGGCCAGCTACTCAGCCCAGCGCTCCGCTATGGCCAAGAGCATCGGCCTAGGCCAACAGCGCCGGAACGCTGCACCGAAGGCCACTGATGTCGCTGAGACGACCGCCAAGGCGCTGAAGGGCCCCGGCCGGAAGAAGGCTGCCGAGCCGACTGCTGCGCCGGCCGAAAAGCCGACCCGGGCGCGTAAGCCCAAGAAGGCCGTTGCTGCCAAGTGAGCGCCGCTCAGCACCCTATGCTGTAGCAGGGTCTGGCCGCCCAAGATCGACGATGACGATCTCGGGCGGCACACCCAGGCGTAGCGGGCGGCCAGCAACGAAGTGCGCCCCCAGACCAGCCGACACGATCAGATCGAGGCCTTGCTCGACGATATGGCCGTAGGCGTATCGCAGGCCGTACCGAGAGGGGATCCAGGGCGACCAACCCAGGATGCGGATTCGGCCGCCATGCGTGTGGCCCGCCAACGTCAGGACTACCCGCGGATCGAGGTTCAGGGCGAAGATGTCCGGCTCATGCGCCAGAAGGATGATGGGCTCGCCCACTGGCACAGCCCGGAGTGTTCGCTGGAGGGTGCCAAGGCGGTGCCGATCGAACTGCTTCTGTACGCGCGGCACACGCGGCGTCTCCTCGCTCTCCAGTCCAGCCAGCCAGAGCGGCACGGGCAGATCGAGCCGCACCGCCGTGTTCTCGATGAACGCGATGCCGGCCGCCCGCAGCGCTCGCTCGGCGCGCGTAGGACCGCGGCCGCGGCGGCGCGCTTCCCGATCATCGCTTCAGTCGTGGTTGCCCTGGATCGCGTAGACACCCTTTGGCGCCGTGAGGTCGCGCAAGATGTTGGCAACGGTTTCGAACGGCAACGGGCCTGTGCTCTGCGAGCCGTAATCCCCCAAAAGCACCGTGAGATCCGGGGCGAGCGCGTTGGTCCGAGCGACCACCGCCGCGATCTCGGCCTCGCCCATGCAGCGCGGATGAGCGTGGAAGTCAGTCAGGACCGCGATGCGCAGGCGCAAGCCGGGTGGCCAGCCCTGGGGCGATAGGCGATAGTTGGTGTCCTGCACGCGATGAGGCTCGAACGCAGTCGCGTATCCTGCGCTCATGAGGCTGCCTGCCGTGACCAAGGCTCCGGTAAGGGCGGGCCGGGACATCAGCGCGCGTCGGGTGACCATCGGGGTGGGGCGCCTGAACTGAGCCGGGGTTCTCTCTGGATACCGTTGGACGGGTTTCGAACCTGTCACGTTCTCCAGACTCGTCGTGCTGCTCGGATGGCGGTGATTTTATCCGCGACCGTGTTGCGTCCGTGTTGCATGGAGCAACCGCAAGCGCGTCGGCTCACGTCGTAACCCGTTGTAAAATAACGATTCGTGTTGCGACGTGTTGCGAGCTCGAACGCTGTAGCCATGGCAACAAAAACCCGCCAAGTCGTTGACCAAGCGGGTTAAATTCTGGCGACCCCGGTAGGGCTCGAACCTACGACCTGCCGCTTAGAAGGCGGCTGCTCTATCCAGCTGAGCTACGGAGTCTCTGGTGCCGTGGTGCCTCAGAAGCCACGGGCTTTGCCGAGCGTCAAGCGTTGCGCCGTGTCGCGCTCCAACCCGCTGGAACACCTGACCGGCGAGATCGAGCGCCGGACCGAGGTCCTCGGCATCGTCCCTCATGAGGACGCCATCACCCGCCTCGTCGGCGCGATCCTGCTCGAACAGAACGACGCGCGGGCCGTGCAACGCGCCCGCGACATCGCTCTGGAAAGCAGCGCTCCCATCGGCGATGATCCTCTCGTCAGCCTGCCGCCTCTGGCAGCCTGATCATCCCGGCCCCAGCCGGTGATCGTGGAGGCTTCCAGCAAGCTACACCACCCCAGACGACGCGGCCAGCTGGATCGGTGGCGCATAGGAGGGGCGGAGCCGGGCGTTCCGATTCTTCGGATGCGGCACGGGGCGGATCCGGATGGTACGGGGTGCGGTTCATGCGGGGGCGCCGTGCCCGCACAGGAGTCCGAAGGTTGCCCGCGCCGAGTCCCTCCGCATCGCCGCCAGACCGCGTTCGGCGCCGCAGGGCCGCCGCCGGGCGGGGGAGCCTCGCCCGGCCGGGCGCGGACCTGAGGCGCCTGCCGACGGGCCTGGATCTGCGTGGCGTGCGGCTCGTGGAGGGCGTGCGCGCCGCCTTCGCGTTCGGCGTCGTCATCCTGATCAACATCTGGGTTCAGTGGCCGCCCCTGCTCACGATGGCGCTGGCGGCCAACCTCGCCTGCTTCTGCGACAATGGTGGGCCGATGCGGGTGCGCCTGCGCGCGCTCACCGCCTTCTCGGTCCTGGGCGGCTTGCTCTGGGCCGGGCTCGGTCTGCTGCAGCCCCTGGGGCTCCTCGTGGTGGTCCCGGTCGCCTGCGCGCTGATCTTCGCCTGCTCGTACGTCCGCGTCTGGAGCGTGCAGGCGCAGTCGGCCGGCAACGTGCTGGTGGTGGTTCTGTGCATCGCCCTCGACCGGCCGCTCGGCCCGGAGCAGGCCGGGATCGTCGCCCTGATGTTCGCGGCGGGCGGCCTCTGGGCCACGCTGCTGGCCTTGGTCATCTGGCGGCTTCACCCCTACCGGCCGGCGCACCGGGCGGTGGCGGAAGTCTGGCACGGCCTCGCGCGCCTCTGCGGCGATCTCGAACGGCTCGTCGCCCTGACCGAGCCCGACGCCGACGCGTTCGACGGCCACGCCAGGGGCCACCGGCGGGGCGTGCGGGCGAGCATCGAGACCGCGCGGACGATGATCCTCGACCTCGCCCGCTCCCGCGAGCGCGTCTCGGACCGCACCGCCCAGGCCCTGCTGCGCCTGGAGAGCGCCGAGCAGATCTTCTCCGCGCTGATCGCCGTGGCGGAGCTGATCGAGAGCCGGCCCTCGCCAAGCCGCCGCGCCCTCGCCAAGATCTTCCTGCGGCGCCTGCGGCCGCTCCTGGTGACCATCGCCCGGGCGATCCGCGACGATGCCAGCCTCGACCTCGCCCGGCTGGAGCACTCGATCGCCCGGTCGGCCGAGGGCCTGTCGGAGGACGCGACCCTGGCGCGGCTGGCCGAGCGGATCGTCGGGCGCGTGCGGATCGGCGCCAAGCTCTCGACACCGGAGGGCTACCGGCCGGGGGGCACCCTCACGGACGGCCGCAGCCTCGATCGCTGGACGCGCTATGTCGGGCCCCTGCGGCAGAACTTCACCCTCGCCTCGCCGAACCTCCGGCACGCCCTGCGGGCCACCGCCGTCGCGGCGCCGGCGCTCGCCGCCACCCTGACCTATGCCGGCGCGTTCACGCACTGGCTGGTGATGACCGTGGTGCTGACCATGCAGCCGTTCTACGCCGCGACGTGGCAGCGGGCGTTGGAGCGGATCGGCGGAACGGTGCTGGGCGGCCTCGCGGGCGCGGTGCTCGCCTACTACGCCACGACCCCGCTGATGGAGGCCGGGCTGATCCTCGTGCTCAGCGTGGTCGGGTTCGCGGCGCGCCAGATCTCCTACGGCTTCTTCGTCACCTGCCTGACGCCGCTGGTGGTGCTGCTGGTCGAGTTGCTGGAGCCGGGCCACAGCTCCTGGGAGATCGTCTTCATGCGCGCCGGCTTCACGGTGCTGGGCGGCCTGATCGCGGTGGCGAGCTGCCTGGTGCTCTGGCCGATCTGGGAGCCGGACCAGGTCCGCCAGGAGTTGCGCCGCGCCCTCAAGGCCCATGCCGGCTTCGCAGAGGCCGTGCTGCTCGCCGGCCCCGGCGAGGCCCGCGAGGCCGCGATCCCCGCGGGCGCCCGCGGAGCCGGTCTCGCCCTCAACGACCTGGAGGCGGCCCTGTCCCGCGCCCTGCAGCAGCCCCGTGCCGGCAGCCACCCGGAGGTGGAATCCGCCATGGTGGCGGACGCGACCCTGCGCCGGATCAGCGCCCGGCTCACCGTGCTGCGGCATGCGCCCGAGGCGGCGGCCCCGGAGGCGGAGGCCTGGCGGGCCTGGATCGCCGCCACCCTGGCTGCGCTCGGCGAGGACCGGCCGCTGCCCGAGCGGCCCGCCCTCGAACGCGGGCATTCGCTCGCCCGGCTGGTAAGCCAGGTCGATCTTTTGGTCGGGACCCTGCGCCCGGGGCAGATCCGCGAGACCGACCCCGCGGAGGTCGTGTCGGGTCCCGTGGAGAGCGGCAGGGCCGAGCCGGGTCCCGGAATCCGCGCCGTCACGCCGGGCGATCGGCCCGTCCGGGCGTCCTGAACGGCCGGCGAAGCCGGCGATCCCCTACCCAGGGACGGGCCCGCGGGTGATCCGCGGACCCAGCGGCGCTTCAGTACCGCGCCAGGGCGTTGGCCGGGCCGCCAGCATGCGGGCCGGCGTAGCGATAGGCGGGCGCCCGCTCGGAGCGAACGGTCTCCTGCTGCAGGATCCCGGAACGGCCGACCCATCCCGAATAGGCCGAGGCCGGATAGGGCGAGTGCCTCGAATCGAGCCCCTGCGCCAGGGCCGGCGTGGCGAGAGCGGCGACCAGGGCGGCGGCGAGCATGCGGACTTTCATGATGATCTCCTGTGTCTGCGTATGACTTCGACGGGAAGCCATCCGGTCAATTGTGTCGAGTGAGGAAGATCGTCGTTCCGGCGGTCTTGATCGCTGCGGCTCTGCTTGGCCGAATGTGACCTCTCAACCGCGATACTCTACCCGGGGTTCACCCGATTCCGTGCGCTGCCGCACGACCGGAACCGGGCTGGTCCGGAATGCGGGATCCGCGGCACGGAGACGTCCGACCGGCGCTGACGGTGTCGTCCTGCCCGGCGCCGCGGGGCGCGCGGTCGGGGATGCGCCGCGCGCGGAAGCGTGCCAGAGACCGCGCCGAAAGGCATGCACCATGAACGGAATCGCGTCGGGGACTCCACCATGCGGCTGATCGTCGGCCTCGGAAACCCGGGTGCGCGCTACGCGGGCAACCGGCACAATATCGGCTTCCTCGCCATCGACGCGATCGCCCGTCAGCACCGGGCGAGCCCGTTCCGCCACCGCTTCCAGGGGGAGGCCGCCGAGGTGGTGCTGGGGCCCGAGCGGGCGATCCTGCTGAAGCCCTCGACCTTCATGAACGAGTCCGGCCGCGCGGTCGCGGAGGCCCAGCGCTTCTACAAGATCCCATTGGGCGACGTGATCGTGCTGCACGACGAGCTCGACCTCGCCCCGGCCAAGCTCCGGGTGAAGCTCGGCGGCGGCAATGCCGGGCATAACGGCCTGCGCTCGATCACCGCGCAATGCGGCAACGACTATCGCCGGGTGCGGCTCGGCATCGGCCATCCGGGCGACAAGGCGCTGGTGCATTCCTACGTGCTCAACGATTTCGGCAAGGCCGAGCTGCCCTGGGTCGAGGATCTCGCCCACGCGGTCGCCGACCATGCCGCGCTGCTGGCGGCCGGGGAGGATGCGAGCTTCCAGAACAAGGTCCACCTCGCCATGGCGGGCCGCGGCTGGGACGAGGTGAAGACGCTGGGCGCGAGAAATTGACACGCAAACACGGGAACACGATATCGCCCGTGGAGGCCACCTTGAAGAACGTCACCGTGACGATGGACGACGCGTTGCTGCAGCGCGCCCGCGTCGCCGCAGCCCGGGAGGGCAAGAGCCTGTCGCGGTTCGTGGCCGAGACGGTGGAGCGGCGGATCGGCCAACCGATGACGCAGCCCGAGGCGATCGAGCGCTTCCTGGCGGGACCGCTGATGAACCTGACCGACGAGAACGGGAAGGCCCCGCCGCGTGACGCGCTCAATGAGTGAGCGCGTCTTCGTCGACACCAACGTGCTGATGAACGCCCGCGACGGGCGCGATTCCGGCAAGCGCGAGCGCACCGCATCCCGGCTCCTCGCCCCCGGCAGCGCGGAGCGGGCTTGTATCAACCTCCAGGTCGTGAACGAGCTGACGAACTGGATTCTCCGCGACGAACGGAGCCGGTCGATCGACGACATCCGGGAAGAGCTTGCGGCCCTGCGCGTCTGGGGCGAAAAGCCGATCACCGACGATGAGGTCGAGACCGCCTGGGCGGTGCGCCAGAGCCTGGGCTATACCCGTGGTTCGATTGCCTGCTGCTCGCCTCCGCAAACAATGCTGGATGCGGTGTCTTCCTGACCGAGGACATGGCGCACGGCACGACCTTCGGGGGGCTCACCCTCATCAATCCCTTCCGGGTCCTCCCCGGCGACGTGCTTCAACGGAACTGAGTCCATGGGCTTCAAATGCGGCATCGTCGGCCTGCCGAACGTCGGCAAGTCGACCCTGTTCAACGCGCTGACGCAGACGGCGGCCGCCCAGGCGGCGAACTACCCGTTCTGCACCATCGAGCCCAATGTCGGCGAGGTAGCGGTGCCGGATCCGCGGCTCCAGGACCTCGCCCGGATCGCGGCCTCGAAGGAGATCATCCCGACGCGGCTGACCTTCGTGGACATCGCCGGGCTGGTGCGCGGCGCCTCCAAGGGTGAGGGCCTGGGCAACCAGTTCCTGGCCAATATCCGCGAGGTCGACGCCATCGCCCACGTGGTGCGCTGCTTCACCGACGGCGACGTGACCCATGTCGAGGGCAAGGTCGATCCGGCGGCCGACATCGAGACCATCGAGACCGAGCTGATGCTGGCCGACCTCGACAGTCTGGAGCGCCGCGCCGTCGCGCTGGAGAAGAAGGCCAAGGGCGCCGATAAGGAGGCCAAGGAGAGCCTCGACCTCGTCAACCGGGCCCTGCCGCTGCTGCGCGAGGGCAAGCCCGCGCGTCTCGTCGAGCGCAAGCCCGACGAGGAGAGGCTGTTCCAGTCCCTGGGGCTGATGACTGCCAAGCCGGTCCTCTACGTCTGCAACGTCGACGAGGCTGACGCCGACAAGGGCAACGCCTACTCGGAGGCGGTGTTCGCCCGCGCCAAGGCGGAGGGCGCCGTGGCGGTGGTGGTCTCGGCCAAGATCGAGAGCGAGATCGCCGTGATGGCCGAGGCCGACCAGGCCGAGTTCCTGGAGGCCGTGGGGCTGACCGAGCCCGGCCTCAACCGGGTGATCCGGGCGGGCTACGATCTGCTCGGCCTCGTGACCTACTTCACGGTCGGTCCCAAGGAGGCGCGGGCCTGGACGATCACCCGGGGCACCCGCGCCCCGGGCGCCGCCGGGGTGATCCACTCGGACTTCGAGAAGGGCTTCATCCGGGCGGAGACGATCGCGTTCAAGGACTACACCGCGCTGAACGGCGAGGCGGGCGCCCGGGATGCCGGCAAGCTGCGGCTCGAGGGCAAGGATTACGTGGTGCAGGACGGCGACGTGCTGCATTTCCGCTTCGCCAACTGATCCCGCTCACGTCTTGGACGAGGCCGCCATGCCGGACCCTGCGGTCGAGGACTTTTCGGTCGGCGACGTCATCGTCGGCGCGCCGCTGACTGTGACCCGCGACGACATCGTCGAGTTCGCGAAAGACTTCGACTTCCAGCCGTTCCACCTCGACGAGACGGCGGCGGAATCGACCTTCGCGGGCCGGCTGATCGGCTCGGGCTGGCACACGGCCGCCCTCGGGATGCGGCTGCTCCAGCAGGGGCCGTTCCGGGGCGGCTCGTCGCTCGGCGCGCCGGGGATCGACGAATTGCGCTGGCTGGCGCCGGTCCTGCCGGGAGATGCCCTGACGCTCACCTACCGGGTCGTCGGCACCCGGGATTCGGCCTCGAAGCCGGGGCTGGGCTTCGTGACGGCGAGCCTCGCCCTCGACAACCAGCGCGGCGAGACGGTGCTGACCCAGCGCTTCACCTTCATGCTGGCCCGGCGGGGCACCGATCCCCTGCCGCCGCGCCCGGTGGAGACCGGTGCGCCCGGACCGGTGACCGAGCCGGAGGATGCCGAGATCCTGCCGTTCCTGAAGGATGCCGAGATCGGCTCCGTGCGCGACCTCGGCGCCTACCCGTTCAGCGCCGAGGCGATCGTCGCCTTCGCGCAGGCCTACGACCCGCAGGCGTTCCACCTCGATCATGAGGCGGCAAAGCAGACCCATTTCGGCGGCCTGTGCGCCTCCGGCTGGCATACGGCCGCCGCCTACATGAACCGGCTGCTTACCACGCGCGCCCGCGACGCGGCCTACACGGCCACCCGCGGCCCCGTCCCGGAAGCGGGCCCCTCCCCCGGGTTCAAGTCCCTGCGCTGGCTGAAGCCCGTCTATGCGGGCGACACGGTCCGGTTCAGCACCCGGCTCACCGACAAGCGCGCCTCGGCCTCGCGGCCCGGCTGGGGGCTGGCGTTTGCCCGGAACACCGGGGTGAACCAGCGCGGGGAGCCGGTCTTCGCCTTCGACAGCGCCGTCTTCCACCGCTGGGAGCCTTGAGCGCACCCGTTCCGGTCCCCCGTGCGTTGTCGCCCCGGACACGGACGGGATCACGCGCGCATGTACCAGAAGAAGCTCGGCAACACGGGGCTGTTCGTCTCGGAGCTCTGCCTCGGCACGATGACCTTCGGCGGCGGGGCCGGGATGTGGCGCCAGATCGGCGCCCTCGACCAGGCGGAGGCCGGACGCCTCGTCGGGCGGGCCCTTGAGGCGGGGATCAACTTCATCGACACGGCCGACGTCTACGCGGAGGGACTCTCCGAGGAGATCACCGGCCGGGCCCTGCGCGATCTCAAGGTCCCGCGCGATAGCGTCGTGGTTGCCACCAAGGGCTACGGGCCGATGGGGCCGGGTGCCAACGCGAAGGGCGCCTCGCGCCTGCACCTGATCGATGCCTGCAAGGCGAGCCTGAAGCGGCTCCAGCTCGACCATATCGACCTCTATCAGGTCCACGGCTTCGACCCCGCGACGCCGATCGAGGAGACGGTGCGGGCCCTCGACATTCTCGTGCAGCACGGCCACGTGCGCTACGTCGGCGTCTCGAACTGGGCGGCGTGGCAGATCGTCAAGGCGCTGGGGATCGGCGAGCGGGCGGGGCTCGCCCGCTTCGAGACGCTGCAGGCCTATTATTCCATCGCAGGCCGAGACCTGGAGCGGGAGATCGTCCCGATGCTGCGCTCCGAGGGGCTGGGCCTCCTGGTCTGGAGCCCGCTCGCGGGCGGCCTGCTCAGCGGCAAGTATTCCGGTGGATCGGGCGAGGGCCGGCGCGCGAGCTTCGATTTCCCGCCGGTCGACCGGCCCCGCGCGGAATCCTGCATCGACGCGATGCGGGCGGTCGCGGAAGCGCGGGGCGTCTCGGTGGCGCAGGTGGCGCTCGCCTGGCTCCTGCACCGCAAGGCGGTGACCAGCGTGATCGTCGGCGCCAAGCGCCTCGACCAGCTCGAGGACAACATCGCAGCGACCAAGCTCCAGCTCACCGCGGAGGAGCTCGATAACCTCGACGCGGTGAGCGCCCTGCCGGCCGAGTATCCGGGCTGGATGTTCGAGCGGCAGGGCGCGCGGGCACAGCAGCTCGCCGAGGCGGGCCGGCCCGGGGTGCGGTGAGGCGGCTCAGGCCGCCTTCCGGCGTTCCGGATAGAGCCCGTAGAGCCCCTCGGCGCTCGCCAGGCAGACGCCGCGCTCGGTGATGATCCCGGTCATCAGCCGCGCCGGCGTCACGTCGAAGGCCGGGTTGGCCACGGGGCTGCCGGGGGAGACCACCTCGATCGTGGCGAAGCCGCCGTCGGCCAGACGCCCGGTCATGTGGGTGACCTCGCGCCCGTCGCGCTCCTCGATCGGGATCTCCCGGATGCCGTCCTCCAGCGTCCAGTCGATGGTCGAGAACGGTAGCGCCGCATAGAACGGCACGCCGGTGTCGTGGGCCGCCAAAGCCTTCAGGTAGGTGCCGATCTTGTTGCACACGTCGCCCGAGGCCGTGGTCCGGTCCGAGCCGACGATGCACAGGTCGACACGGCCGTGCTGCATCAGGTGGCCGCCGGCATTGTCGGCGATCACCGTGTGGGGCACGCCGTGGCCGTTCAGCTCGAAGGCGGTCAGCGCCGCGCCCTGGCTGCGGGGCCGGGTCTCGTCCACCAGCACGTGCACCGGTACGCCCCGCTCGTGGGCGGCGTAGATCGGCGCGAGCGCGGTGCCCCAGTCCACCGTGGCCAGCCAGCCGGCGTTGCAGTGGGTCAGCACCGTGACCGGCCGCCCCGTGGCGGCGTGCAGGTCGGCGATGATCTGGCCGCCATGGGCGCCGATGGCGCGGCAGCTCGCCACGTCCTCCTCGGCGATGCGGCCAGCCTCCGCGAACGCGCGGACGAAGCGTTCTTCCGGCTGGACCTGCCGCAGGTTGGCGGAAACCCGGTCCAGCGCCCAGCGCAGGTTGATCGCTGTCGGGCGCGTCGCGGCCAGCGTCGCCACCGCCCGGTCGATCCCGTCCAGCGACGGATCCGCCTGCATGGCGAGCGCCAGGCCGTAGGCCGCGGTGACGCCGATCAGCGGCGCGCCCCGCACGATCATGGTGCGGATCGCCACCGCGGCATCGTCGAGCGTGGCGAGCCGCTTCAGCGCGAACGCGAAGGGCAGTCGGGTCTGGTCGATCACCTGGACGCTGACGCCGTCCGGGTCCGGGAAGATCGTGCGATAGGGCTTGCCGTCGATGTTCATGGCCGTTTCTGTGCCATAGCGGGGCGGTTTTTGCACCACGCCCCGGCTGCGACCGGGCGATCCGGTGGGCACCGACGGGGCCGGCTGGCCGGTCAGGCTTCCTCAACCTTAGCGGGTCGTTAAGCCCCCCGTGCCTAGCCTCGGGCGAGAGTCCCCGTTTCGCGTCCGGTCCCGCATGCGCTCGCTTCGCCGCCCCGCGTCGCCCTACGATACCTTCGTCGACAGCGTTCGTCCGTTCCTGGGCAAGCGCCTGACGGAGCTCGGCGGGTTCTTGTTGTTCACCGGCGCGGTCGCGCTGACCGTGGCGCTCGCCACTTGGTCGATCGACGACCCGAGCCTCAACCACGCCACCGACCACCCGGCCCACAACGTGCTCGGCCAGCCCGGCGCCGTCCTGGCCGACCTCGCGATGCAGATCCTCGGCCTCGGCGCGCTCGCCTTCGTGCTGCCGCCCGCCCTCTGGGGCGTCCGGCTGATGCGCGAGCGCGACCTGCCGCAGGGGGGCCTGCGCGTCGCGCTCTGGATCATCGGCTTCTGCGCCGCGAGCGCGGTGGCGAGCGCCCTGCCGCCAACAGCCCGCTGGCCGCTGCCGACCGGGCTCGGGGGCGTGGCCGGCGACGGCCTGCTGTCGATGGCGCGGGTGATCGTCGGAGCGGTCTCGTCTGCGGCGGCCCATCTCGTGGGCTTCGGGTATGCCGCGGTGGCGATCCTCAGCCTGACCGGCGCCTGCCGCTTCGGCGCCGAGGAGGAGGATTCCATCCACGACGAGCCCTATCCCGTCCGGCAGCCGGCGGCCCGGGGCCGCGCGTCCGGCCGGGACGAGCGCGAGGATGCCGACGAGCCGAGCCTCGGCCTCGTCGGCATCGGCGCCCTGGCGCAGGGTCTGATGCGGATGCGCGTCGCCCTCGCCGGCCGGGTCGCGGCGTGGCGGACGGGCCGGCTCGAGCCGTTCGACAGCGCCTCGCCGGCGCTCGCGGCCCGGCGCGCGTTCACGGATGCCGACCTGCCCTGGGCCGAGCACCTGCCCGAGGATTCCCGGCCGGGCGCGACCCGTCGCGAGCCCGTGTTCGATGCGCGGGACGAGCCGGCCGCGTCGGCGGCGCCCGCCCGCAGGGCCGCGATGCCGCCGGAGGGCGACGAGCCGGAGGCGTTCGCTGCCGCCCCGCGGCCCGGCCCGGCCCGGCCGGAGCCGGCCGCCTCGCGCGTCGCCGCGCCGGCCGCCGCCCCCGTGCCGGCCCGCC
>NZ_JAUYZJ010000040.1 GCF_030700285.1 Methylobacterium sp. NEAU K | reverse complement strand
GCCCGAACACTTCCGCCAGGGCGCGTCATCGCTTGCGCCAGTCGAGGGCGGCGGCCACTCAGAGGACGCTCATGAAGCTGACGGCGGTCCTCTCGTAGCGGGTGGCGATCCCGCGCCACTCCTTGAGCCTGGCACAGAGCTGCTCGACCTGATTGCGATTATTGTAGATCCAGTCCGGGCAGGTCACAGGTGCCTCGTAGCGCGGCGGTGGGATCGCCGGGCGCCCATGTTCCAGATGTGCTCGCGAAAGGCGTGGCTGGTGTAGCCGCGATCTCCCACGATCACTTGGGCACACCCGGCAGTTCGTCGAGCAGAGGAACCGCGTGAGGCAGCTCATGGGCCTGACCAGGCGCCAGCCCAAAGGCGATGGCGCGTACGCTGCCGTCAGCGATCACGCAGGCCTTGGTGCCATAGCGTCTGGGTCCAGGTCGTCTCGGCGTAGGGAGCCTCGACGCGCCGAGCACGGCCACGAAGATCTCGGCCTCGCGCACGACGCCGGTGGCGGGGTCGACGATCCGACCTTCTTGCCGGAGTAGTCGACGAAGAGCTTGTCGCCCGCAGCATGGTGCTGGCGCATAACCGGGGTGAGCCGGCGCTCGAACTCGCGATAGAGGTTGCAGAACCGGGAGTAGCCATAGCCCTCCGGATGGGCCTCCTGGGACTCTTCCCACGGCACGGTCAGGTTGACTCTGGGCCGGCGCATCTCCCTGACCAGCGAGGGCCAGTCCGGCTCGGGCAGCCGACGCATCCCCTGCTTCACCCCGGATCGGGCAAACGGCGCTGCTCCAGCACCGCGTCGGTGACCTCGGGATCAAGCGGCCAGGTAAGGCCGGCGGCGCTCGCCCGGGCGAGGTTGTCCTGTGCGGTCGAGCGGGCGACACCCAGCGTTCGTCCAATTTCACGCGAACTCACTCCGTCGTGAGCGAGCCGGAGCATTTGTTTGATCGGTCGCATGGTCAGCTCTCTCCTGGCTGGCATCCCGCTCTCCTCGTGTTCGAGATCAGGGATGCCGCGGTTGCTGACCCGCAGGGATGCGCCGTGGCCGGTGCCGGTTAGAGAGTGGCCGACTTCGCGTCGAAACAGGGGGCCGGCTTCCGTCGGAATCCGCACACCGGCGGCTCTCAGCGCGTTACCTTCGCTCACGAGTCAGGCGATGCCCATTCGGCAGATGACGGTCTCTCTCCGCCCCTTCCCACCTAGGCCTAGAGCGGAAGGAGCGGGTCACGCCCGCGACACGGGTCCGGGCAGTTCGGACCGGTCGAGCCCGAGGTCGTCCACGATCTGCCTGACGACCGCTGGGTCAAGCGCCTGCTTGGTCCCGATGCCGGGAAGCACCGATTTGCGGTGCCCGTGATGCACCGTCACCGAGGCATGGCCATGCGTGCCGGCGCTGTCCTTGCCGCTGTCGAAACGGCAGCCCCGCTCGGCGAGCCATTGGCGAAAGGTTGCAGGTTCCATGGTCCCTCCTTGGCAACGCGCTGCGTCGATCCGCGCTAAACCAGATGGTGCTTTCCGATGGGACGGACGGTGCTCGCCTGAGGTCCCTTGGCGCCCTCAGTCTCCGCGAAGCGAACCTCCGCTCCGATTGTCAGGCGATCGAAGCCTTCGTGAAGGACGTCAGTGCGGTGAAAGTAGATCTCGCGACCGTCATCGGTTTCGATGAAGCCGCAGTTCTCTCCCGCTAAGAATTTCGTGACCCGTCCGTGCTCTTCGACTGCATGAATTTTAGTCTGGCCGCGCATGGCGCGCTGGACGTCCTCAATCTGGCGCCGGGCCTCCTTGAAAGCGTCTTTGATGGCCACGAGAGCATATTCGTGTTCGGGCGTATCACCATGGCGCCGGTCCACGATGATGTCGTGATGCTCAGGCATTGCAATGTGCACGGTGACCGTGAAGGCCTCGCCGTTCCGGTGTCGGCCAGGAGGACCGGTCACAGTGACATGGCAACTGGTAATCTTGTCGCTGAAGGTCTCGAGGCAGCTCACCTCCTCGTCAATTTCAGCGCGAATTTGATCCAGGGGCTCGTAATGCCGGAAGGCGATCTTGGCTGGTACCTGCATGGACGAGGTTCCTGTCGGGGCCTGCATCGAAATGATTGGCCTTTCAGCACCATCTGGCCTTGAGCAAGATCAATCCAATGGACGTTCGCCTCAATCGGAAACCCTCACGCCGGCCTGCTTCGCCAGCTTGCGCGTGCGTCACCGACGTCGGGCGCATCGTTCCGATCATCGTTGGGCGTGGCAACGTTGTGCCGTTGCTCGTTCTTTGGCGCGAAGACAAACCCCTCGGACTGGGTAAGAACGCCGGATTCAAGCATGACACGCCGGACGTATCAGGTAACTCTACTCTAGAGGTGTTGCCGGCCGCTCTGAGTCAGTCTGGGTTCCGTAGCGATGCGTGATCTGATTCCTTGTGTGCCATCGGCAGGAGAGTTCATTGCGTCGTCGAAGCTGCCCTGCCGACAGTGCGAATTGTAGAAATTTATGCTACTTGATCGCATTAAACCGGCCGCGGCTGTAGGGTTGGGCCGGCAGCGATGGAAAAACGTCCTTCGCATCGCTGCCTTGGCTGGCTTTTAGTGCCCGTCCGATAAGGGGAACATAAGACCGGCAGCTGGAGCCGCTGCTCTCACCCAAAGCGCTGAAACTCCCACCACACCTTTCCAGAAGCCCCCGTCAGACCGGTATTTGGAGGTGTCCAGACGGCCAAGCGTCCAGGCCAGAGTGGCCCGCATCGTCAAAACGGCCTGCAACCCCCCAAGCAGACGGTTCTTAGAGGTGTCCGCTCGCCTGCGACACCACGCCACCCGAGGGTGCGACCTGCCCATCAAGGATACGGCCAGTCGGGCTGACCGCGCGTCCGACCCGCTCGCGGTCGGCCATCGTGAGGGCGTGGGCGAGACGGTCGAACACGCCCGCCTGTGAGAGGCATAACAACCAGCGATGCACCGTGCCAAAGGGCGGGAAATCCAGCGGCAGGTGCCGTCACGCGCAGCACGTACAGGATGCCGTCGAAGAAGGAGCGCAGGGGCCAGCGCCACGGGCGCCGGTCGCGGCAGGGCAGGCAGAGCCGGCGCGAGCACGGCCCATTCGGCATCGCTCAGGCATGTTGCATAGGCCAGGCTGGCGCGCGCAAGCTCGGCCCAGGCGGCAGGCGTCCACATCGGGGTTTCGGGTTGAGCGTCAGACACGCTCCCAACGCTCGCGATGGCCGCCGCTCATCCAACAGCCAAGCTGTTCAGCCCGTTATGAAACGGACTCTGAGATGGGCCTCCTATTATTTTAGACGCTCAAGAATTCCGAGATTGCTTGTATTCAACGAATCCACCGTCATCGTGGTAGCTTGGCCGTCATTTCCGATGGAGAAGCGGATGGCGGATGGTCTTTCAGGCGCCTCTGCATCTGGAAAACAGATGAAGAGATCGCGATCGAAGTGCCGCAAGGGGTAGTTCCGTGTGCCCGCGGGTCCAATCGCCAATGTCAGGGTGCCGTTCGCCTGCGTCACAACGGCTTCGCCGACGTAAGCATTCGCGTAACGCCCGGTGTAAGCCGCGAGCGCGAGGGATGCCGAGGCACCGACCGGGGGCGTAGCGTATCTGGCAGCAGCCGCAGCGTAGGTCGGCGCGAACATGTTTCTGTAGGCCTCGCCCCAGTCCTTCAGCCAGTCCTTGCCAATCATGCCGTCGAAGACAAGGTCCGCGAAGCTGTCGGCAAGTCCCTCCGGTACGCCTGACGGAAACGCGTTCGTCAACAGAACAATGCCGAGTTTAGACTCTGGATGGATCGAGACGAGTGTCTGCGCACCGACACTGAAAGCGCCAGCATGGCCCCAGACGAGGCCGTGGCGCCCGTACTCAACATTCCAGCCGAGTCCATAGAATGACGCAGACCCGGTCACAGGATTGCGGCCGCGTGCGGTCAGCGGCACATGCGTCTGGGCGAGGGCTGCCGCCGCGATGAGGCGCTTGTGCTCGGTCATCCCGTCGCCGATTTCAAGCCGCAGCCATTGGGCGAGGTCGCGAGCGCTGGAGCTAATGCCGCCAGCCGGAGCCTGCGCGTCGGGATCGCGCTTGATCCTGGCAACCCACGCGCCATCGGCTCTGACGTGCAATGCCGCGCGGTCGAGGCGCGTCAGAAAGCCCGCGTAGGTCGTGCTGGTGGAAGTCATACCCAGCGGGCCGAAGAGCTTTTCTTGAGCCACGATGTCCCAGGGTTTGCCGGTCGGTCTCGCGGCGGCGACGGCGCCCTCCGTGAAGCCGAAGTTGCTGTAGGAGTAGCCGGCGCGGAAGCTGGAAGACGGTCGCACAAGGCGCAATTTGCGAAGAATCTCGTCGCGGCCGTACCCGATATCCTCGAGATCGTCCCCACTGGTTCCCGGCAACCCGCTTCGATGGTTGAAAAAATCCCGGACGGTCACCTGCGAGGTCGGATAAGGGTCGTGAAGCTGGAACGCGGGATCGAGATCTGCGACGCGCGAATCCCAGTCGATCACTCCTTCGCTCACCAGGGCGGCCACCACGGTCGAGGTCACGGGCTTCGACAAGGACGCGATCTGGAAGACTGTATCTGGGCCAACACGTTCAGGCCTTCCGACCTCCCTTTGGCCGAAACCCTTCAGGAAGATCGTCTCGTCACCGAACACGACCGCGATCGCAAGGCCCGGCACTTCGCCTGCATCGACAGCCTGCTGCGCCAGCACCTCAAGTGCCGGCAGTCTCGCTTCGACCTGCGCACGTGTGATGGTCTGGGCGAACGCAGAACTGGATCCAACCGACATCACATCGAGCATGAGACAAGCATGGACGAAGAGCTGGTTCGATCGGGAACGCCACATCTGCTCTTCGATCCTATCTAAGCTGACTCAAGTGAAGAGATTGGCACAATGAGCGCCTGCGAGCTTATCCGCTCAAAATCCAGTGACAAGGCAGTTTTTAGTACTCGAATCGGCTCCGGGACGATGCGTGATTGCCGCCGGTCGTGAGCCGGAGCGATTGCAGGAACGTCTGTCGCGCACTGACGAGAGTGGGCTCCATGCAGTGGTATGAGTGATCAGATATTGGAGAAAGTAGGCCGAGGCGCTGCTGATACGAGAGAGGCGAGCGACTGCTTTGGCCCCCTATCGCTGGACACCTGCCGCTTCGCTTTCGGCCAGACCTTGCCGCGCCTGATAGCCTGCATGAGCGTCTCGGTTGGGTGGTTTCGCGACTTTCCGCTTCTTGAGCAAGACTTGGAAGAAGCAGACACTGCCGTCGCGCCCGCTGGCGGCCCATAACCAGCATCCCCAACGAACCGTTGGACAAAGGGGGCAGCGATCATCGACTTCGAATTACCAAGGTGTATGCTTCCTCGACAAGAAACTCCGCCCGAAGCAGCGTAATCCTCAAAGGATTCGACCATCATGAGGCGATTCGGACTTGTGCTTGTGCTTGTAAGTTGGGCATTTGCGTCACCTGCCATGGCTGAGACACGCGACATCGGCTCAGCCGGGTATGCGGCGCGAGTCGAGCTTCACCCGCTTCCGAGCCTCACGCTTACGGACGAGCAGTTCCTCAAGGGCGCTGAGAACGAAGGAAAGCTCGTAACAATTGCAGGTAGCCTTCGAATTCCACGCGGTGGAACAGATCGCCTACCCGTCGTAATCCTCATGCACGGCTCGGGCGGCATCGGCAGCTATGTGGAGTTTTGGCAGCGCGAACTGAACGCGCTGGGCGTCTCAACCTTTGCAATCGATGGCTTCACAGGTCGTGGCTTGTCGAATGTTAATGCAAATCAGTCCCTGCTGGCCCGGACGAACTTAATCGTCGATATCTATCGCTCACTCGGAGTCCTGGCCAAGCACCCGCGAGTTGATCCGCAGCGGGTAGCCATCATGGGGTTCTCGCGCGGCGGGCAGGCCGCGCTCTACGCGAGTGTCAAGCGCTTCGATCATCTCTGGAACAAGTCCAGCATTTTCCCGGCCCTGTACCTACCGTTTTACCCGGATTGCGCGATTACATTTAAAGCAGATACTGACGTGGCCGACCGTCCGATCCGCATCTTCGGCGGCAGCAGCGACGACTACAATCCGCCTGCTAGTTGTGCCGCCTACGTCGAACGCCTGAAAGCAGCGGGCCGGAACGTGGAGATCACCGTCTATCCGAATGCGCAACATGTCTTCGACATACCTTTCGGTCCGGAGACCCCTGTCACCGTCGAGGGCGGTCAGACGGTGCGGAATTGCAAGATCAGCGAAGATGCCAACGGCGGTTTGATCAACAGCTCGAACGGGGCTCACTTTACCTACGCTGATCCCTGCGTCGAGCGCGGACCGCATTACGCACCGAATGCCGCCGCACGTAACTTCGCGTTGCAAGCTGTGCGGGAAATACTGACCCGAACCTTCGATCTAAAATGAGAAGTTACGGTTTGGATCTCTGAGCGAGGATCACCCCTGGCCTTTGGCGGCCAGCAAGGTCCGCATCAACCTCAGGCCGAATTTGCCGGACGGCCGACGAATGGCCGTTTTTCGGAGACCCTGACGGCCTGCCTCACGCCTGGCCTGGGTCTAAATCGGCGTGTCCGCTTCTTCAGCTCAGTGGCTCCGAAGCGGACCGGCGGATCTCGGCCATCAACCGGCGATGCTGCCGCGTTCGCTGGTACGTCTCGGTCGGGTGGATTTCTGCCAGTCTGCTTCCGTGGGCCGAAGCCACAATACAGGACGTTCACACAGATCATGCTGGGCGACGGGTTTGCGCCCATTGCCGCCGCTCAGCTGAACCCGACAGGATCTCAGAAGCAGACGTCATCGTGAGGGGGACCAGGGCCCTGGCTCAGGCAGATGCATCGGGGGTGACGGCGAGAGGGATCGCCTGCACCGGCGGCGCTTCAACCGATGCCGAGGCCGCGGATGAGCAGGACGGCGATGGCGAGGAGCACGAGGAGCGAGGCGGTGACCGCCAGCGTCACCCGGCCGCCGACCCGGGCCAGCACGCGCACATCCACCCCGAGTCCCAGCGCGGCCATCGACACGATCGTGAGGAAGCCCGCAAGCCGCGAGATCGGCGCGATCCAGGCGTCCGGGATCAAGCCGAGCGAGCGCAGGGTGGCCAGCAGCAGAAAGCCGAGGATGAACCAGGGCACCAGCTTGAAGAAGCCGAGCCGGCCCGGGCCGGTGGGGCCCGCCGCCGCCCCCGCCGCCGGCAGGCGCGGGGCAATCAGCGAGAGAGCCAGCACCACCGGCCCGAGCATCAGCACCCGCACCAGTTTGACCAGCGTGCCGACCTGCGTGGCGAGTTGGCTCACCGGCAGGGTCGCGGCCAGCACCTGCGGCACCGCGTAGACGGTCAGCCCCGCCAGCACCCCGTACTGGTGTTCGCTGAACCCGGCCAGCGGCACGAACAGGGGCAGGCCCAGCACCATCAGCACCCCCAGCACGGCCGTGAACGCGATGGCGGCCGCCACGTCCCGGCTGTCCGCCCCGATCACAGGCGCCACTGCGGCGATTGCCGAGTTGCCGCAGATGGCGTTGCCACAGGCGATCAGCAGCGCCATGCGCACCGGCAGGCCGAGGGCGCGGCAGAGGCCGCAGCTCGCCAGGATGGTGAGCGCCACCGCTCCGACGATGCCGGCCAGCAGCGCCGGACCGGAGGCGACGATAGCCCCGAGACTCACCGAGGCGCCGAGCAGGGTGACGGCCACCTCCAGCACCTGCTTGGCCGAGAAGGCGATCCCGGCCTTGAAGCGCGTCCCCGGCACCCACACGGTGCGCAAAGCCGTGCCGAGCAGGATGGCGAGCACCAGGGCCTCGACGTAGGGGTGGCCGGTCAGGTGCTCCTCGCCCACCTGCAGCGCCTGCGCCACGACGGTGATGGCCCCGCAGAGCAGCAGCCCAGGCAGCAAGCGGCCGGCCGCGACGGCCCAGGCGGAGGGGCGGGCCGGGCCCACAGGCATGGCCTCTGGCCCGATACGGCCGGCGGTTCGGGCGGTCATGGGGCGGCCTCCTGCTGTCTGGTGTCCAATCCGGCGCCGGCGCTCAGTAGGCAGCGCCGAGATAGGCGGCGATGGCCTTGGCCTGATCCTCCGCGATCGGCGCGCGGTAGACCTTGATCATCTTCATCACCTCCGCGTCCCAGAAGGCCTGCCCCTTCTTCGGCGGCTGCATGGCGATGTAGTCGGCCGAGTGGCAGGTTATGCAGTTCTCCTGCGCCGCCCGGAAGCCGGCCGCGTGGCCCGCATCCGGGGACGGCCGGAACTGCGCCGTCGGCTCCGGCAGCGTGTAGGTGTCGGGCGCGGCGCGCGCGCCCGACGCGGCGCAGAGGGCTGCGACCGTGGCCGCGAAACACGGGGTGGAGCTGGCCATGGCGATCCTCCTCAGGCCGCGCGCACGCGGGTGGTCTCGACGACGTTGCGCATGTACCCGGCCGGGTTCCAGCGCGGCTCCATCGGTTGGGTGTCGCCGTCGTTGCCCGTCGCTCGGACCCGGAGCGCGTGACGGCCCGGCGCCAGATCGGCATCGGCCGTCCAAGGCCGGAAGGCGTAGCGGCCGAGATCCTGTCCGAGCTCGGCCGGCGCCCAGGTCCGGCCGTCGTCGGTCGAGATCTCCACCGAGCGGATGCCCGATCCGCCGTCGAAGGCGATGCCCCGCAGGGCAACGCGGCCGGCCTTCACCTGCGCGCCCTCGGTGAGGTTCGTGAGGAAGGAGCGGACGTTGAAGCGGCCGATGGGCACCGTCTTGTCCGGCGCCTTGCCGGGCTCTGTGCACGCGCAGGCATTGTCGGGGATGCGGTAGGCGCTCGTCATCCAGAAGCCCGCGAAGGGCTTGTCGAGGACGGTGATGCCGTTGAGGTGCTTGACCCAATAGGTGCCGTAGAAGCCCGGCACGACGAGGCGCAGCGGGAAGCCGTTGAGCCAGGGCAGGTCCTGCCCGTTCATGCCCCAGGCCAGCATCACCTGCCCGTCGCGGGCATGGTCGAGGGGAAGCGCCTTGGCGAAGTCCGGCGTCTCCGGAAGGACCGGTCCGTCGAGGCCCTCGAACGACACCTGTACGGCCCCGGCCCTGACCCCCGCCTTGTCGAGCACGCTCTTCAGCGGCACGCCGGTCCAGCGGGCGCAGCCCATGGCACCGTTGGCGAGCTGTCCGCCGGCCATGCGCGGTTCGAAGAAGCCGCGGGAATTGCCCGAGCACTGGTTGACCGCGACGAGCTCGGTCTGCGGCATCGCCTTGAGTTCGGCGAGCGAGAGCGAGAGGGGGCGCTCGACCTGTCCCTGGATCACCACGCGGAAGGCTTGGCGGTCGATCTCGGTGGGGATGTCGGCGAGGTGGTAGCGGACGAAGAAGGCGTCGTTGGGCGTGAGAGCGCCCTCGTCGAACACGGAGAACGGCGTCTCCAGCTGCGGCGGCCGCGCGGTCATCTGCAGCAGCGGGCGTTTGCCCGGATAGGCCACGAGCGGCCGCTCGCCGTTGCCGAAGGGGAGGGGAACGCGATCTACAGCTCGACCATCGCTGAGGCCAATACCCGCGCTGGCGAGCGTCGCTGCACCGACCCCTTTCAACAGGTCGCGTCTCCCAAGATCCATTTCCAACTCTCCATTGAGAAACAAAGGTCTGACCAAGATCGCATGCCCGGATCTCAGAGTACGATATCAATCAATTTAAAATGTCAATTTTCTTTGCTGACATGTTACGCTTAATCTATCGAGTTCGTTGCAAAAATTTATGCGGTTCAGATAGTCTATGTTCATATGAAAACTCAAAGTATCGCCATTATCATGAGACATTGACCTGAGAAACTGACAAGCTCCGGATTCTTAATACAGCATGGCCGTCTCTTGATCCGAGATTTGTCGCCAGAACCATTAAATAGCATCTGTACGGTTCGGTTAGAAAAGACGTCGAAACGTGAACATTGCCCACCCCGGTTAAGACGCGAGTTGCCTCCGAGGCCAATATATTTTCTCTTGGAGAACATAGGCAGCTATTATCAGGTTGCATGGGTTGCCGCGGCAACAATGCGCGATCAGCGGAGGGGACATGCTGATTGTGCAGTGCCGTTGGAGTGCCGGCTGCGCTAGAAGGCGCAGGCCTTAGTTCCTTGCTTGGTGTTGGGACGCGAGCCGGTCGCACAGCTGCCAACCGTGCAGCTGCTTCAGGAGTGGGATCAGATTGATGTACGCGGCGATCGCTGAAGCACTCACCATCACGCTCGGATTCGCCCTGATACAGCGCTGCAGAGCTTATCCAGCAGCGACGACGGTCGTTCTGACAGTCGTTATCGCGACGCTGATTTTTACGATCGGGGTGGTCTTGGATCAGCATCTGATCGGCGGATTATGCACGTCCGGCAACAAAACCTTCCTCCCACACCCGTATTGTAGTGGGCTCGCAAGCTTCTGAGGCGGCCCCGATCGAACACCATTTCCAGAGAGTGAGGCCGTGGATCCCGCACGCATCGCGAGATTGAGTGGGATCCACGGCCGGGCATGACGAACCAAGCTTGCAAACCTCAGAGCGGTGAGGAGGAAGCAACCTCAGTTCGTCAGCCAGCTTTGCTGACCATATCCGGAGCGATACCGCTGTTGTTGCGGCGCAGAGACTCGGGTCCAAAGATGTACGCGAGCAACGCGCAGAGCAGGACGACGCAGGAGTACTTCATAGCATCCCCCATGCCGCCCTCGGCCACACTGGCGAGCCAAGCGATGCCGAGAGGAGCGAAGATTGACGGGAGCCGACCGATGGCGACCGCAGTCCCATAGCCCGATCCGCGAATCTCGGTTGGGAAAAGCTCGGCGACATGCACCATGCCGATGGCCCAAGAACCTCCGATTCCGCCGAAGGTAAGCATGCCGGCAAGAATGAACAGGGGGATGGACGCGGTCGAGAACATGACCCAAAGGGCCGCGCTCAAGGTCAGAAGCGTGATCGAACCCGCCAATCTCCGGCCGACGCGATCGGACACCATCCCACAGACGATTGAGAAGACAAACATCGAGAGATTGAAAAGTCCGAGGGTCGCCACCGCGCTGGCCGTCGTCATCTTGAGCGTCGTGACCATGAAGGGCACTGCGAACACCGTCTCAGCATAGTAGATGCATGCCAGTGAAACGTAGATCAGCGAGCCCCAGATCAGATTGCGCCGAATTTGCGGGTCTCGCTTCATGGCAGCTATGAGAGAAACCCGTTCGCGCCGGGCTTCCTTCAGCTTGGCCATCGTGGCGACGTAGGACGGGCTTTCCTCGAGTTGGAGGCGAACGAACAGTATGACGACGGCAGGCAGGATCGCGAGGAAATACATCGCGCGCCAACCCAGCCAATCGAGGATCAGGGCTGAAACGCCAGCCGCATAGACGACGCCGAGGGCATAGCCTGCGAACATCCACCCAGCGCCAAGGCCGCGGTTCTTACTGTCCCAGGACTCAACGACATAGGGAACGCCTACGGTCAGCTCTCCGCCACCGCCGACGCCGGTAAGAAACCGGCCGAGGGCGAAAGAAATCGGGCCGGTCGCGAAGCCAGTGAGAGCCGTCACGCTCCCGTAGGCGAAGATCGAGAATCCGAGCGTCTTTCTGCGGCCGATCTTGTCTCCCAGCATCCCGAAGACGCAGCTACCGAGCATGTAGCCCGCGATGAAGATCGAGCCGATGGCACCCATCGTCTGAACGCCGACGCCGAATTCTAACGCGATAAGGGCCAACGTCATTCCGTATATGTTTATGGCATATGCATCGAACAAATATCCGAGCGTCGCCGCTAGTGTGATCGTGTTGCGTGCCTTCTTCGTGATCTGCGGTTCTTCGAAAGGAATCTCATGCGCTGATATTTCAGAACCAGTTGAAACGGCTCCGTCGGAAATGACTCCGGCACCTAATGTCATGACGTTATCCTCCCAGCATATCTTAGCATTATGATTGCTCGATCCAGCAGGCATCGAATGCCAATGCCGCAACTCAGCCACGGCTCGTTTTATCAGTCTGATCTACCATCGATTTATGGCTTGGCGTGAGCCTGATCGTTGACCGACCCTTCGATGATCTCGATCTCCTGTCAGAGCGAGCGTTCGAGTTCCCAGGTCGTGAGCACAATGTTCGGTGCAGACCTCCATGTTGCAGCGCAAAGACGTGACTCTTCGATGATTGGCTGCTTACCGTCGCTCCGGCTAATAATTATTTGAAAGTTAGCGATAGGAGCGGTCTATTAGTTTGTCCCGCCGCGGATTCGATTGCGCGCCACCGTCCTGCAAACGGCAACCTGGCGAGCGCTCTCCGGTGAGTAAATTAGGATCGGGCTATGGGCTGATCCGAACTTTCTAATATTTTCACGTTCCGAGCGCGAACAGACTGGTCACGTTCTGCGGACATCGGTCCGGAAACAGACCCGCCGGCTCGATCAATCGTTCTAGCCGAAACGTCTCGCCGTTCGCGAAATCCAATAACGAAGGCAACCTGGGAGGATTTAAAGTGGCAGATGGAGGCAAACAAACCATCGTCGATATGCGGAGTCGGCCGGCTTTCCTGCACAAGTTCTTTGGTTCGACACCAGACACTCCAGAATATGACGTCGTACGTTGGCTCAACAAGCGCGTCGGGAGCCGGGATATAGATCACTTTTCCAGGGCCCGCGACGCGGCGGGCTTCGTCGCCGAGATGGACGAAGCGGGCATCTCGGCGGCCATTATGGTCGCCAGGAGTGTACCTGGCGTGCGGGTAGCCAACGACGCGCTGGCCGATGTGGCATCGACCGCTCCGAAGAGACTTCTGGGCGTGGCGTCCGTCGATCCCGTTGAACTCGGTCCGGACGGCGCGCTCGAGGAAGCGACTCGGGCCATCCAGCACCTCGGCCTTAAGGGACTCAACCTCGATGCTGGCTTCTACAAGGAGCACCTCAAGGCGAATGACGACCGTCTGATGCCGCTCTACGAGCTCTGCCAGACTCTGGAGGTGCCGGCCTTCATCATGTCAGGGCCGACGACGCCCGATCTCTCGTTCAACGATCCATTCGCGGTCGATGTCGTCGCGAAGACGTTTCCCAAGCTGAAGCTCGTGTGCTCACACGGCTTCTACCCCCGCGTGCATGACATCGTCACTGTCGCGTTCCGGAACGAAAACGTTTTCGTCTCTCCGGACATGTACACGTTCGCTCCGGGCGGAAAGCTGTACATCGAAGCGGCCAACGGCTTCATGAAGGACCAATTCCTGTTCGGGAGTTCGTACCCGTTTCGGCCGATGCGTCAGGGGGTCGATGATTTTTGCAATCTCGGCCTCTCGGCGGACGCATTTGCGGCGGCGACCCACCTGAACGCCGGCCGCATCTTCGGAACGACCTTCTAGAGATGAACCGCCGTCCCTGAACTCAGCGCGCACCCTGGAGGCCTGGCACGGGGGCCGAGGGCGCGCGCACCGCGCTAGATAGGGAGTCGAGACCATGGCCGAGCACAAGCCGTTCCATCCTGATGTGAACGATTTCCGGACGTTCAATGAAGCGCAGCATCAGGTGCACAGCCTCCTGCAGTGGGTGGCCCGCGTCGAGAACAGCTACGGGCCCGACGCGGGAACGCGGGGTTCGGTCAGGCTCCGTTGGTGCGACAAACGACGCGCGATCAAGACCCACGGTTTCGCCGACGGCTTGGAGCTCGAGCTTCGCGTTGGCGAGATGGTTCTCCAATTCCTCGAAGACGGACGGCCCTCGAATCACGCATTCTCGGCGGAAGAACATTCACCGGCGCATGCCGAGGCATGGCTGCTGATCGAACTGCTGCACAGAGGGGTGGATCGATCGAAGTTCACGAAGAGCCTACCCTATGACGCGTCTCAGCTCCTCTCGGGCGATGGCCAGGAATTCAACCCTGCGCAGTATCAGAAGGAGTTGACGCTTCTGGCCGAGTGGATGTCGCACGCGGCGCACGCGCTTCGGAGTGCCGATCAAGGGCAAGGCAGCGCGACCGACAACAGGATCCTTGTTCGGCCCGAGGATCTCAGCATGGAGCTGGACTGCTCGAAATATGTCGTTGGCTTCAAGCCCGTGGGATCGGTTCTGGACGAGCCGTATTTCTACGTTCGGGGGCGCGACAGCCAGGAGCGCCAGAGTGAGGATTTCGTCGCGGCCTCGCATATATTCAGGAATGCTGAGGGCACCCCGCTCGAAGAATTCGTGCGCGGTCACTGAGACCGCATCGAGAGGCGTTCTTGCGGCTCTCCGGACCGCTCGCCGGCGCGCCGGTCCTCGATGTCGAGCCCGGCTCGGTTCGCTTGCGAATCCTCGAACGCGATATCGATCGTGCGATCGTGCTGGTCAGACCCGCTCGGACTTCTGTGGTAGGCCGAAGGTCGGGCAAGCCAGGGGAGGAAGCGTGGCGTCCCAGTCGGGGGCCGGCACGTTCGACGTTCGGCTCAGGATCTGATCCAGGCCGCCACGCTTGTTGAGGTTCTTCACCGCAGCGACCAGCGCGCTCGCGATCGGCGTGAGAAGCTCTCCCTCGGACCAGTACAACCCGACATCCTGGCTTACAATTGGATCTACGAGATCCAAAGCCTTGGTTCCCGGATGGAGACCCGGCATGCGGGTGAAATGCTCCGGGATGATTGTACACAGTCCGCCAAACTGCACTTGAAACATCAAATGCAAAATCGATTCGGATTCAAGCTTGGGCTCGGGGGCCTGACCGATCTTTGCAAAGACGCTATCCACGAAGCGACGTTCATGCATGGACGGGCGCAGCATCGCCAGAGGAAGCTTCGCAGCCTCGTCCCAGCCCATGGTCGTCCTGTTCGCGTACTCCGGCGTGTCCGAGACGAGGATGCAGCTCTTCTCAGTATAAATCTTGATCGTATTCCGTCGTCCGAGCTCTGTCTCGTCGAGGTATGTCAGAGCCGCATCCAGAGTGAAATTGTTCAGCCCGACCTTCATCGCGTCATGGCCGATAAATCGGACATCCATCACGACGTTCGGATGTTTCTGTCGTACAAGCTGAAGAAGGACCGGCAGGACGGGTGACATGGAGGGCATCGCCCCCATTCTCAGCCTTCCGGAGAGATTGGCGCGCATCTCTGCTATTTCGTCCCGCATGGCGTCGCAGTGACCGACGACTTTGCGCGCCCACTTTGCGACGATCTGGCCTTCGGCCGTCAACCCATGGAAGCGTTGCCCGCGCCCTCGCAGAAAGACCGGTACTCCGAGTTCCAGTTCAAGCTGTTTGATGCCGACCGAGAGGCTCGGCTGAGTCACATGACACTTCTCGGCTGCCCGACCAAAATGTTCCTCGTCTACTACGGCAAGCAGGTAGTTGAACTGACGCAGGAACATAGGCGCTCCGCCCTATTGGCATTTTTTCACCTCAGCCCTGTAGCAGGCATATTATAATGCTACGTGGGGAGGAGCGGAAAGTAAAGCTAACGGCGCGGTACCGGTCCCTCGAATCCCCGAATTGCAGGGCATGGCCACAAACCTAGCGAAACGCCAAGGTCGTGGCCATCATGCCGCTGGTCAGCAGGAGGACGGTTGCGGCCACGGTCCGGAGCGCTCTCTGTTCAATGTGGTGGGAGATCCAGGCGCCTGCCGGGCAGCCGACCATAAGGCCGACGGTGAGCGCGATCGCAATCGCGTAGTCGAGCGAGCCGAAGAACATCGCGCCCCCGGTCGCCGTGATCGCCACGGGAATCTGGATCGCCTGGCCCAGTCCCACCGCACCGAGGACTGGGAAGCCCAGCCAGATGAGAAGGGGTACCAGGACGAGCGGGCCGCCGGTTCCGGTCACGGCCGAAATCAAGCCGACCAGGCACCCGACCAACATCGCACCGGCAACGCCAAAGGCGATCTGCGGGCGCGAGGGAAATTCGACCCGGCTCTTGAGGAGGCTGTGAATGCCCGCAACGCCTGCGAGGCACGCAATCGTCACCTGGACGATGAAGGGATCGGCCGTCCGAACGATCCAGGCTCCGGCTAGAGCTCCAGGGACTGCGCCCAGGCAGAGCAGCCCGGCGAGCGTGTTGTTGATCGATCCGTTCCGGCCGAACGCGAGCGTTCCGGCCAGTCCGGTACCGATATAGCCCGCCATGGCCGCAGCCGCCGCCGTTCCGACGGGAACGCCGAGGGCGAGCGACAGGATCGGCACGATGATGACACCGCCGATCCCGACGCAGCCAATCATCAGGCCGGCGACGGTGCCGACGAACAGTAGATTCAACGCGAGCGGCGTGACAGCGGCGGCGAGCATGCGAGCCTACCCGAACTTGTCGTACCGGATGCGATCCGGGGTAACCTTGCCGCTGCCGATGAGCGTCCGAAGGGCTCCGTCGACCATCGGCGGAGGACCTGCAAGGTACGACATCATCCTGTCGGTGAAGCGGCCATCCATGGTCCGCCCGCAGACGTCGTGCACCATGCCGGTCGCAAAGCGAATACCCGGGTGTGCAGCTTCCGCCGCCCCCTGAGGCGGGGCATCCGACAACGCGATCGTGACCTCGAGCTTCCCACGCGCTCTGTCCACGTACCGACTGAACTTCTCGAGATAGAAGCAATCGTCGATGGTCCTCACTCCAAAGAAAACATGCCCCTCATGGACGTCGAAGTGTCCTTCGTTCGTCGCTCTCTCGAGGATGGACATCATTCCGGCTATACCGGAGCCACCGGCTACCATCAGGAGATCATGGCCTTCATCCGGATGGAACGTGGCTCGGCCGAGTGGGCCGAAGACATCGATAGTATCAGCCGCGACTGCGCGCTCGAAGAGCCAGTCTCCGAACCCACCCCCTGGCTTGCGTTTCACCACCAAGGACAGGCGGCGAGTCCGGCGCTCGTAGTTTACCATCGAATAGGCGCGCATACCGTCCAGGCCGGGGACCCGCAGCAGGACGAACTGCCCTGCATCGAACACCATCGGTTCGGCGAGAACGACATCGAAATGGAGGACGTCCGACGTCAGCCGGTCGAGCCGCTCGATCCGGCCATTGTGGTGGGTCGGGCATTCGTGTCGAGGGAATCCTTCCACGACGCTGGCCGGAACCCGAAGTGAGCAATCCCCGAGCGGACGCGTCTGACACATCAAGATATCGCCCTTCGCGGGCTTGATCTTCGCGTGCCCGGGCGCATCCGGCCAGCAATTGGCGACCTCCCCCGAATCCAGTCGAGCCCGACATGATCCGCAGGTCCCCGAAGCGCACTCGTAGGGCAGTGTGAGGTTCTGCCTGAGGCCCGCCAGCAGCAGGGTCTCATCCCGGCCGCATGCGAAAGCGACGGGCCCCGCTTTGGACTGCACCTGCACGCGGACGGCGTCCTCCGACGAGGTCACCGCGCGATCCAGCAAGCGATCGCCGCCATTCAGCTCCGAAGTAGACGCTTCCGTTTCAGTTAAAGAAATCGTCGTCATCCTCGCCATCCTCGTCGAAGTCGTAGGTGATCTCCCCGTCGATGAGGGCGAGAACCCTGCTGCCTTCCTGTTTGACCTCGTAGGTTTTGAGCTCCTTCTCGGTCTCGCCGATCATCGACAGATTCTGGAGATCCCACGCCCACAGATGCTTCGTGCAGGTCAGGATGCAGTTCGCGATCACGCCGGACTCCGCGAGGGGCTCCTCCATATGCGGGCAAATCGGCGGCATGGCCCTGAAGCCGGTGCCATAGTTGGCAACAAGCACAGAAACGCCATCGACATCGACCAATTTGACGGTGTTGGTACCGACTTCCGAGGCGTCGCACAGATACTTCCAGCCCATGTTTCCTCCGCGGAGCGCAACTGGCGTCAATCCTATTTTGGCATTCCAAAAAAGACGGTGGGCGATGCCAGAACAAAAGCTCCGGTTGACCGCCCGAAAGCGGACGACATCCGTCAGATCGGCCAATGCGACCCTTTATCGAGGCGTCGGTTCTGAAGGCGGACCTCGCGATCGACGAACACAGGACGCCCCTCTTCGATGCGAAATTTGTCGATGTACTTGCCGACAAGGAACAGCCTGCTTTCTCCGGAGTCGACATGAGAGTTCGTCCCGTCGAGCAGATGCTGGTAGACGGCCACAGAGCTGACAGCCGTTGCATTCTTGCCGTCGGCGTCGACCTCGACGGTGCAAACGTTCGTGTGGCGGCTGAGGGGTGAGTGATCGGTGTTGTGCTTGGGAAGAAGCTTAATCAGGCTCTCCATGTCTTTTCGACCACCCTGGAGATAGGTCATATCGTAGCTGATCTCAGGGCTGTACGACTTGATCGCATAATGAAAATCGTCAGCACAGAGATCGAGCCAATCGTTCCAGCGTTGATCGTCGAGATAGATGGTCGCTCGGCCGATTGCCTCGCGGACGGCGCTCGCAGCATCCATGGCGAAACCCTCCCAATTGTCGTTTTCTGTTATCAAGCCTGTTGCGTGTGCCGAGCGGCGGCCCCGGTTGAGTCGCCGCCCGGCGATCGTCCGCTATTCCGCAGCCATGAGTTTGCGCTCGGCGAAGACCTTGTCGGGATCGTTCGGCATTCGGTTCATCCAGCGACCCCACTCGTCGTAGTAGTGCCGCATGCCGTTCTCATCGTGGATCGTCTGGTTTTCCTGTCGACCATGAAGGACGCGGCGGGGTTCCGAACCCGGGCGCATCGTCGTGCCCTGGCCCTGTACGCCGATAAGATCCTCGTGCAGGTTCCGGCCGAACGGTCCCCAGATGGAGTTGTGGTGATTGATCCGGGTCTGCCGGTCTTCCTTGCTATCGCTCTTCAATCCGAGGCCGCGAAATTCGATCATGAGCTTGTTCGGTCCCAGCGGGGTGACTGTGTCGCACCGGAGCGCCGAACCGCGCAGGTTGAAGTTCATGCCCGGGAACAGGTCGATCATGTACCATTGATTAGGCGGCAGATGTGGGAAGGAGAGCTCGGCCCGACTTTCGAACCCCTCATACTGATCGTAGTTCACCTCAAACGTGCCGACGACGATGTGCCCGTTCTCGAAAGATTCGTTCTTTCGAGCGAAATACGCGTCGTTAAAGCCGGTGACGCGATTATGATAGTGCATGAAGTCGTGATAGAACTCGCAATTCGTGTCGTGCCAGAGCTTGTAGTTGGTTTCCACGATAGCCTTGTGGTAGTGGAAGACCTCGAGCGGCTCAGCTTCCAAAGTCCTACGCAGGCATTCGAACGGCTTGCCTGCCCAATCTTCGAGTGAGACAGGATTGTCGTCGAGATTCACCCAGACGAAGCCGCCGAACTTGACCTCGCAACGAAGGCGGCGAAGACCGACGTCTTCTTTGCGGAGGCGATCCTGATATCCCTCCTTCTCGCGGCTCACGTAGACGCAGTTCCCCTTCATGTCGAACTGCCAAGCATGGAACATGCAGGTCATACGCTTGGGGTTTCCGGATGGCTGGGGTTCGAAGAAGCTTCCCGCCGGCCGCCGTTCGATGATCATCCCACGATGGGGGCAGACATTCAGGAACGCGCGGATGACGTTGTCCGGGCCGCGGCAGATGACAACCGGCTCGCGCGCGATGCTGGTGGTTCGGAAATCGTAGGGCTTCGGGAGTTCGGACTCGTGACAGACGGGGATCCAGGTCTTCTTGAAGATCTTCTCCATCTCCTCCTCGAAGATGGCCTCCTCGGTATAGATGCGACTGTCGATCCACTCGCTGCTCTGCAGGGGCGGATTTGCAGTCCACTGATTGTGGTTTCTTGCAGGCATCTGGTCTCCTCCCGGTACGGCCACGTAACGTGTCGCCATGACAGGCTTCTCGGCCCGGTCATCAAGTGATCGATGCCGCTAGCCACGAGGGCGGACAGATGATTATCCTTGAGAAGCGAAGGATGTAGGTACTCGCTCAGAAGGAAAATGCTCTCTGCACTCGCCCGGGGCGTCACAGCACTCGTCTGAGGATGGACCAGGGAACCAGCGGCCGATAATTGAATCTTTTTATGGGCTCATAGGTCTGGCAGGCGGGATGACGCAGATCTGACGGGTCGGCCGCTCCTCGTCGGAGCTCGTCTCTGAGTTCGGCTTCCGGTGGACGTGACCCCCGAGGGTCCGTCCGATGCGCTATGAAGCCCAGCCGAGGCGCCAGAGGATCGCGACGGCTGGGGCGCAGAGGAAGGCTTCGGCGGGGCTCAGCTCACGCGGCGCCCGCGCGCCGCCGTCAGCACGAGGGCCGTCGCTGCGAGCGTGAGGGGTGCGAATGACACCCAGAGGACCCTGTCCCAGCCGTAGCTCGTCAGCAGGCCGCCGGACGAGAATGAGCCCAAGGCCACCGATCCGAACACGATGAAGTCGTTGACCGACTGCACGCGCGTCCGTTCCTCCGGGCTATGGCACTCAAGCACGAGAGCCGAGGCGCCCACGAAGCCGAAGTTCCAGCCGAGGCCGAGCATGATCAGGGACAGCCAGAAATGCGCTACGTCCGCACCCGCTAGCCCGACGATCACGGCTGCGCCGATCAAGGCTAAACCGGTCGCCACAACCCGGTCGGCACCGAAGCGCGCGATCAGCCGCCCGGTAAAGAAGCTTGGGCCGTACATGGCGATCACATGCCATTGCAGGCCGAGATTGGCATCCTCCTGCGCGTGGCCACACAGGCGCATCGCCAAAGGCGCGGCCGTCATGACGAAGTTCATCAGCAGGTAGGACACGGCCCCGCAGATCACAGCGATGATGAAGCGCGGCTGACACAGAATCACGGCCATCGGTCTTCCGCGGGAGATGTCCTCCGCGGCCGGTCGGGGCAGCCGAACGCCGGACAGGACGAGGGCTGCCACGGCAGCGACCACGGCCTGAGCCACGAAGGTGGCGGCGAACAGGTAGGGGGGCCACAAGTTCATGGTGAAGGTGACGAGTTGCGGACCGATCACGCCAGCGAAGACACCACCTGCCATGACCGCGGACAGCGCCCGTGCCCGCCGTTCCGCCGGAACGCAGTCCGCGGCGGCGAAGCGGAAGGAGAAGACCACGGCTGCGTAGGCCCCCCCGAAGAACATCGCCGCGCAGAACAGCCAGAAGTTGGCCGCTACGATCGCCCAGGCCGAGAACAAGCCGACAAACACGCCGCATCCCGTTCCGACCATGAAGGCGGTGCGGCGTCCATAGTGCCGGGCGATGCTTCCGGCCGGCAATGCGCAGGCGGCCATCCCGACGACGAAGGTGGAGATCGGCAGGGTCGCCAGGACCTTGCTGGGCGCGAGCATGTTGCCGACAACGGCGCCAGTCGCGAACACGACCGTCGAGTTCGCCCCTGCGAGCGCCTGCGCGATGGCCAGTCTCACCACGTCGGCGGTCCCGGATCGGACGGCGGCGGCAGATGCAAGCTCGGCTGCCGAGGCAGTGGCGTGAGACATCGAGAAACTCAGGTTTCGATCAACCGCACCAGGCACATGAGGCTGCTGCAGGCAGTGCGGATGGCCGGCTGGGAGATCGGGGTCGGTGATCGCAGGGCTATAGCGGTGCCCCGCTTGTCCGTATCTCGACGGGATGACAAAGCATGTAGAGGTTCGGACAACGTGAGGATGGCGGGTGATGTGGGAGCCGCTTGAGCCACCACCCGGTTTGGCGCCGCCCGAACCCATCACCGTGCGGGCGCAGCCCATTCCAGCCCGGCGGTATTTCGCCGAACACGCGCATCATTGGCACCAGATCGTCTACGCCACCACCGGCGTGCTGACGGTGGTGGTTGAGGGGCACTCCTTCGTGATCTCACCGGAGCAGGCTGTTTGGCTGCCGACCGGCGTCCGGCACCGGGTTGGATCGCTTCTGGGCGCCGCGTTCCGCAGCTTGTGGATCGCGGATGAAGCAGGGCGTGGGGTCGCAGAACTTCCGACGGTGTTTGCCGTCCGACCGTTGCTGCGGGCGTTGATCCTTGAGGCCGTGGCGATCGAGGAGCAGGAGAGCCACGATGGCTACGCTGGCCGTGTCAGCGCCCTGATCCTCGATCAGCTTCGTCGCGCGCGACCTCTTCCGTGGGCACTGCCCTGGCCGTGCGGAGGCCCGTTGGTCGGCCTCTGCGAAGCTCTCTACGCCGACCCGGCAGACTCCCGCGGACCGGAGGTCTGGGGCCGCGAACTCGGGATGTCGGGCCGGACCCTGGCAAGGCGCTTCGAGGTCGAAGTCGGTATGAGCCTGCGTTCGTGGCGGCGACGCCTACGCTTGTTCAAGGCGGTCGAGTTGATGGGCGGTGGACTGAACGTAACGCAGACGGCGATGCAACTCGGCTACGGCTCGACATCCGCGTTCGTCTTCGCGTTTCGCACCGGCATGGGCTGCAGTCCGCGAGCCTACATGCGCGAACAGGGGACGGAGTAGCCCAATCAAGTGCGCATCGCCTCGACCGGCTGTTCGAATTAGCTTGGCCACCGCTGGTCCAAGTTGATAGGCGGCGCGTTCGGCGGCAGCTTTCGAGTTTCTTGCAGACCCAGTTCTTCGGTGAGACTGTGTCGGTAGGGGCTTGTCCGCTTCCGGCGGACCTTCTCTAAAACGGACCAGCGGGATTCGGCCAGATTGAGCCGGCTGCTTCGCGCCCAACGCAGGCATTCAGCAGGTCCGCTTTCTGGTAGGTTGAAAATGACGGTGAATGCCAGCCGAAGCGGCGACCTATCGTTGCGCCTGATCACCCACCGTCATGTCGATCATACTGGCGGTGCCGCGCGGCATTGAGCGCGCTACAGGCGTTGCTTGGGGCGGCCGTGAGGCCCGCAGACATCAAGCATCGCCCGTCGGATCTGCCGTCCAGTGTTGAAGCTGCTCGTCATGATCGCCCCCGCAGGAAGCCCCTGACCTAGACGGCAGGCGCAAGCGGCAAAAGCGCCGCGGGACAGGCGGCGCCAGCCAGGGAAGTGCCAAACCGACCGAACTCTCTCGCTGTCAGCGCCGGCTTATCCGAGCCGAGGCGGGGTGGCCAGGCACTTTGAACCGCTTCCCCGTATCGGTGATCTCGGTGCCATTAACCCGTAAGATCGAGAAGTCCTGGTCGAGATAGTTGCCGACGAGCAGGTAACCTCCGTCCGGGGTGAACACCGCCGCCTCCGGCAATCCGCCGACCTCAATCTCTTTGATGTTCGTCACCCTCTTCCCGTCGATCTTCAGGACGTTGAGGCTGCCATTCTTATTGTAGAAATAAGCCTTCTTGCTCGCGTTCGAGCCCCTGAGGATGACCGCCACCCCGACATCACCCTTGGGGCTGATGGCGATGCCTTCCGGGCCATCTCCAACGACCACGCGGTCCGTGATCCGCGGCGGCTGGGCTTCAAGATCAATGACGCTCACCGTGTCGACGCTGCCGTCCGAGGCGCCAGAATTGCCGTTATCCGCGGTGAGCGCGATCTTGCCCGTGGGGCTCACGACAACATTGTAGGGCCAGGGGCCGGTCGGCAAATCGAGCTTGTTGTAGGTCACCTTGCCGTCCGCGCCGATGTCGAGCAGCGAGGCCTTGCCCATCGGGAACTTGACCGCCACGGCGTGGCGGCCATCCGGCGTGAAGGCGACCTGTGAGACGACGTCGCCCATGGGCACGGTGTCGACCAGTTTCACCTCGGTACCCTTGATCGACAGCACGGCGACGGCGTTGTCGGCGCGTAGGGCCACCAGGGCCATGTCGCCGTTCGGGCTGATGTCCAGTCCCGACGGCATCTTGCCGACCTGCACCGTGGCGGCGAGCTTGGGCGGATTCGCCTTCAGGTCTATGACGTAGACCTTGTCGTCCGGCACCTGCTTGAGCGCCTCGGCCTCCTTGATGACACTGACGGAATCCGCCACCAGGGCAATCGAGCCGCTCGGATCTATTGCGATATTGGCGGGTGGACCCACTACGGAGTTTTTCAGCGGCAGGTTGGCGACAATCTTGGGGTCTTCCGGGTTGGCGAGATCGACGACAAGCACATTGTCCTTGCCAGGAAGCGACATCACCGGCTTGCCCTCGTCATTCCAGACGACCTTCTCGTCATTGCCGACGATCATGTAGGGCGCGCCGAGCACGGACGTGCTACACAAACCGGTCACAAGCCAGGCGCCGAAACCTGCCGCTATCGAGACACGTGCCATCGCTGCTCCCCCCTCGCGGCCTGAGCCACTTGCCGACTGCGTTTTCTCCCGGGGGTCAGTGTAGCGGTGCCGCGCGCTTTCACAATTCCGCGCGACTGCTTTCCGGGGCCGCCGGTTCCGATTTGCGAAGGCTCAAATCTCGGGAAGGCGGTTCAACCTGCCAGCCGGCTTGGTTGCGGCCCACCGCTGAGCTGTCGCGCGCACCTGAACGGTTACATGCCCCCCCGCGGAGCGCTTGCTCTCGGGCTCGAACCTTCGCTGGTCGGCATATGTAGCCGGACTCGGGAGTGTGTCTGATGATGGCTAGTCCATCAGTGACCGGTTTCGGGCTGACGGGTTTAGAACAACAGTGCCGCAGGTCGGCGCGAAGCCGGATGTCTGGTTCTGGGCGCCGGGCCAATCTCGGCTTCCCACCCTTTGCGGCCACTCAGCTAGCTCTCGCAGCTTCTCCGAAGCGGACGTTAGAACTCCTCGTCGCGGACGAGCCACTGCCCGGCCATCGGATGTCACTGCGCCAGTGTGCGAAGCTCCCCTCGAGCGAGGCCGATCAGGGTCCGACCGAACAGCCAAGCGATTACCAGCGTCGCGAGCGTGAGCAGGCTGAGGGCGAGAATATCGGTCGCAAGCCCCGGCTGCGCCGTCGCAACCCGAAGAGCCGCAACCGCCGCTGCGGCGAGGGGGAAGCTCACGCCCCACCACGACACGCGGAACGGGCAGCTCCGACCGAACCGGGCGAGCTTCGGCAGCAGCACGGCGAGCAGGAACAGCGCGACCGCGAAGAGCGCCTCTGCGAACAGATCGACCGTGCCCGTCGTCGCGACATAGGCCGAGAACCCCACCGCGAAGGGCGCGACGAGGATCAGGAGCGACGGCTGCAGGGCTGCGGGGAGCGGCGCCTCGAACAGAAGGCGTGACAGGATCAACGTGAACAGTGGCATGGCAAAGAACAACCCCACGGCCAGCGCGAAGATCATTGCCCCCTGCATCGGCGGCAGGCCGAGCACGGGAAGGGCGAGCGGCACGTCGAGGAGGCCGACCACCGGCACGATCCAGGCCGGCGTCGCATGGGCCGCCTGCTGCCTGTCGCTGAGCCATCGGGTCACGATCAGCCACGCGAACAGGGTCATGCCGGCGGCACCTACGACCCAAAACACGCGCGCCAGGGCGAGGCTCAGGGGCGCCAGCGGGACCGGTAGCAGGAGCAGGCTGATCAGCGGTGTGCCGAACAGGTTGCCGGCGACGGGATGGCGGAACTCGGCCCGCAAAGCCTGGGGAGCGACGACTGCCTTAACGGCGTAGCCCGCCGCAATTGCGACGAAGGCGGCGCAGGCGACAAGCCCGATGCCCTCAGCGACCCAGAGAGGGGCCCCGTACCGGGCATGCGCCAATGTCCAGGCGACGCTCAGGCCGGTCAGCCCCATCACCGCCGCGAACAAGCCGACGGGCAACGCCTCGACCTGCCGCCAGCCTCCCGGAAGCTTTGGTTGCTCCGGAGAGCGATGGGCGGTTAGGGCGGCTTCGGGGGCGGGTGCGCCCTGCGCGTTCTCGACGACCTGCAGCATCGACCTACTCCCACTCACGCAGGCACCCGAACGCCTGTCGTATCAGCCGACATTGTAGCGGGCAGCCGGCACTTGGTGGGAGAGGTTGGGACCCAGTCGGAACCGGGCTGCCTCAAAGGCCTGCCAGTCGGCGATGTCAGGCAGCGAGGGGATCGTGACGGTCTCGCCGGCATCGAGGCCGGCGAGCGACGCTGCTACGAGGTCGCGGGCCTCCATGATCATCTCCGCAGGGATCTGCCCAATATCCGCGCCCGCCCGATCGAAGAATTCGGTGCGGGTGACGCCGGGCAGCACCGCCTGGAGGCGAACGCCCTTGCCGCCGACCTCGGCCGCGAGCCCCTGCATCAGGGCGAGGACGAAGGCCTTGTGCGCTGCATAGCCGGCGTTGAAGCGCTGGGGGACGAGAGCGACGACCGAGGAAACGTTGACGATCGTTCCGCGGCCCCGGTCGGCGAAGTCTCTCGCCGCCGCGAAGGTCAGCGTCTGCAATGCCCTGACGTTGAGGTCGAGCATCCCGTCGTAGAGCTCCGCCGGACTGTCGAGGGAGACCCCCAATGGCCCGAACCCGGCGCAGTTTACGAGGAGCCGGAGACCCGCATCAGTAACGACGCGGTCTCTGCCCTAGGCGCCAGGTGCACACGCCCTGATCCGGATCTTTCTTCGACCGCGAGGGATCATTCGAGACATCCAAGGGTTCCCATGTTGCACCGCAACCATCGCTGCGATCACCCGGCGGCCGCGTGAGTATCCCGCTGCCGCTCGGATCCTGTGGCCTGCCGCCCCGGCAGAGCCTGGATCGATGGCTCTCGGTAATAAGGACCCCTTCATGCGCCTCGAACTCTCCCTGGCGGTTTCAGCCCTTCTGCTCGGTCTCACGCAACTCCCGGCTCGGGCCAGTTCCTGCGCCGAGCAGATCGGGACGATCGAAAGCCGTCTCGACAGCGCCGGCGCTGTTCACGTCGCCGGTCTCCCGGACGGCCACACGATCCGCAGCAGCCATTCGTCGAAGGCTCTCGCAGCAGCTCCAACGGGCGAACCCAGTGACGCGACGATGATCCCCACGACGGCGCACGTCGCTGACGCGCGTCGACTTCTCAGCCGAGCCATCGAGGAGGATCGCCAGGGGCATCAGCGGGCGTGCGAGGACACGATGACCCAAGCCAAGGGCATGATCGGCGCGCTGCCGTAGGGCGGCGCAGGAACTCCCGGATCGGCACTCAACCCGCGCCGACGACTAGGCTGCATGGCTTCAGAGCGATCCGATTGATCGAGGAGCATGTCCCGCAATCCATTTGGATCACCTCATGACACGCCATTCCTCCACCGGCCGTTGGCTTGGACCGACGCTATTCGGATCCGCGGCAGCGCTCGCCGCATCGGCGCTCTACGCTGCCTCGCAGACGCGGGCTGCCGAGCGTCAGACCCCGCCGATCGGCCAGTTCCTGACCGTCGATGGGGTGCGACTGCACTACGTCGAGCGGGGCCGCGGTGAGCCGCTGGTGCTGATCCACGGCAATGGCATGATGATCCAGGATTTTCTGGTCAGCGGCATCGTCGACGATCTCGCAAAGCGCTATCGCGTCATCATTATTGACCGACCCGGTTACGGCTACAGCGATCGCCCGCGCGGCCTCTGGACGCCACGCGTGCACGCCACGCTGTTCCAGAAGGCACTCCAGCAGCTCGGTGTTACACAAGCTGTCGTGCTCGGGCACTCCTGGGGTGCATTGGTCGCGGTCGCCCTCGCGCTTCAGGCTCCGCAACTCGTCCGTAGCCTTGTCCTGGCATCCGGGTATTACTATCCAACGCTGCGCGCCGACGTCATGCTGTCGTCCCCGGTGGCGATCCCAGGAATCGGCGACCTGATGCGCCACACTGTGTCGCCGGTGGTTGGACGGATCCTGCAGCCCGCCCTGATCAAGGCCATGTTCGCGCCCGCCGCCGTTACGGAGCGCTTCAACCGCAGATTTCCGAAAGCCATGATGCTGCGGCCTTTGCAACTCCGGGCCTCGGCAGAGGACGCCGCGCTCATGACGCCGGTGACGGTCGAGCTTCAGAAGCACTACCGCGACCTCAAGCTCCCGGTGGTGATCATCGTAGGCGGAGACGATCAGATTGCGGACGTCGACCGGCAGTCGAAGCGCTTGCACAGCGAGCTACCGAACAGTCATCTCATCGTCGTCCCCGGCTTAGGCCACATGATCCAGCATCTGGCACCGAGAGAGGTCATCGCCGCGATCGACCTCGCATCGGAGCTGGTTCGCGACGCTGCCTGACGAGCAGAGGGTTCGGATCCTCAGGTCGCGATCGTGCGATCTCCGTATGCAGACGCACCGGTTCGTCGACGAGGTCGGGTCGACGATCAAGGCCGAGTGGGTAGAGTTGAGTGCTCATAACCGCTGCACCCCGAGCGTCTGCTTCCAGGAACGGCGCCAACAGAGTTCTACGACGTGTTTGGGTCGGTAGGAGGCCGTCCGCTTTTTCCGGCAGACCTGCTCCGAAGCGGACCGGCTGGTTTCGGCCAGCGCCGGTCGGCCGCCGCAACGGCAGACATGTTTCTTCATAGACGGACGCGTCACAGACACGCCGACTGCCGACACGATGACAGATCAAGAAATAAGTGCATGAGCTTAGTATTGTTTATTTTTTCGAAATTCTGCGCTGCTTACGCTTTCGAGAAATATAAAGCGCGATCCCTCCAAGAACGACGTGACATCGTCGGAAATCGTCTGTGACAGATTGTGCGGGATGGGCCATCCATAGACGAATTTGCGGATCGCCAGATAGAAGACCTTCCCGTGCATGGCCCAGGCCGCCTCGATCTCCCGCTCCGTCAGGGGGATCGTCTCCGGGTCCGGCAGGCCGAGATCGGCCCGAACTTCCGCGCAGATCGGATGGATGACCCGCTCGCGGATGGTCGCGAGGTAACGGGGCGCGATGTCGTAGCCCTTCAGACCTGAGAAGACGAAGATCCGGACCCACACGAAGTCAAAGATCTGCTCGGTGTATTCCGCATAGAAGCGAACGATCCTGGAACTCAGCGGTTGAGACCGGTCACAGACCAGCCCGGTCCAGGCCGGGTTCCAGCGCTTAACGTAGACGTGCTCGTAGACGCGGTCCAGCAGCGCCTCTTTCGTCGGGAAGTATCGGAAGATCGCCGAATGGGTGATGCCCAGTTCCTTGGCCAGTTCCCGCGTCTGCCCGCCGAGACCGTGCTCGGCGAAGAACTGCGCGGCGGCCTCCACGATCTGCCGCTCGCGCTCGGCCGCGGGCAGGCGGCGCCGGGCCTTCGCTGGCGTGGGATGCCCGGGGCAGTCGGCAGTCGGGGTCATGCTTCGTGACCGGTTGGTTATTTCGCTTGACGGGGCATTCCACCCCTCGATAGCTTGTTACCAAGCGGTCAACAACGATTGAACCGGCATCCGGCGGCCTGGGAGGGACGCACATGAAGGCGCGGGCCTTCGATTACCGGCGCGTGACGAGCGTGGCGGAGGCGCTCGACGCCTATGCCGGCTGCCCGGGCGAGGCGCGCTACCTCGCCGGCGGCCAGAGCCTGCTGCCGGCCCTCAACCTCCGCCTCGACGCACCGGACCTGCTCATCGACATCGGCCGGGTCGACGCCCTGCGGGGCATCGCCGTCGAGGGCGACGCCCTGCGGATCGGCGCCCTGACCCGCCACGCCGAGACCCTGGCCTCCGACCTGATCGCCGCCCACGCGCCGATCCTGACCGAGGCGGCGGCTTTCATGGCCCATCCGGCGATCCGCAACCTCGGGACGATGGGCGGCAGCCTCGCCCTGGCGGATCCCGCCTCCGAACTGCCGGCCTCCATGCGAGCCCTCGGGGCGTCAATCGAGATCACCGGGGCGGCCGGCACCCGGAGCGTGGCCGCGGACGACTTCTTCCGGGACCTGTTCGAGACCGTGATCGCGCCGGGCGAGATCCTGTCGGCGGTGCGGGTTCCCCTCGCACGGCCCGGCACGCGGATGCGCTTCGATGAGATCGCCCGGCGCCGGGGCGACTACGCGATGGTCGGGCTTGCGGCCCACCTCGCACTCGCGGGGGATGCCGTCGAGACGGCGCGCCTCGCCTTCTGCTCCGTCGGCCCGACCCCGATGCGGGCTCCGGCGGCCGAGGCCGCCCTGGCCGGCCGGCCCCTCGGGCCGGAGAGCATCGCGGCGGCGAAGGCGGCGCTCGCCGACGATCTCGCCCCCGACGACGACGACACCCTCTCGGCCGCCGCGCGGATGCACCTCGCCCGGGTCCTCCTCGGCCGGGTGCTCGCCGCCCTCGGGGACGGCCATCGGCAGGCGGAGGCCGCATGATCGCGCCGCAACCGATCGCCCTCACGGTCAACGGCGACAGGGTCCGGCGCTTCGTGGAGCCTCGCCTGTCGCTGGCCGATTTCCTGCGCCAGGATCTCGGGCTCACCGCCGTCCACCTCGGCTGCGAGGTCGGGGCCTGCGGGGCCTGCATCATCAACCTCGACGGCCAGCCGGTCCATGCCTGCCTGATGCTCGCGGTGCAGGCGGACGGGATGCGGGTCGACACGCTCGAAGGGCTCTCGGATACGGGGGCGGTCGCCGCGCTGCAGGCGGCCTTCCACGCCCGCAACGCCCTGCAATGCGGCTTCTGCACCCCGGGAATTTTGGTCGTCGCCCTCGACTTCCTGAAGGGATGCCGCCCCGGCGGGGCCGCTCCCCCCCGCGAGGCGATCCGCGACGCCCTGTCGGGCAATTACTGCCGCTGCACCGGCTACGAGGCGATCGTCGATGCCATCGAGGGCGTCGCGAAGGCCGCCTGCGCCACGGAGGAGGCGGCATGAGCGCGGCCACCGACAGCCCGGGCCGGACCCGCTACATCGGCCGGGGCCTTCCCCGACCGGGCGCCAAGCGCCTCCTGGCGGGACGGGGGCGGTACACCGACGATGTCGCGCTGCCCCGCATGCTCCACGCGGCCTTCCTGCGCAGCCCCTACGCCCATGCCCGCCTGGGCCCGATCGAGACCGCCGAGGCGGCCGCGATGCCGGGGGTCCATGCGGTGCTGACCGGCGCCGACTTCGCGCGGATCTGCGCGCCCTGGACCGGGACGCTCAGCCATTTCAAGGGGATGCGCTCGGCCCCGCAGATGCCCCTGCCGACGGACAAGGCGGTCTGGGCCGGCCAGCCGGTGGTGATGGTGGTCGCTGAGAGCCGCGCCGAGGCGGAGGATGCCCTGGAGGTCGTCGGCATCGACTTTGAGGAGCTGGAGCCGGTCGTCGGCCTCGACGCCGCCCGCGCGCCCAACGCGCCTCGGATCGATGCGGACGCCCCCGACAACGTCCTGTTCCGCACCCGGATCGAGGCGGGCGACACGGCGCGGGCCTTCGAAGGCGCCCGGAGCGTCGAAATCGACCTGCGCTTCGGCCGGCACACCGCCGTGACGATGGAACCCCGCTCCCTCGTGGCCGACTACGATCCGGCGGAGGAGCGGCTGACTGTCCACCAGTCGACCCAGACGCCCTACCAGTTCCAGGACATTTACGCCCGGCATTTCGGGCTCTCCGAGTCCAGGGTCCGGGTGATCGCCCCGGATGTCGGCGGCTCCTTCGGGATGAAGCTGCATCTCTACCACGAGGACATGGCGGTGGTGGGCGCGAGCCTCCTGCTCAGGCGGCCCGTGAAGTTCACCGCCGACCGGATGGAGGCTTTCGCCAGCGACATCCACGCTCGCGACCACCGGGTGCGCGCCAGGCTCGCCTTCGAGGGCGACGGGCGGATGCGGGCGATCGAGGTGGACGACGTGACCGGCGTCGGCCCGTTCTCGGCCTATCCGCGCACTAGCGCCGTGGAGGGCAACCAGGTGGTGCGCCTGATCGGGGCGCCCTACCGGCTCGGCGACTACCGGGCCGACCTCACGGTCGTTGCCCAGAACAAGGTGCAGATGAGCCAGTACCGGGCGGTCGGCCACCCGATCGCCTGCGCGGTGACGGAGCGGCTGGTCGATCTGGCGGCGCGGGAACTCGGCCTCGACCCGTTCGAGATCCGGCGGCGCAACTTCGTGACCGACGACATGTACCCGCACAGGACGCCAACTGGGTACACGTTCGAGAAGCTCTCGCTCGCGACCTGCCTCGACCGGCTCCACGCCCTCATGGACTACCCGGCGCTGCGCGCCGAGCAGGCGGCCCTGCGGGAGAAGGGCATACACCGGGGCATCGGCATCGCGACCTACGTGGAGATCACCAATCCGACGCCGGCCTTCTACGGCGTCGGCGGTGCCCACATCTCGGCGCAGGACGGCTGCGTCCTCAAGCTGACGCCGGCGGGCGACGTGGCCTGCGCCATCAGCATCACCGAGCAGGGCCAGGGCAGCGAGGCGATCGTCGGCCAGATCGTCGCCGAGGGCGTGGGGCTCGACCGCGACCGCGTCCGGGTGCTGACCGGCGACACAGAGACGACGCCCTCCGGCGGCGCGACCTGGGCCTGCCGAGGGGCGGGGATCGGCGGCGAGACCGCCTTTCAGGCCGCGCGCAGGCTGCGAGCGCGCATCCTGGAGATCGCCGCCGCCATCCTCCAGGCCGAGGCGGGCTCCCTCGACATCCGCGACGGCGCGGTGACCGACGCGGACGGCAGTTCGCGGATGACGCTGACCGAGGTCGCCAACCTCGCCTACTACCGCTCCGACCTGCTGCCGCCGGACGTGTCACCCGCGCTCACCGTGGCGCACCACTTCGCGCCGCGCGGCTACCCCTTCGCCTTCACCAACGGGATCCACGGCAGCCTGGTCGAGGTCGACACCGAGACCGGCCTCGTGCGCATCCTGAAGCACTGGGTGGTCGAGGATTGCGGCCGGGTCATCAACCCGCTCCTCGTGGACGAGCAGATCCGCGGGGGCGTGGTGCAGGGGCTCGGCGCCGCCTTCTTCGAGGAGTGCCGCTACGGCGAGACCGGCCAGCTCCTGAACGGGTCGATGACCGACTACCTCGTGCCAATGGCCTGCGAGATGCCCGACATCGTCATCCGCCACGTCGAGACGCCGACCAAGGACACCGAGCTCGGCGCCAAGGGCTGCGGCGAGGCCGGCACCGCCGCCTCCAGCGGCGCGGCCCTCAACGCCGTCAACGACGCCCTGCTCCCCTTCGGCGCCGGGGTCTCGCAGCTGCCGATGACGCCCGAGCGCATCCTGAGGGCGCTCGGCGTGGTCTGACGATTTTCGAGAGGTCGCGACGCGGGCCGGCCTTCAAGAGCCCTGCGCGAGCACAGGAGGAACGGGTGATGGGTCAGGGTACGCTTTCGCGCCGGACGCTCGTCGCCGGCATGGCCGTGGCGGGGACCCTCGGCGGGATCGGCCGTCCGCGCCCGGCCCGCGCCGCCGAAACGATCCGCATCGGCTTCCCGACGCCGGTCACCGGCCCGTTCGGCGCCGAGGCGAAGGACCAGATCCGCTCGGCCGAGCTTGCGGTCAAGCAGTTCAACGAGGCCGGCGGCCTGGACGGGCGGATGGCCGAGCTGCTGGTCCGCGACGACAAGCTCAACCCCGGCGAGGCCGCCACCCGCACCCTGGAGTTGATCGAGAAGGACAAGGCCCATTTCATCGTCGGGGCCCTGTCGAGCGCGGTGCAATTATCGGTCAACGAGATCACCCGTTCCCGCGGGGTGCTCTACGTGTCGATCAGCCAGTCCGACACGATCAACGAGGTGAAGGACTTCAGCCGCACGACCTTCCACGAGGCCCTGAACCCGCACATGACGACCGCCGCGGTCGCCAAGCACGCATTCAGGAAGGGCACGAAGGTCGCCTACCTCGTCGCCGACTACGCCTACGGGCACGAGATGCTGCGGGGGTTCAAGCGCGCCGCCGCCGCCATCGGCGCGGAGACGGCGGGCGAGATCCTGCACCCGTTCGGCGCGGCCGATTACTCGACCTTCATGCCGCGCCTGCGCTCGATGCGGCCAGACATCCTCTGCATCTGCAATTTCGGCCGAGACCAAGCCAACAGCATCAAGCAGGCCAACGATTTCGGCATGAAGAAGGTCGCCCGGATCGTCGTGCCGGTGCTTTTGCACAACCAGCGCCTCGCCGCTGGCCCCGACGCCTTCGAGGGCGTTGTCGGCGCCAGCAACTACTACTGGCGCCTGGAGGAGACCGTCCCCTCGGCGAAGGCGTTCAACGACGCCTTCAGGGCGGCCTATGGCGGGGCTGTGCCCACGGATTACGGGGCCTACGGCTACGCCGCCGTCCGCTCGCTCCTCATGGCCGTGAAGGCGGCCGGCGGCACCGATACGGACAAGGTCGTCACCTCCCTCGAAACCCTGAGATACGACGTCGCCAAGGGGCCGGAGCATTACCGCGCCTGCGACCACCAGGCGGTGCAGTCGGTGCTGGTCACCGAGTCGAAGAAGAAATCCGAGATGGCCAATGAGGCCGACCTCTTCACGATCCTGGAGATCGAGCCGGGTTCGGAAGCGGCCCTGCGCAGCTGCGACGAACTCGGGCACCGCGCCTGACCGGGGAGCGGGAGACGGCCATGGATTGGGGATCCCTCGACCTCGAACTGATCGCCATGCAGCTCTTCTCGGGGGTGGCGCTCGGGGCCGTCTTCGTGATGCTGGCGCTCGGCCTGTCGATCATCTTCGGCATGCTCGGCATCGTGAACTTCGCCCACGGCAACGTCTTCATGGTCGGCGCCTATGCGGGGGTGTTCGTGATGGAGCGCACCGGCAGCTTCTGGGCGGCCCTCATCCTCGGCCCGCTCCTCGTCGGGGCCCTGGGCCTGCTCGTGGAACGGTTCCTGATCCGGCCCCTGGCCGGTCGCCCGCCGGACGACGCCCTGCTCCTGACCTTCGGCCTCGGCTACGTGCTCGTGGAGGGCGTGCGCATCCTGTTCGGCTCGGACGGCCTGCCCTTCGCCACCCCGGAGGCCCTCTCCGGCGTGGCCGACCTCGGGGTCGGCTTCTTCCCGATCTACCGAATCTTCGTCATCGGCGTCGTCGCCCTGGTCCTCGTCGCCCTGTGGGTCGGGCTTGAGCGGACGAAGCTCGGGCTGATCGTCCGGGCCGGGGCCCGCGATCCCGAGATCCTGCGGGTGCTCGGGGTCGATATCGAGCGGCTGTGGCTGTGGGTGTTCGGCCTCGGCATCGCGCTCGCGGCGCTCGGCGGGGTGCTCGCCGCGCCGATGCGCTCGGTCAACCCGGAGATGGGCAACGTCGTGCTCGGCGAGGCCTTCGCCGTCACGGTGATCGGCGGGATGGGCTCCCTCCTCGGCTCGGTCGTGGCGGGGCTCCTCGTTGGCGTCGTGGTCTCGATGACCGCCCTTCTCGCCCCAGAGATGGCGAGCATCGCGATGTTCGCCTTCATGGCGCTGGTGCTCCTCGTCCGGCCCCAGGGGCTGTTCGGCAAGCCCGGCCTCGGCGCCTGAGGGAGCGCGACGATGCAGCCCCTCGACCAGACCGTCCTCGCGACCGCGCCGCCGGTGCCGCGCCGGTCGCCCCTCGCGGGGGGCGCCCTGTCCCGGTGGCGCGCGCCGCTCTCGATCCTCGCGCTGCTGGCGCTGCCCTTCCTGCTTCCGTCGCAGGCGCTCGCGGTCAACGTCCTGATCTACGGGCTCTACGCCGTCGGCTACAACCTGCTCTACGGGTACACCGGCCTGCTCTCGTTCGGACACGCGGCCTTCTTCGGGACCGGGGCCTACGTTACCGGCATCGCCATCGGCGCCTACGGGCTGCATCCGCTCGCCGCGATGGGGCTCGCGGTCGCCGCCGCCGGGGCGCTGGCGCTGGCCCTCGGCGCGGTCTCGATCCGGTCGCGGGGCATCTACTTCGCCATGGTGACGCTCGCGCTGGCGCAGCTCGTCTACTACGCGGCGCTTCAGGCTTCCGCCTGGACCGGCGGCGAGAACGGCCTGCGGGGCTTCACCGTCGCCAGGATCGGCCTCGGCCGCCTCGCCGTCGACATCCTGAACCCGCTCACCAAGTACTTCGTGGTGCTGGCCTTCGTCGGCGCCGCCCTGGCGATGATCTCGCGGATCCTCGCCTCGCCCTTCGGGGCGGTGATCGAGGCGATCCGCGAGAGCGAGACCCGGGCGCGGGCCTGCGGCTTCGACGTGGAGCGGACCAAGCTCCTCGCCTTCGTGCTGTCCGGCCTGTTCTGCGGCCTGGCGGGGGCGCTGTTCGCGATCCACCTGTCGATCGTGCCGCTGGACAGCCTCGCCTACCACACCTCGGGCATGGCGGTCGTGATGACCCTGGTCGGCGGCGCGGGGACGTTCTTCGGGCCCTTCGTCGGCGCCCTTGCGGTCCTCGTGCTCGAGGATGCCCTGAGCCTGTGGACGCCGCACTGGCAGCTGGCGCTGGGCACCGTCTTCATCCTCTTCGTGCTGTTCCTGCCCCGGGGCCTCTGGGGCACGGCGCTGGCCCGGATCGGTGCGATGCGGGGGCGCCCGTGACCGGCCCCGTCCTCCAGGTCGAGAACCTCGGACGCCGCTTCGGCGCCTTCTCCGCCCTCGAAGGGATCAGCGCGACCCTCGGCCGCCAGCGCATCACCGCGGTCATCGGCCCCAACGGCGCCGGCAAGAGTACCTTTTTCAACCTTCTCTCGGGGGCCCTGAAGCCCACGAGCGGATCCCTCCGGTTCGGCGGCCGCGACCTCGCCCGCGTGCCCCAGGCCCGCTTCGCGCATCTCGGCATCGCCCGGTCCTACCAGATCACCACGGTCTTCCCCCGCCTCACCGCCCACGAGAACGTCCGCACGGCCCTGCAGGCGCGGGCGAGCCGCTACGATTTCTGGAGCCGGCGCGACCGTCTCGCTGGGCTCGAAGACCGGGCCGACGCGCTCCTCGACTCCGTCGGCCTCGCCGGCCGCCGGGGCCGGCCCGCCGCCGCCCTGGCGCATGGGGAGCAGCGGGCCCTGGAGATCGCCATCGCGCTGGCCGCCGACCCGAAGCTCCTGCTCCTCGACGAGCCCACCGCCGGGATGGGGCCGGAGGAGACGAAGGACATGGTGGCCCTGCTCCACCGCCTTGCGGAGGCGCGCGCCATCCTCCTCGTCGAGCACAAGATGAAGATGATCCTCGGCCTGTCGGAGCGGATCCTCGTCCTGCACCATGGGCGCCTCATCGCCGACGGCAGCCCGGCCGAGATTCAGGCCGACCGGGAGGTCCGCCGGGTCTATCTCGGCCAGAGCGGTGGGTACGGCCATGCTTGAGATCGACGGCCTCGACGCGTGGTACGGAGCGAGCCATGTCCTGCACGGCCTCACCTTCGCGGTGCGCGAGGGCGAGATCCTGGCCCTCATCGGCCGCAACGGCGCCGGCAAGACCACGACCATGAAGGCCGTGATGGGCTTGATCCCCAAGGTCGGCGGCCGGGTCCGCTTCCTCGGGCACGACCTGCTCGGCCGCCCGGCCCACGGGCGCTTCCCCCTGGGGCTCGCCTACGTGCCGGAGGACCGGCGCATCGTGCCGGGCCTGACCGTGCGCGAGAACCTGAAGCTCGGCCTGCTGCGCGCCCCCGCCGCGATCCGGGAGGGACCGGCGATCGCCGAGATCGCCGAGACCTTCCCACGCCTGGCCGAGCGCCTCGACCAGATCGCGGTGACGATGTCGGGGGGCGAGCAGCAGATGCTCGCCATCGCCCGCGCCCTCATCGCCCGGCCCAGGCTGATCCTGCTCGACGAGCCGTCCGAGGGCATCATGCCCGTCCTCGTCGAGGAGATGGGACGGCTGTTCGTCTCCCTGCGCGAGCGGGGCGTGACGCTCCTCCTCGTGGAGCAGAACGTCGAGTGGGCGCTCAACCTCGCCGACCAGGCCGTGATCATCGACCAGGGGGCGGTGGTCCACGAAAGCGCGGCCGCGACGCTGCGCGCCGACAGCGAGATCCAGGACCGTTACTGCGCGGTCTGACAGCCAGACAGTGGCGATTTCGGACGGGAGAACGTGATGGACATCACCGGGGAATACCGCATCGCGGCGCCACGCTCGGCCGTCTGGGCCGCCCTCAACAATCCGGATGTGCTCGCCCGCTGCATTCCCGGCTGCAAGGATCTCGCCCGAGTCTCGCCGGAAGAATTCGCCGCCAAGGTCGCCCTGAAGATCGGCCCGGTCTCGGCGACCTTCGCCGGCACCGTCCGGCTGGAGGATGTCCGCGCCCCCGAGGGCTATACGCTCGCCGGGCAGGGCAACGGAGGCATGGCGGGCTTCGCCAAGGGGGGCGCCGTGGTGTCACTCCGCGAGGAGGGCGACGGGACCCTCCTGACCTACGAGGCCAAGGCCGAGATCGGCGGCAAGATCGCCTCCCTCGGCGGCCGCCTGATTCAGGCGACCTCGCGCAAGCTCGCCGACCAGTTCTTCGGCGCCTTCGCCGCCGAACTCGGCGCCCCTGCGCCCATCACGGACGCAGCCGTGACGTCATGAGGATCACGAAGCCGAGCGAGCGACCGCGCCACGCATCGGCATCGATTCTCTACCGCGAACCGGCCATCGGCTTCCGGCTGACTCTAGCCGGCCGCTTTGCGCCCATCGCGGACATCCGATGACCTTCAGACCGCGGCCCGAAACCGGACTGTTGGTGGAGCACCTGCGTCGAGCAGAATTGTGAGCTTTTCCAGTGCCTCTCGAAGCGTCTCCCGGTCCGGCGCTGCGTTCACGCAGACCCGGACCGTATCGCTCTGGTGCGTCGACGATACCTCGAACAGGCTCAGGGGGGTCACTCCCACTCCGATTACCTCCGCAGCCTGCGTGTAGGCCTCCGCAGACCAGCCGTTCCTCAGTTTCAGGCAAAAGTAATAGGCGTTCGGATGGGCCATGACAGCATGCGCCGGCAGCAGCGCGGCCACCAGGGCCTGACGTGCCTGGGTTTCCGCGCGCATCTCCGCGACGATCCGGTCGACCTGCGGTGATGCCAGAAGGCGGGTCGCCCATTCCGCGTTGAACGGCGAGGCCATCAGCGTGCTCGCCCGCATCGCGATCCCGAAGGCGTAGACCAGATGTCGGGGCACGCGCATGAACCCGATGCGCAAGCCTGGGCCTGCTAGCTTCGACAGACTTGAGATGTGCACGACACGGTCCGGTGCGAGCGCAGCCAGCGGTCGCAAGGGCGGATCACCCAGGAAGCCGTAGACATCGTCCTCGACGATCAGGACGTCGTGGCGAGCACAGACTTCCGCCACCTGCCGTCGCCGTTCGTCCGACATCGTGGCCGTCGTCGGGTTGTGCAGCGTCGGCGTGCAGACCAGAACCTTCGCGCCGGTCCGCCGGCACACCACATCGAGGTATTCCGGCACGACACCTTCGCGGTCCATGCGGACGCCGACCAGCGAGCGGCCCAGCATGCCAGCTGCGGATTTCAGACCGTAGAAGGCCAACTCCTCCGCCAGCACGGCATCACCCGGGCGTGTGAGCGCCATGAGCGCGAGCAGCAGGGCGTGCTGGCCGCCGCACGTGATCAGCAGGTCATCGGTCTCGGCTTCGATCCCGAAGCGGCCGAGCCATCGCGCCGCGATCACACGATGTGCGTGAAGGCCGATATCGACCTGGCTCGCCAGCAGCGTCCCGATATCGAGGGCTCCATCAAATTCCGCACGGATCAATTCCAGCGCGGGGTGGCGCATCGCATGCGCCGGGAAGTTGTGAGACAGGTCAATGAAGGTCTGGCGCGGGATCTGCTCCCGCAGCGATGACGGTCCGTCCGGATCCTGCATGTGGTTGAGGAAGGTGCCGCGGCCGACCTCGCCTCGGGCGAGACCCTTTCGCTGCATCTCGGCATAGGCCCGGCTGACCGTCCCGATGTTAAGGGATAGCCACGCGGCCAAGTCGCGCTGCGGCGGTAACCTGTCGCCCGGTCGCAAGGCGCCGGTCCGCAATGCGATCTCGACCGCTCCGACGATAGCGAGGTAGCGGGGCCCTGCCGTCCGCTCGATGGTCTCCGTCCATCCGGGTCTCATCCCTGCTCCGATTGTCCCACTGATTGTCTCGGTTGGTTCGCATCGCAGACCGAAATTCGCGCGCGATGCCGCCAATATTGACGCGCCAATCCCGACTGTATCGCCTAACTTGACCATGACAATATGACCCCATGCGCTGGGTCATGGACAGGGTGCGGGTGACGCCCGCGGAACGGAGATCGCGGTGCATCAGCCCCAATCGGCCTCGTCGATGGTGTTTCACATGATCCCCGGCGGGCCGCGGCCGGTCGCTCCCTTCAGCCACGCCGTCGAGGCCGACGGGTTCGTCTTCGTGACGGGGCAGATGCCCGATACGCCGGTCAGCCCTGGCATCCTGCCCGACGGTATCGAAGCACAGACCCGCAACGTGATGGCCAACCTCCAGACGGTCCTGGCCGGCCTCGGTCTCGGCTTCGAGGACGTGGTCGTCGCCCGCGCGTTCCTGACGGAGTTCAAGCGTGACTACGCAACGTTCAACGACACCTACAAGTCCTTCTTCCCGCCCGATCGGCTGCCGGCACGAACCTGCGTGGGCACGACGGGTCTCGCCTACGACGCCCTGGTCGAGATCGATTTGATCGCCCGTCGTGGCAACGCGCCAGCTCCATCGTCGAACGAGCAAAAGGACTGAGCCATGTCTCCTGTTCGAGGCAAGATCATCGGTATCGCCGCTGCCGCTGCGGCAATCCTTCATCTCGGGACTGCCTTGTCCTTCGCGGCGAGCCTCGACGAGATCAGGGCCAAGGGCACGATGGTCGTCGCGACCGAGGATAGCTACAAGCCGTTCGAATATGTCGAGAACGGCAAGCCGATGGGTCTCGACCACGAACTCCTCGCGCTTTTGCGCAAGGAAGCGCCGTTCAAGATCGACCAGCAGATCATCCCCTGGACAGGGCTGCTGGCCGGTGTTGCGACCGGAAAATACGACGTGGCGCTGACGGCCGCCGTGATCACGCCCGACCGCATCCAGAGTCTCGCGTTCACGATGCCGATCGCCGAGGCCACGCAGTATTACGTGGTTCGTGCCGACGAGACCCGGATCAAGGGCGTGCCGGATCTCGCGGGCAAGACGGTGGGGGTGCAGTCCGGTGGTGCATCCTACGCGGCCCTGGCCGATCTCGAACCCACGCTCGCCAAGACCGGGGGCAAGCTCGGCAAGGTGGTGCAGTACACCTCGCTTCCGGAAGCCTACCAGGACCTCGCCAACGGGCGGCTCGACTACGTGATCAACGGCGTCGTGAACCTCGTCAGCCTGACGAAGGATCAGCCGAAGCGCTTCAGGATGGGTGAGGCGGTCGGCGCGTCGACCTATGCGGCCTGGGCCGTGGCCAAGGGCAATGACGACCTTCTCGACTACCTGAACAAGTTCATGGCGAAGGTGCGCGCGAGCGGCGAACTCTACGCCCTGCAGGAGAAGTGGCTGGGCCGGGCCTTCAAGGACATGCCGTCTACACCGACCAAGTAGGCGGGCGTCGCGCGACGATGTTCAGAGACGCGCAGGGGAACAGGCCATGACCTGGCCGGCAATCCGGACGATTCTCGACGGCGCGGTGGTCACCGCCGCGCTGGCCGCGGTCAGCATCCTCCTCAGCCTGCCGCTGGGTCTGCTGGTCGCGCTCCTGCGCTGGCGCCGCGTCCCGGTCGTGTCGGGCCTCCTCGCGACCTTCGTCAGCGTCGTGCGGGCCACGCCGTTCGTGACGCTCGTCTTGTTCGTCTACTTCATTCTGCCCTCTGCAGGCCTGGAGCTGAATCCGGTGCCGGCCGCGATCCTCGCACTCACGCTGAACACGGCGGCGTTCAGCAGCGAGATCTGGCGCTCGGCCTTGCAGACGTTTCCTCTGGATCAGCGGGAGGCTGCCATGGCCTTCGGCATGTCGGAGGCGGGCACCTTCACGCGCATCGTCTTCCCGCAGATCTGGCGGGCGAATCTCGGGCCGCTGGTCAGCGAAGTCACGATCCTGCTCAAATGCACTCCGGCCGTGGCGGTCATCGGGGTCGTCGAGATCACGCGCGCGGCCAGCCGGGTCGGCGCCGAGACCTATGAGCCCCTCCCGCCCTTCCTCGTCGCCACGCTGATCTACACCGCGCTGATCGCGGCGATCGTCCGAGGTCAGCGCGTCGTCGAGCGAAGGATCGCCCGGCGCTTCGGATCGGTGAGCCCGTGAACGGACTTCTAGTCGTCTGGGAGAGCCGGGACGTCTTCCTGTTGGGAGCGGCGAACACTGTGTCGCTGGTGCTGGGCTGTCTCCTGTTCAGCATCCCCCTGGGCATCCTCGGTGCGGTCGTCCTCATGGAAGCGTCGGCGCCGCTGCGTCGCCTTCTCGCGGAACTGATCGATCTCTTGCGATGCGTGCCGTTCCTGCTGCTCGCCTATGTCGTCTATTACGGCCTGCCCGAACTCGGCCTCCGGCTCGATTCCTGGTGGGCGGGTCTCTTGTCGCTGACGATCTACACGACGGCCTATCTGGCGGAGATCTTCCGGTCCGCCTTCTTCGCCGTGGCGAAGGACAACATCGAGGCCGCCCATGCCTTCGGTCTGTCCCGCAGCCTGCTCTACCGGCGCATCATCCTTCCCCAAGTCGCCATCACGGCCGCTCCGATGATCGGCAATCAGGTCATCACGACCATCCGCGACAGTGCGCTCCTCATGATCATCACGGTCCAGGAGCTGACCTTCGCGGCGAATTTCGTCAGCGCCAACCACTTCACGCCGTTCGCGCCCTTCGCCGCGGCGGTCGGCCTCTACCTGCTCATGTCGTTCGTGGTCGAGGAGGGCGTGCGCCGGATGGAGAGGGTGAGGAAGGTGCGATATGGCTGAGAACGCCCCTGCCATCTCGGTGCGCGGTGTTTGCAAGGATTTCGGCGGATTCGAAGTCCTCCGCGACATCGACCTCGACATCGCTACCGGTACGACGACCTGCATCCTGGGGCCGAGCGGCTCGGGTAAGTCGACTTTGCTGCGCTGCCTGAACTGGCTGGAAGAGCCGAGCGTGGGCTCGATCCGCATCGACGGCAAGCCAATCGGGCGGACCGGGGAGGGCAAGGCCGCGAAGCCCATGGACCGGCGCGAGCTGGCTGCGGCTCGAACCCGCATCGCCATGGTGTTCCAGCACTTCGCCCTGTGGCCGCACCTGACGGTGCTCGGCAACGTGACCGAAGCGCCTGTCCACGTTCTGGGACGTCCGAGGCGGGAGGCCGAGGAGGAGGGCCGAGCCATCCTGGCGCGGGTCGGCTTGGCCGAGAAGGCCGACATGTACCCGCACACGCTGTCCGGCGGCCAGAAGCAGCGCGTTGCGATCAGCCGCGCCCTCGCGATGACGCCGAGAGTCATCCTGTTCGATGAACCTACCAGCGCCCTCGATCCCGAAATGGTCGGGGAGGTGCTCGGCGTCATCCGGGAGCTTGCGAGGGAGGGACTGACCATGGTGATCGTGACCCACGAGATGAGCTTCGCTCGCGACGTTGCCGACACGATCGTGTTCATGGAGGGGGGATGCATCAGAGAAGTTGCGACGCCGCACGACTTCTTCACCGCGCCCCGGTCCGACCGGGCCAAGGGCTTCTTATTTCGCAGCTAATCGACGCCCTGGCCTCTCGCGGCGCGTTGTCCGTTAGAACAATCGCGATCGCGCAAATCCTGCTGCGCGCCAAATCACATTCAGGGCTTCACTCGGAAGCAGACCTTCAGTTTGGCGCCCATCGCGGTCATTCAGTGCGCCGAATCCGCGTCTCCAAAGCGGACGCCCGAACACTTCCGCCAGGGCGCGTCATCGCTTGCGCCAGTCGAGGGCGGCGGCCACTCAGAGGACGCTCATGAAGCTGACGGCGGTCCTCTCGTAGCGGGTGGCGATCCCGCGCCACTCCTTGAGCCTGGCACAGAGCTGCTCGACCTGATTGCGATTATTGTAGATCCAGTCCGGGCAGGTCACAGGTGCCTCGTAGCGCGGCGGTGGGATCGCCGGGCGCCCATGTTCCAGATGTGCTCGCGAAAGGCGTGGCTGGTGTAGCCGCGATCTCCCACGATCACTTGGGCACACCCGGCAGTTCGTCGAGCAGAGGAACCGCGTGAGGCAGCTCATGGGCCTGACCAGGCGCCAGCCCAAAGGCGATGGCGCGTACGCTGCCGTCAGCGATCACGCAGGCCTTGGTGCCATAGCGTCTGGGTCCAGGTCGTCTCGGCGTAGGGAGCCTCGACGCGCCGAGCACGGCCACGAAGATCTCGGCCTCGCGCACGACGCCGGTGGCGGGGTCGACGA
>NZ_JAUYZJ010000004.1 GCF_030700285.1 Methylobacterium sp. NEAU K | reverse complement strand
CGCCATCGTCGTCGAGAGTGATGGGCCGGGCACCTCGATCAGCGCGGTGGCACGCCGACACGGACTGAGCGCCTCGCAACTGTTCACGTGGCGGCGCCTGGCGCGTCAGGCTGGGAGGCACGACGACCAGACCCCACTGCAGTTCGTGCCGGCCGTGCTGAGTGTGGGCCGGCAAGAGCCGGCGTCAGCGCAGACGAGCTCCGCGCTGCGTGAGCCGCGCGGCTGTCACGGTATCGAAGTTGAGATCGCAGGCGCCACGGTCCGCATCGCTCAGGGCGCGAGCGCGGCTCAGATCGCCGCGGTGATCCGGGCGCTGAAGGCTCCCCTGTGATCGGGCCCTCCGGCGCGGTGCGCGTGATGCTGGCCACACGGCCGGTGGACTTCCGCAAGGGCATGGACGGACTGGCCGCTCTGGTCCGGGACGCGATGGGCGCGGATCCGTTCTCCGGCACGGTCTACGTGTTCCGCTCGAAGCGGGCCGACCGGGTGAAGCTCCTGGTCTGGGATGGAAGCGGGCTGGTCCTCGCGACCAAGCGTTTGGAGGCTGGTCAGTTCTGCTGGCCGAAGATCGAGGACGGCGTGGTTCGGCTGAGCGCGGCGCAGCTCGCGGCGCTCGTCGAAGGCTTGGACTGGAAGCGCGTCCATGCAGCGCGTCCCGTGAGCACGCCGGCGGTTGCAGGCTGAGCAAAAAGCCCGGCGGACGGGCTTCGTCGCGGTGGTAAGTCACTGGCGGATCTGCTCTAATCCGCTTCATGGTGGCGCCTGCTTCGCCCTCGTCCGACGACCCCGAGACGCTCAAGGCGCTGCTCGCCGAGGAGCGCGCCGAGAACGAGCGGCTGCGACAGATCATCCTGGCCATGCAGCGCCACCGCTTCGGCCGCCGCGCCGAGAGCCTGCCTGAGGATCAACTCCTGCTCGGGCTGGAGGAGGCCGAGCAGGTCGAGGCTGCGGGCTTTGCCGCCGAGGAGGGCGAGCCCGCCAGGAAGGAGGCCCGGAGGGTCAAGCGGCGCACGAACCGTGGGGCGCTGCCCGCCCATCTGCCGCGGGTCGAGTGCCTCGTCGACATCGACCGCACCGCCTGTCCGTGCTGCTCGGGTGCCCTGCACCGGATCGGCGAGGACGTGTCCGAGCGCCTCGACGTGGTGCCGGTGCAGTTCCGGGTGCTGGTGATCCGCCGTCCGCGCTACGCTTGCCGCGCCTGCGGGGACGCGATCGTGCAGGCCCCGGCACCGGCGCGGCTGATCGAGGGCGGTCTACCGACCGACGCTCTCGTCGCGCAGGTCCTCGTCTCCAAATACGCCGACCATCTGCCGCTGTATCGACAGACGCAGATCTTCGCCCGCCAGGGCGTCAGCCTCGACCGCTCGACGCTGGCCGACTGGGTCGGGCGCGCCGCCTTCCTTCTCCGGCCCGTCCACGGGCGGCTGCTGGAGACGCTGAAGCGCTCGGGCAATCTGTTTGCCGACGAGACCACGGCACCGGTGCTCGATCCGGGTCGCGGCCGCACCAAGACCGGCCAGCTCTGGGCGTATGCGCGCGACGACCGGCCCTGGGGCGGGACTGATCCGCCGGGAGTTGCCTACGTCTACGCCCCGGATCGCACGGCCGGACGGCCGATCGCGCATCTCAGTGGGTTTGCAGGCGTGCTCCAGGTTGACGGCTACGCAGCCTACGAGACGCTGGCCAAGGGCGGCGCGGTGCGGCTGGCCTACTGCTGGAGCCATGTGCGTCGGCAATTCTACGACCTAGCCGCGGCCTCGCCGATCGCGACGGAGACGCTGTCGCGCATCGCCATGCTCTACCGGATCGAGGCCGAGATCCGCGGTCGCCCGGCCGAGGAGCGACGGGCGGCCCGGCAGGAACGAAGCCGGCCCGTGGTCGAGGCGCTGGAGCCGTGGCTGCGCGAGAAGCTCGGCCTCCTGAGCCGCAAGAGCAACCTGGCGGATGCGATCCGCTACGCCCTGAGCCGCTGGGCGGGGCTGAGCCTGTTCCTCGACGACGGGCGCGTGGAGATCGACTCCAACACCGTCGAGCGCGCGATCCGGCCCCTGGCCTTGAATCGGAAGAATGCCCTGTTTGCTGGTTCGGACGGCGGGGGCGAGCACTGGGCGGTGATCGCCTCGTTGGTCGAGACCTGCAAACTCGTTGGCGTCGAGCCGCAGGCCTACCTGGCCGACGTCATCACCCGCATCGTCGACGGCCATCCGCAGCGGCGCCTCGACGAGCTTCTGCCCTGGGCCTACCCGAGCACACCCACGCTCCAAGCCGTGGCCTGAGAACGCCACGGCCCTGACGCGTCAGTCAGGGCGTGTGAACAGGCTCCGGAACAGCGCCTCGGATTGGCGCAATCCCTCGTCTGTCAGCACCACCGACTTGGCGCGTCCGACCGGATCGGCGATGAGCCCCTTGGCGTGGAGACGGCCAAGTACAGCCCAGTCGAAGCCCTTCCAGGCCCGACGCCCATCGTGGAGCGTCAGCCACAAAAGGGCGAGCACCGCCTCGTCGATGCGCTCCTCGTCGACCGCCATCTGAGCAGATTAGCACGCCGCGCTCAGACCGGGCGTGGTGCCAGCCGATCGGTTACCGGATATCGGAACGTGCCTTTCCCTTCCACGAACCGTCCATGACCGCCCGCACGCCACCGGAGGAGGGACCGTAGGAGGCAGAGAGAACGTGCGTGAGGGGCTTTCCCCCTATTAGGTCAGCAAGGACCATCGCCAAGGCATCGCAAGCGTCTACGGCCTCTTCTGCTCCGTGGGTCGTGTAGCTCTGGCGTCGGCTCACATCCCTCAGGCGTTCGGAATCGTTCCAGTAGCGCAGGGCCACTGGAGCAAGGCGCATGATGGAACCATTCCCGGCGGTCCGCGCGTCCGTAGGCCCGGCTATCGGGTCATCCGTCCGTCGGAACTGTTCCAGGGCGTTTCGGGTCGTGATGCCGATATCGAAGCATCCACCCGTGCAGGAGTTTTCGCCAGCCTCATACCAGCGGCAAAACCGCTCCATCAGGTCGCGTTCGTCCAGGCCATTACCGGCGATCAGCGAATCAGCGAGACACAAAGCCATGGACGTATCGTCGGTCCACTCGCCCGGCTGAAGGTCGAAAGGTCCTCCACCCATCATGTCGTATAGGGATGGCTTGGTGTCCCTTGCCTCAAACTCAAGCGTCGTCCCGAGAGCGTCCCCGATAGCGAGACCGATGAGGGCACCAAGGGCTCGGTCACGAACGGCCTCAGACATTCGAAGCCCCCTGTCCGAGAACATAGGCTTCCTGTTCGCGCGTCTCGATTGCTCCGGGTCTCACCGCTCTGACCCGCTCAATCGCCCGTCTCGGATCCTCACCCATCATCACGAGAAGCTTGGCCGCCACCATACCCGCACGACCGAGACCGCCACGACAATGGACCACGACGGATCCACCCTCACGTAACTGTTCCGAGATGCGAGGGCCTATCGTTCGCCATGCTGCTCTGAACGCTGGTCCTGGAACGCTCACGTCGGGGATTGGAGCGTGGTGCCATACGAGACCAGCGTCCCTCACAGCGTCAGGTAAGCCTCGCACGGACAGGAAGTCGAACTCGTGCGGCTCAATCAGAGTAAGGACGGACGATGCACCCCACTCGCATATAACTGTTATATCGGCGCCCAGGTCACGCTCCCAAGGACCGCCGACAGACGATGGATCCTTCTTCCCGGGGCAAAACGTGATACCGATTAGTCCACCGTTATCACCTACAGGAATGCTCGCGATCTGTAGTGGATGAGTGAGTGATGTTCGGACTGGGGATTGCGATCTAGGTAAGCTGTGTGATCCAAAAACTGCTTGTCCAACGTGCCATATATCGTCTTTAGTCATGATGCCTCCGATGTTGTTATCATAACACACCGGGGAATCGCAGAAAACGCCCGCGCCTATTATTATTCGACCTTTGCAGGCTTCATGAGGGTAGGTGCCCGTCCGTCCATCAAGCGTTAGACCGACGCTCGCGCCACGTTCAGTTCTCGCGCTATGGCTGTCGCACCCATACCCTGTGCCGCAAGGGCCTTCACCCGTTCAGGATTGATGGACGGCTTCCTACCCTTGTAGACGCCTTCGGCCTTTGCCTTAGCCACACCTTCCATCTGACGCTCACGCCGAATCGCCGTCTCAAACTCAGCGAAAACCCCGAGCATCTGTAGGAAACATCGTCCGGCCGCCGTTGACGTATCCACCGGCTGTTCGATCACCTTCAGGGACACGCCTTTGGCCTCAAGCCGCTTCACGATGGAGGCGAGGTCTCCGACTGAGCGTGCGAGTCTGTCGATCCTTGTAACAGTTATGGAATCCCCGGCCCTGGCGAACTGGATGATCGTTTCGAGTTCGGTCCGCCCCTCGATCTTGGTTCCGGTGCGCGTCTCGGATCGGATCACCTCACAACCGGCAACACGCAGCGCCTCTTACTGAATGGCTAGGCTTTGCGATGAACTCGATACCCTGGCATAACCGTAGGTAGCTATGTGTCTCTCCTGTCTCGTTAGATTCTAGACCCTCTCACAATATCGTCTTATAATGCTTATGTCGATCCTAAAAATACAGCTGGTGCGACATGGGACTGTCTCGCCTCGCTGTCTCGTATGAGTTTACCGATATGCGACGGGTATGGGCCGCGATCAAGTCCGCGCTAGTGCATCATGTAACCTCAAGACTTACAGAGCTTACTCGGTCATGAGATTTCACACCGAAGGACACCGGTTCATATTTAGCGATGGCCCTGACGCAAACTTTCTTTCTGTGTCGGCGGCCCTTTACAACATAGTTCACAAGTCGAACAATACCGAAGTTATATTCGATTTTTCGCAGGTCAGCTACCTTGAGCCCCGTATTGTTGTTCCTCTGATTACCATTGCCCGTTCATATCGGATAGAGAACGTTCATTTTGAGATTATCACGCCAGAAGATCGCAAGCTTCGCGAACTGTTCCATAATGCTAACTGGTCTCATCTAATAGCGCCCGAAAAATACGAGCCTCGCGATGACAAGAACCTAAAGCATTTGTCGGCCATTCAGTATCGCACTGGGGACGAGCAATATAGTGCCGTAGATAGATGCCTTCAAACAATCATTAGGTCAATCCCAGGAGTTAATAGGAAAGCGGTCAGGGCGCTAGAATGGTCATTAAGCGAGATTACTGACAATGTTCTAAATCATGCCGAAAGTCATATTGGTGGTATCTTGCAGGTTATGACCTTTCCAAAGAGAAAACTCATTGAAATCTACGTTTGTGATGCCGGAATGGGAATACCTAGAAGCCTCCGTATGGGCCAACCCGACCTCACGGATCATGTGACCGCTCTTCGTGAAGCTATTAAAGAAGGCGTCACCCGCAACAAAACTACCAATCAGGGAAATGGGCTTTTCGGGGCATACCGATGCAGTAGCCTAAGTGGGGGCGAATTTGAAATCTATTCGGGTAACGCTCATCTCAGGCGAGCCGCAGGAACGCTTCGTGTAAGTAAAACCGGCATTCCTGCGCGAGGCACTTTCATACGAGCGTGCATCAACTACAGTATGGAGCGTCTTCTTGAGGAAGCATTCGTTTTTAAAAACGTAAAATATGATTTTCCACATGACTACATTGATAAAGTATATCGCAGGGAGACCGATGATATACACTTTGTTATGATTCGGGAGGCGGCTTCATTTCGCAGCAGAGAGGCCGGTAAATCAGTGCGCATCAATATAATGAACATAACAGATGGTTACAAGGAAAAGCTAAACTTTGATTTTATGGGTGTGCACGTCATTTCAAGCAGCTTTGCCGACGAAGTGTTTGCAAAGATATTCTTGGAAATAGGTGAGAGTCGATTTGCGAAGATCTTCAGTTTCATGAATATCGAGGAAACTGTGATGATACTTATCAACAGATCGATTAGACTTCGTAAAAAATCTAGTAATGAGAAAGAAATCGATATATCAGGCGTTTAAAAAATCAACAACTTTAGGGTAGCATAGCAATCTATCGCATCCAGTAAGTAGGAAAGCGGCTCATAGCTCCGGCTAGCATCGTCAGTGTCGGTGTCTCGTATCGCCGACCCACTGACGCAACACGATGGCCAGTGATCGCATCTCGTAGGCGTTCCTCGATTCCAGCCCCAAGCGCGCGCGTCTTCCAAGTGTGTCGCCAGCCGTGGTTAGGATCGACGCCAGGGTCTAGCTTGACAGTTTCGCGCACCCACTTGCCTACCTGACGCCCTTGGATTTCGGCTTGAGAAGCTGTCGATCCCTCCCGGCGGCGTTTGGTGTCATAGAACAGCGGACCGGACGGGGATGCTTCCACGAACGATAGGAAGCCCTGTTCGATGAGATGGGGATGTAGGGGCACCGTTCGGGGTTCACCGGTCTTTGTCACCCGTAGCTGCATGAATGTGATGCCGCCTTCGGTTCGAATGTCCCCACGGTGAAGGTTCATCAGTTCGGCTATGCGTGCGCCACTGTAGGCCGCGAGCCAAGGGCACCATCGCCGCGCTGAACTCCGGGTCGGGTTTTGGGCGTCTGGTTGGACCGCTGACGCTGCTGATAGGATGGATGCTATTTCCCCATCCCGAAACGTCCGCTCCCGCTCTGCGATGATCCTGGGCTCATCCAAGGCTATGCCGGCGGCTGGGTTCGTGGACAGGAGTTGGCCCGAGGCACGCCCAACGCCCCATCGGAAGATCGAACTGAGGGCTACCAGATCGTTTTTGTTGATGGCCCGAGGGCTGATCCCTTCCACATCACGCCTCCGCACAGCCCAGGCGAACACATCATCCTCAGTGAGGGTCCGAACGTCCCGAGCATGGGCGAAGGCTTCGAACGACCGGATGCTCCCACGGTAACGCTTAATCGTGTTCGGCGCCCGCTTGTCCGCTCTGTCAGTAGCCCAACGTTCGAATAAGGCACCCACGGTCAGCGGTGGACCGCTCGGAGGCGTAGGCGAGGGGGCTACAGGCGCGGTGGCGATGGGTCTAGGGGAGGGGACCGCATACGCTTCAATCTGAGTGCCTGATGGGCTTCCAGATCGTTGAGTGTGCCAGAATCCCTTGAGAACACCATCGGCAATCGAATGCCTAAGCCGTGCCTCCCGTGGCTCTTTCGTCCGAAGTGATGCCTGGACGATAGGACCTACCGTGACGGACGCCCAAACCAGACCGATAGGAAGTGAGACGGTTTGACCCTTCAACCGTGGGAAAAGGTCGGAGGGGGTGCGTTGGCGAAGATGGTAGACCCCTGATTTCGGGTCCTTCCACGGTCGGGCGATTCTGAGGGACAATGTATGAGACCGCTGTGTGAGAGTCGGTCATCCTCAGAGTATCGTCGTACCCTAACCTATTCTGATCGTTAGGATAAAGATGGTGCTGCGAGAGAGGATTGAACTCTCGACCTCTTCATTACCAATGAAGTGCTCTACCACTGAGCTACCGCAGCAAGCGGCCGTGGCGACCCCGCGGGGGGGCGTGTCCATCCGGCCGAGTGGGGCCATAACGGATCGTCGCCGACTTGGCAACGCCGGTTACGCGTCTGTGGCCTTAACCTTCCGGCATGCGGCACGAATGATCGCCGCCAGCCCCGGTTCGGAGACCGCCTCGGCGGCTTCCGCGGGCGTGAACCAACGCAGCTCCCGCTGGTGTGCCTCGGGGAACTCCTTGAACTGCTTGCGAACCTGAAGCGGGAACACCTTCACCTGACACAAGACCGCGTCGAGGTTCTTCAGGCGCTTCTGGTAGATGTAGTAGCCGAGCGGTCGCTTGCCGACCTCGCCGCGCAGCCCCGCCTCCTCGTAGGCCTCGCGAGCGGCGGCCTGGAACGGCTTCCGGCCCTTCATCGGCCATCCCTTCGGGATGACCCAGCGCCGGCTCTCCCGTGAGGTCACGAGGAGGATCCGATGCCCGCCGTCTCGCTCATGCCGGAACGGCAAAGCCCCGACCTGCCGCCGCGGCTCGGCGTCGTCTTCGATCAGAACCGTCACGACCGCACCGGGCGTTCCGGGACCGCTGTCGGCCCCGGCCGGGTCAGGAGCGTATCGGGAAGGTGTACGGAGCAGCAGATGGTCGGATCCTCGGTCGGCAGCGGCGCGCACAAGCTACAGGGTCTGCCAGTATCAGCAACTGTCGGCAGCGAAACGGCGCGACACGAGGAATAGTTCTATCAACGCCTCACTTGTCCGGGCGCCGGATTCCGCCGACTGCCCGAAGGCTGCGCCCCGCGGCCGGTCACCCGGCCCGCCGCACCGCATGCGCGGCGGCGCCGGAGGCCGGTAGTGCGGCTGCGGCCATTCCGGCCGAAACCGGATCCGCGCCGCCGGGCGGCGCGGACGCCGGGCCGCCCGCTTGTGCCGGCAGGACTGTCGGGAGCGGCGCGGACGAGTCCGCACCGTGCGGGACGAGGACGGGTGCCGTCGCCTCTGGTTCCGGCTCCGCCGCGGGGACGGGAGCGGCCAACGTGTTCGGCGGCTCGCGCCACGCAAAGGCGTCGAGGCGCCCGGTGACCGGCGAGACCGGCGCCCAGGTGTCGGAGGCGATCCCATCGGCGATCCAGACCGGGTCGCGGGGCGCGCGCGCCGCCCGGGCGAGCCACTGGCGCGCTTGGCCGGAGGCCGCGCCGTGCTCGGCCTCCTCGATCGCCGCCATCATCAGGCTGGCGCGCACGGTCGGACGGTCGACCAGCAGAGGCTTCACGGCCTCCCGGGCCCGGCCGTAATCCCGCGCGTCGAGGGCCGCCTGCGCCACCGCGAGGCGAGCCTCCGGATCCCAGGAGGAGAGCTTGGCCAGGGTCTCGGCCCGGGCGAGGCGGTCGCGGACCGAATCGCCGGGGCGCAGGCCGAGATAGACCTTGGCGAGGTCGGGATGCGGATTGGCCTTCCAGGCGGCCTCGACGACCCGGGCAGCCTTCCGGAGATCGCCCCGGCGGGACAGGAGCCGGCCCGCGATGCAGGCTGCCGGAACCAGCTCGGGGGCGAGCTTGACCGCCTGCAGCGCCCGCTCGGTGGCGAGGTCGGGCTCGCCGGCCTCGCGCTCGCCCGCGATCGCCGTCAGCAGCACGGCCCGCTGGCGGCGGGCGCTCGCCTTGTCGATCAGCCCGAGCGAGGAACGCCGCTCGATGGTCTCCAGCGCCGCCACCCAGTCGCCGTCCGCCGACTGGGCCTCCAGCATCGCCTCGTTGGCCCAGGTAACGCTCGGGGCGAGGCGGGCGGCCTCCGTCGCGTAGGCGCGGGCGGCGGTCTCGTCCTCGCGGCGGCGCGCCTCCACGAACAGCCCGCGCAGGCCGAGCACCCGGGTCTCGGGGTCATCGACCATGCGCTGGAAGGCACTCTCGGCCGCGTCCCGGTCCCCGGAAATCTGCGCCGCCTGGGCCTTGAGCAGCAGGGTCAGCGGCTCCGGCCCGAGGAGGCGCTCGGCGTCCCCGGCGAAGCGGCGGGCGGCCAGGGGATCGCCCGAGCCCACCGCCACCATCCCGCGCGAGAGGGCGGAGAAGCCCTTGGCCCGGCGCCGCTCGGCAGAGCCGCGCACCAGCGCCTCCGGCAGGCCGATCACGCCCCGCACGATCGCCCAAAGCAGGCCCAGGACGATCGCCGCCGCGATCACGCCGACCAGCGCGACCGCGAGGCTGGTGCCGATCTGGTAGCCGTTCCAGACGACGGTGACGGTGCCGGGCCGATCGGCGATCCAGACCGCTCCGAAGGCGGCGAGTGCGAGCAGGGCCAGGAAGGCGAGGGCGCGCCACATGGGATCAGTGTCTCCTGTCGGCGGCCGCCGGACGGTCGCCGCTGGGTGCGGAAGGGGCGGAGCGCCTGAGCGGACCGGCGTTGGCGCGCCAACGCTTCATCCGCTCAGGGTTTTGAGCGATCACAGGTTTTCGACGCAAGACCGCGGTGCCGGTTCGCGAAAATTGCAGAGGCGCCCCCCCGAAGGGGACGCAGCCACGCAGTGTTCGGGGCGCGGCCGTCACCGGCTAGCGGCCGGGGGCGGCCGCGGCGGCGCCGGGACCGGCACCCGTCGGCAGGGCCTTGAAGGCATCGGCGAGCAGGCTCCGCACCGCCTCCTCGGTCGAGGTCCGGGCTTTGAGCCTGGCACCGAAATCGCCGGCTTGGTCCCGGGCCTCCGGGGGCAGCGCCGCAAAGGCCGCGGAGGCCCCCAGAAGATCGCCGCGGTCGAGGGCCGCCTGGACCTTGGCCTCGGGATCGTCCGACGCCTCCGGGGCGGGGGGCGCGTCGACCTTTCGGACCTGCACGAGGCCGTCGGCCATGCTCAGGAGTTTCGCTCGGAAGTCGCCGGTCTCGGCGGCACTCCTGGCCCGCTGCGCGCGTCGCTTGGCCGCGATCTGCTCGGCGATCGGGCGGAACGCGTCCGCGAGCTGGGCCGTGGTCGGCGCACCCGTCTCCGCGAAGGGCGCGAGCGCCGCGGCCTGGGCCTCGGCGCCCGGGTCGAGCTTGCGCAGAGTCGCCAGCGGCTCGGCGTAGGGCATGCCCGCCGACAGGGCGGCGGCCACACGGTCGGCCACGACGACCCGGAGTGCCGCCTGCACGGTGGTGGTCTCGGCCCGCTGGGCCACGCTCTTGTCCAGGGCAGCGATCTTGTCGCCCTGCTCCTGCAGGCGGCGATCGACGGCCTTCGAGACCTCCGCGGCCTGGGTCTGGCCGGCCTCGGCGGCGCTGCGGCTCGCCTGGGCCGCCGCCTGGACCGCCTCAGTGGCGGCCTTCACCCGGGCGTCGAGAGCCTGCTGCAGCGTGTCGAGGCGCTGGCCCAGGGCCGCGTCGGCATCGGCATTGGCCTTGGTGCGCTGCTCGACCTCGCTCTGCAGAGCGGCGAGCCGCTTGGACGCGTCGGCCGCGTCCCCCTTGTTCGCGGCGTCCGCTTCGATCGCCTTGAGACGCGCGTCGAGGTCGGAGAGCTGCTTGGTGTCGCCGGCCTGAACAGCCCCGAGCTTCGAATCGCCGGTCTGGTCGCGGCCGGGCTCCTCCTGGAGCGCGGCGACCCGCTGGTCGAGGCTGTCGAGGCGGGCCACGAGATCGGCCGGCACGGCCGAGGCCTGCCCCGGGGACTGCCCCTCCGTCGCCCCCGCCGCCGGGGCAGGGGCGACGGAGGACTTGTCCAGCGCCTGCTTGGCCGTCGACTCGGCGGTGGCGACGCGCTTGTCGAGGGCGGCCAGGGCGTCCCGGGGGGCGAGCCCGTCGAGACGCTTGTCGAGTGACGCGACTTGGCTGGACAGCTTCTGGTCGAGAGCGTTCAGGCGCGGATCGCCGCCGATGCCGGCCTTCTCGACGCCGAACAGAACGCCCGCCCCGATCAGGCCGCCGAGCAGACCGGCGGCCGCCACGGAGCCAAAACCGGCCCGGGCCCGCGCGGCCGGCGGGTTGGCGGCCCTCGCGGCCTCACCCGAGGCCGCGCCGGGGAGCGGGCCCTTCGCCGGCTCCTTCGCGGGATCCTTCAGCCCGTCCTTCGTCGGCTCCTTTCCGGACACCGGAGGGTCGGGAATGCGCTTGGCCTTCAGGTCGATGATCGGCCCGGCCGTCAACGTGGCGGCCGCGACTCCGGCCGCGGTGTCGCCGGGACGGGGCCCCGCGCCGGTTTGTGGCGCGGGGCCCGGTCGGCCGGGCTGCGCGGCTTCTGGCTTTCCGGACTCGGACTTCGCGGGTTCGATCTTGCCGGGCTCGATCTTGCCGGGCTCGATCTTGCCGGGCTCGGACTTCATGCCCGCGGTCGCCGAAGCCGTCTTCGCCGGCTCTGGTGACGACGGTGCCGGGCCGCCGGCCTGCGACGGCTCGACCTTCGCGTCGACCGGCCGGCCGGTGGCGCTCACCGACGGCTTCGGACCGTCCGCGGCACCCAGCTTGCTGGCTTCGGGCTTCGCGTCGACCGCCCCCGGCTTGGTGGGCACGCCCGGATCGGTCGCGGGCTTCAGCGGCGTGCCCGCGGGGGCGCCGGAGGCGGCCTCCTGCGCGGGCTTCGGAGTCGGGATCGGAGCCGTCGACGCAGGCTTCGCACCACCGGCAGCCGGCGCAGGCGACTTCGCGCCTTGCTTCGCGTCCACGGGCTTGGCTTCGGCGGACTTGACGTCCCCGGGCTTGGCATCCGTCCGCGCGGAATCGGACTGCGGCGGCATGGACGGCGCAGCGCCCGGCTTCTGACCGCCCGGTCCGGGCTTGTCGGCGTCGCTGGGTGGTGGCGTCACGGGCAAGTCCTCCAACTCTTCGGCGTCGCCGCGCCCCCCTAGCACCACGGCGGCACCGGGCGCGAGGGCGAGATACGGCGACTGTCTTCCCCTGTCACCGCGCGCCGTCGCCGAGGCGCGGCGTCAGGGCATCGAGCAGGTCCGTTTCCCGCGGTCGAACAGCCACGAAATGGACCGCGACGCCGGCCGCTTCCAGGGGGAATGCAACATCCGCCGACAGGCAGTAATGCCTCAGGCGGCGGAAAGCTCCGCCGTGGCCCGATCCCTCCGCGAGCGCGAGTGCCACGGCGGCACTGCGCCGGGAATAATGTAGGGCGGCGTCGAGGCTCCCGCCCGCCAGCGCATCCGCCACCGGTCCGGGCAGGGCGGGCACGGCTTCCGCCGCGTAGGCGACGAAGACCGTCACCCGGAAACCGGCCGCCGCCAGAGCCGCCGCGGGCTCGCGCTTGCGCTCGGCCCCGGCCGCGTGGAGCAGGCGTGCGCCCGGGGGGAGCGATTCGGCGACGCGGGCGGCGAGCCCGCCCGCGTCGCCCGGCCCCTCCCACACCGGCCCGAGCCCGGCCCGGATCGCAACCGCGGCGGTTCGGGGACCGACTGCGAAGACCGGCAGGCCGCGCAGAGACGCCGCGTCCTTGAGTGCCGGCACCGCGTTGGTGCTGGTGAGCAACAGCGCGTCGAAGGAACCGTCGGGGGGCCTCTCGCCGGTCGGCCGCACCACCAGGACGGGCGCCACCAGGGGCACATGCCCGCAGGCCGCGAGCGCTGCGCCGGTCCGGGCAGCCCCCGGTTCGGGCCGGGCGACCCAGACGCGCAACCCCTAGCCTTCCAGCGTCAGGCGGATGCCGTGGCGCGCCTCGGCCCCCGGCGGCAGCAGGCGCTGGGAATCGCGCTCCTGGAGGGGGCCGGAGAAATCCGCCCAGTCGGCGTAGCCGGTCCAGCATTCGAGCGACAGGAACGGCGCGGTGGGCTTCGTCCAGACCGCGAGATGCGGGAAATCCTCGACCTCCATGCGGATCGCTTTGCCGGGGCCCGCGAAGCGCATCCGGCGGCTCCGCGCGTTCCGGAACACCAGCGCCTCGGTGAACATGTCGGGATCGAGGGGCAGGGTGTCGCCCGCGATGGGGATCGGCTGCTCCGCGCGCAGCAGCAGGCCGCCGGGGCCCACCTGGGGCGCGGACGGGCGCTCCGGGTGCTCGAAGTCCACCGCGTAGCCGCCTTCGCGGGCGCGCCTGCCGCCCGCGAAGGGCCATGGGAAGGCCGGATGGAACCCGAGGGCGTAGGGCAGCGGATCGGCACCGGGGTTGACCACGGTCACGTCGAGGTCGAGGCCGGCCGGGCGGACCCGGGCGGCGACGTCGAGCCGGAACGCGAAGGGGTAATGCGCCCGGGTCTCCGGCCCGTCGGCGAGCCGCAGCGTCACCGCATCGGCGCTGCGTTCCACCACCGAGAACGGCAGGTCCCGGGCGAAGCCGTGCTGCGCCATCGGGTAGCTGCGGGACCCGACCGTCACGTGGCCGCCCGCCGAGGCGCCGACCACCGGAAAGAGCCATGGGGCGTGGCGGTTCCAGTGTGCCGGGTCGCCGCTCCAGAGGTATTCGGTGCCGCCGACCTGCCAGGACACCGGCTCGGCCCCGTGGGTGGAGAGTACGGCCGCCGTGCCGTCCGGGGCGGTGAGGTCGATGCGCGTGCTCAAGCGGGGCTCCCGGTCGGTCCTCGGAGCACCGAGGTAACGGACGCAGGCCGGAGCGCAAGGGGAGGGCGTCGCCTCACGCCGCCGTCCCAAGCCCCGGCAGGACCGTGTCCGGCGGCCCGGAGGCGACGAGCCGGCCCGCTTCCAGGACGTGGATCGCGTCGGCCCCCTCCAGGGTCGACAGCCGGTGGGCGATCAGGATCAGCGTGCGGCGGCCCGAGAGCGCCCGCAGCGCCCGCATCACCGCTGCCTGGGTCTCGTCGTCGAGGGCCGAGGTCGCCTCGTCGAATACGATCACGTCGGGCTCGTGGTAGAGCGCCCGGGCGATTCCGATGCGCTGGCGCTGGCCGCCCGAGAGTCGCGCCCCGCGCTCGCCGACCCGCTCCGCATAGCCGTGCGGGAGGGACGCCACGAAGTCGTGGGCGCCCGCAAGCCGGGCGGCCCGCTCTACGGCGGCGAGGTCCGGCGTGTTGAGGCCGAGTGCGATGTTCTCGGCGACCGTGCCGTCCACCAGAAACACGTCCTGCGGGACGTAGCCGATGCGGTTCTGCCAAGCGGGGAGGGCGCCGGCATCGAGCACCCGCCCGTCGACGGTGATCCGGCCCGCGCTCGGGCGGAGCACCCCGAGGAGCAGCCCGGCGAGGGTCGATTTGCCCGCGCCAGTGCGGCCGGCGAGCCCGACCGTGGTGTTGACCGGGATTGTCAGGTCGATGCCGGCGAGCGCCGGCTGGCCGGTGGCATAATCGAAGCCGACCCCCTCCAGCCGGATGGCCTTCGCAAACGGGAGGCGCCGGTCCGTGCGGGGTACGGGGCTCCGCTCGTCGGCGAGTTCATCGACGATCACCCGCACAGCCGGCATGGTGAAGCGCAGCAGCGCAACCGACGTGAAGATGTTCTGGAAGGCCGGGAGCATGCGGTAGCCCGCGAAGGCGAACAGGCCCAGCAGCGGCAGGATCCCCGCGACGTCGAGACCTTGGGCGAGCGCGAACAGCACGACCACGATCACGCCGCCGAACGCCAGGGCCTCGATCACGAAGCGCGGCATCTGGCCGGTGAGCAGGCTCGCCGCTGTGGCGACGGCGTAGGCGCGCGCGGGGCCGTCGAAGCGGCCCGCGAAGGCCTCCGCGCGGCCGTAGAGCTTCAGCTCGGTGAGCGCCCCGAAGGTCTCCTGCACGATCCGGAACCGCGCCTCGTTGTCGGCTACCGAGCGGCTCCCGAGCCGGGCGAGCCGGGCTCGCATCACGAGGTAGATCCCGACATAGAGCCCGCCGAAGCCGCCGCCCAGGATCAGCGCGAGCTGCGGCGCGTAGGCCAGCAGGAACACGATCACGGCGAGCGCCGAGGTCGCCCGCGAGGCGAGCACGGTAGCAGGCGTCAGCGCCCCCACCACCAGCCGGTCGGTCTCGGAGAGCACGTTCTTGGCGAGTTCGGCGCTGTTGGCCCGGGTGAAGAACAGCCGCTCGCGGTCGAGGTAGCGGAACAGCAGGCGCCGGCTGAAGCCGTAGCCGGCGAGATGCGTGAACCGGAGCTGCGCGTAGGTCAGTCCGGCATTGACCACCGCGGTGGTCAGAATCGCCGTGAGCGCCGCCGCACCGGTCACCAGCAGGAAGCTGCGCTCGTCGGCGAGCCCGAGGAACGTTCGGGCCTGGGCGAGATAGGGGACTCGGGTCGCGGCCGACGGATCGCCGACCAGCGTCAGGAACGGGATCACCGAGGCGACGCCGACCACCTCCAACAGAGCCGCGACCGCGAGCCCGAGTGCGATCAACGCGAGGCGGTGTCGATCGCGCACCCGCATGGCGAGAACGAGGTCGATCAGCGCGCGCATGGTCTTACACAGATCGGCGAGAGGGCTTGCATGGCCGGCCCGGGCTTAGAGGGCTCTCTGTCGAAGGGGAAGCCGGCTGGGACAAAGAGGGCTCGCTCCCGACCTGTCCCGGCGCAATCCCATTTGGACATCCTACTCACGCGAGCGCTCGAGACTTGCACGGACGGCCAAGCATCCACCCCGTCGTTCCGGGGCGCCGCAGGCGGGTCCGGAACGACGGGGTCGCCTATGGGAATTCCGCCACGTCGCGACAGGAGTACAGATTTGAGAAATCGCGAAATTTCATAGACCGATCTCCCATCAAGAGCCGGAGGCAGATGGAGGGCTCCTTAGCGGCACCCGCTCAGCGGACGCGCCTCGCGATGAGGTCGAGGCGGGCAGATCCCGAGCATGGGAACGGCTGCGTCGAACACAATCTCAGCCGAGCTACTTGCTCAGCCGAGCTTCTTGAGGGAGGCGAGATCCACGTCGCCGCTCTGGCTGGCGAAGGTCAGCGATTTTGAGGCGCCATCCGATTGCGAGACGCCGCCGATCCGGTGGTCGCCGCTATCGTAGGTCGAGACTTGGTCGTCGCGCTCGATCAGGAGACGGTGCTTGTCCGGGAAGAACGCGTATTTCATCCCGTTCTGGGCACCGCTTGTCGCGGGGTCGCCCAGGTCCTTCGGCCACCAGGGCTCCATGCCCTTCATCGGCTTCATGGGTTCCATCGGCTTCATCGGTTCCACGGTGCGCGCCTCCTGACCGGGTGAGAGACAGGAGGACGCGGCAGGGCGGAAACGGTTGCATGCTGTGCCCGCCGGCACCGGGCTCACAGCAGCGGACGCTCGCGGACCTGCCCGTCGAAGCCGACATGGAGCTGGTGCTCGCGCCCGTCCCGGTCCTTGGCCGCTACTTCGAGATGGCGCGGGCCGCGGCCGGTGACGCGCACGTCACCGTAGCCGGCCGCCTGGACGGCGGCGGTGAGGGCGGCCACGTCGGGTGTCGGACCGAGGCCAAGCCTGTCCTTGGCCCAGTCCAGGCTGCCCATCGGCGGGCCGCCCGCAGGCCGGAGCACGACCTTGCGCCCATCGCCATGCGTCAGGACGCCAGCACGGAGGAAGCCGGTCTCGTAACGGCCCTGCACGGTCACGGCCTCGCCCTTGGCGACGAGCGTGCCGCCCTCGCCCTCGCGGCCGGTCTCGACCAGCACCCGGCCGGTGGGGTCCTGGACCACGAACTTGTTGCCGAAGATCTCGGCGACCTCGCCCTTGATGGCGGTCGCGCTCGAAGGAGCCAGCGCCCGGATCGCCACAGGCTCGACCGGGGTCGGCTGGAACGCCGTGCCCTGCGCCAGGGACAGGCCCGCCGCCCCCAAAGCCAGCGGCACCGCAACGGCACCCACCACCCAGGTCCGCCGTGGGATTCTCTCGGCAACCGTCGGGACGGCGCCGGGGGCCGGCTCCCGGATCGCCCGCGCGGTGCCGTCGATGGTCTTGTCGTCGCTCATCTGCTGAAGCCTCTCAAGGGTCCGGACCCGAACGATCCGTGACCCCTTCGTAGGGCTCCCCCTCAAATCCGGACTGAACCACCCGGTTCAGGCCCGGTTAAACCCGCGGCCGTAGAGCGCTCCTGGCCGGAACGGCCACGCGTCTGACAACACGAGCGCTTCGGAACAAGACGTAAGAGGCGCGCCGTCACAAAGGCTTGGAGGCGGGATCTCGATCCATGCCGCCAAGTGCCGCCCCGGCGGCGGCGTGCGGATGCGTCGCTTGAGGATACGACTGCAAGATCCTGGTGCGGCACGTTTTCCGCCGACAGGCCGGGACAGGGGGGATGGACGGTTGAAGATCCTGCTGGTTGAGGACGACGGAGCCCTGGCCGACGCGGTGGCCAAGGTGCTGCGCGCGGAGAACTTCGTCCTCGATCGGGCCTCGGACGGCGAGGACGCCCAGCATCTCGGCGAGACCGAGGGCTACGACGCGGTGGTGCTCGACCTCGGGCTGCCGAAGGGCGACGGGGTCTCGGTGCTGCAGGCCTGGCGGGGAGCCGGGCGGACGATGCCTGTCCTGGTGCTCACGGCCCGCGACGGCTGGAGCGACAAGGTCGCCGCCTTCAAGGCCGGGGCGGACGACTACGTGGTCAAGCCGTTTCGGGTGGAGGAGTTGGTGATCCGCCTGCGCGCCCTGGTGCGCCGGTCACAGGGCGGCGGGGCGAGCCGGATCACCTGCGGCCCACTCGACTTCGATACGGGGCTCGGCGCCTTCGAGCACGAGGGCCTGCCGCTCAAGCTCACCGGGCTGGAATGGCGGGTCCTGTCCTGCCTGATGCGGAACCGCGAGGCGGTCGTGCCCCGCGCGCACCTGATCGAGCGGGTCTACGAGGGCGACGCGGATGTCGATTCGAACTCCGTGGAGGTGATCATCACCCGCCTGCGCCGGAAGATCGCCCCCGCCCGGATCGAGAGCGTGCGTGGTCACGGCTACCGCCTGCACGCAGATCCCGCCTGATGCCACCGCCGGAGCGTTCTCGCCCGAAGGGGATCCCGATTGTGCGCCGGGAAGGGCCTGGACCCCGAAGGCCTCAACCGCCGCCGCCGCGCCGGTCCCTGCGCACACGCCTGCTCGCGGCCGCCCTCGCGCTGGTCCTGGCGGCCCTGGTGGTGGCCGGGCTCGCCATCGGGGTGATCCTGCACCGCTTCGTCCGGGGGCAGATCGAGGGACGTCTCGACGCGCAAATCGTCGCCCTGCGGGCCGGGCTCGAAGCGGGCCTCCTCGCCCGGGACCTCGACGCGCCGCCATTCGACCGGGAAGGCCCGGGCTGGGCCTGGGAGGTGCGCCGCGGGGTCGAAATCGTTCGCTCGGGCTCCCTGCGGGGCCACGACATCGCCGTGTCGGACCCGGGGCCCGACGACGAGCCCGGCCGCCCGCACCCCGCCGAAGGCACCGGGCCCCGGGGCGAGCCGCTGATCCTGCGCATCCTCACCGTACCTGGAAGCCCACCCGCGACGCTCATCGCGGCGGCACCGCGGGTGGCTCTGTTCGGCCCGCTGCGCGAGGCCCTGACCAGCCTCGCCCTCGCTCTCGGGGTGCTGGGCCTCTGCCTGATCGCCGGACTGGCGCTCCAGGTCCGCCTCGGGCTGGCGCCGCTGAAGCGCCTGCGGGCCGATCTCGCAGCGGTGCGGGCCGGCAGGCGGGATCGGGTGCCGGCGGAGCAGCCCGCCGAGATCGAGCCGGTGGTGGCGGAACTCAACGCGCTGCTGGACCAGAACGCACAGAACCTGGAACGGGCCCGCGGGCACGTCGCCAACCTCGCCCACGCCCTCAAGACGCCGCTGGCCACCCTGTCGATGGCGCTGGCCGAGCCCGCCCGCGATCCTGGCGGGGCGCTGCGCCGTCAGGTCGACGACATGGACCGGCGCGTGCGCCATCACCTGCGCCGGGCCCGGGCGGCAGCCCTTGCCGGCTCGGCCCGGGGGCGGACGCCCCTGGCGCCTCGCGTCGCGGACCTGCGCGATGCGCTCCTGCGCCTCTACGCCGAGAAAGGTCTGGCGATCGACCTCGCCGTGCCGGACGACCTCACGGTGCCCTGCGAGGGGCAGGATCTCGACGAGATGCTCGGCAATCTCGTCGACAATGCCTGCCGCTGGTGCCGGGCCCGGGTACGGGTGTCGGCAGCTGCGTGGGACGGCGGCGTGCGCATGCGGGTGGAGGATGACGGGCCGGGCCTCGACGCCGAGGCCGCCGCTTCCGTGATGGCCCGGGGGCGCCGCCTCGACGAGGGCGTGCCGGGCCACGGCTTCGGGCTGCCGATCACGCTCGAACTCGCCGAACTCTATGGCGGCAGCCTGACACTCGGACGCTCGGAGCTGGGAGGCTTGCGGGCGGAACTGCTCCTGCCGGCGTGACGCCGGTTCCAAAATGAACGCTCCGGTCGGCTTCGCCGCGCACCGCCATCGCGAGCGGGGCGAAGACGAAACGGCTACGAATCGATCATTCGGAAACCGGATGGCTCGGCGGGTCTCGCTCAAGCCAGCGCCTCGCGCAGGATCGGGCGGATGCGCGGATCGGCGCAATGGGCGACGTTGAAGCGCATGTAGCCGTTCCAGTCGTCGGACAGGCTGAAGGCGGTCCCCGGCGCCAGCACCATGCCCTGGGCGAGCGCCCGGCGCGCCACCTCGGCCCCGTCGCGCCCGTCAGGCAGGCGCATCCACAGGAAGAAGCCGCCCCGGGGCTGCGCCCAGGGCTCCAACCCGCAGGCGCGCAGGCCAGCGGAAGCGGCCACCATCGCGCCGGCGAGCCGGCGGCGGGTCTCGGCGAGGTGCCGGCGGTAGGCGCCCTCGGTGATCAGGCTGTGCACCAGCGCCGCCGTGACGTGGCCGTTGCCGAGGCTCAGCGCCAGCTTGAGATCAACCAGCGGCTCCACCCAGTCGGCCCGGAGCGCGATCCAGCCGCAGCGCGCGGCCGCCGACAGGGTCTTCGAGAAGCTGCCGATCTGGATCACCCGCTCCAGACCGTCGAAGCCCGCGAGCCGGGGAGCCGGCTCGGGCTCGAGGTCGCCGAAGATCTCGTCCTCGACGATGAGGGTGTCGTGCGCCTCGCACAGCTTCAGCAGCCGGTGGGCCAGGGCCGGGGCGAGGCTCGCCCCCGTCGGGTTCTGGAGCGCCGCGTTGGTGAGGTAGAACCGCGGCCGGTGCCGTTCGAGCAGGACCGCCAGCGCCCGCAGGTCCGGCCCCTCCGGGGTCAGCGGCACGCCGGCTACCGCGACCCGGTGCGCCCGCAGCAGCGCCAGGAAATTGAAGTAGCAGGGATCGTCGACGAGCACCGTGTCGCCGGGCTGGAGCAGGAAACGGCAGACCAGGTCGAGGGCCTGCGTGGCCGATTCGACCAGTACGATCTGGTCCGGCTCGGCCCCGACGCCCTTCTCACCGACCTTGCGGGCGATCTGGACCCGCAGGGGTTCGTAGCCGAGGGGCCGGTCGTAGTCAGTCATCGCGGCGAGATCCCCCCGCGCCACCCGGCGCAGGCCGCGCCGGATCGCCTCGTGCGGCATCCAGGAATCCGGCAGCCAGCCGGCTCCCGGCTTGAGCTGGTCGGAGCCGGCCTGCTGCGCCTGCCTCGTGATCCAGAGCGGATCGACGATCCGGTCGAGCCGGGGCCCCATCGCCTGGAGGGAGAGCGGCCGGGTCTTGCCGGCGACGTAGAAGCCGGAGCCCGGGCGCGCCACCAGCGTGCCCTCGGCGGCCAGCCGGTCATAGGCCTCCACGACGGTCGATTTCGACACGCCCATGGCGTCCGCGAAGGCGCGCACCGACGGGATCCGGACACCGGGGACGAGCCGCCGAGCCGCGATCCGCTCGCGGATCTCGGCGGCCACGGCTTCGACCCGCGTCCCGGCTGCCTTATGGGCGATCTGCATCCGTACTGCCTTTTCGACCGGACAATTCTTACGAATCGTACCGAACCGTTCCTGTCGCCGCCAGCCCCGGGGCGGCATGGTCGCGCCGTTCAAGAAAAGCGGAGGACGAGACCATGGAGCATTGCCGTCCCGAAACCGCCGGCGCCGAAGGCCGGCCGCCGTGGATCGCCCGCACGCTCCGGGTGGTCGCCGCAGCCGCCGCGGAGGTGGGCGCCGGTCTGTCGCGCGCCGCGATGGACCGGCGCGTGCTGCACCGGCTCTCGATGCTGTCCGAGCGGGAATTGAAGGATATCGGGCTGACACCGCAGGACGTGGCGGATGCAGCCGTGCGGGGAACCGGCGACGCCGCCGATCTGCTGATCGACCGGCGCGATGCGCGGCGCCGCGCTCGGGTGGGAGTGCCTCTGTCGTGGTAAGGCGGGCGGGGACGATCGGATGACGGCGCGCGACGTTCTGAGCGCGATCCTTGTGGTCACGATCCTTGGCGCGAACTTCGTGGCCATCAAGATCGGGCTGGAGACGGTGCCGCCGCTGATGCTGTGCGCGCTGCGCTTCGCGTTCGCGGCCGTGCCGGCCATGCTGGTGATCAAGCCGCCCCGGGCCCCCGCGTCCCTGGTCTTGGGGTTCGGCCTGGCGCTCGGGGTCGGTCAGTTCGGGTTGCTGTTCATGGCGCTTCGGCTCGGCATGCCGGCCGGCCTGTCGTCACTGCTGATCCAGGTCCAGGTGCCCTTCACGGTGGCACTCGCCTGGCTGCTGCTGAGGGAGCGCCCGAGCGGGCTCCAGGGGCTGGGAGGCGCCGTCGCCCTCCTCGGGGTCGCCACGGTGGCGCTCGGACGGGCCGGGGGCGCGCCGCCGGGACCGCTGCTGATGGTGGTCGGCGCCGCGCTCGCCTGGGCGTGCGCGAACGTCATCGCGAAGCGGATCGGGCGGGTCGACATGCTGGCCCTGATGGTCTGGGGCAGCCTCGCCACCACGTTCCCGCTGATCGCCCTCTCGCTGGTCGTGGAAGGACCCGCCGCCCTCGCCGCCCTGGCGCATCCGGGCTGGCTCGCCGTCGCGTCGATCGCCTTCCAGGCCTACCCGACGACCCTGCTGGCCTTCGGTCTCTGGAACCGCCTCCTGACCCGCTATCCCGCAGCGGCCGTGACGCCGTTCGCCCTTCTGGTGCCGGTGGCCGGCATCCTGAGCACGCATGTGGTGCTCGGCGAGCCGTTGAGCGCCGATATCCTGGCGGGTGGAGGAATGATTCTCGCCGGGATCGCCTTGAGCATCCGCGGCGGTCGCAGGAACACAGCCGGCGCGACGCTCGCGGACACCGATTCTCCGCCGCAAAAAGCGGCCTGACGTTCAGGCTCGGCCCGGCGTCGCTCGCATGTCGGCCACGACACGACCGCGCAGGGATGCAAACGACCTACGATGCAAACGACCTACAAGGTCGCGCTCCGAGCTCGAATTCACAAATGTAGAGGAGGACGTGGCGCGGGCGACGGGGCTCGAACCCGCGACCTCCGGCGTGACAGGCCGGCACTCTAACCAACTGAGCTACGCCCGCACGGCGTGGTCGCCTAGAAGGGGCGTTTCGCCCGGCGACGGGGCGGGGTTTATGGGCCGCGTCGGGGGCTGTCAAGCGCGTCCGTCGCGGTTTTACCCCGCGCCCGGCCACGAGGGCTGCGCGCTTGCGTCGTGTTGCAGCCGCGCCGCCCGGACCCATCTCCAGGCGAGACAGGCACAGCGCTTTGTGCGACGCGACAAGCCATTGTCATGGGTCGGCGGCTCGACTAAGCCTCCGGCCGCGCGCATCCTGGCATAAGAACAATTCCACGGGCGAATCCGGTTCGGCGTCGCACCGCGGTTTCCCATGTCGATCGAGACGCTCTCGCGAGGCCCTGGCATGACCGGACTGTTGGCGGACTACCTTCCGCTCATCGTGTTCATCGGCGTGGCGCTGTTCATCGCCACCGCTCTGCTGGTCGTGCCCTTCCTTGTCGCCTTCAAGAGTCCGGACCCGGAGAAACTCTCGGCCTACGAGTGCGGCTTCAATGCTTTCGACGATGCCCGCATGAAGTTCGACGTGCGCTTCTACCTCGTCGCGATCCTGTTCATCATCTTCGATCTTGAGGTTGCGTTCCTGTTCCCGTGGGCGATCACCTTCGGGGATCTTGGCTGGTTCGGCTTCTGGTCGATGATCGTCTTCCTGGGCGTGCTGACGGTCGGTTTCATCTACGAGTGGCGCAAGGGCGCCCTCGAGTGGGATTGATTCGCGCCAGCCACCTGTCCGCACCGCATCCCGAGTCGCCGATGGCCCTGATCACCGATACCAACCGCGCCCCCGCGATCGCGCCCCAGCCGAAGGGAATCATCGATCCCAACACCGGCCGCCCGATCGGCGCGGACGACCCGACCTTCCTGTCGATCAGCGACGAGCTGGCCGACCGCGGCTTCCTGCTCACCACCACGGACGAGCTGATCAACTGGGCCCGCACCGGCTCGCTGATGTGGATGACCTTCGGACTCGCCTGCTGCGCCGTCGAGATGATGCAGATGTCGATGCCGCGCTACGACTGCGAGCGCTTCGGCTTCGCGCCGCGCGGCTCGCCCCGCCAGTCCGACGTGATGATCGTTGCCGGCACCCTGACCAACAAGATGGCCCCGGCCCTGCGCAAGGTCTACGACCAGATGCCGGAGCCGCGCTACGTCATCTCGATGGGCTCCTGCGCCAATGGCGGCGGCTACTACCACTACTCCTATTCGGTGGTGCGCGGCTGCGACCGAGTGGTGCCGGTGGACATCTACGTGCCCGGGTGCCCGCCCACCGCCGAGGCGCTGCTCTACGGCGTGCTGCTGCTTCAGAAAAAGATCCGCCGCACCGGCACGATCGAGCGCTGAGGAAGGGCCATGTCGAACGGCATCTCGATCCTGCCTCACACGCAGCCGGCGAGCGGCGACGCCGCTCTGACAACGATGGCTGAGCGCATCGTCGGCGCGCTCGGTCCGGCGGTGTTGTCGCACACCCTCGCGTTCGGCGAGCTGACGCTGGTGGTCCAGGCCTCCGACATCGTCTACGCGCTGACTTACCTGCGCGACGATGCAGCCTGCGCGTTCCGCAGCTTCATCGACATCTGCGGGGCGGATTACCCGCAGCGCGAGAAGCGCTTTGACGTAGTCTACCACCTGCTGTCCCTGCGCCATAACGCTCGCATCCGGGTGAAGGTGCAGACCGACGAGGTGACGCCGGTTCCCTCGGTGATCGAGGTTTTCCCGGCCGCCAACTGGTATGAGCGCGAGACCTACGACCTCTACGGCATCCTGTTCTCGGGGCATCCGGACCTGCGCCGCCTGCTCACCGATTACGGCTTCGAGGGCCACCCCCTGCGCAAGGACTTCCCGCTCACCGGCTTCGTCGAGGTCCGCTACGACCAGGACGAGGCGCGTGTCGTGTACGAGCCGGTTCAGTTGACGCAGGAATTCCGGAACTTCGATTTCCTCTCGCCCTGGGAAGGCACGGACTACGTGCTGCCGGGCGACGAGAAGACGTCGGCCTGAGGAGCGGAACCGCCCGTGACCGAACACAACATCCGCAACTTCGCGATCAATTTCGGCCCGCAGCATCCGGCGGCGCACGGTGTGCTGCGCCTCGTTCTGGAGCTCGACGGCGAGGTGGTCGAGCGGGTCGATCCGCATATCGGGCTGCTGCACCGTGGCACCGAGAAGCTCATCGAGCACAAGACTTATCTCCAGGCGACGCCCTATTTCGACCGGCTCGACTACGTGTCGCCGATGAACCAGGAGCATGCCTTCTGCCTGGCGATCGAGCGGCTTGCGGGCATCGAAGTGCCCCGGCGCGCGCAGCTGATCCGGGTGCTGTTCTGCGAGATCGGCCGGCTGCTGTCGCACCTCCTCAACGTCACCACGCAGGCGATGGATGTCGGCGCCCTCACGCCCCCGCTCTGGGGCTTCGAGGAGCGCGAGAAGCTGATGATCTTCTACGAGCGGGCCTCGGGCGCCCGGCTCCACGCCAACTACTTCCGCCCCGGCGGCGTCCACCAGGACCTGCCGCCCAAGCTCATCGATGACATCGACGCGTTCTGCGACCCGTTCCTGCAGGTCGTCCAGGATCTCGACGACCTCGTCATGGCCAACCGCATCTTCAAGCAGCGCAACGTCGACATCGGGATCGTCTCGGTCGACGAGTGCATGGCGTGGGGCTTCTCGGGCGTGATGCTGCGCGGCTCGGGCATCCCGTGGGACCTGCGCAAGGCGCAGCCCTACGAGTGCTACGAGGAGATGGAGTTCGACATCCCGGTGGGTCGCAACGGCGACACCTACGACCGGCAGGTGATCCGCATGGAGGAGATGCGGGAATCCGTTAAGATCATGAAGCAGTGCTGCGCCAAGCTGCGCGAGCCCGCCGGGCAGGGTCCGGTCGCGTCCCTCGACGGCAAGTTCGCACCGCCGCCGCGCCGGGAGATGAAGCGCTCGATGGAAGCGCTCATCCACCACTTCAAGCTCTACACGGAGGGCTTCCACGTACCGGAGGGCGAGGTCTACGCGGCCGTGGAAGCGCCCAAGGGCGAGTTCGGCGTGTATCTGGTCTCAGACGGGACCAACAAGCCGTATCGCTGCAAGATCCGCGCACCGGGCTTCGCGCATCTTCAGGCGATGGACTGGATGTGCCGGGGGCACCTTCTGGCCGACGTGTCCTGCGTGCTCGGCACCCTGGACATCGTGTTCGGCGAAGTGGATCGGTAAGGCGTTAGACGGATGGCAAACCGCAGACTCGCGCCGGCCTCTGAGCAGCCCGAAAGCTTCGCGTTCTCCCCCGAGAACGCCGCCTGGGCGAAGACCCAGATCGCCAAGTACCCGGAGGGCCGCCAGGCCTCCGCGGTGATCCCGCTCCTGTGGAAGGCGCAGGAGCAGAACGGCGGTTGGCTGCCGCGCGCGGCCATCGAGGCGGTGGCCACCGAACTCGGCATGCCCAACATCCGCGTCCTGGAGGTCGCGACCTTCTACACGATGTTCGCGCTGGAGCCGGTCGGACGCTACTGGATCCAGGTCTGCGGCACGGTGCCGTGCGATTCCTGCGGCGCCCGCGGGCTGAAGGCGATGCTCGAGACGCGCCTCGGGCCGCCCGGCCACGTCTCGGCCGACGGCAATTTCTCCTGGCTCGAGGTCGAGTGCCTGGGCGCCTGCTGCAATGCCCCGATGGTGCAGATCAATCAGGATTACTACGAGGACCTGACGCCGGAATCGCTCGGTCAGCTGATGGACGACCTCGCCGCCGGCCGCCCCGTGAAGGTCGGCTCGCAGACAGGGCGCACATCCTCCGAGCCGCTGGGCGGAGCCGAAACGCTAACAGACCCGACCCTGTTCGACGGTTCGCGCGTCGGCGCTTGGCGCCAGCGCTTCGAGGACACCGGCAAGGCGGAAGACCAAGCCGCGAAATCCGATGAGGCCGCCTCGAGCGAGCAGCGGGCCGCCACCCAGCCGAAGCCCGCCCGGCCCGATGCCGGGCGCCCGGTCGAGCGGACCGTGACCGACGCGCCGGCGCAGCGCGCCGCCGCCGGCGAGACGCCGATCAAGCCCGAGGACAGCGCGGATGCCGCCGAACGCGGGCGCTCGACCGCCAAGCACGGCGCGGCGCGCCAGGGCGATGCGGACGTGCTCGACTCGCCGGCCAAGCGGGTTGCCGAGGGTGAGCCGGCGGCCGGCGAGCAGGGCAACCAGGAGACGCCCGACCGCGGGGAGGTTCCGCAGCAGCCGGAGGCATCCGGCGCGAGCGAGGGCGAGGTTGCCGCGGAGGCCGAGGAGGCGCGCGTCGCCGGTGCACTGGCGGCCCTCCCGAAGGACGCGAGCCCGGAGCAGAAGGCGAACGCGGTCGGAAGCCGGCCCCCGGGGCTCGACGCCGCCCGCGCCGGTCGACCGGACGACCTGACCCGGATCAAGGGGATCGGTCCGGGCAACAGCCAGCGCCTGAACGGGCTCGGCATCTACCATTTCGACCAGATCGCCGCCTGGACCCGCGACGAGATCGCCTGGGTCGGCACCTACCTCGCGTTCCCCGGTCGCATCGACCGGGAGGACTGGGTAGGGCAGGCCAAGGCGCTCGCCGCGCCGGCTCAGTGAGGACCTGACATGCTGTCGGATCAGGATCGCATCTTCACCAACCTCTACGGGCTGCATTCGCCGGGCCTGGAGGCCGCCAAGAAGCGCGGCGCCTGGGACGGGACCAAGTTCCTGCTGAGCCAAGGCCGCGACTGGATCATCGAGGAGATGAAGGCGTCGGGCCTGCGCGGGCGCGGCGGCGCGGGCTTTCCGACCGGCCTGAAGTGGTCGTTCATGCCCAAGAAGTCGGACGGGCGCCCGCACTACCTCGTGGTCAACGCCGACGAGTCGGAGCCGGGCACCTGCAAGGACCGGGAGATCATGCGGCACGATCCGCATCTCCTGATCGAGGGCTGCATGCTGGCTTGCTTCGCCATGGGCGCGCATGCCTGCTACATCTACATCCGCGGCGAGTACGTGGCCGAGAAGCACGCCCTGCAGAGGGCGGTGGACGAGGCCTACGAGGCCCGTCTGGTCGGCCAGTCGAACGTGCACGACTACCCGTTCGACATCTACGTCCACCACGGCGCCGGGGCGTATATCTGCGGCGAAGAGACCGCGCTGATCGAGAGCCTAGAGGGCAAGAAGGGGATGCCGCGGCTCAAACCGCCGTTCCCGGCCAACATGGGCCTCTATGGGTGCCCGACGACGGTCAACAACGTCGAGTCGATCGCGGTCGCCGGCACGATCCTGCGCCGGGGCGGCGCGTGGTTCGCGGGCTTCGGGGGCAAGAACAACACCGGCACCAAGCTCTTCTGCGTCTCGGGGCACGTCAACAAGCCGTGCAACGTCGAGGAGGAGATGGGCATAACCTTCCGCGAGCTGATCGACCGCCATTGCGGCGGCATGCGCGGCGGTTGGGACAATCTCCTGTGCTCGATCCCGGGCGGCTCCTCGGTGCCGCTGGTGCCGGCCGAGCAGATCATCGACGCCAAGATGGATTTCGACACCCTGCGCAACCTCGGCTCGGGCCTCGGCACGGCGGCGGTGATCGTGCTGGACAAATCCACCGACATCGTCGCGGCGATCGCCCGCATCTCGTATTTCTACAAGCACGAATCCTGCGGCCAGTGCACGCCTTGCCGGGAAGGCACCGGCTGGATGTGGCGCGTGATGGTGCGCATGGCCGAAGGCCGGGCGCAGAAGCGCGAGATCGACATGCTGTTCGAGGTCACCAAACAGATCGAGGGCCACACGATCTGCGCGCTCGGCGATGCGGCGGCCTGGCCGATCCAGGGCCTCATCCGCCACTTCCGCCCCGAGATCGAGAAGCGGATCGACCGCTACACGGCCAACCCGCATTCCGACCCCATCCCGATGGCGGCGGAGTAGGGCGGATGCCGGGCCAGCCGGACAACCCGAGGCTCGGTGATCTGCGGCGCATCGACGAGACAGTCGATTGCCTCAGCGACGATGTCCGTGACTTGAAGGGCCGGATGGGCGCGGTCGTGGAAAACCTGGCCGGCGTCCACCGGCGGATCGATAGGGTCGAGCTTCGCATCGAGCGGCGCCTCGATCTCGCCGACGCCCCGCACTGAGATTGCACCGATGACAAAAATCCTCGTCGACGGCACCGAGGTCGAGGTTCCGGCCGAATACACACTGCTCCAGGCCTGCGAGGCCGCGGGCGCCGAGATCCCGCGCTTCTGCTTCCACGAGCGGCTCTCGATCGCCGGCAATTGCCGCATGTGCCTGGTGGAGTTGAAGGGTGCGCCCAAGCCCGTGGCGAGTTGCGCCTACGCCGTCCGGGATTGCCGCCCCGGGCCGAATGGCGAGCCGCCGGAGGTCCTCACCCGCTCCGGCCTGACCAAGAAGGCCCGGGAAGGGGTGATGGAGTTCCTCCTCATCAACCACCCCCTCGATTGCCCGATCTGCGACCAGGGCGGCCATTGCGACCTGCAGGACCAGGCGATGGCCTACGGGGTCGATTCGACCCGCTACCAGGAGAACAAGCGCGCGGTCGAGGAGAAGCATATCGGCCCGCTGGTGCGGACCGCGATGAACCGCTGCATTCACTGCACCCGCTGCGTGCGCTTCCTGGCGGAGGTGGCGGGCGTGCCCGACCTCGGCGCCATTGGCCGCGGCGAGGACATGGAGATCACCAGCTACCTCGAGCAGTCGATGGCCTCCGAGCTCCAGGGCAACGTCGCCGATCTCTGCCCGGTGGGCGCGCTTGTCCACCGGCCGCAGAGCTACAACGTGCGGCCCTGGGAGCTGAACAAGACCGAATCGGTCGACGTGATGGACGCGGTCGGCTCGGCGATCCGCGTCGACACCCGCGGCCGCGAGGTCATGCAGATCGAGCCGCGGGTCAGCGAAGAGATCAACGAGGAGTGGATCTCGGACAAGACCCGCTACGTCATCGACGGGCTCCGCATGCAGCGCCTGGACCGCCCCTACCTGCGGGAGAACGGCCGGCTCAGGCCCGCCTCCTGGGCCGAGGCCTTCCGGGCCATCGCCGCACGTGTGAAGGGCACCGACCCGAAGCGCATCGGCGCGGTGGTCGGCGACCTCGCCGGCGTCGAGGAGATCTTCGCGTTGCGCGAGCTGATGCGCGCGCTGGGTTCGCCGAACCTCGATTGCCGCCAGACGGACGCCGGCCTCGATCCGGCACTCGGCCGCGCCTCCTACGTGTTCAACCCGACCATCCCGGGCATCGAGGCCGCGGGCGCGATCCTGATCGTCGGCGCCAACCCGCGCACCGAAGCCTCGCTCCTCAACGTGCGCATCCGCAAGCGCTGGCGCCTGGCGCCGCTGGCGGTCGGGCTGATCGGCGAGCCGGTCGACCTCACCTATCCGAGCCACTACATCGGCGCGGGCCCCGAGTCCCTCGCGGCGCTGGCACGCGGGGAGCACAGCTTCCTCGATATCCTCAAGCAGGCCAAAGCGCCCCTCGTCATCGTCGGTGCCGACGCGGGGCCCGGCATCCTGGCGGCTGCGGCATCCTTGGCCAAGGAGATCGGCGCGGTCTCGGCCGATTGGAACGGCTTCGGCGTGCTGCACACGGCAGCCGCCCGGGTCGGGGCTCTGGATCTCGGCTTCGTTCCGGGGGAGGGCGGCCTCGGCTTCTCGGCCATGCTGGAAGCGGGCGGTGTGGACGTGCTGTTCAACCTCGGCGCCGACGAGCGCGACGTCGCCCCGGGCGCCTTCGTGATCTACCAGGGCACCCACGGGGACCGGGGCGCCTCCCGCGCCGATGTGATCCTGCCGGGCGCGGCCTATACCGAGAAGTCGTCGACCTGGGTCAACACGGAAGGGCGGGTGCAGATGGGCAACCGCGCCGGCTTCCCGCCGGGGGATGCCCGCGAGGATTGGGCGATCCTGCGCGCCCTGTCGGACGTGCTCGGCGAGCGCCTACCGTTCGATTCGCTCGCCGCGCTCCGCCGGGCGCTCTATGCCGCCCACCCGCATCTCGCGGCGATCGGGACCGTGGAGCCCGGCGATACGGCGCAAGCCGTGGAGCGGCTCGCAGGCCTCGGCGGCGCGACGGGCGGCCCGGCCTTCGCTTCGCCGGTGACCGACTTCTACCTCACCAACCCGATCGCCCGCGCGTCGCGGGTGCTCGCCGAGTGCTCGCGCCTTGCCCATGAGCGCGCCGCCGAGGCGCGCTCTCTGGCGGCGGCAGAGTAGGGAACACACGATGACGCCCCTCGAGATCCTCGGGACCGTGCTCCTGATCGTGCTGAAGAGCTTCGTGCTGCTCGCAGCCCTGCTCGTCTTCATCGCCTACGCGCTGCTCGCCGACCGGAAGATCTGGGCGGCGGTACAGCTCCGGCGCGGCCCGAACGTGGTCGGGCCGTTCGGATTGTTCCAGTCCTTCGCCGACCTGCTCAAGTTCGTGTTGAAGGAGCCGGTAATCCCGGCTGGCGCCAACAAGGCGATCTACCTGCTGGCGCCGCTGGTCTTCGCGATGCTGGCCCTGTCGAGCTGGGCGGTGATCCCGCTCGCCGACGGCTGGGCCATCGCCGACATCAACGTCGGCATCACCTACATCTTCGCGATCTCCAGCTTGGGCGTCTACGGCGTCATCATGGGCGGCTGGGCCTCGAACTCGAAATACGCCTTCCTGGGCGCCCTTCGCTCGGCCGCGCAGATGATCTCCTACGAGGTGTCGCTCGGCTTCGTGATCATCTGCGTGCTGCTCTGCGCCGGCTCGCTGAACCTCTCGCGCATCGTCATGGCGCAGGACACCAGCCTCGGCCTGTTCGGCTGGTACTGGCTCTGGCTGTTCCCGATGTTCGTGGTGTTCTTCATCTCGGCGCTGGCCGAGACCAACCGCCCGCCCTTCGACCTGCCGGAGGCCGAATCGGAGCTGGTGGCCGGCTACATGGTCGAGTACTCCTCGACGCCCTACCTGCTGTTCATGCTCGGCGAGTACGTCGCCATCATGAGCATGTGCGCGCTCGGCACCGTGCTGTTCTTGGGGGGATGGCTCTCGCCGATCCCGTTCGCGCCGTTCACCTGGGTGCCCGGCGTGATCTGGTTCATCCTGAAGGCGAGCTTCCTGTTCTTCCTGTTCGCCATGGTGAAATCCATCGTGCCGCGCTACCGCTACGATCAGCTCATGCGCCTCGGCTGGAAGGTTTTTCTGCCGATCTCGCTGGTCTCGGTCGTCGTCGTCGCCTTCGTGCTCAAGCTGACCGGCCTCGCGCCGGGCGCCTGAGCCCACCCGCCGAATCGGAGATCCGGGCATGAAGCTCGATCAGGTCGCAAAGAGCCTGCTGCTGAAGGAGTTCGTGTCGGGGATGATCCTCGGCATGCGCTACTTCTTCAAGCCGAAGGCGACGATCAACTATCCCTTCGAGATGGGCCATCGCGGCCCGCGCTTCCGGGGCGAGCACGCGCTGCGGCGCTATCCCAATGGCGAGGAGCGCTGCATCGCCTGCAAGCTCTGCGAGGCGATCTGCCCGGCGCAGGCCATAACCATCGAGGCGGGGCCGCGGCGCAACGACGGCACCCGCCGCACGACGCGCTACGACATCGACATGGTGAAGTGCATCTATTGCGGCATGTGCCAGGAGGCCTGCCCGGTGGACGCCATCGTGGAGGGGCCGAACTTCGAGTTCTCGGTCGAGACCCGCGAGGAGTTGCTCTACGACAAGCAGAAACTCCTGCTGAACGGCGACCGCTGGGAGCGCGAAATCGCGCGCAACATCGCGATGGATGCGCCGTATCGCTGAAGCGATGACGGGGGCGCTGTTGTGCCCCCGCCGACCGGGTTCTATAGACGGGCCGCCCGCTGCGGCCCGTTCCCACGCAAGGCAGAAGGGGCCGCTCCGGCGGCCGATCCCGACGAGCGCATGACCGCAGCAGCCGCCTTCTTCTACCTGTTCGCGAGTGTCACGGTCGCGTCGGGGTTCATGGTGATCGCCTCGCGCAATCCCGTCGCCTCGGTGTTGTTCCTGATTCTCGCCTTCGTGAACGCCGCCGGGCTGTTCGTCCTGATGGGCGCCGAGTTCCTGGCGATGATCCTCGTCGTCGTCTACGTCGGGGCGGTCGCGGTCCTGTTCCTGTTCGTGGTGATGATGCTCGACGTGGACTTCGCCGAGCTGCGCCAGGGCTTCCAGCAATACCTGCCGATCGGTGGCCTGATCGGGGCGATCTTCCTGGTGGAGCTGCTGCTCGTCGTCGGGTCCTGGACGATCGATCCGGGTCTGGTGCAGGCGCCGCTCGGCAATGTCGCGTCGGCTGAGAACCTGACCAACGCCCAGGCGCTGGGCCGGGTGCTCTACACGGAATACGCCTATTTCTTCCAGCTCGCGGGCCTGATCCTGCTGGTGGCGATGATCGGCGCGATCGTGCTCACCCTGCGCGACCGTCCGGGCGTCAAGCGCCAGAACATCGCGGTCCAGAACGCCCGCACCCAGGGCATGGCGGTGGAGACCCGCAAGGTTCCCTCCCGCCAGGGGGTCGAGGTCTGATGCCCGCCGGAGAACTCGAACGATGATCGGCCTGAGCCACTACCTCACCGTCGCGGCGATTCTGTTCACGCTCGGCGTTCTCGGCATCTTCATCAACCGCAAGAACATCATCGTCATCCTGATGTCGATTGAGCTGATCCTGCTCTCGGTCAACATCAATCTGGTCGCCTTCTCGACGCAGCTCAACGACATCACCGGACAGGTCTTCGCCCTGTTCGTGCTGACCGTCGCGGCCGCCGAATCGGCGATCGGCCTCGCCATCCTCGTGGTGTTCTTCCGCAACCGCGGCTCCATCGCGGTGGAGGACGTGAGCATGATGAAGGGCTAGGGCCTCCTTCTTCTTCGCGCGCCCCGACTGACATCCGGACGCCGCCGCCAGGCGGCCGGGCCGGAGGACGGACTGCAAGAGAGCGATGTATCACGCGATCGTCTTCTTCCCGCTGATCGGCTTCCTGATCGCCGGCCTGTTCGGCCGGTACATCGGGGCGCGGGCCTGCGAGTACATCACCACGGCCTTCCTGGCCTTCACGGCGTTGATCGCCTGGGGGGTGTTCCTCGACGGCGGCCACGCCGAGCGGGTGCAGGTCGCGTCCTGGTTCTCGGCCGGCGACCTCCAGGTCGACTGGGCCTTCAAGGTCGACACCCTGACCCGGGTGATGCTCGTGGTCGTCACCACGGTGTCGACCCTCGTGCACCTCTATTCCGTGGGCTACATGGAGGAGGATCCGCACCGGCCGCGGTTCTTCGCCTACCTGTCGCTGTTCACCTTCGCCATGCTGATGCTGGTGACCGCCGACAACCTGGTGCAGATGTTCTTCGGCTGGGAAGGGGTCGGCCTGGCGTCCTACCTGCTGATCGGCTTCTGGTACGAGAAGCCCTCGGCCAACGCCGCCGCCATGAAGGCGTTCATCGTCAACCGGGTCGGCGATTTCGGCTTCTCGCTGGGCATCTTCCTGGTCTTCGTCCTGACCGGTTCGGTGGCGTTCGACACGATCTTCTCGAAGGTCGACGCGATCAAGACGCTGAGCTTCCACTTCATCGGCTATGACTGGAACGCGCTGACCCTCGCCTGCCTGCTCCTGTTCATGGGCGCCATGGGCAAGTCGGCTCAGTTCCTGCTGCATACCTGGCTGCCGGACGCCATGGAGGGCCCGACCCCCGTCTCAGCGCTGATCCACGCGGCCACCATGGTCACGGCCGGCGTGTTCATGGTCGCCCGGCTCTCGCCGCTGTTCGAGGAGGCGCCGAACGCCCTGATCGTCGTCACGGTGATCGGCGGCATCACGGCCTTCTTCGCCGCCACGATCGGGCTGGTGCAGAACGACATCAAGCGGGTGATCGCCTACTCGACCTGCTCGCAGCTCGGCTACATGTTCGTAGCGCTCGGTGTCGGTGCCTACTCGGCCGGCGTGTTCCACCTGTTCACTCACGCCTTCTTCAAGGCGCTGCTGTTCCTCGGCGCAGGCTCGGTCATCCACGCGATGCACCACGAGCAGGACATGCGGAACATGGGCGGCCTGCGCCGCTACATCCCCTATACCAGCGCTATGATGGCGATCGGGTCGCTGGCGCTGATCGGCTTCCCCTACACGGCGGGCTACTACTCGAAGGACGCGATCATCGAGGCGGCCTACGCCTCCACCCGGCCGGGGCACACGCTCGCCTTCCTGTGCACCGTGGTGGCCGCGTTCTTCACGTCGTTCTACTCCTGGCGCCTGTTCTTCATGACCTTCGAGGGTCCGGCCCGCTGGGGCGTCCATGGCTCACAGGATCACGCGGCGCACGATCACCACGCCGCGCCGGCGGTGGCGCATTCCGCGATGGCGCACGAAGCCGACGGCGCTCGGGGCCATACCGAGGGCGCGGCCCACGACGATCACGGCCACGATGTCGAGCCGGCCCACAACAGCGATTTGGTCGCCGACGACCATCACGGGCACGGCCACCACGGTGATCACACGCCCCACGAGAGCCCGCTGGTGATGACGATCCCGCTCGCAGTGCTGGCCTTCGGGGCGCTGTTCGCCGGAATCATCTTCCACGACCGCTTTATCGGCTCCGGCATGGACGCGTTCTGGGGCCATGCCCTGGCGCACGGCCCCGACAACCACATCATGCACGAGATCCACGAAGTCCCGGCGCTGGTCTCCTATTCGCCGCTGATCATGCTGATCCTCGGCTTCGTGCTGGCCTTCTGGATGTACATCCGTCGCCCCGAGCTGCCGGGGGCGCTCGCCGCGCAGCAGCCGTCGCTGTACCGGTTCCTGCTCAACAAGTGGTACTTCGACGAACTCTACGACCGGATCTTCGTGCGCCCGGCCAAGGATTTCGGGCTGTTCCTGTGGAAGCAGGGCGACGGCCGGATCATCGACGGCCTCGGGCCCAACGGCATCGCGGCGCGCGTCGCGGACGTCACCCGCGGGGTGGTCCGCCTCCAGACCGGCTACCTCTACCATTATGCCTTCGTGATGCTCATCGGCGTCGCCGGTCTGATCAGCTGGTACCTGATGTCCGGCTTGCCCAAGGGGGCCCACTGATATGCTCGGCCTCGGCATCCTCTCCGGCCTGTTGATCGTGCCGCTCTGCGGCGCGGCCTTCATCCTCACCCTGAACGGCGAGGAGGAGGCGGTCGCGCGCAACAGCCGCTGGGCCGCGCTCGCCACCACGATCATCACCTTCATCCTCTCCCTGGTGGCCTGGGGGCGCTACGACGCGTCCTCGTCGAGCTTCCAGCTCGTCGAGAACCACACCTGGCTCGCCGAGACGATCCGGTTCAAGCTCGGCGTCGACGGCTTCTCGATGCCGCTCGTGCTGCTGACCACGTTCCTGATGCCGTTCTGCATCGGCGCATCCTGGAACTCGATCCACTTCCGGGTGAAGGAATACTTCGTCGCATTCCTGGTCCTCGAGACCACGATGATCGGCGTCTTCGAGTCTCTCGATCTGCTGCTGTTCTACCTCTTCTTCGAGGCGGGCCTGATCCCGATGTTCCTGATCATCGGCATCTGGGGAGGGCAGCGCCGGATCTACGCGAGCTTCAAGTTCTTCCTTTATACCCTGCTCGGTTCGGTTCTGATGCTGCTCGCCGTGATGGCGATGTACTGGCAGGCCGGCACCACCGACATCCCGACCCTGCTGCAGTACCGCTTTCCGGTGCAGATGCAGACCTGGCTGTGGCTCGCCTTCTTCGCCTCGTTCGCGGTGAAGATGCCGATGTGGCCGGTCCATACCTGGCTGCCCGACGCCCACGTGGAGGCGCCGACGGCAGGGTCGGTGATCCTGGCGGGCATCCTGCTGAAGATGGGCGGCTACGGCTTCATCCGGATCTCGCTGCCGATGCTGCCGGTGGCGAGCCAGGATTTCGCCCCGCTGGTCTTCGCCCTCTCGGTGATCGCGATCATCTTCACGTCGCTCACTGCGATGATGCAGACCGACATCAAGAAGCTGATCGCTTACTCGTCGGTGGCCCATATGGGCTTCGTGACGCTCGGCCTGTTCACCCTGAACGAGCAGGGCATCCAGGGCGCCCTGTTCCTGATGATCTCGCACGGGATCGTCTCGGGAGCGCTCTTCCTCTGCGTCGGCGTCGTCTACGACCGGATGCACACTCGCGAGATCTCCGCGTATGGCGGCCTCGTGAAGCGCATGCCGCTCTACGCGGTGGCCATGATGGTGTTCACCATGGCCAATGTCGGCCTGCCCGGCACCTCCGGCTTCGTCGGCGAGTTCCTGTCGATGCTCGGGGCCTTCAAGGCGAACCCGAACGTCGCCTTCTTCTCGACCTTCGGGATCATCCTCTCGGCTGGCTACGCGCTGTGGCTCTATGCCAGGGTGATCTACGGCAAGCTGGAGAAGCCCAACCTCCAGGGCATCCTCGACTTGGACACCCGCGAGAAGATCATCCTGGCGCCGCTTGTGGCGCTGACAATCTACTACGGCGTGCATCCGGCCCCCGTGCTCGACGTGTTCGCGCCCTCCACCGAGGCGCTGATGACGGGCATGAAGGCCGCACTCGCGAACACCCAGACTGCGGCCGCCGCGCTGCCGCTCCCGCGCTAGAAGCCTGGCCCTGATCCCCTGATCAGGGCCGGACGTCTCGTCCCTTGTCGTATCGCATTTTCGCGCGCCGGACCGGCGACCACTTCGGCGGAAGATGCTCTAAGGCGGAACCGATGCCCACCGTCCAATCCGTCCTGCCCTCGCTCGCACCGCTCCTGCCCGAGTTGATCCTCGGCGTCGGCGTGATGATCCTGATCCTCTACGGCGCTTGGCGCGGCGAGCGCTCGGCCGAGACCGTGAGCATCGGCGCCCTGATCCTTCTGCTGCTGGCCCTGTTCGTGGTGCTGTCGCAGCCGGCGCACGGCCGCGTGACCACCCTGTCGGGGGCGTTCGTCTCGGATGCCTTCTCCAAGGTGATGAAGTCGCTGGTGCTGCTGGGCTCGGCCGCGACGATCCTGCTGGCGCACGACTTTTTCAAGCGTGAGCGCATCGACCGGTTCGAATTCCCCGTCCTGATCGTTCTCTGCACCATCGGCATGATGGTGATGGTGTCGGCCAACGACCTGATCGCGCTATATCTCGGCCTGGAGCTGCAATCGCTCGCCGCCTACGTGATCGCGGCGTTCCACCGGGACGACGCCAAGTCGACGGAGGCCGGCCTCAAGTACTTCGTGCTCGGGGCGCTCTCCTCCGGGATGCTGCTCTACGGCGCCTCGCTGATCTACGGGTTCACCGGCACCGTCTCGTTCCCGGGTATCGTCTCGGCGCTCAACGAGAATGTTGGGCTCGGCATCGTGCTGGGGATCGTGTTCGTGGCGGCGGGCGTCTGCTTCAAGATGTCGGCGGTGCCGTTCCATATGTGGACGCCGGACGTCTACGAAGGCTCGCCGACCCCAGTGACCGCCTTCTTCGCCTCCGCACCGAAGATGGCGGCGGTCTCGATGACCGTGCGGGTGTTCATCGGCGCTCTGCCGGACGTGACGGCGGTCTGGCAGCAGATCTTCATCTTCGTGTCCGTGGTGTCGATGGCGCTCGGCTCCTTCGCGGCCATCGGCCAGCGCTCGATCAAGCGCCTGATGGCCTACTCGTCGATCGCCAATATCGGCTATGCGCTGATCGGGCTCGCCGCCGGCTCGGAGGAGGGGATCAGCGGGCTCGTCACCTACATGATCATCTACCTGGCGATGACGCTCGGCACCTTCGCGATCATCCTGTCGCTCCGGCGCCGGGACGTGATGTTCGAGTCGATCGAGGACCTGTCCGGCCTCTCGCGCACGCATCCGTGGCTGGCCTTCTGCCTCGCCGCCATGATGTTCTCGCTGGCCGGCATCCCGCCGCTCGCGGGGTTCTTCGCAAAGTTCTACGTGTTCGCCGCCGCCATCAAGGCGGGCCTCGTGACGTTGGCGGTGATCGGGGTCGTGACCAGCGTGGTCGGCGCCTACTACTACCTGCGCATCGTGCGGATCATGTATTTCGACGAGCCGAAGGAGCCCTACGAGGCGATGGCGCCGGGCCTGCGCGTAGTTCTGGCCCTGTCGAGCATCGTGGTCGTGCTGTTCTTCCTGCTGCCCGGACCGCTGGTCGGCGCCGCCGGCCGGGCGGCCCGGTCGCTGTTCTAGGTCATTCTCGGACGGGCGGCCTCCGGCGCGCGGGACGGGAATGCGGCACAACGTGAAACCTTCGCCTTGAGCTACCGACTCGGGCCAGAGGCGCGCGCCCAGGGCCACCGCCTCCATGTCCACGACCGGCTCGGCTCGACCAACACGGAGGCGATGGAGCGGGCGCGGGCGGGCGAGACGGGACCGCTCTGGGTGATCACCCATAGCCAGGAGTCGGGCCGGGGCCGGCGGGGCAATGCCTGGGCGTCCCTGCCGGGCAACCTCGCGGCAAGCGTGCTCTGGCCGGTGAGCGGGGTGGCGCCGGACCACCTCGCCGAACTCGGCTTCGTCGCGGGGCTCGCGCTGATCGAGGCGCTGGAGGCGGCCTGCGGCACCGTGCCGGATACCGGAGCCGGGACCCGCACACGATCTTTCCGGCTCAAGTGGCCGAACGACGTGCTGCTCGGGGGCGGGAAGCTGGCGGGGCTGCTGCTGGAGGCGGAGACGCTTCCGGGCGGCCGCAGGGCCGCGGTAATCGGCTTCGGCGTCAACGTCGCGGCCGCCCCGGACGGGCTCGGCGCCGTATGCTTGGCCGCGACGGGTTACGCAGGCGGCGCCGAAGCGCTACTGGAACAACTCTCGGACCGGATGGCCGTGCGGGCGCGCGCCTGGGACCGGGGACGAAATTTCGCTCACCTGCGCGAGGACTGGCTCGCGCGGGCCGCGGGTCTTGGATCGGAGATCGCGGTTCGCAGCGGCGGGCATACCTTACGGGGCGTGTTCGAGACAATCGACGAGGGGGGGCGGCTCGTGATCCTCGCCCCCGACGGGAACCGGCATACCGTGACGGCGGGCGAGGTGCATTTCGGAACGGCCGCGACGGCGGCATGATGTTGGACGACGACAGATGGTGATGGGACAGGAGGAGCTGGTCTTCCTGCCGCTCGGCGGCGTGGGCGAGATCGGAATGAATGCGGCCCTGTATGGGTTCGGGCCGGAGAAGGGCCGCAAATGGATCATGGTCGATTGCGGCATGGGCTTCGCCGGTGAGGAGCAGATGCCGGGGATCGACCTGATGTTCCCCGATCTCTCCTTCATCGAGGAGAAGCGGAAGGATCTGCTGGGGATCTTCATCACCCACGCGCACGAAGACCATATCGGTGCGATCTCGGAATTGTGGCCCCGGCTCAAGGTACCGGTCTACGCGACCCGCTTCGCCAAGAACCTGCTGGAGACCCGCCGCTTGTCCGAGCCGGGCGCCCCGAAGGTCGACCTGCGGGAGATCAAGCCCGGCCGGCGCGTGACCGTCGGCCCGTTCGAGGTCGACTACGTGCCGGTCTCGCACTCGATCCCCGAGTCGAATGCCATCGCGATCCGCACGGCGGCGGGCCTCGTGGTCCATACCGGCGACTGGAAGATCGATCCGACGCCGGTGGCCGGCGACGTCACCTCGCCCGAGGCGTTCACGGCGCTGGGCGACGAGGGCATCCTGGCGCTGGTGTGCGACTCGACCAACGTCGTGCGCGAGGGTTTTTCCCCGAGCGAGCGGGAGGTCGCCGCCACCCTGAAGAGGATGATCGCGGACTCGCCCCACCGGGTTGCGGTGACCACCTTCGCGTCGAACGTGGCCCGCATCCGCGCGGTGGCCGAGGCCGCCGCGGCGTGCGGACGCGAGGTCGTCGCGGTCGGCCGCGCCATGGACCGGGTGATCGACGTGGCGCGCGAGTGCGGATACCTCGACGGCCTGCCGGAATTTCGACGCTCGGATTCCTGGAAGAGCCTGCCCCGCGAGCGCGTCGTGGCCCTGCTCACGGGCTCGCAGGGCGAGCCGCGGGCGGCTTTGGCCCGGGTCTCCCGTCGCGATCACCCGGATATCAGCCTGACCGCAGGCGACCGGGTGATCTTCTCCTCGCGGGCGATCCCCGGTAACGAGCGCGACGTCGGCTCGATCATCAACGACCTGATCGAACAGGGCGTCGAGGTGATCACCGACCGCACCGACCTGGTCCATGTCTCCGGCCATCCCCGGCGGGACGAGATGGTCGAGATGTACAAGTGGACGCGACCGGGCACCGCCATCCCGGTGCACGGCGAGGCGCTGCATCTCGACGAGCATGCCCGCTTCGCCCGGGCCCAGGGCGTGCAGAACGTGGTCAAGGCCCGCAACGGCAGCCTCGTCCGCCTGAGCCCCGGCAGGCCCGAGGTGATCGACCACGTGAAGGCCGGCCGCCTGTTCAAGGACGGCAACGTCCTGATCGACGAGAAGGACCGGGCGATCCCCGAGCGGCGCAAGCTCATGCAGGCCGGTCTCGTCTCAGTCGCCATCGCTATCGACGAGGACGGCGTCGTGCTTGGCGAGCCGGCCGTGGACATCATCGGCCTGCCGAACCGGGGGCGCTCCGGCGAGCCACTGATCGAGACGGTGGTCGATGCGGTCTCACGCAGCCTGTCGGGCCTGTCGCGCGGCAAGCTCAAGGATTCTGAGGGCGTCGAGAAGGCGGTCGACCGGGCCGTGCGGACCGCCGTCAACGAGGCCTGGGGCAAGAAGCCCGCCTGTCACGTGCAGGTGGTGGAAGTTTAGGCTACGAATCCAGGACGACGTACCACGAGCGACCGCACCCATCCCCCTCATCCTGCGGTGCCCGCGCCTTCGGGCCTCGAAGCAGCGCTCCTTCGAGGCTGCTTGGCAGCGCCTCAGGATGAGGACGGCGTTCCGGAGACGCGGTCTCTGACGGGGGCGTGAGGCAGGGAGGAACAGAATGATCGGGCGGCTCAATCACGTGGCCATCGCCGTTAAGGACCTCGATGCGGCCTGCGCGGTATACCGCGACACTCTGGGCGCGCGGATAACCCCGCCCCTGCCGCAGCCCGAGCACGGCGTCACGGTGGTGTTCGTCGAGCTGCCCAACAGCAAGATCGAGCTGATGGCACCGCTGGGCGAAGGCTCGCCAATCGGAGCCTTCGTGGCGCGCAACCCGGGCGGCGGCATCCACCACGTCTGCTACGAGGTCGACGACATCCTGGCAGCCCGCGACCGGCTGAAGGCGCAGGGTGCCCGGGTCCTCGGCACCGGCGAGCCGCGGATCGGCGCCCACGGAAAGCCGGTGCTGTTCCTGCACCCCAAGGACTTCCTGGGTACCCTGGTCGAGCTGGAGCAGGTTTGAGCCGGATGGTGAACGCGCTGGGACGCTCGACGCCGGCGACGCTGGCCGCAGTGACCGTGCTGGTCGCTGCCTTCGTGGCGGCGGGCGTGAGCCTGTTCAAGCTCACGGTCGGAGGGTCGATCGCCCTCTACTTCGTGGTCTGGTGGACCCTGCTCTTCGCGGTGCTGCCCCTGCGCAACCAGCCCGAGGAGCGGCCCGGATACGTGGTGCCGGGGCAGGATCTGGGGGCGCCCGCGTCCCCGCGGCTGCGCGAGAAGGCGATCTGGACGACGCTGGTGGCCGGCGCCGCCTTCCTGGTCGCGCTGGCGGTGTTTCCGCTGACCGGGCTGTAACAGGGCCGCTCTCAGAGCAGGGTTCCGGAGGACGACCGGACCGTCAGCGACTTGCCCGCCCTGGCTACGAGATGCGCGAAGGCCAGGGCCGCAGCGGAGGCCTGCGCGGCCGACGGGAAGGTCCGGCGGGATTCGGCCACCGTCTCGTGGACTTCGTTGAGCAGGACCCAGGACCAGAGATGGTCGGCCCTTCGGATCTGAAAATGCATGGCGGGCTCACCCGATACGTTCCATGCCCCACCTTGCGCCGCGAAAAGGCGTTGCGGGTTAATGCCTTGGCGCAGCAAAGTCGAATAGTCGACGAACCACCGGCTTCTCCGCGCTTTCACCGCTGTTCACAGCATCCGGATTGACGCTGGGGGCGCGGACCGTCCGGTTCGTCAGGCGGCGATGCTCGGACGGACGCAGCGCGGAATGCCTTATTCGGCAGCGTCCGGGCGCGGCAATGAACATCGGAGCGGCAGCGATGGATCTGGCAAAACAAAAAAAGCAAGGCCCGGGGCCTTGCTTTTCAAGCTTCAGTGGCTCGACCTTTAATTGTCCTACGCATTGCCTGCGTGGCGGTCGGTTTTCCTCCCGAGACTCGGACCCTGCAGCGCCTCTTGCGGGCGTCGCAAACATCGCCGCCCGCTTATAGGAACAACAATTCGTGTTGTCACCCGGGCCACGAGAAAAATCTGCGCTTTCTTGCCGGCAAATGGGCAGATCGATGCCGGTCTGGGCCGGCAGGGCGGTCGGTCAGGCCCTCCGGCCCGGATCGGCGCAGACGACGCGGCGCGATTACCCGGTGCCGTGGTCCAGCAGTGCTTGTAATTTGTGTCTCCGGCGTGTTGTGTGCCCGCGCGCCGAGGCTCCTCCCGGCCGGATCCACGCGTAAGACCTCGAAGACATGCGTCTCTCCCGCTACTTCATGCCGACCTTGCGCGAGACGCCCAAGGAAGCGGAGATCGTCTCCCACCGCCTGATGCTGCGCGCCGGCCTGGTGCGCCAGGAGGCGGCCGGCATTTATGCCTGGCTGCCGCTCGGCCTGCGGGTGCTCGAGCGCGTCTGCGCGGTGATCCGCCGGGAACAGGACCGCTCAGGCGCCATCGAGATCCTGATGCCGACGGTGCAGTCCGCCGAGCTGTGGCGGGAATCCGGGCGCTACGACGCCTATGGCAAGGAGATGCTGCGCCTCAAGGACCGGCACGACCGAGAGATGCTGTACGGCCCGACCGCCGAGGAAATGGTCACCGAAATCTTTCGGGCGAGCGTGCGCTCCTACAAGGATCTGCCGAAGAATCTCTATCAGATCTCGTGGAAGTTCCGCGACGAGGTGCGACCGCGCTTCGGCACGATGCGCTCGCGCGAGTTCCTGATGAAGGACGCCTACTCGTTCGATTTCGACCAGGCGGGAGCGCGCCACGCCTACAACCGCATGTTCGTGGCGTATCTTCGGACCTTCGCCGGGCTCGGCCTGAAGGCGATCCCGATGCGCGCCGATACCGGCCCGATCGGCGGCGACCTGTCCCACGAGTTCATCATCCTGGCCAAGACCGGCGAGAGCGAGGTGTTCTGCGACCGGGCCTATCTCGGCTTCGAGTCGCCGCCGGAGACTGTCGACTTCGACGATGTGGCCGCGCTCCAGGGCATCGTCGATTCCTGGACCTCGCATTACGCGGCCACCGAGGAGATGCACGAGCCGGAGGCCTTCGCGGAGGTGCCGGAGGAGAGCCGCATGGCAGCACGCGGCATCGAGGTCGGGCACATCTTCTATTTCGGCACGAAGTATTCCGAGCCGATGGGCGCCAAGGTCGCCGGGCCGGACGGGATCGAGCGGCCGGTGCATATGGGGTCCTACGGCATCGGCCCGAGCCGCTTGGTGGCGGCGATCATCGAGGCAAGCCACGACGAGGCCGGCATCATCTGGCCGGACGCGGTCGCGCCCTTCGACGTGGCGCTCATCAACCTCAAGGTCGGCGATGCCGGCACCGACGCCGCCTGCGCGCAGATCCAGTCGGATCTCGAAGCCGCCGGCCTGTCGGTGCTGTACGACGACCGCGACGAGCGCCCGGGCGCAAAATTCGCAACCGCGGACCTGATCGGCCTGCCCTGGCAGGTGGTCGTCGGGCCGAAGGGGCTGGCTGAGGGCAAGATCGAGTTGAAGCGGCGGGCCGGGGGCGAGCGCGAGAGCCTCGCCATCGTCGACCTGCTGGCGCGCATCCGTCGCGTCTGAGCGGAATTGCAGGAGGTAATTCTGCTCAGATCCGTTTTCGCGCAACAACTTCGCCGCCGCAGCGGCGGCCGCTCCGGCGCATGATGCTGAGGGCCAATCCGATGGCGGGTGCAGCGGCGATCGACCGGGTCCGGAGCCTCGCGGCGTCCTTCCGCGAGGGCACGGCGCCCTTCGCTCCGTTCGAGTGGATCATCGCCGGCCGCTACCTGCGAGCCCGCCGCCGGGGCGGCGGGGTCTCGGTGGTCGCCTTCTTCTCCGTTCTCGGCATCGCGCTCGGCGTCGCCACCCTGATCATCGTGCTCTCGGTGATGAACGGCTTCCGGGCGGAACTCCTGTCGAAGATCGTGGGCATCAACGGCCATCTGTTCGCCACGCCGATCGACCGGCCGTTCAACGACTGGGTCGATCTCTCCGAGCGCCTGTCGAAGGTTGCGGGCGTGCGTGCGGCGGTGCCGCTCGTCGAGGGGCAGGCCTTCGCCTCGTCTCAGTTCGGTGGCTCGGGGGTGATCGTGCGCGGCGTGCGCGCTGCCGATCTCGACGCCCTGGCGGCCGTCTCCAGCTCGATCCGCGGCGGCACCCTGGAGGGCTTCGATGACGGCACCGGCGTCTTGATCGGCCGGCGGCTGGCCGACACCCTCGGCCTGCAGGCGGGGGACAACATCACCCTGGTGACGCCCAAGGGCTCGTCCACACCCTTCGGCACCGCGCCACGCACCAAGAGCTATGCGGTCAAGGCGGTGTTCGAGGTCGGCATGACCGAGTTCGACCAGACCTTCGTGTTCATGCCGCTGACCGAGGCCCAGGCGTTCTTCAACCGCGACAGCGACGTCAGCATGATCGAGATCTACGTCGATAATCCCGATCAGGTCGGCGACATGCGCGAGCCGCTGGAGATGGCGGCCGAGCGCCCGATCCTGCTCACCGACTGGCGCCAGCGCAACCGCACCTTCTTCGGGGCGCTGGAGGTCGAGCGCAACGTGATGTTCCTGATCCTCAGCCTGATCGTCGTGGTGGCGACGCTCAACATCGTCTCGGGCCTGATCCTGCTGGTGCGCGACAAGTCGAGCGACATCGCGATACTGCGGACCATGGGGGCGACGCCGGGCACGATCATGCGGGTGTTCCTGATCAATGGCGCCCTGATCGGGCTGGTCGGGACCCTGAGCGGCCTCGGGCTCGGAATCCTGATCACCCTAAACATCAAGCCGATCCAGCACGTCCTGTTTCCCGGCGCCTGGGACCCGACGGTGCGATTCCTCGCCGAGATCCCGGCCCAGATGAACCCGAAGGAGATCGCCGCCGTGGTGATCACGTCGCTGCTGCTGTCGCTGGCGGCGACGGTCTATCCCTCCTGGCGTGCCGCCCGGCTCGATCCGGTGCAGGCCCTGCGCTACGGCTGACGGTCAGCACCCCATGAGCGATGCAAGCCAGCCGGCCGGCACCCCGCCGGTGCCGGCCCTGTTCTTCGCCCGCGTCGAGCGGCGATATCCCCAGGCCGAGGGCGCCCTGGAGATCCTGCGCGGAGCCGACCTCGCGATCTGGCCGGGCGAGCTGGTGGCGCTGGTGGCCCCCTCGGGGGCCGGCAAGTCGACGCTGCTGCACCTTGCCGGCCTGCTGGAGCGGCCGGACGGGGGCGAGGTCTATATCGGCGGCCACCCGACAGCCGCGATGGCGGATGCCGAGCGCACCCGGCTGCGCCGCGAGGAGATGGGCTTCGTCTACCAGTTCCACCACCTGCTGCCGGAATTCTCGGCGCTGGAGAACGTGGTGATGCCCCAGCTCATCCGCGGCCTAAAGGGCGCGGAGGCCAAGGCCCGGGCCGCCGAGCTCTTGAGCTTCCTCGGCCTCAAGGACCGCTTGTCGCACCGCCCGGCCGAGCTGTCGGGGGGCGAGCAGCAGCGCGTCGCCATCGCCCGGGCGGTGGCCAACGGACCTCGGCTGCTGCTGGCCGACGAGCCCACCGGGAATCTCGACCCCGGCACGGCGGGCCACGTCTTCTCGGTGCTGCTGTCCCTCGTGCGGGCCTCCGGCCTCGCCGCGCTCGTGGCGACCCACAACCTGGAGCTGGCCGCCCGCATGGACCGCCGGGTTACGATCCGCGACGGGCTGATCACGCCCCTCGACTGAGCGCGACCTTCGTGGCGGTCCGGTCGCGTCTCAGGTTTCCTACCGGCCTCCGGCTGCCTAGCGGTGCGCTGCAGACTCGGTCCGGGCCTCGGAGGCGGCGAGTTCCTCGACGTGTTCGCAAGCCTCGGTGATCGCGTCGCGACTCTCGGCCATGCGCGCCTTGGCCTGACCGCAGGCGCGCGCCACCGCCGGATCGGCCAGCAACCGGCCCAGGACGCGGGCGGCGCGGGCGGGCCGGAAGGCGCGGCGGCTCAGTGTGGCGCCGAGCGTCCGGTCCTTGAGGCGCCGCCCCTCGTCGAAATGGTCGAACGCCACGGGCACGACGAGCTGCGGAATCCCCGCCGCCAGGGCCTGCGCCACCGTGCCGACGCCGCCGTGGTGGACCAAGGCGGCGCTGCGCGGCAGCAAGGCGCTCAAGGGCGCGTAGGGCAGGTGGACGACCCCGGCCGGCAGCCGCTCCGGGATCTGGCCGCCCTGCGGCGCGAGCAGGACCCCGCGGCGGCCCATCGAGCGGCAGATCCGCAATGCGGTCTCGAAGAAATCCGCGCCCTGGCGCATCGCCGAGCCGTAGGTGAATACGATCGGAGCGTCGCCGGCGGACAGGAAAGCCTCCAGCTCCGGCGGCATCGCGGCTACGTCGCCGAACCGGTCCACCAGCGGGAAGCCGAGCTGCACCGCCTGGGCCGGCCAATCCGCCTGGGGCGCGGCGTACCAGTCCGGGAACATCAGAAGCATGCGCGTCGGGCTGTTCCACCAATGCCGCAGCCGGCCGACCGGATCGAGGCCGAGGCGTGCGCGCAGGGCGTTCAGGGGCGGCAGCGTGAACGGGCCGACCGCGACCGCGTCGACGCCCTGGTTCACGTAGGCGCGCAGGGCGGCCGGAAGGATCCGCGGCAGCGGCAGCCCCGGCAGCCGGGGCGGATCGGACCGGCTCTCGATCAGGAACGGCATCACGTGCAACGTGGCAGTCGGGATGGCGTAGAGTTCCTGCGCGAGCCGCGCCCCCCAGGCGAGGGGAGAGGCGACCACCACCTGATCCACCCCGCGCGCCCGCGTGGCCCCGAGCCAGAGGCAGGCAGTCTCGGCCACGCGCACGGCGAAGTCGAACATCAGCTGGAAGCCCCAGCGCGGGTGCCACAGGTCGGGCTGGCGGATCACCGCCTCGTAATCGGCGGCCGAACCGAGGGGCTGGAAGGCGAGGCCGGCCCGCAGTGCCATCGGCTCGAACGGGGCCGGCGCAGCCAGGGAAACCCCGTGGCCTCGCGCCAGGAGTTCATGGCCCAGCGCGATGAACGGCAACACGTCGCCATGGGTCCCGACGGCGATGAGAGCGATGTCGAGCCGTCCGACCGTTCTTTGCGCGGGAATGGGCTGCTCCTTCGAACCCCCCGATCAGATGACGAACCCGTCTCGGCGGGGGCATGCCAGCCCGAACGAGACGTATCAAGCCACGATTTATTTACTGTCATTGGAGGCTGCGGGCGCATATCACCCGCGCCCCCTATCATTAGAACAAAACATGAACATACTGGTCCCGGAACACGGGAGGCACGGCGATGCTGAAGCGGATGGTCCTGACCGGGATGGTCGAGTTCATGGCGTTCGGAATGCTGTTTGCGGCTGTCGGTGCCTGGGCGATAGCTCTGGCACCGGTTCGTTAGCCGGACTTTGCTAAATGGCGCCCGGCTCCCGCAGCCGTCCTGTTATACACAGGCGTTCGGCCCCGCGGCGCCGATTATCCACAGAGAGTAGCCGGACTGGTGCGTCCGGGGCACGACCGGTGGATATCGTCCGGTTGGCCTCCGCCATACGTCGACTCGGCGCGGTCGAGCGGGGATGCTGGGCGACCCCTGAACAAGGTAGCCCATGCCGCGCCAACTCAAGGAGGTCGGGTTCGTCCACCTCCACGTCCATTCGTCCTATTCTCTCCTCGAAGGGGCGCTGAAGGTCGGCTCCCTGGTCAAGGCCGCTGTGGCCGACCGGCAGCCAGCGCTTGCACTCACCGACACCAACAACCTGTTCGGCGCGCTGGAATTCTCCGAGAAGGCGGCGGGGGAGGGCGTCCAGCCGATCGCGGGCGCGCAGATCTCCGTGGCGTTCGAACCCGCCGATCCGCACCAGCGCAACGCACCGGCAAGCCATGGCGTCGTGCTGCTGGCCCAGGACGAGACCGGCTACGCCAACCTGCTGCGGCTGGCGAGCCGCGCCTATTTCGACACGGCGCTCGGCGAAGCGCCCCGGGTCGAGGCCGCGGCGCTGGCGGACTGCGGGGACGGGCTGATCGCGCTCACCGGCGGCATGTCGGGCCCCCTCGACGCCGCCTTCCGGGCGGGCCGGCCCGAATTGGCGCTGAGCCGCCTGAAGCAGCTCAAGACGGCCTTCGGCGAGGACAGGCTCTACGTCGAGATCCAGCGCCACGGCCTGCCCGAGGAGGGGCGGGTCGAGACGGCGCTCCTCGACCTCGCCGGCCGCCATGGCCTCGGCATCGCGGCGACGAACGAGCCGTTCTTCGCCAAGCCCGACGATTACGACGCGCATGACGCGCTGTTGGCCATCGCGGACGGACGCCTCGTCTCGGACGAGCGCCGCCGCCGGCTCACCCCGCGCCATGCCTTCAAGACCCGGGCCGAGATGGCCGAGCTGTTCCGCGACCTGCCGGACGCCCTCTCCGCCACCGTCGAGATCGCGATGCGCTGCGCCGTCCGGGCGCGGACCCGCAAGCCGATCCTGCCGAACTTCGGCTCGGTGGCGGCGGGCGAAACGCCGCCCATGGCGGACGCGCTGGCGGAAGCGTCGGATTCACCCGTGCAGGCGGTGGCGGCCGACGAGCCGACCGAGCTGCGCCGGCAGGCCGAGGCCGGGCTGGAGCTGCGGCTGAAGCAGCACGGCACGGCACCCGGCTTCTCGGAGGAGGATTACCGCAAGCGCCTGGCCTTCGAGCTCGACGTCATCGTCAAGATGAAGTTCCCGGGTTACTTCCTGATCGTCTCGGACTTCATCAAGTGGGCCAAGGACCACGACATCCCGGTCGGCCCGGGACGCGGCTCCGGTGCGGGCTCGCTGGTGGCGTGGTCGCTGCTGATCACCGACCTCGACCCGCTGCGCTTCGGCCTGCTGTTCGAGCGCTTCCTCAACCCCGAGCGCGTCTCGATGCCGGATTTCGACATCGACTTCTGCGTCGAGGGCCGCGAGCGGGTGATCCGCTACGTGCAGCAGCGCTACGGCGAGCGGCAGGTCGGGCAGATCATCACCTTCGGTACGCTGCTCGCCCGCGGCGTGCTGCGCGATGTCGGCCGCGTGCTGGAGATGCCCTACGGGCAGGTCGACAAGCTGACCAAGCTGGTGCCGCAGAACCCCGCCAACCCGGTGACGCTGGCCCAGGCGATCGAGGGCGAGCCCAAGCTCCAGCAGGCCATGGAGGAGGAGCCGATCGTCGCGCGGCTCATCGACATCGCCAAGAAGCTCGAGGGCCTGCACCGCCACGCCTCGACACACGCCGCCGGCGTGGTGATCGGCGACCGGCCCCTCGAGGAGCTGGTCCCGCTCTACCGAGACCCGAAGACCGGGATGCGAGTGACCCAGTTCAACATGAAGTGGGTCGAGCAGGCCGGCCTGGTGAAGTTCGACTTCCTGGGCCTCAAGACGCTTACGATGCTGCGGTGCTGCACCGACCTCCTGAAGCAGCGCGGCATCGCGATCGACTTGGCGAGCCTGCCGCTCGACGACAAGAATACCTACACACCGATGGGCCGGGGCGAGACGGTCGGGGTGTTCCAGGTGGAATCCGCCGGCATGCGCAAGGCGCTCTGCGAGATGCAGGCGGACCGATTCGAGGACATCATCGCGCTCGTCGCCCTCTACCGGCCGGGCCCGATGGCCAACATCCCGGTCTATTGCGAGCGCAAGCTCGGCCGCGATGCCGGCAACGAGGCGTCCTGGTATCCGGACCCGAAGCTGGAGCCGATGCTGAAGGAGACCTTCGGGATCATCGTCTACCAGGAACAGGTGATGGAGATCGCCAAGGTTCTGGCCGGCTACTCGCTGGGCGAGGCCGACATGCTCCGGCGCGCCATGGGCAAGAAGATCCGCGCCGAGATGGACGCGCAGCGCGACCGGTTCCTCAAGGGCTGCACCGAGCGCGGGCTGACCAAGGCCAAGGCCAACGAGATCTTCGACCTCCTGGCCAAGTTCGCCGATTACGGATTCAACAAGAGCCACGCGGCGGCCTACGCGCTGCTGACCTACCAGACCGGCTACCTGAAGGCGAACCATCCGGTCGAGTTCCTGGCAGCCGCCATGACCCTCGACATCGACAACACGGACAAGCTCGCCGAATTCCGCCAGGACGCGCAGCGCCTCAAGATCACCGTCGAGCCGCCCTCGATCAACACCTCCGGGGAGGTGTTCGAGGTACGCAACGGCAAGATCTTCTACGCGCTCGCCGCCATCAAGGGCGTCGGCCGCGAGGCGGTCCGCGCGCTGGTCGAGGCGAGGGGCGACCGCCCGTTCAAGGATCTCGCCTGCCTCGCCCGCCGGCTCAACCCGCGGATGATCAACAAGCGCACCCTGGAAAGCCTCGTCCAGGCCGGGGCGCTGGATTGCATCGAGCCGGACCGGGCCCGGGCCTTCGCGGCGGTCGAACCGATGATGAAGCTCGCCGCCAGCGCCGCCGAGGCCGCCTCCACGGGCGTGACCGACATGTTCGGCGGCGTGGTCGCGGACGACGTGTCCCTGCGGATTCCGCCGCACGAGATCTGGCCGATGGCCGACACGCTAAAGCGCGAATACGCGGCGATCGGCTTCTTCGTCTCGGGCCACCCGCTCGACGAGTACGGCGACCTGCTCGACAAGCTGCGGGTGCAGAGCTGGGCCGATTTCTGCCGCTCGGTGCGGGCCGGGACCAGCAGCGTCGGCCGCGTGGCAGCCTCGGTCCTCGACCGGGCGGAGCGGCGCACCAAGACCGGCAACAAGATGGGCATCGTGACCCTCTCGGACCGGACCGCGCATTTCGAGGCGATCATCTTCTCCGAGGGGCTGGGCCAGTACCGCGACATCCTCGAACCGGGGCGCCCGCTGGTGCTCCAGCTCCAGGCGAACCTGGAGGGTGAGGACGTGCGCGCCCGCATCCTCACCGCGGAGCCCCTCGACCAGGCGGTCGCCCGCCACCAGAAGGGGATGCGCATCCATCTCAGCGACCCCCGCGGGGTCGGGCCCGTGCAGCAGCGGCTGTCGATGCGGGGGGAGAGCGAGGTCTCGCTGATCCTCAAGCTCGACGGCGGCGGCCGCGAGGTCGAGATCCGGCTGCCGGGCAAGTTCCAGGCGACGCCGGCGCTGGCCGGCCAGCTTCGGACCGTGCCGGGGGTCGTGCAGGTGGAGGTGAGTTAGAACGGCGCCGGGAGACAGCCGCCGAGGGCCGTCTTCAGGGCGGCGGCGTCGCTCTCGGCTATGGTGAACGTCGCCACCAGGGATGGATCGCCGGCCCGGGGGCTCGCCTGCGTCCAGGTGAGCTTGGTCCCCGGCTGGACCAGCGCCAGAGCGACCCCGTGCAGGGGATCCTCGCCGCGGCGCGCGGCTGTCACCGTCAGGGTGAAGCCTGCATCCGGGCCGGTCGCCGCCACGCCCTGCACCGGCATTCGCAGGGAACGCACGCTGCCGGCATTGGAGACCAGGATACCGGTGAGCAGCGTCGCGCTGCCGGAGCCTTCGAGACCGGCGAAGTCGAAGCTCTGTGCCAGCTCGGCGAAGCCCGGCACCGTCAGCGCCGCCGACAGGCCGGTGCCGCCTGGATCGCAGGCGAGGTGCAGGGTCACCGGGCGCTGGCCCGTGCCCAGCGTGGCGTTGCCGGAGAGATCCGCGGCGCCGCCGGCGGGCCGCGTGCCGTCGGGCAGCAGCGGGGCGCCTCCCGTCAGGATCTCGGACAGCCGGTACCCGCGGCTCCAGGGCCCCGCGAGGAGCGCGGCGAGCGCGATGACCGCAACCGCCAGAGCCACGCCGATCCGGAGCCGCATCCTGTCCTCCCCCTGTGGAAATCCCGGGGCGGCGGCATAGACGATCGCGGCGTCTCCGCAACCCTTCGTTCACCCTGATCGCAGGATGTGCACCGCACCGGAACTCATGTGCGCTGCCACAACTCCATAAAAACCGATCGATCTTATGCACCGGCGCTCAAGCTTGAGCGTCGCGATGCGCACGAAAATCCTGCTCGTCCTCACCCTCGTGGTCTACGTCACCACCGGGCGTGCGCCCGGCATCCGCGAGCCGCGCAATCCGGACGCGGAGCACGCGGGCGGGCGCGTCGTCATCGCCATGAAGCGTGCCTGGGCCTGAGCCTCACGCTTCCGCCGCGCAGGCCCTGAGCCGTGCCGCCACCAGGGCCTGGAGGCTCCAGAGGTGCCGGTCGCGGATGCCGAGCCGCTCGCAGGCCTCGACGGTCCGGAACAGATACTCGGCGCTCGGGCCGGCATGCCCGCAGGCGGCGGCGATCTTGTCGGCGATCTCGGCATCCGAAAGGCGGCCGGCGTAGCGGTCGCTGGCGCGATTGGCCAGGAAGGTCAATGCCGGGACGCTCCCGGCCTGGGTCGCCACCGGCAGCCAGCGGGCGACATAGCCCCGGCCGCGCATCTCGCGCCGCCAGACCGGCATCAGCGCCGCGCGGATCTCGGCGTCCGGAAGGCGGAACGCGACGCCCCGGCACAGGCCGCCGCGATCGAGCGCCAGGACGAAGCCCGGCCGCTCGGGCGTGCCGCGGAACCGGCGCTGGAGCAGGCAGAAGCGGCGGTGGAAGCCGCGCACCGTGCCGATCCGGCGTTCGGCCACCGGGAATTCCGGCCGCCACATCAGCGAGCCGTAGGCGAAGACCCAGAGGTCGCTGCCCTCGCGACCCGCGACGATCTCCTCGAGGCCCGGGCGCAGTTCCGCGTCGGACATCACCGCGAGGCCACCCGGGTCGTCGGGCACAGGGACGGAATGGGCGCGGGCGATCAGGTCGAGGTTGAGATCGAGGGTGCGCGTGGGCAGGGAGGCCATGGCCGTCAACGCGGCTGCCTCACCGGGCGTTTCCGAGGGCGTCCAGCTCGGGGAAGGGCTGGCTGCGGTGGCCGGCGCAAACCTCCTCGTCGTCGATCACCTCCAGTCGGTCGGCCTGATGGCGCATCACCGCCTTGGGCCGCTCAGGCTTGCCGAAGGTCCGGCCGCTCATACGGCTCGACACGCAATAGAGTGTCCGGCCCCCATCCTCGATCGGCCCCGCGAGCCGGCTGCCCTCGAACCGCACCGGCAGCAGCGACACTGCGCCGAAATCGACCTGTTTCAGGGCGAGCGCGGCGATCCGTTCTTTCAGGGCCGGGGATGGCGCCTCAAAGGCGGCGGCCCTCTTCGCCGTCCTGGGGGCGGCCTGTGCGCCGGCGTTGGCGAGGGCCAGGACAAGAACCAGGGCGGCGCGACGCATGCAGGTGATTCCTTCCCGGCCAAGCTACCGTCGCCCGGCAGGCACGCAAAGGCGGCGCCGCGGCCCCGGAGCCCTTATATGCGGGGGATCGAAGCGGAGCGCGGGCGTCGCGTTGCGCACCACTCCCGCCGGTGACGTGAACCCGCATGCAATGGACCGACGACGCCCTGGTGCTCGGCCTGCGTCGACACGGCGAGAGCGGCGTCATCCTGGAGGCGATGACCCAGGGTCACGGGCGCCATCTCGGTCTCGTGCATGGTGGGCGCTCGCGCCGGATGCAGCCGGTGCTCCAGCCCGGCAACCGGGTGCGGCTGACCTGGCGGGCGCGCCTCGACGAGGGCCTCGGCGCCTATGCGGTGGAGCCGCTCGACTCGCAGGTCTCGCGGATGATCGGTTCAAGCCTCGCCCTCTACGGGCTCAGCCACATGGCGGCCCTGCTGCGGCTCCTACCCGAGCGCGATCCACATCCGGCGCTCTACGAGGCGGCCGGCGTGCTGGTTGAGCACCTGGACGATCCGGCCGTCGCGCCGCCCTTGATGGTACGGTTCGAGCTGGCGATCCTGTCGGAACTCGGCTTCGGCCTAGACCTGACCGCCTGCGCCGCCACCGGGGGCAACGACGCCCTGGCCTACGTGTCGCCCAAGACCGGGCGCGCGGTCAGCGCCTCCGCGGGCGAGCCATTTCGCGATCGCCTGCTGGCGCTGCCGAGCTTCCTGCACGCGGGTGGATCCCCCGGCCCGGACGGCGTTGCGCAAGGGTTTACCTTGACGGGGTACTTCCTCGACAGGCACGTCTGGGGTCCGCGCGGCCTCGGCATGCCGGAGGAGCGGGCGCGATTCGTTGCGCTCGGCCGTGAGGCCGGGTAATGTTCGCGTTATGTTCTAAACATCGCCGGGCTTGAATGTGGCTCAGCCCGGTGGATGCCAATCCCGTCATCCGGGGCCGCGCAGCGGAGCCCGGAATCCAGAAGCGTGCGCCGACCGGCAGGATACGTCCGTCTGATCCGGCGCGGTCGGCGGCTTTCGGATTCCGGGCTCGCCTGCGGCGCCTCGGACTGACGGACCGCCAATGAGGCGGCGCTGCCGGTCGGCGGCCCCGCCCTGAGACAGGAGCCGTCATGGGCCAGCCCTTCGAGCCGCCGTCCGGCGACGGGATCGAGAGCGTCGAGCTGAAATCCGCGCTGGAAGAGCGCTACCTCGCCTATGCGCTCTCCACGATCATGCATCGGGCGCTGCCGGATGCCCGCGACGGGCTGAAGCCCGTGCACAGACGCATCCTCTATGGGATGCGGCTGCTGCGCCTCGACCCGAACACCGCGCACAAGAAATGCGCCAAGATCGTCGGCGACGTGATGGGCGATTTCCACCCGCACGGCGACCAGGCGATCTACGACGCGCTGGTGCGGCTCTCGCAGGACTTCGCGCAGCGCTATCCGCTGGTCGACGGCCAGGGCAATTTCGGCAACATCGACGGCGATGGCCCGGCCGCCTACCGCTACACCGAGGCGCGGCTCACCGAGGTCGCCCGGCTGCTCCTCGACGGGATCGACGAGGACACGGTCGATTTCCGCCCCTCCTACAACGGCGAGAAGGAGGAGCCGGTGGTGCTGCCGGCCGCCTTCCCGAACCTCTTGGCCAACGGCAGCCAGGGCATCGCGGTCGGCATGGCGACCTCGATCCCGCCGCACAACGCGGCCGAACTCTGCGACGCGGCGCTCTACCTGATCAGCCACCCGGGAGCGACCTCGGCCCAGCTCAACAGCTTCGTCCAGGGGCCGGATTTCCCCACCGGCGGTATCCTGGTCGATTCGGCCGAGTCGATCGCCGAGGCCTACCGCACCGGCCGGGGCGCCTTCCGGGTCCGGGCCCGCTGGACCAAGGAAGATCTCGGCCGCGGCACCTGGAACATCGTCGTCACCGAGATCCCCTACGGCATCCCGAAAGGCCGGCTGATCGAGAAGATGGCCGAGCTCCTCCAGGAGAAGAAGCTGCCGTTGCTCGCCGACGTGCGCGACGAATCGGCCGAGGACGTGCGCGTCGTGCTGGAGCCGCGCTCGCGCACGGTGGATCCCGTCATCCTGATGGAATCCCTGTTCCGGCTGACGGAACTCGAAGCCCGTATCCCGCTCAACCTCAACGTCCTGGTCGGCGGCCTCGTGCCGAGGGTGATCGGGCTCGCCGAGTGCCTGCGGGAATGGATCGACCACCGCCGCGTGGTGCTCCAGCGCCGCTCGCGTCACCGCCTCGGGCAGATCGACCGCCGCCTGGAGATCCTCGGCGGCCTGCTCATCGTCTATCTCGACCTCGACGAGGTGATCCGCATCATCCGCGAGGAGGACGAGCCGAAGGCCGCCCTCATGGCCCGGTTCGAACTGACTGAGATCCAGGCCAACGCGATCCTCGACACCCGCCTGCGCTCCTTGCGCAAGCTGGAGGAGATGGAGCTGAAGCGCGAGTTCGACGCGCTCACTGCCGAGAAAGCCGAGATCGACGCGCTGCTCGCCTCCGAGCCGGCGCAGTGGAAGGCGATCCAGGCGCAGATCCGCGCCGTGAAGAAGACCTTCGGGCCCGAGACCAAGCTGGGCAAGCGCCGTACGACGCTCGCCAGCCCGCCGGATGTGGGCGGCATCGACTTCACGGCGGCTCTGGTCGAGCGCGAGCCGATCACCGTGATCGTCTCCAACAAGGGCTGGATCCGGGCCCTCAAGGGCCACGTCGCCGACCTCTCGGGGGTGGCGTTCAAGGGCGACGACACCCTGAAGATCGCCTTCCCGAGCGAGACCACCGCGAAGATCCTGCTGCTCGCCTCGAACGGCAAGGTATTCACCATCGAGGCCTCGAAGCTGCCGGGCGGCCGCGGCTTCGGCGATCCGGTGCGGCTGATGGTCGATCTCGACGACGGCACCGAGGTGGTGGCCGCTCTGCCCTACCGACCCGAGACCAAGCTGCTCATCGCCGGCTCGGACGGACGCGGCTTCGTGGCGCCGTCCGACGCCCTGGTGGCCAACACCCGCAAGGGCAAAGGCGTGCTGGGCTTGGACGGCGACGCGACGGCGGTCGTGCTCGTGCCTGCTGACGGCGATCACGTCGCGGTGGTGAACACGGAGAAGCTGCTGCTGATCTTCCCGATCTCGGAAGTGGCCGAACTCGCCCGCGGCAAGGGCGTCCGGCTCCAGCGATGCCGCGGCGGCCGGCTCAGCGACGCGCACGTCTTCCGGATGGCGGACGGCCTGCCCTGGCAGGATGGCTCGACGGAGGGGCGGCTTGCCAACGCGTCGGTTCTCGAGAAGTGGCTCGGGCACCGCGCGGAAGTTGGTCTGATGATGGCGCGCAGCTTCCCGAAATTCGAGCGGTTCGGGCGCTGACGGATGCTGCCCGGGCCGGACCGTAGCTGCGGTCGTGGTCCGGGCGCCCGCACCGTCAGCGCGCGGCGGCTGAGCCGGAGCGCGCCGAAGGCCGACGCGGCGCCGCCGGCTGGGACCGCGAGGAGGCGGAGCATCTGGGCTGTCTCGGGAATGAGATCGATCCCCGACCCCGCGATGGTCTCTGACGCATGAACGATGACCAAGCCCGCGGAAGACGGGTCGTCGCGCGGGATCGGCGAGGCTCGGTGAGAATCGCTCGGATCACCAGGTGCGCGCCGCCGCCTCGTCCGCCGTCCAGAGGTGCTGAGCCGCGTAGGCCCGGTACGGGCGCCACGCCTCCGCTCGGGCGAGCAGCGCCGCGGGGCTCGGGCGGCCAGCGCCGACATCGAGCGCCCGCAGCAGGCCGACATCGCCTACCGGCAGGGCGTCGGGCAGCTTGAGCGCCCGCATGGCGATGTACTGCGCCGTCCACGGCCCGATCCCGCGGATCGCGGTGAACCGCAGGACCGCGGCCTCCAAGGTGGCGGCCGGGGCGAACAGATCCGGGTCGGCGAGGGCGGCGGCCGCCATCGCCTGGATCGCCGCGCCGCGGGAACGTGGCATGTTCAGCGCCAGGGACACATCCGCCTCGACCAGCGCCGCGGGAGCGGGAAAGACGTGTGTCAGGCCGCCGACCGGCTCCGCCAGCCTGGTGCCGAACGCCGCGACCAGCCGTCCGGCGAGCCGGATCGCGGCCGCCACCGAGACCTGTTGGCCGAGGATCGCCCGGCAAGCGGTCTCGAACGGATCCCAGGCCCCCGGCAGCCGCAATCCGGGTCTCTGCGCCACCAGGCCGGCCAGCGCCGGCTCCCCGGACAGGCAGGCCGCGATTGCGGCCGGGTCGGCGTCGCAGTCGAACAGGCGGCGGAGGCGCTCCGCCACCTCCCGGGCGCAGCCCGGATCGAGCCCGTAGAGCGCGACGCGCAGGCCGTCGCCGCCGGGCTCGACCGCCAGGATGCCGGGCCGGCCCGCGAGGCTAACCGTGCGCGCATAGGCCCGGCCGCCGGGATCAGCCGCCTCGACGCCGGGGATCGCGCGCTTGACCAGGAAGGCGCGGATCGCCGCCCAATCGTAGGGCAGCCGGCAGGGAAGGCGGAACGTGACGCCCGGCGTCGCCGGAAACGAGAGGGGCGGCCCGTCGGCCGTTCCCGGGGTCGTGTCGTCTCCGATGGCCCGGCTCAGCCGCGCTGGTCCACCGGCACGTAGTCGCGCTGCGCCGGCCCGACATAGAGCTGGCGCGGACGGCCGATCTTCTGCATCGGGTCCTCGATCATCTCGGCCCATTGCGCGATCCAGCCGACCGTGCGCGCCACCGCGAACAGCACGGTGAACATGTCGGTCGGGAAGCCCATCGCCTTCAGGGTGATGCCCGAGTAAAAATCGATGTTCGGGTAGAGCTTTTTCTCGACGAAGTACTCGTCCTTGAGGGCGATCTGCTCCAGCTCCATGGCGACGTGCAGCAGCGGATCCTCGGTCTTGCCGAGTTCCTTGAGCACCTGGTGGGTGGTGCTCTGCATGATCCGCGCGCGCGGGTCGTAGTTCTTGTAGACCCGGTGGCCGAAGCCCATCAGGCGGAACGGGTCGTTCTTGTCCTTGGCCTTGGCGACGTACTTTCCGACGTTCTCGGGCGTGCCAATCTCCATCAGCATCTTCAGTGCCGCCTCGTTGGCGCCGCCATGGGCCGGGCCCCACAGGCAGGCGATGCCGGCCGCGATGCACGCGAAGGGGTTGGCGCCGGACGAGCCGGCGAGCCGCACCGTCGAGGTCGAGGCGTTCTGCTCGTGATCGGCGTGCAGGATGAAGATCTTGTCGAGGGCCCGCGAGAACACGGGGTTGACCTCGTACTCCTCGCACGGCACCGCGTAGCACATCCGCAGAAAATTCGAGGTGTAGTCGAGGTCGTTCTTCGGGTACACGAAGGGCTGGCCAATGGAATACTTATAAGCCATCGCGGCCAGCGTCGGCATCTTGGCGATCATGCGGATCGACGCGATCATCCGCTGGCTCTCGTCCGTGATGTCGGTCGAGTCGTGGTAGAAGGCCGAGAGCGCGCCGACCGAGGCCACCATCACGGCCATCGGGTGCGCGTCGCGCCGAAAGCCCGTGAAGAAGCGGTTCATCTGGTCGTGCACCATGGTGTGGCGCGTGACCCGGTAGTCAAAATCGGCCTTCTGGGCCGCGGTCGGCAGGCTGCCGAACAGCATCAGGTAACAGGTCTCGAGGAAGTCGCCCTTCTCTGCGAGTTGCTCGATCGGGTAGCCGCGGTAGAGCAGCACGCCTTCGTCGCCGTCGATGTAGGTGATCTTCGATTCGCACGAGGCCGTCGAGGTGAAGCCCGGGTCGAAAGTGAAGGCGCCGGTCTTGGCGTAGAGCTTGCCGATGTCGATGACGTCCGGCCCGATCGTGCCGGATTTCACCGGCAGCTCGATCTCCTTGCCGTCCACGGTGATGGTGCTGGATGCGCTCATGGATCGTGGACCCTTCTCTGGCGACGTGGCGGATGCCGGCCTCGGGCTGCCCGAGGCGACCCTCGGGGCCGGAGCACGCCGCCTTATGCTGCGGGTGCTCACACGCATGGGTTACCCAAACGGCACTGCAGCAGCAACGGGGTCGGTGACAACCGGACCCCATCGCCAAGCGAAATCCGGGCCGGCACGCGCGGTTCCTGCCCGCCCGGGAGGCCGTGCCGTCAGCCCTGCGGCACCTGATCACCGAGGCGGGCGAGGGTCTCGCTCCGGCCGAGCACCGCCATCACGTCGAACAGGGGCGGAGAGGTGGTGCGCCCGGTGAGCGCGGCCCGCAGCGGCTGGGCCACCTGCCCGAGCTTGCAGCCGGCGGCCTCCGCGTATCCACGCACCGCGCCCTCCGTCGCCGCCGCGCTCCACTCGGGCAGCGCTTCGAGCGCCGGGAGCACGTCGGCGAGACGCGCGCGGCCTTCGTCGGACAGGAGCGCCCGCGCTTTGTCGTCGATGCCCAGCGGGCGCTGCGCGTACAGGTAATAGGCGCTGTCGAGGAGCTCGATCAGCGTCTTCGCCCGCTCCTTGAGGCCCGGCATGGCGAGCGTCAGCTTGTCCCTGAGATCGGCCGGGAGCGGCGCCGAGAGGCCGCGCTCAGGGCCGACGCTCGGCAGGATGGTCTCGATCGCCGCGACGAGGTCCGAATCGGCGCTGCCGCGGATATAGAGGCCGTTGAGATTCGCGAGCTTGGCGAAGTCGAACCGGGCGGCCGAGCGCCCGACCGCCCCGAGATCGAAGGCCGCGACCATCTCGTCGGTGGAGAATACCTCCTGGTCCCCGTGGCTCCAGCCGAGCCGCACCAGATAGTTGCGCAGGGCTGCCGGCAGGTAGCCGAGATCGCGATAGGCCTCGACGCCGAGCGCCCCGTGGCGCTTCGAGAGCTTCGCCCCGTCCGCCCCGTGGATCAGCGGAATATGGGCCATCCGGGGGATGTCCCAGCCGAGCGCCGAGAAGATCTGGCTCTGGCGCGCGGCGTTGGTGAGGTGGTCGTCGCCGCGGATGACCTGGGTGACGCCCATGTCGTGGTCGTCCACCACAACGGCGAGCATGTAGGTCGGCGTGCCGTCCGAGCGCAGCAGCACGAGGTCGTCGAGGTCGCGGTTGGCCCAGGTGACCCGACCCTGCACGGCGTCGTCGACCACGGTCTCGCCCTCCGTGGGCGCGCGCAGCCGGATCACCGGCTTGACCCCGGCCGGCGCCTCGGACGGGTCGCGGTCGCGCCAGCGCCCGTCGTAGCGCGGGGCGCGGCCCTCGGCCCGGGCGGTCTCCCGCATCTGCGCCAGTTCCTCGGCCGTGGCGTAGCAATGGTAGGCGCGGCCGGCCGCCAGCAGTTCCTCGGCGACCGCGCGGTGGCGCGCGGCGCGGGCGAACTGGAACACCACGTCCCCGTCCCAATCGAGGCCGAGCCAGGAGAGACCGTCGAGGATCGCGTCGATCGCCCCCTTGGTCGAGCGCTCCCGGTCGGTATCCTCGATGCGCAGTAGCATCCGGCCGCCGGTATGGCGGGCGTAAAGCCAGTTGAACAACGCCGTACGGGCCCCGCCGATATGCAGGTAGCCGGTGGGCGAGGGGGCGAAGCGCGTGACGACGGCTGAGGACATCGGGCCGGTATGTTCGGGGACGGAAGGCAACGGGGCGGCGAAAGGCTCGCGGACAGGCCCATCGCACGGAGCGGCGCCCGTAGCACGAAGCGCCGGCTGTAGCACGGGTAGCCGGATGCGTTAAGAATCCCTGCACCGGCGGCGACGAGTCGCGCGGATCGGGGCGCGGCGGCGGATGCAGCGGATCGGGGCGAGGCTGGCGGGCGGCGCGCTTGCGCTGGTCGGCCGGCGCGCCGCGGTGCTTCCCGCGCTCCGCGATCGGGTCGCCGGCGGCCTCGCCCGTGAGGTCGAGCAGCGCCGCCTGTTCCCCTGGCTGGCGGTGGCGTTCGGCACCGGGATCCTGGTCTACTTCGCGGCCGCCGACGGGACGCCGTTTCTGGCCGCCCCCCTTGTCGGGGCGGGACTGGCTCTCGCGACCGTGCCGTTCCTGGGCGCGCGGCCGGCGGCCCTGGCCCTCGCCCTCGCGGTGGCGGCCGGTTTCCTGGGCTTCGCGGCGGCGACTTGGCGGGTCTCGCAGGTGGCAGCACCGATCCTCGCGCGCACGACCATCGGACCGCTCACCGGGATGATCGAAGCGCTGGACGAGCGCGAGGTCGGCGCTCGGCTGGTGATCCGGGTCGAGAGCTTCGCGGGGCTCGCCCCCGCGGTGAGGCCACTCCGGGTGCGGGTCTCGTTCCGCAAGGCGCCGCCCCTGCGGCCCGGGGACTTCGTCGCCGCCACCGCGCGGCTTCTGCCGCCGCCCGAGGCTGCACGGCCGGGAGGCTACGACTTCGCCCGGGACGCCTATTTCCAGGGCATCGGCGCCGTGGGCTCGCTGGTCGGCGCGGTGAGCGTCCAGGCGCCCCCCGCGCCGCCGCCCCTGCAGCTGCGGCTCGCCGCTATGCTGGATGACGCCCGCAACGCGCTGACGCGCCGGATCGCGCAGGCGGAGGGTGGCCAGGCGGGGGCGGTCGCAGCGGCCCTGGTGACGGGCAAGCGCGGACTGATCGGCCCGGCGACCAACGATGCGCTGCGCGCCGCAGGCATCTATCACGTGGTCTCGATCTCGGGCCTGCACATGGTGCTGGCCGCCGGCGTGGTGTTCTGGCTGGTGCGGGCGCTGCTGGCCCTGGTGCCGTACTGCGCGCTGTTCTGGCCGATCAAGAAAATCGCGGCCGGCTTCGCGATGATGGGCGTGACCGCCTACTGCGCGTTCTCGGGCTGGGACATCGCCGCGGAGCGCTCGCTGATCATGACCCTGATCATGCTCGGAGCGATCCTGGTCGACCGGCCGGCCCTGTCGATGCGCAACCTCGCGCTCGCCGCGCTGATCGCACTGGCGCGGGAGCCGGAGGGACTGCTCGGCCCGAGCTTCCAGATGTCGTTCGGGGCTGTGGCCGGGCTGATCGCCTGCGCCCGGCTGATCGATGGACACCTGTTCGTGCGCCCGGGGGCGGGGCGGCTCGAGCGGCTCCTCGGGACCGGCCTCTCGGCCGTCACCGGCACCCTGGGGACGACCCTGGTGGCGCAGGTCGCGACGGCGCCGTTCGCCACCTACCATTTTCAGACGATCCAGCCGTTCGGGCTCATCGGCAACGCCCTGACCCTGCCCCTCGTGTCCCTGGTCGTGATGCCGTCGGCGGTGATCGGGATCCTGGCCTATCCCTTCGCCCTCGACCGGCCGGTCTGGTGGCTGATGGGGCAGGCGGTGGGCGGCATGCTGGCGATCTCCCGGTGGATCGCCGGCTTCGATCGGGCAACCCTCGTGATGCCGGCCTTCGGGACCGGGGCGCTGACGCTGCTGGCCATGGGGCTGCTTCTGGCGACGCTCCCGGCCTCGCGCCTGCGCTGGCTGGCCCTCCCGCCCGTCCTGCTCGGGCTCGGTCTGGCGGCGGCACCGGAACGCTACGATCTCTACGTCGACCGCCAGGGCGGGGGTGCCGCCGTGCGCGGCGCGGACGGCCGCCTGTGGGCCCTGGGCAGCCCCTCGCGCTTCGTGCTCGAGCAGTGGCTGAAGGCGGATGGCGACGGGCGTCGCGCCGATCAAGTGACCGGCACCTCGGCCGGCGGACACTGCGACCGACTGGGCTGCACCGCGCGCCTGCCGGATGGCCGCGCCGTCGCCCTGGTCCGCGACCGGCGCGCCTTCCCGGAGGATTGCACCCGCGCCGCCGTGCTGATCACGGCGCTCGCCGCACCGCCGACCTGCCTGGGGCCCCTGTTAATCGACCGTCGCGTCCTCACCGCCCACGGCGCTGTCGCACTGCAGGCCACCCGCTCGGGTTTCACGGCGAGCTACGCCCGCGGCAGCGATCGATCCGTACCGTGGCGGCCGCATTCCACCGCCCACTCACCGGCCACGCCGCACCGCGATACGCCGGACACGTCCGGCGCGACGATCACGCCGGAGACCGAACCGTCGGGTCCCGAAGTCACGCCCGGGGACGCGCCGGCCGAGCCGCTTCAGTAGCGGCGCACGAGGCTGACGAGCCGCCCTTGGATCTGGACCCGGTCGGGACCGAGGACGCGGGTCTCGTAGGCCGGGTTGGCGGCCTCCAGGGCGATCGAGGAGCCGCGGCGGCGCAGCCGTTTGAGCGTCGCCTCCTCATCGTCGATCAGGGCCACGATGATGTCGCCGGTATTGGCGGTGTCCTGCTTGCGGATCACCACCAGGTCGCCGTCCAGGATGCCAGCATCGACCATCGAATCGCCCCGCACCTCCAGGGCGTAATGCTCGCCGCCGGCCAGGAAATCCGGCGACAGGGTGATGGCGTGGCTCTGGTTCTGGATCGCCGAGACGGGCGTGCCGGCCGCGATCCGTCCCATCACGGGGATCGAGACGGCGCGCCCCGCCTCGTCGAGCATCCGGGTGGAAGCGGGAGCCGACGGCAGCTTGGACTTGCCGCCCTCCACCACGCTCGGCGTGAAGCGGCGGGGCTCCGCGGGGGGCGTGGCGGCCTGGGCCAGGCTCTCGGGGATGCGGATCACCTCGATGGCGCGCGCCCGGTTCGGCAGCCGCCGCAGGAAGCCGCGCTCCTCCAGGGCCGTGATCAGCCGGTGGATGCCGGATTTGGACTTGAGGTCGAGGGCGTCCTTCATCTCGTCGAAGGACGGTGGGACGCCGCATTCCTGCATCCGGCTCTGGATGAAACGGAGGAGGTCCAGCTGCTTGCGCGTGAGCATCGACGGGGACTCGCGGCTTGGCGGGCCGCCTCGGGACGGCCTCGAAAACAAATCACGAACAGGTTAAACGTTCCGCAAGTGTTCCGCAAGTGCGGTACGGCCACGCTCGGGCTCGGACGACCGCCTCAGGTCACAAACGAATTGACTGCGCAAGCGGGGCCGTTTCAATGCGCCACGGTGTTCCCGCCGGACGTCGCGGCGGGTACGGATGCCCGGCCGGCGGGATCGGGACTCGGAGCTGGGGTGACGAGGATGCGACGGCTCGCGGCTCTGCTGCCCATCGGCTTGGGGGTGATCGGCTTGGCGCTTGCCGGCTGCACCACCGGGTTCTCATACATCTCGCGAAACTACGTCGCGCTCACCCCGCAGGTGGTGACCATCGGCTGCAAGGAGCCCTACGAGGTCTACGATAATCGGCAGTTGCGCCGGATGCTGATCGTCTCCGACGCCCTGCGCGAATATGCCGGCTGCAATCTCAGCGAGGTCCGGATCGATCCCGTGCCGGAGGCGACCCGCGTGAAGCGCTTCCGCACCGCCGCCCGCGCCTATCTCGACGAGACCGTGCGGGAGGATTGCCGGATCACCGGGGAGACCGTGTTCGATCCGCTGAAAAGCGAGTTCGCCTATGCGTGTGACGCCCCGATCGAGAAGCGGGGCACGGTGGTGCCGCGCCTGCCCGGCCGCAATCCGGGCTTGAACCAGCAATGATCCTCGGGGGTCTACGGCGGGCCTGAGGGTCAGGTCCGTCAGGCGCCCGGCTTCGGGAAGGTGCGCTCGGCCGCGTCCCCGGCCGCCGCCAGCAGGGCGCGGGCGAAGGCACGGGCCTCCGACCGGTCCAGCACGATCGCGGCCGTGACCGGGCTGCCGCCGAGGTCGGGCAGGGCGAGTTCGAGCCGCACCCCGTCGGGCACGGCACTCGCCTGGAGGCTCCAGCCGCCTCCCCGTTCCGGACTCTCCGCCATCATGCCCCCTCGCGCTTGACCGTGCGCGGCCCGTGGAAACGCCGCGGGCTCCCGCCGGAACGGCCCCGGTCCGGGACTGTTCCCGAGCCGGGCCGACCACAGACTCCCTGCCCCGCCTGTCCACGTTCCTCAAGACCGCAGGCCCAGTCTTGTGGTGATGCCGCCGCTGCGGATGCAGCCTCATCACGGCGGCGCAGAGCGGCGCGCACTCGGGCGACTCGCTGCCGCTGCTCCGGATCCCGATCGTGCCGATCCCCACCCGTCCCCTCGACGGGCGAGGCCTGCTCTGAACCGATTGACGCGGGGCCCCCGATGATGTCTCCCCCGGGTTCCGCAGGCGGTGGAGTCGCGACACATGCAAGAGATCTGGTTCCGCACGGGCGAGGCCACCGTGCTGGCGGCCGAAGGCCAATACACCGACGCGATGCCGGAGGTGCTGATCGGTTCGGTGCGCGGGCCTGTCGGTCAGGCCTTCGCGTCGATGATGGGTCAGGTCCAGGGACACACCCGGATGTTCGTGGTTCGCGACCTCAACCAGCTGGTGCGTCCGGCCACGATGATGACCACCAAGGCAACGATCCACACGGCCGAGTATGTCGAGTTGCTCGGCGGCGTGGTGCAGGCGGCCACCGGCGATGCGATCGTGGATTGCATCATCGAGGGCGTGCTGCCCAAGGACGGACTGGACGAGCTCTGCATGATCATCATGATCTGGCTCGACCCGCGCTGCGCCGAGGACGACAACCTCGACCGCAAGGACCTCTACCGCACGAACTACGAGGCGACGAAGCTCGCCATCGCCCGCGCCCTCAAGGGCGAGCCGACCGTGGACGAGCTGATCGCCAACCGGAAGACCGTGAAGCACTACGCCCTGGAGGACGTGGTCGAGTATTGATCAGCGCGGCGGGATGCGCCCCACCGAGCAGAGGGTGCGCATCGTGCTGCTGCCGGGGTCGGTGTAGCAGGAGGCGGACCAGCCGTTCTGCTGGATGAACGACTTGCGCCGCTCCGAGAGCGCAGTCCGGTAGGCGTTGGCGATGATCGGCTCGACGCGCGCGGCCGGCTCGCCGACCAGGATTTCCGAGGCCGTCGAGAGGTCGTGGAAGAAGGCCGCCGAGGGGCTCGGCTCGGCGGAGATGGCCTGCACGATCGGCTCGGCCCGGCAAGTCACGTCGAACGTGATCGGGCCGGCCACGCGGATGTCGATGCTGGGGCCGGCGCGCTTGCCCACTCGGCCGCCGATCGCCCCGGCGATCTGGCGGGCGAGGTCGTCGCAGGGGTCCGCCCGAGCGGCGGTCGGCAGGAGCAGCAGGCCCACGAGGGCGGCGAGGACCGGGCGCGGAACGGCGAAGTCTGGCATGGCCGGCACTCTACGCAACGCGCAGGGCCTGTCGAGAGGCCGGGTCAGGCCCGCATCTCGGCGAAGCTCTTGAGCCAGCTTGCCGCGACGCGCATCCCCGGCGGGACCAACTCGGCCGGCGGCGGCCGGCGCACGCATTCCTCCAGGTAGGCCAGGGATTCTTCCAGCCCCGTGCCTGTGAACGGCTTGGCGATCACCGCCGTGGCCCCCTCGAGGTCCTCGGACAGCGCCCGGGCGTTGGCGGTCATGAACGCGGCGGTGATGCCGCCGATGTCACGCACGGCGTGCGCCACGTCCACCCCCGAGGAGCCGTCGCCGAGGCGCAGATCGATCAGCACCAGTTCGGGCCGGGTCTCGTGGACGAGGGCGATCGCCTCGCCCGCGGTGGTGGCCGTCCCCACGACGCGATAGCCGGCATCCTCCAGGATCATCTCGATCTGCATCAGGATGAGGGCTTCATCCTCGACGACGAGTATCCGCAGCGGTTCACTCACGATGTCTCCAGACTGCTCGCCTTCTCGCGCGGCAAGCGGATGTTGACGATCGTACCCGGGTCGTTGGCCTGCCAGGCGATGCTCGCACTGAGCTGGCGGCAGAGGGTGCCGATCAACCGCTTCCCGAACGAGCGCTGCTCCATGAGGTGTACGGGCATGCCGACGCCGTCATCGGCGATCCGGATGGTGAAGTACGTGTCGTCCGGCGCCACCGTCACGGAGAGTCGGCCGGCGCGCTCATCCGGGAAGGCATGCTTGAGGGCGTTGGTGATCAATTCATTCATCATCAGCGCGACCGGGGGAGCCATGGCGACCGGGACCTCCACGGTCTCCAGGTCCAGGTGCAGGCGGATACGGTCTCCACCCGAGCCGCGGACCAGATCGCCGGCGAGGTCGCGGGCGAACTCGGCCACGTCGAACCGCTCGACGTTGTTGGATTGGTACAGCCGTCGATGCACAGTGCCGAGCGCCTCCACCCGGGTCAGCATCGCCTCCATGGCGGTGCGCGCGGCGGGATCGGTGATGGTCTTGGTCTGCATGGCGAGGAGGGCCGCGATCATCTGCAGGTTGTTCTTGACCCGATGATCAACCTCATGGACCAACATGGTCTGCGTGGCCAATGCCTCGGTCAGGTCGCGGGTCCGCCGGGCGACCTCGGCCTCGAAGTGATCCTTCTCCTGCTGGATCCGGAGATGTGCGTCCACGCGGTCGGTCACGTCGAGCTGCGAGGCGAAGAAGAATAGCACCTCGCCCGCCTCGTTGGCGACCGGGCTGAGATACAGCGCGTTCCAGAATGCCGTCCCATCCTTGCGGTAGTTCAGCACGTCGATCGCGATGTCCTGTTGCGCCTTGACCGCCTCGCGGATCATCGCCACGGCGCCGCGGTCGGTGTGCTCGCCCTGCAGGAAGCGGCAGTTCCGGCCGAGCACCTCGGACCTGTCGTAGCCGCTCATCCGGAGGAACGCATCGTTGGCGTAGACGATCGGATTGTCGGGCAGGCGCGGATTGGTGATGATCATGGACATCCGCGTGGCGCGGACCGCGGCGGCGAACGGGTCACCCTTACCCTGCTCGGCGTCGAGCCGGTTAGTCTGATGCCAAGCGTCGGGCTGTTCCATTGAACCTGCTCTTCCGTGCCAGGCGCTCGTCACCTCCGGCAATCGGCTCTAGCTGCATTGTTGCAGACCGCGACCTAACGGCCGATCCACGGCAAGGGTTCAGGACCGGCGCCGTTTGGCACCAGATTCCGAGAGACAGAATGCCGCACCCGGGGTGCCAGGACGCGACTTGATCGCCTCCGAGGAGGAACCGGAGGTGAGGGTGGTTCAGGCTGGGAGAACCGCCGCGGCGGTTCAGTGGAAATCCCGGCTGGGATATACGCGCCGATCCGGGGGAGCGCTGAAATCCGTGGTCTCGGGCGGCAGCCGCATCCCGGCCGCGCGCAGGTCGCGCAGCGACTCCGTGAGGTCGCGGAACCCCTCCGCCACGAGATGGACGACATCGCCTGCCCGCTGCACCCGGCCGCGCACGGCGAGGAAGCGGGCCTGCATGGCGACCCGGCGGTTGGCCTCGAACACCGTCTTCCAGATGATCACGTTGGCGGTGCCGGTCTCGTCCTCCAGGGTCAGGAAGACCACGCCCTTGGCGGTGCCCGGCCGCTGGCGGATCAGCACGAGGCCCGCCACCGTGACGCGGGCGCCCTGGGGCAGCGCCGGGTCGAGATGGGCGCGGGCCGGGATCGCGCCGATCCGGGCGAGGCGCCCGCGGAAGAAGGCGACCGGGTGCCCCTGCAGCGACAGACCGGTGGCGGCGTAATCCTCGGCCACCGCCTCTGGCAGGGGCAGCGACGGCAGGTCCACCGCCGGCTCGTGCCGGAACAGGCCGTCGTCGGCGTGCCAGGCGAACAGCGGCAGCGGCGCGTCCAGCAGGTGGGCGCGGCGCTCGCTCCCATCCGCTCGAGACGCCCTGCGGGCGGAGGTCCCCTCCAGGGTGCGCACCATCCACAGGGCGGCGCGCCGATCGAGGCCCAGCGACCGGAAGGCGTCGGCCTCGGCCAGCCGCTCCAGGGCGTTGCGCGGCAATGCGAGGGCCGCCTGCAGGCCCTCGATGGTGGCATAGCCGTTGGCGCGCAGCCGCACGAGCCGGCGCATGGCGGCCTCGGGCAGGCCGCGCACCTGCCGCAGACCGATCCGCACCGCAAGCCGCCGGGGCGCATCGGGGGGCGGGTCGGCGGCCGGCTCCAGGGTGCAGTCCCAGTCGCTTGCGTTGACGCAGACGCCCCGCACCTCGACCCCATGGGCGCGGGCGTCGCGCACGAGCTGGGCCGGCTGATAGAAGCCCATCGGCTGGGCGTTGAGGATCGCGGCCAGGAACACGTCCGGGTGCCGGCACTTCATCCAGGCCGAGGCGTACACGAGCAGCGCGAAGCTCGCCGCGTGGCTCTCCGGGAAGCCGTAGGTGGAGAACCCCTTGATCTGCGCGAAGCAGCGCTCGGCAAACGCCTTCTCGTATCCGCGCCGGACCATCCCGCCGACGAACTTCTCCTCGAATCCGCCGATCGATCCGACATGCCGGAAGGTCGCCATCGCCCGGCGCAGGCCGTCGGCCTCCGCCGGGGTGAAGCCCGCCGCCGTGATGGCGATCTGCATCGCGTGCTCCTGAAAGAGCGGCACGCCGTAGGTCTTGTGCAGCACCGCGTGCAGTTCGTCCGCGGGCCCGTGGGCCGGATGGGGAGCCGGATACTCCACCGGGTCGATCCCGGCCCGCCGCCGCAGGTAGGGATGGACCATGTCGCCCTGGATCGGGCCGGGGCGCACGATCGCCACCTGGACCACGAGGTCGTAGAACTCCTGGGGCTTGAGGCGGGGCAGCATCGACATCTGCGCCCGGCTCTCGACCTGGAACACGCCCACGGAATCGGCCCTGGCCAGCATCGCGTAGGTCTCGGAATCGTTCTGCGGCAGGTCGGCCAGGGTTTCGTAGAACAGGCCATAATCCCGCTCTAGAAAATCGAGGCCGCGCTTGAGGCAGGTCAGCATGCCGAGCGCCAGGACGTCGACCTTCATCAGGCCGATGGCGTCGATGTCGTCCTTGTCCCACTCGATGAAGGTGCGGTCCGCCATCGCGCCGTTGCCCACCGGCACGGTCTCGTCGAGGCGCGCCTTCGTCAGGATGAAGCCGCCGACATGCTGCGACAGGTGGCGGGGGAAGCCGATCAGCTGGTGCGCGAGATCGAGCGCCTGCCGGAGCATCGGGTTGTGGGGGTCGAGGCCGGCCTCGCGCACGTGCTGGTCCGGCAGGCCCTTGCCCCAGGAGCCCCAGACCGTGTCGGCGATCGCCGCGGTCACGTCCTCGGTGAGTCCCAGGACCTTGCCGACCTCGCGGATCGCCATGCGCGGGCGGTAGTGGATCACCGTGGCGCAGAGGGCGGCGCGCTCCCGCCCGTAGCGTGCGTAGAGGTGCTGGATCACCTCCTCGCGGCGCTCGTGCTCGAAATCGACGTCGATGTCGGGGGGCTCGCCCCGGTTCTCGGAGATGAAGCGGGCGAACAGCAGCCGGTGCTTGGAGGGGTCCACCGCGGTGATGCCGAGGCAGAAGCACACCGCCGAATTTGCCGCTGAGCCGCGGCCCTGGCAGAGGATCCCGCGTGCCCTGGCGAACTCGACCACGTCGAACAGGGTCAGGAAGTAGCGGGCATAGTCCATCTTGGCGATGAGCTGCAGCTCCTCGTGGAGCGTGGCCTCGACGGACGCCGGGATGTCTCCGGCATAGCGCCAGCCCGCCCGCTCCCAGGTCTTCTCCTCCAGGTATTCCTGCGGCGTGCGCCCGGGCGGCACCGGCTCGTCGGGGTATTCGTAGCGCAGCTGCGAGAGGCAGAAGCCGCAGGCCTCCGCGATCTCGACCGTGCGGGCGAGCGCCTCCGGATGGTCGGCGAACAGCCGGGCCATCTCGTCCGGAGGCTTGAGGTGGCGCTCGGCATTGGCCTCCAGGCGATAGCCGGCCTCGGCGATCCGGCAGCGTGCGCGGATGCAGGCGACCACGTCCTGGAGCGGGCGCCGGTCGGGATGGTGGTAGAGCGCATCCGAGACTGCGACCATCGGGGCACCCGACGCCGCCCCCAGCTCCGCGAGCAGGCCGAGGCGGCGCCGCTCGTCGCCACGCCGCGCATGGCTCGCCCCGAGCCAGGTCCGGCCCGGGGCGGCTTCGGCCAGCGCCTCCAGCCGCGCGCGGAATCCGTCGGGCGGGCGGGGGCGCCGGCCCGGCGGCATGGCGATGAACACCTGTCCCTCGGAGGCCTCCAGCACCTCGGCGAAGGTGACGTGGCAGTCTCCCTTGCGGGCGCGCCGGTTGCCTGCGGTGAGCAGCCGGCAGAGCCGCCCCCAGGCGGCCCGGTCCATCGGGTAGGTCACGGCCTCGAACCCGTCCTCGGTGACGAGGCGCACCCCCGGCAGGATGCGGATCGGCGCGCCCTCGGGGTCGAGCGCCAGGGCCGCCGCGTGCGCCCGGACCACGCCCGCCACCGTGTTGCGGTCGGCGATCCCGATCGCCGCGAGCCCGTAGGCCGCCCCCTGTACGACGTATTCCTGCGGGTGCGAGGCACCGTGAAGGAACGAGAAGTTCGTGGTGAGGGCGAGTTCGGCGTACCGGAACCCGGGATCGGCAGGGCCGCTCACGCGAACAGCCCGTGGACGAACCACGCGGCCGGGCGGCCGGGGGCGTGCGGCCCGTCCCGATAGAGCCAGAGGCGGCGCCCGGCCTCGCACTCGACGCGGTAATAGTCCCGGGCCTGACCCGAGCCGGCGCCTTGCCGGGACGCGTGCCCTTGCGCCGGACCGGCGGCCGCTTCGGCGGAGCGCGCTCCGGGCTCGCGCCACCACTCGGCCGCGATCCGCTCCGGCCCCTCGGCATGGGCGACCCGGTGGACCTGCGCGCGCCAGCGGAAGCGCCGGGGCGGCCCCTCGGGCACGATGGAGAGCACATCGAGGGCGGCTTCGCCCCGGGGGAACAGCACCAGGGGCCGGGGCGGCAGATGGTCGGGCCAGGGGCGCACGGAATCGGGCGTGGCGGCGGCCCAGGGGAAGGGGCGGGCCGCCCGCTCCGGGATGTGGCTCGCCCGCGCCCCGAGGCACAGGAGCGGGCGCCCGAGGCGCTGCGCCAGGGCGTCGGCCAGGAAGCCGATCCCGTCGCCCGCGGGCGCCGCACCGAGATCCGTCTGGCGGGCCGGCATGGCCCCCGTCACCGTGACGGCGAGCGCCACGGTCTCGAAGCCGAAGCCGGCATCGAGGGCAGCGCCCAGCCGGTCGAGGCGCAGGGACACCAGGGCTGCGACCCGCCCGGGACAGCGCTCGGGGCGCGACAGGCCGATGTCGAGGGCACGCACCACCCCGTCGACCCGGTGCAGGACGAGGCGTAGGCCGCAGGCGCCGATCCCGTCCCGTTCCAGCCGGGGGGCGAGTTCCGCCATCAGGGCCCGGGCGGTGGCGACCAGGTCGGCCTGGCCGTCGATCGGGTCGAGGAAGCCCCGGGCGGCACTGTAGTCGGCAGCGTCCGTCAGGGGCGCCAGCGGCTCGGGCCGGCGTCCCACCGCCTGGTCGAGGCGCAGCAACAGGGCCTCGCCGAAGCGGCGCGCCAGGGGTCCCCGGGCCAGGGCATCGAGTTCACCGATCCGGCGCAGGCCGAGCCGCCTCAGGCCCGAGACCGTGCCGGGATCGAGGCGCAGGGCCTCCACGGGCAGCCCGCGCACGGCTTCCGCGGCCCCGCCCGGGGGCACGACCACCCGGTCGGTCGCGCCGTAGCGCGCCAGCGCGAATGCGCCGCCGGGGATGTCGGCCAGGGCGATCCGGGCGGGGATCCTCGCCCGCGCGAGGCGCCCGGCCAGATCGTCCACGAGGCGCATCTCGCCCCCGCGCAGGTGGCTCGCCCCGGCGACGTCGACGTAAAGACCGTCCGCGGCCTCGGCGGGTCCGAACGGGGCCACGATGGGCGCGTAGCCCCCCGCCCAGCGGCAGAGACGCAGCAGGGCCTCCCGGTCGGCGGCGGGATCGGCCGGGTGGACCCGGAGCGGGACGCCGATCCGCGCCCGGACCCGGCCGAGGGGCTCGCCGGGCCGCAGGCCCAGGGCGCTCGCCTCCGGGTCGAGGGCGGTGAGCCTCAGGCCTCCGGGCCCCTCGGCCGCCACCGCGAGAGGGCCCCGCTCAGGCGCGAGCCCGGCCCGCCGCAGCCGCGTCACGGGCCAGTGGCTCAGGCAGACGCAGACGATGCGCGGCATGATCCCACTCCAGAAGCCAGTCGCCGCCCCGGCCGTTGCGGCAGCGTTCGAGCCGCGCCCGCCAGCGCGGATTGTCGAGGCCGCCGAACCGGTCCCGGGCCGCCGGGGCGGAGGCGATCCGCCAGCGGGTGGCGGCCCCGTTGGGCAACCCGGCCTCCGCGGGCCGCAGGATCAACACCAGCGGGGGCGAGGCCCCCTCGGCGGCGAGCTGCAGACGTCGCCCCGGCTTCAACGGCAGGCCGCCCCCCAAGAGGCCGATGAGCACCGGCAGGGTGCGCGCGTGTAGCGCCGCCTCCAGCGCGCGGAACACCTCCGCGTCGCCCCCGGCTTCCAGGAGCAGCAGCCGGGCCGGATCGAGGCCGAGCCCGGCCAGGCCGTGGCCGTGGGGCAGCGGCTGGCCGGGGGCGGCGGCGATCAGCGCCGCCCCGGGGATGCGGGCGAGGTGGCGGCCGCAGAGCGCCAGGGCGAAGCCGAAGGCCGCGACACCATCGGCAGGCTCGGCCGGGGCGATCTCGTGCGGCGGGCCGAGCGCAAGGCCGCCGCCGGGCAGGTGGGTGTCGACCCCGGGCAGCCCCAGCGGCAGGACCGGGTGCGGGACCGCCGGCCCGCCCGGACCCGACAGGCGGGCCCGCAAGGCCGCCAGCCGCTCCCGGGAGCTGCCGGGTCCGCGAGCCCGCTCGGTCTCGTCCGCAGGGTCCAGCCCCATCTCCGTCTGCTCCGATCATGTCGGACGATAGGAACATAACATGAACATATTCAAACCGTTTCAGGACCGGACCGGAATTGCTCGCCCCGGCAGCGGCTTGGCCTGTGGATGGATGTGGACGCGTGTGGAATCGGCCCGGACCGCCACGCGCTGACAGTCGCGGTTGACCCCAACCGTAGAGCGAGACCAATGTCGGTGGCCGCGCGCCAGACGCGGCCGACACGGACCGAGCATGCGCCCAGCCCTTGCCCTGACGATCCTGCTCGCCCTCTCCGGGGCGGCGCTCGCGCAGCAGCCGGACTCGGGTCCCGTCCCCGACCCGTCCGTCCAGGCACGCCCGGCCCGGCCGCGGGCCAGGCAGCTGCAGACCCCCAGCCAGCCGATCATGGTCTACGATGCCCGGATCGAGGGGGGCGACCTGCGGCTCTCGGGCTCGGTGCGCAAGCCGGGCGCGATCGTGGTGATGGACGACGACATCTCGATCCAGGCCGACCGGCGCGGGCGGTTCACCTTCCGGCTGCCCTATCGGCCGCCGACCTGCGTGGTGACGCTCAAGGTCGACCCGGACGAACGCGAGGCCGTGATCGCCAACTGCGCCGCCGAAGGCCCGCCGGGCCCGCCCGGCCCCCAGGGGGCGGCGGGGCCGGCCGGCGAAGCGGGACCCAAGGGCGATACCGGCCCCAAGGGCGATGCGGGTCCAAAGGGCGATACCGGCCCCAAGGGCGATGCGGGTCCAAAGGGCGATACCGGCCCTCAAGGCGCGCCGGGCCCGAAGGGAGAACCCGGGCTCAAGGGCGAGCCGGGCCTTCCGGGAGCCCCGGGTCCCAAGGGAGACCAAGGGCTCAAAGGGGATCAGGGTCCCAAGGGTGAGCAGGGACCGAAGGGTGAGCAGGGACCGAAGGGGGATCCCGGCCCGGGGGGCGGGGCAGGGCCCCGGGGCGAAGCCGGCGCGTCCGCCCTCCGGGCCTTGCGCAAGTCCGACTGCACAGGCGGCTGCACCGTGACCTGCCCGGCCGAGGAGACGCTGGTCACCGCCCATTGCCTCAAGGCCGGCACGCCGGTCTATGACGGGGAGGGCGCCACCTGTCCGGCGGAGGCCGCAGGGATCGTCGGGTTCTGCACGCGGCCCTGAGCGGGGCCGCGCGCCTCAACCGGCCGTCTCGCGCAGCCAGTCGAGCATCCCGGCGGCCGCCGCCCGGCCACCCGCGAAGGCGCCCTGGAGCAGGTAGCCACCGGTGGGGGCCTCCCAGTCGAGCATCTCGCCGGCCAGGAACAGGCCGGGGCGGGCGCGCAGCATGGCACGCCCGTCGAGGGCGTCGAGCCGGACCCCGCCCGCCGTCGAGATCGCCCGCTCGATCGGGGCCGAGGCGGTGAGGTCGAGGGGGGCGGCCTTGATCAGCCCGGCGAGCGCCTCGGGCTCGGCCGGGAGGGCGGCGCCCGCCGCCTCCCGCAGCAGGCTCGCGGCCACCGGCGAGAGCCCCGCGGCCTTACGCAGCCGGGTCGCGGCCGAGTCCCCCGGCCGGGCGCCGGAGAGACGGCGGGCCAGGGCCTCCCGGGCCAGGTCGGGGCGCAGGTCGACGACGAGGCGGGCGCGGCCCCGCGCGGCGATCGCCTCCCTCAGAACCCGCGACAGGGCGTAGACCGCCCCGCCCTCGATCCCAGAGGCGGTGATCACGGCCTCGCCTCGCACGGTGGTGCCGTCGCAGGCGAGCGCCACGCGCTTGAGCGGCACCCCGGCGAAGCGCTCCCGGAACAGGGTGGACCACGCCACCGCGAACCCGGCATTGGCCGGCTCCAGGGGCGCGACCTCCACGCCGAGCCCTTCGAGGAGCGGCACCCAGCGCCCGTCCGAGCCGAGCCGCGGCCAACTCGCCCCGCCGAGCGCCAGCAGGGCTGCCCTGGGCCGGATCTCGGCCGGGCCGTCCGGGGTCTCGAAATGGAGCCCCTCGGCGATCGCGGTGAGCCGGTAGCGGGTGCGGATGCGGACCCCGAGCCGGTCGAGCCGCGCAAGCCAGGCCCGCAGCAGCGGCGACGCCTTGAAGCTCTCCGGAAACACCCGCCCGCTCGACCCCACGAAGGTCGGCTCGCCGAGATCCGCGCACCAGTCCCGCAGCGCCTCCGGGGGGAACGCCGCGATGGCGGCGTCCAGGTGGCCGGCAGGATGGTAGCGGGCCAGGAAGGCCGCGCGCGGCTCGCTGTGGGTGAGGTTGAGGCCGCCGCGCCCGGCGATCAGCAGCTTGCGGGCGACCGACGGCATGCGGTCGTAGACCGTGACCGCGCGGCCGGCCTGGGCCAGCACCTCGGCCGCGGCCAGCCCGGCCGGCCCGCCGCCCACGATGGCGATATCGTTCGTGTCACCCGGCATCCGCCTGCAGAGCGGCAGGCGGCCGGTGCCTGTCAAGGGAAGCCACGGTCTTCACACATCGTCACCGGATGAGGGCCGCGGCCGGACGCACACGCCTATCCCTCCCCCCTCTGCGGGGAGGGATAGGCGCGCGGGTTGCACTGCGCGCTGTGCAGGCGCGCGGGCGATGCGGTAGGAACCCGCACCAACCGCAGATAAGTTCTTCTCCATTCTCCGCCCTGCGTAGATCGGCGACCTCCGGGTCGAGGGCCCGTCGACGCATCCCTCCTTGCCGCACCGAGCCGCCATCCGCCCCGGATGCCGGGCAGGCCTGCAGCCCGGACCAGAGGTTTTCGAGAGACGTGGCCAGCTCCATCGTCGTCCCCGGGATCCAGGCGCAGCCGGCCCCCTCCGCCGCGCAGGACAGCCTCAGTCCGCTCGAGATCCGCTCGATCGTGTTCGGCCTGATGACCGCGATGCTGCTCGCGGCCCTCGACCAGACCATCGTGGCCACCGCGATGCCGACCATCGGGCTCGATCTCGGCGACGCCGCGAACCTGCCCTGGATCGTCACCGCCTACCTGCTGGCCTCCACGGCGGTCACCCCGCTCTACGGCAAGCTCTCCGATATCCACGGACGGCGGATCATGCTGCTGATCGCCATCGCGACCTTCGTGCTCGGCTCGCTCGCCTGCGCGCTGGCCCCCACGATGGTGACGCTGGCACTGGCCCGCGGCCTGCAGGGCATCGGCGGCGGCGGGCTGATCGCCCTGTCACAGACCATCCTGGCCGACATCATGGCGCCCAAGGAACGGGCGCGCTACCAGGTGGTGATCGCGGGCGTGTTCGTGGCGGCCTCGGTGGCGGGCCCCCTGCTCGGCGGCCTGTTCGCCCAGCACCTGCACTGGTCGCTGATCTTCTGGATCAACCTGCCGATCGGCGGCCTCGCCTTCGCGCTGACCAACGCCAAGCTGAAGCTCCTGCCGCGCAACGAGCGCCGCCACCGGCTCGACTATCCCGGGGCCGTCCTGCTGGTCCTGGGTTCGGTCGCCCTGCTGCTGGCCCTGAGCTGGGGCGGCGTGCGCTACCCCTGGAGCTCCACGCCGGTGCTCGGCCTGCTCGCCGTGGCGGCCGTTCTGGGCGGCGGCTTCGCGGCGCGGCTCGCCACCGCGGCCGAGCCGCTCATCCCCACGGAGGTGCTCAAGGACCGGGTGGTCTACAGCGCCACGCTGGCCGCCTGCTTCGCCATGGGCACATTCATCGGCCTGACCATCTACGTGCCGATCTTCCTCGAAGGGGTGATCGGGCTCACGGCCAGCGAGTCCGGCGTGGCCCTGGTGCCGCTGATGGTCGGCACCGTCACGGGGGCCACGCTGTCGGGCCGGTCGATGATCTATTTCCGGCACTACAAGCGCGTGCCGCTCGCCATGATGAGCGTCAGCATCGCCTGCTGCGCCGGCATCGCCGCGGAGGGACGGGCGCTGCCGTTCTGGCTGCTGGAGGCGATGTTCGCGCTGCTCTCCATGGGGATCGGGACGATCCTGCCGCTCTCCACAATCGCGATCCAGAACGCGGTCGAGCCGCACCAGCTCGGCATCGCCACCGCGGCGATGAATTTCTTCCGCTCCCTGGGGGGCGCCCTGATCGTGGCGGCCTTCGGCACGATCGTACTCGGGGGCGCAGCGGGGACGGCCCATGACGTCGAGAGCCTTATCCGCGGCGCGGACCCCGCGCAGCTCGCCCTGACCTTCCGCTCCGTGTTCCTGGCCGCCTGCCTCGGCCTGGGGGCGGCCTTCGCGTTCCTGGCCTTCATGGAAGAGCGCCCCCTGGGCGAGCGCCCCGCGACGAAGCCGGCCGCAGATACCCACGCGTGAGGGCCCGGCCGTGGCTTGGCTGATCCTCGTCGCGGCCGGCCTGCTGGAGGTGGTCTGGGCCTACGCGATGAAGCGCTCCGAGGGCTTCACCCAGCCCATCGCCAGCACCGTGACGGTGGCGGCCGCGCTCGGCAGCTTCGTCCTGCTGGCGCTGGCCATGCGCAGCCTACCGTTGGGCACCGCCTACACGGCCTGGACCGGGATCGGGGCGGTGGGCGCCTTCGTGCTCGGCATCCTGCTGCTCGGCGAGAGCGCGAGCCCCCTGCGGATCGCCGCGGCCGCACTGATCGTCTCAGGCCTCGTGCTGATGAAGCTATCCGGGGACGCATGAGCGGTGAGCCGTCCGGCCGTCTCGGCCGTGCCCTTGATTCGCCCGGTTCGCCCTCTTAACTCGCCCTCATCGGCTGCGGGCCCCTCTGGCGGGCGCTGTTCAGCGCCCGTGATGTCGGAGCCGATGCCTTCCTTCCGGAATCGCATCAGGTCCCGTACATGATGGACGTTCTCACCGTCGAATGGCTCGGCAAGCCATTGTGGATGTGGCTCGGCTTCCACGTCCTGATCGCGTGCCTGCTCGCCTTCGACCTCGGGCTACTCCACCGGGACAAGGAGCACGAGATCGGCGTGCGGGAGAGCCTGCTGCTCACGGGCTTCTACCTCAGCCTGGGCCTCGCCTTCGGCGGCTGGATCTGGTGGTATCTCGGGCCGCAGGCAGGCGAGGAATACGTCACCGGCCTCGTGGTCGAGAAGTCGCTGTCGATGGACAACGTCTTCGTCATCGCCATGATCCTGGCCGCGCTCGGCATCCCGCGCGCCGCCCAGCACCGGGTCCTGCTCTGGGGCATCCTGGCCGCCGTGCTTCTGCGCGGCCTGATGATCGGGCTCGGTGCCGCCCTGGTGCACCAGGTCCACTGGGTGCTGTCGCTGTTCGCCGCCTTCCTGATCTTCGCCGGCCTGAAGATCCTGTTCTCGGGGTCCGAGGAGGAGGGCGACTTCCAGAACAGCGCCGCCGTGCGCTGGATCAAGAAGACCTTCCGGGTCACGCCCGAGCTGCACGGCCAGCACTTCGCGGTGCGCAGGCCGGACCCGGCGACCGGCCGGAAGGCCCTTTGGTTCACCCCGCTGGCCCTGGCCCTGGTGCTGGTCAACGGCGCCGACGTGATCTTCGCGGTCGACAGCGTGCCGGCGATCTTCGCGATCACCACCGACACCTTTGTGGTCTACACGTCCAACATCTTCGCGATCCTCGGGCTGCGCGCCCTCTACTTCGCCCTGGCCGCGATGGTCGACCGGTTCGCCTATCTCAAGACCGCGCTCGCCTTCATCCTGATCTTCATCGGCGCCAAGATCGTGGTCGCCGACACGTTCGGGCTCGTCCACGTGCCGCCGTGGGTCTCCCTGGTGGTGACCCTATCGCTTCTGGCGATCGGCGTGGTCTACAGCCTGTGGCGCACCCGCACGGACGCGCCCGCCCAGGAGGTCTCGGCGCCGGTGCCCCGGCACGAGGCCCGGGCCCACCGGGCCTGAGGGCACCTCAGGCCGCCGTCGTGGGCAGGGCGGCGATCAGGTCGCGCAGGGTGGTGATCGTCGAGGCGTCGGCGACGCCGTCCACCCGCTCCTGGCGGAAATGGCGCTGGAACGCCGCGACCACCGCGTGCGTGCGCGGGTCGAACACGCCCGTCACCGGCAGGTCGTAGCCGTAGAGGGCGAACATCGCCTGCAGCGCCTCCACTGGCTGGCCGGCATCGCCCTGCGCGAAGAACCGGCCGTCCCGGAGGCGGGCGGGGGGCACGTGATGGCCGATCCCCGCTGCCGCGAGGCGGTCCCACGGGAATGTCTCGCCGGGATCCTCCTTGCGCTCGGGCGCGATGTCGGAATGGGCCAGCACCCGCTCCTTCGGGATCGGCCAGCGCCCGAGGACGTCCCGGGCCAGGGCGATCACCGCCGCCACCTGCGCGTCCGGATAGGGCGGCAGGCCGCCGGCATGGCCCGGATGGACGATCTCGATCCCGATCGAGCGGGCATTGACGTCGGTGACGCCCTTCCAGGCGCCCGCGCCCGCGTGCCAGGCGCGCCGGGCCTCGGGCACGAGCTGGACGATGCCGCCATCCTCGAACACGAGGTAATGGGCCGAGACCTCGCTCAGCGGTTCGCGCAGGCGCGCCAGGGCGGCGGCCCCGCTCTCCATGCCGGTGTAGTGCAGGACCAGCATGTCGGGGCGCTGGCCGCGGCGCTCGCCGTGGTTCGGCGACGGCGCGACGCGGCGGGCGAGGGGACTGTCCGGAACGAGACTCACCGCAAGCCACGCTCCTGCGCGATCCGGTCGTAGGCCGCATTGATGGCCGCCAGCCGCCGGGTGGCGATCGCGACGGCCTCGGCGGGCAGGCCCCGGGCCAGGGCCCGGTCGGGGTGGTGCTCGGCGACCAGCGCCCGGTGGCGCGCCTTCACGGTCGCGTCGTCCACCGACCGGTCGAGCCCGAGGACGATGTAGGGATCGTCCGGCAGCCGCACGTGCCGGGCGGCGATGCGCTGGAAGGCGGTCTCGTCGAAGCCGAAGATGCCCGAGACGGCGCGCAGGTACCTTTCCTCCGCCTCGTGGAGCGCCCCGTCGGCACCCGCGATCTGGAACAGGCCGTCGAGCACGTCCTCGAGCAAGGCGGGCTCTTCGCCGAACGTCGCGGCGAGTTGGCGCGCGTAGGCCTCGAAACCATTCGTGGTCTTCTTCGCCAGATCGAACAGGCGCTCGACCCCAGGACGCGCGGACGGCTCGACGCGCACGACGCGGCCGAACGCCTCGACCTCTGAGGGCAATACCACGCCGTCGGACTTGGCCATCTTGGCGGCGAGCGCCACCAGCCCGGTGGTGAAAACCACGTCGCGGGGTGTCGGGCCGAAGGGCGCGCCGATCCGATCGATCAGGAAATGGCCCGCGACGCCGCCGATCAGCGCCCCGAGCGGACCGCCGATGGCGAGCCCGAGCCCGGCGCCGCCGATCTTGCCCCAGGGGCCCTGAGGTTTGGCCCCCTGGGTCATGGGCGGACCGACCCTCGGGCGGATCGTGGACTCGGTGCTCTCATGGGAGACGGCTTGCGTCCGGCACCGGGGACGCGCCCGGCCGAGCGCCGGGATAGCCGCTCCTCGCGCAGTGCGGAAGGGCCGGGACGCGCCCCGGCCTCTGGCCTGTCAGAGCGCTGTCCGCCGAAGTCGAGGCTGGTTCGGCGGACGAGAGCGCGTCACGACAAACCCTCAGCGCCGTGCCCGATCGCGCGGCGGTCGGGCACGGCTTACGCCTCAGCGGCAGTAGATGTTGCCGTAGGCGTCCCGGTAGGTGCCGTAGGGGCAGCGCGGCGCGGTCGAGGCGCCCACGATGGCGCCGCCGGCGCCTCCGATCGCGGCACCCGCCAGGGCGCCGCCCGCACGGCCCGTGGCGGCGGCGCCGATGGCCGCACCGGTGAGCGCACCGAGGCCCGCACCGCCCAGCGCGCGATCCTCCGGGGTGTTGCAGGCGCCGAGCGAGAGGGCAGCGATGGTGGCGAGGGCGGCGGCAGCGAGCTTCTTCATGGTCCCCAGATCTCCCCTGTGCATCCGGTCCGGCCCTCGGCCGTGATCGTCGCGGATGGTCGTGAGCTTAGCAGCAAAAGAATGCCCGCCATACGGCTAAGGTTCCATGCCCGGCGGCAGGAGTTGCGCCCGCTTCCCGTCTCGCCCTATGCCACCGGCCAGAGGCGGCGCTCCGGCCGGGGGCGCCGCGGCACCATCCCCGAGGGTCCCATGCCGAGAGCCACCACGATCGTCCGCCGGGCGGCGGTTCGCGCCGACCGCGTCGCCGACACGGTGATCCTCGATCACGCCGCCCGCACCGCGGCCACCGGATCCCTCATCGCGGCGGGCGGCCTCGGCTTCGAGGTGGCGCTCGCCAACACCGCGCCCCTCGAGGACGGCGATGCCCTGCGCCTCGAGGACGGCCGCCTCGTCGCGGTGCGCGCCGCCGCGGAGGACCTCATGGAGGTGCGCGCCGAGAACCCGGCCCGGCTGATGCGACTGGCCTGGCAGCTCGGCGGCAGCCACGTGCCCGCCGAGATCGCCGCCGACGTGCTCTACGTCCTGGCCTCCCCGGCCACCGCAGAGCTGGTGCGCGGGCAGGGCTGCGTCGCGACCCCGGTCTCCCGCACCTTCCGCCCCGAGCGCGCAGCGCACGACCACAGCACCTGCGGCCACGATCACAGTCACGACCAGAGCCATGATCACGGCCACAGTCATGCCCATGGGCATGATCACGCCCACGAGCATGATCAAGACCACGGGCATGATCACCACGGTCATGTCCACGGCCCCGGCTGCAATCACGACCATTAGAGGACGCGCCACCGGAGCGAATCCCGTTCCGGCGCGAGGCAGCGCATCGAAGCTCAGGATTTGAAAGCGGCGCCCGATCGGGCGCCGCTTTCGCTTTGCGTCGAAGCGGGCCGGCGGCAGAGCCTTCGGCACAGAAGAGGACGTCAATTCTTAAGTTTCATGTTGAAAATGCGCAATTTATCAGATATATCTTTATAATAAACTCAAAACTTTTTATGACATTGAGTTACAAACTCACCTATTTTATTTAATTATTTGACAAATATGCTTGCTTTTATGTGTTGCTACGACGATACGGATCGGTAAATGAGATTTTGTTAGGTCGGTTCTGGCTTCGTATTCTTGGACCGATCCGACATGAACAAGACCATTCTGACACCGGCTGCCTTGGCTGCTTTGACAGCCGCCGCCTCTGCTGCAGACCTGCCCCGACGCGCGCTACCGCCGGCGCCGATCGCACTGCCAGTCTTCACATGGACGGGCGCTTACTTCGGCATCAACGCCGGCTACGTCACTTCGACCAGGGACGTGGCGAACACGGCGGGCGTGTTCCGGTGGAGTGATGGGACCACGAGAGGTCCCTACACCAGCACGGTCAGGCTGCCGCGGGACGGCTTCACCGGTGGCGGCCAAGTTGGCTACAATTATCAGCTCACGCCCGGCTCAGGCTTCGTGGTCGGCGTCGAGACCGATGCGGCCTATACCGATCTGCGCCGCGGCTACGGTTTCCAAAGCAGACTTGTCGGCACCAACACCTATCGTCAGTCAGGCGACTATCTCGGGACCGTGCGCGGGCGCGTCGGTTACGCCATCGACCGCACCCTGTTCTACGGGACCGGCGGCTTCGCCTATGCAGGCGAGACCTACCGCGGCGGCCTCTTCCAGACGGCGGCGCGACCGCCCGTCTTCCTCGGGAGCCGCTCGCGCATCGAGACCGGCTATGCGGTCGGCGGCGGCATCGAGTATGCCCTGCCCACCGATTCCTTCCTGAACGTCTTCCACTCCAACGCGGTCACGGTGAAGGGCGAGGCGCTCTACTACGATCTCGGCGGCCGCACGATCCCGCTCCTGCCGACCGTCCGGACCATCGGCACCTTCGCCACGCGCTTCCAGAACGAGGGCGTGCTCGGCCGTGTGGGCCTGAACTACGAGTTCGGCAGCTATTGAGCGGTCCTGTCCTCGACTTCGGCTGAGCATCCCCAGCTCGATCCAACTGGCTGTCCCGTCGAAGGCCCCCCAGGAGCCAGCTCCTAGGGGGGGCCGCGTTCGAAGCTCCGCTCCCGATCGCGTCGCGATCGGAGCCGATTCACAGCCGCTTCGGCACGGGCCGTCGGCAGTAGGCGCGCGCCTCCTCGGGCGAAAAACCATCCTGGGCGGCGACACACTGGTCGAGGGTCAGCCCGATGCTGGCCGCGTAGGGTTCGTTCGGCGATAGCGCGTCGCGGGCAAGCTTTGCCAAACCGATCAGGAACGCGGCGATCACGAGGACGAGGGCCGCGATCACGACACGGTTCAGCATCGCATCCGATTCCCGGCCGCGAGGCGATGCACGGCGGCCCGTCACGGAACACCCACCAGCAGAAGCGCTAGCGCGAGAACCGCGAGACCCGTGCAGATCAACACGAGGGCGGTGCGATCGAGGCCGGACCGACGCAGGGCAGTGCGACCGGGTCGGATCGATGTTCGCGGCCCGAGGCGGCGGCCCAGGGCGGCAGCCCGCGCGCGGCTCACTGCAACAGGCCCCAGAGACCCGTGACCAGGCCGAAGGTAAGCGAGAGCATCGCCGCACCGAGCAGGGCGCGATCAATCACGCGGGCGATCCGATCCTCCGGTTGAATTTCGACCATCGCGGCGCCTCCTTTCCCCAAGACTGACCGGTGCCTGTTGCCGACCTGTGTCGGCGCTTCTCCGCGGTGCGCGTTTTATGTTTCCGCGCCGTAAATGCGTCTTCTCCCCCACGGGACGACCGGTCCAGGTGCGGCGGCGCGGCGTCGGAACACCCCGGATGCCGCGCGGTTGGACCGGCACCCCAACCGGAGACGACGCGTGACCACCGACCCGTTGCACAAGTACCCCCGACCGCCCTTCGAGGCGCAGCCGCAGAGCTTCCCCGGCATGACCGGCCGCATGGCGCCCGAGCCCGATCACGGCGAGGCGAGCTACACGGGCGCGGGCAAGCTTGCCGGCAAGGCCGCACTGATCACCGGAGGCGACAGCGGCATCGGCCGGGCCGTCGCGATCGCCTTCGCGCGCGAGGGCGCCGACGTCGCCATCTCCTACCTGCCGGAGGAGCAGGCGGACGCCGAGGCGGTGGGCGGCTGGATCGAGAAGGCGGGCCGTCGCGCGCTGCTCCTGCCGGGCGACCTCAAGGATGCCGCCTACGGCCGCGCGATCGTCGCCCGCACCGCCGAGACCTTTGGGCGCCTCGACGTGCTGGTCAACAACGGCGCCTTCCAGCAGCCGAACCAAGACCTCACCGAGATCGAAGACGCGATCTTCGAGGAACATTTCCGCACGAACGTGTTCGGGGCGTTCTACGTGACCAAGGCGGCGCTCGCACACCTGAAGCCCGGCGCCTCGGTGATCTTCACCTCGTCGGTGAATTCCAAGCACCCCATGCCGTCACTCATGGCCTACAGCGCCACCAAGGGCGCCTTGAGCAACATGGTGCTGAGCCTCGCGCAGTTGCTGGCCGAGAGGGGCGTGCGCGTGAACGGCGTCCTGCCCGGCCCGATCTGGACGCCGTTCATCCCGTCCGGGATGAGCCAGGATGCGGTGAAATCGTTCGGCAGCCAGGTGCCGTTCGGCCGCCCGGGCCAGCCGGCCGAACTCGCCTCCGCCTACGTGATGCTGGCCTCCCAGGAGAGCAGCTACACGTCGGGCGCGCTCGTCACAGTCGCCGGGGCGATGCCGGTCTTCTGACCGGCGACGGCTTCGGGCGGGGCGGCGTCAGGTCCCGGGTGCCGGCACGGGTCCATGCCAGCGCGGCGCGATCGAGCCGGTCAGGCGGCGCGCATGTCGGCCAGGAAGCGCACCACCTCGGCGCGCAACGCTTCGGCGCTGCGGCTTACATCGCCGGCCGCCTCGCCGACGCCGTCGGCGACGCGGCGCGTCTCTTCGGCAGCCGTCGAGGCCGATACCACGTTCTCGCTGACTGCCCCGGTCCCCCGCGAGGCCTCGTCGATGTTGCGGGAAATGTCGCCGGTGGCGAAGCGCTGCTGCTCCACCGCCGCGGCGATCGCGCTCGAAATGGCGTTCATCGTGTCCACGGTCTTGCCGATCGAGTGCACGGCCTCGACCGCGACCGTCGTCTCGCTCTGGATCGCGCCGATCTGGGCGGTGATCTCCTCGGTGGCCTTCGCGGTCTGGCCGGCCAGGCCCTTGACCTCGGCGGCGACGACCGCGAATCCGCGCCCCGCCTCTCCGGCCCGGGCCGCCTCGATGGTGGCGTTGAGCGCCAGCAGGTTTGTCTGCTGGGCGATCGCCGCGATCATGCGCACGACCTCGCCGATCCGTTCGGACATGGCGGCCAGTCCCTGGATCTGGCGATCCGTGCGCTCGGCCTCGGCAACGGCCTGGGTCGCGATCGCCGCAGATTTGGTGACCTGCTCGCCGATCTCCGCGATGGAGGCCGACAGCTCCTCGGTGGCGGCCGCCACGGTCTGGACGTTGGCCGAGGCCTGTTGCGCCTCGCCCGCGGCCGAGCCGGCCTGCCGGGCGGCCGTGACCGCGGTCTCCGACATCGCCCGGCAGGCCTCCCGCATCCCGGCTGCCGAGGAATCGACCTTCTTGAGGAGATCGCTCGCGTTCTGATCGAAGCCGCGGGTCAGGTCCTCGATCCAGCGGGCGCGCTCCTCGCGTCGCGTCTGCTCGGCGCGCTGGTCGGCGGAGAGCGTCTGTGCGTGGATCATGCTGTCCCGGAACACCCCGGCCGCGGCGGCCATATGACCGATCTCGTCGCCTCGGCCGATCCCCGGGATCACGATGGTGATCTCGCCGCCGGCGAGCCGGCGCATCGCCCGCGTGAAGGCGGCCAACGGCGTGGTGATGCTGCGGGCGAGCAGGATCCCGCAGCCCACGATCAAGAGGCAGAGCGGGACCACCCAGAGCAGGATCGTGACGATCCGCGCGCGGCTCGCCGCGTAGACGTCATCGACGTAGAGCGCGGCATTGATGTTCCACTGCCAGGGCTCGAATGCCAGAGAGTAGGCCACTTTGGGTGCGGGCTCGGTCTCGCCCAGCCGCGGCCAGCGATATTCGGTAAAGCCACCGCCTTCCCTGCCGCGCTCGATCATGCTCCCGACGAAGGACTTCTTCATCCTCTCGTCATCGTAGCTCTTGGTACCTTCGATCTTGGGATTCGGGTGGACGATATTGCGTCCCAGATGGCCCGGAGCCGTACTGTACACGAAGACGTAGTCGGTGCCGTTGAAGCGGATCGCCCGCAGGGCGTCGGCAGCCCTCCGCTTCGCTTCATCCAGGGTGATCGTCCCGGTCTCCGCCTGCCTGGCGAGGGCCACCACGATGCTGTGGGCGGCCTCGACCTGATGGCGGACGACGGCCCTGCGGTCATCCATCATCACACCCTCCAAGGCACGGAATTCGAAGGTCAATATTGTCGCGAATGCCAACAGAACGCCGCCAAGCAACGCGAAAATCTTCCTACTAACAGTCATCGTCGAAGTTCCTCGGCCTGATATACCGCGGCGGATCCTCGGCATACTCAGGAATCGGGCGGCCAAATCAGACCTCCCCGGGGCCGACATTATCGCTCAAGTTTTCAAATGACTCCAGATATTTACAAAAACGGGAAGCGGTCACGCCAGTCTCAACTCCTACGTGCCGGGATTGACGCTTGGACCAGCGAGGCCGGACAATCCGGTGCAAAAATGGGTCTCCGGACCTCAGGACGATCTTCCGCATCGAAGGAACCGTCGGGTCACCCTTGGTCCGGCCGGACCGGAGCGAGCGTGAGCCGACAGGACGCCATTCGGCGCCGGCGCGGCCCATCCGGGCGGGGGCCGCGCCACGGGCAAGCCGCGCGGCGGACCGGTTCGGGCGCAGCCCCGGTTCGGCCCCGCCTTTTCGCGGATCGCCCTCGCGTGATATCGGGGGCCTCTTCAACTCGAGCCACCGGATGACCGGCGCCGCATCGTCCTGCGCGGCGCGCCGGCGGAACACGGGACAGCACGGAACCGGCACACGTGACGACGGCGGACATGGGCGGCGCACTACCGGGATGGCGGTTTTCCGTCGCCCCGATGATGGACTGGACGGATCGCCATTGTCGGGCGTTCCACCGCACCCTGTCGGCGCGCGCCCGGCTCTACACCGAGATGGTCACCACGGGCGCGGTGATGCACGGGCCGCGCGAGCGCCTGCTCGGCTTCTGCGCGGCCGAGCACCCGGTCGCGGTCCAGCTCGGCGGGTCGGACCCGGCGGAGCTGGCGCAGGCCGCGCGGATCTCGGAAGCGTTCGGCTACGACGAGGTCAACCTCAACGTCGGCTGCCCCTCCGACCGGGTGCAGGACGGCCGCTTCGGCGCCTGCCTCATGCGCGAGCCGGCCCTCGTGGGCGACTGCGTGGCGGCCATGAAGGCGGCGGTCTCCGTGCCAGTGACGGTCAAGTGCCGGATCGGCGTCGACGACCAGGATCCGGAGGCGGCCTTGGACGCCCTGGCCGATGCGGTGGTGGCCGCGGGCGTCGACGGGCTGATCGTCCACGCCCGCAAGGCCTGGCTCCAGGGCCTGTCGCCGAAGGAGAACCGCGATGTGCCGCCCCTCGATTACGGCCGCGCCGCGCGGCTGAAGCGGCGGCTCCCCGGGCTGCCGGTCTCGGTCAACGGCGGCCTGCGCGATCTCGAGGCCGCGCGCGCGCGGCTCACCGAGGTCGACGGCGTGATGATCGGCCGGGCCGCCTATACCGAGCCGGCGCTGCTGCTCGGCGTCGATCCCGGCCTGTTCGGCGCGCCGGCTCCGGTGGCCGACGCCTTCGCGGCGGTCGAGGCGTTCGAGCCTTACGTGGCCGCCGTGCTGGCCCGCGGCGAGCGCCTGCACGCGGTGACCCGCCACATGCTCGGGCTGTTCAACGGCCGGCCCGGCGCGCGCGCCTACCGGCGCCACCTCTCGACCCACGGGATGCGGCCGGATGCCGACCTCGCGACCCTGCGGGACGCGGTGGCGAGGGTCTCCCGCGAGGCACCGGAGGCGCGGGCGGCCTGACGCGCGCGACCGCCCTCAGGGCGGGCTGAGGATCAGCCGGTCGCCGCGGACCTCGTAGCCGGACAGGCGCGTCAGGAAGGTCTGGCCCAGCAGGTTGCCGGCGAGCGTGCCGGGCCGCGCCACCATGGCGTTGACGCGCCGCTCGGTGATCGTGCCGACGCCGAGCGAATCCAGCTGGATCGGCGCCGCATAGGCGATGCCGTTGGCGGTGGAGACCCGGGCGGTGAAGGCGGAGGGCTCCGGCGTGATGCCGAGGGACGCGGCATTCTCGGCGGTCAGCACCACGCTGCTCGCCCCGGTGTCGAACAGGAACGGCTGCACGCGCCCGTTAACCTCCGCGTCGACCCGGAAGTCGCCGTCCGCCCGCCGGGTGATCGTGACGACGCCGCCGGCGCCGGACACCGCCGAGCCGGGCCGGAGATCGCCGAGAACCCGGGCGCTGACGCCCTGGATCCGGTCGCGGTAGCTGTAGCCGATCACGAGCGCGAGGCCGACCAGCGCCCAGGCCAGCAGCGCGCGCAGGTTCGGGCCGAGGGAGGCGGTGAACTGCCGCCAATACCCGGCGACCACGAGGATCAGGATGCCGCCCGTCCACGCGAGGCCGGCGAGGTGGTCGGGCTCGATCACACCGCCGATGCTGTCGCTGCCGTCGGTGAGGACCAGCACGGCGGCGACGAGCGCGACGGCGGCGACCCCGAGATAGATCATGACGGCAGAGGCTCCTCCCGGGGAATCAGATGGGCGTCGCGCATCCGGACTTCGAGCCCGGCCATGATGGCGCGGCGTCGGGCCTCCGGCATCGAGCCCCAGGCGGCGATCTCGTCGCGGCTGCGCCCGCAACCGCGGCACAGGTCGGTCGCCGCGTCGAGCACGCAGAGCTTGGTGCAGGGGGAGGATGGTTTTGTCGCGGGCGGCATCGCCGATCCATGGCCGCCGGATCGTGGCCCGATCAAGGCCCCGGATGCCGCATCAATCCGCGACCGCGGCCACGAGGGCCAGCAGGGCGGCGATCTCGGAGACTTGCTGGCAGGCGCCGATCACGTCGCCGGTCTGGCCGCCGATTTTGCGGCGCGCGAGCCGGGTGAGGGCGAGGGCGGCGAGGCCGGCGAACAGGATCATCAGCGCGACGCCATGGACCGGCAGGCCGAGAGGCACGGCAAAGAGCGCGACCACGAGACAGATTCCGAGGGCCACCGTCAGGCTCGCCCGGTTCGGACGGCCTACCGATGCGGAAAGGCCGCCGGGCCGCGCCGGCGGCAGGAGCACCATCGGGGCGAGCGCGGCGAGCCGCGACACTGCGGCGGCGAGGAGGAGTGCGGTGGCCGCGGCATGGCCTGTGCGGTCGAGGAGCGTCGCCAGCGCACCGATGCGCAGGGCCAGCGCCAGGACCAGGGCCGCTCCGCCAAAGGCGCCGATGCGGCTGTCACGCATGATCTCCAGCCGCCGCTCGCGCGTCGTGCCGCCGCCGAAACCGTCCGCCACGTCGGCCAACCCGTCCTCGTGGAGCGCCCCAGTCGCCACCACCATGACGGTGACCGCCAGCGTAGCGGCGAGGAACGGCCCGAGCCCGATCCACCAGGCGGCCGCGAGGATGAGAGCAGCGGGAAGGGCGAGGATCAGGCCGGCCAGCGGCAGCATCCGCGGCAGGGTGGTGAAATCGGGGCTCCGGTGTGGGTCGGGCTCGCCGGGCAGTTGCGGCACCGGCAGGCGCGAGTAGAAACGGAGGCACCCGGCGAGGTCGTAGAGGGCGCCGCGCCCGGGCCAGTCGGCTTCACCGCCGGTCTGCCTGTCCATCGCGGTCTCTCGCAGCCCCCGCCACCGCGCTCCGGTGGAGCGAGCCGATCTCGAACGGTAAGACGGCGGGCATCCACTATAGTCGCCCCGATACGACTCCGTCTCCCGGTCTCGGGGTGCCCACAGGAAATGATCGTCGCCATGACCGACTCCGCCCCGGCCAACCCGGGCCCGTTCGACGACATCCGCAACCTGCTTAAGGCGATGCCGGGTCCCGACCGGGACACGCAGGCCGCCGTGGCCGCCCGGGACGCGACCCTGACCAAGCCCGCGGGCTCCCTCGGACGGCTGGAGAGCCTCGTATCGTGGCTGGCGGCCTGGCAGGGCAAGGCCCCGCCGAGCCTCGATCGGCCGCTGGTCTGCGTCTTCGCCGGCAGCCACGGGATCACGCGCAAGGGCGTCTCGGCCTTCCCGGATGCGGTCAACCGGCAGATGCTCGACAACTTCGCGGCCGGCGGGGCGGCGATCAACCAGATCTGCGCGGCCTACGGACTCGGCTTCAAGGTCTTCGACCTCGCCCTCGACATGCCGACCGGCGACATCACCGAGGGCCCGGCGCTCGACGAGCGTGCCACTGTGGCGACCATGGCCTTCGGCATGGAGGCTGTGGCCGCCGGCACCGACTGTCTCGGCATCGGCGAGATGGGCATCGGCAACACCACGGTGGCGGCCGCCCTCTACGCCGCCCTGTTCGGCGGCGACCCCGCCCATTGGGTCGGACGCGGCACCGGCGTGGACCGGGACGGGCTGGCCCGGAAGGTCTCGGCCGTGGAGGCGGCGCTTGCCCACCATGCCGGACAGCTCGGCGACCCGCTCCAGGTGCTCGCCCGGCTCGGCGGCCGGGAGATCGCCGCGATGGCCGGGGCGATCCTGGCGGCGCGGCTGCAGCGCATCCCGGTGGTGCTCGACGGCTACGTGGCGACCGCAGCGGCGGCCGTGCTCCACGCCGTCGACCCGACCGCCCTGGACCATTGCCTGGCCGGCCACGTCTCTGCGGAGGGCGTCCACGCGGAGGTGCTGGAGCGGCTCGGCCTCGTGCCCCTGCTGGCGCTCGGCATGCGGCTTGGCGAGGCATCGGGCGCCGCCATGGCGATCGGCCTGCTCAAGGGTGCGCTCGCCTGCCACACCGGCATGGCGACCTTCGCGCAGGCGGGTGTCTCCGAGAAGAGCGTCGGGTAGGCGCGCGGGGCGCGATTCGATGCTATGATCCGTGCGAACCGATAACGGATCCGTCGATCCCGCATCCGCCCTCCAGATCACCTCATCCTGAGGTGGCGCAGCGAAGCGGAGCCCTCGAAGGAGGGCTCCAGAACTCGCGGCGGGCGCTGGAAGGCTCCTTCGAGGCCCGGCGATCTCCGATCGGCGGGCACCTCAGGATGAGGGTGCGGGTGGGATCGCTGCGACGAAACCGATGAACATCACCCAAGCCTTCACCTTCGAGGCGGCGCACCGGCTGCCGAACGTGCCCGCGACGCATCGCTGCCACCGGATGCATGGCCATTCCTACCGGGTCGAGCTGACGGTCGCCGGGCCGGTGGATCCCCACACGGGCTGGGTGATCGACTTCTACGACATCGAAAACATCTTCGGCCCGCTGCTGGCGCGGCTCGACCACCATTGCCTCAACGAGATCGAGGGCCTGGAGAACCCGACTGCCGAGAACATCGCGGCCTGGATCTGGCATCGCCTGCAGCCGGACCTGCCGGGGCTCGCTCGCGTGCGGGTGGCGGAGACGCCGATGTCCTGGGCCGAATACGATGGCGACTGAGGCCGCGATCCTGGGCGACGGCGCGGCGCTGGTGCTGTTCTCCGGCGGCCAGGATTCGGCCACCTGCCTCGCCTGGGCGCTGGACCGGTTCGACCATGTCGAGACCCTGGGCTTCGATTACGGCCAGCGCCACCGGGTCGAGCTCGACCGCCGGGCCGTCCTCCGGGACGGCATGGGCCGCATCGATCCCGCCTGGGTCGGGCGCCTCGGCGAGGACCATACGGTCGCGCTCGACGCCCTGGGAAAAATCTCCGAGACGGCGCTGACCCGGGAGTCCGCGATCGGCTTCGAGGCCTCGGGCCTGCCCAACACCTTCGTGCCCGGCCGCAACATCGTGTTCCTGACCTTCGCGGCGGCGCTCGCCTATCGCCGCGGCATCCGGCACGTGGTCGGCGGCATGTGCGAGACCGATTATTCCGGCTATCCCGATTGCCGGGACGACACGATCAAGGCTTTGCAGGTCGCGCTCAACCTCGGCATGGAGCGCCGGTTCGTGCTGCACACCCCGCTGATGTGGCTCGACAAGGCGCAGACCTGGAGCCTCGCAGAGGCGCTGGGCGGGCGGGACTTGGTCGACCTGATCGTCGAGGACAGCCACACCTGCTATCTCGGGGAACGCGGGGAGCGCCACTCCTGGGGCTACGGTTGCGGCACCTGTCCGGCCTGCAAATTGCGCGCGGAGGGCTTCGCACGCTTCACCGCGGCCTGAGTCCGTCGACCAGCACCGCCAGCGTTCCCTCGAACGCCGTGGGGCTCGCGAACAGGCGCTCCATCAGGAGCGCCCCCTCCAGGGTGGCGATGACGTAACGGGCGAGCGCCGCCGGATCCGGGCCCGCGCGCACGTTGCCGTCGGCCTGCCCCGCGCGCAGGACCGATTCCAGCCAGGCCAGGTGCCCCTCGAAGAACGCCGCGATATCCCCGCGCAGGCGTTCGGGAAGCGCCGCGCCCTCGATGGCCAATGCGGCGCAGAGGCAGCCGAGTCCCTGCTCGACCCCGCCGAGATAGAGCCGGCCATAGGCCGCTACCCGGCCCGGCCCGTCCGGCACCTCCGCGCGGATCGCCGCGAGGGCGGCGGCGTAGCGGGCCGCGTAGGCCGCCACCAAGGCGGCGCCGAGATCGACCTTGGTGGGGAAATGGTGGTGGATGCTCGCCTTGCGGATGCCCACCGCCTCGGCGAGATCGGCGTAGCTGAACCCGGCATAGCCGCGGCCCCGGACCAGGGTCTCGGCCTGACTCAGCAGCTCGGCGCGGGTGTCTCGCATCGCACGAAAATCGTCTCTTCGGGCTCGCGCGAACGTGTGACCGGCCGGCGCCCGTTCGTCTGTCTGCCACTTGACGGACCAAAGATCTACCTACTTAATGGTAGGCAACGAAAACAGGGAGGTTCCGGTATGACGGCATCCGCCGTCCGTCCAGGGGAATATGTCGCCCCGGGCCGGCCCCTGTCGCGGCGTCACGCCTTGTTCGCCGGCCTCTGTCTCTGCTGCCTGCCCACGCTGGGCCGCGCCGCCGACGCCTTCACGATGGATGAGGTCGGGCCCGGCATCTTCGTGCGCAAGGGCCTGATCGCCGACGCCACGCCCGACAACGCCGACGCCATCGCCAATATCGGCTTCCTGATCGGCCGCACCGGCGTGCTCGTCACCGAGTCCGGCGGCAGCCTGGCCGACGGGCAATGGCTGCGCGCAGAGATCGCCAAGCGCACGACCAAGCCGATCACCCACGTGGTCCTGAGCCACGTTCATCCGGACCACGTCTTCGGGGCCGGGGCGTTCGTGCAGGACAAGCCGGTCTTCATCGGCCACGCCAAGCTCGCCGAGGCCCTGGGGGCTCGGGGCGAGTTCTACCGCAAGCGCCTGGTCGACCTGCTCGGCGAGGATCGCACCGGGCCGGTGGTCTATCCGACGCTCAGCGTGGCCGACACCGCCGAGATCGACCTCGGCGACCGCCGCCTGACCGTCACGGCACACGGGCCGGCCCACACCACCTGCGACCTGTCGATGATCGAATCCGGCAGCGGATTACTGTTTCCCGCCGACCTGCTGTTCGTGAACCGCATCCCGTCGCTGGACGGCAGCCTGAGGGGCTGGCTCAAGGAGGCCGAGCGGCTGAAGGCCATGGGGGCGACCCGCGCGGTGCCGGGCCACGGGCCGGTCGCGGTCGATCTCGCCCCGGCGCTCGCCGACCTCACGGGCTACCTGATCGCCCTGCGCGATGGCACCCGGGCGGCGATCGCCAAGGATGTCCCGATCGAGAAGGCGGTGGCCAGCGTCGCCCAGGACCAGCGGGACAAGTGGGCGCTGTTCGACACCTATAACGGCCGCAACGTCACCGTGGCCTACCAGGAACTCGAGTGGGAATAGGTTTTCGAAACTCCATATCAGATCGAACCGGGAGAAACGCCATGATGACCAGGACAGACCGCAAGGCAGCCCCCACGTTCGCCCTCGCCCTCGCCCTCGCGACGGCCGCCCTGTCCGGGTCCGTCGCCGGAGCCGCGCGGGCCGCCGGCGCCTCCGACTCCGACCAGGAGCGGGCTGCCCGCTGGCAGGAGATCGCCAAGTCGATCTTCGGCGACCGCCGCATCGAGACCACCGACAGCCTGGTGAAGATCGACGCGCCGGGCCGCGCACTGGACGCCGCCCTGGTGCCGATCACCCTGACCATGCCGGATGACGGGCGGATCAAGGCGGTGTCGCTGATCATCGACGACAACCCGGCCCCCTATGCGGCGAAGTTCGAGTTCGGCCCGGCCGCCGACCCGGCGGAGCTGAAGCTGCGCGTGCGGGTCAACAACTACACCGACATGCACGCCGTGGTGGAGACCCAGGACGGCAAGCTCTACGAGGCCAAGCAGTTCGTGAAGGCGTCGGGCGGCTGCTCCGCCCCGATGGGCATGAGCGACGAGGAGGCCATGAAGGGCATGGGCGACATGCGCATGAAGTTCGCCGACTCCCAGCCCGGCAAGCCCGTCGAGGCGACGCTGATGATCCGCCACCCGAACTTCTCGGGCATGCAGATGAACCAGGTCACCCGCGACTACACGCCGGCCCGCTACATCGACAAGCTGACCGTGTCGGCGGGCGACCGGACCGTGTTCACCATGACGGGCGACATCTCGATCGCCTCGAACCCGGTGATCAACTTCGCGTTCAAGCCCGACGGCAAGCCGATCCGGGTTTCGGCGAGCGACAATGCCGGGGGGAGCTGGCAGCACAGCTTCAACCCGCCGAGCCCGACGAACTGAGCATGCGACGCGCGTCCCTGATCGGCCGGCTCGCGGCGGCGCTGGCCGCCGCCACTTGCCTCGCCGCCGCGCCGGCCGATTCCCCCGTGAACGTGCCGGAGCCCGAGGGGCTCTATGCCGGGCCGCCGAAGGGCTACACGCCGGCGACCCTGAAGGGTGCCGCGGTGATCGATGCCGAGGCGCTGGCCGCCCTGGTCGCGGGGCCGGACAAGCCGGTGCTGATCGACGTGGCCGCACCCGACCGCAAGCCGTCGAACTTCCCCGCCGGCCGCCTCTGGCTGCCGGTGCATCCCTCGATCCCCGGGGCGGTCTGGATGCCGGAGGCCGGGGCCGAGCCGCTGGCCCCGGAGCGCGAGGCCCTGTTCTACGCCCGTGTGGCCCAGCTGACCGGCGGCGACACGGGCAGGCCGGTCGTCGTGTTCTGCCATGTGGAGTGCTGGGGCAGCTGGAACGCCGGCAAGCGGCTCGTGCGGAAGGGGTATACCGGCGTGCGCTGGTTCCCCGAGGGCGTCGAGGGCTGGCAGGACAAGCGCGAGACTGCGAACCTGCGCGAGGATCCAGCCTGGAAGGTGGGAGCCGATCCGCAGACGGGGCGCTGACCCGCGGGTCTGGGCGTTGTAAGAGAGGGCTCAAGAGGCGGGACGTGCCGCCTTCTCCTGTGCGGGACAGCGGAGTCTCACGCCGTCGACGGATAGGCACAGCGGCCGAACACGCGCGTCTCCGTCCGGCCTCTCGGGGGAGGAAACGGCGTGGTGGCTTCAGACGCTCGCTGCCGAACCCGGTGTGTGAATCCGGTGGCTCGAACGGGAGAGTGACCCCGCGCCCGACCCCGATGAGCCGAAAGAGGACTGAAGCATGTCGCAGGTCGTTCAGTCGCGCCGGCTGAGGGCGGTGGATATCGGCAAGCGCAAGGCCGAGGGGCGCAAGATCATCGCGCTCACCGCCTACCATGCCCACACCGCCGGCATCGTCGATCCCTATTGCGACTTCATCCTCGTGGGCGACTCGCTGGGCATGGTGATGCACGGGATGGAATCGACCATTCCCGTGACCCTGGAGATGATGATCCTGCAGGCCCAGGCGGTGATCCGCGGCACCGAGAAGGCGCTGGTGGTGGTCGACATGCCGTTCGGCTCCTACGAGGCAAGCCGGGAGCAGGCCTTTCTCAGCGCCTCCCGGGTCCTCAAGGAGACCGGCGCCGGCGCGATCAAGATGGAGGGGGGTGCCCACTTCGCCGAGACGGTGGCGTTCCTGGTCCAGCGCGGCGTGCCGGTGATGGGCCATATCGGCCTCACCCCCCAGGCGGTGAACACGATGGGCGGCTTCAAGGTGCAGGGCCGAGCGCCGGATGACGAGCGCCGCCTCCTGGAGGATGCCCGCGCGATCTCCGAGGCGGGGGCCTTCGCGATCGTGCTGGAGGGCATCGTCGAGCCGGTGGCCCGGGCCATCGCGACCTCGCCGCGGGTCACCGCCGCCACCATCGGCATCGGCGCCTCGGCGGTGTGCGACGGGCAGATCCTGGTGCTGGAGGACATGCTCGGCCTCTCCGAGCGCACGCCGAAATTCGTCCGGCAGTTCGGGTCGCTGCGGGCGCATATCGAGGAGGCCGTGAAGGCCTACGCGGACGAGGTGCGGGCCGGGCGGTTCCCTGCTGAGGATCATACGTATGGTTAGGGGCGGCCGGGCGACGCTCGTATTCGATCCGCCGTCGTCGACGCGGATCGGTGCGTAAGCCGGGGCCTGCTACAGGTCGCAAAGCGGCTGCGGCAGACGGTCCGAAACCCGCCCATAGCAGCCGTGGCACCGTCGAGCTGCCGATCGGCACTTTAGAAGCCGCTCCCGATCCTCAACCGCTCCGCATCACCCCACCCGCCGCGACGGCAGCCGCAGCCCCGGCGCCGGGCGCTCCAGCAAAACCTCCCGCCGGAAGCGCACCAAGCGCGCCGGGCGGCCGGCGGTGCCGCTGGTGATCGCCTCCGTCTCCTCCACCAGCCCCTGCTGGGCCACGAGCCGTCGAAAATTCTGCTTGTGCAGCTGCGTGCCCGACAGCGCCTCGACGGTGCGCTGGAGCTGGAGCAGGGTGAAGGCCGGCGGCATCAGCTCGAACACCACCGGGCGGTACTTGATCTTGCCGCGCAGCCGCCCGATCGCGGTCGCCAGCACCCGGCGGTGGTCGAAGGCCATGGGCACGCCGGCCGGGTCGTTCGGCACCGCCGGACCGGCATTGCCCCGGGCCTCGGGGATCAGGCCGGCCTCGAACAGCAATTCGTAGCGCTCCAGCACGCGTTCCTCGTTCCAGGTGCCGCCGTTCATCCCGAAGGTGAGGCCGAGACGGTCGAGGCGGCGGGTCCGGGTGGCGCAATCCGCGGGCTCGGCCGCCCAGGCCGCGAGCCGCGGCTCGATGGCGTCGAGCTGGGGCGGCCGGCCCTGCCGGAAATCCTCGTAGGGCAGGTAGCGGTACCAGTTCTGCCACGCGGCCTCGGCGAGGCCGGCCGGGCGCTCCTCGCGGACCAGGGCGAGATAGGCCACCGAGAGCGAGTGCACGCCCGACATGTCCGAACTCCCGGAGCGGTCGCGGTCGCCGAAGGTGTAGAGCTGCTCGACGTAGCCGAGGCGCTGGTGCGTCTGCCGCTCAACCCAGGCGCGCAGGCCGCGCTCCAGGGTGGCGTGCTCGGGCACGAGGGGCCCCGCCGGCAGGCCGTCGCCGCGGCCCGGCGCCTGGTCCGGGACCCGAATCGTCAGGGCGCGCGGCTCTCCCTTGGTCGCCGCGACGATCACCGCGACGAGGCCCACGGAGGAGCGCTCCGGCAGGGCCTGCGCCCCGCGCGCACCCGTCTGCGCCTCGCCGACCGTCATCGTCCCTCGAAAACCTCTCCCGCCGGGGGCGGGGTCCCAAAGCGGATCACGGCCTATAGGGGCACAGGATCGCCGCGCGTCAACGCGGCGGTGTGATCCGGCTTCCGGTTGAGGGGGCTCGCCGTCTTCTCGAGCGGAGCGCGGCGACCCAGCACGGGCGGCCGGGCGTTTCGACCCGCAGCCGCGTGACAGGCGCGGCCCGGGGGGGCGGCCGGTAATGCGGCGCGCTTGCCAACGAAGCCGCGGCTGCCCAAACAGGGCCGCCCGAGATGGGCCGGCACGGGGCCGGCCGGGGCGGATCAGGCGACCACGATGGCAGCGAGCGCGAACTCCGCGACGGCCGGGACCCGGGCGGTCGACCTGCGGCTCTACGGCCTCCTCGATGTCGGGATCTGCGGCGCGGACGGGGAGCATCTGGCACGGCTCGCCGCCGACGCGGTGACCGGGGGCGCCACCCTGCTCCAGTACCGCGAGAAGGACATCCCGGATGCCCGCGCCGCCCTCGTCCGGATCCGGGCGATCCAGGCCGCCGTGGGCGGCCGGGTGCCGGTGCTGGTCAACGACCGGGTCGATCTCGCCCTGGCGGCGGGCGCGGATGGCGTGCATCTCGGCCAGAGCGATCTTCACCCGGCCGATGCGCGTCGGCTTCTGGGGGAGGGCGCGATCATCGGCCTGACCGTGAAGACTGCCGCCCAGGCGGACGAACTGTACCGGCTCCCGATCGACTATGCCTGCATCGGCGGGGTGTTCGCCACCACCAGCAAGGACAATCCCGACCCGCCGGTCGGCCTCGACGGTTTCGCCCGCATCGCCTTCAGGGCCCGGCTCGCTCGGGGTGCGGACCTACCGCTCGGCGCCATCGCGGGCATCGGCCTGCACAACGCTGCCGAGGTGATCGCCGCGGGGGCGGACGGCGTGGCGGTGATCACCGCGCTGTTCGGCGCGGAGCCGGTGCGGCAGCGCGCCCGCGAGCTGCGCGCCGGAATCGACGCCGCCCTGGCGGCGCGGGCGGGCACCCGGTGAGTGCCCGCAGCCCGATCGCCGTGACGATCGCCGGCTCGGATTCCGGTGGCGGCGCCGGCGTCCAGGCCGACCTCAAGACCTTCTCGGCGCTCGGCATCTACGGCGCCAGCGTGATCACGGCGCTCACCGCCCAGAACACCCTCGGGGTCCAGGCCATTCACGACGTGCCGGCGGAGTTCGTGGCCCGGCAGATCGACAGCGTCTTCTCCGACCTGGCGGTCGACGCCGTGAAGATCGGCATGCTGTCCCGGGCCGCGGTGATCGCCGCGGTGGCGGACGGACTGTCGCGGCATGCCGGGACGATCCCGGTGGTCCTCGACCCCGTGATGGTCGCCACCAGCGGTGACCGGCTGATCTCGGACGACGCCGTGGCCACGCTCCGGGACCGGCTTCTGCCGCGCGCCGACCTGATCACCCCCAACCTGCCGGAGGCCGCCGTGCTGCTCGGGGAGGGTCTGGCCGCGGATGACGCGGAGGCCGAGGCCCAGGCCCGGCGGCTCGTGGCGCTCGGCGCCCGCGCCGTGCTGATCAAGGGCGGCCATGGGATCGGTGCCGAGAGCGTCGACCACCTCGTGACGGCCGACGGCGTGGCGCGGACCTTCTCCGCCCCGCGGATCGCCACTCAAAATACCCACGGCACCGGCTGCACCCTCTCGGCTGCGATCGCGGCGGGACTCGCGATGCACCGGCCGCTGCCCGAGGCGGTTGCCTCCGCCAAGGCCTACCTCACGGCGGCGCTCGGGGCGGCGGATCGGCTCGCGATCGGCGCGGGCCACGGCCCGGTCCACCACTTCCACGCCGTCTGGCGCTAGGCTCTGGGGCGGGCGTCCGTCTTGCGTCCGGGCGGCGATTGCGTTTGAAGAAGCGCACGTTCGTTCGGATAACGGAACGGCGTCAGTGGATCTGGGACGATGCAGGATCAGGCGGAACGGGCCGAACGGGGTCGCGGGCGCGACCTGCTGACCGGAGCGCAGGTGCTCTCCGGCCAGCTCGGCAAGACCATCCAGCGCTTGCGCAAGGCCTACAATCTGTCGCTCTCGGAACTCGCCGAGCAGTCGGGCGTGGCCAAGTCGATCATCAGCCAGATCGAGCGCAACGAGACCAACCCGACGCTCGCCACGATCTGGCGGCTCTCCCAGGCGCTGGACGTGTCGATCGAGCGGGTCCTGGCGGCGGGCGACGAGGAGCCGTTCATCGAGAAGACCTCCCGGGCGGACACGCCGATCCTGGTCTCGGATGACGGCAAGGTGCGGCTGGCGATCATCGGCTGGGTCAAGACGATCGAGTGGCTGCAATGGTACGAGGTCACGGCCGATCTCGGCGGCGTGCTCGACTCGGACCCGCACCAGCGCGGCTCGGTGGAATCGCTCTCGGTCTCGGAAGGGGCGTTCGAGGTCGAGATCGGCGGCAGCGTGCAGCGGGCCCGGGCCGGCGAGACCCTGCGCTACCGCTGCGACCGGCCCCACTTGGTGCGCTGCACCGAAGGCCCGGCCCGGGCCACCATGGTGGTGATCATGAAGGCTGCCGTGATGGAGTGAGGCTGCGGGGGCCGGAGGTCACCGTCCCGTGTTCACCCAGCGCACCGCGTCGGCCAGCACGGTGATCAGCGCCTGATCGAGGGCCCTGGCACCGTTGCCGGCGTCGATCTTGGCCACCGGCACGCGGGCCGTGAAGATCCGGGCGGCCACCACCTTGCCGGTGCCGTCGGCCACGAGCTTCATCGAGAGGTCGACCACCGCCTCGCCGGTCCCCGCCTGGAGGTCGAAGGCACGGATCTCACTGATCAGCTGGTAGTCGGCCATGACCTTGTCGCCGGGTCGGCTGACCGAGCGGAGCCGCCCGGAATTCTCCAGACTCTGGATCAGCCGCGTCTGGATCAGCCGCGGCAGCCGGTCGGCCCACTGGCCGCCGCCCAGGAAGGAGAGGGCGCCCCCGGGCTCGCGCACGATGATCCGGTCAGCCTCGAACGGCTGGATGCCCACCGGCTCCGAGACCGCGATCGAGCGGCCCGCGGTCACCGGTCGCCCGGCTGGGGGGAGCGCCGCGAGATCGAAGGTGAGGGGTGTGGCGCCACCGCCGCAGCCGCCGAGAACGGCGGCGAGCAGCGTGGCGGCTACGAGGTGGGACGAACGGGCCATACGCACAACCTGAGGAGCCCCGCCGACGGGCGGCGGAGCTGTAAAAGCTATGCAGCAGAAACTATGCCTCGCCCGTATCCGTGCCGTGCGCCGGGACACATCGGCCCGGCGGGCGGCGATTTCAGCGGCTGCCGTTGTATTCGGGCAACGACGGCTTGCCGCCGAAAATCACCTGGCTCGGGTCGCGCTCCAGGCTGCGCACGGTGCGATTCAGGGTGTTGAGGGTCCGCTGCCCGTCGCCCGACAGGGCCTCCACCTCACGGCGGCCGGTGCCGCTGAGGCGGCCGAAATTGGCCGAGATGCTGGCGGTGCGCTTGTCGAGATTCTCCGACATGGTGCGGAAGGCCTTGCCGGCGTCGCGCACCGAGACCGCCGCCGCGCGGATCTCCGTGAAGGTGCTGGAGCCCTCCTGACCGGAGGCGGAGCCCAGGAAGCCCTCGGCGCCGTTGAGTACAGCATCGATCTTGTCGGCCGAGGCGTTGAGCTTGGCCGCCAGCGAGCGGGCATCGTGCAGGCCGGCCTCGATGTCGGGGCTGGCGTGGGACAGGGCCGCCGAGAAACGGTCGGCGTTGTCGATCACGCGCCCGAGCTTCGCCCCGTCCACAGCCTTGACCAGGGTCGCGATGTTCGGGCCGGCATCGGCCAGGGTCTTCGAGAAGGTCTCGACATTGGCGAGCGCGCGATTGATCGCGCCCTCGTTGCCGGAGACGAGCCGGTCGAGACGGGCCATCATGTCGTCGGCCCGCTGTGCCACCTGGCGCGCCAGCGCCATCATGTCCTGCATGTCGGAGGAATCGGCGAAGATCGTCGGCGGCTCGCCGTTGGCCATCGGGACGAGCACGGGCGCGTCGGCGTTGCCGCCCGACAGGGAGATCACCGACACGCCGGTGAGCATCGCCGAATCGAGCCGGGCGCGGGTGTCGGCCCGGAGCGGCGTCGAGGGATCGACCTTGATCTGGGCGAGCACCCGGCGCGGGTCCTGCGGGGCGAGGCGGATATCGGTGACCTCGCCGACCTTGATGCCGTTGAAGTTCACGCTCGAACCGCGCGAGAGCCCCCCGACGGAGCCGGAGAACACGATGCGGATGGTCTGGCTTACCTGCCGCGACGAGCCGCCGGAGAGCCACAGCACGGTGCCGAAGCCCGCCAGGATCACGGCGAGGGTGAAGGCCCCGATGAGGGCGTAGTTCGCGCGGGTTTCCATGCGGTCAGCCTGCGGTTCCGCTCGGCGGACGGGGTCCGGCCGAGCCTCGGGTCCCCGCTCCCGGGCGGGAGGGAGATGGGATCAGAAAGGTGAAACGGTCAGGCATGCGCCGGCACGCCCGTCGTCATGGCGCGGGCCCGCTTGCCGTGGAAATACGAGCGCAGCCAGGGATGGTCGCTCGCCAGCATCTCGTCGATCGTGCCGGCGGCGATGATCTGGCCGTCGCCCAAAGCCGCGATGCGGTCGCAGGCGGTATAGAGGCTGTCGAGGTCGTGGGTGACCATGAAGACGGTCAGGCCCAGCGTCTCCTTGAGCGTCGAGACGAGGTCGTCGAACTCGCCCGCGCCAATCGGGTCGAGGCCCGAGGTCGGCTCGTCCAGGAACAGGATCTCGGGATCGAGCGCCAGCGAGCGGGCGAGCGCCGCGCGCTTGATCATGCCGCCGGACAGTTCCGAGGGCAGCTTGTCGGCCGCATCCGGCTTGAGCCCGACCATCTCGATCTTGAGCCGGGCGAACTCGTCGAGCAGGCGCTCGGACAGGTTCAGGTGCTCGCGCATCGGCACCTGGATGTTCTGCTTGACGGTGAGGGCCGAGAACAGGGCGCCCTGCTGGAACAGCACGCCCCAGCGCTGCTCCATCCGACGCCGCTCGGCGTAGGTCATGCCGTCCACGTCGCGGCCGAACACCTCGATCGTGCCGGCCCGCTTCGGGTTGAGGCCGAGGATCGTCCGGGTCAGCACCGACTTGCCCTGGCCGGACGGCCCGACGAAACCCAGGATCTCGCCGGGCCTGATGTCGAGGCTTAGACCCTTCAGGATGTTCCGGTCGCGGAATCCGACCACGAGATCGCGCACGCGGATGATGGGTGCTGGGCCCGCGGGGGCGGTCTCGGGAAGTGCGGGGTCGATCATCAGGACGGGCTCAGAAGTCGATCGCAGCGAAGAACACCGCGAACAATCCATCGAGGACGATGACCATGAAGATGGACTTCACGACTGAGGCGGTGACGTGGCGGCCCAGCGATTCGGCAGAGCCCTCGACGGCGAAGCCCTCGATGGTGGCGAGGATTCCGATGATGAGCGCCATGAACGGCGCCTTGATGAGACCCACCATGACGTGGTGCACGCCCACCGCCGCCTGGAGCCGGGCCAGGAACTGATCGAGGGTCAGCCCGCCGTAGAGCATCGCGGTGAGACCGCCGCCGGTGAGCGCGGCCAAGTCGCCGATCAGCGTGAGCATCGGCAGGCCGACCATCAGGGCGAGCACCCGCGGCACGATCAGAATCTCGACCGGGTCGAGGCCCATGACCCGCAGGGCATCGACCTCCTCGCGCATGCGCATCGAGCCGATCTCGGCGGTGATCGCCGAGCCGGACCGGCCGGCGACCATGATGGAGGTGAGCAGCACGCCCATCTCGCGCAGGATCAGGAGCCCGATCAGGTTCACCACGAAGGTCTGGGCGCCGAAGCGCTGGAGCTGGAAGATGCCCTGTTGCGCGACGATTCCGCCGACCAGGAACGAGATCAGCACGATGATCGGCGTGCCGTTGAACGCCACCTGCTGGATCTGGTTGACGAGGGCGGTGCCCCGGAAGGTACCCGGCCGCAGGGCGACGCGCCCGCACGCGGCGATCACCTCGCCCAGGAAGGCGAGGGCGATGACGCATTCCTGGCTCCCGCGCACCATCTGGCGGCCGACCCCATCGAGGAAGCCGACGACGGGACCGTGCCGAGGCGCCGCCGCCGTTTCGGGCTCGCGCAGGCGGACCTCGCCCAGCAGGGTGCGGTGCTCCGGTCGCGCCCCGAGATACGTGAGGGTGCTTCCCGCCTGCTCGACCTCGGCGCGGGTCCGCTCCAGCACCCAGGCGCCCAGCGTATCGAGGCGCTCGATCCCCGACAGATCGACCGCCACGGGACCGGCAAGCCCGGCCGCCGCGATGCGCGCGGCGGCGGCTTCCACGGTCGGCGCCTGATCGGCCGTCCAGCGCCCGTCGAGCGCCAGCCGACCGTCGGCCGACCGGTCCCGCAGCGATGCGCCGGCGGCGATGCCCTCGCTCAGCAAGACCCTCACTCCTCGATCGAGGCACCACCCTGAGGTGCGGTTATGTCGACATTACGGTTGACGATCCGTGTCCAACGTCACCCCGCGGAAGAGGCCGGTGCGCCCGGAGGCCAGCGCCAGCCCCAGGCCGCAGGCGGCGAGCGGCGCCATCAGCAGGAAGGCGAGGGGGCCGCCGGCCTGGTAGGCCAGTCCGCTGACCAGGGTCGCCACCACGGAGATGCCCGCGTTGACCGCACTGAGCGTCCCCTGCGCCCGGCCCCGGGCGCCCTCGGGGGCGAAGGCCGAGACCGCCGCCATGGCGCCGAGCTGCGTCGCCCCGAAGGTCAGGCCGTGCAGACACTGAAGCGGCACCAGGGCGGCGAGGCGGTCGCCGAGGACGTACAAGCCGACCGCACGCAGGATCGCCGCGCCGGCGCCCATCGCGAGGAGCCGCACCGGGCTGCGCCAGGACGCGGGCAGGGCGGAGACGCCGGCAAACAGCACGATCTCGGCGAGCACGCCGGTGGCCCAGAGCGATCCGACCCAGGCCGCCGAGATACCGTGGCTCGTCCAGTAGATGCTGCCGAAACCGTAGATGGCACCGTGGCTCGCCTGGATCGCGGCCGCCGCGCCGATGCACAGCCACAGCGTCAGAGGCAGCCGTGGCCGCACAGCGCCCGCCGCCATCTGCGGCGGGGTCGCCACCGCGCGGCTGCGCCAGGCCACGAGGCCCGCCGCCAGGGCGAGGCCGGTGAGCAGCAGCGGCACGGCGAGCCGCCCGCCCAGGGCCGAGAGCAGGAGGCCGCCCGCCAGGTTGGCGAGCAGGAAGGCGATCGAGCCTGCCATCCGGATGCGCGCATAGGCGAGCCGGGCGTCGCGGCGGACGGCCGCCAGGGTGAGGTAGTCGATGCACGGGACCAGCGGCGCGCCGGCGACCGCGTTGAGCACCACGAGCACGGCGAGCCAGGGCCAGCCGATCCCCGCGGCGCCGGGCATCAGCGCGTAGGTCAGGCTGAGGGCGAGGCTGCCGAGCAGGATCAGGCGACGCGGGCCGAGGCCGCGGTCCAGCAGGCTCATCAGGGGCGCCGTCGCGGCGATCCGCGTGGCGATCGGCAGCGCCAGCAGCACGCCGATCACCCCGGCTTCGAGGCCGAGGGCGTCGAGCCAGACCGGCATGAACGGCATCGCAATGCCGATCTCGGTGAAGACGACGGCGTAGAGCAGCGACAGGCGCGCCGGGCCGGAGGGGCGGTGCAAGGACGGAGGTTTCCGGGAGGGGCGGCGGAGCGGATTCGGGGGCGTCCGGAGCGCGGGGCCTGGACGCCGTAAGCGCCCGTTAAACCGTCCCTGTCAAATTGACTGCGTCCGGGTCGCGCCGCGTGCCGGCCGTCGCCGCGCCGGCCATCGGCGTTGGGAAGAGTCTCGATGTAGGGTTCAGCCTCCCTGAGCGCGAACGCCTCGGCCGAATACGAGGCGATCGAGGCGACGATGTGCGCCAGCGAACGCGGTCGCTGGTTCCTGGCCGAATATGCCCGCCGCAACCGGGCCGCCGACACTGAGATGCTGCTCGGGGCGATCGCGCGGCTCGAGAACACGATGACCGCCGACCGGAGCGCGGGTGCGTTCGGGCACCTGCGCGGGAACCTCGTCGAGATGGCCGAGGCGATCAGCCGGACCAAGGACGAGATCGCGGCGATCAACGCTCCGGACAACGAGCAGACCAGGCTCTCCCAGGCCTCGCTCGCCCTCGACGCCATCGTGCGGGAGACCGAGCAGGCGACATCGGACATCCTCGGCTCGGCCGAGGCCATCCAGGAGGCGGCCTGGACCCTGCGCGAGCGGGGTTGCGACGCGGCGACCTGCGATACCCTCGACCGGCACGCGACGGCGATCTACACCGCCTGCTCGTTCCAGGATCTCACCGCCCAGCGCACCGCCCGGATCGTCTACACCCTGCGCTACCTGGAGGATCGCCTCTCGGCGATGATCGCGATCTGGGGCAGCGAAGCCGAGCGGATCCCGCCCATGCCGGGCGAGCGGGCAGCCGGCACGCGCCGGGATGCCCCGCCCTTCGATCTCTGCCAGAGCGACATCGACCGCTACATCGCCATGGAGGTTCCGGCCGTCACGGCGGCGGCCCTCGTCGCCCGCCCCGGCAGCCCGGCGCTGCACGAGGACATCATGTTCCTGCCCGCCTCGGACGGGGAGGGGTGTGAGACGGTCGCGGAAGCCGACGCGTCCGAGGCGGTCGCTTCGGCGGACGATCTGCCCGCGGACGACGCGGCCGCGGATGACTGGGCCGGCCTCGTCGCCGCCGTCGCCGAACGCGCCCGGACGCCGGGGGAGCCGGAGAGGCCTATCCTGGGCTTCGCCGAGATCGATGCGCTGCCGCCGGAGCGGCGGCTCGCCCTGTTCGCCTGACCGCGCGCACGGTCCCGGACCCTGCTATCAGGGGCGCCCGCCCCCCGAGGGCCTCCAGACAAGCGCTTCCGTGGCCCTGCACCTGATCAAGCTCTGTGTCGGCCCCGCCTCCATCGCCGATCTCGAAGTGCGGCAGGAGCGGTTCCGGACCGAGGCGCTCCGTGACGGCCGGCCGGCCGACCCGTTCCACGTCACGCGCACGCTGCCCAAGCGCCATCGCGAGATCGCGGGCCGCGGCTCGATCTACTGGGTGATCCGCGGGACGCTGTCCTGCCGGCAGGCGATCACGGCGATCGAGCCGCTGACGGGCGAGGACGGCATCCCGCGCTGCCGGCTGGTGTTCGACCCGCGTCTCGTTCCGGTGACGCCCCGGCCCTGCCGCCCGTTCCAGGGCTGGCGCTACCTCACGGCCCGGGACGCGCCGGGCGACCTCGGGGCCGGGGAGTCCGGAGACCTCGCCGAGATGCCCGAGGCCCTACGCCGCGAACTCGCCGGCCTGGGCCTGCTGTGACGTTCCGTCCCCGCACCGAGGGCAGTGCCGTCCTCGCCCGTTCGTCCTGACCAGAACCCGCCGACGGCGCTCCTGGTCAGGGTCTCGGTGGGGATCATGCGCCGTCGAAGCGCCCGCTGGCATGGGCCAGCATGGTGTAGACCTTGCCCGTCTCCGAGGTGAGGTAGGCGTCGGTCCGCTTGGCGTCGCTGTCGTTCTTGACCACGTCTCCCAGCAGCCGCTCGAACTCACCCACGTACCGGTCGACGCTGCGGCGGAACTCCGCATCCGACCGGTAGCGGCGCTGGATCTCCGCAAAGGTCGTCCGGCCCTGCTGCGTGTAGATGCGCGGATCGAACAGGTTCGGCTCGCCGCGGCGGTAGCGCTCCCACAGATCCACGGCGGTCCGGTGCTCGATCATCCGGGCGATGTCGGTGGAGATCGTGTCGAGGGCGATCCGTCCGGTCTCGGCCGGCGCCTGAGCCTGAGGCTGACGACCCGACGGCGTCGGAGCGGCCGCGTTGGTCGCCGCCGGCTCCGCGTCGTCGCCGTCGTCATCCAGGGAGGCGCGGGTCAGCAGGTCGGACAGCCAGCCGCGCTTGGCCCCGCCGGCCGTCGGAACGTCGGGACGGGCGGTCGCGGACGGCCGCGGCGCCTCGATCCGGACCTGGCTGGGCGCGGACCGCGCCGGTGCCGCGGGGGGCGGCAGCGCCGGGGCCTGCGAGGCCGGAGCCGCCGCACTGGCCTGCGGTGCGGCGACGGCGCGTGCGCCGCCCTCCGCGATCCGCCGCTGGGCCTGCGGCTGCGCGACGTCGACCGAGCGCGTGGTGCGCGAGACCAGGGCCGAGAGCTCGTTGAGCGCCTTGATCTGGTCGGCCACCACCCGGCGCATCTCGCCGGTGGCATCCTGCGTCTCACGCGGCAGATCGAGGACGCCCCGGGCCAGCTCGGCGCGGGTCGCGTCGAGTTCGCCGCGGATCGAGGCCGCCATCTCCCGCAGTGCCGACACGGAGTCGCCGAACTTGGCCTGCGCCGCCTCGAGCCCGCTGCGCATGTCTTGGGCCGCCTCCTCGATGGCCCGGCGCACGCCCTGGGCCGCCTTCTCGCTCTCGGCGCCCGCGCTGTCCTTCAGGCCCTCGAAGGCGCTCGTGACCGAGGCTCCGGCGCCCTCCGCCGAGCGGGTCAACGCCTCGCCGATGCTGCGGGCACGCTCCTCGGCAGCCCGCAGGGTGCGCTCGATCGTCTCCGCGAGCGTGCCGCCGTGCTGCTCCAGGGCGCTGGCGCGCGCCTCGAAGCCGGCCAGCGCCTCCGCCAGGGCCGCCTCGCGGCCCGACAGCGTCGCGCCCAGCCGCTCCTCGATCGCGGCGAGCGAGGAGGCTGCCCGATCGAGCGCCGCGACATGCGCGGTGGTCTGCTCGCCGAGGGTATGCCCCCGGACGTCGAGGGTCTCGGCCAGGCTGGACGCCTCGCGCAGCGCCCCTTCGGCGACGCGACGCAGAGCCTCGACCTGCTCCGAGACGCCCGCAGTGGCACGGCCGGTCTCGGAGGCAATGCGCTGCAGCGCCGCCTGGACCTGCTCGACACGGCCCGCGAGGCCCTGTTCGATCGCACCGAGATTCGTGTCGGCTCCAGTGACCAGCTCGCCGAGGGCGGCGTTAGCGCCCTCGATACGCTGGAGCACCGCGCCCAGCTCCCGGCCCAGCCGGTCGTTGGTCTCGGACAGCTCCGTGAGGGCGTGGCCCGCCCCGTCGTCGACGGCAGCGCGCAGCAGCTCCGCCGAGGCCCGCGACTGCGCCGCGAGTTCCTCCGTCCGCACCCGCAGGGTCTCGGCCAGCGGCATGCCGGTCTCGGTCAGCGCCCGCTCGATCGCATCGGCCCGGTCGGCCAGGGACCGGGACAGGTCGAGCATCGGACCGTCGATGGCCGTGCGCAGGCGCTCGACGTGCCCGTCCAGATTGTCGCCGATCGCCCGTCCGCTGCCGTCGACGCTGGCGAGCAGCGTCCCGCCCTTTTCCTCTATGGCGCGGACCAGCATCTCCGCACCCTCCGCGAGGCGGCGGGACAGGGCCTCGCCGCGGGCGTCGACCAGGGCGCCCAGCGCAGTGGCGCGCCGCTCGAACCCGTTCCCCAGCGCCTCGGTGCGCGCGTCGATCAAGCCCGCCAGCGCGGCCTCGCGCCGGCTGAGCGTCTCGGCCAGGGCCGCGTTGTGCGCGTCGACCTGCTCGGCGTGCGCCCGCGCCCGCTCGTCCAGGGCGGCGACGAGGCTGGCCGTGCGCTCGTCCATGAGCCCCGCGAAGGCCTCATGCCGGTCGTCGAAGGCGTTGGCCAGCGTCTCGGCGCGCTGGGCGACAAGGGTGGCGAACAACCGCATGCGGCTGTCGATGCGCTGCGTGAACGCGTCGGCGCGGGCGTCGACGCCGCGAGCCAGCGCCTCGCTCTGGGCCTCGACGGTCTGCGCCAGGGCCTCGGTACGGCCCTGCACGATCCCGTCGAGGTCGCGGAGCCGAGCGTCGAAGGCCTCGACCAGCGAACCCGTGCGGCCTTCGGCGGCCTCGATCAGCGCCTGGCTGCGATCGCTGAGGAGCGTTTCGATCGCGTTGCGCGCCTCCGCGAAGGTCGCCCGCAGGGCCTCGGTGCGCGTCTCGACCGTTCCGGCCAGTTCGCGGCCGCTGCCCGCGACCACCTCGCCGAGGCCGGCCTGCGCCCGCTCGAGCAGGGCGCGCAGATCCGTGAAGCGGGCGTCCAGCAGGTCCGCCATGTCGGCGGGTGCCGCGTCGAGGGTCTGGCGCAGCCACTCGGTCCGGGCCGTGATCGCCTCGGCGAGCTCCTGGCCGCGAACCTCCACGAGGTCACGCAGGCCGGCCTGGGCCTCCTCGAACAGGCCGCGCAGGCGCTGGGTGCGGGCATCCAGGGTGGCGGCGAGCTGGCGCTCGCGGGTCTCGACCAGCGCGGAAACGGCGGCGGGCGCTTCCTCCAGCATCGCCCGCAGGGATTGGATCCTGGCGTCGACCGAGGCGGCGAAGCGACCGCCCCCGCCCTCCACCACCGCGTCGAGCGCGGCTTGGGCCTCCTCGAACAGGGTCCGCAGCCCCTTGGCGCGGGCGTCGAGGGTATCGGCGAGACGGTTGCCGCGCCCCTCGACCAAGCTCTCCAGGTGTCCCAGGCGCTCGTCGAACAGGCTGCCGAGAGCCTGCGTGCGGGCCTCCAGGGCCCCGGCGGCACTGCCGAACGCGCCCTCCACGGCGGCGATCAGCTCGCGGCCACGGCCATCCAGTCCCTCGTTGAGCGGTCCCATGCGGCCGTCGAGGGTGCTGGCGAGCGTTCCGGCATGGCCATCCAGCATCACGCGGATCTGGTTGGTGCGGTCGTCGAGCAGCCCGTGGACCGTGCGCACGCCCTCGTCGAGCAGGCCGCTGATATCCGCGGTGCGGCTCGACAGGGTGTGGCCGAGGCGGCCCTCGCCGGCCTCCAGCATGCGCTCGGCGTCCGCGATGGTCTGCTGCAGCTTGGACAGGACGCTCTCGCCGCGCTGGTCGATCAGCTCGGCCAGCGACGTGCCGCCGCGATCGAACAGGCGGGCGAGTTCGGTGATGCGGCCGCCGATCGCTCCGAACACCGTCCGGCCCTTCTCGTCGAGTTCGCTCGACATGACGGCGATGCGCTCGTCGATCAGCTGCGCGAGCAGCTCCGAGCGCTCGGCGAAGGCCGTGCGCACGGCTTCGGTGCGGGCGGAGAGCGCCGCGTCGGCACTCCGGGCGCGCTCGTCCACGAGCCCGACGATGTCCTGGATGCGCGTCGACAGCGAGGCTTCGAGGGCGCGCGTGGATTCCTCGACGGCACCGATCAGCGCGCCGATGCGCTCGGCCATCGCCTTGTCGATCCCGCCAGTCCGGTCGGTGATCGTCGCGACGAGGTCGCGGGTGCGGCCGGTCAGCTCGGCGTCCACCGCGCGGGTGCGAGCCTCGATCAGGCGGATCGCCTCGAAGGCCTGCACGCCGAAGCTCTCGTCCACCAAGCGGGCACGCTCCTCCAGCGATGCGGCGATCTCCTGCAGCCGGCTGATCGCGCCCGTGTCGAAGCGGCCGGCGCTCTCGTCGATACGGCGGGCGATCGCGCCCGTGTGCCGCTCGATCTCCTGCCCGAGCCCTTCGGCGCGACCGTCGAGCACCTCGACCAGCTTGCGGCCGCCCTCGTCCATGATCCGCGCCATCTCCACGGTCCGGGCGCGCAGCGCGTCGTTGAGGAACGTGGTGCGGTTTCCGATCCGGCCGTCGATGTGCTCGACGAGGCTCGCGACCGCCTCGCCGATCTCCGCAGCGCGCTTGGCGGACCGTTCCTCCAGGTTCCCGAGATGATCCTCGATCAGGCTGCCCGCCTCCCGGGCGCGGTTCGCGATGGTGTCGGCCACCGCCTGGCCCTTGACGGTGATGAGGCGGTCCATCTCCTCCAGCCGCGTCCCGACGCTCTCGCCGAGCGCCGCTGTGTCGCGGCCGATGCGGTCGGCCAGGATGTCGCCGCGGGCGATGGTCTCCTGCAGGGCGGTCAGGCGATTGCCCAAGGTCTCGTCGATCGCCCGGACACGCCCGTCGGCGGTCTCGGCGAAGCTCGCGCCGGTCTGGCTGAGCGTGTCGGCGATGCGCGCGCCCTGGCTCGCCACCGCGAGCACGATGTCGCGGCCGGTGCCGCTGATGCGGGCCTGGGTCTCCTCGGCGTGGCTGGTCAGGAGGTGGGCGACGCCTCGGCCGTGCTCGCCGAACGCCGCCTCGATCTCGCCGACGCGGGCGGAGAGATCCTCGGAGATGGCGCGTGCGGCCTGCGCGAGGCTGCCCGTCGCGTCGTCGGTGCGTGCGGCGAGTTCGCGGTTGAGCTCGTCGAGGGCGGCGCGCACGGCCGACACCGCGGCGGAGCCGCGCGCGCCGAGTTCCGTGCCGGCCCGGTCGGCGGCGTCTTGGAAGCGGGTCAGCAGGATCGCCGTCTCGGCCTCGACTGCGCCGGTCACCTCGGCGGACGCGTTGCGCAGCGTTTCGAGGGTCTCGACCAGCCGGGCGGACGCGTCCCGGGTCTGGGTCTCGGCGGCGCTGCCCGCCTGATCGGCGGCGGCGCGGAGCGCCTCCGCCGCCTCTTCGGTGCGCGCGGCGAGCGTGGCGGCGGAATCCGCGACCCGGCGCTCGAAGACCTGCACGACCTCGAGGGTGCGGGCCTCGACCTCGCCGGTGGCGGCGCTTGCCGAGCCACGCAGGGCGGAGGTCGCCTCTTCGGCTCCGCGCCGAAGCGCCTCGACGGCCTCGGCGGTCCGGCCGCCGATGTCGCCGGACAGGCTCTCGACGGTGCCGCGCAGGGACTTGACGGCGGCGGCGGCGCCGGATTCGAAACCATGGCCCAGCGCCGAGAAGGCGGATTCCAGGGTCTCCGTGGCCACCTGCGTTTGGTCGGTGATGCGGCCGCCGGCGCGCTCGGCCGCAGCCTCGACGCGGCTCTCGAGATCCGCGGCCTGCACCGTCACCGTGTCGTGCAGGCGCGCGGCGATGCCGTCCATGCGCTCGGCGAGCGTGCCGCCGCGGTCCGCGATCGTCTCGGCAATCCGCTCGGCGGTGCCGATCAGGTCGTCGCGCACCGTACCGGCATGGTGCGCCAGCGTCTCGCCGACGCCGCCGACGGCCAGCGCCAGGGCGGCCTGCATATCGCGCCCGCGGCCCTCGATCGCCTCGGCGACGGACAGGCCCGCGCTCTCGATCTCGGTGCGCAGCGCCATGCCGCGGCCGGCGATGTCCTGGGTCAGGGCCGAGCCGGTCTCGGCGAAGCGCGCGGTGACCTCGGTGCCCATCGCGCTGAAGCGCTCGGTCAGCTCGGAGCCCCGCGACAGGAAGGCGCCTTCCAGGCCTGCGACGGAGCGCTCGAAGCTCTCGCGCACGGTGCTGCCCTGGCGATCCAGGGCCTCGCTCACCCGCGCGCCGGTCTCGGCGAGGCTGTGGGCGATGGATTCCGCGCTCTCGGCGAGCCGCCCGGTGAGGGCGACACCGGCCGCCTCGAAGGCACCGGTCACGTCGCCGGCACGGCTCTCGAAGCCGCGGGTGAGGGTCTCGCCGACCTCGAGCAGGCTTCCGCGCACGCTGTCGCTGGTATCCACGAGGCGGTCGATCAGCTCGTCGCCGCGCCCGGTCATCAGGCTGACGACCCGGTCGCCGGCCTCGCCCAGGGAGGTTGTGATCGCGGCGCCCCTCGCGTCGAGCGCCCCAGTCACGCGCTCACCCGCGCCGGTCAGCGCCATGACGATCCGCTCGGACGCGCCCTCCAGCTCCTGGCTCAGGCTCTGATGCGAGCCGGTGATCGCGCCGCGCACCCGCTCGGCGTTGGTGACGATGGATTCCCGCTGCGCCACCAGCTCCTCGACGAGGGAGCGAATGCGGATCTCGTTGTCGGAATAGGCCCGCTCCAGGGTGGCGATCTCGCCGCGCACCAGCGTCTCGAGCTCACCGGCCCGGGCGAGAGCACGCTCGACCCCGTCGCCGACCGCGGCGACTTCCCGGCGCACCGTCTGCGACATGGTCAGGACGGCATCCGTGGAGAAACTCTCGGGCTCGGCGAGGCGCACCGCGACCTCGCCGACAGCCCGGGCGACGAGGCGCATCTCCTGGGCGCGGGCCGCCAGCATGGCGGCGATCACGAACAGGACGACCGGTCCCAGCAGGGCCGCTGCGCCCACCGTAGCCTGCAGGGCGGTGAGGCCCGAGACGACACCGCGCAGGTCTCCCCCCGACTGAAGCCAAGCGACCAACGCGAGGCCGGCGATCCAGGCGAGGCCGGCCAGCAGCGCGAACAGGTAGGGTTTGGGCGAGGACCGGACCCGCAGGGTCTGCTGCAGGATGCCGATGTTGCGCCGGTCGTCGTTGGCCACCAGCGAGCGGTCGGGCGGCAGCAGGCCGCCCTCGCGGCGCGGGCGCTCGCGGCCGGGCGGGGGCAGGTCGGAGGCCAGGGGCGGGTCGAGATCGAGGCGCGGCGGCGTCAGGCGTCCCGCCGGTTCGGCGACACCGTTGAGCAGGGGATCGGCGTCGCCGACATCGGGCAGGCGCGGCTCGGCGCGCCCTTCGGCACCGTTCGGCGTCAGGGCGTCGAGGTTCAGCGCCTGCTCGATCGCGGAGAGCGCGGCCTCGGCCGGGTCCTTCAGCTTCTTTTCGGTCGCCATTCAACGCCTCGTCACACGGGTTCACCGGCACCTGGGGAGGCTGATGCCAGAGACGCAACACCCCGTTTACCATTGAAGATTAGACGCGGGCACCGATTGCCGATACCCGAGCCGCCGCCCGGCCCCAGGAAACGTTAACGGAATGGTTACCGGGCCCGCCGCCTTCCGGCTCCACCACCTTGCCGCAGACGAGGGCTTCTGCGCGATCCCCGTTCGGCGAATCGGGGGGTGAATCATGGGGATCGGTTCGGCAACCCCCAGAAGAATGCGGATTTCGGGAGCCCGGCCATGCACCCCATCGACCGCGCGGAGCTCGACGCGCAGACGGGCGGCGACGCCGACCTCGCCCGCGAGGTGCTGGCCCTGTTCGCGGGGCAATGCCGGTCGATCCTGCCGCGGCTCGCCGACCCGTCCCAGCCGCAAGCGCAGCGCGCCGACCTCGCCCATACCCTGAAGGGCTCGGCCGCGGGCGTCGGCGCCGTGCGGGTCCGCGCGCTCGCGGACGCCGCCGAGGCGCGGCTGCGGGCGGGCGCCGAAGACCTCGACCTCGCCGAGCTCTCGCAGGCGGTCGCGGCCGCGCTGGCCGAGATCGCGCGCGTACCGTAGAGCCCGGCGCAGGGGCGGTAGCCCGCGCGCCGATGCGGCGATCGATCCGGGACGGGCCACCGCCGCCGCGCTTGCATTCCGCGGCCCCAGCCGCCAAGCAGTCACCCCGCCCGTCGAAGCGAGACCGCGCGACGCGAGCCCGGAGCCGAGCATGCCCAAGATCACCTACGTCGACCACGCCGGGACGGAAAGGACCGTCGAAGGCAGCGTCGGCGCGACCGTGATGGAGACGGCGCTGCGCAACAACGTCCCGGGCATCGACGCAGAATGCGGCGGCGCCTGCGCCTGCGCCACCTGCCACGTCTACGTCGCCGACGCGTGGCTCGAGGTCGTGGGCAAGGCTCAGGACATGGAGCAGGACATGCTCGATTTCGCCACCGACGTGCGCGAGAACTCCCGCCTGTCCTGCCAGATCAAGATCTCGCCGGCGCTCGACGGTCTCGTGGTCACGACCCCCGCCCAGCAGGGTTAGACGCGCCTACCGGACGAGGGCTCGCGCCGCGGCGTCGAGCCCGTCCAGGGTGAGGGGGAACATGCGGCCGGCGACGAGCCGCTGCATCATCCCGATCGACTGGGTGTAGCCCCAGTGCGTCTCGGGCACCGGGTTCAGCCACGCCGCCTTCGGGAAGTGGTCGAGCAGCCGCTGCATCCAAACGGCGCCGGCCTCCTCGTTCCAGTGCTCCACCGAGCCCCCGGGCGTGGCGATCTCGTAGGGGCTCATCGAGGCGTCGCCCACGAACACCACCCGGTAGTCGCTCCCGTAGGTGCGGATCACCTCCAGCAGGGGGGTCCTGGCCTCGTGCCGACGCCGGTTCTCGGTCCAGACCGCCTCGTAGGGGCAGTTGTGGAAGTAATAGTGCGCGAGGTGCTTGAACTCCGAGCGCGCCGCCGAGAACAGCGCTTCCGCCTGTTCGATGTGCCAGTCCATCGAGCCGCCCACGTCGAGAAACAGCAGCACCTTGACGGCGTTGCGACGCTCCGGCCGCAGCCGCACGTCGATGTAGCCCTGCCGGGCGCTCTCGCGGATCGTGCCGTCGAGGTCGAGTTCCTCGGCGGCCCCCGTCCGGGCGAAGCGGCGCAGCCGCCGCAACGCCAGCCGCATGTTGCGGGCGCCGATTTCGCGGTCGTCGTCGAGATCCTTGAACTCGCGCTTGTCCCAGACCTTCACCGCCCGGAAGTTGCGGTTCCCGTCCTGGCCGATGCGGATGCCCTCGGGATTGTAGCCGTAGGCGCCGAACGGCGAGGTCCCGCCGGTGCCGATCCACTTCGAGCCGCCCTGGTGGCGCCCCTTCTGCTCGGCCAGGCGCTGCTTGAGCGTCTCGAACAGCTTGTCCCATCCCAGCGCCTGCAACTCGGCCTTCTCGGCCTCGGTCAGGTACTTCTCCGCGAGCTTGCGCAGCCATTCCTCGGGGACGGCCACGGGGTCCACCGCCTCGCCGAGCGTCTCCAGCCCCCTGAACACGGTGCCGAACACCCGGTCGAAGCGGTCGAGATGCGCCTCGTCCTTCACCAGCGCCGTGCGCGAGAGGAAGTAGAACGCCTCGACATCCCGATCCGCGAGGCCCCGGTCGAGGGCGCCGAGCAGGGTCAGGTACTCATTCAGGGAAACGGGCACCTTGGCGTCCCGGAGCGCCGTGAAGAACTGCAGCAGCATCCCCGAAGAACGCGCCAGCAGAACGCCCAGGTCAACCCCCCGCGAATCGGACAAGCTTCCCGTGAGCACGGCAGGTCTTCTTGGCCTTCTTTCCGAGTCGTCTCAGAAGGTCGACAAGATTCAGCGGCACACAGACCCCTCATCCAGGGCCCTCGGAGAGTCTCCAGCGGCTCATGCGACGCATAAGCTGGGCATAACTCGGAGAATCTGTTGATATGTGCCCGACCAAGCCTCTGGCGGTCACTGAAACTGTCACGGGATTCGCTCAACTCACTTCATCAGGTGTGTCCGGCCGCGACGACGCGTGCCGCACCGGGGAAGCGAGGAGACCTGCGATGGCGGTCATCCTGCGGAATTTGACGGAGTTCAAGCGGTTTCTCGGGAAGCCGGGGGCGACGATTCAGCTGGTGCACAACACCTTCATGGATCGCCAGCCCGAGGCGACCCGGGAGGCCTACCGCAACAAGGGCATGTACGCGCCGCGCGCCGTGCAGGCCCTGTCGCGCAAGGCCGCGGTGTTCACCCTGCGGGGATTCCCCGGAACCGTCTGGCTGTACTGGGACAAGGGCGCGCGCGGGTGGCGCTTTTCGGGGGACACCGTGACGGTGCCCCTGGTGACGGGCCTCGGGCCGGCGGACGAGATCGTCTACCGGTGCAGCTTCGCCGATGGGTTCGAGCCTGTGCCGCGCACGCGGGTGACCCGGCGACCCAAGCTCGGCGACGTGCATCCCGCACCGGCCTGAGCCGGCGGCTCACGCTTCCTGGCCGGCGGCTTCCTCCTGGCGTCCGGGCTCTCTCTTGGCCGGCGGCTTGCCGAGGGCCTTACCGACGGTGCGCCGGGCGCGGAAGACCGGCTTAGCCTCGTTCTCGCGCTTCTTGAGCATCGCGCGGTACTCGTCCCGCCGCTCGTGGATCGACGCGATCACGAGTCCCATCGGTACGCCGACATCGACCAGCACCGCCTCCGACAGTTGCAGCGAGGCCTCGATGGTCTCGGGCACCGCGTCGTCGACACCGAGTTCGTACAGGGCGGAGGCGTGGCGGGCATCGCGGGCCCGGGCGACGATCGTCAGGTCCGGCCGCTCGGCCCGGGCCGCGGTGACCGCCGCCTCGACGGCCCGCGGATTATCGAGGGTGACCACCAGGGCGCGGGCCGTGGCGATATCGCAGCGGCGCAGGATCTCGGTATTGCCGGAATCCCCGAAATAGACCGGTGCGCCGGTACGGCGCTGCTCGGCGACCCGTGTGGCGTCGGAATCGAGCGCGAGATACGGGATCGCGTGCCGGTCCAGCATCTCGGCCACCTGCCGGCCGACGCGGCCGAAACCCGCGATGATCACCCGGTTCTCGATCCGGTCCGGCAGCGGCTCCGCCTTGAAGGCAGCCTGGGCGGCGCGCGTCGCGCGCCGGCTCAGCCGCCTCCCGAGGGCCGCGAGCGCGGGGATCATAATCATCGTGACGGTGGTCACCACCAGGGCGGCCGCGCCCACGTCCTCCGGCACCAGCCCTGTGGCGACCGCCCCCCCGATCAGCACGTAGGCGAACTCACCGCCCGGCCCGAGCAGGAGCGCCGCCTCCAGCGCAACAGGCCGGGGGATCTTGAGGACGGGCGCCGCCATCATCACCACGGCGGCCTTGATCAGCACCAGGGCCAGAGACAGGCCGACGATCGCGCCCGGCGTCGCCATGAGCTGGGCCGGATCCAGGTTCATGCCCACGGAGACGAAGAAGACGCCGAGCAGCAGGCCCTTGAACGGGTCGATCGTCGCCTCGATCGCCCGGCGGTACTCGGTCTCGGCCAGCAGCAGCCCGGCCACGAAGGCGCCAAGCGTCATCGACAGGCCGCTCGCCGCCGCCGTAAGCGCGGTGCCGACGATGACCAACAGGCAGGCCGCCATGAACAGCTCGGTGGAGCGCGTGCGCGCCACGAGGTGGAACAGCGGCCGCAGGGCGAGGCGGCCGGCCCCCACGATCAGAACCAGCGCGATGGCCGCCTGCCCCAGGGCCATGGCCAGCGCCCAGCCCTTGTCGCCGTCGTCGCCGCGGCCCAGCACCGCGATGGCGAACAGGACCGGCGCCACCGCGAGATCCTGGAACAGAAGGACCGCGAAGCTCGCGCGGCCGGCGGGGGCATTCAGCCGCTTCTGCTCCGCCAGGACCGGCAGCACCACGGCGGTCGACGAGAGGGCGAGCCCGATGCCGACGATGACGGCACCGGCGAGGGGCACCTGCAGCCCGTAGAGGATCGCCCCGAGGATCAGCGCCGAGCAGCCGACCTGAAGCGAGCCGAGGCCGAAGACGAGCCGGCGCAGGATCCGCAGGCGCTCCCACGACAGTTCGACCCCGATCATGAACATCAGGAAGATCACGCCGAACTCGGCGAGGTGCGAGATTTCGGTGCGGTTGCCGATGGTGAAGAGGTGGACGTAGGGATGGGTATCGGCCAACCGCCCGAGGCCGAAGGGTCCCAGCAGGGCGCCGGCGCCGATGAAGCCGAGCACCGGAGAGATCCGCAGCCGATGGAACAGCGGCACCACGATGCCCGCCGTGACGAGGAACAGGATCGCTTCCTTGTAGGAGCCGGCATGGACCTCTGGCATCGGCGGCGGATCGAACCTCGTGTTTCCCGACCGGTGACGGTGCCGATCACGACAGCGCGATCATGGGTCGGCGGGGAGGAGCGAGCAACCGCTTTCGGCCCTGCGAAGGGGCCGCGCAGGTGCGCTTCGACACAAGCCGGATACACGTCGCGGGTGAGACATTTCAGCCACCCGGGCGGCCGTCGCCGGGGATTGAACAGGGAACGCGTGCAGCGGGGCCTAAAATCGGCACAATGCGCGCATACACGTACCGGTTAACTGGGGGTTAAGCTCGGGCAGGGCCGCACCCGCGACTGGACCGGATGGATATGACGAGGCCGATGAACTCCATCAAGTCGATCTTCTCCGGTCCGAAAGCCCCGCCGAGTCGCGACCTCCAGCGCGAGCGCCGCGAGTGGAGGCTCGAATCGGACCGGTGGCGCCACCAGCGCCACGTCGACCGGGGCTACCGCATCAAGTGGGGCTACGTCGCGATCGCCTATCTGGTCGAGTTCATGGTGATCGGCGCCTCGCTCTGGGGCGCGTGGCTGTTCGCGGGCGTCTACAGCGACGGCGACTGGCATGCCTTTTACTTCATGTTGCTGGCGCCGCTGGTCTACGCCGCCGTCGAGCTGTGCCGGGTGCCGCTCGGCATCCTGGCCCGCACCCAGCGGTCGCACTTCGTGCGCGCGCTGGCGGTGCTCGGCATCATCTTCGCCGCGGGCGTGACCACCAAGTCGGTGTCGCAGCTCGGGGAGATGATGTTCCATCCCCGCCTGATGGAGGCCGCCCGGACCAAGACCGCCCTGAAGGACGCGCAGGCCGACCGCGCCACGATCGGCGACCGCATCAAGGCGGCGGACGAGCGCGTGGCGCAGTACACGGCCGAGCTCGACCAGATCGAGAAGCGGTCCTCCGACAACGCCCAGCAGCTCGCCGGCCTTCCGGCCCAGCGCTGCGAGCGGGTGTTCGGCACCAACAGCAAGGGGCGGAAGTACCAGAACCTGAAATGCGTGGCCGACCCGCGCGTGGCCGCCCTCTCGGCAGGCGTCACCAAGGCGTCCGCCGACCGCGCGGCGCTGATCAAGAACCTCGAGGAGGCACGCAAGGCCCGCGCGGCGCTGGATCCCGGCGCCGCCGACCGGCGCGTGGCCGATGCCGAGCAGGCCTATCGCAATGCGGTCAACCGCTCGCAGCTGCATTCCTTCACTGCGATGGTCTACGGCGTGGACCCGATCGACGTGAGCGAGAGCCAAGTCCACGCCTTCCTGCGCATCTTCGTGTTCCTGCCCGCGGTCTGCGCCGCCTTCGCGTCGACGATCCTGGCGCTCTGCGCGGTCTCGACCCGCCGGACCTTCATGGACGAAGACGACCTCGGCGCCGCCGTCAACCCGGAGGCAGCACCCTACATGCTGGACGCGATCGCGGATGCGCTGCGCTCGAATCCTGAGCCGATCCTGCCGCGTGCAGCCAACGCCACGGGCGCGGTGATTCCCATGAACCGGCCCGCCCAGGGCCAGCAGAGCCTTCCCGGTCAGAGCCTCGTCGGCCAGACCCATCCGGGCCAGACACTACCTGCCGCGGGAGCCGGGGCATGAACTACGTCGCAGGCGGAACGCCCGAGAACGTTGCCCTCGCCCAGCAGGTGAATTCCAGGCTGCGGGCGGATTCGAGCTACGTCGCCGCGCGGGCCTTCCTGTTCCGCGCTCTCGGCTTCGGCGCCTTCGCGTGCCTCGCGGGCATCGGCGTCGGGGCGGCGGCCTATGGTTGGGCGACGCTCAACCAGTTCGACACCGCCGCCGAGAAGATCGCCGCCGCCATGCAGGCCGCACTCGCGGACGTGACCCTCAAGACGAAGGGCGAGGTCACGCTGACCGACAACGTGCTGCGGCTCGAGGGCCTGCCCAAGGCCGTCGGCACGCCGACGCCGACCAAGGCGCAGCTCGGCAGCGACGCCGCCCCCGCCTCCAAGGCGGCGGTGAACACGACCTTCACGGTGTTCAAGCAGGTTCCCTATCTCGACGGGCAGATCGTCACCGGCTGGAACTTCAAGGACAACGCCGACCAGCCCTACCAGCAATACTGCTACTTCTCCCGTCGCTCCAACGAGTCGAAGGGTCAGGTCGAGATCAAGATCGACCTCGCCATGGACGGCAAGACGCTGCCCCAGCCGCAGAAATCCGACGTGAACCTGGAGATCCTGGCCCGGAACTGCGTCTGGCACGAGAAGGGATAGCTCGGTTTGCCCGCGGCAACGTGAACGCAGACAAGACTATCGTTTTTTCCAGAAGCTCGAGATTCGACCGCGGTCCGATCATCCACCCGGTCATCGCGGGCCCGCAAAGCGGAGCCCGGGATCCGGATTTTCAACGAGTGACAGAACATTGCACCGTCGGCGACTCCGGAGTGACGGGGCGCTTTGTATCGCCGACAAGCCGGCCATGGGGCGAAGACTGAATTCGAGACAATACGACCTCATTTAGAACATTCTCCCAACGCGCGATTGAACCCGGCTCGCAAGGCGCGGCGCTTGCAGGGCGGCGGCGGAGCGCGCTACCCGTTGCCTCTCCGCCAACATCTCCGAGACCGCGATGCGATTTTCCGGAACCGAGTCCTACGTCGCGACCCCCGATCTGACGGCCGCGGTCAACGCCGCGGTGGTCCTGGAGCGTCCGCTCCTGGTGAAGGGCGAGCCCGGCACCGGCAAGACCGTGCTGGCCGAGGAGATCGCCAAGGGACTGGGCGCGCCGCTCATCGTCTGGAACATCAAGTCGACCACCAAGGCCCAGCAGGGCCTCTACGAGTACGACGCGGTCTCGCGGCTGCGCGATTCGCAACTCGGCGACCCGCGGGTTTCCGACATCGGCAACTACATCCGGCGCGGGAAGCTCTGGGAGGCGTTCACGGCGCCCGAACGCCCGGTGCTGCTCATCGACGAGATCGACAAGGCCGATATCGAGTTCCCCAACGACCTCCTGACTGAACTCGACCGGATGGAGTTCCACGTCTACGAGACCGGCGAGACGGTCGCGGCCGTGCGCCGGCCGATCGTGATCATCACGTCGAACAACGAGAAGGAGCTGCCGGACGCGTTCCTGCGCCGCTGTTTCTTCCACTACATCAAGTTCCCGGACGCCGAGACGCTGCTGCGCATCGTCGACGTGCATTATCCCGGCATCAAGCACCGCCTGGTCGAGGAGGCGCTCCGGGTCTTCCTGGAGACCCGCGAGGTGCCGGGCCTCAAGAAGAAGCCCTCGACCTCGGAACTCCTCGACTGGCTGAAGCTCCTCGTCTCCGAGGACATCGCGCCCGAGACGTTGCGCGAGCGTGACGGCCGCAAGCTGATCCCGCCGCTCCACGGTGCGCTCCTGAAGAACGAGCAGGACGTGAGCCTGTTCGAGAAGCTCGCGTTCATGATGCGCCGCGAGCAGCGGGGCGGCTGACCCTCGGGCCGCCACTTCGGCTCACGGGCCGGCATGGATGTCGGGGATCTGCCTGAGCGGCATCAGGGCATCGGCAGGCGAAGACCGCCGAGGTTCCCGCGTGCCGCGCTTTGGGCTAACCGGACCCCGGCATACCCGCGGCGCGGATCCGGCGCCGATCGACACCCCATGCCGAGAAGGGCCCGCTCCATGCGAAGGCTGATCCTGTTGCGGCACGCCAAGTCGGACCGCCCGGCGGGCGTCGCCGACCACGAGCGGCCGCTCAATCCCCGCGGGCGCCGGGCCGCGCCGGCGGTGGGCGCCCACGTCGCCGAGCAGGGTTTTCGGCCCGACCTCGCCCTCGTGTCGACGGCCGCGCGCACCCGGGAGACCTGGGAGGCGATCGCGGCCGCGCTCGGCAATCCCGAGACGCGCTGGCAGCGCGAGATCTACGAGGCACCGGCGCAGCGGATCCTCGACGTGGTCCGGGGCGCGCCGGACGCGGCGGCCACGGTGATCGTCGTCGGCCACAATCCGGGCCTCGGCGACCTCGCGGCGAGCCTCGCCGGGGAGGGGGCGCGCAAGGACCTCGCGCGCCTCGCTACGGAGTTTCCGACCGCCGCTTACGCGGTGATCGCGTTCGAGGCCGAGGGTTGGGGGGCGATCGGCCCGGGGCAGGGGCGGCTGGAGCGGTTCGTGCGCCCACGGGACATCGACCCGGATCTGGGGGGCTGACGGGTCACGCCACCGGCACGGCGGCGTGCGCCTCCACCTCGGTCTGCGAGGGTAGGGGCGAGCCCGGCACGAAGGCGTCGAAGGCCGCCCAGAAATCCTGCCGGATCGCGTCGCGCTCGGTCAGGATCTCGTGCCGGGAATCCGGCAGGACCAGGATGTGGCCGGCCTTGAGCCGCGCCGCGAAGCGCTCGGTGTCGAGGGTCCCGCAGACCGGGTCGGCGCCTGCCGCGACGATCAGGGTCGGCACGGTGATGCGCGGCGCGGCGCGCGGGTCGCGCAGGCGTGCCATCGCCCGGAACGCCTCGGCGAGCCACGCGATCGTCGGGTCGCCGACCGCGCCGGCGCCGACCTGCCGGGCCGCTGCCGCGTTGCGGGCGTAGCGCACGGGATCGCGTGCGAGACGGTTGCCGACGTAGGGCTTGGTGGCGATCGAGACCGGCTTGCCCAGCGGAATGTAGCGGTCGCCCAGCCCGAGCCGGTGCAGCCCCCGCGACAGCAGGCCCGCCGCCGCCGGCCAGCGCACCATCCGAATCGACAGCATCGGCGCCATCGCCACCAGGCGCCGGAACGGCAGCCAGCCGTCGAGCGCGCCGATCAGGGCGACGCAGCCGCCCATCGAGTGCGCCAGGCAGACATGCGGCTCCGGCATCATCGGCACCAGCACCGTCTCGGCCACCGCCCTCAGGTCGAGCCGGTACTCGTCGAAGCGGGCAACGTGGCCCTTGTGTGGATCGCCCACCCGCCGGTCCGACTCGCCCTGGCCGCGCCAATCGAACGCGACCACCGCGAAGCCACGGCCCCGGAGTTCCTGGATGGTCTCGTAATACTTCTCGATGAACTCGGCCCGTCCCTGGAGCAGGCAGACGGTGCCCCGGCAGGTGCGCGCCGTCGTCTGCCAGTAGGCCGCGCGGAGCGTGCAGTCGTCGCGGGTGCCGACCGCGATCAGCGTGCCCCCGGACGGAACCGGATTGTCCGGGGTGCTTCGCAGGGTCAGGAGCGGCGGCTCCCGTCCGTTCTCGCCGTCGAACCGTTTCACGGGCCTCACCTCAACGCATGTCCGCGCCTGCGCGCGAGCCTACCGAAAAATCTCGAACCTGGACCTTGCCGGGGGTCTTGAAGCCCGATTTTTGTCCCCCGATATCTCGTCTGTGTCGGCCGTCAGGCGGCACGAAAGACGGGTCCGGCCCATCGGGCGGACCACATCAGCATGTTGCTCTTACGAGGATATGTCATGCGTCAGTTCGATCTTGCCCCCCTCTATCGCTCCACCGTCGGCTTCGACCGGCTGTTTTCCGCGCTGGACCAGTTCGCGACCGCCGAGACGGCCCCGACCTACCCGCCCTACAACATCGAGCGGACCGGCGAGAACGCCTACCGCATCACCGTCGCGGTCGCCGGCTTCACCGAGGCCGACCTCGCGATCGAGGTCCGTGAGAACGCGCTTACGCTCAAGGGCGAGCGCAAGGCCGAGGCAAAGGCGGAGTTCCTGCACCAGGGCATCGCGGCCCGAGCCTTCGAGCGCCGCTTCCAGATCGCCGACCACGTCCAGGTGACGGGCGCGGCTCTGGAGAACGGGCTTCTCCACATCGACCTTGTCCGCGAGGTGCCGGAGGCGAAGAAGCCACGCCGCATCCAGATCGCCACGGCCACGCGCTCCGGCGCCCCGGTGATCGAAGGCGACGTGCACAAGGAGGAGGTTCAGCAGGCCGCCTGATCCGGTCGCCGTCGCGATCCCTGAACGCATCGTGGAGCGCCCCGGCCCCGGCCGGGGCGCTTTCTTGTCGCGGCTGTCATAAAGGCGTGTGGGCTTCGTGCTCTCCGTTCCTCTGGACGGTGCACGGTCGCGCACCCGGAGTGAACCCGACGATGGTCGCCAATCTCGCCCGCGGAGCCTACAGCGCGTTCGGAGCCGGCTGGCACAGGGGCATGCAATGGGGCGTCGGCGCGCCGATCGCGAAGCTGCGCCGCCGTCAATCGCTGCTTCCCACCGGCGAGGCCGGCCCCGCGGGCATCGCTGACATCCTCTCGGCTGAGCGCGCGATCCGCGTGCCCGAGCCGTTCGAGGGGCGCAGCCTCGGCCGCATCGGCAGCCTGGAAGTGCGGCTGGCGACGAAGAGATCGGAGATCCGACGGGCGCAGCGCCTGCGCTTCAAGGTGTTCTACGAGGAGATGTCGGCAGTCCCCACCGGGCTCGCGGCCCTGTCCCGGCGCGACGCCGACGCCTACGACGCGGTCTGCGACCACCTCCTCGTCCTCGACCATTCCGCGCACCGGCGAAAGAAGCCGTTCGTCGAGAACCGGCCGAAGGTGGTCGGGACCTATCGGCTCCTGCGCGGCGAGGTGGCGGAGCGCCATGCCGGCTTCTACTCGGAAGGTGAATACGACCTGGAGCCGATTCTGGCCGCCCAGGGACATCGGCGGCTCCTCGAACTCGGCCGTTCGTGCGTCCTCAAGCCCTATCGGAGCAAGCGCACCGTCGAGCTCCTGTGGCAGGGGATCTACGCCTACGTGCTGCACCACCGGATCGACGCGCTGATCGGCTGCGCCAGCCTGGAGGGCACCGATCCGGACCGGCTGGCGCTGCCGCTGTCGTTCCTCCATCACCATGCCCGCGCCCCGGAGGCCTGGCGGGCCCGCGCCCTGCCGGAGCGCGCGGTCACCATGGATCGGCTGCCGCGCGAGTCGCTCGACACCAAGGCCGCCCTGCAGGCGCTGCCGCCCCTGATCAAGGGGTACCTGCGGCTCGGCGCGACGTTCGGCGACGGCGCGGTGATTGACCGCCAGTTCGGCACCACCGACGTGTTCGTGGCGCTCCCGGTCGAGGCGATCGGCGCGCGCTACCGCGGGCATTTCGCTCCAGCCGGCTGAGCCGGCCGGAGACCTCGCTAGAGGGGGTTCCGTCGCATTCCGGGCCGGTGCGGTATCCACACATCGTCCCTAGCGACCGTCGGGATCCCGAAAAGGTCCTTCCGTTACAGATCGCCGAGCGCCAGTTGCCCTTGGTTACGCGCCTTGGCGGAGGCCCTGGGGGGCGCGGCCTTGCGCTCCTTGGGCCGCGCCGTGGCCAGGGCCGGCTTCTTCGGCTTCGGGTCGCCGCGCAGGCGGGCGAGCGCCTTGTCGCGGGCCACCGCCTCGGGGGCGCTGGGATCGTCCGACAGCCACTTGCCGCGCTTGATCACCTCGTTGACCCGGCCCTGATTCACCCCGACCTTGAAGGCGATCTCCTGCTGGGTCATGCCCGTGGAGGCGTGCAGATCCAGGATCGCCCGGGCGAGTTCCGGCGTCATCTTCTGCCCCGTGAGCCGGCGGGCGGGCTTGACCGTGCGGGTTGCGCGGTCGCGCTCGCGCAGGCGCTCCAGGAGCGCCAGCGCCATGTTCATGCCGTGCTCGCGCAGGGCTTCCTCGAATTCCTTCAGGGTCGCCATCGGCGCCATCCTCCGCCGGGCTCGTGGGCCGGTACTAGCCGGAGAACGTGCCGGGAACGCCGCGGTTGCGCAAGCGCCCCGGGCCGGGCCCCATGGCGGTGTCGGTGGACGGATGCTGTCATCCACCGGAAATGCACGGCCCTGGCCTCCCGGCGGCGGCTCGGATACAGGGTTGCGCGCATACGCCATGGCAGGCTCGGCCCGCGAACGATGATCAGCCCGATCCGCACCGTCGCCCCCGGCGAGATGCCCGGCTCCCTGGCCCGGGAACTCGAGGGCGGGGCGGTGCTGCTGTTCCCGGACCTGCCGTTCCCGTTCAGCGACTTCGAGCGCCGGTTCACCGAGCGGCCCTTCGCGGACGGCAAGGCCAAGAACGTCAGCATCCGGGGCGAGGCCGCGGAACTGCGCGGCGCGGCCGGGACCACGGAGGAGCGGGAATCCCTGCGCCAGCTCCTGATCCGCTATCGCGCCTTCGCCCGGGACCTGATCGGGACGTACCTGCCGAACTACGCCGACCGGGTGACCCTGGCGGGCACCTCCTATCGCCCGTTCGACGTGGACCGGCGCAAGCTCAGCTGGCGGCGCGACGACACGCGGCTGCATGTCGATGCCTTTCCGTCGAACCCGATCGGCGAGAAGCGGATCCTGCGGGTGTTCCGCAACATCAACCCGGCGGGCGAGCCGCGCCGCTGGCGGGTCGGCGAGGATTTCGGGTCGATGGCGGAAACATTCCTGCCACGGCTACCGGGCTATTCGCCGCTCTCGGCGCGCCTGCTCGCCGCCCTGCGGATCACCAAGGCCAGGCGCTCCGAATACGACCACCTGATGCTGCACCTGCACGACGCCCTGAAGCAGGACGAGACCTATCAGGCGAGCGCACCCCAGGCCGACGTCGCGTTCCAGCCCGGCGCCACCTGGGTGACCTTCTCGGACCTCGTGATGCACGGGGCGATGGGCGGCCGGTACATGCTGGAACAGACCGCCTACCTGCCGGTCTCGGCGCAGGCCGATCCGAGCTTGAGCCCGCAGCGCATCCTGGCGGCCAAGCTCGGCCGCCCCCTCCGGGTTTGAACCGATACACGTGAGAGAGAGAGAAGGGACCGAAACGATGATCCTCGAGATCGCGCAGATCGAGATCAAGCCCGGCATGGAGGCTGCGTTCGAGGCCGGTATCAATGAGGCTTCGGCGATCTTCAAGGCGGCCAAGGGCTGCCGCGCCTTCGAGGTGCGGCGCTCTATCGAGCACCCGCAGCGCTACCGGCTGCTGATCCACTGGGACACGCTGGAGGCCCACACCAAGGACTTCACCGGATCGCAGCCGTGGCAGGATTACCGCGCCCTGGTCTCCCACTGCTTCGCCGGGCCGGTCTCCGTCGAGCACACCGAGCAGGTGCTCAAGGCGTTTTGATACGGTTTCGGTCGAAGGGCCGGCTACCGTCTTCGCTGCGCGCGCGATCACGCCGGCGCCGGACGATCAGCCGAGCGAACCGTCCTGAAACCGGATGGTGCGGCGTTAAGCGCGACGCCCGTCCCCGCAGGGCACGTATCGCGCAGCGGCTCCGCACACCGGAGCGGTTTCGCAGACACGATCACGGCGGGCCCGGGCGTTGCGGCGGGACTCGCAGGTGCTAGGCTCCCGCCCGACCGATCCCGGGTCGAATCGTCGGGATGCCGGACCGAGGGGGGCAAGCGCATGTCGTGGCTCGACCGGCTCGCGGGCGCCCTGGCGCTTCTGGGATGCCTGGCCTGTGGGCCGGCCTCCGCACAGACGGCGCCGACGTCCCGGGCCGCGCCGCGGCAAGCGGCGGCGTTCGCAAAAAGCTTCGTCCGGGACGATCTCGCCAGCGCCGCGGTGCGGCTCGAAGCGGCCCTCAGGGCCGAGGCAGGGGGACCGCTGAGGCCCGCCGGCCAGTCCCGCGCCGGCGGACAGGCGCTGCTCGCCGCCGACAAGCCGGACGAAGCCCTCGGGCCGCTCACCGCGGCGGTCGCGGCAGACCCGGCGGATATCCGCAATTGGCAGGTCTTCTCCCGGGCCGCATCGGCGGCGATCGGCACCCTGGAGGACAACGACTACCAGGGCCGTGCACGCCTGCGGGACCGGGCGGAAGCGGCGGCCTACCGGGCCTACGAGCGCGCCGGCACGCCGGCCGACGCGGCGGCATCCCTGGCACTGCTGGGGGCCCTGGAGGCCGGGCAGTCTTCCTGGCGCCCTGCGCTGGACGCCTACGCGGCCAGCCTCGCGCTCGACGACGTGCCGGCGGTCCGCCGGACTTATGAGCCCCTCCGAGCCGAGCACGGTTTCCGCATCCTCGACTACAAGGTGGATTCGGATGCCGCCGCCCCGCGCCTGTGCTTCACCCTCTCGGAAGCGGTGCTCCCGAAGACCGACTACGCCCCCTACGTCGCGGTCTCGGGCAGCAGCGCAGCCGCGGTGACCGCCGAGGGCTCGCAAGTCTGCGTCGACGGACTGAAGCACGGCAGCCGCTACGCCGTCGTCGTGCGTGAGGGCCTGCCCTCCGGTGTCGGCGAGAGCCTGCTCAAATCCGCCGATTACGAGATCTACGTCCGCGATCGCGCCCCGCAGGTGCGCTTCACCGGCCGCAACTACGTCCTGCCGCGCACCGGGCAGGCGGGCGTGCCGCTGGTCTCGGTGAACGCCGCCAAGCTCGACGTGGAGGTTTTGCGCATCGGCGACCGCGGCCTGCTGCCGACCCTGCGCTCGGAGGATTTTCTGAGCCAGCTCAGCGGCGCGACCGCGCGGACGATCGCCGCCGAGAAGGGCGTGCGCGTCTGGAAAGGCACCCTCGACACCGCCAAGGCCGAGCTGAATCAGGAGGCGGTCACCGCCTTCCCGGTCCTGCAGGCGGTGGGCAAGCTGGAGCCCGGCATTTACGTGATGCTGGCCCGGCCCTCCGGCGTCGCCGCGTCCGACGAAGACGGCTACGAGAGCCAGGCGACCCAGTGGTTCGTGGTCTCGGACCTCGGCCTCACCGCCACGAAGGGGCGGGACGGGGTGCACGTGGTCCTGCGCTCCCTCGCCTCCGCGCAGGTGCTGCCGGGCGCCGAGATCCGGCTGGTCGCCCGCAACAACGAGGTGCTGGGCACCCGCAAGACCGACGCGCAGGGGCATGCCGCCTTCGATCCCGGCCTCGCCCGCGGGGAGGGCGGCACCGCGCCGAGCATCGTGGTGGCCCAGTCGGGCGACGATTACGGCTTCCTCGATCTGAACCTCGGCGCCTTCGACCTGACCGACCGTGGCGTGAAGGGCCGGCCCGAGAGCGGCGGCCTCGACGCCTACCTGTTTACCGAGCGCGGGGTCTACCGCTCCGGCGAGACCGTGCAGATCACGGCGCTCCTGCGCGATCCCCGGGGCGCGGCGGTCCCGGACCTGCCGCTGACCCTGGTGGCGAAGCGCCCGGACGGGGTCGAGTACCGCCGCGTCTCCGTGCCCGACCAGGGACTCGGCGGCCGGGCGCTGCCGCTGCCGCTGCTGTCGGGCGCGATGCACGGCACGTGGCGCGTCGCCGCCTATACCGACCCGAAGGCGCCCCCGGTCGGCGAGACCAGCTTCCTCGTGGAGGATTACGTCCCGGAGCGGCTGGAGGTGAGCCTCAAGGCTCGGCAGGCCGGCCTGCGCCGGGCAGAGCCGGCGCAGATCGACGTGGCCGCGCGCTACCTCTACGGCGCCCCGGGCGCGGGGCTCGACGTGTCCGGCAGCGTCGTCGTGCAGGCGGCCTCGGGCAGCGGCATCAAGGGGCTGGACGGCTACGCCACCGGCCTCGACGACGAGGCGGTGGAGCCGACCGCCCAGGAAATCCCGGCCCACGCGACCACGGACGCGCAGGGCCACGCCACCGTCTCGGTGCCCGTGCCCGAGGTGGCGGCACCACGGCCCCTCGAGGCGAAGATCACACTCGCGGTCGGCGAGCCCGGCGGCCGGGCTCTGTCGCGCAGCCTGACCCTGCCGATCCTGCCGTCCGCGCCAGTGCTCGCCCTCCGCAAGGGGTTCACCGATCTGAAGGAGGGCGGTCTCGCGACCTTCGAGGCGGTGTTCGCCGCCCCGGACGGTACGCTGCTGGCCAAGCCGGGAGTGACCTGGACCCTTTCGCGGGTGGAGCAGACCTACCAGTGGTACCGCGCGGATGGGCGCTGGTCGTTCGAGCCGGTCAAGACCGCCCGTCGGGTCGCCAGCGGCAGCCTCGATCTCAAGGCCGGGGGCCCGAGCCGGATCGAGGCCCCGGTCGGCCTCGGCCGGTACCGGCTGGAGGTCTCGGCACCGGGCGCACCCGACGCCACCGCGAGCCTCGGCTTCGCAGTAGGCTGGGGCGGCTCGGAGACCGCGGAGGCACCGGACCTCCTCGACCTGACCCTCGACAAGGCCGCCTACACGGCGGGCGACACGATGCGGGCGAGACTCAGCCCGACATTCAAGGGCCAAGCGAGCCTCATGGTCGTCGGCGACCGGGTGCACGAGACCGTCGAGGTGAGCGTGCCGGAGGGCGGCACCACCGTGAGCTTGCCGGTGAAGGCCGAGTGGGGCGCGGGCGCCTATCTCGTGGCCACCGCCTACCGGCCCCTGGACCAGGCGGCCAAGCGCCTGCCCGGGCGGGCACTCGGGCTGGCCTGGTTCTCGGTGGACCGCGAGCGGCGCAGCCTCGGCGTCGCCGTGACGGCGCCGGAGCGCGCCCGCCCCCGCCAGGACCTGACCCTGCCGGTGCAGCTCACGGGGCTCAAGGCCGGCGAGCCGGCGCGGATCACCGTGGCGCTGGTCGATGTCGGCATCCTCAACCTGACCCGCTACGAGGCGCCGGACCCGACCAAGTACTTTCTCGGCCAGAAGGCCCTGGGGCCGGAATTCCGCGACCTCTACGGCTACCTGATCGACGGCATGCAGGGCTCGGCCGGGGCGATCCGCTCCGGGGGCGACGCGGGGGGCGGCGAACTCGCCGATGCGCCGCCGACGCAGGCGCCGCTGGCCCTGTTCTCCGGCGTCGTGACCGTGGGACCGGACGGGGCGGCCAAAATCACCTTCCCGCTCCCGGCCTTCAACGGCACCGGGCGGGTGATGGTCACCGCCTGGAGCGGCGACCGGGTGGGCCAAGCGCAGGCGGACGTGACCATCCGCGACCCCGTGGTGCTGACCGCGACGCTGCCGCGCTTCCTCGACACCGGCGACCGCTCGCGCCTGTTCGTGGCGCTGGACAACGTCGAGGGACAGGCGGGCGACTACACGATCGGCCTCGACCCGGCCGGCCCGGTCCTGGTCGGCGCCAGTGCCCTGCGGCAGACGATCCGGCTGGAGGCCGGGGCCAAGGGCCAGGTCGCGATCCCCATCACCGCCGCGGGACCGGGTACGGCGCGGCTCGACCTCACCCTGTCGGGCCCCGGCCTCGACGGGAGCCTGGGCCAGAGCTTTTCCCTCGGCGTGCTGCCGGGGACCGGGGCGATGCTGCGCCGCTCGGTGCGCACGCTGCCGCCAGGGGCCGGCCTTACGGTCAGCGCCGACCTGCTGGCAGACCTGCTGCCCGGCACCGGCAGCGTCACGCTCGCGGCCTCGGCCCTGCCGGGGCTCGACGTGCCGGCCCTGCTCCAGGCGCTCGACCGTTATCCCTACGGCTGTTCAGAGCAGGTCGTGAGCCGGGCGATGCCGCTGCTCTACGTCAACCGCCTGGCGGCGCTGGACAAGCTCGCCCTCGATGCCGGGGTGGACGAAAGGGTGCGCGAGGCGATCGAGAGGCTTCTCGCCCGCCAGGATTCGAGCGGCGATTTCGGCCTGTGGTCGGCGCAAGGGTCGGGCGACGTCTGGCTCGACGCCTACGTGACCGACTTCCTCACCCGCGCCCGGGAGCGCGGCTTCGCGGTGCCGCAGGGGGCCTTCGCCCAGGCGCTCGACCGCCTGCGCAACGCGGTGGCCAACGCCACCGAGGTGCGCGACGGCGGCGCGGACCTCGCCTACGCGGCCTACGTGCTGGCCCGCAACGGCCGGCCGGTGATGGGCGACCTGCGCTACCTCGCCGACACCAAGCTCGACGCGTTCGCCTCAGGGCTCGCCCGGGCGCAGCTCGCCGCGGCGCTGGCGCTGCTGGGCGACCGGGGGCGCGCCGCCAAGGCGATGGACTCGGCGCTCGCCGCGCTGAAGTCCGGCCGGAATGCGGGCCTCTACCGGGCGGATTATGGCTCCCGCCTGCGCGACGGCGCCGGCCTGATCGCACTCGCGGCCGAGAGCGGGCTGACCCAGGCTGCGCTGGGCCCGGTCGCCGCGGTGATTGGCGAGGAGCAGCAGGATGCGCGGCCGACCAGCACACAGGAGAATGCCTGGATGGTGCTGGCCGCCGAGAGCCTGTCCAAGGAGGCCGAGGCCATGGCCTTCAGCCTCGACGGGGCGCCGCAGTCCGGGGCGCTGGCCCGGGTCTACCGGGGAGCGGCGCTGGAGGGGCACAGCGTCGAACTCGTCAATACCGGCCGGGCGCCGGTGCAGGTGGTCCTGGGGGTGAACGGCAGCCCGCTGGTGCCCGAGCCCGCCGCGTCGCAGGGCTACACGGTCGAGCGCAGTTTCCATCGACTCGACGGCAGCGCGGTCGACCCAGCCCAGGGCCTGCGCCAGAACGACCGGCTCGTGGTGGTGCTCAAGGTCACCGAGGACAAGGCCCAGGCCGCGCGCCTCCTGCTGGTCGATCCCCTGCCGGCGGGGTTGGAGATCGACAACCCGAAGTTGCTCGACGCCGACGCGCTCCAGGGGCTCGCCTTCGCCAAGTCAGACGTGCAGCCGGTCCATACCGAGTTCCGCGACGACCGCTTCGTCGCCGCCTACGAGCGCGACCCGAGTCAGTCGGCGTTCTTCACCGTGGCCTATACGGTCCGGGCGGTCTCACCGGGCACCTATGTGCATCCGGGCGCCTCCGTGGAGGACATGTACCGGCCGGCGCGCTTCGGCCGGACCGCCTCCGGGCGCGTGGAGATCGGCGCGGCGCGGTAGGGCGGCAGCCCGGATTGCGGGGCGGCCGAGACCGCGTCCGCGCATCGCGGACACGCACGCGATGGTGCCGGAGCTGTGCACCGAAAGGCAACTGTCCGGCCGCGCCCTCACCATGTCGCTGCGTTGCGGCGTGGACATGGTGCGATGCGGAACCGCTCCGGTCGTCATCCCATTCCCACAGGTCCCGTTCGGAACCCGTGGAGGTGATGCCCGATGCCGGACCTGAATGCCCTGACCGGCCGTGCCGCCTCCGTGCTGGCCTACCTGCCGTGGTGGGCCGAGAGCCTGATCCTGATTGCCGCCTGCTGCGCCGTGGTGATGCCCCTGCACGGGGTGGTCTACCGGGCGATGAAGCGGGCCGTGGCGGGCAAGAGCCTGTTCTGGCGCTCGCTCGTGTCGCGCACCCACGGTCCGAGCCGGCTGGGCCTGATCGTCGTGGCGATCAGCCTCGCCTCGACCACGGTGCACCTGTCCTGGGAGGTGCGGATCGCCCTCAACCAGATCCTGCTGGTCGCCTTCGTGACCCTGACCGGCTGGTGCTGCGCCACCGCGCTCCACATCGCCACGGTGATCTACCTGCGCCGGTTCAAGCTCGACGCCGAGGACAACCTGCTGGCGCGCAAGCACTTCACCCAGATGCGCATCCTGGAGCGCGCCGCCGTGACCCTGGTGGCGCTCATCACCGTCTCGGTGGCGCTGATGACCTTCGAGCCGGTGCGCCAATACGGGGTGAGCCTTCTGGCGTCGGCGGGCGCCGCGGGCCTGATCCTGGGCCTCGCGATGCAGCCGGTCCTGTCGAACCTCGTGGCCGGCATCCAGATCGCCATCACCCAGCCGATCCGGATCGAGGATGCGATCATCGTCGAGAACGAGTGGGGCTGGGTCGAGGAGATCACCGCCACCTACGTGGTGGTGCGCCTCTGGGATTGGCGCAGGCTGGTGCTGCCGCTGACCTACTTCATCCAGAAGCCATTCCAGAATTGGACCCGCGACGGGGCCTCGCTGATCGGCAGCGTCTTCCTCTACGTCGACCACCGGGCCCCGGTGGCGCGAATGCGGGAGAAACTCTCCGAGATCGCCGCCGCCACGCCCCTGTGGGACGGCAGGGTGGTGAACCTCCAGGTCTCGGACGCCAAGGAAGCGACCATCGAGATCCGGATGCTGGTGAGCGCCCGCAACGCGCCGCAGGCCTGGGACCTGCGCTGCGCCGTGCGCGAGGCGATGATCACGTGGCTCCAGGCCAATCACCCGGAGGCCCTGCCGCGGCACCGCTCGGAATGGGTCGGGGCCGAGGAGCAGCCCCTGCGCCGTGCGGAGGGGCGCCGGATCGCAGCGTGAGGGGGTACCTCAGTCGTCGATGCCGGCGTAGAACCCCTCGGCGCCGATGCCCTCTTCCTGCATCATCCGGGCCCGGGCGCGCAGCTTCTCGGTCTCGCTCTTGAGCTGGCCGCAGGCCGCCAGGATGTCCCGGCCCCGGGGGGTTCGCACCGGCGAGGCGTAGCCGGCATTGAACACGATCTCGGAGAAGCGCTCGATCCGGTCCCAGTCCGAGCATTCATAGCGGCTGCCGGGCCAGGGGTTGAACGGGATCAGGTTGATCTTGGCCGGAATGCCCTTGAGCAGGCGGACCAGCTCGCGCGCATCCGCGTCCGAATCGTTGACACCCTTCAGCATCACGTACTCGAATGTGATCCGGCGCGCGTTGCTCAGCCCCGGGTAATTGCGGCACGCCTCGAGCAGCTGGGCGATCGGGTATTTGCGGTTGAGCGGCACCAGCTCGTCGCGCAGCGCGTCGCGCACGGCGTGGAGCGAGATCGCCAGCATGGCATTGGCCGCCTCGCCGAGCCGTGGGATCTGCGGGACCACCCCGGAGGTCGAGACCGTGATCCGCCGCCGGGAGAGGCCGAGCCCTTCCTGGTCCGACATCACGCACACAGCGTCGATCACGGCGTCGAGATTGTACAGGGGCTCGCCCATGCCCATGAACACGATGTTGGTCACAAGCCGGCCGGGCTCGCCGGCCCCGGAGGCATCGCGGCTCGGCATCTGGCCGGGCCAGTCGCCCAGCTCGTCGCGTGCGACCACGAGCTGCTGCACGATCTCGGCGGCCGAGAGGTTGCGCACGAGGCGCTGCGTGCCGGTGTGGCAGAACGAGCAGGTGAGGGTGCAGCCGACCTGGCTCGACACGCAGAGCGTGCCCCGGTCCGGGCCCGGGATGTAGACGCACTCGATCTCGGCGCCGCGATTGTGCTCCTGAGGGTTGGTCGGCGCCATGCGCAACAGCCACTTGCGGGTGCCGTCGCGCGACACCTGCCGGCTGGCGACCTCGGGCCGCTCCAGGGTGAAGTGCTGCGCGAGCTCCGCCTTCAACCCCTTGCCGACATTGGTCATCTCGGCGAAATCGGTCGCCCCGCGAAAATTGACCCAGTGCCAGATCTGGCCCGCCCGCATCCGGCTCTCGCGCTCGGGCACGCCCATGCCGATGAGCTGCGCCTTGAGCGCGTCGCGGGTGAGCCCGACCAGCGACGGGGGCCGGCCAGGCAACAGCGCAGGCTGGAAATCGGGCGCCTTCTCGATCGCGGGTTCGGCCGCGCGGGCGCTGTCGAGCGACGGCGTCGCCATGATGATCGGTCTATCCATAGCTGTGGAACGATTCCGATATAGGCGATCGCGCCGGCGAACGCGAATGCGCCCCGCCCACGGCTGTCCCGACGGGGCGCGATGGCCATTGCTATGCGGGCCTGACCCAGCACGAAAAAGGGCGCCCGCGGGCGCCCTGATCCGTCCGGCGGAATCCCAAAAATCAGGCGGCGGCGGTCTTCACCGGCACGCCCTTCTCGGCGAGGAAGGTCTGCAGCTCGCCCGACTGGAACATCTCCCGGGTGATGTCGCAGCCGCCGACGAACTCGCCCTTCACGTAGACCTGCGGGATAGTCGGCCAGTTCGAGAACGCCTTGATGCCCTCGCGAATGCCCTGGTCGGCCAGCACGTTCACGCCCTTGAACGGCACGCCGAGGTAGTTGAGGATCTGCACCACCTGGCCCGAGAAGCCGCATTGCGGCATCGAGGGCGTGCCCTTCATGAACACCACCACGTCCTGGGAGGCGATCTCGTTCTGGATGGTCGTGTTGGCGTCGGTCATCGGGTCGATCCTTGTTCGATAGCGTGATTTAGGTGTGACCGGGGTCGGAATTCAACACCGTGGCGAGACGCTCCAGCGCCGCGTCCATGTCAAAGCCGGGCGCCGTCATCTCCTCGGGTGTGAACGGCATGCGGTCCGGCAATCCACCGAGCAGCGTGTCACCGAACATCTTCAAGGAGGAATCCGAAATCTTCTTGGCTGACGCCCATAGCTCGATCCAATCGATGCGCTGTCTCATCGACCGCCGGTAATTGCGCCGCGCGGAGGCTTGGAAAACGAGCACTTCCTTTCGCCAGGATATCGTCGATTGTGCCCCAGGCGCCGAGGCATATTTGAGGACGTGGATCAGAAGTTGGAGGAAGGCGCTCTCGACCCGCTCGATATCGGCCCGGCCCACACTCTCGATCTCTTCGATCACGTTCTCCCAGTCGATCGCATTCGACAGATCGCTGCGGGCGGCGAGCGCGCGCATCGCGGCCGCCTGCTCCTCGGCCCAGGTGACGATGTCGTCGTCGTAGAGACTCGGTCGGTCCATCGGGAGGACTCTCGCGGACGGGCGCTAATCCTGCGGGACGCCCGTGGTCAGCGCAAGGGCGTGCAGCACGCCGCCCATCCGGCCCTGGAGCGCGCCGTAGACCATCTGATGCTGGGCGACCCGGGTCTTGCCCTTGAAGGCAGCGGACAGGACGGTCGCCGCGTAATGGTCGCCGTCCCCGGCGAGGTCGCGGATCTCCACGGTCGCGTCGGGCAGCGCCTCGCGGATCATGCGCTCGATCTCGCCCGCATCCATCGGCATCGGAAAACTCCTAGGGCGTAAGGGGTTCAGGCGGCCGGAGCGGCCGGCTGGCTCGCCATGTAGGCGGGTAGCCAGCCCTCATGCGCCGCGCTCAGCTCGGACAGCGATATGGTCTCGCCGCCCGGCAGGGTCAAACGGTCGGAGCCGGTGACGCCGACAACGGCCGCGTCGATGCCCTGGGCCGAGGCACTGTAAAGGAGGTCGGAGGCCGCCTCCGGATCGACCGCCAGCAGGTAGCGGCCCTGGTCCTCGCCGAACAGATAGGCGTGCGGGGCCAAGTCCACCGGCACTTCCGGCAGGGCCGCGCCGATACCGCCCGCCATCGCCATATCGGCCAGCGCCACGGCGAGGCCGCCATCCGACAGGTCGTGGACGGTGTCGACCGTGCCGGAGGCGATCAGCCCGCGCACGAAATCGCCGTTGCGACGCTCGATCGAAAGATCCACCGGCGGCGGCGCGCCCTCTTCCCGGCCCTCGATCACCGCGAGATAGGCCGACTGGCCGAGCCAGCCCTCGCCCGAGCCCACCAGCACCAGCACGTCGCCCTCGCGCTTGAGCGCGAGGGTGGCGTGGCGCTCCACGTCGTCGAGCACGCCGACGCCGCCGATGGTCGGGGTCGGCAGGATGCCGACGCCGTTGGTCTCGTTGTAGAGGGAGACGTTGCCCGATACGACCGGGAAGTCGAGGGCCCGGCAGGCCTCACCGATTCCCTGGAGGCAACCCACGAGCTGGCCCATGACCTCGGGCTTCTCCGGGTTGCCGAAGTTCAGGTTGTCGGTGATGGCCAGCGGCTTCGCCCCCACCGCGGTGATGTTGCGCCAAGCCTCGGCCACCGCCTGCCGGCCGCCCTCGACCGGGTCGGCTTCGCAGTAGCGCGGGGTCACGTCGCAGGTCAGCGCCAGCGCCTTCGGCCCGTCCTCGACCCGCACGATCGCGGCATCGCCGCCGGGTTTCTGCACGGTGTTGCCGAGGATGAAGTGGTCGTACTGCTCCCAGACCCAGCGCTTGGAGGCGAGGTCGGGCGAGCTCACGAGCCGCTTGAGCGCGTCGGTCAGCGAGGCCGGCGCCGGCACCGCGGAGGCCGGGATCACCGGCAGGTGCGTGTTGGCAAGGTGCGGCCGGTCGTAGAGCGGGGCCTCGTCGCCGAGTTCCTTGATCGGCAGGTCGGCCACGGTCTCCCCGTGCCACTTGATGACGAAGCGGAGCGTGTCGGTGGTGCGGCCGATGACGGCGAAGTCCAGGCCCCACTTCACGAAGATGGCTTCCGCCTCCGCCTCCATGCCGGGCTTGAGCACCATGAGCATCCGCTCCTGGCTTTCGGAGAGCATCATCTCGTAGGGGGTCATGCCGGCCTCGCGGGCCGGCACCTTCTCGATGTCGAGCTCGACGCCGAGGTCGCCCTTGGCACCCATCTCGACGGCCGAGCAGGTGAGACCCGCCGCGCCCATGTCCTGGATGGCGATGACGGCGCCGGACGCCATCAGCTCCAGGCAGGCCTCCAGCAGCAGCTTCTCGGCGAAGGGGTCGCCGACCTGCACGGTCGGGCGCTTCGACTCGGAGGCCTCGTCGAACTCGGCGGACGCCATGGTGGCGCCGTGGATGCCGTCGCGGCCGGTCTTGGAGCCGAGATAGACGATCGGGTTCCCGACCCCGGTGGCCGCCGCGTAGAAGATCGCGTCGGTGCGGGCGAGCCCCACCGCCATGGCGTTGACCAGGATGTTGCCGTCGTAGCGGCGATGGAACCCGGTCAGGCCGCCGACCGTGGGCACGCCGAAGGAATTGCCGTAGCCGCCGACCCCCGCCACCACCCCCGAGACCAAGCCGCGGGTGCGCGGGTGGTCGGGGGAGCCGAAGCGCAGGGCGTTGAGCGCCGCGATCGGCCTGGCGCCCATGGTGAACACGTCCCGGAGGATGCCGCCGACGCCGGTGGCCGCGCCCTGGTAGGGCTCGATGTAGCTCGGGTGGTTGTGGCTCTCCATCTTGAAGACGCAGGCCAGCCCGTCGCCGATATCGATGACGCCGGCATTCTCGCCCGGGCCCTGGATCACCCAGGGTGCCGAGGTCGGCAACCCGCGCAGATGCTTGCGCGACGACTTGTACGAGCAGTGCTCGTTCCACATCGCCGAGACGATGCCGAGTTCGGTCAGCGTCGGGTCGCGCCCGATCAGGCCGCGGAAGCGTTCGTATTCCTCCGGCGTCAGACCGTGCTGGGCCACGAGCTCGGGGGTGATCGGAACGTCGTTGCGGAACATGCGAAGGGTCTCAGCAGAGAGCGGCCCGTCCCGGGAGACGACGGCCGCGGCGAACCCGAACCGGGTTGAGATCTCAAGCAGCCCCGGCTCTAAAGCGGAAGCGCCCGCGCTGGCAACATCCGCGGGGTGCGGGGCAGCCCGGAGGGGCCGCAGGCAAGGGTCGATGTCCGCAATCGCGCGGTTCCCCGGTGCCGGTTATTCCGTGATGATCCGGACATCGATCTGGGCAACGGCGGAAGCCGGTTTCCAGAGGGCGTGAGCCCCTAGGCAGGGTTCGGGACTGCATCGCGAGGTGCACAGTCCCCCCTGCCGCAGGACTCCGCCCCGCGCCGGTAAAAGGTCCAGGACCTTACGAAGCCATGGTGCTCAATGATCGATCGAACGCTGCGTACTATTTTACAGTCCGGCGCCCAATAACACGGTCTAAAACTCTGATTCGCTGGGTGATCCCGGGGGCAGCCTGTCCTGCCGGCAGCGCGTCACGAGGACGTGCACCGGCTCCGGCCCGGTGACCAGGTCGAGATAATCGAACCCGCTGTCGCCCTGGCTCGCCATGAGCAGCTGGAAGTGCATCTGGAACAGGTTCCACTGGCGCCGTCTCACGTCGTCGCCCGTGATCAGGTCGCGTATCATCACCCTGAGCACGGACGGGCGGCCGGGGTCGGTCGGGGTGAGTCCGCAGGCGGCGAGCGGGTTGCCCCGGTGGATCGACAGCCAGTCCCAGGGCGCGCGCACGTCGAGCCAGGGGATCTGCGCCGCCCGCCCGAAGCGCAGGAGCCTGTCGCGAAAGCTCTCGGCGGCCGGGTCGAGGCCGAGCCAGGGGATGACGCTGCCGATGCTCACGAACGAGACCGGCGTGCCGCGGCTGCCGAAGCCGGGATCCTGGGCGAGCACCCGGTCCAGCACCTCGATGCCGAGAAAGCTCGACGAGGAATGGCCGACCACCACGACCTCGTCGGCCTCTCCCTCGGCCGTGCGGATGCGCTCCGCGAAGGCGTCGAGGCGGGGGCCCATCTCAGGGGCCTCACCCGCCGCGTAGGCATGCGTGAAGGCGGTGTCGTCCACGAGGTGGGGGACGTAGAGCGGCTTGCCGCGGGTCGCCCGCATCAGCCCGGCGAGGATCGCGTAGGCCAACGGCGGCACCGCCAGCAAGGTCCAGGGCCGAAGCACGGCCGGCGCCAGGGCGGCGAGGCTCCCCGCCACGGCGAGGCTGAAGAGCGCGAGCGCAAGATAGATGGCGTGGACGCCGAAGATCACCGTGGAGAAGCGCCGCCCCTCCCGGCGCAGGTCAGCCATGTAGCCCGACCGCCAGAGCCGCCAAAGCAGCGCCGGGACGCCCCTGAGCCGCGCCCAGTCGGCTTGCGGGAAGCGGGCGCGCACGATGTCCTCCCAACGCAGGAGGACATAGCGGGTGGAGACCTCACGCGAATGCACCGTCCAGGCGAGGTCGAGTCCGTCCGCCGAGCGGACCGGCGTGCCGACCGCGATCGCGGTGCCGCGGCGCGCGGCGGTGAGCCGGGCCTCGCGGCGGAACAGGCCCCAGTAGGTCTCGGGATCGCGCGGGTCGAACCCCGGCAGATAGAACACGATGCGGGAGGTCAGCGTCCGCGATACGTTCCGGACCGGTTCCCCTGCGGTGTCCTCTGGGCTTTCCTGGGCCGGTGCGCCGGCGACGGAGGCGGGTGTCGAAATGATGGATCCGATCGGTTCGGGTGGGCGGCTTGCCTACACGAACCTGCCTGACACGCCGAGGAAAAATTCGCCGGACCCGCCGCGCTCAGGCGGCCGGGGGCTGGGCCAGGAACTCGGAAATCGCCGTCACGAATCGCTCGCCGTAGGCCTCGCGCTTGCGCTCGCCGACGCCGTGGACCGTCCGCAGGGCCCAGAGATCGACGGGCTTCTGGCGGGCCATCTCGATCAGCGTCCGGTCTGGGAACACCATGAAGGCCGCGATGCCCTCGGCCCGGGCGAGGGTGGCGCGCAGGCCCCGGAGGTGCTGGAACAGGGCCTCGTCCGTCTCGGAGAGCACGATCTCCCCATCCTCGCGCGGTGCGGTGCGGCGGCGCTCGCGCGAGTCCGCCTTCGGCTCCGCATCGGGACGGAGCTGGACCGTCTCCCGTCCGAACAGGATCGCCTCGCCCTTCTCGGTCATCGAGAGGCCGCCATAGCCGTCGGCGTTCTCGGCGATCGCCCCGGCCGCAAAGAGCTGGCGCAGGATCGCCCGCCACGCCGAGACCGGCTTGTCGGCGCCGACCCCGAAGGTCTTGAGGCTCGCATGCCCGTTCCGGCGGACCTGGTCGCTCTCCTTGCCGTAGACCACGTCGCAGATGTACGCGGCGCCGAAGCGCTGGCCGGTGCGCACGATCGCCGAGAGGATCTTCTGCGCCGCCACAGTCCCGTCCACCAGGGTGACGCCGCCGCGGCAGAGGTCGCACCGCCCGCAGGGCTCGCTCGCCTCGCCGAAATAGCCGAGCAGCGACTGGCGCCGGCAGGTGGCGCCCTCGCACAGGGTAATCATCGCCTCGAGCTTGCGCCGCTCCACCCGGCGGCGCTCGTCGGAGATCTCCTTCTCGTCGATCTGGCGGCGGCGCAGCGCCATGTCGTCGAGGCCGTAGAGGGTGAGCGTGTCGGCCGGCAGCCCGTCGCGGCCGGCGCGGCCGATCTCCTGGTAGTAGCCCTCGACGTTGTTGGGCATGTCGGCGTGGCAGACGAAGCGCACGTCGGGCTTGTTGATGCCCATGCCGAACGCCACGGTCGCGGTCATCACCACCCCGTCCTCCTGGAGGAACCGGTCCTGGTTGCGCATCCGCGTCCCCTGGTCGAGGCCGGCATGGTAGGGCAGGGCGTCGAACCCGTCCTTCCGGAGGGTCTCGGCGAGCTGCTCGGTGCGCTTGCGCGAGGAGCAGTAGATGATCCCGCTCTCCGCACGGCGGTGCTTCAGGAAGCGCTCGATCTGGCGGGCCGGGTTGTCCTTGGGCTGGAACGTCAGGCGGATGTTCGGCCGATCGAAGGAATGGACGAAGATCTTCGGGGGCCGCCCCTGCGGGAACAGGCGCTCGGCGATCTCGGCGCGGGTCGCGGCATCCGCCGTCGCGGTCAGCGCCAGGGTCTGGACGTTGCCGAGCGCCGTCCGGGCGCGGGCGATCTCCCGGTATTCGGGCCGGAAATCGTGGCCCCATTGCGAGACGCAATGCGCCTCGTCCACAGCCAGGCGCCGGACCCCGGCCCCGCGCAGGGCCTCGATGCACCCGTCCATCAGAAGGCGCTCGGGGGAGACGAACAGCAAGCGTAGCTCTCCGGACCGCAGGCTGCGCCAGGTCTCGCGCGACTCCGACTCCGTCACGGTGGAGTTGAGGGTGGCGGCCTCGACGCCGACGCTGCGCATCTGCTGCACTTGGTCGTGCATCAGGGCGATCAGAGGCGATACCACCACGGTCAGCCCTGGATCGACCAGGGCCGGGAGCTGGTAGGTCATGGACTTGCCCGAGCCCGTGGGCATCACGGCGAACACGTCGGCGCCGTCCAGCACCGCGCCGATCACCTCGTCCTGCCCGGGCCGGAAATCCTCGTAGCCGAACGTCTTCTTCAGCGCGGCGCGGGCCTCGTCGAGGCGGGTCATCGGGATCCTTGTTCGGGGTACGCGCCGCGCTTGCGGCCCGGGTGTGTAGACACTAACCTCCCTGCGTCTACACGGAGGCTGCCATGCCGCTCAACATCCGCAGCGAAGAGGTGAATCAGCTCGCCGAGAAGCTGGCATCGCGGGCGGGCGTGAGCAAGACCGAGGCGGTGCGACTCGCGCTCTCGAACGAGCTGGAGCGCCAGAACCGCGAGAGCGATGCGTTCATGGAGCGAATCAAGCAGATCCAGGACGCGCTCGCCGCCTATCCGAAGACTGGTCTCGCGGCGGACAAGGCGTTTTACGACAGCCTGAACGACGAGTGATGTTTATCGACGCTTCGGCCATCGTTGCGATCCTGGTCCGGGAGCCGGGGCACAGGAGGCTGCTCGATCGACTCCGTGAATCACCCGTGCGGTTGACGAGCGGTTTGGCCATCTACGAGGCGGTGCTTGCCATCGCTCGCATTCAGAAGATCGAGCCGAACATCGCCCAAGCCGTCGTGGACAGCTTCTTCGACGCGACGAGCCTCACGCTGGTCCCGATCACCGGCACTGAGGGACGGCTCGCGACGGCGGCCCATGCCCGTTTCGGAAAAGGCCGCCACCCCGCCCGGCTGAACCTCGGCGATTGCTTCGCCTATGCCTGCGCGCAGGCCCACGGCGTGCCGCTGCTGTTCGTCGGCGACGATTTTCCGCAGACCGACATCCGTCCCGCCTTGGGCTAAGCCTCAACCGCCGTGGAATTCTGCCACGTGCTGGGCCACGATGGCGTCGAAGGAGTCGTCCGCCCGGAAGCCCAGGGCCAGGGCCGCCTCCGGCTCGAACGCCTCCGGCCAGGAGCCGACGATCCGCGCGATGGTGGCGTCGGGCGCGCGCCGGATCAGCGCCACGGCTTTGTCGCCGGCCGCGCGGCGCAGGGCCTCGATCTCCTCGGCCACCGTCGCCGAGACGCCCGGCATGGTCAGGCTGATCCGCGGGCCGATCGCCGCGAGGTCGAGCCCGGCGGCGTGGACGAGGAAGCCCACCGCCGCGGCGGGGCTGGCGAACCAGTGCCGCACCGTGTCGGGCACCGGCAGGATGGCCTCCTGGCCGGCGAGCGGCTCGCGGATGATCCCGGAGAAGAAGCCCGAGGCCGCCTTGTTGGGCTTGCCCGGCCGCACGCAGATGGTCGGCAGGCGCAGGCCGATCCCGTCGAGGAAGCCGCGCCGCGCGTAGTCGGCGAGCATCAGCTCGCCCATCGCCTTCTGGACCCCGTACGAGGAGGCGGGGCGCAGGATGTGGTCGTCCGGGATGACCTTGGGGAAGGGCGGCCCGAACACGGCGAGCGAGGAGGTGAAGATCAGCTTCGGCCGGTAGCCGTCCGCCGCGTTGGCATGCCGGATCGCGTCGAGCAGCAGCCGCGTGCCGTCGAGATTGACCCGGTAGCCGAGCTCCAGGTTGGCCTCGGCCTCGCCCGAGACCACCGCGGCGAGGTGGAAAATCACCTCCGGTCGCTCGGCGATAGCGGCCTCGGCGGCACCGGGGGCGGTCAGATCCGCGGCCTCGGCCCGAACAGGGCCGGAGAACGCCTCCGGCGCCGCCGGGGGCACCACGTCGAGGAGGGTGAGGGCGGTGAGTGGCTGCCCGCCGACTCGGCCATCGGGCACCAGGGCTTCGACGAGGCGGCGGCCGATCATGCCGGCGGCGCCGAGAATCAGGGCGTGCATGGGAGATCTCTTCGTCCAGTGGTGTGCCGAGTCAGGCCATCATGTCCAGGGCGCGCCCGAAGAAGTCCGGGCCGCCGAAATTGCCGGATTTCAGGGCGAGCAGCATCGGCTCGTCCCGGCCGGCGGTGCGCAGGACCGGGACGCCCGCGGCGATCTCGGGGCCGAGCAGGAAGGCCCGGAGACCGAGCCGGTCGACCACGGCGCCCGAGGTCTCGCCCCCGGCGACCACGAGCCGGCGGACGCCGCGGGCGACGAGCCCTTCCGCGATGGCGGCAAGGGCCGCCTCGATGGCGTGGCCGGCCGCGTCGACCCCGTGGGCGGCCTGGAGCGCCCGCACCGCCTCGGGGGGCGCCGAGGAGGCGATCAGCACCGGGCCGGTGGCCAGTCGCGCCTCCGCGAAGGCCAGGGCCTCGGCCACCACGTCGACGCCCGAGAGCAGCCGCGCCGGGTCGAGGCGCAGCACCGGCATCAGCGCCTCCGCGGCGGCGACCTGCTGGAGCGTCGCCTGCGAGCAGCTGCCGGCGAGGCAGGCCGCAGCCCCGCCGACCGGCTCGCCGACCGCCGCGCCGGCGGCGTCGCGGGTCCCGCGCCCGGCGGCGACGAGCGCCCGGGCAAGGCCGAGCCCGAGCCCCGAGGCCCCCACGGAGAATTTCCGGTCGATGATCGCCCGCCCCAGCACTTCGAGGTCGCTGTCGAAGATCGCGTCCGCGATGGCGGCCTGCTTGCCCTCGGCCGCGAGGGCGTCGAGCCGGGCCGCCACAGCCTCGGCGCCGCGGGCGACCGTGGCGGTGTCGACGAGCCCGACCGCGCCCGCGCTCTGGCGCCCGAGCACCCGAACGAGGTTGGCGTCGCGCATGGGGTTGAGCGGGTGGTCCTTGAGCGGGCTCTCGTTCAGCGGCACCGAGCCGACGAACAGGTTGCCCTGGTAGACGCTCCGTCCCGTCTCCGGGAAGGCCGGGGTGACCAGCGCGATGGCCTCGCCCGCATCCGCCCGCAGGGCGTCCATGACAGGGCCGATATTGCCCGCCTCCGTCGAATCGAAGGTCGAGCAGATCTTGAACATCACGTGGGCCGCGCCCCGGGCCCGCAGCCAGGCTTCCGCCTCGCGGGACCGCGCCACGGCCTGTTCGGCCGGGATCGAGCGGCTCTTGAGCGCCACCACCACCGCGTCCGCCTCCGGCAGGGCGCGGTCATCCTCCGGCACCCCGATGGTCTGGATCGTGCGCAGCCCCGCCTTGGTCAGGGTGTTGGCGAGGTCCGAGGCGCCCGTGTAGTCGTCGGCGACGCATCCCAGCGCGAGGCTCATCGGGCGCTCCCCTTGTAGGCGGCGAGCCAGCCGAGGCCCGCGACCGTGTCGGCGGCCGGGATGTACTCGCAGCCGACGAATCCGGCGTAGCCGAGCCGGTCCAGCTCGTCGAACAGGAAGGCGTCGTTCATCTCGCCGGTGCCGGGCTCGTGCCGCTCGGGCACGCTCGCGGTCTGGACATGGCCGACGATCGGCATCAGCGCCCGCAGCCGCATGGTCACGTCGCCGTGCAGGATCTGGCAATGGTAGAGGTCGAACTGCAGCTTCAGGTTCGGCAGCGCCAGTTCGCGGATGAGGTCCGCGGCCCGGCCGAAATCGTTCAGGAAGTAGCCCGGCATGTTGCGGGTGTTGATCGGCTCGAGCACGAGGTCGAGGCCGGCGGATGCGAGGCGCTCCGCCGTCCAGGCGACCGCACGGCGGTAGGCCTCCGCGGCGCGCGCGTCGTTCGCCTCGGCGAGCCCGGCCATCAGGTGGAGCCGAGCGACGCCCGTCGCCTCGGCGTAGCGCAGCGCCGTGTCGATGCCGGCCTTCAGCTCGTCGAAGCGCTCGGGCAAGGCCGCCAAGCCGCGCTCACCCTTGGCGAAATCCCCCGGCGGGAGGTTGAACAGCGCCTGGGTCAGACCATTGGCCCGGAGCCGCTCGCGGATGGCGTCCGCCGGATGCTCGTAGGGGAACAGGAACTCGACGGCGTCGAACCCGGCGCGGGCCGCCGCGTCGAAGCGGTCGAGGAACGGCACCTCGTTGAACATCAGGCTGAGATTGGCGGCAAAGCGCGGCATTGGTTTGGAGCTCCCTACGCCTGACCGGGAAGCTTGGTGCCCGAGACCTGCGCGTACAAACGGGCCACGGAGGCGTCGTCGTCCCGGCCCATGCCGGCGCCCGACGCCATCAGGAACATCTGCAGCGCCGCCGCAGCCACAGGCACCGGGTACTTCTCCGCCCGGGCCATGTCCTGCACGATGCCGAGATCCTTGACGAAGATGTCGACCGCGCTCTTCGGGGCGTAATCGGCGTCGAGGATGTGGGGGACCCGGTTCTCGAACATCCAGGAATTGCCCGCCGACTTGGTGATCACCTCGTAGACCCGGCGCAGGTCGAGGCCCTGCTTGGCGGCGAAGCTCATCGCCTCGCAGGCGGCGGCGATGTGCACCCCGGCCAGCAGCTGGTTGATCATCTTGAAGGCCGCGCCCTGGCCGGCTTCGTCGCCCAGTTCGTAGAGGGTGCCGGCCATGGCATCGAGCGCGGGCCGGGCCTTCGCGAACGCCGCCGGCGAGCCCGAGGCCAGGAAGGTCAGGCCGCCTTCCGCCGCGCGGGCGGCGCCGCCGCTCATCGGGGCGTCGAGATAGTGGCGGCCGGTCGCCTCCAGCCGGGAAGCCAGCGCCCGGGCGACGGCCGGATCCATGGTCGCCGAGGAGACGAACACGGCGCCCTCCGGCATTGCCCCGGCGGCCCCGTCCGGACCGAACAGCACCGCCTCGGTCTGTGCGGCGTTGACGACGACGCTCACCACCACGTCGGCGCCCGCGGCGGCCTCAGCCGGGGTCTCGGCGCCACAGCCCCCGGCGGCCGCGAAGCGCGCCACCGCGTCCGGGTTCACGTCGCAGGCGGCGACGGCAAAACCCGCCCGCAGCAGCGAGCCGGCCATGCCGGAGCCCATGGAGCCCAGGCCGATCACCGCGGCGCGGAGTGTCTGCGTGTCGGTGGTCATCGGGGGAAGGTCCTTTGATCCTGGGAAGGGACGGCGGATGCGGCCTCCTCGGGAGCGCCGCGCTCTCCTCCCCACCGTGGGGAGGAGACGGTGCTCGTCAGCGGTTGACCATCCTGGCCGGGGTCACGAACACGCAGACCGCGCCGACCACCAGCATGACGGCGAGCGCGTACATGCCGGCGGCGGTGCTGCCGGTGGCGTCGCGCAGCGCGCCGATCACGTAGGGGCTGGCAAAGCCCGCAAGGTTCCCCACCGAGTTGATCAGCGCGATGCCGGCCGCCGCGCCCGCGCCGCTCAGGAAGGCGGTGGGCAGCGACCAGAACAGAGGCGAGCAGGTCAGCACGCCGGCGGCCGCCACCGAGAGCGCCGCCACGGCGATCGTCGTCGAGCCCGCACTGGCCGAGACCACGAAGCCGACGGCGCCCAGCAGGGCCGGGATGATGAGGTGCCAGCGGCGCTCGCGCATCCGGTCGGCGCTGAGGCCGAGCAGGACCATCACGATGGCGGCGGACAGGAACGGGATCGCGCTGATCAGGCCGATGTTGAGGTTGCCCTGCACCCCGGACGCCTTGACGATCGTCGGCAGCCAGAAGGTCAATCCGTACTGGCCGGTGACGAAGGCGAAGTAGATCAGGCTCATGAACCACACGCGGCCATTGCGGAACACGGTCGCGATGGAGTGGGGGCTCGATTCCTTGCCGTGGTTGTCGGCCGCGATGTCGCGCTCGAGGACCTGCTTCTCCGCCTCGCTCAGCCACTTCGCCTCGGCCGGGCGGTTGTCGAGGTAGAGGAACACGGCCACACCGATCAGAACCGCCGGCACCGCCTCGATCAGGAACATCCACTGCCAGCCGGACAGGCCGTGGGCGCCGTTGAACCCGTCCATGATCAAGCCGGAAAGCGGGTTGCCGAAGATGCCCGAGATCGGAATCGCCGCCATGAACACCGCGATGACCTTGGCCCGGCGATGGGCCGGGAACCACTGCGTCGTGTAGAGGATCACCCCCGGGTAGAACCCGGCCTCGGCGAGGCCGAGCAGGAAGCGCATTCCGTAGAAGGTCGCCTCCGAGTTCACGAACATGAAGGCGCCGGAGATCACCCCCCAGGTGATCATGATCCGCGCGATCCAGATCCGGGCGCCGACCCGGTGCAGGATCACGTTCGAGGGAACCTCGAACAGGAAGTAGCCCAGAAAGAAAATGCCGGCGCCGAGCCCGTAGACCGTCTCGGAGAACTTCAGCTCCTGCGACATCTGCAGCTTGGCGAAGCCGACATTCACCCTGTCGAGATAGGCGACCACGTAGCAGAGCATCAGGAACGGCACGAGGCGCCAGAACACCTTCGCGTAGGTCCGGTCGACGAAGGACTTTTCGTCCGCGGATTCGGCGGCGCTCCCCAGCGGGGCGGCTTGGGCCGGCATGGGCGTTCTCCCTCGCCCGTACGATCCGAAAGACGGGCGGATAGTGGTCTTCACCGCTCGTGTGGCGGCGCTGGCGCGGAGCCATAGCGACTTTTGGCAGCGCTGCCAATCCGGTTGTGCGGAATAATGCAGGCCGCTATGTCGGGGGGATGAAGCCTCCGAGAGCGAGACTTGCATCCCATACAACCCCCTCGTCCTGAGGCGTGGCAAAGCCGCCTCGCAGGCGGGCTCCAGGAAGCGCGCGACCACCGGCGGCTCCTTCGAGGCCCGATGGCGCGGGCACCTCGGTGAGGGCGTGGATGGGAGGCGCGGGGGCCTCGAAAAAGAAAACCGCGCCGGGAGAAGCGGGGCCATGGACGCATTTCAGCCGCCGGGGCGGCTCGTGACGCTCACCGACGTCGCCCGGGCGGCGGGGGTCGGCGAGAGCACGGTCTCGCGGGTCCTGCGCAACCACGGCTCCTATTCGAAGCGCGCCGGGGAGCGGGTCGCGGAGGCCGTGGCCCGGCTCGGCTACGTGCCGAACCGCCTCGCCGGGAGCCTCGCGGGACAGGGGGCGAGCGCGCAGCTCGCCGGGATCGTGATCCCGTCGCTCGCCAACGTGGTCTTCCCCGACCTGCTGCGCGGGCTGACCACCGCCCTCGACGCCGAGGGCGTCCAGTGCGTGATCGGGGTCAGCGACTACGACCCCGACCGGGAGGAGGCTCTGGTGGCCGCCTTACTGTCGTGGCGCCCGGCCGCGCTCCTGCTCACCGGGCTGGAGCACAATCCCGGCACCATCGCGTTGGCGCGGGCCGGGGGCGTGCGCGTGGTCGAGATGATCGACACGGACGGGGCGGGGATCGACGCCGTGGTCGGCTTCTCCAACCGGGCCGTGGGGGCGGCGAGCGCCCGGCACCTCCTGGCCCGGGGCTACCGCCGCATCGCCTATCTGGGCCACGACCTCCAGGTCGACCTGCGCGCGGCCAAGCGGCTCGCCGGGTTCGAATCCGCCCTGGCGGAGGCCGGGCTGGCGCTCCACGGGCGGGAGATCCGGTCCGGCCCATCCTCGCCAGCCTCCGGGCGGGCGGGCCTGGAGGCGCTGCTGGCGCGCCATCCCGACCTCGACGCGGTCTATTTCTCCAACGACGACATGGCGCTGGGCGGCTATTTCGCCTGCCTGTCGGCGGGCTTGGCCGTACCGGGGCGGCTCGCGCTGTTCGGCTTCAACGGGCTCGATATCGCGGCGGCGATGCCCCAGCCCCTGTCGACGGTGCGCACGCCGCGCCTGGAGATCGGCCGGCAGGCCGCCGCCTGCCTGTCCGGCGAAGGTCCGACAACAATCGATCTCGGGTTCGAGCTGATCGAGGGAGCCACCGCATGAGCGACGAGAGCCGGCTGCGCGAGGAGATCTGCCGCTACGGCCGCTCGCTGTTCGAGCGCGGCCTGACGCCGGGCTCGTCCGGCAACATCTCGCTGCGCCTGCCCGACGGCGGCTGGCTGGTGACGCCGACCAACGCGTCGCTCGGTTTCCTGGACCCGGCCCGGATCTCCCGGCTCGACGGTACGGGGCGCCTCGTCTCGGGGGACAAGCCCACGAAGGAGATCCCGCTGCATGCGGCGCTCTACGAGAGCCGGAGCGGCGCGAAGGCCATCGTCCACCTGCACTCGACCCACGCGGTGGCGGTGTCGATGCTGCCGGAGATCGACCCGCGGCAGGTCCTGCCGCCGCTGACGCCCTACTACCTGATGCGCACCGGCGGCACGGCGCTCGTGCCCTATCACCGCCCCGGCGACCCCGCGGTGGCGGACGCGATCCGGGGGCTCGCCGGCCGGTACAGCTCGGTGCTGCTCGCCAATCACGGCCCGGTGGTGGCCGGGGACAGCCTGGAGGGGGCGGTCTTCGCCACGGAGGAGCTGGAGGAGACCGCCAAGCTTTACTTGCTCCTGCGCAACCTCAACCCGCGGCAGCTCAGCCCGGGGCAGGTGGCCGACCTCGTGAGCCATTTCGGGCTGACCCTGCCCGAGCCGGACGAGCATGCGGGGCACGACCACGGGTGAGGGGGGCACTTCCGCTCAGGCTGGCGGATTCGCGCGTGGGGTTTCGGATGGCCCGCACCGCGACCGCACGCCCAGTCCAGAGATGACGCGCCCCATCCCTCGCCCTGTGCGGGGGAGGGAGATGCATCTCTCATCCCTCGATCTTCGAGAACTCCGCCACTTCCCGCGTCGCGGCGCGGAGCGCGTTGAGCAGCAGCAGGCGGTTCTCGCGCAGCTTCGGGTCGGGCGCGTTGACGGTCACGTCCTGGAAGAAGGCGTCCACCGGCGCGCGGAGCGTCGAGAGCGCCTGCATAGCGCCGGCGAAATCCTCCCGGGCGACCGCCGCCGAGGCCGTCTCCCGCGCCTCGGCCAAGGCCGTCGCGAGCGCCTGCTCGGCCGGCTCGCCCGCGGCGGCCAGCGCCGCTTCGGGCGCGGCATCGTAGGCGCGGCCGTCCTTCTTCTCCTCGATGCGCAGGATGTTGGCCGCGCGCTTGTAGCCCGCGAGCAGGTTCTTCCCGTCTTCCGTATCGAGGAATTTGCCCAAGGCCTCGACCCGGCGCAGGACCATCAGCAGGTCGTCCTGGCCGGGCAGGGCGAAGACGGCATCGATCAGATCGTGCCGGGCGCCCTGGTCGCGGAGGTAGACCTTCAGGCGGTCGGCGAAGAAGGCGAGGAGGTCCGCCGGATCCGCGCCGGCCCGCGCCGCGAGGCCGCGATCCGCCGCGCCGATCTGGTCCAGCAGGCGCAGACGCAGGGACCGGTCGAGGATGAGCCGGATCACCCCCAAAGCCGCCCGCCGCAGCGCATACGGATCCTTGCTCCCCGTCGGCTTCTCATCGATCGCCCAGAACCCCACCAGCGTGTCGAGCTTGTCGGCGAGCGCCACGGCGATGGAGACCGGATCGCTCGGCACCCGGTCGGAGGGACCGACCGGCTTATAATGCTCCTCGATGGCCGCGCAGACGCTCGGGTGCTCGCCCTGGAGAGCCGCATACTTACGGCCCATCACCCCCTGGAGCTCCGGAAACTCGCCGACCATCTCGGTGACGAGATCGGCCTTGGCGAGGCGGGCGGCGCGCTCGGCCAGGCCTGCATCGGCGCCGACCAGCGGCGCCAGCTCCTTGGCCAGCGCGGCGATGCGGGCGATCCGCTCGCCCTGCGTCCCAAGCTTCTCGTGGAAGACGATGCTGTCGAGCTTGGGCAGACGGTCTTCCAGGCGGATCGCCTTGTCGGTCTCCCAGAAGAATTTTGCGTCGGACAGGCGCGCGCGGACCACCCGCTCGTTGCCGGCGGTGATCGCCAGCCCGCCGTCCGATGCCAAAAGATTCGAGACCAGGATGAAGGCCGGGGCCAGATCCTCCGAGCCGCCCTTGCGCAGGACGAAGCACTTCTGGTTCGCCCGGATGGTCGCCCGGATCGCCTCGGCGGGGATGTCGAGGAAGGATTCGTCGAAGGAGCCCAGGAGCACCACCGGCCATTCCACGAGGCCGGCCACCTCCTCCAGCAGCCCCTCGTCCTCCACGAGGTCGAGGCCGCGCGCGAAGGCGAGGTCACGGGCGTCGTGCAGGATCACGTCCTTGCGCCGGTCCGCGTCGAGGATGACCTTTCCGCGCTCCAGGGCCTGGATGTAGTCGTCGAACCGGCGCACCTCGATCGGCTCGGGCGCCAGGAAGCGGTGGCCGTAGGTCACGGTGCCGGCCGCGATGCCGCCCACCGAGAACGGCACGACCTCGGGGGTCTCGGTCTCGGGCCCGAAGGTCGCGACGATCGATTGCAGCGGGCGCACCCAGCGCAAGGCGCCGGGCTGGGCCGAGGCCGCGCCCCAGCGCATCGCCTTCGGCCACGGGAAGGTCCGGATGATCTCGGGCAGGAGTTCGGCCAGCACGTCCAGCGTCTCGCGGCCGGGGCGCTCGATCACCGCGAGGTAGAACGCGCCCTTCTTCGGGTCGGTGATGGTCTGGGCCTGGTCCAGGCTCGCGAGGCCGGCACCCTTCAGGAAGCCCTGGACCGCCGCCTCGGGAGCCCCGACCCGCGGGCCGCGGCGCTCCTCCCGCACCGCCTCGCCCCGGGCGGGCAGGCCGGCGACGTGCAGCGCCAGCCGGCGCGGCGTGGAGAACGCCTTGGCGCCCTCGTACAGGAAGCCGCGCTCGACGAGGGCGTCGGTGACGAGCTTCTTGAGATCCTCCGCGGCGCGCCGCTGCATGCGGGCGGGGATCTCTTCCGAGCGGAGTTCGAGCAGGAGGTCGGGCATGGCGCGGCCATATCGCCGCGCCGCAACCCTGTCGAGGGTGGAGAGGCCGGGTCCCGACTCTCCTCAGTGCGCTTCGCCCTTCAGGATGGTCGAGAGCTGCCACTTGCGATCGCCGATCGCGTGGGCGTCCGACACCCGCCAGCTGCCGTCCTCGCGCACGAGGTCGTAGACGATGGACTTCGAGCCGTCCCCGCCCTTGCGCTCCACCGTGACCTTCGCCTGGTCCTGCCCCTCTGTGGCTTCCTTGAAGGTCAGGCTCTTCACGGTGTCGGGCTTCAGGGGCTCGCCGTTGAGGCGGTAGTCGAAGTCGAGGTTGCCGGTGGCGCCGTTGGCCTGCTTGGCGTCGGCGTCGAACAGCCCCTGGAGGCGCTTCGTGTAGACGGCGGAGTGATTCGGGTGCGGCTCGGCGTAGAGCTTCTTGACCACCGCCTCGGGGCCGGGATCGGCCGCCAGCGCGGGCGCGAGGCCGAGCAGGAGGACACCGAAGGCGAAGACGGTCTTTTTCATTACAGGATTCCCGCGTCTGCGGACGCGCCGGAGCGCGCCGGTTGGCGGGGGTTGCAACGCGCGAGGGCTCAAGGGGCTCCGCCGGCCGCCGTCCTGAGCCACGCCGCGCCGCAGGCCTTGGCCAGTTCCCGCACCCGCAGGATGTAGCTCTGGCGCTCGGTGACCGAGATCACCCCGCGCGCGTCGAGCAGGTTGAAGACGTGGCTCGCCTTGATGCACTGGTCGTAGGCCGGCTGCGCCATCCGGTGGCGCTCGCCCTCCGCGGCGGGCGCACCGGCGTCGAGGTAGGAGCGGCAGGCGGCCTCCGCGTCGGTGAACTGACGGAACAGCATCGCGGTATCGGCGGACTCGAAGTTGTGGCGGGAATATTCCTGCTCCGCCTGCAGGAACACGTCGCCGTAGGTGATCCGGTCCGCACCCTCGGCGCCGTTGAAGTCGAGGTCGTAGACGTTCTCGACGCCCTGCACGTACATGGCGAGCCGCTCCAACCCGTAGGTCAGCTCCCCCGCCACGGGGGCGCATTCGAACCCGGCCACCTGCTGGAAATAGGTGAACTGGCTGACCTCCATCCCGTCGCACCAGCATTCCCAACCGAGGCCCCAGGCGCCGAGTGTCGGGCTTTCCCAATCATCCTCGACGAAGCGGATGTCGTGGAGCTTCAGGTCGACCCCGATGGCATCGAGCGAGGCGAGGTAGAGTTCCTGCAGGTTCGGCGGGTTCGGCTTCAGGATCACCTGGAACTGGTAATAGTGCTGGAGCCGGTTGGGGTTCTCGCCGTATCGGCCGTCCTTGGGCCGGCGCGAGGGCTGGACGTAGGCGGCCTTCCAGGGCTTCGGGCCCAGCGCCCGCAGGGTGGTGGCCGGATGGAAGGTGCCGGCGCCGACCTCCATGTCGTAGGGCTGGAGGATCACGCAGCCCTGCGCCGCCCAGAATTCCTGCAGCGTCAGGATCAGCCCCTGGAACGATTTCTTTTGGGACATGGGTGTCGGAGGCTCGGCATCGCGCGGCCGGTCGGGCCGCAGGCGGGCCGGTTTAGTGCGCGCGCCGCCGAAGGGGAAGCCGAACGCGATCGGGAAAGGCTCCGCGCCGCCGGGAAGCCGCGGGAGCGCGAGCCCGGCTTGCACGCGCGGGTCGGCGATGGTGACGTGCGACCCAAGGGGCACGGAGCGAATCGTGGATATCGGGACGGACCCCATCGCGATCCGGGCGATCGGCCCGGAGGACCGGGCGGCGTGGCTGCCGCTCTGGCGGGGCTATCAGGCCTTCTACCGGGTCGATTTGTCCGAGGCGGTCACGGACTGCACCTGGGGGCGCCTCAACGATCCGGGCGAGCCGGTCGACGGCGCCCTGGCGTGGCGGGGGGCCGCGGCGGTCGGGCTCGTCCATCACATCCGCCACCGCTCGGCCTGGACGATCGGTGATTACTGCTACCTCCAGGACCTGTTCGTGGCGGACGGCGCCCGCGGGGCGGGGATCGGGCGCCGGCTCATCGCGCATGTCTGCGAGGCCGCGAAGGCCGCCGGTTGCTCCCGCGTCCACTGGCTGACGCACGAGACGAATACCGACGCGATGCTGCTCTACGACCGCGTCGCCGAGAAATCGGGCTTCGTGCAGTACCGCAAGATCTTCTGAACCTCCCCGTCGCGCGTGTGGCGGAGCACGCAAGCGCGGCCGTTTTCGCGCGATACACGGAACCGCCGAGCTGACGGCCAAGTTAATCGGCACAACAGGGGATAGCGGCACCTCAGCGCTGCCGAACACGACGGAAGACCAGTCATGCGTAACGCTCGCATCGTAAACGACTTCGGCCGCAAGAACATCGCCGTCCTCGCCGCGCTCGCCGTCTCGGCCATGGTCGCCACGCCGTTCGTGATGAGCGCCAGCCGCGCTCTGGCCACCCCGGAGGAGCAGGCGGTCACGACGACCCTGCGGGTCGAACCGGTGGAGGTCGCCCCCGTGGCGGCCGCCCCCAAGGCGGCGGAATCATGCCTGCGCAAGGTGCGTGTGGTCTACAGCGGCTACGGCACCCCGGCGGCGGGCTGCGCCGCCCACTGATCGGAGACTCCGGCGGCGCTCCGGGGCCGGAGCGCTACGGCCGATCGCGCCGCAAGCGCGATCCGCTCCGAGTTCAGGGTTCAGATTTGTATGTCCAATTTCGCCCCTGATCCCGAGGTCCTGCGCGGCAGCCTCGAGGGACGCTTCCGGGGATCGCCGAGATGTTCGGAGGACGCCTTCGCGGCGTCCGCTTCGCGAACGCGCTTCGGGCTGATGGAGAGATCTGGATATCCACCTGACGTCACCGTCATTCGACGGAGAACGCCTTTGAGAACGGCGACCCGTCAGGCCGCACCGTACGCGGAGGCGTGGCCGGCCAAGCGCTTCAAGTGGAGTTCCTCGAGGTCGATCTCGCCCTCCAGCGCCCGCAGCACCGAGCTGTGGATGCGGTTCTCCCGGTGCAGGCCGATCAGCGCCGACCGGCCGGACCGCACCGCCAGGAGCGCGGCCGCGAAGTGCTCGGTCCGCTCGGCATCCATGGCGCTACGCTCGTCACGCACGCGGGACGTGGCCCGCACCCGGCGGCGATACTCCTCCACGAGGCGCGGGTGCTGCAGCGCGCCGGATTCGGCCACCACCAGCCGCTCCAGGGCGGCGAGCCCCGCCTCGTTCATCACCACGCGTGCCATCGCGGCATCGAGATGGCCCTCGGGCAGGCTCTGGTCGGGCTCGAGCCGGAGCCGGCGGATCAGCGGGCCCAGCGTGGTTCCCTGGACCAGGACGGTGAACAGGATCACCGCGAAGGCCGCCACCAGGATCGCGTCGCGGCCGGGGAAATCGACCGGCAGCGCCAGCGCGGCGGCGAGCGTCACCACCCCGCGCATGCCGGCCCAGCCGATGATCAGCGGTACCCGCGGGTCCGGACGGGGCTCATGCGCCCGCACCCGGGCCGACAGGACCTGCCGCAGGTAAACGGCGGGGAACACCCAGAGCAGCCGGGCGACCACGCAGGCCACGGTGACGGTGAGCGCCAGCGGCAGCCCCGTCGCGAGTGCGTCGAAATCGCCACCGGTCCGGGCCAGCACGCCGCGCAGGGCCAGCCCGATCAGCACGAAGACCAGCGCCTCCAGCACGAAGACGACGAATTCCCACACCGCCACGGCGTGGCGGCGGACATGGGCGTCGAAGGTCTCGTGCTCCTGCCCGCCCATCATCAGGCCGCAGGCCACGACTGCGAGCACGCCGGAGGCGTGGACCTCCTCGGCGGCGAGGTAGGCGACGTAGGAGGCCAGGAAGCTCAGCACCGTGGCGGCGTTGGCGTCGTGCAGCCGGCGCACCAGGGCGTTCACGGCGAGGCCGCAGGCGAGCCCGACCGCGACGCCCGCCACCGCCAGCCACGCGAAGCTGCCCGCCGCCGCCCAGGCGCTGAAGCTGCCGGTCAGCGCCGCCGCCACGGCGAACCGGTAGAGCACGAGGCCGGACGCGTCGTTGACGAGACTCTCGCCCTCCAGGACCGTGACCATCCGGCGAGGCAGGGCGACGCGGGCCAGCACCGCCTTGGCGGCCACCGCGTCCGGCGGCGAGACGATGGCGCCCAGCGCGAAGCACGCGGCCCAGGGCAGGGCGGGCACCACCGCGTGGGCGACGAGCCCGACCACCAGGGTCGTGAACAGCACCGCCCCGAGCGACAGCGAGAGGATCGGGCCCAGGCTCGCCCGGAAGTCGCGCCAGACGGTGAAGTAGGCCGATTCGAGCAGCAGCGGCGGCAGGAACAGGACCATGATCAGGTCCGGATCGAGATCGAAGGCCGGCAGGCCCGGCGCCACCGCCAGCGCCATGCCACCGAGCACCAGGGCGGCGGCGGGCGGGAACCCGAGCCGCCCGGCCGCCAGCGAGAGCAGCAGGGCCGCGCCCAAAAGGGCGAGGATCAACTCGAACAGGGCGACGGGCGTCATCGGGGCGGATACATCGGGTCGGTCGGCACGGGACGCGCGGGCGGCGCGCGAGCGCGGCCCTTCTAGAACAGCCGACCGCATCGCGGAACCGACAGCCTGTCCGGGATCCGAATCTCGGACTCCGGCTTCGGACGACCGGCCTTCGCGGCTCTGAATGACGATCCCGACCGACCTAGAGCGCCCCTTCGCGCACCGCCCCCGGATCCGCCAGGGCGTGCAGGATGCGGGCGGCGCTGTGGGCGAAGCGCAGGGTCACGGCCTTGCGGCGGGGGCCGCTCAGCGCGTGCTCCGGAGCGTCCCGCAGGATCCCGGCGCCGTAGCCGTCGGCGACGATCAGCCCGCACTCCTCCGGGATCAGGGATTCCGGCACGTCCTCCGGGATCGCGAAGAAGAAGCGGTCGCAGAAATCGCGGTAATCCGGCCATTTCCGGTCGGCGCGGAAATCGGCCACGCTCGACTTGATCTCCACGATGGTGATCCGGCCCGCGCCGCACAGGGCGATGACGTCGGCCCGGCGCCCGCTCACCAGGGAGAATTCCGGCAGGGTGACGCAGCCCATCTCGGCAAACAGCCGGCGCACCCCACGCTGGATCCTCAGAGCGGTGGGCGACTGGCGCCGGTCCGGGGGCAGACGCGCGTCGCCGACCGGGGAGGCCGGGAGCGCGGATTCAGGAAGGCCGATGGAAGCGGACATTGACCTTGGGAGATGCGCCTGTATCGAATCGGGACATCCTGCCAAGCCGGGGCCCGGCCTGTCACCTGCGGCGCGATCACCGCAGGCAGGCGCGGAGCGCCGCAAATCCGTCGGTGAGCGCCGCCGGCCCGGGCTGGAGGATCAGCGGCGCCTTGATCTCGTGGATGCGCCCGTCGCGCACCGCCGGGATCGCGTCCCAGCCCGGCCGGGCCCGGATGCGGTCGATGTTGACCCGCTTGCCGCACCAAGAGGCCAGGATCACGTCGGGGGCGGCCGCAATCACCTGCTCGGCGGTGACGATCCGGTCCCGGGCGGCCTGTTGTCGGCTCAAGTCCGGGAAGACGTCGCACCCGCCGGCATACGCGATCAGGTCCGAGACCCAGCCGATGCCCGAGATCATCGGCGCGTCCCATTCCTCGAAGTAGACGCGCAGGGGCGGGCGCGTCTTCGCGTTCTCGCCCGCCCGCGCGAGATCCTCTTCGAAGCCTGCCGCCAGGGCTTCGGCGCGCTCCGGGACGCCCACCAGGGCCCCCAGGGTCCGCACCATCGCGAGGCACCCCGCTACGTCGCGCTGGTTGAAAAGGTGGACGGCGATACCCGCGCGGGCGAGGTCGGCGACGATGTCGGCCTGGAGGTCGGAGAACGCCAGGACGAGATCCGGCGCCAGCGCCAGGATCTTCGGGATGTCCGCGCTGGTGAAGGCGGAAACCCGCGGCTTCTCCCGGCGGACCCGGGGCGGCCGCACGGCGTAGCCGGAGACGCCGACGATCCGGTCCTCCTGGCCGAGCAGGTACAGGGTCTCGACGGTCTCCTCGGTGAGGCAGACGATGCGCTCGGGCGGGAAGCGCCGCATCAGCGGTCGAGCCAGGCCAGCAGGCCGGCCCCCGGCGCCAGCAGCACGAAGGCCCAGACCAGCGCCGAGGCGAGGTTGGCCGCCTGGAACGGCACCCGGGAGAGGCCGAGCGTCCCGGCCAGCAGCGGCACCAGGGCCCGGGCCGGCCCGAAGAACCGCCCCAGCGCCACCGCCGCCACGCCCCAGCGGCCGATGAAGCGCTCGGCCTTCGCGACGAGGTCGGGATAGCGCCGCAGCGGCCATTGAGTCCGAGCCCCCGGTCCGGCCCAGCGCCCGGCCTCGTAGGAGACCCAGTCCCCGATCGCGGCGCCGAACGCGGCCCCGGCCACCACCGGCCAGAGCGCGATGTCGGCGCCGCCGACCAGGGCACCGATGCCGATCAGGATCACGGTCGCCGGCACGAACAGCGACAGGATCGCGATCGATTCGCAGAAGGCCAGCACCCCCGCGATCAGAGGCGTCCAGGCCTTGTGCGCCTCGACGAAGGCGAGGGTCGAGGTACGCAGGGCTTCGATGTCCATCGGGCTCGGGGGGCGAACGGGGGATCGGCCCCATCTGAGGTGGGCGGGGCAGGGCGGCAAGGGACGGGGGATGCGGGCGAGGCCGGAACCGGCTAACCGTGTCATGACCAACAGCGAGTCCCGCGTTGAACGTCCTGTCGATCCAGTCCCACGTCGCCTACGGCCATGTCGGCAACGCCTCGGCGGTGTTCCCGATGCAGCGCCTCGGGGTCGAGGTCTGGCCCGTGAACACGGTCCAGTTCTCCAACCACACCGGCTACGGGGCTTGGCGGGGCCCGGTCTTCGAGGCGGATATGATCCGCGAGGTGGTGCGCGGCATCGGCGAGCGTGGGGTGCTGGGCAACTGCGACGCCGTGCTGTCGGGCTATATGGGCTCGGCCGAGATCGGATCCGCGATCCTGGAGGCGGTGGCGGCCGTGCGCGCGGCCAACCCGCGGGCGCTCTATTGCTGCGACCCGGTGATCGGCGATGTCGACCGCGGCGTCTACGTGCGGCCGGGAATCGAAGCGTTCCTGCGCGAGCGGGTCGTCCCGGCCGCCGACATCCTCACCCCCAACCAGTTCGAACTCGACCTGCTCACCGGCCTGCCGAGCCGGACCCTGCAGGAGGCCGGGGCCGCCATCGCGGCGCTGCAGGCGCGCGGGCCCCGGGTGGTGCTGGTCACCTCGGCGCTCTGCGCGGATACGCCGGATGACGGCATCGACCTCCTGGCCGGGGCGGAGGGCCAGGTATTCCGCGTGCGCACGCCCCGCCTCGACATCGCGGTCAACGGGGCGGGTGACTGCGTCGCGGCTTTGTTCCTGGTGCATTACGCCCGCGGCGGCTCGGCCGCGGCGGCCCTCGGCGCGGCCGCGGCCTCGGTCTACGGACTCCTGAAGCGCACCGCGCAGGCGGGATCCCGGGAGATCCTCACGGTGGCGGCGCAGGACGAGTTCGTGAACCCAAGCGAGACCTTTCCGGTGGAGGCAGTGTGAGCTGCGGCGCGGCGTGGGCGATCGCGGGTGGATGAAACGCACCCCTTTTTACGGCCGCCTGTGCTGCTCCTTGCGCCCAGACTGGAAACGGCGCGGAAACGGCGGCACCCCGCGACGTCAGGTTCTCCTCAAGCCTGCCCATCTTCGACGGTCGTGCGCCGCGGGAGGTGCCGAGCATAGTGCGCAAAGCCACGGCGATCCGGAGATCGTGCTGCGCGACCTCGATGCGGCCTCCGAGCGCCGTCGCCGGCGCGCGCTGGAAGGCCTGTCGCCCGAGACGATCCCGCGCCTCGAAGTCGAAGCCGCCCTGACCGATCCCGGCTGTAGCCCCCAGTCCCAGCGCCGTCGAGCGCACTCAGCGCATCGTCGCAGTTACCATGGGGGTCTATCGACCAGGCCGCTCAAGGACAAGGATGCCGCTGGCCGTCGTAGCCGAGATACGTCCCCGACGCCGGATCGTATGAGCGATAGCGCTGCTGACAATAGGCGACCGCTTCGCTCGTGGCCGGACCCGCCCCGGCTATCGGAGCCTCGGGATAAGCGTAAGTCGTCGGCGCATAATTGTCATCGTATCCAGGATAGCCGTAGGCTCCAGGATAGCCGTAGGCAGGATTGGTCACCGCCAAGCCGAGGCCGACCCCTGCGGCAGCCGCGCCGAGGCCGTAGCCATAGCGGCGCCCGTAGCCATAGCCTGGCCGCACGCCGGGATAGCGGCCGACCCCTCCGGCGACAGCGCCTCTATGGAATCCGCCACCGCGGAAGCCCCCTCCGACATGCGCGCCACCGGCTCGAAAGCCGCCCCCGTGGAACCCGCCCGCCATGCGCCCGCCCCCGCCTCGGAAGCCTCCGCGCGCGTCGGCTGTCGCAGGAAGCATGGCCAATGCACCGATCAGCCCGGCGGTGACGAGCAGGGTCTTGTTCATGACAGGCCTCCCGTGCCCAAGGCTTCGGCGTGGAGTTACCGAGTCGGATGGCACCCGCACACTCTGGCCGATCCGGTTGCGCCACTCCTTGATCTCGCTCAAGACTTTGCCGGATCATGCAAGCCCGCGTTGAGCCGGCCTCGCGCGCCGTAGCGCGGAAGGCGACGGTGCAATTCTGTCCTCAGGTTCGAAGCCCGAGGCGGGTGATGTGGCGGCTCCAGTCTGGTCTCCGAGCAGACGCTCAGCCGGATCCTGCGGGCATGGGTCACGCCAAGCCCTCGATCCCGCCCCGCCATCCGTCCCAGGACCCGGCGCCCATCGCGGGCTTTCAACAAGCCTTCCAGCCCGGCGCAGACCGCGCAAGCCCCGGGCGGCAGGCCGATGGAGGTCCGGTTCATCGAGGCCCTTCGACACGCTCTGCTCGGCGACCCGTGGTGGGTCGATCGAGCCCGCAGCAACGTGTACCAAGGGGCGGATTTCGGACCCCGGCCGAAGCCGCCGGGCGAGAGGCCCGTTCAGAGGCAAGCAGGAAGGTCCGACACGATGGCGCGCCGCTTCGTCACCCTCGACGTGTTCACCGAGCAGAAGCTCGCCGGCAATCCGCTTGCTGTCGTGCTCGATGCGGACGGCCTCGATACGGCCGCGATGCAGGCCATCGCTGCGGAGTTCAACCTCTCCGAGACGGTGTTCGTGCTGCCCCCCAGCGAGGCCCGGCACCGGGCACGGCTGCGGATCTTCACCCCCGGGCGGGAGTTGCCCTTCGCCGGCCACCCGACGGTGGGGGCCGCGGTGCTGCTGGCCCTTGAGAATCCCTCCCGAGGCGATGCCCGCGCCTTCGGCCTGGAGGAGGGGATCGGGATCGTGCCCTGCGTGGTCGAGACCCTGGCGGACGGGAGCGGCGGGCGGGCGCGGTTCAAGCTGCCGGCGATGCCGGAATATCTCGGCCCCGGCCCGGAGCCCGAGATCCTGGCGCCGCTGATCGGCCTGAAGCCCGGCGACATCGGCACCGGCCGGCACGGCCCGAGCCGCCACGGGGTCGGCCCGAGCTTCACCTGCGTGCCGGTCGGCTCGGTGGCGGCCCTCGATGCGGCCCGGTCGGTCCAGGCGCCCGACCCGAATGACGGGCTCTACCTCTACGCGCCCGATCCCGAGGGCGCGGGCCAGAGCTGGCGGGTTCGGATGTTCGCGCCGAACTTCGGCGTATCGGAGGATCCCGCCACCGGCTCGGCCGCCGCCGCCTTCGCGGGGGTGCTGATGCAGTTCGAGACCCTGGGGGAGGGCACCCACGACGTGGCGATCCGCCAGGGCCAGGCCATGGGCCGGCCGAGCGAGATCGCGCTCCAGCTCACCATCGAGTCGGGCGCCCTGCGCTCGGTGGAAATCGGCGGCGCCGCGGTGATCGTGTCGCAGGGCACGCTGCGTGTCTGACGGCTTCCGGATCACGCGGCTCTCCGGCGTAACGGCCCGGTTCGTGGACTACGAATGGCCATTCGCCCGGAGGAACGCGGCGGCGATCGCCGCGCACTGGCGCGGCCGCGTCGCGCGCAGCCCGGGGATGTTCGACGGGACCGTGCTCCTGGGCTGCGCCAGCGCAATCGTCGACGGGATCGCCCGGGTCGACCTGTTCGCCACGCGCTATTCGAGCTTCATCGCGTACCGGGACGGCCGGCACGCCGACGGGTGCGTCGTCAACGCCTTCGCGGCGATCGTGCCCCGGAGCGCGGACGGTGCCGTCCTGCTCGGCGAGATGGGTGCCCACACGGCCAATGCCGGCCAGCTCTATTTCCCGTGCGGCACACCGGACCCGGACGACGTGCGCGGGGCGAGCGTCGACCTCGCCGGCAGCGCAGCCCGCGAGCTGCTCGAGGAGACCGGGCTGGCGCTGCCGGAGGATGCCGAGGCCGGCTGGGTGCTGATCGAAGGGGAGGGCCAGCTCGCCTTCCTGCGGCCGGTGCTGTTCCCGGAGCCGGCCGCCGCGCTCGACGCGCGCATCGAGGCCCATCGCCGGCGCGAGGCCGAGCCGGAACTCGCAGGGATCCACATCGTGCGGGATGTCGGCGGCCTCGACGCGAGCCGGATGCCGGGCTTCGTGCGGGCCTATCTCGCACATGCATTCGCGCCCGCCGCCCTCCCTCCCGGCACTGCCCGCGCTCCCTGACGCGGAGTGGGGTGCGCCGCAAAAATTCGCCGGCGACGGCGGAGCTTCGCCGTTCGGAGCACGTTTGCGTTGCGGTCCGGGACGCCGGCCGGGGCGCCCCGGCCGGCGTCCCAGGCTGCCAGCACCGGAGTTACCATGGCCGACCCGAACCGCCCGACCACCACCCGCGCGGCCCGCTCGCGCATCCAGGAGGGCCAGCCCTACCCGCTCGGCGCCACCTGGGATGGCTTGGGCGTCAACTTCGCCCTGTTCTCGGCCCACGCCACCAAGGTCGAGCTCTGCCTGTTCGACGACCAGGGTGAGCGCGAGATCGAGCGGATCGATCTGCCCGAATACACGGACGAGATCTGGCACGGCTACCTGCCGGACGCGCGCCCCGGCACGATCTACGGCTATCGCGTCCACGGCCCCTACGAGCCCAAGGCCGGCCACCGCTTCAACCCCAACAAGCTGCTGATCGACCCCTACGCGAAGGGGCTCGTCGGCTCGATCACCTGGAACCCCGCGCTGTTCGGCTACAGGATGGAATCGGGCGACGACCTGACCTTCGACGAGCGCGACAGCGCCCCGTTCAACCGCCGCTCGCGGGTGATCGATCCGGCCTTCACCTGGGGCCGGCACCGCAAGCCGAACGTATCCTGGGACAAGACCATCTTCTACGAGGCCCACGTGAAGGGCATGACCAAGCTCGACCCGCGGGTCCCGGAGAAGCTGCGCGGCACCTATGCCGGGCTGGGCACCCCGGACGTGCTCGACTACATCAAGAGCCTCGGCGTCACCTCGGTTGAGCTACTGCCGGTGCATTCCTTCGTGCAGGACGACTACCTGCAGCAGAAGGACCTGGTGAATTACTGGGGCTACAACACGATCTCGTTCTTCACCCCCGCCCGGCGCTATGCGGCAGTGCCGGACTTCGCCTTCTCCGAGTTCAAGGAAATGGTCTCGCGCTTCCACGGCGCCGGCCTCGAGGTGATCCTCGACGTGGTCTACAACCACACCGCCGAGGGCAACGAGAAGGGCCCGACCCTGTCGTTCAAGGGCGTCGACAACGCCTCCTACTACCGGCTGCTGCCGGGCGAGCCGCGCTACTACATCAACGACACCGGCACCGGGAACACCTTCAACCTGTCGCATCCGCGGGTGCTGCAGCTCGTGACCGACTCGCTGCGCTACTGGGCCACCGAGATGCGGGTCGACGGGTTCCGGTTCGACCTCGCGACCATCCTGGGCCGGGAGCCCTACGGCTTCGACGAGGGCGGCGGCTTCCTCGACACCTGCCGGCAGGATCCGGTGCTCAACGGCGTCAAGCTCATCGCCGAACCGTGGGATTGCGGCCCCGGCGGCTACCAGGTCGGCGGCTTCCCGCCCGGCTGGGCCGAGTGGAACGACCGGTTCCGCGACGATGTCCGGGCCTACTGGAAGGGCGATGCCGGCCTGTTGCCGGACGTCGCCGCGCGGATCGCCGGCTCGGCCGACAAGTTCAACAAGCGCGGGCGCAAGCCCTGGGCGTCGGTGAACTTCCTCACCGCCCATGACGGCTTCACCCTGCACGATACGGTGGCCTACAACGACAAGCACAACGAGGCCAACGGCGAGGGCAACCGCGACGGCCACTCGCACAACCTCTCGTACAATTATGGCGTCGAGGGCCCTACCGACGACCCGGAGATCCGGGCCGTGCGCCTGCGCCAGATGCGCAACATGCTGGCGACCCTGTTCCTGTCGCGCGGCACCCCGATGCTGCTCGCCGGGGACGAGTTCGCCCGTACCCAGAACGGCAACAACAACGCCTATTGCCAGGACAACGCGGTCTCCTGGCTCGACTGGGGGGCGATCGGCGCCGAGGAGCGAGATCTCGCCGAGTTCACCCAGCGCCTGATCATCCTGCGCAACGCCCTGCCGATCCTCAGCCGCGGGCGGTTCCTCACCGGCGGGTACGACGAGGAGTTCGGCGTCAAGGACGTCATGTGGCTGCGCCCGGATGGGGGCGAGATGGCCGGCGAGAACTGGTCCGAGGCTGAGGCGCGGGCCTTCGCGGTCCAGCTCGACGGCCGCGCCCAGGCCACCGGCCTCCATCGCCGCGGCGGCGACGCGACCCTGCTGCTGATGTTCAACGCCTACCACGACGTGGTGTCGTTCACGCTCCCCGAATCGGTGGGCGGCGAGGCCTGGACACGGCTGCTCGACACCAACCTGCCCGACAGCCAGGACGTGGAGAGCTTCAAGTTCGGCACTAGCTACGACGTGACCGGGCGCTCGCTGCTGATGTTCGTGCTGAAGCCCGAGGACACCCCGGGGGACGAGGCCACCGACATGGAGCGCTCGTACCAGCACGTGATGCAGGCGTACGAGCGCGCGAACGTGGAGAGCGTCCACTTCCACCTCGACCCGGAGGCGTGAGCCCGAGCCGGGCGGGACGGTTTTCGTCCTGCCCGGCCGCGTCCGCCTTGCGCCCGGAGGCACACCCGGCTAACAGCACCCCACCGCGCGGCCCTGGTCGCGCCCGGCGCGCCCGGGCGCCCCGTCCGCGGCCGGAGGGGTGGCCGAGTGGTTGAAGGCGCACGCCTGGAAAGTGTGTATACGGGAAACCGTATCGCGGGTTCGAATCCCGCTCCCTCCGCCATCGACCACAGTAACGTGCTGTTTGGGCTGTATTTTTTGGGATAGCCCATCCCCATCCCAACCTCCAGGCCGAGATGATGTCGTGGCTTGGACCGGGCGTGGTCGGATTTGCCTGGACGGCGTGAGGGCAAGTCGAGCCTCTAACCCATCGACACCATCGGCTTTCATGATGCACCGGGCGGGGACGGTCAGACGCGCGGATGAGGGGGGCGCGCCGTTTCGCGGAGGCGGCCTCCGTCGTCATCGTTTCACTGATCTCACGCTACCGAGACCCGGCGTATCGCCGGTGACATCGCCCTCCTGAATGCGTTCGTTGACGCTCCGCTGGAGATCCGAGCGGCTCGCGATCCGAAGGGTCCCTGCAAACGGGCACGCTCCGGCCAGATAACCGGTTTCACCGGCGTGTCTGCTCCCTATGAGAAGTCGACGCGGCCCGACCAGATTATTTCGGCCCGGGATCGCTCGCGGCGTCGGCGGAGTTGCTGAGCGGCGTGCGGCGGGGCGAGCAGCCGATGCGACGGTCGACCTCGCTTCGATGACGCGGACGACGCGGCCGCCACCTACGCCCCCGATCTGGAAAATCGTCGTCTTCTGTGCATGCTACTGAAGATGCAGATGCATTGGCAGCAAAGCACTGCGGTGCACCGACGGGACCGTATTACCAGCACGGCTCTGACGGGACGTGTGATAAGGTCGTGCTCGAAGTCGGAAGAGCGTCTGCCGGGGCGATGGGGCTCATGTCATACGAAAATGTCGTGGTTCCCCTCGATCTTGGGGCCAGTTCCATTGCTCGGCTGAAGCTTGCTGCCGGTTTGGCAGTTCGGTTTGATGCACGGTTGACCGGTATCGCAGCCCGCGAAGCGTCTCGCCCTTACGGGCACGGCAAAGGAGGCCTCATCACCTCGAAAATGATCGACAGCGAAAGACATCATACGATCTTTGAACTTTCCCGTGTTGAAGCGATGTTCCGCAAGGAGACAGAGAATCTTGAACGTGCCGAGTATTACTCCGCCGCGATGGGTCCTCAAGCCTTTCTCATAGAACAGACCCGAACGGCCGATCTTGTCGTTTGCAATCGACCATATGACGGCACTATCGACGCGTGGTTCTCGGATCTATCGCCGGGCACCCTGTTGATGAGACTTGGCTGCCCCCTCCTGATTGCGCCATTGGGCCTCGACGCGGTCGCGGGGCGGCGCATAGTCGTCGCCTGGAAGGACACACGCGAGGCTCGGCGGGCGGTGCGAGACAGCCAGCCATTCCTGAGAAAAGCCGAAGCGGTCTTCTTCGTCGTCGTAGGGCCCGATACCGAGGCGGACAGCGCGAAGGATATTACGGCCTCTCTAACGCAGAAAGGCGTCTGCTGTAAGATCGTGGCGATCAGCAAAGGCCGTCTGCGTGTATCGGCCGAGATCTTGAAATTAGCAGCGGATGAAGGTGCAGACCTTCTGGTAACGGGGGCTTATGGCCATGCCCGTCTGCATGAGTTCATCTATGGAAGCGTGACCCGCGATCTCCTGGATACATCTCCCATCAGCTGCCTGATGGCGCATTGAACGACAATTCTCGCGCGTAAACCACCCAGGCTTTTCTTCCCCCAATCATCGTCGGACCGGACCGGGATTTTGGGACGGGTCGATCGCGAGGCGACTGACTGGCGGCGCCCACGGATAGCCGGAGGTTTCCGGCACGGATGCCAACAAGACGCGCGGCGCGAACGACGATTTCTGAAGTGATTGCACTGCCTCGGCAAAGAGCGCGTGCCGCGTTCCTCTGCGTCAGGACACGCGATGTTTGGTCCCGGCACTGGATGGGTACGCCGTTCCGCCCCCGCCCGTAGCCCGACCCGCATCGCCCCGCCGACCTCACCGCCCGCATTGATTAGGTCAGGCCTCGACAGACCGCGCGATACCGTCGGGCGCGGCCATCACCGGAGGCGTGCGTTGGTGGGGCGACGTTGAACGACCAGGATGCGCTGAAACACGGCCCGCCCGACTCCCAGCGGGCCCTCTCCCAGATCGATGGCGATCGGCTCGCCCGCCTGCGCCCGCAGCATCAAGCGCTGGCCACCACCAGGCAGGCGCCCGCTTCCGCAAGGCGCTGCCGCTGGTCCTGTGAAACGGCCGCATCGGTGACCAAGGTCCAGCGCCGCGGCAGGGGAGCCCACGCCATCTGCTCCGCGCGACCAAGCTTGCCCGCGTTGGCCAATACGATCGTCTCCTGCGACTGCGCAATCATCGCTGATTTGAGAGCCACTTGATCGAGGCTCGCCTCGCACAGGCCGCGTCCGGCCACGACGCCGTCCGCACTCATCACCGCGCGATCGGCCGTCATTCTCTGGAGCGCCTCGATGGCCAGCGGGCCGACGGTGCCCATGCTCGTCGCCCTCAGGCTGCCGCCGAGCACGACGAGGTCGATCCCCGGCGCACGGGCGAGAAAGGGCAGCAGCGCGAGGTTATTGGTGATGATGCGCAGGCGCCGGTCGAGGAGAAGCCGCCCGAAAGCCGCCACGGTGGAGCCCGCATCGAGGATCAGCGTCTGGCCGTCCTCGACGAGCGCGAGCGCGGCACGCGCGATCGCCTGCTTCTCGGGGCCGTTGACCGCCAGCCTCTGGTCGAGCGTCGTCTCGGCCGACGCACCGGCGAGGATGGCGCCGCCGTAAGTCCGTCGCACCACCCGGGTGTCCGAGAGCTGCTGAAGGTCGCGCCGGACGGTCGAGGCAGATACGCCGAAACGGCGAGCGAGGTCGTCGACGTCGATCTCGCCCAGGCCGAGCGCTTCCAGCAACCGAGCCCGGCGTTCACTACCGCGCATCGCTGTGCTCTTTCTATCGATCCACCACGGGGAATCCCCCGATCGGTACTGGGGACCCTGTCAGGCCGCCAGTGGCTTCGGCGCTAGTTCGACCGCCTGTCGCAGCGCCTCGATGAGGCTGCGCTCGTCCGCGACGCCCGTGCCGGCGATGTCGAAAGCGGTGCCGTGGTCGACGGAGGTGCGGATCACCGGGAGACCGACGGTAATGTTCACACCGGCCTCCAGTCCCAGAACCTTGATCGGGCCGTGGCCCTGATCGTGGTACATGGCCACCACCATGTCGTAATCGCCCCGGCCGGCGAGGAAGAACAGCGTGTCGGCGGGCAACGGTCCGCGAACGTCCCAGCCCTTGGCGCGGCAGGCGTCCACGGCCGGCGTGATCTTTTCCGCCTCCTCGCCATGGCCGAACAAGCCGTTCTCGCCGGCATGCGGATTGATGGCACACACCCCGATCTTCGGATTGGCGATGCCGGCCTTCGCCAGCACGGCGTGGCCGCGGGCGATGACGCGCTCGACGAGACCGGGCTCGATCCGAGCGATCGCGTCGATCAAGCCGATATGTGTCGTCACGTGGATCACCCGAAGCTTGGGCGAGACCAGCATCATCGACACTTCCGGCGTCCCGGTGAGGTGGGCGAGCATTTCCGTGTGCCCGGGAAACTTGTGGCCGGCGGCGTGCAGCGCCTCCTTCGACAGGGGGGCGGTGCAGATGCCCTGCGCCTGTCCCGCCTGCACGATCTCCACCGCGGCCGCGATACAGCGGTACGCGGTCTCGCCGGCGATCGCGGACAACTTTCCGAATGGCAGGTCCTCGGGCACGCATTTCAGGTCGACGCACTGGACCGCTTCGGTGCCGAACACGGCCGCCCTAGCGTCGGCGAGCGAATCGACCCGGATCTCGGCACCGACGATGCGGCCGGCCTGCCGGAGGCGCCCGGCATCGCCGATCACCAACGGCCGGCAGATCGCGTGGACCTCCGGATGCGTCAACGCCTTCATGATGATCTCCGGCCCGATGCCAGCGGGATCGCCCATGGTGACGGCGATGATCGGACGGGTCATGTCAGGCTTCCTTCGGTTCGCGCCCTGTGAAGGCGGTCACGGATGCGCGCAAGGCTGTCGGCGTCGCCGAAGGCGCCCGCCTTCGTGGCGATGGGAATCGATATCCGGCCGAGTGTGAGGCCGAGCGAAACGCCCGGCTCGATCTCGTCAGCCACTTGGATTCCGTGGACACCGAAGCGCTTCAACAGTGCCGCGGCGGTCTCGCCGCCGGTGGCTGCGAGCGCCCCGATATGGCCGGCGATCGGGGCCAGCGCGTCGGCCAGCGCGTGCGCGAGGCGAGGCCCGAGGCTCATGTCGGGCTGGCGCTCCACCATGATTTCGACCAGGGCGTCCTCGCCGGTGGCCAGCCGCTGCGCGAGGCGCAGGGCCAAGTCCGCCAGACCGCCCCCGTCCGCCAGCAGGGTCTCGATCTTGACCGGCAGGTGCGCCACGGCGCCACCTGCCAGGAGGCGTCGCGCGCTCGCGCGCGAGACTCCAGCGAGCGAGCCGACGACGATGAGCGACCCGCGCCCGACCGGCGCGATCCGGACGGGATCGAGGGCGGCGGCAGGCCTGGCCGCGGCCAAGGCGTGAGCGAGGCCGGCGCTGCCGATGAAAAAGGCCGATGGTGTTGCGGCCAGGCCCGCATCGGCGATGCGACGCAGATCGTCGTCGGTTTCGGCATCGCAAACGACAATTCCGTCGCCACCGGCCGCGATCTCCGCCATCGCGCCGGCGAGATTGCCGCCGCGCACCGCCGGCAGGGTGAGCGTCCAGGACCGGATCCCGGCCGAGGCCAGAACCGCACCGAGGTCGGCGCTCGCATAGGTATGATCGCGCCGCCACACCTCGGCCTCCTCCAACGGGCGGCCGCCAACACGGATCCGGCCGTCCACGGTGGTCCGGCCGGTCCCGGGAAAGGCCGGCGCCAACACGCCGAAGGCCCGACCGGACCGGGCTCGCACGTGGGCCAGCGTCGCGGCGCTCTCGGCGGCGGGCTGACCGCGCACCGTCGAGTCGATCTTCTTGAACAATCGGCGATCCGCGGTGTGCAGCCGTTCCAGCAAGGCCGTGTGGCGCCGGGCGGCGGCCTCGGCGCCCAGGCCACGGCTGTCGGCATCGTAGGACAGGATCGGGATCCGTCGGTCGGGAGCCGCCTCGCCCCAGATCACGGCGGCGGCGCTGCCGCGCCGACGGAACGCGATCGCGCAGTCCGCGGCGCCCGTCAGATCGTCGGCGAGGATGAGCCAGCGCGCGACCATCTCACGCGCGGCTGACAGGCGCGGGAACGATGGGCTCTTCCGCGGACCCGTCGGGAGCATCCTCACCGCGGCCGACGACTCGCGCGGTCCAAGCGGTGACGACCGGGACCAGGATCGCCGTGACGACGACGCAGGCGGCGACCAGGATCGTTGCGGGACCGGCCGCGTCGGCATAGGCCGGGTTCGCGGCGGCGACGATCGCCGGGACGGCCGCCGCGTTACCGGCGGTCGAGGCCGCGGCGACGCCCGCTACGCCGGTACCGCCGGTCAGGCGATCGGCGAGGAACAGCGGAATGCCGGTCGCGACCACCACCGCCACGCCCATCGCGAGACCGAGCAGGCCGGCCTGCCAGACCTTCGTCAGATCGAGGCCCGCCCCGAGGGCGAACGCGAAGAACGGGATCATCACCGGGATCGCGCGGCTCAGGAACGCGCGCATCTCGCGGTCGAGATTGCCGATAACCATGCCGACGAGGAGCGGCAGGACGGCGCCGACCAACGTCTGCCAGGGGAACGCCGAGAGGCCGGCGACGCCCAGCGTCACCATGGTGAGGAACGGGCCGCTCTCCAGCGACATGACCGTGTAGGCGCCGACGTCGCGCGGGCGTCCGTACTGGCCCATCAGCGCCATGTAGAGGCCGCCGTTGGTGTCGTTCATGCTGGCGACGACGGCCAGGGTGGACAGCCCGGCAAACATCCCGGCCGCGACCGGCGCCTCGCCGAGGACGCGGCCGAAAACCAGCCCGAGGATCAGCGCGATACCGATCTTCACGATCAGCAGCGTGCCGCCCTTCTTGACGATGTAGGGTGTGGCGCGGAAGTCGATGCTCGCGCCCATGCAGACGTAGAACACCGCGAGGATGGTCAGCGCGCCCGAGAAGAGGGCACCGGTGAACGATCCGAAGAACTTCGGCGTGCCGGGAAAGAAGGTCGCGATGAGCGCTCCGACCATCAGGGGCACGACCATCATGCCGCCTGGGACGCTTTCGACCGCGCGCTTTATCGGGATCTGCATGCCTGTTCCCTCCCTGCGCGATTCACGCAGATATCGCCCGAGCCTTGCCGAACTCCAACGGACAGCAAGCCGGACGGCCTCTTCGAGCCTGATCGGAAATGCGCGCGTCGCACATATTTCGTCAACTCTCTTGCGCGATCTGCGCAAACAAATCGCGTCCCGCACCCCTGCTCGCTCGAGCCGAGCGCGGGTCACCGACTTCGGTCCGAGGCCGGCTGCGCGTGTCGAGCGAGCGTAAGGCCGCCCACCCTCGGCATCAGGTGCTTCGCTCCGAGATGGCCGCTCTCGATCCCCCGCTGCAGATTCCGGGTGCCGGATTGGGCCGGCGTGCGGGGCAGCAGACCGCCTTTCCGGCTCTCAGCGATGGCCGGCGGGTAGGGACCAGCCCCCTCCCGTACCGATGCGGTCACGGGTCACGTGACCGGCAGCGGCATGAAACGATGGGTCTTCAGCCAGCCAGGGAGGCCGCAATGGCCCGCGCCGCACCGGCGATCGCGGCGTTGCAGCGCTCGGGAGGGCTCTGCGTCTCAGTGCTGTAGGCGCAGATCACGAGCGGAGCGCGCCCGGGCGGCCAGACCACCGCGACGTCGTTGTTCGTGCCTCCGGCGCCGGTTCCCGTCTTGTCGCCGACGCGCCAGTCCTTGGGCAGGCCTGCGCGCAACCGGGTCCCGCCGGTCGTATTGGCGACGAGCCATCCCGTGAGCTGCGCACGCGATCCGGCGGACAGCCGCGCGCCGAGGACGACGGCCTGAAGATTTGCTGCCATCGCGTCCGGCGTGGTGGTGTCGCGGGGGTCCCCGGGCTTCGCCTCGTTCAATGTCGGCTCGTTCCGGTCGAGGCGGCTCACCGCGTCGCCGATCGAACGGGCATAGGCAGTCAGACCGGCCGGGCCGCCGAGGCTCGCCAGGATCAGGTTGCCCGCGGTGTTGTCGCTCAGCGTGATCGCCGCCTCGCAGATCTCGGCCATCGTCATGCCTTGGTCGACCCGCTTCTCGGTCGCCGGCGAGTAGGTCACGAGATCGGACGCTGTGTAGTGCACCCGACGCTCCAGGCTCTCCCGGCCCGCATCGACACGTGTCAGCACCGCAGCCGAGGCAAGCCACTTGAAGGTGCTGCACATCGGGAACCGCTCGGTACCCCGGTGCGACGCATGTGCGCCGGTGCCGGTGTCGATCACCGTGACGCCCATGCGCGCCCCGATGCCTGCCTCGAGGGTCGCGAACTCCCGGGCAAGGTCCTCGCCCCAGGCCTCAGCTGCCGCTGCCCGGCCAGCGCGCCCCGACAGGCTCATCGCGAGGCCGGCGCCTGCTCCGATCATCCAGTGCCGTCTTGTCACCATCGAACCGAGATCCTCCGTTGGCGACCGCCGATGTCGCCCATGGACCGGCACGGCACAAACGTTCATTCCTCAGCGAAGACATGAGGAAACATTGGTCTTGGCCATCGAACCCTCCCAGATGCCCCTGAATGCGCTGAGGGCCTTCGAGGCCTCGGCCCGGCTCCTCAGCTTCACGCGCGCCGGTCTCGAACTGCGGGTGACGCAGACCGCGATCAGCCACCAGGTGAAGGGGCTTGAGGCGATGCTCGGTACGACGCTGTTCCGCAGGCTTCCCCGCGGCCTTGCGCTCACCGATGAGGGATTGGCGCTGGCGCCTGCGCTGACCGACGCCTTCACCCGCCTCGGCGCCGCCCTGAAGCGCTTCGAGCGCGGCGTGCAGGAAGTCGTGACCCTCGGCTGTGTCGGCACCTTCGCGACGGGCTGGTTGATCCCGCGCCTGCCCGCTTTCCAAGCCCTCCACCCGCAGGTGGACCTGAGGGTCATGACCAACAACAACCGCGTCGACCTCGCCGGTGACGGCCTCGACTTGGCGTTGCGCTTCGGCGACGGCTCCTGGCACGGCACCGAGGCCGTGCACCTCATGGCCGCTGCCCTGGCCCCGGTTTGCGTCCCGGCCCTGGCGGCGCGGTTGCGACACCCCTGCGACCTCGCCGGCGAGACGCTCCTGCGCTCCTACCGCGCCGAGGAATGGCCACTCTGGTTCGCCGTCGCGGGGACGGCTTGCCCGCCCATCCGAGGTCCGGTCTTCGATAGCTCGGTGATCATGGCCGAGGCCGCCCGCACCGGTGCGGGAGTCGCACTGGTGCCGGTGGCGATGTTCGCTCGGGAGATCGCGGAGGGGCGCCTCGCCCGACCCTTCACGGCCGAGATCGTGGCAGGATCCTACTGGTTGACCTGGCTCAAGTCGAAGCCCGCGAGCGCTGGAATGTCCCTTGTCCGTGACTGGCTGCTGCGGGAATTGGCGTCGGAGCGTTGACCCGGTGTCGGCCTCGTGACCGGGCGGCCGCCCATCGCCGCAGCCACGATGGGGGGGCCCATTGTGGCCGCCGACCGGCCCCGAAGGCGTCGAGGCCGGCGTGCAGCGCCGTGCCACGGCGGCTTCTTGCTCCGGCAGCGGGCGAGGCGTCCGAGCGGCGGTGTCTCGGCCGCGAGGTCCAAAAGCGGGCGGGTTCTGGACCGGGACTTTCAGCGCCGCGTTGCCATCCTGTCGCCTGAGAGTCAGAATCGAGCGATGATCTGCGCGCGGATCGTGCGTGGGGCGCCCGGCGTGATGTTGTTGTTGTTGTCGGCCGTCGCGATGTAACGCCGATCGAACAGGTTCTCAATGTTGACCTGCGCGCGAACGGAATCGTTGATCTGGTAGAACAGTCCGAGATCGAACCGTGTGTATCCGGGCAGGCGCACCGTGTTGTCCGAGGCTGCGAACGTATGCGAGTAGGTGAGTACCCCGACGCCCACCGAAAATTCGCGCGTCACATCGAATTTGTTCCAGAGCGTGAAGGCGTTGAACGGAACGAGTCCGACCTTATTGCCGGCCACGATGGTGGCCGACGTAGCGCTGGCGATCCGCGCGTCGGTGAAGGCATAGCCGCCCGCGATCTGCCACCAGTCGGTGACGTAACCGTTCGCGCCGATCTCGACTCCTTGCGTGTTGGTCTTGCCAGACAGGATGAAAAAGCCGGGATTGTTCGGGTCGGCCAGTCGCTGGTTGTACCGATCGAGGTTGTACGCGGCAGCCGTCAGCTGGAAGCGCGGGTTGACATCGTACTTGATGCCGACCTCGGTGTTCTCGAACTGCTCCGGTTTGGCGATGACTAAGCCCGGAGTGAAAGCACCGATCTGATCGCCGGAGGAAGGCAGATAGGAGACGCTGTAGCTCGTGTAGAGCGCGAGGTTGGGCAGCGGCTTCAGCACGAGGCCGGCGCGCGGGGAGATCGGGTCGTCGACGCGGCTGTTGGTCAGCAGCGTGCGCCGATCAGTGGACGAGAAATCGAAATGATCGTAGCGCAAACCACCCACGAGCTGCAGCCAGTCGGTGATGTCGATCTGGTCCTGTGCATAGATCGCCGCCACGCCGAGGTTGTAGCGTGAGTTGGCATCGGTCGTGCCGTTGTTCCGCAAGAACGTGGGCGCAAACGTCAGTGGGCGAAGTGGATTGACGACGACGTTACTCGCGAGACTGTCTCCGAAGAAGAGCGATTGCCGATAGGTCAGACCTTCCTGATAGCCAAGCTCGAACCCGCCGAGCAGCGTGTGCTTGATGTCGCCGGTGAGGAACTTGTACGTGAAGTCGTTTTGGCTGAAATAGTTCGTTCGCGGTGTATCGTTGCGGTAGCCGGTGATGGTTACGGCATTTCCTGCCAAATTGACGGCGCCCCCAGGCAAAGTATTGATATAATACCTGTTATAGTCGGCGAACCGCAGCTGGCTATGTAGTTCCACGCCCGAGTCAAACCGGTGATCGAGCTGCACCGTGGCGATGTTGGCGTCGACATTGGTGAAGTTTATGTTGGGATTGCCGAAAAAGGTCCGGATGTTGTCCCGGTAGCGATATGGCCGTCCGAACTGCGAGGGGATGCCCCGGTCCGGGAAGCGGTTATCGTGGAAGTACTCGTAGGAGAGCTTCAACGTCGTCTGCGGGTCGATGAGGAAAGTCGCGGTGGGATTGATACCGTACCGCGTCAGATCACCGAACTGCCGGTAGGTCCCCGAATCCTCGAACACACCGTTGAGGCGGAAGAACGCGCTGTCGCTGATCCGGTCTCCGACATCGACGGCCACCCGCTTGTCACCGAACTGGCCGCCCCCCGCCACGATCTCGCGCACGCGATAGCCATCCGCCTCCTTCAGCACGCGGTTGACAACGCCGCCGCCGCCGCCGCGGCCGAAGATCAGCGAGTCAGGCCCTTTCAACACCTCAATACGCTGGATGTTGTACAGATCGCGGAAGTACTGCACGTCGTCCCGGACGCCGTTGATATAAAAATCCGCGCTCGTGTTCTGGCCGCGGATGATCACCTGATCGCGGTTGCTTTCCCCTTGGGCGGGGACCAAGCCGGGTACGAAGCGCAGCTGATCGGTCAGGTTCTGAAAATTCTGGTCCAGAAATTGTTCCCGAGGAATCACCGTGATCGATTGCGGAATGTCGATGAGCGGGGTGGCGGTCTTGGTCGCGCTGCGGGTCTGCTTGGTCAGGTAGCCAATCGTAACGCCGCCTTGCGGCTCCGGACGCACGCCGCCTTCGCTCTCGACGCTCAGCTGATCGAGAGTCACTTCGCCCGCATCAATGGCAGGTGCTGCAGGTTGTTGTGCGTGCGCCGTCGACGTCAGGCATGTACCGGCCAAAAGGACGCCCACCCAGCGCCCCGCGAACGTTTTACGCATTGCCTTACTCCGCGTCCGTCGAACTGAAGCCGACCAGCGCCGGATTTCTTTCTGCGACCCGGACTTTGCGTACTCACGGAACATTGATCGAGGCAATATTTAATCATTAGTCCTCGACCTCTATGATGTAGAACCATTCTCGACTTCAACGAACCCGGAATTCCAACGGTTTGATATCCGACAGGTTTTTCGGAGGGCATTTTGATTAGAGTAATTACAAATCAGAGACAGATTGTGCGCATTGTTGCTGAAATGTAACACTGAGTCCGGCGTGAGGACATCGCCCTCCGAGCCGACTTGACAACTCTAAATTGACGATGGGGTCTGAGGCTCCCGATGCCCGCCCACCGGTCTCACCGGGCCTCGTCGTCGAATCCGGTTGGTGAATGCGTGCACGTCGCAGGGCTGGGCCGACATGCGGTCGACCTCCGACTTCGCCCGTGCACTGACTCGAACGTCTCGTTCAGGCACTCGGTTCGGCGCGTCGGAGATGGCAGCGCGGGTCTGGCTCCGAAGGATCCGGGGATTCGGTCGTGCTCGGCGATGTAGCGCTTGATGCGGCCTGCGGCTCGACGATGCCGGTGAGGGTCCCACGCTGCAGGCGGCGCGCGCCACGTTCGCCACTTTAGCGGGAAGGTGGTTCCGGCGGGCCCGCCCGCTCATCGTCGCACCTGATCCGCGGCCATCGTGGCCGCGGATCGGGCAAGACCTCGACGCCACCCCGCCGTGCAGATTCCCTGCGTCAACTCTCTTCCGCGGTGCCCAGCACGGTCAATAGCGGTACCCGCGCCGAACCGTGCGTCTGGTGGTTCGACGCGCGACCCCGGCGACGCTGGTCGCAGTCGCCGGGCGTCCGATCCGCGCCTCGGCTTGGGATACAGCCGGTGCGCCGGCGAGCCACGTGCTCGGCGTCAGATCGATCATGAAGCCGATCCCGAGCACGGCCATCGCGGCCAGAGCGTTCCGAGCGTGTCGCAAACGGAGTTCGGTCATCGCAATGCCCTTTCGCTGGTGTGAGGTACCCTTCGGCGCCTCGGGCACCATCGCGTATCGCGGAGGCCGTCGCTTGATCGGTCCGGGTAGGCGTTTGACAATTTAAGACAGTCTCGACCGGAGGTCGTCGAGGCCGGGTCGTTCGCCGTCAGTCGAAGGCTGTGGCCGGCCGAGCGGGGACCGAACCGGGTTGGAACTTGGCCGGCCACGGTCGACATGGGTTCTCCACGCCACAGCCGACGTCACGGCGACAGGACGCGCACGATCCTGTGCGAATCCAGGTCGATGATGACGGCCTTGTCGTCGGGCGAGATGAAGTACCCGTAGTAGCCAGCCGGATTCAGACCAGGGACCGAGACGTTCTGGAACGAGCCGAGTTCGATCCAGGCCGGCACGACGCTGCCCCTGCCGACGCGAGGACCGCGGCCGTTCTCATCGGTGTAGCGCGGCCCGGTGTCGAACAAGGTCTGGACCGATCCGGCCTCGTTGCCGAACATGAGCACGCCCTGGCCGGCAAGGCGTGGATTGACGCGGAGCACCAGTGGTTGCGCCAGCGCCAGGGAGCAGGCCAGCATGCCGGCCGCCGCGAGCCCCAGCGTCACGGATCCGGTCATCGGTCGTGAGAGGGTGGGTCGCATGATCGCCTCCAAGGATTGCGTTCGCGGGCCTGAACCGACCCGCGCCCTGTCTGGCGCAACCGCTCGGAGGCTGCTTGACCGGCTCGAACCCTTTTTGGACCTGGGACGACAGGGGCACGACCATCATGGGCAATCGCGCGGGAAAATCCGCTGCGCACACGCTGGCTGGCAGCGAAACATCCCGCCCCCGCAGAGTTGCGAGGCGCGGCCAAGTCCCGGCGCGCCCGGCGCTTCCTCGACAATCCGATGGTCGGCCACCGGGACGCCGACGGTACAGGCGCCCGACGGACCCGCACGGGCGGGCACTGGCCTCAGAACGAGGCGCGGGACGAGCGCCGGTTCCTGCCGCGCGTCTCGCTCGCGAGACAGAGCCGACGCCGTGCGAATCCGCCAGGCCTTGGGCGTCGTGCCCGACCAACGGCGGAAGGCACGCGTGAAGGCGCTGGCCTCGGAATAGCCGAGGGCGGCCGCGGCCCGCGCCAAGGGCATGCTGGCGTTCCTCAGGAGATGGCAGGCAAGCTCGTAGCGGACATCATCGACCAGGCGCTGGAAGCTGAAGCCCTCGGCCTTCAGCCGACGGCTCAAGGTCCGGCTGTGGAGGGCGAACAATCCCGCCGCGCGGGCCGCCGAACATCCCTCGCCCAGCAACAAGGGCCGCAAGGACCGGCGAATCTGGTCCACGAGGGGCTCGTCGCTCATGTCCTCGAGGTGCGCCACCTGGCGTTCCAGCAGCCGCTGGAAGCCCAGATCTGCGCCGGCGACCGGCTGATCGAGCCAGCGCGCCGGGAATACCAGGGTGCTCGCCTCTTCATTGGATCTGACGGGAACCCCGAAGACCTGCCGGAAGGCGGCCGCACGTCCGTCGATGCCGCGTGCGAGCAGGATCTCGCCGGGGAGCCATTCCGGGCCGCACAGGGCGCGCATGATCCGGAACCCCGCGGCCAGGGCGCATTCCGCAGATTCATCGGACCCCACCAGGTCGGCCGGGAGGATCCTGTAGCGAAGCACCGCCGTGCCGTCCGTGATCTCCAGCGTCGGGACGATCTCGGGATGGTAGAGGTGCCCGTGCCGGATCAGGCTCCCGAGGGCGTCGGCGACGGTCGGGGAGTTCTGCATCAGCAGGCCGACCATCCCCAACGAGGAGAGGCCCGCGCGCGCACCGACTCGCAACGCCAGACACGGGCAGCCGGTCGCCGACCCGCACGCGCTGAGCAGCCGTCCCAGCCACGAGGCCGGCAGAAGATTTTCGGCGTCCTCAAGCAAGGCCGGATCAAGCCCGGCCGCCGCGATGACCGGAGCCGGGTCGAGGCCCAATGCCAGCAGCACAGCCGGGATCTCCCGCGCCATACCGACCCGGCCAGCCTCAGGGGCGGGGAGCGTGCAACCCGCGCGGGGGCGGGGAGGAATGCTCTTGACGGAGGGCCGAACGGCGAAGGATGGCGGGTGCTTGGACACGTGGCGCAGCCTTTCCGCCTGCGGCCGTCGCATGGTCATCCGCGCCGACGGCCTGAGTCCCATGCGCTGGGCGCACCGTGCTCTCCCTGCCTTCTTCGCAAGGCAGGCCCAACGGATCGGCGAAGCGGCGGCCCTCGGTCACCGGCGCCTGGCTTCGAGTTCATCCGTGTCTGGCATGCGGGCCGCCGCCCAGCATTGATCTCGCTCAAGCGCCCGGCCCGGCGGCGCCTGCGTTCGATCCCGGGCGGACCGGGGCACCTGTGCGGGAGCGTGTCCGGATCCGTCGGAAGAAAGGCAATCGCGGTCAAGCGAGCGGTTTCTCGAGGGTCTAAGCCGGCATCGGAGCCTACGGGCTTTGACCGAGAAGGAGGCCGCGATGGCTGTGAAGACGCCGAAGGAACTCTTCATCCGGATGCTGAGCGATGCCCGACATCACGCCGAACGGGCTACCAAGGTCTATGATGAACTCGGGCAGGCCGCCCAGGACCCGGCGATCCAGGAGGCGCTTCAGTCGCGCGCCTTCCTGCAGAAGAAGACCATCCAGTCCCTCGACCGCTGCTTCGAGCTCATCGGTGAGAAGCCGATCACAGCCAACGGTCGCCTCCAGGAGGTGTTTCTCGAAGACTTCCGACGGGAATTGGCCGAGATCCAGGCGCCAGCCGCCAAGGCCTTGTTCGTCCTGATTAAGGCCAACCACATGATGCACCTGCGCGTCGCCGAGTACGTGGCGTTGGTCGCCATGGCCGACGTGAGCGGGCATTTCGGCGTGGGTGTCCTGCTGGAAAGCTGCCTGGCGGACAAGCTGGCCTTCATCGAGCGGACCCGCCGCCTGATCCGGCGCACCATCGAGAGCCGGCACGCCGTGAAGTTGGCCGCCTGATCCAATTCCGGGCTGCCCTGCAGCGATGAGCCGGTACGGGGCCTCGTAAACGTCTGCGAGGCCCCGATAACCAGCCTGGAACGGCCACCACATGCGGAAGGCAGGTCAGGTCGAGGCTCCGGAGGCCTGCCGGGAGGCCGTGGCGCATGCACGCCGGATCCCGCGCGGGTCGTGGTCGACTGGAAGCCGCGGAGAGTCAGCCATGCGCTCCTTCTCTCACCACGATGACGGGCCCGTCCTGCCTGTTCCTCGGGAGCCGGTCGCGGCGGGAGCGGGAGCCGCGCTCCCGTCGCTCGCGTCAAGGATCGCCAAAGAGGCGAAGCGCTACCTGGCGTTCGCCACTTACCTGCTGGTGGTTTTCGGAACCTTGATCCTCTTCAGCCTCAATATCTACGCCCGGCTCGATCAACAGGTTCAGCACTATCCGAGCTACCATTTCTACGCGCTCGGCCTGATCAACGCGCTCGTCATGGCCAAGCTCATGCTGATAGCCGAGGCGGCGAAGATCGGCTCCGGGTCCGTCGGCCGGCGCCTCCGGCAGGGGCCGCTGGCTTACGTGATTCTGTATCACGCGCTCCTGCTCACGGCCTTCCTGATCGCCGCCTATGGGGTGGAGGAGGTGCTGGTGGGGGCTTGGCACGGGAAAGCACCGCGCGACGTCCTGGCGGAGATGGGCGGCGGCCCGCGGAGCGTGGCCTCGTTGGCCTGGGTGATGTTCGTCGCGCTGATTCCCTATTTCGCCTACCAGGAGTTCGGTCGCGTCCTCGGCGAGGCGCACCTGAGCGCGCTCCCTTTTGGGAAAGCGAAGGGCGGCATGAACGCCCCTGCTTCAGGCGGGATCCGCGGTCGTGTTCCCTGGCGGGGTGTCGCTTCAGTGAGCCACCACGATCACCGGGAGGGCCGGTCCCTCATCAGGCTGCCAGGGCGGGCAGGCTGACGAGGGGGTCACGCCGCTCGGGGCGATGCGCTCCAGCGTCATGTCGCGTGAGCGCTGGACGGCTTCCTCGTCGTTCTGTTCGGGGGGCTCGCGCCGACGAGGCGGGTGATGGCAGCCTCGTCGAGGAAGACCTCCCGGCGGAGCCCCTCCGGCGCGACGCGCGCCCGGAGCCGGAGCCGGTGGAGAACGCATACCGGATCGCGATGAGAGCGGGTATGAGCGGGTCCTAGCGGCGGCGCGGCGTGGGCGTCCTTCGCCGGCCGGCCCGCGCACCATGCCGCCACTGATGCAAGTCCAAGTCCGTGGAGGGATCCGGCGTGGCGGAGTGCGTGGCGATCGTCGGCCTGGGCTATGTCGGACTCCCGCTCGCCCTGGCGTTCGGCCGGACGCGGCGGACGATCGGCTACGAGCACTCGGCCGCCAAGGTGGCGGCCTACCGGGGCGGGATCGACCCGGCGGGCGAGATCGACGCGGCGGCGTTCCGGGCCGCCGGGCAGCTGTCGATCACCGACGACCCGACCCGGCTGTCGGAGGCCGACATCGTCATCGTCACGGTCCCGACCCCGGTCGATGCGGCCCAGAGCCCGGATTTCGACCTGCTCGTCAGGGCCTCCGCCCTGGTCGGCCAGCACATGACGCGCGGGGCGATCGTGGTGTTCGAATCCACGGTCTATCCCGGGGCCACGGAGGAGATCTGCGTCCCCGTTCTGGAGCAGCAGTCCGGCCTGCGTTGGAAGACGGATTTTTTCGTCGGCTATTCGCCGGAGCGGATCAATCCCGGCGACAAGGAGCACAGCCTCGCCAAGGTCGTGAAGATCGTCGCGGGCGATACCCCGGAGACCCTGGCGCGCGTCAGCGCCCTCTACGGGACGATCATCGAGGCCGGCATCCACGCCACCTCGTCGATCCGGGTCGCGGAGGCCGCCAAGGTCATCGAGAACACCCAGCGCGACCTGAACATCGCGCTCATGAACGAGCTGTCGCTGATCTTCGACAAGCTCGACCTCGACACGCTCGAGGTCCTGCAGGCGGCCGGGACCAAGTGGAACTTCCTGCCGTTCCGACCGGGACTGGTCGGCGGCCACTGCATCGGGGTCGATCCCTACTATCTGACCCACAAGGCCGCGATGATCGGCCACCACCCGCAGGTCATCCTGGCGGGTCGGCGCATCAACGACAGCATGGCCGCCCATGTCGCCCGGAAGACCGTCAAGTTGATCGTCCGGCAGGGCGGCCGCGCAAGCGGCGCCCGGGTCATCGTGCTGGGCCTGACCTTCAAGGAGAACTGCTCGGACCTGCGCAATTCCAAGGTGGCCGACCTCGTCCGGGAGCTGGCCGAGTTCGGCTGCGCCGTGTCGGTGCACGATCCCCGGGCCAGCAAGGCCGAGGCCCGGTCCGAATACGGCATCGAGCTCGTCGACTGGGCCGATCTGCCCGGCGACGTCGACGCGGTGGTGGTGGCGGTCCCGCATCGGGACTATGCCGAGCGCGGCCCGGAGGAGATCGCCGGGAGGCTCAAGCCCGGGGGGCTGATCGTGGACGTCAAATCGCTCTACGACACCGCCGCGTTCCGGCGGCTGGGCCACGCGGTCTGGCGCCTGTGACGGCGGCGCCGGCGACCACTTCCGAAAGGCCGGCGGCCCTGCGATGATGGGACGGGAGCGGATCCGCGACATGCACGACACCGGCGACGACCACACGCACCATCACGAGTCCGAGCCGGGGGATGGCGCCCCCGCGGCGGAGCGCTGGAAGCACGACGGCGTGCGGGTGATCCCGGGCGACCGGCTCGACCCCAACACCGCGCAGACGCCCGGCATGTTCCGGCAGGCGGCGATCAATGCGGCCCGGGTCGGCGCGCAGAAGATCTGGGCCGGCACGGTGGCGATCCAGCCCGATGCCAAGACCGGCGTGCACCACCACGGCGCCCTGGAGAGCGTGATCTACGTCGTCTCCGGCCGCGCCCGGATGCGCTGGGGCGAACGGCTCGAATACGTGGCCGAGGCGGGGCCGGGGGACTTCATCTTCGTGCCTCCGTTCGTGCCGCACCAGGAGATCAACGCCTCCACGCAGGAGCCCCTGCACTGCGTGCTGGTCCGCTCGGACAACGAGGCGGTGGTGGTCAACATCCCCGATGTCGAGCCGGTCGAGCGCCCCGAGACCGTCCATTGGGTCGACCCCATCCACAAGCACCCCTGATCCAAGCACCCCGATCGATGATCCCGACCGAGCCGAGCGACCGACACGCGCGCTATCCTGACGCGCGGATCCGCACGATCCTGAACGAGACCCGCACGATTGCGCTGGTCGGCGCCTCCGCGAACCCGGCGCGCCCGAGCTGGATCGTGTTGAAATACCTGCTCGACCGGGGCTACGCGGTGATGCCGGTCAATCCCGGCCTCGCCGGGCAGGAGCTGCTCGGGCGCCGGGTGGTGGGGTCCCTCGCCGAAATCCCAGAATCGATCGACATGGTCGAGATCTTCCGCAACGCCGCGGCCGCCGGCCCCCTGGTGGACGAGGCGCTCGCCCTCGACCCGCTGCCGAAGGTGATCTGGATGCAGCTCGGCGTGCGCGACGACGCGGCCGCCACCCGAGCCGAGGCGCGCGGGCTCACGGTGATCATGAACCGCTGCCCGAAGATCGAGTACGGCCGGCTCTCTGGCGAGATCGGCTGGACCGGGGTGAACTCGCGCATCCTCACCGCGAAGAAGCCGGTGCTCGCCGCCCGGGGCGTCCAGAGGCTCACCATCGCGGAGCGGGGCAAGCGGTCCGAGTGAGGAGCGCGGTATCATGATACCGCATTGGCCAACCCATTCACTGCAAACGATTTTTCCGGATTCAGATTTTCCCGGTTGACCCGGCAGCCGGGGCCGGCTATGCACCCGGCGTCGCCGCCGCGTGCCCCCACGCGGCGGCTCGTTTTTCGGCACCCCGATGCCTTCGGCGCCCCGATCCGTCGGTGCCCCGGCTCGTCGGAACCCTGGGATTTCGCCATGAAGACCACCTCGCTGAAGCCTGCCGAGGTCGACAAGAAGTGGATCGTGATCGACGCGGAGGGCCTCGTCGTCGGCCGCCTCGCATCGATCGTCGCCCTGCGCCTGCGCGGCAAGCACAAGGCCGCCTACACGCCCCACGTCGACTGCGGCGACAACGTGATCGTCATCAATGCGGACAAGGTGAAGTTCACCGGCCGCAAGTACGTACAGAAGCGCTACTATTACCACACCGGCTATCCGGGCGGTATCAAGGAGCGCACGGCCAAGTTCATCCTCGAGGGGCGCTTCCCCGAGCGCGTGGTCGAGAAGGCCGTCGAGCGCATGCTGCCCCGCGGCCCGCTCTTCCGTCAGATCCTCGGCAACCTCCGCGTCTACAAGGGCACCGAGCACCCGCACGTCGCCCAGCAGCCGCAGGCGCTCGACGTCGGCGCCCTCAACCGCAAGAACGTGAGCGCTTGATCATGGCGACCCTGCAGTCTCTCGCCGACCTCAACCGGGCGAACACCGGCGCGGTCGACCCCGCCAACGAGGCCCCGATCCACGTCCAGAAGCTGGACGCGCAAGGGCGCGCCTACGCCACCGGCAAGCGCAAGGACGCAGTCGCCCGCGTCTGGATCAAGCCGGGCAACGGCACGGTCACGATCAACAAGCGTCCGGTGGAGGTCTACTTCGCCCGCCCGGTGCTGCGCATGATCCTGCGCCAGCCGCTGGAGATCGCCAACCGCGTCGACCAGTACGACATCACCGTCACGGTCGCCGGCGGCGGCCTCTCGGGTCAGGCCGGCGCCGTGCGCCACGGCCTCTCGAAGGCGCTGACCTACTACGAGCCGGAGCTGCGCGCCCCGCTCAAGCGTGAGGGCTTCCTCACCCGCGACGCCCGCGTGGTCGAGCGCAAGAAGTACGGCCGCAAGAAGGCCCGCCGCAGCTTCCAGTTCTCGAAGCGCTGAGCCGCGGTTTCATCATCGGTATCATGGGGGAGGGCGGTTCCTGCGGGGGCCGCCCTTTCTCGTTGTGGATCAGCCGAATCGTCGTCGGAACTCAGGGCCCGCGATGGGCCGCGGTCCCGATGCGAGCGATCCGGATCGCGGCCGCACCGTCGGAGCAGACCCTTCGTCCTCTGGCGGGCCGCCCCCATGGCCGGCATATCGTCGGACTGCGCGCGCATCCCCTGCGTCGACGTTCGGGAGCGCGCCGCGGGCCGCGGCCCGAGGGCGGCGCGGGGCCGCTCCATGGCGGCAGGGCCCGTGCCGACCCGCTTCGCCGAGCGACGCGTCCCTCTCCAACCTGCACGGACCAAGACGATCGGCTGGGAACGCCAGCACTACGGCGCTCGATCACGGCGCTGAGCCAAATAGACCAGCAGACCGATTGCGCACAAGGGAACCTCCGGTCCCGCCGCCTGTTACCGCCCGCGCCGATCCATTCGGGATCGCTGAAGGCGAGGCATCTGAGATACCGTGACGGCGGGCGTCGACAGACACGAGCTGAGGCAGATCATCGCCGGCCTGACCGAGGGCGTGATCCTCGTCGAGCCGGACCAGACGATCACCTGGGCGAACGACGCGGCGCTGGCCATGCACGGCGTCGAGGATCTGGAGGAACTCGGCGGGACCGTCGATGCCTACCGGGAGCGCTTCTCCCTCCGCTACCGCAACAACCGCCCGCCGGAGCACTATCCGATCGAGCGCGTGGTCAAGGGCGAAACGTTCCACGACGTCATCGTCGAAGTGGCGCGCACCGATTGCCCGGACCTCGCCTTCGTCCACTCCCTGCGCAGCCTGGTCGCCACCGACCGGGACGGGCAGCCGAGCTGCCTCGCGCTGATCCTCAAGGACGTCTCCGACCAGTTCGAGGCCGAGGAGCGGTTCGAGAAGACCTTCAACGCCAACCCGGCGCCGGCGGTCATCACCCGGCTGTCCGACCTGCGCCACGTCAAGGTCAATGCCGGCTTCCTGGAGATGACCGGCCACACCCGCGACGGCGTGATCGGCCGCAGCGTCTACGAGGTCGACGTGCTGGCCGACGCCAAGCAGCGCGATCTGGCGGTCTCCCGCCTGAACGAGGGCGGCACGATCCCCCAGATGGAGGCCTGCCTGCAGCTTCCCGACGGCGGCACCCGCTTCGTCATCGTGGCCGGCCAGCCGATCGAGATGGGCGAGGAGCCGTGCATGCTCTTCACCTTCGCCGACCTGGAGTTGCGCAAGAAAGCCGAGACGTCGCTGCGCCAGAGCGAGGCCCGCTTCGCCACGGCCTTCCGGATGACGCCGGTGCCGACCCTCCTCGCCCGCGCCGACGGCTTCACCATCACGGCCGTCAACGAGGCCTTCCCGCGGACCTTCGGCTACAGCCAGGACAGGACCGTCGGCCGCTCGGCGGAGGAGCTGGGCCTCTGGGTCTCCGACGCCGCCCGGATGAAGTTCGAGGCCACGGTCCGACGCAACGGCTATGTGCTCGGCCTGGAGACGTGCCTGCGGCACGAGGACGGATCCGAGATCGACTGCCTCGTCTCGGCCGAGCGCGTGGTCATCGGCGACGCCGATTACGTGCTGGCGGTTCTCCAGGACATCACCGAGCGCAAGCGCTCCGAGCGCGAATTGTTCACCGCGATCGAGACCGTGATGGCCGACACGTCCTGGTTCAGCCGCGGCCTGATCGAGAAGCTCGCCGGCCTCCGGCATCCGGGCCGCGACAGTTCCGAAGCGGGTGCCCAGAGCCTCACGGTCCGGGAGCGCCAGATCCTCGGGCTGATCTGTGCCGGCCTCTCGGACGAGGCCATCGCCAAGCGGCTGAACCTGTCGCGCAACACGGTGCGCAACCACGCCGCCGCCCTCTACCGCAAGCTCGGCGTTCACAAGCGCACCGAGGTGATCGTCTGGGGCCGGGACAACGGTTTCTCGACCCGGGAGGCGAGTACATAAGTACAGTCTAACCGGTAAATCTATACTATTGAACCGGCGAATTTCGGTCCCAAATTCCGGATCACCGAGTTCGACCTCGGAGGCGCGCTCATGAACAGGATCGACGGGCCGCTTTCGGGTGGGGTCTACAGTTGGACCGGAGAAGCCGTCGCCATGCCGACCTGAAACGCGAAGGGCCGGACTCCACCTTCGTCTTCGAAATCCGACGCGAAATCCGGGACCGCGCGCGGCGTAGCCCGGATCGAGCGGCGCACATCCATCAAACCCACCAGCCATCAAGCAGGAGAGACATCATGGTCGATACCGATCGCGTGACGGGCGCCGCGAAGGAGTTCATCGGCAAGGCGCAGGGCGCCGTCGGCGACCTCGTCGGCTCGAAGAGCGACTCCGTCGAGGGCCGCTTCCGCGAGGCGCAGGGCTCGGCGGAGAACCTCTACGGGCAGGCCAAGGACACCGCCCGCCACGCCGCCAGCGAAGCCTCCGACTACGCCGAGGACGCTTACGCGCAGGCCGGCCACTACGCCCGCCGGGGCACCCGCGCGGTGGCGCATCAGGTCGAGGAGAGCCCCTTCGTCGCGCTGCTGATCGCCGGCGCCGTCGGCTACGGCCTCGCTCTCCTGATGCATTCCCGCCGCTGAGCGCGGGCCACCGCCCCGACGAGACGACCAGGAGCCACACCGTGTCCGTATCCCCCAGCCTCTCGACCGCGCCGCTCGCCCATGCGGGCGACACGCGAACCGTCCTCCTCCATCAGGTGTCGTGGGGCGCGATCTTCGCCGGTGCCGCCACGGCACTGGTGGCCCAGGTCATCCTCAACATGCTCGGCGTCGGCGTCGGCCTGTCCAGCGTCGGCATGAACGCGTCCGACAATCCCGCTGCCTCGACGCTGTCGATGGGCGCCGGAATCTGGTTCGTGGTCTCCGGCATCGTCGCCTCTCTGATCGGCGGCTTCCTGGCCGGACGCCTCTCGGGCAAGCCGGTGGGCGGCGCCGCGGGCCTGCACGGGCTGGTGTCCTGGTCGGTGACCACGCTGGTCGTCCTCTACCTCCTGACCTCGGCGGTGGGCGGGATCGTCGGCGGCGCCTTCAACGGCGTGACGGCCACTCTGGGCGGGGCCGGCAATCTGGTCGGCGACACCGTGCAGACGGCGGCCCAGGCGGCGGCGCCGTCGCTGTCGAAGATTTCGAACCCCCTGGACGGGATTGAGAACACCGTGCGCCAGCAGGCTCAGGGACAGGATCCGCAGGCGGCACGCGACGCGGCCGTGGCGGCGGTGCGGGCCGTCCTGACGGGCGACGCGGCGCAGAAGCAGCAGGCGGAGAACCGGGCGGCGGACGCACTCGCCAAGGCGCAGGGCATCCCGGCCGATCAGGCCAAGACGCAGATCCAGGACTACGAGAAGCAGTACGACCAGGCGGTCGCCACCGCCAAGCAGAAGGCCGAGGCCGCGGCCGTGGCGACCAAGTCGGCGGCCACGCAGGGCGCCTTCTATGCCGCCATCGCGCTGATCCTCGGCGCGCTCGCCGCCTTCTTCGGTGGTCGCCTCGGCGCCCCGAAGCTCGGGACGCACGCCGACCTCTACGGCGCCCGGTAGCCCTGATCCCGGTGGCCCCACGCCTGTCGCGGGGGTGCACCGGATCGGCAACAGGACCGGCCCGCCCCCAACGGGCGGAAGCCATGATGCGCAGCACCACGGACCTGAAAGTCCGTCATCGACACGATGACCGGCAGGACCTGATCCGCCGGCTGGGGCATCCAGCCCCGCATTGAAAACCCCTCAAGGAGATCCAAGATGATCCGCAAGATCCTGACCGCGTTCGTGCTGCCGAAGATCATCGCCTATGTCAGCCGCCGCTTCGCCGGCCGCGCCGCGACCCCGTCGCGCCGCACCCGCTGAACCCACGCCGCGGAGGGCCGAGAGCGCCCTCTACCGCCTGCCCGATCCAGAGACTGGGACGAAAACGCCATGAGCAAGGGTTACCCCTCGATGACCGCGCTGCTGGGATTGCTGGCGGTGGCCGGCTACCAGAACCGGGACAAGCTCGCCGAGCTGCTGAAGGGCCACGGGCACGGGACCAGCCCGTCGCCCGTCCCGTCGGTGCCGAACCCCTCGGCCTCGACCCCGAGCGCCACCGGCGGACTCGACAAGTCCGGCGGACTCTCCGGCATCCTGGGCGGCGTCGGCTCGGCCGGCGTCGGTGGCCTGCTCGCCAACGGCCTCAGCGAACTCGTCGACCACTTCACCAAGGGCGGCCACGGCGAGACCGCGAATTCGTGGATCAACCACGGCACCAACCGCGACATCCCCGAGACCGAGCTCGAGCGCGCCATCGGACCCGAGACCCTCGAACACCTGACGCGGCAGACCGGGCTGAGCCGGGCGGCGCTGCTCGCGCGCCTGTCCCGCGAGCTGCCCTCGGCGATCGACCGCTACTCGCCCGACGGCCGCCTGCCCGTCTGAGGCTCACGGCGCCGTTGACAGTCGCGCCCGCAGCCTTCACCTGCGGGACGTGACGGCCGGGCACGATTCCGGCATGCGAGACGGACGATGGCGAGCGAAGCAGCGGCGCGGCCCACCGTGTTCATCGATGGCGAGGCCGGCACAACCGGCCTCGGCATCCGTGAGCGCCTGGAGCGTGACGGGCGCGTCATCCTGCGCAGCATCGCCCCCGAGCACCGGAAGGATCCGGAGGCCAAGCGCGCCCTGCTCGCCGAGGTCGACCTCGCGGTGCTCTGCCTGCCCGACGATGCCGCCAAGGAGACGGTGGCGCTCGCCGACAGCCTGCCCGGCGGAGGCCCGCGCATCCTCGACGCCAGCACCGCCCACAGGGTCGCCGCCGGCTGGACCTACGGCTTCCCGGAGATGACCCGGGAGCAGGGCGCCGCCGTCGCCCGCGCGCGGCGCGTGGCCAATCCCGGCTGCTACCCGACCGGCGGCATCGCGCTCCTGCGGCCGCTGGTCGAGGCGGGGCTGATCCCGGCCGATCATCCGGTCAGCGTCAACGCGGTCAGCGGCTACAGCGGCGGCGGCAAGAGCATGATCGAGGATTACGAGCGCGGCACGGCACCGCCGTTCCAGCTCTACGGCCTCGGTTTCGCGCACAAGCACGTCCCGGAGCTGCAGCGCTACAGCGGGCTGACCCGGCGGCCGATCTTCGTGCCGTCGGTGGGCAACTTCCGGCAGGGCATGCTGGTGAGCGTACCGCTCCACCTCGACATGCTGCCGGGCAAGCCCAAGGCCGCCGATCTGGAGGCGGCCCTGCGCGACTGGTATGCCGGCCAGCCCCTGGTTCAGGTTGTGCCGGGTGCCGCCACAGGGGCGCATCGCGAGAAGCTCGAGCCCGAGGATCTCAACGACACCGACCGGCTGGAACTGCGGGTGTTCGGCTCGTCCGAACACGGGCAGGCGGTGCTGGTGGCGCGCCTCGACAACCTCGGCAAGGGCGCATCCGGGGCGGCCGTGCAGAATCTCGGGCTGATGCTCGGGCTCGACGCCTGAGACCGGGTCAGTCGGCGGTCCGGGTGATGGCGCGATCGGCGTTCACCCGGGCCGACCAACCCTTGGCGCTGTCCTGACCCTTGAGGGAGACGAGACGCGCGCCGCTGACATCGACGTTCTTGAAGTCGGCGCCCGCGACCGTGGCACCGGTCAGGTTCGCGCCGGACAGGTCCGAGCCCATCAGCACGACATCGGTGAGGTCGGCGTCCCGGAGGTCGGCATATTCCAGCCGGGACCGACCGAGGTCGGCGCCTTTGAGGTCGGCGCCCGAGAGGTTCACCGAGGTGAACACGGCGCGCATCAGGCCCATGGACTGATTCCTGATGTCGGCCCCGCCCTTGAGGCCGACGAGCCGCGCCCCGCTCATGTTGGCGCCCTTGAAGTCGCCGATGGGCATGGAGCCGCTGAGATCGGCGCCGCTGAGGTTGGCCTCGCGCGCGGTGATGCCGAACATCCGGGCGCCGACGAGCTTGGCGCCGGTGAGGTCGGCCTTCAGCAACCATGCCTGCTCGAGGTTCGCCCCGCTGAGGTCGGCACCGCGCAGGTTGGCCTTGTTGAGGCGCGCCGTGCGCAGGTTCGCGCCCTTCAGATCGAGACCCGACAGGTCGAGCCCGGACAACGCTCGGTCATGCAGATCGAGGGGCTTGCCGTCGGCGGCCTTGATCATCGCCGCGATGTCGGCGCGGCTCATCTCGGCCGTCGTCATCGCGGGTGATGTCATGTCGGCGCCGAGCAACAGGTCCTGCTCGGCGCGCGCCGGGGCCGCCCCCAGGGCGGCGAGCATCAGGCTGAGGGCGAGGGTGCGCATCCGATCACTCCCATCGGGGTGGCGTGCCGGTCCGGCCGCACCCGCATCGTGTTCGTTGTAGACGGATGCTGTGACAACTCCCCGCCCTGAAGGATGGGGCTTCTCGGTCGAGCTACGCGGCAACCCGCACGCTTAAAGACCAAAGGCCGTATCCCGGCCCGAATGCGCGATCCCGGACGACCTGCGCTGCGGCGACATCGCGGTCGAGGTCGCTGCCGCAGGCGCAGGTGTGCCTGCGCAACGCAAGCGGCTTTGCCGCGACCGCGCCGCAGGAGGGGCACGTCTGCGACGTGCCCCTAGGATCGACGAGTTGCACCACCGCACCGGCGCTTTCAGCCTTGTACGTGGTCATATTCACGAGCGTACGCCACGCGGCGTCATGGATCGACCGGGCGAGGCGCGACCGCGCCAGCGCCGCTGCGCTGAGGTCCTCGAAGGCGAGGCGAGCGTAGCGTGACACGAGCTCGCGCGAGAGCTTGTGGGCGTGATTGCGGCGCTGGCGCGAGATGCGGGCGGCGCCCGCCGCGAGCCGGGCGCGGGCCTCGTCACGCCGGCGCGATCCGCGTTTGCAACGCGAGAGCGCCCGCTGGCGACGACGTTGTGCTTTGTGCGCGCGCCGCTCGAATTGCGGAGCGGGCTCACTATGGCCATCGCTGGTCGCGAACAAGGCATTCAGGCCGAGATCGAGGCCGACATCACCGACGCCGTGCGCGCCGCCGAACTCGGCCTCAACCGAGAAGACTGCGTACCACTTGCCGAGTTGTCGGGTGAGCACGGCGGTGCCGAGCTTGGCACCCGGCGGGAATGTCCGGTGCCATACCACCTTGATCCCGCCCGTTACACCGACGACGGCGAGGCGGCCAGTCTTGAGAAGGCGCAGGCCGTCGCCGATGCGGAATGCGGCGGCATGATAGCGGCTCGCCGCGCGGAAGCGCGGGAAGCCGCGCTTCCGCCGGAAGAATGCCGTGTAAGTGGTCTCGACGCGCCGCAAGACTTGTTGGAGGGCGGTGAACGACCAGCGCGCCAGGGCGGGCTCTTCGGCCCGCACGGCGCACAGTTCGGCGGCCTGCTGCGCGTAGCGCAGCGCCACGCCGCGACGGCGGTATGCCTCAATACGCTGCTGAAGGCACGCGTTGTACAGGCCGCAGAAATCGGCCAGCATTGCGTCGAGCGCTGCACCTTGCGTGGCGCTCGGTCGAAGCCGAAACTTGTAGCTACGGGCCTGACGCATGTGACTATTCGTACCCTTTTTGTTCTCGCAGTCAACTGGGCATCACGTCCGGCTCGCATTCCCCGCCAGCGTGAAGGCCTGGGTAGCCTGCGATGTCCATGATGGGGGCGGGTGCAAGCGAAGCGATCGATGCCGACCTCGTCGACTTGGCCGTTGGACGGCCGTGGCACCGGCTGGATGCCGAGGATACGTTCGTGCGACGGACTGGGGCGGTGCGCCTGCAGGTCGATCTCGGCCTGCGCTTCCCGATCCAGGCCGTCTCGATCGCGGTCGCCGGGGACGCGCCCGGTCCGCGCCCGGACCTCGCACTCTCGGATGACGGGCAGGTCTGGTCGGAGGCCGTCCTCAAGGGTGGCTCCGAGGAGGCGGGATCCCGGATGCCGCTGATCCTCGAGCCCGGGGAGGGCACCTGGGCGCGCTACGTCCGCATGACGGTGACCCTGTCGGCCGGACCGGATTTCCCGGCGGTGCGGGTCTGGTGCGAGCGCGCCTTGTTCGACCTCATCACCCTGCGGCGCGTGCTCGACGTCCCCTTCGACATCGCGGGCGAGCGGACGGGGTCGAACCCATACGTCTCCTACAGCCTCGTCAGCGCCGAGCGGCCGCGGACCCGCGCCCTCGTGGGGCTCGCGATCTACGAGACCGGGGCCTTCGGCAATTGCCTGATCCAGTGCCTGCTGGCCATCGGCATCGCGCGCCATCTGAACCTCAAAACCATCAAGCTCCCGGCGGCCGACCGCAGCGAGGTGATCGGCCTGTCGGGCCCGTTGACCTGCGGAGGCATCACCTTCATCCCCGGATCCGAGCCGCTGCCGCCGGATGGCACGTACCTGTCGGGGATGTATTTCGATCTCGGGATCCAGCGGCTGGCCGGCGCGCTCGGTCCCGAGGAGACCCGGGACATCATGCGGACCTGTATCCGGCCGCTGTTCAACCGGCTGCCGGTGTCCATTCCCGAGAAGCCCGACGACGCGCTGATGATCCATATCCGCTCCGGGGACATCTTCAGCACCTGGGTGGCGCCGCAATACCCGCAGCCGCCACTCGCCTTCTACAAGCTCGTCATCGACCGGCTCCTGGCGGAGGGCCGCATCGCGTCGATCAAGCTGGTGTTCGAGAACCGCCTCAACCCGGTGATCCCGGCCCTGGAAGCCTGGATCTCGGAGCGCGGCGTACCGCTGACGACCCAGAGCGGCGCCCTCATCGACGATGTCGCGGCGCTGATGAACGGGCGCTACCTCGTGTTCGGCCTCGGCACCTTCGGCCCGGGCGTCTGCCAGCTCTCGGACCGGATCGAGCAGGTGTTCTACTTCGCCTCCGGCTGGCCGCAGCATTTCAGGAGCATCCCGACCATCCGGACGGTGGTCGAGGTGCTGGACGTGGCCGGCGGCTACACGAAGGTCGGCGAGTGGGACAACTCGCCCGAACGGCGCGCCCTGATGATCGACTACCCGATCGAGAACCTCGCCTTCGACGATGCCTGACCCCGCCGACCCGCGCCGCCTTGCCGAAGACGGGAAAACCGGTGACAAGCGCCCAGCCATCCCGCCGGAGGACAGATTTGGCCAGCGCTGACCAGCCCTCGGAGGCCCTGCGCATCAACGCCTTCGAGACGCATCGGGCCGAAGTCCTGATGATGCAGCGCCGCCGCTTGCGGCCGCGCCACAAGACCCTGGTCAGCTTCGCCGCCAAGTACCACTACGTCGAAAGCCAGCGCCGGCTGGTGGCCGCGGCGGCCGCCACGGGCGATTTCGACACGATCGAGAGCTGGTCCCCCGACCGGCTGCGCGAGACGCCGTTCTACCGCGCGCACACGGAAATCCTCGACCGGTCCCGGGGCGCGGGGAACTGGGCCTGGAAGCCCTACATCATCGCCGAAGCGCTGGAGAAGCGTCGCGACGGCGACTTCATCGTGTTCAGCGATACCGGGATGCAGGCGGTCGGCGACGATCCGCTGCCGCCGGTCGCCCCGCTCCTGACTTGGCTCGACGGATCCGAGCGCCGGGTCGCGGTCGGCGTGCTGCATGGCCGGCCGCAGCGGGCCTGGACCAAGCGCGACTGCTTCGTGCTCATGGAGTGCGACACGGAGCGCTATTGGAACGCGGACCAGATCCAGGCCTCCTGGATCGCCTTCATGGTGAGCCCCGCGACCCGCCACTTGGTGGCCGAGTGGCTCCGCTACGCGAGCGATGCCCGGGTCGTCACCGACAGCCCCAACCAGATGGGCTTGGCCGATCTCGACGGGTTCATCGATCACCGCTTCGACCAGAGCATCCTGTCGAACCTGATCTACAAGCTCGATCTGGAGATCCCGCCGCTGCGGCAGCCGTCGAAGCAGATCCGGACGCTGATCGACGAGCTCGAGATGGACACGCTCGTTACAGTGCGCCCGTCCGAGAATCTCGCCCTGGGCAAGTCCTGGACGGCGAGTTCCGCCTCGCCCTGGTCCGGGACGACGGGCGTATACGGCGCGCGCACGACCGGCGATCCGTCGTTCTTCGTCCACACGGGCCTCGACCGGAACCCGTGGTTCGTGCTCGACCTCGGCGCGGTCGAGCGGGTCTCGGAGATCCGGATCTACAACCGCTGGGGGCAGCTCAGCGAGCGGGCGCAGCTCATGCGGGTCTGGCTGGGCGAGACAGAGGGTGAATACCGGCTCGTCTTCGACGCCGTGGATGCCCACTGCCACCCCGGCCTGCCGCTCCACCTGCGGTTCGACAACGCCCGGTTCCGGTATCTGAAGGTCGATCTCGACGAGGAGCAGTACCTGCACCTCGACGGGATCGAGATCTTCGCGGCGCGTTGAGTCGACAGAGCGATCAGGATCGCATGAGCGCGCCGGTGTCCGACAAACCGCTGTTTCCGTTCGGGCCGATCCTGTTCTTCGGCGACTCGGTGACGGCGGAGCTGACGGCCGAGACACCGCCTCTCTTCTCCGGGCCTCAGACCGTCGCGCGGGGGATCGCCGGGCAATCGACCCGGGACATGGCGCGGAGGCTTCGCTCCGATATCGCCCTCTACGGCGCGAAGGGTCTGCACCTGATCGGCGGCCGCGACGACATCCTGACCCGCGATCCAGCACCGTCACTGGACGGCATCGTGACCGACATCACAGCCATGCTGCGGGATGCCCGCGACCTCTACGTGCGGACCTGGGTCGGCTCGATCCCGCCGGTGGATCCGGCCGCACCCGCCGCGGCGGCGCTGCCGCTTTCGCTCATCGGGCAAGTGAATGCCTGGCTGCGCGATCACGTGCAGGAATATGGGGCAGCGTTCATCGACTACGACGCCGTCCTGGCGACCGGAACGGGCGCGCTCCGGCCCGCCTACAGCGACGACGGCGTCCGGCTCAACGCGGCCGGCTACGCGGCGCTGCGGGATGCGATGATGGCGGCCCTGACCGCCCCGGGCGTCGAGCAGATCTGGGCACCGCCGGAGAGCGAGGATGCCGCGCGGCGGCGCAAGTTCCTGCACCATTTCGGCTATCTCGATTCGAACACGCGCTTCCCAAGCCCGTTCATCCAGTTCGCCGGCAAGCCGGGCGCGAGCCATTACGGCGTCCCGTTCGACGCCCACGGCTTCCTGAATGCCGCCCCGATCGTCGAGCGCAAGCCCCCCGGCGAGACCCGGATCCTGGTCGTCGGCGACTCGACCACCATCGACGGCGGCGACATCGCCAAGACCCTGCCGGGCCGCATCGAGCGGATCCTGCGGGCGGACGGGCTCACGAGCGCGAAAGTCTACAATTTCGGGGTGATGTCGAGCTGCCTCACGCAGATGACGCATCTGATCTGGTCGCGGCTCGTCGAATACGCGCCCGACGCGATCGTCGTGGTCAGCGGCAGCACCGACCTGTTCCAGCCCTGGACCTACGACCCGCGGCCCGGCTACCCGTACAACGCCTTCATCTCACAGCGACTCTACGACCACTTCTTCGACACGCACGATCCCCGGGCGCGTGAGGACGGCCTGTCCTACGAGGCGCTGGTCACGCTGATCTACGACGAGCTGAAGCGGCTGCGCGCGGAGGTGGGCTGGCAGACGCCCGGCTGGGAGGACGCGGTCGTCCACCACTACCAGCGCGCCGCGCACCGGCTGACGAAGCTGTCCCACGACCACGCCGTGCCGATCGTGAGCGTCCTGCAGCCGACGGTGCTGCGCAAGCGCCACCTCACCGAAGCCGAGCGTAACGTCGCCTCGGGGGCGTTCCTGGCCTATCTCGACCGCCAGTACGGCAAGCTGGAGTCCTTCACGGCGCAGCTCGCAGAGCGGCGGCCCTACCGGAGCACGTTCACGGCGCTGGATCTCAGCGGGATTTTTCGTGATCGGGAGGAGGGGACCTACTACGACATCGTCCACTACGATGATGCCGCCCGCGAGATCGTGGCGGCGCGGCTGGCGGCTGAAGTGCGCAAGGCCCTGGACCGCGCCCGGGCCCGCACACCGCTCGGGCGCGCATGGCGCCTCCTCGGCCGCCGCGGACGGCGCTGACGCCGCCTCAGCGCGGCTCGGCGGACCGCTTCACCCGGTGGGTGAAGATGATCGAAAGCCAGGGCACGACCGCGTGCTCGACCTCGATCGAGAGCAGCACTTCGAGATGGAGCGCGTAGGGGAGGGTGAAGCGGAAGCCGCACCTTGCCTCCTCCATGGTGGTCGGCATGTCGCCGAGCACCGCCGCGATGACGTCGGGCCGGTGGACGTCCACGGGGATCCGCTGGACCTCGCCGTCGACCTCGGCGACGAGCGTCGCCCTGGCGCGGCTCGCCGAGACGACCCAGCCGGCGAGCACCACCTGCCCGTCCTGGATCTCGGCCCAGACCCGATCCTGGGGCGCTTCGAGATTCGCCCGGGCAAAGGAATCCGGCAGCTCCCCGTCGAGTTCGGCGACCGTGCAGCCGACCTCGTATTTCTCGAACCCGCGCCCTTCCCCGAAGATCGCCGCGAACTGCTTCTGGTACTGGGCGACCCGGGCGTTCTTGATGTCCTCGGGCAGGCCCGACCACTGGCCCTTGGCCTGGATGGTATAGACCGACAGCAACTCGCGCAGGAACGCGATGCGGCCCTTGTCGGCGATGTAGAGGTTCATCAGCCAGTCGGCCGCCGCTTCGTTCTCGTAATACGCCTCCGGTACCCGGCGCAGGGCCTCGGCGCGGTAGAAGCAGCAGGAGAAGTTGGCGGTCAGCGGCGCGTTGGCGAGCACCGGGAAGCTGATCGTGCCGGTGGGATAGCGGCCCTGCTCGTCGTGTGGCACGTAGGAGCCCGTCGCCGGGTAGTGGAGCAGGACCCAGTTGAAGCACATGTCGAGCGCGCGGTCGTTGCGCAGCATGCGCATCTGCATCGCGATCTTGCGGTCGGACAGCCAGTAATCATCCGCCTCGCAGAAGGCGATGTAGCGGCCGGTGCAGGCCGCGATGCAATCCTGCATGTTGCGCAGCATGCCGAGGTTGCGCGGCCGGGGTCGCACCACGATCCGCTCCGGGTCGCGCGCCCGGTAGGATTCGACGATCTCGGCCGTCCCGTCGGTGGACCTGTCGTCCCCGATCACCACCTGCAGCCGGAACAGGCCGCGCTGCGCCAGCACCGCGTCGAGGCAGCGCCGGATATAGCCGGCGTGGTTGTAGGCGGTGACGATGACGCTGACCGTCAGCTGCTCATCGAGCCAGGCGCGCAGGGCCGCCGGATCGCCGGAGAGGGCCTCCGGCGCGTCGAGGCCCATGTCGCGCAGGGCCGCCCGGGCGATGTCGGGATTGGCGTCGATCAGGGCGCCGAGGCTCGGAACGTCCTCCTCGTCGAGATAGGCCTCGGCGAGGCGCCGGAAGATCGCCTTCTGCGAGGCTTCGTAGCCCGCCGCGTAGCGACCGCCGAAATGGCCGCGCAGCTGGCGGAAGAACGCGATCTCGGAATTGCCGAGCTTCTTGTGCCGGGCGAGTTCGGTGGCGTAGGTCGCCCACATCCCAGCCGCGTGCTTGCGGTAGACGGCCATCACCTGGGGCAGGAAGCCGATGCGCCCGACCTCCGCGTGCATCAGGTGGACATACCAGTCCCCCGGGGCGATGCCCTCGTCGAGCCGGAACGCCTCTTCGCCGTGGTAGCGCCAGCGGTAGAGCACGCTGTTGGTCTGGATGAAGTTGTGGGCGACGAGGTCGGACAGCGACGGCTGCGCGCTCGCATGCTTCGGATAGATCTCCTCGACGCCGGGCATGTCCTCGTAGAGCACGCGCACCGGGTGGAAGCAGAGGGTGAATTCCGGGTGCCCCCGCAGGAAGTCGACTTGGCGCTGGAGCTTGCTCGGATCGGTCCAGTAATCGTCGCCCTCGCAGATCGCCACGAACTCGCCGCGGCAACGCGCCGTGAGGTCGGCGAAATTCTTGTTCGGCCCCAGATTCTCGGTGCGCAGGACCGCCACGAGGTTGGGATGGCGCGCGGCGTACTCGGCGATGATCTCCGCGGTGCCGTCGCTCGACCGGTCGTCACCGACCAGGAGCTCGAAGGGGAAATCCGTCAGCTGACCGAGGATGCTGTCGAGGGTCTCGCGGATGAATTTGGCTTGGTTGTACGTGATGCACAGGACCGAGACGACCGGCCGGTCCCACGCGGGCGCCGGTTCGGCGTCGGCCCGCGCCCGGATCCAGGCCGCGAACGGATTGACGAAGGTGCCGTCGAAGCTCTCGTCCGGCTCGGCGGCGAAGTCGGCCCGAGGGCGGCGGCCGAGCCGGGCGCCGTACTTCACGTAATGCTCGAGCGGCGACAGGTCGGTCAGGCCGACATCGGGGTAGCGCGTCGCGTACCAGATGTGGTCGAAGAGGCCGCTGCGATAGATCGTCGAGAAATCGTCCTGCCACGGCTCCAGGGCGGGCATGGCCGTGTTCGCACCCGGCGCGGCGTCTCCTGCACCGTCCTGCATCGATCAGATTCCTCGAACGCGCGTCAGTGGACCGCTTCCTTCGACCAGCCCCTCAGAGGGTGCCGGGAAGGCGTCCTTCCTCGGAGCCGTGGTTGTAATAGTGCCGCGTCGGGTCGGCGCCGGCATTCGCGACGTCGTCGTTGCACGCCAGGTAGAATTGACGATCGAACAGCCCGGAGGTCTCCAGCCAGTCGAGCATGGTCTGTTCGGCGATGACGGGCGCCCGGTCGGGGCTTGCCGCAGCCGCCTCCCGGTAGAGATGCACGAGCTTGGCGATCCGGGCCGCGACCTCCTTGGCGGCGGGCCGGCGCACCGAGGAGGCGACGACGCTCGACTGCTCGCCGGGCCGCCGGCGCTGGAGATCGGCTTCCGCCAGACGCACCAGCCTGGCCAGTTCGCCCTGTGCTTCCTTGAGCCTCGCCTGCGTCTCGGCGAGCTCGGCCCGCAGCGCGTCCACGTCCTCGCTCAAGGTCGGCTCCGTCTCAGTCACGACGTCCTGCGATGCTTGCGCGGGATCATGCGGCGGGATCGGCCAGATATAAGGCGCGATCGTACCGCCCGCCGAGTGAGGCGGGGTGATACGATCGGGTCCGGGACCGGTCAACCCTGGGCTCTCCGGCCCACGCTCAGCGCGGCATCAGCCTCGCCACCACCCGGCGCAATGCCAGTGCGTCCTGCGTCCCGGAGGCCTGCGTGAGGTAGCCGCCCGCTTCCGCCGAATCCTTGGGCGCCGACAGCCAGGATGGCGGCGTCTCGGGGTCGGGGAAGAGTTGCCGGGCGACCGTCTCGATAGGCTGGCCGGTGAACCAGGGGGCGTAGGTCTCGGTGAAGAACCGGAAATAGACCGGCCAGTTCTCCGGCGTCGGCGCCAGCTTGTTGGCGGTCGCTCCCCGGGCGATCAGCGTGAGGTAGGTCTTCAGGGCCGCCGATCCCTCGCCGTGCATCAGGTTGCCGGTCGACTTGAGGGTGTTGGTCGGATGGGTCCGGTAGTGGAGATGCGCCGTCGGGACGAAGACCGGCTCGACATGGACCATGCAGCGGATGAGGAAGTCCCAGTCGTGGCACATGCGGTAGGCCGCGAACGGCCCGACCGTCTCGTAGAGCCCGCGCGAGAAGACCAGGTTGCCGCTGGTGACCGCGATGTTGTGCCGAAGCAGCGCGAAGCCCACCGTCGGGCAGGCGCTCGCCTGGGCCAGCACGTCCCGGTACCACGCGCGAACCGGATCGTCCTCGCCGAGCCGGGCGCCGGTGTCGTCGAGGAAATCGACCCCCGTGAAGGCGATGAAATCGCCCGTATGGGGCAGCGCATCGCGGATGACCCGGAACCGATCGGACGCGTAGGCATCGTCCGAGTTCAGGATGCTGAGCACGTCGCCGCTCGCCCGGGACAGGCCGAGCGCGATCGCCGCATGGGCGCCGCCATTGCGGTCGAGCATCTCGCACCGGATCCGGACCGGCCCGGTATACCCGTCGACGGTCCGGCCGATGACGGCCCGCGATGTGTCGGTCGAGCAATCGTCGACGATGATCAATTCGTCGACGGCGCGGTCCTGCTCCAGCACCGAGCGGATCGCCTGCGCGATGTAGGGCGCATGGTTGTAGGACGGGATCACGACGGAGATCCGCCGCCCGGCAGGCGGCCGAACTGCGCGCCGCCGGAATCGGGCGGGCGCGGACCTGGATACGAACCGCATGACCGCGTTCTTCATCGGTGCCCGGGCGATAGCGGGTTTCCGAAGGGCTCGCAGCCCTTCGATGGGGTGTGGGGCAAAGCCCCGGGACTCATGGGGCTCTGCCCTAGGGCAGGGCTCCGCGCTGGATCCGCAAAAGGTCGAAGACCTTTTGGATCCATGACCTTTTCAGCGACCATTCGCACGCCGCGACGCGCCATCACGCGGCATCGAGCTGCGCCCGAAGCAGGGCGAGGCGCGGCCGCATCTGCCGCTCGAAGCTGTATTCCCGCAGGATCGCGAGCCGGCCGCGCTCGCTGAGCCGTCGCAGCGCCTCGCGGTCAGCTGCGTAGAACGCGATCTTGGCGGCGATCCCGTCGACGTCGCGGGTGATCAGCTCGAATTCCTCGCCGGGCACGAGGGCGGGGGTCCCGTCGAGCCGGCGGTTGAGCTCAAGCGAGTCGGAGAGGAACATCGCCACGCCGCGCAGGCCGGCCTCGACGCAGGAGGTGGTGGGGAACCCGTCGAACGATCCGCGGCCGCCCTCGCTCTCCATCTGGGACAGGTTCGGTGAGATGACGATGTCCATGCCGGGGTAGAAGTCCGGGAAGAACGAGGCCGGCTGCACGCCGTGGAAGCGCACCCGCTCGACCTGCGTGAGCCCGAGCAGCTCCGGCGTCCAGTCGCCGACATAGTGCCACTCGAAGCGCGGGTCGTCGGCGTAGCGGCGGACGAGTTCGGTGAACACGTCGCAGCCTTTCTCGACACCGCGCTCCGTGTAGCGCTGGGCGACGAAGCAGATCCGGATCGTGTCGTGGATCGCGCGCCCGACGCGCGAACAGCGGGCGCTGCCCGCGACGTCCCAGCAATCGGGCGAGACGGCACCGAAGATGAAGGCGATCTGGTCCGGATCGCACCAGCCGCGATCGAGCAGGTAGCGATATTGCAGGGTGTGGGTCGTGAGCACCTTGGCGAAGCGGCGATCGCCGAGCACGCGCCTGAGCTTGGCGTCCGACACCGGATCGTTCGGCGCGAAACCGCCCCCCGGATAGAGGGTGAAGACGAACCGCTCGGCGCGCAGATCTGGGTTCGAGGCCAGCAGGACGGCCGCGCCGTGCAGGAAGGTCGTGTGTAGGACCTTCGCGCTGAGGTCGTGACCCGTGTTCAGGGCGCGCACCCGACCCGCCAGGGTCGGATGCTCCGCCTCGAACTGGCGCAGCTCGTCGAGGAATGTCCGGTCCGGCCGGTAGCGGTCGATGTCGCGCAGCGACGAGGCGGCCCGGCTGTCGGGAATCGCGGACAGGTAGGTGAGCAGCTCGCCGTAGCGGAACGCCGAGAACCGGGACGGAAAGCTCGAATCGAGCAGCAGCAGCCCGGTCCCCCTGCCCCGGACCACGGCCGGGCGGGCCGGACCGGTGACCTGCGGATAGACGGCCCAAGCCTGGTTGGCGGCCAGCCAAGCCTCAGGCGCGAAGTCCGCCACAGCGCGGCTCTCTGCGTAGAGCCGCTCGGCCTGCGTCCGGTCACGCTCGAGCAAGCTGTGCAGGGCCCGGGTGTGCGGGCTGGTATCGCCGAGTTCGAGGGCGAGACGCGCCTGCTCCTCGGACTCCGCGAGCCGGCCCCACATCCGGAATATCACCGCCAGGCGGAAGCGGAACAAAGCCGGATCCTCGCACCCGACCGCCAGGGCGACCTCGTAGGCCGCGGCGGCGGTCCCCAGCCGGCCCAGCGTCTCAGCCTGATAGGCGGCCAGACCGCACCGGGCGATCAGGCCTTCCCCCTCCTGTTGCGCGGCGGCGTGGGCCGCCTCGATCGCCGCGTCGCGTCGCCCCGAGGCGAGCAGCGCCCCGACGCGCACGAGCAGGGCCTGGAGCCCGGCGACCGGACCACCGTCCAGGATTGCGAGGGCCTCGTCGGCCGCGTTGGCATGCAGCCGCTCCGCCGACGCCTGGACCCGCGCGTAGGGATTTCCCGGATCGCGTGCCAGCGCCGCGGCGGCGGCCTCGGCGAGCGCGCGCCCCTCGAGGAGGTTGGGCAGCCGCCCCTCCGCGGCACCGTAATTGAGGTAGTGGCCGAGGGGATTGACCCCGGCCTCGGCGATATCGGGGTAGAGCGTCAGGTAGGTGCGGGTGCTGAACAGCGGCGCGGGATCGAGGCCGGACGCGGCGCCGTGGAGGACGTAATGCTCGGCCGGGCTGCGCCCGAACGGGGCCGCCTGTGCGCCGTGCGCCCGGTCGACTTGCGCCCGGTAATAGTCGGCGTCGAACAGGGCATTCGGGTCGAGGTCGGAGAGCCAGCCTTCAGCCGCGTAGGCGTCTACCGAGCCGATACCGTGCGAACCGCCGTAGCGCCGGGCGACGTAGCCCGCGTCGAACAAACCAGCCAGATCCGGATGCATGCCGTGGTCCGCCCCTCTCGGCGCGCCCGGGCAGAGCCGTCGTCGCGCGACGCGCGCCCGCGCCGGTTCGGCTCAGGCGGGGCGTGCGACCGTCCGGGTCGGTGCGCTCAAGTTCCGCCGAGCCATCGCGCGGCGTGGCTTCTCGCATAGTGGGGCGGCCGTGCCTACCCCGCGGCCGGGCGGCGAGCCGCCGTAACCTCGACCAGCGGCCCCGGGATCGCGGCTTCGGCATCGACCATCAGGCGCGCTTCGTGGCGGCGCATGAACAGCCACAGGGCGACGGCGCCGAACAGGACGAAGGCCAGCAACCCGAGGCCGACCGGCCCCATCACGTTCTCAATCGAGCGTCCGCAGAGATACGCGCCGAAGCCCATGATCGAGGCCCAGGCCATGCCGCCGACGGCGTTAAAGAGCATGAAGCGGCGCGCGTCGAGCTTGTTGACGCCGGCTAGGACCGCCGCGTAGGCGCGCAGCATCGCGGTGAAGCGGCCGAAGAACACGATCTTCCCGCCGTGGCGGCGAAACAGGTACTGGCCGAGCTTGAGCCGGCCGTGATCCAGGCCGATCAGGTGCCCCTTGCGCAGGAGCAGGGGCAAGCCCCAGCGGCGGCCGACCCAGTAGCCGGCGTTGTCGCCCAGGATGGCGGCGGTCGCGGCGATCGCCACCACCACGGCGATGTTGATGTTGCCGGTGCTGCCGGCATAGGCCGCTGAGGTCAACAGGACCGTCTCACCGGGCAGCGGCAGGCCGGCGCTTTCCAGGGTGATGATCAGGAAGATCGCGACGTAGCCGTAATGCGCGATGAGGTCGGCAATCGGTAGGTCGTGTAGGAAAGACATGCGGTCTCCCTGGCGAATTGGAGACCCGCCCTGTCGACTACGAACGTGGCAGCTCAGGGGCGGTGTGGGACACAGGGCGCGCGAAAGACATGCCCGGCGCACGCCGCCGCCGCGCGCGGGTCCGAGCCGCGGGCGCAGGCATCGGATCCGGCATGATTTTCCCGCGGTCGCACCGGCATCGGGGATCCGCTTACAGGATTGCAGCAGTCACAGGGCGCCTAGAATAGGCCGGTCCGGCGGGCCACCATCCATCCGAACGCGACGAACGCCGCTATCGTGACGGCGAGCATCGCGAAGTTGGTCCAGAACCGCACAGGACGACTGGAGCCGTCGAGCCCGCTGGCCCGCAGCCGCACCCAGGGCACGTAGAGGAACAGCCCCACCACCGTCAGCGTGAGGAACACAAAGGTCGGAATACGCCCGGCGAGGAGGGCGCCTCCTGCCAGGACGATCCACCCCAGGGCGGCACCCGCCATCGTGAGCAGAGCGACTGAGTTCACGACGGACTTACCTGTCTCGGGTGGGACGCGGAGCGACGCCGCCCACGTGGGCTTCCGCCGTCTGGGCCTGCGCCAAATGGGCCCGCATCCAGGCGATCGTGCTGGTGAGCCCCGCGCGCAGGGCCACGCGCGGCTGCCATCCCAATTCGGCACGGGCCAGCGCGGTATCGAGCACGTTGGCCGGAACGTCGGCCGCGCGGCTCGGCTTGTTCACGCGGCGCAGGCTTTCGCGGCCGAAGGCCACCTCCAGTTCGGCGATGATCTGGTTGACGCTCAGGCCCATGCCGCTGCCGACGTTCATCAGCTTGTGGGGCCCGTCATAGGCCACCGCGGCGAGGAACGCGTCGCTGACATCGTCGACGTGCAGGAAGTCGCGCACGACCTCCCCGGTCCCCCAGACCTCAAGCGGCAGGTCCGCCAGGACCCGGTGGATGTAGCTCCCGATCAGGCCCTGATGCTTGGTGCCGAGCTGAAACCGGCCGTACGGATTGGCGATCCGGAGGATCTGGTAATCGATCCCGTGGAGATGCCGGTACAGATGCAATGACTTCTCGATCATCAGCTTGCTGATGCCGTAGGCCGAGATCGGGTCGGTCGGCGCCTGCTCGGGGATCGGGATGGCGCGCGGGATCCCGTAGATCGCGCCGCCGGAGGACGCGAACACGACCTTCTTGATCCGGGCCGAGCGGCAGATGTCGAGCAGGTGCAGAGTGGCGATCGGCGCGGCGGCGAGTTCCGCGGACGGGTCCCGGTTCGAGCTCTCCGGGATCGATCCGGCGATCAGGTGGAAGACGACGTCCTGACGCTCGACCGCGTTGGCGATGGCGAGACGGTCGGCGAACTGGCCGGTCAACCGAGCGACACGCCGGTCGAGCACGTCGAGCTGCGGATGGCTGCGGCTGAAACAGGTGACCTCGGCGCCCGCGCGCGCGAGCCGGTTGCACAGGTTCAGCCCGAGGAAGCCGCCGCCGCCCAGCACGAGGCAGCGAGTTCCCGCAAGGGACGGCGCGGGCTGGCCGGATCCGGCGGGATCGACCGTCTGCGGGCTCTGCGGACCCTCGCTCATGGGCAGAGTTCGGCGCCGTCCTGGACCGGTGCGCGGACCGGCGCGGCGTCCTCCGGCAGCCGGTCCGGAGCGGTCGAACCCGGCTCGCGGGTCTCGATCATGCGCTCGACCAGAGTCAGGGCGGATCGCTGAAGCGCCTGCCGCGTCGGCTCGAGGGGGGCCTTGCCACAGGCGCGGGCCGTCGCGTAGGCGGCCGCATAGGCGGCGTCCCAGCCGGCGGCGAGGACCGGCGGCCCCTCGGCGTCCAGCGCGTCTTGGACGGTGATCCAGGCGGCCCGCTGGGCCGCGTCCCAGGCCGCGGCTCGGACCGCGGAACCGGTCTGCCGCAGGGTGAGGTTCGCCACCGCGGCACGCTTCCGCGCGCGCCTCAGGTGATCGCACAGGGAAGCGAGGTCGGCGATATCCTCGAGCTCCGGCAAGTCGGCGAGTTCATCCCCCTCGACGTTCAGCTTGGCCAGGCGGAACCACGCCGGCACGTGGGTACGGACGAGCCAATCGGCGACCATGCCAACCCGCCGGCGCTCCAGCGCCTCCGAGCCGCGCGTCCCGACGCAGCGCGGGACGAGCGGGAGGATCAGGGTGTCGCGCACGTCCTGCGGCAGGCCGTCGCTCCAGGTGCGGAGGAAGGCGGCGAGGCTCGGGGACGCGCAGGCGGGCCGATCCGTATGGGGTTCGCCGGCGAGGTAGGCCACCGCCTCCATGGCGCACAGACCAGCGTCCGCGCCCGCATGCGGGCCGGCCGCGAGCGTCCGGACGCGCGCGAGCCGGTCGGGGTCGACGCGCGCAGGCTCAGCGGCCTCGGAGGTGTCCTGAGGCCGGGTCGCGCCGTGATCCCGCACCCGGATCGGCCGGTCGACGGCTTCCGCCACCGGGAACCCGGCCGGTACCCCGGTGGCGACTTCGTCCTCGAGGGCTGCCACGGCCGCCACGACCTTCCTTGGATCGACCGTGTAGCTCACGTGGAAGGCATGCACCCCGGGGCGCGGGAGGGTGCGACCGCGCAGGAACAGGATCTGCGCACCCCCAGCCTCGATGAAGCTCGTATAGCCCCGGAAGTTGAAGGACAGTTCCTCGTGGATCAGGCCGAGGATCCGGCACCTGGGCCTGCAGAACAGGGCGTTGCTCAGGGCCGAGCTCGATGAGCCGACCACCAGGGCAGCCGAGTGGAACGCCTCGACCTGTTCGAGGAACGACATCGTCTCGGGATAGATCACCTCGAAGCCCAAGGGACCCAGCCGCTCGGCGATCTCCGCCTCGTTCACGAGGGCGCGCTGGGTGAAGGCCTCGCGCGAGATGAACAGGCGCCGGTCGGTCCGGCCCGAGAGGATGCCGCGCTCGCGGGCGCGATCGAGGATCTGTTGGCGGACCGCCGCGAAGATATCGGCCGGCCAGACGGTGTCGTAGAACGGGCGGCCGGGCTTCATGTCGAAGGGGAAGAAGGCTGGAACCGGCGCCACGCCGAGGAGCCCGAACTCGACCGGTTTGGGCGGCAGCTTGATCACCGGCCGGTCGCGCGTATCGAGCAGGCGCAGGATCTCCTCGTGCGAGGCGGGTATGTGGTCGTCGATGCAGAGCGGGATGCCGTCCGGGCAGCGCGGGTCGTTGTAGCAGAGCATCCGCGGCACGAACTCGCAGAACCAGTGCCCGTAGTTCCGGCTCTGCAGGCCGAACATCATCAGCCCGGCTTCCACCGCGTGCATATCTTCGGGCACCTCCACGAGGGCGCGCGTCGCGCCGAAGGCGGCCGTCATGATCTGATCCGGATTGAGTCCGTCCTGCAGCAGGATGTCCGGGCGGCGCGGATGCGCGGCGAGATCGTAGACGAGCTTGTCGCCGGCGATGACGACGTTGCTGCGCGGAAACGCGCGACAGCGGTCGAGGAAGGCGAGATACTGGGCCGGCATGTCGAGCCCGCCCGCCTCGGAGCGGAGGGCGGGGGGCGGCTCCCAGAAGCGCAGTTCGGGTGCCGCGATGCGGCGCGCGGGCTGCACTTCGGTGTACCGGGCGCCGCCGGCCTCCGCGAGAGTTTTCACGGACACCATGTCGTAGCCGGCCAGGGGGCCGGAACCGGTGACGTGGCGCGTCCCCGCATGAAGGGCGATCGCCTGATCGAAGCGTCCGCCCTCCAGCAAGGCGTCGAGCCTCAGGCGGCGCAGGTTCTTGACCTTGGTGCTGAGCCGGTCGCCGTCCTCCGTCGTCACGCCGTCGTCGCCGCCATTCAGCTCATAGGCTAGGCGATAGCTTTGGAGGCAGGCCTCAGGCTCGTTTCGGCACTCGTAGGCCCATCCGATCCGCAGCAAGGTGGCGACACCGGCGCGGATCAGCGCGGGGGCGTCGCCATCGGCGCGAAGGCGGGCGACATAGGCGCTGGCCTCGTCGAAGCGGCCGCGCCCGCAGAGGTCGCGCAAGCGCGCGGCGGCGGCGGCGCTCGTCCAGCGCTCACGACCGCCCGTGACGAACGAGCCGATCAGATCGTAGGTGTCGGCGGCCGGGCCAAGTTGGTCATCGCCTTCAAGGCGGAATGCGAGCGCCTCCAGCTGCCGCCGCATTGCGGCGCTCCCGGCGCCGGCGCGATCCTCGGCCGCGATCAGGGCGCGAAGCCGTCCGACCGCATCCGAGGCGTTGTCGCGATTGACCGTCCGGATCAGGTCGATGAAGGTCTCCGTCGGCCTCATGTCCGTCCCGCGCTTGGCACGCACTCGCTCCTGGGCGCGCTCGTCGGGCGGCGCGCCGTCGCGGGCGGTGTACTGGAACGCACGCTCCGTGACGAGGTACCCGGCCCTTTCGGATCCGGAACAGGCCGACCAGCGAGGTCGCCGACGCTGGAGGGCTCGCGGGGACTCGTGTAGGGCGGAGCGCCGGACAGGCAGGGAATCCCGCGCATGGACGATCACCCCAGCGAAAGGCCGCCAGGGTTGGGCTGCTCTCCGAGCCGCTTACGGGTACCGCCGCGATGACGATCCGCCTCGTCCTATACGGTGCAGGCGCCCTGGCACGCGAGATCGTGGATGCTCTTGTTCGCCTGAATGCGCACGGCTCCCCGGTGGACCTGCAGGCGAGCATCGTCGATCCCGGCATCGACGCGCCGGAGACATTCCGCGGGCGGCCGGTCGTGCGGGATGTGCGCAGCTTCGCGGGCGACGACAGCCTGCGCTTCGTCGTCGCCCTCGGCGAGCCCGAGCCCCGGGCCCGGGCGGCCGCGCATCTGCGGACCGAGATCGGCGCGCGATTCACCTCGATCATCGATCCGGGGGTGCTGGTGGGCGCGAGCAGCCGCATCGGTACCGGCGCGGTGATCCTCGGCCATTCCTCCATCACGACGGATGCGCAGCTGGGAGAGCACGTGTTGGTCAATCCAGGCTGCACCGTCGCCCATGACGATGTGCTGGGGGATTTCGCCACGCTGAGCCCCGGGGTCCATCTGGCCGGGCACGTTGCTGTAGGGGCGGGCGCGTTCCTCGGGACAGGCGCCTGCGTGATACCGAAGATCCGGATCGGCGCGCGCGCCGTGGTCGGCGCCGGCGCTGTGGTGATCCGGAACGTGGCGCCAGGCCAGACGGTGTTCGGGAATCCGGCGCGGCCTCTGCGGCGGACCTAGCCGGACCGAAGGCTGCCGCAGAGGCTCGGGCGGGCGCCTTTTGCGCTCATGCCGGGCCATGTATAGCGAACGCCGTCACCGGGCGTGCGGATGAGGATGGTGGCGGCCGACAGTCAGGACGTATCTCGACCATGATCCCCGTGCTCATTCCAAGTTTGCCGGAGACGGATGCGATCGTCCCGTATCTGCGCCGGATCGATCAAACGCACATCTACAGCAATTATGGGCCGCTCTCCCGCGAGTTCACTGACCGGCTCTGCCGCTTCGTCTCGGAGCGCGCCGGCGGCGCGTCGGTGGCGGCGACGATCACCGGCAGCGGGACGACGGCCATCGAGCTCGCCCTGCGCTACCGAATCGCGGGCCGGCCCGGCCGGCTCTGCGTGATGCCGGCCTACACGTTCGTCGCCACGGCGCACGCGGCGGTCAATGTCGGCTTGGAGCCGTTCTTCGCGGACGTGGATCCCGAGACGTTGTCGCTGACGCCGGCGATCGCCGAGCGGGCCCTGTCGGTAGCCCAGGGCGAAGTCGCCGCCGTGGTGGTCGTCAGCCCCTATGGGGCTCCGATCGACGTCGCGGCCTGGGAGGCGTTCGAGGCGGCGCACGGGATCCCGGTGGTGTTCGACGCAGCGGCCGCGACGCTGAACCTGCACCGCGTCGGCGCGCAGCCGATCTGCGTCAGCCTGCACGCCACCAAGGCGCTCGGGATCGGGGAGGGTGGGGCGATCCTCACCACCGACACCGATCTGGTGGCGCAGACCACCGCCATGACCGGCTTCGGCTTCTCGGCGAGCAGCCGCGTCTCGGAGGTGCGGGGTGGGAATTACCGAATCTCCGAGTACGCGGCCGCCGTTGGGCTAGCGGTGTTCGACGGCCTTGAAGAGCGCATCCGCCGGTTGCGTGAGGCGTCACTCGCCTATGTCGAGGGCTTCGACCGGATCGGCGTGCGGATGCAGCCGGGCTTCGGGACGGAGTGGTTGACCATGACGATCAGCGCGCTGTTCGAACCCGCAGCGGCCGGAGCGGTGACGGCCGGTTTCGACGCGGCCGGGATCCAGTGGCGGCGCTGGTACGGGACCGGCTGCCAAGCGCATCCTGCCTTCGCTTCGTGCCGGCACGACGGCCTCGCGCGGACCGAGAGCGTCGCCGCCGGGGCGATCGGGCTGCCGTTCTTCCCGGCAATTACCCAGGAGCAGATCGCTGAGGTCTGCGGCTGCGCGGAGCGGGCGCTGGCTGCCCGTTGAGGCGGCTCGGAACGCGCGTCCTTCCGGCGCGCGAGAGGGAACGGTCGAGGACGATGCAGGCGGACTTTCGGCGCATCCTTACGCAGGCCCATCGGTCAAACGGCATGGCCGCGCTCGACGCGATCGAGGGCGCCCTCGCCACCCTGGCGGATGACCGGGCCGAAACCGCCGCGCAGCACCTCGCGACGCTGGGCTTCAAGTTTCAAGGGGAGGACAGCCTCGACCTCGCCGCCCGCGCCTATGGGCTGGCGGCCCGGACTTCGCGGTCCCGCGCCACCCAGTACCATCTGGCCGCCATCCGGACGCGAATCGTCGACCTGTGCCGGCGCCAGGCGTTCGACGGCGTTGAGGAACTCCTGGAGGAGCTGCGCCAAGCCAATGTGGCGGCCCGGGACCGCGGGCAAACCGACCCGTCGCTGATCCACATCGCCTGGGAGTATGAGCTCGCCGGCGACGCCGAGAGCGCGGTGCGCAGCTACCTGCTCGCTCGGATCGCCCGGGATCAGCTGGGCGGTGATGCGCTGACGATCGACGGCGACACGCTCGAACGCAAGATCCGGAACCTGCGCATCCTGCAGATGAACGCGCTGGCCGAAGACGGCCGGCACGAGGAGGCGCAAGCGCTCCACGAGCGGACGCGGCTCGTCCTCGGGCTCGGAGAGCTGCGGATCTACGACATCGTTTCCGCCCGCCAGGCCGCGACGGAGGGGGAGGGCGAGTACCGCGAGCTGCTCGGCCCCCGCCGGATCGCGGAGCCGGAGATCACCTTCCTCGAAGGCCCGGTGGCGCTCACTTCGACATGCGGCAGCCTAGACGCGCCGCCCCAATACGTCGCCCGGTTCAAGGATTGCCTGATCTTCCCGCGCAGCAACCTCGTGCTTCAGGGCAGCCGCCTGATCTATGACCTCGCCGCCCACCCGCTCAGCGGCATCGCCGACATCAAGGACGGCGTGAATCCCGATCAGATCATGACGGCGGTCTACGGGGCGAAGCGGGCCCTAGTCGAGGAGCCGGCGGAGACGCAGACCCTGGATGCCGGGCTGATGATGTTCGGGCTCCAGAGCAAGAACTACGGACACTGGCTCCTCGAATTCGTGCCGCGCATGCTGTGCTTCAATGATCAGGCCTGTCCGTCGGACTTCCCGATCTGTATCGACGATCACATGCCGGAGACCCACCGGCAGATCGTCGAGTTGCTCGACGCGCGCGGCAGGGCGATCGTGCCGCTGCCGCCCCAGGCGACGCGCTTCGGCGAACTCGGGGTCGCTCCCGTCCCGACCTTCTTCCCGTTCGACAGCAAGTTGGGCCGGCCGGTCTACGATGCCATCTGGCCCCAGGACGTGCTCGCCGGCATGCGCAGCCTCGTGCTGAAGCGCCTCGCCGCGCGCGGCGTCGACCTGCGCCCGACCGGCCGCAGGATCGTCCTGTCGCGGCGCGGCTTCGTCCAGCGCCAGCTCCTCAACGAGGCGGAGATCATCGACGTCCTGGCAGGGAAGGGCTTCGAGGTGGTCTATCCCGAGAAGCTGTCGTTCGCCGAGCAGGTCGAGCTCTACCATACGGCGGACACGATCGTCGGATCGGCGAGTTCCGCACTCACCAATTGTATCTTCTGCAATTCCAACGCCCGGGTTATCGCGTTGATCCACGAGAACCGCTCATTCAATTTCCGTGGCTACGCCAGTATGATCGAGTCGAGCGGGACAAAACTCCTTTTCATTCGGGGCTCTACGGTCGCGGACGAAAAAACACACCCGTTTCACGCCAATTACAGCGTGACACCCAAACAAATTTTACTTGGTCTTAAAGATTTTTGCTCTATTAGGTAAATGATATTCCATCCAGATTCAAGCACAACGTCAGAAATCGTGTTGAATGTGCGCCGATATCTGCTGGGGCTCCTCAGCCCCAGTGACACTGTCCAACTAGGCGCAGGGTACAGCCGCAGCATGAGTACCGGCCGCGAGAGTGATCGACGACAATATCGGGATTGTCGCTTGGCGTACCGCTATGAATCTTGTATCCCGACTTGACAACGGCCGACTTGTCTCGCGCCGATCTTTATTATCCCTGACAGAAAGTGTTGACGAGGTCGGCCACCTATTTCCTGAGCAGCTTGACCGCAGAACAGGTCTGTTCTGCTCCTTGTGACTCAGCAGCTCACGATTACTTCGACTCATACGGGAAAAGGCACAGAGAGATTCCTTGAGTAAAAAGGCTTGGGTTATAACCCGAAGTCTGCCTTTTCGCGTCCTGCGTGGCGCGGTGTGGGCGCATGACCGGCTCTGTCCATCCATCGTACCGCCCCTCGCGAGGGCTGTGTGCTGCCGGCGCCTTCTCAGCGGTAGACCCCAGCCCATTTCGTCCGTGCCAAATTCCTTGCTAGCCGCCCAAGCTTGTCGCCTGCCAACCCATCGTAATGGCGCCCGAAGGAGATGTCTGGAGCAAATTGCGAGTCCGGCCACAGGACGACGGAAGAGCGCACGTGAATGTCGCATCCGATCCACAGCTTGATGCTGGTCACCAACACCAGAAGTCGGCGGATGAGAAGATGGTCATTGCCGGCGAGACCAAAAACCGAATACCTCGCTCAGCGCTGTCACGCGCCAACGCGCACCGAGCGCCTCGCAAACGTATCCGCGGGGGCGTTCGACGCACTAGGCCCCGACGGACAATCACCAGCCAGCGCTGCGTCTCCCGCGCGCCGTCCTGACGTCCAGGGTGGAAGACGGCGCAACTTTCTGCGATTGCACCCAAACTGCCCTATCCATATCAGTTCGCTCTCTTGCACCAGCTAGCGCGTGTCGGAGACAAAATTGGAGCGTCGACAAACCGGCGAGTCTGCCGCAATGCTAACTACCTTGGAACACCTTCAACTTCGCCAACGGAGACCGCCGCAGAAATGAAGGGAAGCAGATCTAAAATGTCTCATTTATTCCGCCAAGCCGCTAAGAAGCCCGAAAATATCAAAATGCTGCGGCGAAGTGCCCGACGTCAGTATCAGTTACAAGACCGAACACACAAATAAATCAGAACACTGAACGGAGAAAGCAAATGAACGTCGACAAGGAAACCTATCTAGACGCGTCACAAAGTTTAAATCGGCTCGCAAAGGCGTTTGATGAGAACGGCGATTTCTTCCAGAGCGAAAAATACACCCTCCTTGCCGCAGAAATAGAGCTTTCTTCAAGCGAGCTCCAGGAATGCTGGGGTGGTCCGTTCAATGGTCAAGAAGGAAGAATAGATATCATTTCTGACTTAATAAACGAAATTGATCCCGACTGCATTATAGAGACGGGGAGCTTTCGAGGAGTTTCCACGGCTTGGCTAGCGAGGAATTTTCAAAAACCCATTTACACATGTGAGATTGAGCGAATGCATGCATTGCAAGCGATCCAGAATACCAAACAATTCCAAAATGTCACTGTCAGCATTGAGGATTCCAGGAAATTTCTCATCAGCGTGCTTGAAAGAATAAATCCCGACAGCTCGGTAATTTTCTATTTGGATGCGCACTGGGAGAACGATCTCCCCCTGGTCGAAGAGTTAGAGATCATCTATCGTCGTCATTATAGATCAGTTGTAATCATCGACGACTTTATGGTCCCGGATGATGTTGATTACGGATGGGATGATTATGGGGAGGGAAAATCTTTAGATGTCCGAATGTTAGCTGGAAAGGTACCGATTGGAACGGAATTGTTTTTCCCTACACTGCCAGGGCATCAAGAGTCAGGAGCGCGTCGCGGATGCTGCGTTATCGCTAATCCGCAACCGGCTCAGAAAATACAGACTCTAAAATTGCGCGGCTCTTCCTTAGACGTGTGGCTGGAGAAAAGAGAAGAGACATTCGGAAAAATCTCGAGACAGGAAATACATGCGCCAGAGCGAGTGAATCTTTCATACCCGGAGGTAATCAGATCTCTTCGCGGAGAAATCAATCAGCTTAACCGGCACATTGAGGCAATAGAACGCGACCGAGCTCAACGACTCTCTGATGTGCTCACATTAACACAGGAAATCAAGCGGCTTAGAGGAGAATTTGAGTGATGTAAAACTAGAGAAAACATTAAGCACGAGTCAATATATTCCAGATCTTTGAATGCGATACCCACTGTTAAGTTATACGCAAGTTCTATAATATTTATTTAGTCTAATCATCGTCAGCAACGAAGGATCACGCCATGGCAGTAATTAGTAGAAAATCTCGGAAGTCGACTAACCCCAGCAGCACATATCTTTCCGAGCACTCGGGAAACGTGACGTCGCAATTTGGCGAAGACGGCATCATAAAACGCATCTTTGAAATTATGCAACCTCGCAACAAATGGTGCGTTGAATTTGGCGCATGGGACGGCAAGTATCTTTCAAATACGTGGGCGTTAATTAACGAAGAGCAATGGTCTGGGGTTTTAATCGAAGCGAATCCGGAACGATCTAGCGAACTTCGGAATGAATATATGACAAGGTCTGGGTCCGTCTTTGTTGAATGCGGAACCGTAGGTTGGGAGGGGGACCAGAGGCTTGATGCCATACTTGCCAGGACTCCGACGCCGCACGACTTTGATTTGGTATCAATAGATATCGACGGGAATGATTGGCACGTTTGGAACGCTCTTCAGGATTACCGGCCGAGAGTCGTAGTGATAGAATTTAATCCAACCGCGTCGAATACCATGTATTTCGTCCAAGATGCGAACCCTGAAATAAATCAGGGTTGCTCGCTCCTCGCTTTAATTGAATTAGGTAAATTGAAGGGGTACGAGCTAATTGCAACAACGATCACAAATGCAATTTTTGTCGCCAGCGATGATTATTATAAATTCGAAATATCTGATAATACAATAGACTCAATGCACGAAGAAAGCATAGTGACGGAAATCTGCCATGGATACGACGGCACAATCTTCGCTGCCGGTCATATGATGTTAAACTGGCACTCTGTACCTCTGTCTCAGGAGGATTTCCAGATTCTGCCAGTAAGTCAGAGGAAATATTCTGGATCATGACAATTTAGCAGATCCGCAAATCTACTCAGCCTCGTTGCAGTCGGGATCTCATAGACGGCTGTTTACGACATATTAGCAATTTCGGAGCGGTTGAGAGGATTAGCTATGCACATATGTATATATGCCAACTGTCAGGGAATCGGAGTTGCCAAACTTTTAAAGGTACTTTGCGGCGGTAGAATCAAAATGGAATTTAGCGTTCATGAGAACTACAAACTTATTGCAGGCACTGGAGATCTCGACGAATTTAAGATTAACCTGCGACGCGCAGATCTGTTTGTATACCAACCCATTGGCACCAGCCACGAGTGGTTTTGCACCGAGAGGGGCGGAAATAATCTAACTGAAGAGCTCTCGATAGATTGCCAATCTATATCTATACCGTATGTCTACAACAACGGTTTTTGGCCTTATTACCGAGAAGGTGGCTTCCACAATATGCAGGCCTTCCGCGAAATCTATGATGCCGGAGGCAATGCTCTAGACGCCATCCAGGCATATGAAAGCAGGAAGTTGTTTTTCGACATTTTAGAACGAACGAGGTCGAGCTTTTCTATCCTCAAGGAAAGGGAGGCGAGCACCGATGTAAAAATAGCCAATTATATGATCGACACCTACCGAGATACGCAGATGCTATTTACCCAAAATCACCCTACCTCAACCGTATTTGGTCATATTGCGAGCCAGCCATTGAACCGGCTTGGTGTCAAGTTCGACGAGGAATGGGATCAGATTATTAAAGGGCTAGACGCCAACTATGCTGGACTGCCCGGCTACTATCCGGTGGATTATTACTGCCTCAGTGAAGGCGGCATTTCGTATGTAGATCGGCCAGATGCCGAGTATAAAAACTACTACCATGGCTTAATTTATGCCGCCTTTGATCAATGGCTCAACGAGAGTGTGGTCGATAATACGAAACATTGTTAGGCCGTTCAAGGTTCAGTTTCGAAAATAAAATCCCGTCAGGCCTGGCAAGTAGGCGCTGAATTTTATTTAATATAAGACAGTGGAGATGCAAGTGAAAAGATCGATCTTTTTCGTTCATATAGGCTCGTCTGAAGTCGCCAGATATGCAGTTCTCCAGGCAGTGAGCTTAGGGCTCGATGTTAATGTGGTAAGCGATAAAAGTTGGGCTTCCGTCCCTGGGATAACTTTCTTTGACGTCGCGCAATATGCATCTGCTACAAATTCGTTCAGAGAAGTTTACAGGCATGCTTCGATTAATCACCCAGATTATGAAAGATTTTGTTTTGAAAGATGGTTTGTAATACTTCAGATCGCAAAAGAGAGGAATCTTTCCAATTTCTACTACGCAGACTCAGACTTGCTCGTATTTCCAGGTGCATTCGATGCCGACTTTGAGTCCAGATTCGTCATGTTCGATACGGCTTGGTTTAATTTTTTCCGGAATTACACGGTTTTAGAGGCGTTCTGTGATTATCTCTTGCGTTTATACGCCAAAAGAGGTTTCGTTGAATTAGCTCAGAAGTACGCGATCAATGGGACACCACATCTGTCTGATATGCACTGTTTCTTCGAATATGCTGCGTTGAATCAGCACGTCGTAGCACCATTATCCGCGGTAGGGACTTTTCTTGGCTTTAGCGAGCGCTTCTCACTTGTAGATAACGTCGTTCCTCCCCAACGTTGTCCTTTCATACAAGAAATTCACCGGGGAGAGGCAGGATTGTACTACCGCATGAAGGGCAGCGATAACTCTGTAAATGTTCGTACTTTGCATTTTCAGGGGCGGTCGAAACCTTTTATCGCCGCGTACCATGATATTTCCGACATGTCGCTGCAGACGCATCTCGTCCCACTTAGCGACTGGTATGTGGCCAATGATCTTTTGAGTCATTCGGATTGTAAAATGATGAACGATGTTCTTCACGGTGAGATACATGCGGGCCAAATCGCCCGCACGGTCGGCCAATTTGCATGAGCTCAAACAGCTCCCTGCTCATACGATCGGTGACGGATGGCGGCGAGAGGAACGTCGGCCCATCTCCGCAGCGCAGCCGTGATCACCGTCTGCCCGACTATCTTGCTCGCTGTGGCGTCGGAGCAGGAGGGCCTTCGCGCCCGTTTGGTGCAAGACGTGGCGGTGGTTCGTAACCGATCGGCTGGCACCACGCCCGGTCTGAGCGCGGCGTGCTAATCTGCTCAGATGGCGGTCGACGAGGAGCGCATCGACGAGGCGGTGCTCGCCCTTTTGTGGCTGACGCTCCACGATGGGCGTCGGGCCTGGAAGGGCTTCGACTGGGCTGTACTTGGCCGTCTCCACGCCAAGGGGCTCATCGCCGATCCGGTCGGACGCGCCAAGTCGGTGGTGCTGACAGACGAGGGATTGCGCCAATCCGAGGCGCTGTTCCGGAGCCTGTTCACACGCCCTGACTGACGCGTCAGGGCCGTGGCGTTCTCAGGCCACGGCTTGGAGCGTGGGTGTGCTCGGGTAGGCCCAGGGCAGAAGCTCGTCGAGGCGCCGCTGCGGATGGCCGTCGACGATGCGGGTGATGACGTCGGCCAGGTAGGCCTGCGGCTCGACGCCAACGAGTTTGCAGGTCTCGACCAACGAGGCGATCACCGCCCAGTGCTCGCCCCCGCCGTCCGAACCAGCAAACAGGGCATTCTTCCGATTCAAGGCCAGGGGCCGGATCGCGCGCTCGACGGTGTTGGAGTCGATCTCCACGCGCCCGTCGTCGAGGAACAGGCTCAGCCCCGCCCAGCGGCTCAGGGCGTAGCGGATCGCATCCGCCAGGTTGCTCTTGCGGCTCAGGAGGCCGAGCTTCTCGCGCAGCCACGGCTCCAGCGCCTCGACCACGGGCCGGCTTCGTTCCTGCCGGGCCGCCCGTCGCTCCTCGGCCGGGCGACCGCGGATCTCGGCCTCGATCCGGTAGAGCATGGCGATGCGCGACAGCGTCTCCGTCGCGATCGGCGAGGCCGCGGCTAGGTCGTAGAATTGCCGACGCACATGGCTCCAGCAGTAGGCCAGCCGCACCGCGCCGCCCTTGGCCAGCGTCTCGTAGGCTGCGTAGCCGTCAACCTGGAGCACGCCTGCAAACCCACTGAGATGCGCGATCGGCCGTCCGGCCGTGCGATCCGGGGCGTAGACGTAGGCAACTCCCGGCGGATCAGTCCCGCCCCAGGGCCGGTCGTCGCGCGCATACGCCCAGAGCTGGCCGGTCTTGGTGCGGCCGCGACCCGGATCGAGCACCGGTGCCGTGGTCTCGTCGGCAAACAGATTGCCCGAGCGCTTCAGCGTCTCCAGCAGCCGCCCGTGGACGGGCCGGAGAAGGAAGGCGGCGCGCCCGACCCAGTCGGCCAGCGTCGAGCGGTCGAGGCTGACGCCCTGGCGGGCGAAGATCTGCGTCTGTCGATACAGCGGCAGATGGTCGGCGTATTTGGAGACGAGGACCTGCGCGACGAGAGCGTCGGTCGGTAGACCGCCCTCGATCAGCCGCGCCGGTGCCGGGGCCTGCACGATCGCGTCCCCGCAGGCGCGGCAAGCGTAGCGCGGACGGCGGATCACCAGCACCCGGAACTGCACCGGCACCACGTCGAGGCGCTCGGACACGTCCTCGCCGATCCGGTGCAGGGCACCCGAGCAGCACGGACAGGCGGTGCGGTCGATGTCGACGAGGCACTCGACCCGCGGCAGATGGGCGGGCAGCGCCCCACGGTTCGTGCGCCGCTTGACCCTCCGGGCCTCCTTCCTGGCGGGCTCGCCCTCCTCGGCGGCAAAGCCCGCAGCCTCGACCTGCTCGGCCTCCTCCAGCCCGAGCAGGAGTTGATCCTCAGGCAGGCTCTCGGCGCGGCGGCCGAAGCGGTGGCGCTGCATGGCCAGGATGATCTGTCGCAGCCGCTCGTTCTCGGCGCGCTCCTCGGCGAGCAGCGCCTTGAGCGTCTCGGGGTCGTCGGACGAGGGCGAAGCAGGCGCCACCATGAAGCGGATTAGAGCAGATCCGCCAGTGACTTACCACCGCGACGAAGCCCGTCCGCCGGGCTTTTTGCTCAGCCTGCAACCGCCGGCGTGCTCACGGGACGCGCTGCATGGACGCGCTTCCAGTCCAAGCCTTCGACGAGCGCCGCGAGCTGCGCCGCGCTCAGCCGAACCACGCCGTCCTCGATCTTCGGCCAGCAGAACTGACCAGCCTCCAAACGCTTGGTCGCGAGGACCAGCCCGCTTCCATCCCAGACCAGGAGCTTCACCCGGTCGGCCCGCTTCGAGCGGAACACGTAGACCGTGCCGGAGAACGGATCCGCGCCCATCGCGTCCCGGACCAGAGCGGCCAGTCCGTCCATGCCCTTGCGGAAGTCCACCGGCCGTGTGGCCAGCATCACGCGCACCGCGCCGGAGGGCCCGATCACAGGGGAGCCTTCAGCGCCCGGATCACCGCGGCGATCTGAGCCGCGCTCGCGCCCTGAGCGATGCGGACCGTGGCGCCTGCGATCTCAACTTCGATACCGTGACAGCCGCGCGGCTCACGCAGCGCGGAGCTCGTCTGCGCTGACGCCGGCTCTTGCCGGCCCACACTCAGCACGGCCGGCACGAACTGCAGTGGGGTCTGGTCGTCGTGCCTCCCAGCCTGACGCGCCAGGCGCCGCCACGTGAACAGTTGCGAGGCGCTCAGTCCGTGTCGGCGTGCCACCGCGCTGATCGAGGTGCCCGGCCCATCACTCTCGACGACGATGGCG
>NZ_JAUYZJ010000039.1 GCF_030700285.1 Methylobacterium sp. NEAU K | reverse complement strand
ATTTCAATTTCTGGTGGCTTTAGAAACGGATCGTCAATCGCTTCGACCTTATTGTAGCCGGCGCGACGCCTGCCGAGGACGCAGGAGGCAGACGTTTGGGGCGACCGATGGGCCACGAGCCGGCACACTTGGCCGTCACTCGACGATTGCGAAATTGCCTGTGGGTCCTGCGGCGTTTCTACCGCGCGGGGGAAGGTGCGACAGCGGTAGAGTTTGGCCTGCTCGGGCTGCCATTCCTCGCTCTGATCTGTGCCTGCCTGGAGAATGGCCTGGTCTACTGGGAGCAGGAGATCCTTCAGCAGGCCGTCGTCGATGCCGGACGACAGATCTACACCGGTCAGTTCCAGACGACGAACGCCGGCATCACCAACTCCACGACTTTAATAGCCAACTTCCGAAGCGCAATCTGCACGATGCCGAATGGCGCGGTTCGGTTGACGATCTTCAATTGTGCCAACGTGCGCGTCAGCGTCACCCAAGCGGCGAGTTTTTCCGGCGCTTCTACAGTTTCCCCTGTAGCCATCGACTCGTCGACGCATATCAGCGATTGGAATCCGAGTTTTCAGGGCTACACCTGCGCTGGCGCTTCTGCCATCATGATTGTCCAAGCGGCAGTAGATGTACCAGTCTTCTTTCCCTTGCTCGGATCCACGGTGGCGACCTTACCGAACAAACGTCGCGTTCTCCAAGCCGCCACTGTGTTCAAGGTCGAGCCCTACAACACCAAGTCGGTATGCTCGTGAGCTGCGCCATGTTCACTCGCTTCCGCACAAATCAGCGTGGCGTGGCCGCGATCGAATTCGCAATGATCCTACCCGCCTTGGTGACGATCTATTTCGGAACCGTCGAGTTGACGCGCATCGGCGATACGACTCGCAAGCTGACCCTATTCGCCCGAGCACTCGCTGATCTCTCAGGCCGGGCTGACAACCCGAGCCCGTCAGCGTCCGACATGACGACCATCGCCTCCGCTGCGAGCGCGATCATGCAACCGCTCGATGTGTCCGGACTGCAGATCGTCGTCAGCGCGATGGGCGTCGAGAGTGTCGGCGGTACTCTTTTTGGCGGCGTCTGCTCAAGCTGGGCCCAGAACGCCACGGCACGCGCGCGTCTGGTGATCGCTGGCACCAACGGCGTGCCTGCCGCGCCCGCCACCTACCAGTTCGACGGCGCTCGCTACATTTTGGCCGAGGTTTCGATGACCTACACGCCGCTCATCGGGAGCAGCCTCTACAGATGGATCTTCGGGACGCGGCAACTGACCTTCACGCGCCAGATCCCCTGGGCCGAGCGCACTACGAACGAGATCGTCATGCCAGGCGGAGCCGCCTGTCCGAATTATAGCTGAGTTGCTTGAGGGGTCGTGCTGCGATTTTCAAGACAGGGCGCACGGCGCCTTCGCACCTCCACAGAACAGTTTGGACGTGCCCGATCGGGTCAGGTCGCGATCATGTTCGCGCTGATGTCCATTCCGGTCTTGTTCGCGACGGGCGCGGCGGTCGACTACGGCCGGCGCAACGCTGCAAAAGTTCAACTCGACGCCGCCCTCGACGGCGCGGTGCTCGCGGTGATGGCGCAAAAATCTAATACCATCGCTCAATCCAGTCTCACGGCCTTGGAGACGCAGTTTCGCACTGAGGCTGCGAAAGTGCCCGGCGTGACGGTCAACAGCTTCACACCCGGTCCGGTCGTGAATGGGGCCTCGACGTTGAGTTTGACCGCGAGCTACAAAGCCAACATCAAGACGACAATCGGCAGCATCATGAAGGTGCCAGCATTGTATTTTGACGGAGCTTCATCGAGCACGCGCAACCTGTTTCAGTACATAAATTTCTACCTGTTGCTCGACACTTCGCCATCCATGGGGCTCGCAGCTACCGATACCGACGTGAACAACATGAAGCTCGTTACAGGCGGGTGTGCATTTGCGTGTCATGAACATACCTACGACAAGAAGGGGAGAGTGACTGGCGACAGCACGACTGATAATTATCACATCGCACAGAAGAACAATATCAAACTCCGCATTCAGGTACTGAGAGATGCGGTTTCAGCGCTCGTAGACCAAGCCAATTCCAGTATGTCTCTCGCCCAGCAATTTCAGATGGAGATGTGGATTTTCAATGATTCGACCACGCAAACCCGGCTGCAGGCGATGACGCCGACGTTGAGCCAGATCAAAACAGCCGCTCCAAGTATTGATATTGCTTATGCGTACTACAACCAAGATGACAATCAAACTGATTTCGAGCGTGCGATTGCTAAGATGAACACGACCATACCCGCGAGCGGCACCGGTACCACTGCAGGTTCGCCGATCCGGTTTCTATTTTTTGTCACTGATGGCGTTGAAGATACTGGAGGAAGCGTCACAAATAAGAGTGCAGGTTTTCAGTATACGAGCAACCGCTTCATTGGTCCGTTCAGCCCATCGACATGCAATACGCTCAAAAATAATAATGTTCGCATTGGAATCATTTACACGCAATATCTGCCAATTTATGATAACGGTTTCTATAATTCCTATGTCAAACCGTATGAAAACAACATTGGTCCGATGTTGAAGGCTTGCGCATCGGACGGTCTCTATTTCCCAGTCGCATCAGGCGGCGATATTACATCGGCAATGCTGCAGTTATTCTCGACGGCGGTAGCTTCAGTGCGAATTAGCAATTAACATTTGGCGCTTCGAGTGCGACTTGAAGGCGTTCGCCCAGCGAATGTGGCCGAGCGACGGCTGTACCTCCACGAAGCGCACCGACCTGAGCGGCCACAACACTCACTCTGCTTCCAGGGTGACTGACCCAGCACTGGTTTCGATCGTCTTGACCCGTGCGCTGAACCAACAGTGATCCGGCAAGGTGCTCAGGTACCGGTTGCAGGCTGTAGGATGGACGGCGCCCGAGGTGGTCGGCATCACTGCCAGCAACTCGCGCAGGAAGCCCGCGACCGCGACCCCACGTCGCTCCGGCAGGTACTACTCTTCGCGGAAACGCTCGTAAGCTGAGACGATATTCTCAGCGACGATGGCCGCGAACCGCTCCTGAGCTACCTCCGTAATAGGCCTGTTCCTCCTACAGAAATCCGCTCCCGCTGTGCCCTCTGACGGTGTTCGGCCGCCGAATGTAGGTCATGACGGTGTCCGCGTTGCGGTGGCCGCTCTGGTCATGATCCGGGCGAGATCGGTGCCGCGCTCGGGCGCACTGGTGATGTATCCTCCACATCACGGCAGGCTGACCATCTCATGACACGCATGGCGGGAGGGCCCAGAACCTCCTCCCTCTGGAGTCGAGTTCGCTCAAGGCGACGCCGTCCCCAGTGGGCCGCTTCAACCCCTCTGTCGCTCCAAACCGGCCATTCCGTTTTCGGCCAGACCCGGTCATTCGTCGAGATGTCGGAATGTCCAAAGCGGCCAGAATGAACGAGCGCTCTGCGCGCCGCTGGCGTTGATGACGCCCCCATGAAGGGCGGCTGTCGCCGCGGGGGCGAGCTACAGCTCGCGGGTCGCGGATTAGCCCGTTTTGCGCGGAATTGCGGGGGCGAGGGCGCTCTAGTTTCAAACACCTGCGCGGGGCGCGAACTGGGCAGAATCGCGGGATGGGCGGGTGCTGGTGGGTCGGTGCCGCGGGTGTGTCCGCGATCGCGCGGATGTGCACCAGAATGGACTCGGGCCGGCGGCATGGGGTTGCCGCCGGCCCGAGCCGTCTCGTGTTGATCGTCGCGAGGTGCGTCAGGCGGCAGCGCGTGTGCGCGTCGTGGCGCGGACGCGCCGCGGTCGTTCGCCCGTGGCCGGGTTTACGACGAAGGGGGCGTCGGTCGGTACGGGCGACATCGGCGCGTTGTCCGGCGTTGGCGCATCTGCCGTTGCGGCCGTCATCGCGAGTTCGAGCTCGCCGTCGAGCAGCCACCAGTCGGTGTAGCGACGGTGGAGGGCGGCCGCGTGCGCGGGCTGGCCGGCGGCGGCTAGCGCTGCGAAGGCGTGCTCCAGGGTCAGCGGCACGAACGGGATCGGGCCGGCCTGCGGGTCGGTGAGTTGGCGGCTGTAAGTTGCGGCCGCGGCGTGTGCGAGTTGGTTGTGCGCGGGGGCGATGAACGCGAGCGTCGCCGTGTCCGCGAGGCCGGCTGCGATCGTCGCTGCGGCGAGGCAGTGCTGGCGGTAGGGCTGCTGGCAGGCCGGGCCGGTCAGCGTCTGGTCATCGGGCGCGATGAAGAGGCCGGGCGTCGTGCGCGCAATCTCGGCGTGGCGCGGATGGGGCGGGGGCGCAGGGTCGTGGCCGGCCTCACTGTACTTTATCTCGATGCAGATCAGCGCGCGGGCGCCGGTCGCGGTGCGGCCCCGAATGACAACATCGAAGGCGGTTCGGTCGTCGGTGAAGCGCGGGTCGCCACGGCCGGGACTATGCTCGAACAGGATGTCTGTGACCTGCGCCAGCAGGGCGGGGAACAGCTCGGCCATGAAGCGGGTGGCGAGAGCGGGGTTGGCGGCGAGTGAGCCGAACAGGTTGAAGGCGAGCGGCTGTGAGGACAGCAGGTTCGTGCGCAGACGGCTGATGTCGTAGGCGGACCCGGGCTCGCGGTAGATCAACGCTCGGGCCGCCACGGCGGCGATCTCGGCGTTCATGAAGTTGGCGCCGGTGCGGCCGGCGGCGATCGAGATGCGCGAGCCGAGGCGGCGGACGCTGTGCGGATTAGCGCGGTCAATATGCGTGCCGATCGGCAGGTCGCGGTCCTCGCGCCAGAGCGCCTGGAGGAAGCGGGCGGCGGCCTTGAAGCGGTGGTCTGCGGGGACGAAGACGGCATGGCGGCGGCGGGCGGTCTCGGGGATCAGCGGCAGGTGGGACGGGGGTGCGCCGAAGCCGGATGGGTCGAGGACGGCGCGGGCGGTGTCGGCGAGTGCGGTCGGGATGCTGCGCGAGTCATGGAAGTCGCTGGTATCGGCGAGCCGCGGCAGCGGGATGGTGGCGTCCATAGTCGGGGGGCCTCGTGGCGACCGCGGGGGTGCGGCCGGGACGTGGTTCCCGGGATGGGCAGAGTAGTGAACAGGCGCCGCCGTAGGACGCCGACACCGGCGCAGGGTAGGCAGGCGTGGGAGGGCGGCGGCGACCGCACGGCAAGCGAGGCTCGGCGGTGGGGGCGGCGGTGGGGCTGCCTGGGGTCCAGGCGCAGGTAGAGAGGGGTTGGATGCGATGTAGCCGGTGGGACACGCGCTCGACACGCGCAGCCGTGCGTCAAAGCGCCGTCCGGTCACTTGGGTCCGAGACGCGCCAAGAGCTGACATCAGCTCGATGCCCGATAGCCGACATTCAGTTTCAGGTGATCATCCGTCTGGTGTCGACCCTTATCTGAAGTTCAGTAGGTCCGCTTGCGGGCAGCCTGATCCAGTCCTGTGACCAATCCTGATTGAGGACGGCCAGGGCCGCCGTCGCGTCATGAGCGTGGCGCGACAGGTAGCCGAGCGCGGCGGCGTGGAGGGGCTGCTATCTGATCTCGATGCGCGTCCGTGGCAGCAGTTCCTGCCGTGCAAGCTCCTTCACGGTTTCGCTGAGGGCTTTGCTCTCGATCTTCCGGCGCAGGCTTTCGTCCGTGTGGCCCATGTAGGGTCGCTCTGAAGTCCACCGACCGCGGATCATTCCAATCATTGAAGGCCTCTGCATGATCCTCGCTGAGGCCCGCTCGCTGCAACTAGAAGTCCGATGGTTGTAACATGGGTTAGGATCTCGACCATCCCCATTCGGATCAGTGCTCGTGCTGATGCTCCCCTGCGTTCGGAGCTTGCGCCGCAATGCCCTCGACAGTGAATGCTACCGGAACCGTTCCAGCTTTCTCGAAGGTCAACGTGCCGTCGACCTTGTCGCCCTTCGCGAGCGGCTGTTTCAGGTCCGTAAACATCAGGTGGTAGCCGCCGGGCTTCAGCGTCACAGTCTCGCCGGGCTTGATCACGAGGCCGCCCTCGACGGGGGCCATCTTCATCACACCGCCGTCCATCGACATCGCGTGGATCTCGCCGCGGCTCGCCCTGTCGAGGGAAACTCCGGTGAGCTTGTCCGGCTCGGTTCCGGCGTTGGTGATGCTCAGATAGCCACCGGCCACCTTGGCGCCGTTCGGCGTTGCGCGCGCCCACGGTACCTGGATGGACAGAGCGCCGGCTTTGATCGGGGCCGGGGTCGGCGCGCCACCCTGCGCGGCAACGATGAGCACGCCGGGAGCGGGCGTCTTCATAGAATGCGCGGACGTGCCGGCAGGAGGGATCTCGCTCCAGCTGTAGCTGCCCTTGTCGCAGTCCTGCTGCACCGGGAAGTACACGGTCTGGCCGGGCACGAAGGCGTCCGAGATCCGCGCAAAGAAGGTGAACTCGTCGACCTCGTCATCGGGTAGGCGTCCCCCGGTCCAGGTGATGGTCTTCACCCCCTCCGAGATGGCGTCGTGGTAATATGGGTACGCTTTGGCATAAGCGCCCTTGGTGGTCGTCACCTGCCAGCCGGGCTTGGGCATCGGCTTGGCGCCGACCACGCCCTCGGGGATCGTCACGCTGACCTGTGTGGTCGGCGACCCAGCGCAGCCGTGGGTGATCTGGACGACGCCCCGATAGGAGGCGTCCGGTGATGCTTCCTTCCGCTCCATTACGGCGTGAGCCTGTGCCTCTGTCGCTGATAGCGCAACAAGGCCGACGAGCGCGAGGCGAGTGGCGAGGTGCATGGCCGAGGATCCGAGGAGTGACTGGTGGAGGGCGAGGTGGGATGCTGGCCGTTTGGCCACGCTGGTTTGAGCCAGCGCAGCGGTGAGGACCCGCTTAGGGCTCAGAACGAGGCGCGCACCCCCGCGAACACGCTGCGGCCGTTGCCAGGGTAGAACGCCGCCAGCGCCGCTGCACCGCCGGCCGCCGCCTGGGCGTTGTTCACCACCGCGATGTCGGAGATGTAACGCTCGTCGGTCAGATTACGGGCGTCCACGAACAGCGACACGCCGTTGGCGAAGTCGATGCCGGTCTGGATGTTGAACAGCGCGTAGCCAGGCGCCTGCAGTGTGTTGGCGTGGTCCGCGAAAGCCCCCTGCGGCACCCAGTCTACCGACGGGGCGAAGTAGAAGCCGCTCGGGTGGCGGTAGCTGAGGACCGTGCGCAGCACATCATCCGGGATGCCGGCGATGCGGTTGTTGCCGTAGACGGGGTCGCGCACGAACCGGAAGTCGTTGTGCGTCCAGATCTGGGTAACGGCGAGCGTGTCACCGATCCCGGTCAGGTCTCTGACGAGATCGAGCGAGACGGCGGCCTCGACGCCCTGGTGGATGGTGCGAGGCGCGTTGAACGTCGCCGCCTGGATGCCGAGGCCCGGGTTGGTCGAGAAGTTGATCAGCTCATCGTGCAACTCGGCGCGGTAGAGGGTCACGTCCCAGGTGAGCCGGTCGATGTGCCCGCGGGAGCCTGCCTCGTAGGTCCAGGCGCGCTGGGCCGCGAGCGGCACGAAGGTGGCGCTGATCAGGTTCTGCTGCACCAGATCGCTGAAGTCCGGCACGTCGCGCGAGCGGGTGATGTCGGCGAACACCTGGATGTCCGGCAGCGGCTGCCACAGCAGGCCGATCTTCGGGTTTACCCCCTCGTAGGTGATGTTGCCGTACTGCACGGCCGGGCTCGCCGGCAGACCGCCCTTGTTGCTGTAGGTGCGGTTCGACGAGAACAGCTTGGCTCCGGTCATCAGCGCCACATCGGGCAGGAACCAGAAGCGGTTTTCGCCATACGCCTCGTAGTTCGAGGCGCTTTGCAGGGCGTTCAGCGTCGGCACTCCGCGCTGACCCTGGATGTTGACGAACTGCTGGGCGGAGTTCTGGCCCGCGAAGGCGCGCAGGCCCAAGATCGTATCATTGCGGTAGCCGCCGACATCGAAGGTGCCGGCCCAGTGCGGGCTGATGCCGTAGGTCCAGCCGTCCTGGTCGATGACCTGAAAGATCGGGTGGTAGAGGTTCTTGTGGATCGCCCAGGTGTCGATGTCGAGCTTGCCGACATCGAGCAGGAACGAGGTGCGGTTGGCGACCCGTTCAGTCTCGACCTGCCGCGACTGGTTGCCAGTGATGGCCGAGAGGTTGGCGATCCGCGGCGTGTTGAGGGCCTGGCCGAGCGTGATGGAGCCGGGCAGCTTCTGCTCGGTCAGGTAGCCGCCGAGATAGAACCGCGTCTCGACGCCGGGCGCGAGCTGGTAGCCGATGTTGGCGTTGAAGTTCTGGGTGCGCTGAGACTCGTGGTCCCGGAACCCGTCCGAGTTGGTGAAGGTACCGTTGACCATGAAGTCGACCGGCCCCGAGATGCGCGAGAACTGGAAGTTCTCCCGGATCGTGCCGAAGCTGCCACCATCGATGCGCAGGATGTTGGGCGCGAAGGCCGTGTAGGCGGTGGGCGTGACGAAGTTGACCGCGCCGCCCAGCGTCGTGGCGCCGAAGGTCAGCGCGTTGCCGCCCTTGTAGACCTCGGCCGAGCGCAGGGCGAGCGGGTCGATCTGGTAGAAGTCGCCGCTGCCGTCGGCGAGGTTGAACGGGATCCCGTCCTGAAGCACCTCGATGCCACGCAGGTGGAAGCCGCGAGCAATGCCGGAACCGCGGATGGAGAGGCGCAACTCCTGTCCGTATCGCTCCTGCACGTAGACGCCAGGGACGTCCTTCAGCACGTCGCGCAGGGTGTTTGCGTAGCGATCCTGGAAGTCTTTGGCATCGACAAACGCGACCGAGCCGACGGTCGAGTTCACAGCGGCGCGCTGCTGAGCGACGCTGGGCACCGTGACGGAGCCGGAACTCTCGCCCGGTGTGGACGAGGTTCCGACGCTCGGTGCGGAGGAGCCCGCCACGCTCAGTTCGGGGAGGGTGACGGATTGCGAGGCGACGGACTGGGCGAAGGCCGACGTGGAGGCGAGCAGCGTCAGCAACAGGGCGGCGTACAGCTCGACCCGAGGTATGCGGTACATGATGGGACGTCCATAATCTGGGTGATCGGGATGTGGCGATCAGCTCAGACGACGGGCGGGGCTCTCGCTTGTGCTCGGAACCGTGGGGGAGCGCGGGGAACGGCGACGACTTCAGGCCGCCAGGCGAGGCTCACGGCATGGCGACGCGGCCAGACGACGGTCGACACTGCGAGAACGGGGACATGGCTTGCCGGATGGACATGGGCCGCGGTGCAGCAGTCGCAGCCGGCATGAGCGGGCGCCGGCTTGGCTGGCCCACTATCATCCGTTCCTGGGGCGCCGACGCAGAGGTGATGGTCCGGCCCGGAGAGGCTGACTGAGAGCACGCCGCCGAGGAAGCTCTGCAGCGCGAGCGCGTACAGCGCGGCCACGGCGACGGCCACGCGGACAGCAGCCCAGCTTGGCCGAAGCGCGCTCATGTCCAGCGGGTAAGGCACGGGCGCGAGCTGCGTCAACGCACAGTTGTGGATCTACCAACGATTTCAGTCGCCTGTGGCGAAAGAGTCGTCCTGTTCCTGTAGCCTCAGAACCGACCCGCGATGGTGAGGCGCACGGCCGTGGGCTCGACCGGGTGGAACACGCGGTCGATCAGACCCTCGGCGGGCTCGCCGGGCAGGCGCGAGACGTAGGCGTAGGTGATCTGGTCGGACTTGCTGTTGGTCAGGTTCAGCACGTCGAGGGAGACGCTGATCCCGTTCTCGAAGGCGTAGCCGACCCGGCCGTTGAACAACGCGGTCGGTCGCGAGCGGATGGAGTTGTCCTCGATAAGCGGCCGCGGCCCGAAATACCGGAACCGCAGGGATCCGAACCAGCCGAGCGGCTCGCCAAAGGTGACGCCAGCCGACGCGATGGTAGTAGGCGCCTCCGGCACGCGATTGCCGACCGGGTCGTAGTCAGAGAAGCGGGCGTTGGTGATCGTCAGATCTCCCTCCAACGACAACCACGGCGTCACTGCGTAGCGGTTGGTCCACTCGACACCGAAACGCCGGGTAGGGCGGCTCGGCTCGGTGGTGCCGGTGTCGCCCTGGAACAGGTTCTCCGAGGCGAAATCGAGCCGGAACAGGGCCAGGCTGGTCTCCAGTCCGGCGATCGAGCGGTTGCGCAGGCCGATCTCGTAGCCGGTCGACGGCACCAGGAACGGCGAGCGGGTGGTGTTGAACAGCGCGCTTGACGGATCGACCGTGGCGGTCACGCCGCGCACGTCGTTCGAGTGGAAGCCGCCGCCGTAGTTCACGTACAGCTCGGTGTCGAACCACGGCCCAAGGGTCAGGCCGAGCTTCGGATTGACGATGCTGTCGCGCGCCTTGCCCGAGTTCGCAGGCGTGTCCGAGACGACGCTGGCGTAGTAGCCGTCCGCGCGGAAGCCGATCGAGGTCCGCAACCAGTCCGTCCAGCGGACCCGGTTGTCGAAGTAGAAAGCCCCGCTCGTCTCTAGCACACGGTCATCGAGCACGCCCGAGCGGTACTGTCGGTTCGTGGTGTTGAACAGGCCGACACGGATCGAGTCGGTGCGGGTCTGGACGCCAATCTCGTTTTCCATCGGCCGCCCGAACAGGTCGCCTTGGAAGATGTGCAGGGCCTCGCCGCCACCGATGATGCGCTGATCAAGCTGATGGAACTGGTCGCCATTGACTGGATCGTTGAGGAAGTAGGTGAAGTCGTTGAACAGGTTAAGCTGGGACCGGATCACGTAGGCCGAGGCCCGCGTCACCCCGGTGTCGTCCGTCGCGCTGAACTTTCCCGACAGCGAGAAGCGCGAGGTGTCGCCGCCGTCTGTGGGATTGATCGTGCCGTAACGGCTGATCAGCCCTTCCGTGATGGCGCGCTCGGGGATCTGGTTGGTGGCAGTCCAACGGGCCGCGTAGGCCATACCGGTGACGGAGAACCCGTCGAGTGCCGTGCCCTGGCTGTAGCGGGCGACCCCATTAATCTTGCGCAGGGCGTCAGGGACGACCCATGGGCCGTCGTAAACCTGGGCTTCCCCAGCCAGGAGGAGGTTGCCTTCACCGAGCGGCACGGTGGTGATCGACAACGCCCGCTTGTAGCCGAACGAGCCGATTGAGGTCAGCGCGACATTCTTCGCGGTCGTGTCGAGGTAGTCGATCCGAACCGAGCCCGCCGAGGCAAAGTCGCCGTCACGCACGAAGTACGGCCCCTTGTGGAACTCCACCGCACCGACGAGTTCCGGGATCAGGAAGTTGATGTCGGCGTAGCCCTGCCCATGGGCATGGGTGCGCATGTTCAGCGGCATGCCATCAAGGAATAGGGCGATGTCGGTCCCGTGGTCGAGGTTGAACCCCCGCAGGAAGAACTGGTTGGCCTTCCCCTCCCCGCTATGCTGGGTGACGATCAGGCCCGGCACCGCCTCAAGTACCTCGCCCGGGCGCGTCACCGGGCGGCTGTTGAGCTGCGCCCCCGTGATGACGCTGGCACTGGCGGAGTCCACGGGCCTGCTGATGCCACCGATGCCAGTCGTACCCCCGACGTAGCCTGCGCTCGCGGACGGCCCGACTTGCGGCGCCGCGGCTGCGGCGGTCTCAGCGGTGACAGAGATCTCCTCCAACGTCGTTTCTGCGGTCGCAGCATTTGGAGCGGATCGGTCCTGAGCTATGGCCGATGATGCCAAGGCGGCGATGCCTAGGCCCGACAAGGTCGAGAGCGTTCGGGTAGTTGGACGACGGGACAAGGAGGCCTCGGGCGACGGCAGTGGCACGTCACCGCGAACAAGTCCGAGAAGACCACGTCAGCATGGCCGCCTCGTCACCCACCTGGACACCCCGCCCGGCGCGTTTCGCGTGTGACCACGGCTGACGGCAGGTCTCCTGGCTCGCGGGTCGTCGCCCTCTCATCGTCTTCCCGGGCGAGACTGCCCAGTGACGTCGTGATGAAGGACTCGCCGCTTACAGTTGCGGGGGCAGCCGCGGCATCGAGGCAGGCCCCTCACCGCGTTCCCTTTTGATCCCCGAAGGGAACCGTCACGGTCAGGCTAGGTGATCGGCCGACGCTCCGTCAACGCGACGAGGCACGTTCCTGTGATGTGTGCCCTTTTGGCTGCATTCCGGAGATCGCCTCTGCGAGTGTTCGATCGCTGCCGACAGGACTGGGAACAGGCTCATGCCGAGGGGCCGCTTCCAGGTGTCGAGCCAACTCCCGCTGTCCACCCTTCTCGGACGGTGGGTCGCTAGATGCGGCAGCCCATTGGGGCCGCCGCGGTGAGGGTCAGATGTCAGTCTGCTCGGACAACACCAGGGCGTCATCCGCCTCAATGCCGAGATAGCGCACCGTGCTCTCGAGCTTGGTGTGCCCGAGCAGCAGCTGACAGGCGCGTAGGTTGCCCGTCCGCCGGTAGATCAGCGCGACCTTCGTCCGGCGCAGGCTGTGCGTGCCGTAGCCCGCCGGGTCTAGGCCGATCAGCGCCACCCACTCGTCGACGAGCCGGCCGTACTGGCGCGTCGTCAGGTGCTCGCCGGGGCGGCTGCGGCTGGGAAACAACCAATCGCTGGCCCGCGGTCCCCGCAGCTTCAGCCAAGCCGCCAACGTCTCGCGGGTCGTCTCGGTCAGCTCGAACGGCACGGGCCGGCCGGTCTTCTGCTGCACGATGGTGGTGCGCAAGCGGACGCCGTCGCCAAGGTGGACGTCGGCCACGCGCAGGCGGACGAGGTCGCAGCCGCGCAGCTTGCTGTCGATGGCGGTGTTGAACAGGGCGAGGTCGCGGGTGCGGCCCTCGTGCTGCAGGCGGGTGCGGATCGCCCAGATATGCTTCGGCTTGAACGGCGGCTTAGGGCCGATCAGGCGTCCCAGGTTCCAGGGCCTGCGAATGATCTCGATGGTGGTGGGCATAGCAATGCTCCGTTTGTGGAGCCCTTAACATCACACCCCGGCTGCGATCCGCTCGCGCCGCAGCGGCACGCCAACATCCATCAGAAATCGGCTCGACGGCCGGTATCAGACTATCCCATATTCGACGTGTTCAAGCCTGCACCGCTGCCTCTAACACCACCGCATCTCGCGGCTGCCAAAGAGCGACGGCAACCCTAAATAGTTCGCATGTTTGAGGTCACTGGCGATGACGTCGCTGCCCTGAGCGACGGCGATCTCCGTACGCTGATAAACCTGTTGTGCGAGGCAGAGCTGCGCCGTAGGGGCCTTCCCACCGCGGCGGTTACCGCGGGCGGCGATCAGGATGCCCCGGACGGTGGTGTAGACGTGCGCGTCGCGTTGCCGCCGGAGACCGCCATCGGCGGCTTCATCCGCCGGGCTGCCACCGTCTACCAAACCAAGAAGTCCGACATGACGCGGACAGCGATCCTCAAGGAGATGCGCCCACGTGGCATCCTCCGCCCGGCGATCGTCGCACTGGCTGAGGAGAGGGGCGCCTACGTCATCGTCAGTTCGGGTGCCAAGACGGCTGATCCGGTGCTCAATAGCCGGCGGACGGCCATGAAGGAGGCACTGCACGGCGTCCCATCCGCCGCTGACCTGACCATCGACTTCTACGATCGGACGCGCGTAGCGACCTGGGTCCGCGACCACCCGGCTATGGCTCTCTGGGTTCGCGCCCGGATCGGCCGTTCGTTGCGCGGCTGGCGCCCGTTCGGCCGGTGGTCGTCGCAGCCCGCCGGGGCGGACCCTTCCTACCTGCTGGACGATGCCGCCCGCATTAGGACGAACGCTATCGATGAGGCCGACAGTCTAAGCGCGGCCGGCGGTATCGAACGTATTCGAGCTGAACTGAGCGAGCCGGGCAAGTCTGTGCGCCTCGTGGGGCTGTCTGGCGTCGGCAAAACGCGGCTCGCCGAGGCGTTGTTCGACTCGAGCGTCGGCAAACCGGGCCTCGACCCATCGCTGGCGTTCTATGCCGATATTGCCGACGAGCCTGATCCGTCGCCGGTCGGCCTTGCATCCGACCTGATCGCCGGTCGCACCCGCGCGATCCTCGTGATCGACAACTGTCCGCCGGAGACGCACCGGCGGTTGACCGAGATCGTCAAGGCGGAGGGCTCGACGGTCAGTCTGCTCACGATCGAGTACGACATCCAGGACGGCGAGCCCGAGGGCACCGACGTATTCATCCTTGAGACGTCATCTGCGGCGCTCATCGAGCAACTGCTGGCTCGGCGCTTCCCGTCACTGTCGCAGGTTGACGCGCGCACCATCGCAGAGTTCTCCGGAGGCAACGCACGCATCGCGCTCGCGCTGGCCGAGGTCGCGCCTAGGAGCGGGACTGTTGCAAGCCTCGGCGACAAGGAGCTGTTTCGGCGGCTGTTCGAGCAGCGTGACGCCCCAGACGCGTCGCTGCTGCCGATCGCGCAGGTCTGCGCCCTACTCTACTCGTTCGAGGGTGAGTCTCTCGACGGCGAAGCCGCCGAGCTGCCGGTCCTGGGCAATGTGATCGGTCGTACAGCGGAAGACGTGCGAACCGCCGCGATCAGGCTGAAGCGGCGTCAGCTTGTGCAGGCGCGCGGACCATGGCGGGCGGTGCTTCCGCACGCCGTCGCTAACCGCCTCGCGGCCACCGCGCTTGAAGAGATACCGCGCTCCCGTTTGATGGCTGCGCTGGTGGAGGCCGCCTCAGACCGCGTCCTGCGCTCCTTCTCCCGGCGTCTCGGCTACCTCGACGCCAGCGAGGAGGCGCGCGACATCGTGCGATCGTGGCTCGCGCCGGGCGGCTTGCTCGCCGATATCACGCACCTCAACGAACTCGGGATCGCGGTGCTGACCAACGTCGCTCCGGTTGCGCCGGAAGCGGTATTGGCCGCGTTGGAAACCGCGATGCAGGGGGCGGATGACGAAGCAATCCGGAAATGTACCCCATTCGTCCGATTGCTACGCGCGCTCGCTTATGAGCCGGCGCATTTCGAACGCGCAGCGACGCTCCTCGTGCAGCTTGCTCGGTTGCCAAAAGAAAATCGCCTCCGAGGCGACGCCGCCGAAATCTTGGAATCTCTGTTCCCTATCAGACTGTCGGGAACGCGAGCGCCCCTCGAACTGCGCCTCAAGGTCGTAGAACGGCTGCTGCGTTCCGCGGACGAGAACGAGCAGCGCCTCGGCATCAGGTTGCTGCGGGCCGTTATGAGGACGGAGCTGTTCACCTCTGGCTATGACTTCGAGTTCGGTGCGCGCTCGCGCGGTTACGGCCTTCACCCGCGCAACGAACAGGAAGTTCGCGAATGGTACGGAGCCGCGCTCGGGCTCGCGGCGCCGTTCCTGTCCGCGAACGGCCCCGTCCCCGATGGCGTGCGGGACGTGGTCGCCCGCGCGTTTCGAGGTCTGTGGGTGCGGGGCGGCCAAGCCGCTGAGTTGACGCGTCTCATCCATACCATCGTCGGTGTGCACGGCTTCTGGCGCGACGGTTGGGTCGCCGTTCGACAAACGCGCATCTATGGCGGCGAGCATCTATCGCCGGACGCGCTGGCCGAGCTCGGAGCACTTGAGGACGCTCTGCGTCCGCGGACCACGATCGACAAGATCCGCCACGTCGTTCTGCACGGGGGCGGGCACAGCAGGGATCTCGACGATCCGGTCGAGGATGACGACACGGGAACGCGCGAGATCACGGTGATCAAGCGCTTGGCGCAGGAAATCATCTCAGACGAGGTCGCGTTCCATGCTCTGCTGCCTGATCTGGTCGAGGCTGACAGCTACAAGGTCGGGTTCTTTGGAGAAGGTTTGGCCGAGATATCCGAGGCGCTACAAGCGACCTGGGACGCCCTTCGTGCACACACCGCTGCCGCCTCGAAACCAGGTGTCTCCGTCTTGTGCGGGTTCTTGACCGGCGTCGAACGGCGGGATGCCGCCCTCGCACGGACGATCCTCGAGGAGGCGCTGGAAGATCCCATCCTCGCCCCGTTTTTTCCCATCCTGCAATCGAACGTGACGTTCGATGACGCCGCGCTGGCCCGGCTCCATCGCGCGCTCGCGACCGGGGTGACCCCAGTAGAGCGATTTGCCCGGCTCGCATACGGCGGCGTTGCGAGCACCGTCTCTGAACCAGACCTGAAACGCCTTCTCCTGACGATTGCCGAGATCGAGGGTGGCAACGCGATCGCGCGGCAGATCCTCCACACGAGGTTTCACCTCGACCGCAGCAACAGGCGAGAGTCCGGCCCCGATCTTGTCGAGACCGGTCGCGTGCTGCTCTCGGATTTTCGGTTTGAGCGTGAGCGCAGGCGTCACTCCCTTGAGGACCATGAGTTGGCATTGATGGTCCGCGTGTCGCTTGTGGGCGACAGCGGGCGGTCGACCGTGCGAACCCTTTGTCAGACACTGATGCAGGCGATGACCCGCTGCGAGATCAGTCACTACGAGTACGACGACCTGATGCAGGCACTATTAGAGGTCCACCCAATCGAGATGCTCGATACACTGTTCTCAGGCGACGAGATCTCTCGCCGAAGGAGCGCCGAGTTGCTGAATGAGCTCCCGCGTTCGGGCAAGCTTCCTATGAGCGCGGTGTCCGACGATGTCGTGCTTGCATGGTGCGGTCGCGAACCGTTGGAGCGCTTCCCTCTCGCTGCGGCCTTCGTGCAGTTGTCCGAGCGGCCCGACGAGGAGGCCCCCCTTGGCTGGACGAGCTTGATGCGACACCTGCTTTCGAGCGCCCCCGACCCTGTCTTGGTTTTTGAGACCATCGTCGAACGCCTCCATCCGAGGAGTTGGAGCGGGTCGCTGGCTACAGAGTTCGCATCGCGCCTCGATCTTCTTGAGCAGCTCGACATCGACGCTCTGCCTGTCCTTGCGGAGCCGATGGAGCGCGCACGGGAGGCGCTGAGAGACAGATTCGATCGTGAGCGCCGACGTGAGCAGGCCGAAGCCAGGGAGCGCGATAGCCGGTTCGAATGATCGAAGGCTCTGGTCGCGCTATCTAGACCAAGCTCGGAAGGCGCTTTCCGACATCCATACTTCAGTCCATGGTGCCATAGTTCCTCAGGAAATCACGAGAGATGCCGATCGGATCCGTCAGTGTGCCCCTTCTTGCGAATCCAAATAGGATCACGGCTTCAAAGCGACCTTCCAACGGCCTAGTCCGATCCCGAAAAGCCCATTCTCCGAGGGAGAAGGGATATCACGTGGCGACCCCGACAGGGCTCGAATCTGCGATCTGCCGCTAATTAAGACGGCTACGCTTAGCTGCCGTCTTGAACTGTCGGAAGCGGACGTCTCCAACTTCCGCTTCGGGTCAACTGCGGTAGGAGGGCGGCGGTCGTGCTGGGGGCGAGCTACAGCTCGCCGTTGGCCGCGTAGGCCGTTTGTCGGCCGAACCGGGCCATTCTGACCTCTCGAGTTTCAAACACTTGGCGGGGCCGCGGAGTGCCCCGAAACACCGTTGTGGGGGTGAGGGTGCCGCTGGATGGTGTCGCCGCGGAAGAGGTGAGCACGGCCGGCATTCAGTCAGGAGACGGCTATGTCCGGGGTCGAGCGGCGGTCGGCCATCGTATGGCCCCAGCTGGGTTGACGGCGCCCGAAGTGTATCTGGCGCGTCGGTGGGGGGGGTGAGCGCGAGTGTGGCCGGCGCCGGCGGTGCGCCGGCAGGGAGTAGGGGCGGCAAGCGGTCGTCCCATCCGGTCGATGCAGGTTTCGGAGAAACATAGCGCCGTCCGGGGCGTGGTGCGCAGGCGTGTCCGCCGCTCGCCTCCGCAGCGATGGCGCCGACCCTCGTGCGGACGCCGGTCGGCGTTACGCGCGAGCAGCCGACGTCTTCACGCCGGCTGCAGCAGTGTGCGTCCGGGCGCACAGCGACGTCCTGCACTGGCAACGCGAGCCGCCAGGGCCCTCAGTCGCTGCCGACGCCCCAGAACGTGAGAGCGGGACGCGCTTGCACCCGATCAGCCCGGCTTCGCCTCGTCGCTGTCTTCGAGGGGCCGGCGCCAGACCGGCACGTAGTTCGGGTCGAGGCCGGCGCGCCGCTCGCTCATGAATCGGCTGAACGAGAACGTCGTCGACAGAACAGCGTCACCGATCGCCAGCCGCAGCCGTGTCTGGCCACTCTCTTCCAGGTCGTCCGTCTCGCGCAGTAGGCCTTGCACGCGGTAGAGATCGACGGCGCCGCCCGCGATCAGAGCGGCGGCATCCGCGTGATTGTCAATGGCGTCCGACCGACACCACAGCCAGAGGAGGTGCTCCGCGCTTGCAAGCCGCGACGGGACACCGAACCACGGGCGGGTGATCGCATCCGCCAGTAGACCCGCTTCGGTCGCGCAGGCGCAGGGCCGCAGAGTCACCTCGATGGGCCGCGGACACAGCTTCGGGTCCATGTGCGCCAGGAACCTTGCGCGCGTCGCCCGCTCGAGGTCCGCGGCGCGCTCGCGCCCGTCCGCGCCGAGGTCGGCGACGATCTCGATCGCGCGCACGAACCGCGCCTGCTCGTGCAGCGTCAGCGCGATGCGCCCGACCACGGCGTAGGCACAGCCCTCCGCGTCGAGCTCTCCGACGATATCGCGGAAGATCGCCGGTAGCATTCCCGGCGTCAGGTTGCTCGGGTCGTTGACGTCGACGAGGAGCGCCTCGATGTCGGCTGAGCTGCCGCCCATACTGCGGGACCTCCGTCTCAGGCGAGGGTGCGGTAGTGCCCGTCCGAGCGCACCGTGTGGTGCTTCCCGACGAGGCCGAACAGCCGGATGAGGTCGGCGATCGTCTCCGGCCCTTGCAGCCGCCGGTCGGCGTAGAGGGTGAACCGCGCCGGCCCGCGCATGTAGACCACCCGCCCGCGAGGGAACGCCTCATACTCGTGGCCCGCGATGGCCGGCGGCAGGCCGCGGCGGCGCAGCACCGTGGTGCCGAGCTTGCGCCAAGCCTCCCAGACCTCGTGGTGCCCGCGCGGGTGGGTGAGGCAGTCGCCGTAGGCTTCCGCCTCGGCCAGGAGCGTGCGGTCCGTGATCAGGACCGTGCGCCCGCCGTCGGGTACGCCCCAGAAGATGCCGACGCTCGGGACATGCGTCTCGCCGAGAGAGCTACCGGAGTCTAGACCGTCGGCATCCGTGCCGGTGATGTCCGTGTTCGTGCGCATGGTGCCCGTCCTCGTCAGAACACGAATTTCCAGTCGATCCGCCGCATGGGGGTACCCACGTCAGCGAGCGTCGCGGAGCACATCGCGACGATGTCCTGCCGCACCGCCTTCGTATCGGCCTGCACCGGGTTCGGCTTGACCAAGAAGCAAAGGCCCTTGGCCGGCCAATGCCGCTGCCGCTCGGGGGCGCCGACCGTCATGTGGGTCAGGCGGAGCGCGTAGCCGTAGGCGTTCTCCATGTAGGGAGCCTGGGCGGTCGCGAAGTTGACCACCATCTCCGGCTTCGCCTGCGCCTCGCGGTAGCCTGTGACGAAGTTCACCTCGCCCTTGCCGTCGTCGGCGAGGCGGAAGTCGTGGTTGCAGGGGGTGGGCCGGCCGTCGAGCTTGAGTGCGAGACAGCCGCCGAACTTGGTTTCGTCGACCGGCGGGTTCGCCCGGGCCGGGTGGGCGGCCAGCAGCAACAGGGCGAGCGGCAGCATCGCGCGCATCATGGGGGTGATCCGTCAGGGAGATGGGGCAGGAAGGGCGGCGCGTTGTCCGGGCGCCTGGGGGCGCCCGGACAATGTGGCTTGCAGTCAGCGGCGGGTCAGCGCGCCGCCGAAGGCGCAGGACGCCCCGTGGAAGTCGCCGCAGCCCTGCTCCTCCGCCCGCACGCGCTCGGCGTTCGGGCCGAAGCGCAGGCGGAGGGTGCAGGCCTCCTCCGAGCCGCTCGGCTTGCGGGTCAGCACCAGCGCCCTCGGGCCACCGGGCGTGGCCAGACCGCGCGGCTCGCCGGTGCATTCGTTCGGGATCGCGGTGTCGGCGACGACAAAATGCGCGCCGCTGCCGTCGCCGAGCTCGAACAACTGGAAGTCGAGTCGGCCGTCGCCGCGGCCCTGGTAGCGTTTCTCGAACGGTGATTCGGCGTGAGTGAGCGCCGCAGCAAGGACGAGGGTGAGCAGCGCGCCGAGCCGCAGTGCGGTCGCGGTGGGGGGTGCCTGTTCGCGGAGCCGCGGCGTGCAGCAGCTCGGGGCGGCGGAAGGGAACGGGTTGGACATGACGAAGGGGTCTCGCGGACGCTCCGGCGGAGCCGACGAGAGGGATTCCCGCTGCCTCCTCGGAAATTTACCGCTGGATGCTGATTCCTGCCGCGGCTGGCGGTCGCACCCCTCCTGCGTCTGTTTCGCCAGACTGCGCCGAGAGCTGTGTCCGACGCCACGCCGGCGGGGCGGCGGAAGGCTGCGGCTGTGCATCCGGCGTGCCCCCCGACGACAGTGCTATTGCGAATGATCTCGATCCGCCCGCTGCGCAAGATCACCGAAGCATGCGTCAGGGTTTTGAGGGAACCACCGGCACCGCCCCCGCCAAAGTGGTGGGCTCAGTCGTCGAGACTGCGGAAGACCCGCCCTTCCCAGCTCGCCCATTCCTCGGGACCGTGTCCGTAGGGTGAGTATGCTTCGACATCGTTCCAGTGAATGTAAAATTCACCGTTACACATGTAGGGCTGTATCTCCCCGATTGTGATCTCATCTTCGAGGAAGCAAGCAAATGAAGCCTCGATCAGGCGCAATGGACGAACGGGAAGACCGTCGATCGTGTCGATGGCGTGGGGGCCCTCGGCAATACGGCGCCGGCGTTCGGCACGATCGCGCTTGGCCGAGTCGGACTGCTTTTGTGCGGCGATGTACTCCGGGGAAAACGGGCCGTTGGCGAAATTGTACATGGCCGTGAAAACCCTTTCTGAGATGCGGCGATTTTAGGGTGACTGTTTCGCACAGAGCTCGACGACTCAGGCTTGTGTCGAGCGCCGCGGTCTCGATAGCGATGCTCAGAGACCGTCGGGTAGCAGCAAATCCTCAGTGTCGAAGTGGGTGCGCGTTCGTCGCGCCTGGTCTGTCTGCCCGAATATCTCGGCGAGCTCGGGCGTCATGGGCCCGAAGATGTCTTCGAGGGACAATTCTTCAGGGGCCGCCTTTTCGAACTGTGGCGGGGGCTGCCGTCCTGCTTCCTGACGCACGAGGGTCAGGACCGTGTCTGCGCCGTCGCCGGAGAGCGAGAGGTTGATGCCCGGCAGGCGGTTGCTCTCGACGATCGCATTCAATGCGTGACGGAAGCGTCGAGGCTTGTCCGTCGAGCCGCTCAGCACGAAGGCGCGCTTCAGGGGCAGGGCGTAGGTTCCCGTAGGACCGCCACAATATGTTCGGGCCCAGCCATAGATGCGCCGCTCCAGCCCCCGTAGATCTAGGGCACACGGATCAATCTGCAGGATTCGGTACTCTTGCACCTCACGGGTCAGGAATGGAGACACGTCGATTTGCCATCGGCCGTCGACGCGTTCGGCTCGCTCAATGATGCGGTGGCAGTCGTGTTGCCCACGCAGGTCCGTAGACATCACGGTGTTGCTCAGGCGCGCAATCTGCGCGGCCAGCAGGCGGTGCTGCTGACCGCCCACAGGACGTCCGAGCGCGCGCAGACAGGCAGCCGAGGTGAAGATGAGCGGCGGTGCGAGTGATTGTTGCAGGTTGAGTCGGTGCGTGAGGAGCGTCGCGACGAAGGTGAGCACGCCGCCGTCGGCCAGCGTGGCCAGCGGATCCCCGATCCTCGCCGGATGCGTGCGAAGGAAGAACCTCAGGCCACCCTCGATACCCCGGAATTCACCACCGTGCGGGCCGGTCCGGCCTGGCTCCCGGGCGGTCAGACTGAGAACGGGATAGCGTTCCACGACGGTGAATGAGCGCGGGCCCGTCAGGGCACCGCTGCGGCGGTGCGATGCGACGGTCGTCATGCTGGCCTCCGTGACGATGGCTGCGCGGGTACAGATTCTCCCCACGGCACCGCGGCGACGGGAGCTACGGCACTTGGGCGATCGATCTCGCGGCACTTGGGCGACGCCGATTTTTCACCTGAATGACCAAGAGTGATAATCGATTGTTTTGAGGGGGCATTCAGATCGTCGTGTGCTTCGTCCTGCCGCCGCGCCTCGATGGCCTCCTGCGTCTCCTGTCCCTGATCCTGATAGGTTGCCCCCCCCTCCACTGGTTTCGGGTGTATGGGACGATCACCGTTTTCGGACGGGTCGGTGGTTCCGTCCCCCCGCAAGTGGGGCGCGAGAACCGCTGGGTTCGGCCTGTAGTGAGCGCCTTGGGCCCGTCCGCCGCGGTTGTTCGTGACCAGCCAGAGGCCCGCCTGCACCAGACGTTGACGCCCCCGTTTGACAGTGCGCTCATTGACGTCGAGCGAAGCCGCAAGCGTAGCGGGACTGGCAAAGCACGGGCCGCCGCCGCGGAAGTAGCCACTCATGGCATGCGAGACCCGGACGGCACTGGGTGGCAGGCGACCAAGTGCGCCACTCGCATCCACCGTGGCGTTGAAGGCGGCCAGGCGGGACATGTTCCAGAATCTGTCCTCGTCGGGGCGAGCACCTGCTCCGCCGGGGTGGAACTTCGGGTTGCGTACGATGTACTTGGCCTTTGTTAGGGCGTCCGCTCGGCACCAATAGCGGGACCCGTTGCGCCTCGGGCGGGCGAGATCGGCCGTGGCGGCGAAGAGGCCCCACGCATGCCCCGCGATCGCGTCGGGAGCGGCGTGCCCGAGTGCATACGCGCGGGCGATCAGATGGGTGAGGTACGCGTCCCGGCCGTTGTGGACCTTCCTGTCAGGACCGATCTCCCAGCGTCGGTCGGCCGGCGCTGCCGTTGTCGGTCTGGGCTTCACGCCCCTGGCCGGGACGCCCGTGTCCGGGGTTGCGGATCGCGTCCGATCCTCGGCCGCGCGCAAGACATCCTTCAAGGCCGTGACTTGGTCGGGGCTGGGCGCAGGGACCGCGCGGAGCGGGAGTTCCTCGGGCCTGCCCTTTGGCCATTCGTAGGGATGCTTCGTACCGGAATGGATATTGTGGGCAACGACGTAACGGCCATCCCCGATCAGCTCGACCTTGTCGGCGAGTTGACAGCTCCGAACCGGCTTCGAACCGGCATTGCGGTAGATCAGGACGCAGCGGGGCGCGCGTCCGATCCGGACAAGCGGCGTCTCGCCGAGGATCGCGACGACGAGCGCCACCAAGAACTTGACGCGACCCTCATCCTCCTCGTCGATGTCGATAGCGAAGCAGGCATGCCCGCACGGGAAGGCGATGCCGTACTCGGGGTATTGATGAACCCATCGCGCGGTCTCCGCGGTGGTGGGCATCCTGCGGCACCAAAGCGTCCACCCTTTCCAATTGGTTCGCTTGGTGCCGCGCGGAATGGGGAAGGCGGGGTAGCCGTTGGCGGCGATAGCGGGAAGCAGCGCCATGCAGAAGGCTGTGGTGGAAGAAAGGAGCGGAGCCATGGCCGCTCAGCCCACGGTGAATTCGGAGGTGCTGCGGTGCGTGTGCGCCTCGGCCCAGGCCGCAAGATCATGCGCCCGGTAGACTACCCTGCGGCCGAGCTTCACGAAGATGGGGCCGGTGCCGGCCACACGGTGTCGCTCGAGTGTTCGACTGGAAATGCGCAGGGCATCGGCTGCTTCGCGCTGCGTCAGCAACGCCATGCTGCCATTCGATGAGACTCCGCTGCTCCTTGCGGGAGAGGATGCGCCAATTACCATGGTTTGCTCCTGTCGCCGTCGTGTGACGGCGTCGATGGAGCGACTATGAACAGGAGCTGAGGCTGCTTTGAACGTCTGAAGGGTTCGACGTGAAAGCGTGGAGGGTTTCGGCGCCTGTCACTTCCTGGCGGGCTTTGGATAGGTCACGCCGTTGTAGGGTGCCAGGGGATTAGCGCTGCGCTCACCGACGGTTTCGGGCTTTCCGAAAGCACCCCCCTTATCGAAATGTGTATCTCTTAAGAAAGTTGCAATGTATCCTGCCTTCGATTTTGAACGCTCTAGGCCTGATGGGAAATTTTCAACTATCCATTCCTGTAGAATTTCTTTCTTGAAACGATATTTTGGCGAAAGATCAAATCGGTACACTATCTCATTCATGAAACTTATGTAAGGAAACGAAAGAAAATCAGGCTGGGCATCGCTGCTGGCCGGCGCAGTGGGTGTTTTCGGGAAAAACTTTGAGACGAATGCAAGACGGTCAATCAGTAGGTATCCTGACTGGAACTCGTCGCCACACTCGACTGTCTGCAAGCATGTGCTGTAAGCCTCAAGCCATAGGTATTGGCCAGCCCATTGATGCCGAGAAATTTTGAATTCTTTTCCATCCTCGCGAATACACCAGCCGTCGATGACGCCATTTACGAGCGCATGCCGCAAAGGATGGTTGGGGTTCTGTCTCTCGCGATGCCAGTCAAAACCGGAAGAGTATTCATCCCCGTGATGAAGCCAATCCAGCGCGCGACGAAGTTCGATTCGCTCATCAGGCAGCTTCAGTGATACATAGTCTTCTGTGTACATCGCAGCAGCCCGGTAGTTATGCAAACTACCGCAAGAACAAAAATCAGGCCTGTCTTGCGGCCTGAGAAGGATTGATAACTGCAAGGTATGAATTAGGTGTAAGCACCCAGATCGCTTGCGGAGTTTCTGACCAACTCCCCCCGGCGGACCCCGGCCTGTGGGGGCGCGGGATAAAGGGCAAGCATACGATGCCCCCAGCCGCTGGCGAGCCGCTCCGCCTCTATGCTATGGGACAGGCTCGCCTGTTCGCAATCGGCGACGCACCAAAACCGCGCTACCGGCGCGGCATTCGAAGCGAGCATCTGATCGGTACGCAACCAACGGGTCACGGCCCTCGGCTGCAACCGAAGCAGGTCGTTGCCGTGGTCGTGAGCACCCTCGTGGTTTCGGAGTAGCCCAACGGCAGAGACGACAAGTGCCCAAGAAGGGTCGACGCCGGACGGTCGGCCAAGTGGAGCGGTGATGTCTACCACAGGGGCGTCGAGCTCAGTTATGCCTATGGCGGCGTACAAGCGGACGCCGGCGCGCAGCGTGGCCTTGGTCGCGCATCCGGAGCGCCGCGACGCCCCCTTTCAGGGCTGGCCGCGCAGGGAGGCCGGCTGGCTCGGCAGCGCGAAGCGGACGCCCGTATCCCGGATGGCGCCACCCTCGATCCGGTACACGCCGAGGCTGTCGTCGGAGTATTTGCCGATGTAGACGTATTCGCCGCTCGGATCGAAGGCGATGCCCTGGGAGCCCGTCCGAGTAATCGGCTCGACGGCGAGGCTGCGGGGTGATTCACTCGGCTCATGGCCAAGGTGTTTCGCTCCTGGGACGTCGATCAGGGCTGGCTGCTGCCGCCCTCGCTGCACGAGTTCGTGCCGCCCGGGCACATCGCGCACTTCGTGCGCGACACGGTGCGGGAGGCGCTCGACCTCTCGGCCATCCTCGACACCTACACGGAAGAGCGCGGCTACCCGCCCTATCATCCGGGCATGATGGTGGCCCTGCTGCTCTACGGCTACAGCCGCGGTCTGTACTCGTCGCGTCAGCTCGCCCGGGCCTGCGAGGAGCGGGTCGATGTCATGGCCGTCACCGGCCTGAACCGGCCCGACTTCCGCACCATCGCCGACTTCCGCAAGCGCCACCTCGTGGCTCTGTCGGACCTATTCGTGCAGGTTCTGCGCCTGTGTCGGACGGCCGGTCTGGTCGAGTTCGCCCACGTGGCGGTGGACGGGACCAAGCTGAAGGCCAACGCCTCTCGCCACAAAGCGATGAGCTATGGGCGGATGAAGACGGCCGAGCCGGCCCTGGCCGCTGAGGTGAACGCTTGGCTGGATCGCGCGCGCGAGGCTGACGCGGCCGAGGATCAGGCTCACGGCGTGAACCGGCGCGGCGACGAGACGCCGGACTGGATGGCCGACAAGCAGCGGCGGCTGGAGACGATCCGCGCCGCCAAGGCCGCGCTGGAGGCGGAGGCGGCTGATCCGCCCGATCCGGACGACGAGAGCGGGCCGGGTGCCTCGTCGGGCATGCGCCGGCAGGGCCGGCCACTGCGCGGGGAGGATGGCAGTCCGCCCGACCGGGCGCAGCACAACTTCACCGACCCGGACAGCCGGATCCTGCCCACGCGTGATGGCTTCGTGCAGGGCTACAACGGCCAGATCGCAGTCGACGCAGCGCATCAGATCATCGTCGCCCATCGCCTCGTGACCAACGCGGCCGACTACCGCGGCCTCGTGCCGCTTGTGGACGGGGTCCGGGCTCATCTCGGGCGCAAGCCGCGGGAGGTCTCGGGCGATGCCGGCTTTGCCAACGAGGCGAACCTGGTCGCGCTCAAGGAACGCGGCATCACGGGCTACCTTGCTCCGGGGCGGGCGCGTCATGGCGAGGCGGATGCGGCCGGGCGCCGGAAGGTGACGAAGCTGCCCCTGATGAGCGCGATGGCCGCCCGCCTGAGGCGGGCTGGGCGCCGCAGCCGCTATCGCCTCAGGAAGCAGGTCGTCGAGCCGGTGTTCGGGCAGATCAAGCAGGCCCGAGGCTTCCGGCAGTTCCCGCTCCGCGGTCTCGATCAGGTCCGGGGCGAATGGGCGATGATCTGCACGGCCCACAACCTCCTCAAGCTGGCACAGGCCGGCCGCTGAGCCCGCCAAGCCGCAGCCTCTGCTCAGGTCTCGCCGCTCCACCCCAGCTCCAAACCCCGTTACTTAGACACGCTCCTAGCAGGAAGGGGCAGCCCTCCGCCGCCCAGGCATTCCCGGCGAGCAACAGGGCCGAGAGCAGCCCCGCGCTCCAGCATGAACCGACCCCCATCGCTTCCCCCTTACCGGAACCTCGGAACAGCGTTGCATCAACCAGTAAAGGCTCCGAATCAGGGCGACCAACTCTGGCTCTTGGATCCGCTCGGCCGCCCCTGCGCTGCCGAACCACTGAACCTCACGCGGGCCTTCCTCGCGCCAAGTGCCCAACTCGTCGGTGAGGTCGAGGACATAGACGGAGACGCGGCATGCGTACGCTCGACCGTACGCTTCTCAGCCACCACCGCCAACATGGCGCGGACCGAACGGGCGAAACGATCCCAGACACGGCGAAGTGGGGAGCCGCCTTCAGCCGCCAGTGCTACGCATCACCGCAGTAGCCCGGCTGTAGCCCAAACTTGCACTGGGAGTGCTGTCGCGTTGCTAAGTCATTGAGGAGATTGGCGCACCCGACACGATTCGAACGTGTGACCTTTGCCTTCGGAGGGCAACGCTCTATCCAGCTGAGCTACGGGTGCTGACCGCGCCGATTTTCTAACCCAACCGAGCCGGCGGCGCAACGGCGCTGTGGAGCTCGACGTAGAGGTAGCGGAGGCTCCTTGCCTACAGAGCGTGGGACGAAACCCGCGTGACACGGTCGCCAGTCGAAGGGCCCGCGGCCCCTGGCGCCGGCTTTGCGGGTGCAGCGAAGCGATGACGGCGCGAGACAATCGGCCGAGCTCTCCAACCGGAAGCCGCATCGATCCCCGAGTGGATCGTATCCGATAGGCAATCCTCGATCCACGGCCGAGATCGCGACGGGATCGGAGGGCGCGGCGAGGGTCATCAGCTGGCGGGCCGCCGCGTCAGCCCGCGGCGCGCACTGCCGGGCAGCGGAGCGGGGCGCCTGGCGGGGGTGTCGTGGACGCATGCGCCCGCCACCCAGGTCGCCCGCGCAGTGCGGTGGTCGCCCGGCCACATGAGAACGAACAGCAACGCCTCGATGTCCCTGCAGGTGCCCGTGCCAGAGCGCGATCAGCGCCGTGCTCTCGTCGTAGCCGCGTTGCGCCCTGTAGAGCAGCGCCGCCGGGGTGTTCCGGTCCATCACGACCTTGCCGGCGATCATGCGGGTGTTGAAGCGCTCGGATTCCGCGAAGAACCTCTCCACGGAACCCGGATCCACCGTGCTGGAAACCGCCGCGGTGGTCGCGTCGGGGGTCCGGAGGCCGCGACCCGCCTTGCCTCGCTCGACGCGTGCTCGGCCGTCAATGCGCGCTTCCGGTCGCGACGAACTTGAACAGGAAGACCGCCGCGATCACCCAGACGACCGGTTTCACCTCCCGGGCCCGGCCGGTCAGCAGCTTCAGCACCGCGTAGGTGATGAAGCCGAACGAGACACCGGTGGCGATCGAGTAGGTGAAGGGCATGAGCAATGCCGTCACGCAGGCCGGGATCGCCTCGGTGAGGTCGTCCCACGCGAGGTCGACCAGCTCGCGCAGCATCAGGCAGGCGACGTAGAACAGCGCCGGTGCGGTGGCGTAGGGCGGCACCGCGCTCGCCAGCGGGGCGATGAACAGGCAGGCCAGGAACAGCACGGCCACGGTGGCGGCGGTGAGGCCGGTGCGGCCGCCCTCCGCAACCCCGGCGGCGCTCTCCAGATAGGCGGTGGTGCTCGACGTGCCGAGGAGCGAGCCCACGAAGATCGCCGCGGAATCGGCCATCAGCGCGCGGTCGAGGCGCTCCATCCGCCCCTCGGTCAACAGCCCGGCGCGGCTCGCCACCCCCATGAGCGTGCCGGTGGCGTCGAACAGCTCGACCAGGAACAGCAGCAGGACGACGTTGAACAGGCCGCCCGACAGAGCACCCGTCAGGTCGAGGGCGAGGAGCGTCGGGGCGATCGAGGGCGGCAGCGACACGACGCCCTGAAAGACGTTGTCGGCGAAGAAAAAGCTCAGCCCCGTCACGGTGAGGATGCTTGTGAGCAGCGCCGCCCGTACCTTCCGGGCGCAGAGCGCGGCGACCATCAGAAAGCCGACCACTGCCAGCACCGTGCTCGGCTTGTGCAGGTCGCCGAGGGTGACGAAGGTCGCCGGGCTCGCGGCGACGACGCCGGCGTTCTTGAGCGCGATGATGGCCAGGAACAGGCCGATGCCGACTGTCAGGGCGATGCGCATGGAGCGCGGGATGCCGTCCACGATGACCGCGCGCAGGCCCGTCAGGGTGACGATCAGGAAGCACAGGCCGGACATGAACACGGCGCCCAGCGCGGCTTCCCACGTGTAGCCCAGCCCGAGCACGATCACGTAGGCGAAGTAGGCGTTGAGCCCCATCCCCGGCGCCAGGGCGATCGGGTAATTGGCGTAGAGCGCCATGATCATCGAGCCCAGCGCCGCGGCGAGGCAGGTCGCCACGAACACCGCGCCCTTTGGCATGCCGGCATCGGCCAGGATGCTGGGGTTGATGAAGACGATGTAGGCCATCGTCAGGAAGGTGGTGAGCCCGGCCATCACCTCCGTGCGCACGGTGGTGCCGTGCTCGGCGAGCCGGAACCTGCGCTCCAGCAATCCGGCTCGCCCGGCCGCCGGAATCGCGGGATCGCGCTTGACGTCCATCACCCCTCCCCGCCCCCGGCCGCCATCACGGCACGGAAGATCCTGTCGGGCGCGAACGGCGTGGCGGTGAGCCGGGCCCCGGTCGCGTCGCGGATCGCGTTGCCGAGCGCCGCCGCGACCGGATTGTAGGGCGATTCGCTCATCGATTTGGCGCCCAGCGGACCGATCCTGTCGTGGGTCGCGGCGAACAGGACCTCGGTGTCCGGGACGTCCGCGCAGGCGGGAATGTGGTAGTCGCGCAGCGCCTGCGTGACGACGCGGCCCGCGGCGTCGATGGACAGATCCTCGTAGAGCGCCGCGCCGATCGCCTGCGCGACGCCGCCCTCGACCTGGCCGCGGCACTGCATCGGGTTGATCACAGTGCCGGCATCGGCGGCGTGCACGCTCCGGAGGATGCGGACCTCGCCGCTCACCGGATGGACCGCCACCCGGAACGCCTGGACGTTGAACGCCACCGAGCGGGGGCTGCCGTCGGCCCGGCCCCTTGCCGCGAGGGGCCCGAGATCGGCGAGCGCCAGCGGGCCGCCCGGCGTCTCCACGCTGTCCCCGGCGAGCCGGCACGCGGCCGGGTCCGCGCCGCACAGCTCCGCGGCCCGGACCCGGATCCGCTGCGCCAGCGCCTCGGCCGCCCGGAGCGTCGCGAGGCCGGCCACCACCGTGCCGGTGCTGCCATAGGCCCCGGTGTCGTGGCCGACCGAATCCGTGTCCCCGCCCGCGACGCGGACGCGGTCCGGCGCGGCGCCGAGCGCCGAGGCCGCGATCTGGCGGTGCACGGTGCTGGTGCCGTTGCCGAACTCGGCCGTGCCGACCCGCACGGTGTAGCGGCCGTCCGCGTCGAGGCACGCCTGCGCGTCGGCGTGGTGGCCACGGGGCGGGATCGTGTCGATCATCGCCATCGCCATGCCTGTGCCGGCGCGCCAGCCGGGCTCCGGCTCCGGCCCGGGATCGGCCCGCAGGGCCTCCTCCACCCGGGTCAGGCACTGGTCGAGGCCGTAGCTGCCGAACACCACGTCGTGCGGCTCCAGGCTGTTCGACACCATCGGGTCGCCCGGCCGCACGGCGTTGATCCGGCGCAGGTCGAACGGGTCGATCTCGAGCGCGCGGGCGACGTCGTCGAGCGCCGATTCCAGCGCGAAGATTATCTGGCTGAGGCCGTAGCCGCGGAAGGCGCCGGCCGGCAGCGTGTTGGTGTAGACCGCGTGGCCGTCGACCCGCTTGTTCGGGCAGGCATAGGCGGCGAGCACCTCGTTGCAGCCGTGGTGGATCACGCCGCCCGCGTGGTTGCCGTAGGCGCCCGTGTCCGAGAGCACATCGAGGCCGATCGCCGTGAGGCGCCCGTCCCGGCGGGCCCCGACCGTCACGGCGACCCGCATTGGGTGGCGGGTCGTGGTCGCGGTGAACTGCTCCTGCCGGGTCAGCTCCCACATCACCGGGCGGCCGGTGCGCAGGACCGCGAGCGTCACGAGATCCTCGGTGAGCATCTCCTGCTTGCCGCCGAAGCCGCCGCCGACGCGGCCGCAGACGACCCGCACCGCGTCCCGGTCGAGGCCGAACAGATCGCACAGGGCGTCGCGGGTCAGGAACGGCACCTGGCTGCTGGTCCGGAGCGTCAGGCGCCCGTCCGGGTCGCGCCAGCCCAGGCAGCCATGGGTTTCGAGGGCCGCGTGCTGGACGCGCTGGGACCGGAACGTCTCCGCATAGACGAAATCCGCCTCGGCGAAGCCCGCCGTCACGTCGCCGACCTCGCCGTGGACCTCTGCGGCGAGGTTCGGGTGGCGGGTGAGCGGCGGCGCATCCGCGCCCGGCCGGTCCACCGGATCGTGGACCTTCGGCGCGTCGGGGGTGAGTGCCAGATCCGGATCGAGGAGGGCGGGGCGGACCTCGTAGCTGACGCGCAGCGCCCGGCAGCCCGCCTCGGCCGCCGCCGCGGTCTCGGCGACCACCGCGGCGACCCGCTGGCCGACGAAGCGCAGCACCGGATCGAGCACCCGCGTGTCGGCCGCATCGTCGCGCGGGTCCTGGTGGCGGCCGGTGGAGAAGCGGCGCTGCGGCGCGTCCGCCGGGGTGAGGATCGCCACGACCCCCGGGACCGCGCGCGCGTCGGCGGTATCGATCGCCACGATGCGGGCATGGGCGTGGGGCGAGCGCAGGACCTTGAGGTGGAGCGACCCGCCCGGCGGCGTGTCGAGGGTGAAGCGCGCCCGCCCGGTTACCACCTGGGGCGCGGCCGGCGCCGGCAGGTTCTTCCCGACCGGATCGCCGCCCTCTGCCCCGTCCTCGACATGCGAGACCCCCGCGATGGCGTCCCGGATGGCGCGGTAGCCGGTGCAGCGGCAGAGGTTGCCCTTCAGGGCGGTGCCGAGATCCCGCTTCTGGCCCTGGTCGAGGGCGGCCGCCGTCATGATCATGCCCGGCGTGCAGAAGCCGCACTGGAAGCCCTGCGCCGCCAGGAAGGCCGCCTGCATCGGGTGCACGGCCTCGGGCGCCGGATCCTCCGGTCGGCACGGGCCGGCCAGACCCTCGATGGTGGTGACGCTGCGCCCCTCGGCGCGGAAGGCCGGGTAGAGGCAGCTGTGCACCGGCTCGCCGTCGAGATGGACCGTGCAGGCACCGCAATCGCCGGCGTCGCAGCCCTTCTTGACCCCGAACCAGCCGGCCTCGCGGAGGTACGTGCGCAGGCACTGGCCGGGGCGGGGCGCGCCCGCATGCGCGAAGCCGTTGACCGTGAGCCTCATGCGGTCGCCCCGTCCGCCAGCGCGTCGCGGATCTCGTCGGCAAAATGCCGGGTCATGTGCCGGCGCCAGTCCGGCCTTCCATGGACGTCGTCGTAGTAGAGATCGTCCGGGATCGCGTGCTCCAGCGCCCGGGCCAGGGCGTCGCGGTCGGGCAGCGCCGCGAAGGCGAGGCGCAGCGGGCGGCGGACCGAGGCGGTGACGGTGAGCGCGAAGCCGCCATCCGGGTCGCGCGTGCCGATCAGCAGCGCCCCCGAGCGGCCGTTCGGGCTGAGGCTGATGCGCCGGAAGGCGGTGCGGCGCGCGAGCGCCGCGGCCGGCACGGACAGGCCGCGCAGGATCTCCCCCGGCCTCAGGGCATTGCGCTGGGGGGCCAGGACGAAGTCGGTCACCGGCAGGTGCCGCTCGCCCCCGTCCCGTGCCCAGATCGTGCAGGTGGCCTCCAGCGCGGCGGCCAGCGCGGTCATCGGCCCGGCCGGCAGGGCCATGCAGAGGTTGCCCCCCACCGTGGCGACGGTCCAGATCTTGAACGATCCGAGCAGGGCGCGGCAGCACTGCCCGACCAGGGGGGCGGCGATCCAGGCTGGCGGCAGATCCAGCCGATCGAGTTGGGCGATGGTGCAGGTGGCCGCCAGCGTCAGACCGTCCGCCGCGATGGCGTGCGGCGGCCAGCCGAGGCCGGTCAGGTCGACGAGGCGCCGCGTCCCGGGCTGCGGTTCCGAGAACAGCCAGGTGCCGCCCGCCAGGCAGGCATCGCCGTCGCGCCAATCCGGAAGGTCAGACCGGCTGCGGGGCCGGATGACGGTCTCGATCGCGTTGAGATCCATGGCCCCTCGTAGGCCGGATGCCGGCCTTGCATCAGCGGGTTTCGCAAAGTGTCCCGCGGCTTCGCGTCAAAGGCCAGCGCCCGATCAGAAGCCTGAGCGGACGATGCGTTGGCCTGCCGACGCAAGTTCATTCAGCCTCGCAATAGGCCTGCCGCCTTCCTTCGCCCAGCCATGCCTCGCGGCGAGTGCGACGATCGACCCGAGCCGGAGAACGCACATCCCGGTCCCCTCCGCGCGCCTCCCGACAGCCGGCACGCGCGGCGTGCGCGCCGCCGCAGGCCCCTTCCGAGCCTCAGCTTCCGCGGTAGGTCTGGAAGCTCCACGGCGTCGCTGCCAGCGGCACGTGGTAGTGCCCCTCCGGCTCCGCCACGCCGAAGCGCAGAGGCACGACGTCGAGGAAGGGCGGCTGCGGCAGGTCGAGGCCGAGCCGGCGGTGGTAGTCGCCGAGCGCGAAGCGCAGTTCGTAGGTGGCGATCGGGACCGGGCGTCCGCTGATCAGCGGCGCGTCGGTGCGCCCGTCCGCGTTGGTCCGCGCCCGCGCCACGAGAGCGCTCTCGGTCGCGGAGACGATCTCGACGAGGTCCACCGCCACGCCCTCGGCCGGGCGGCCGAGCGCCGTATCAAGCACGTGGGTCGAGATCCCCCCGGTCGTGCGCAGGCGTCCCTCCCCGGCGACCAGGGCGTCGAGGCGGATCGCCGCGATGCGGCACACCTCGGCCTGCGCCGTGCGGGACTCGGTCTCCGGATCGGAGGCCAGGCGGCGCTCGAAGGCGGCCAGCAGGGCGGCGCGGCCGTGGCGCTTCACGCAGAGGATGAACGGGATGCCGAAGCGCGCGCGGTACGCGGCGTTCAGCGCCTCGAGGCGCCGGTACTCGGCATCGGAGAGCCGGTCGAGACCGGCCGACGCCTGCTCGGCGATCGAGTCCGGCGCGATGGCACCGTTGCGGGCGGCGCGCCCCGCCAATTCCGGGTGGCCGGCGAGCAGCGCGTGGCGCATCCCGGGGGACGCCGCCTCGACGGCGGCGCACATCGCTGCGTGCAGGGCGGCCACGGTGGCGAACGGGCGCCGCGCCGCCGCGTCCCGCGCGACCCAGGGGGCGTGCTCGAACACGCCGCCCAGGGCCGCGACGAAATCCGGCTCCGGCATGCCGTTGAGATCCGCGAGGGAGAAGGTCATCGCGCCCGTCATGTCCTGATCCGTGGCGTGATTAGCAGGCAACGGGCCACGAGCAGGCAATGACCTGAGCGCGGGGTCAAGCGCCGCGCTGCGGCACGCGATCCGGCCTCGAACCGTCCGCACGAACCGGTCGGGGCCGCCGCAGGCTGCGGGAATGGCCAGCGTCCGCCCCTCTCCCTCCGCGCCGGGTTCGTCCCGTCGTGGTACACGGCTCGGCGCCCCCGCGATCAGGGCGCGCCGAGCCGAGATCCGATGCCGCACGCGCTGGATCCGCGGCGCGAATCCGGCATCCTGCCCTGTGCCCTCCCGATCTTGACGCGGAACCTGTACTTCGACGGACGCGGCGCGCGAGGCCGTCACCCGCCCAGCCGAGACCGCCGAGGCGCACTGACGGCCTAGCCTTTTCGGAGATCCCCATGGCCCTGACGGCATCGCGATACGGCAAGGACCGGGTCCGGGTGATGCGGCTGACCCGCGACGGCGACCACCACGTCCCGCGGGAACTGGCGCTCTCCGTGCTCATGACCGGGCGCTTCGACGCCGCCTGGACCGAGGGCGATAACCGGTCCTGCATCGCTACCGACAGCGTGAAGAACATCGTCAACGTCACGGCGGCCAGAAACCTCGCCCTCGACAAGGAGGCCTTCGTGGCGGCCGTGGCGCAGGTCCTGCTCGACACCTACGCGCAGGTCGAGGCGGTGGCGATCGAGGCCGAGGAGACGCGCTGGCTGCGCCACGCCATCGCGGGCGTCCCGCACGGCCACACCTTCACGCGGGACGGCAACGGTGTCGGCTTCGTCGGGCTGGCGGCCGGCCGCGCCGGCACGACACTGCGCTCGGGCCTGCGCGGCTACACCTTCATGAAGACGACGCAGTCGGGCTGGGCCGACTTCGTCGATGACGGCTACCGCACCCTGCCCGACACCACCGACCGCATCGCGGCCACCAGCATGGACGCGACCTGGACGTGGTCGGCCACGCCAGGCGACTACGAGGGCGCCAACACGCGGATCCTGTCGACCCTGCTCGCGGTGTTCGGCACGACCTACAGCCGGAGCGTTCAGGACAGCATGTACCGGATGGGCGAGGCGGTGCTGGCCGACGTCCCGGAGGTGGCCGAGATCGCCTTCGTCATGCCGAACAAGCACTACGTGCCGATCGACCTGAAGCCCTTCGGGCTGGAGAACCCGGGTACCGTGTTCCTGCCCACCGACGAGCCGCACGGCCGGATCGAGGCGACGATCGCCCGGACCGGTTGAGACGGCCGCCCGGGGCCGCGCGGGCGGGGGGCGGCGCCAAGCTGTAACGGCGGGCGGAATGGATCGTGGTGATGTCGGACGGGCGCATCGTCTGTGCGACTCCGGCGACCGCCGAGGTCAGAACCATCGGCCGACCCATGGCCGGCCATCACCGGGGCACCTGGCCGGGGACGAGCCATTCGGGCGCGCCGGCGGAGCGACGGGCTCGGAATACACGACGCTCCATGCAAGTCGCGAGATTGAGAGCGCGCGCGATCCGGGCCACCATCGGCTCGATCCACGGGCGCGGCCATGCAGGCGCAGACAAGCGCACTGGGCTTTCAGCGGCGCGACCCGATCCACATGGCCGAGGCCTTCAGAAATGAGGACCCCATAGGCCGCAAAGCGCAGCTTCTTGGTAAGCTCGGCCGCAGCGGCTCCCGATGTTGCCGCGGCGACAACGGATCGTCGGCCACTCGTCCTCTCGCGATTGCCGCAGATGCGGGACGCCCTCCCCTCACCGCCATCCGAGCAGCACGATGAGGCTGGAGAATGTGAACGCCGAGGCCATGACGGTGAGCGCGGAGATATCCATCGGCATCCGGTAGAGGCACGGCGTGGACTTGCCCATTCGACCACCCGCCGCAGCGACATGGTGGCACCCGTCCGCCGCGCGGCGTCCCCCGACTTCTCAGCGACCGACACCGGTCCCGCCGCCGATCGGACCGATCGCGTTCGGTCCGGTATTGGGAGCGGGCGTCGCGGCCTGGTTCCGCTCGATGTTCATCTGAAGCCTGTCGCTCTGCGTCGTCTGTTCCTGTCGCAGGGAGCGCATCTGGCTATTGTACTCCATCGACTGGTTTGCCGCGTTCGGGTTGTCCTGCCGCACCTGCGCCAGGACCGGCGTCAAGAACGCCGATGAGAGGCAGAGGCCGGCGAGGAGGATGAGGCGCATGGTCAGGCTCTGAACGTGAACGGGTTCGCCGGGTCGACGCATTCGGGGCCAGCCAAGTTCCGCTCGACAGCCGATACCGCCGTGTGGATCCCATCGCGGGCGCGGCTTGTCGCGGCCGAACGGAACGACGCGGTTGGTCGCGGCGATGCAGGCTATGCGGATGGAGCCCAAGCTGCCGCCATCCCGGCTGCTGTCTATCGCCGACGGTGATGTATCGTTCCGTGCCCCGGCCTGCTGGAATAGTCGCGCTTGTCGGCGAGGACGCACTGGTCATTGCTGCGCGCGCGCCCGTCAGCACGTCGTGAGGCTCCTCATGATCCATCTCGACGGCGGTTCCGAACCGCCAAGTTTCCCGTCGTCGCGCAGGCGTGGTCGTGCACGCCGTCTTCTTGATGAGTACGTATTAAATACGCACGACGACCCCGCGAATCCCGGTGTCCGGCGCACGCGATGCTTCGCCAGGGGGGGGCGTTGGTCGCCCCGTGATCCGCACGTTAATCTTCGGGGCGAGCCAGTCTTCGAGGGTCGGTATCAGTCTTTTGCATGACCGCCGATTGGACATCGTGCTCCGCTTTCGGTTAATGCTTAAGCTCAAGTGCGGCGATGAGGGCCGGGCATCGCGTCAGGGCGAGCATGATGATTGTCAAGCGGATCGCGACCTTGGGCCTCGTGCTTCTGGCGGGCGCTTGTTCGCGTCTGACGAATGTTCCGACGACCTACAGCGCGTTGCCGCCAGTCTCTGCATCGGCGCTGGCGGCGGCTCCGGCAGACGTGGTCGCTGACCTGCCGCCTGTGGTCATCCCCGGCACCATGCGGGTGCCGGCCACGGATGGCGGGTCGCGCGGCGTGAATCCGACCGCGGCGCTGGATGCGTCCCGGCATACCCGCCTGGCCTGGGAGGCCTTGCGCCCCGCGGATCTCCTGAAGCCGCCCGCGCTGGCCGCAGCATCACGCGGCCGGTCGTCACCCGCCGACGTGACGGAGACCGCCGCCACCGCGACGCGGGCATCAAGCATCGACAAGCCGGCGGCGATCGCGACGCTGACCGACGACCGCGAGGCGACGATGGAGCGCCTCTTGAAGGGTGGTCGAAACGCTGCGAGCGCGATCTGCTCCGGGTGCTGAGGCCCTGCGCACGCCGTCCACGGGCACTGCCTCGTCCCGATAGATCTGCCGGAGCCGGCCAAGAGCTCCGGTGAAGGACCAGCATCGCGGCCTCGCGAGGCCTGACCGGGCGGCCACGATCCACCGCACATCTGTCCGCAATACGCTGCTGCCCCGAACGAGCCGGCCGGGGGCGGATCGTCCGTTCATCCGTGCCGCACCTCCTGGAGGCGACAGGGTTAGCCGATCCCTCCCCGTCGCCCGGTGTGTTTACGCCTCGTTAACAAATTCTCTCCAGGTTGTGTGAGGCGACCTGGAGGAGACATGTCATGGCGGCGATGAAGGTGGAAGACGAGCAAGCTGTCGAGCGCCTGACGCTGCAACTCCTTCAGGATGCCTATTGCGACCTCGCGGCCGTGCTGCGCGGTGCGCAGCCGCATGCCGCCGCAGCCATCCTCGCCGTCATGGAACAGCGCGTCACCGACGTCCTCACCCGGATCTGCCGGCAGGATTCGGAGGGGACCGCCTCCGCGGAGATCGCGATCGCCGTCGGAGAGCGGATCGGCGAGATCATGGATCAGGCTCACGGTCGGGCCGGGCATACCGCGCTCGCGGCCTGACCCGCGGCCTTCGCCTGCCAGCAACGCTTCGCCCCGGCGCGGTGCGCGTTCCCGCGTAGTCGACCGCGTTTCTCCAGGTCCGGCCAGCCCTCACAAGCGGATCGGTGACCTGAGCGTCCATGCCGAACGGGCATTCTCGATCACGATCAGGCCGGCAAATCGACGCCTCGACCGTCCGATCCTGCAGCTCCCGACCGTCGGCCAGAATGCGCCCCGAGGTGATCGCATACCACGGCTCGGATCGGCCAGGGTCGTGTCTTGGGTCAGGATTCCGCCTGAGGCGGGTCGCGCTCATTGCCAACGCCGTGAGTGCCGTCACATCCTGCCTCGAATGCGCCCGCCCGTTCCCCTCTCCGCCATCCGGATCTTCGAGGCCGCTGCGCGGCGCCGCTCGTTCAAGGCCGCGGCTGGCGAGCTGAACCTGTCGCCGAGCGCCGTCAGCCACGCCATCCGCAAGATGGAGGAGACGCTCGGCATCACGCTGTTCGAGCGGGTCGGCCCCGGCATCGCGCCGACGCCGGCCGCGGAAGCGCTGTGCGACCATGTCGGCCGGGCGTTCGTGGAGCTCAATCGCGGCTTCGACTTGGTGGCGAACCGCGGCCCGCAGCTGCTCCGGCTGCACTGCGCTCCGAGCTTCGCCGCGCAGTGGCTCGCCCCCCGGCTCGCCCGTTTCCTCAGCGAGCATCCGGGCTTCGAGGTGCGCCTAGCCGCCGGTATGGACTACGCCCGCTTCATCACCGACGAGTTCGACGCCGACATCGTCTACGGCCCGCCCCGCGGCGAGGGGCTGGTGCGCATGCCGCTGGGGCTCGAGACGGTGACGCCGCTGTGCGATCCCGAGCGTGCCGCCCGGATCGCCGATCCGGGCGACCTGCTCGCACACACGCTGATCCAGAGCGACAACAAGCAGGTGCGCTGGACTCACTGGTTCGAGCGGAACCGGCTCGCCGCGCCGCCGGCCGCGGGCATCCGCTTCGACCGGAGCTTCCTGGCCCTCGCGGCCGCCGCGGACGGGCTCGGCGTCGCCCTCGAATCGACGCGTCTGGCCGAACGGGAGATCGCGGCGGGCCGCCTCGTCGCGCCGCTCGCCGGGCGCGCCCAGGACATCCATTACATCGGGCATCACTTCGTCTGCCCGGCCGATGCCCGCCGCCGGGCGCCGCTGCGGGTCTTCGCCCGCTGGCTCGCCGGGGAACTGGCGATCGCGCTCAGCCCCGAACTCGCCTGACTCGGAAGGAGGTGAATGGCATTCACCTGCGCGTGCAAGATTCGCGTTTGTCGCGGAGGCTCCTTGACGGCACAGTCCCCGCAACGAGAGAGACGGGAGGAGACGACGCCGCAGGCCGCGCGATCCGGAGGATCGCGGTCATCGGCCCGCCGCACCCCCGTCCTGACGACAGCTTCGATCGCGCGCCATCGCGGGTCGCCGGGAGGGTCCCATGCTTCTGAACGATCGGGTCTGCGTGATCACCGGGGCGGCTTCCGCCCGCGGCATCGGCAAGGCGACTGCGCGGCTGTTCGCCGGCCACGGCGCCCGCGTCGCCATCCTCGACCTCGACGCCGGCCAGGCCGAGGCTGCCGCCCGCGACATCGGGCCCGGCCATATCGGGCTGGCCTGCGACGTGACCGACCGGGCCGCCTGCTCTGCGGCGGCGGACGAGATCGTGGCGCGGCTCGGGCGCATCGACGTGCTCGTCAACAACGCCGGCATCACGCAGCCGCTCAAGATCATGGAGATCGGGCCGGAGAACTACGACGCGGTCACCGACGTGAACCTGCGCGGCACGCTCTACATGAGCCAGGCGGTGATCCCGGGGATGCGCGGCCAGGGCTCGGGGGCAATCGTGTGCATGTCCTCGGTCTCCGCCCAGCGCGGCGGCGGCATCTTCGGCGGCCCGCACTACAGCGCCGCCAAGGGCGGCGTGCTGGGCCTCGCCAAGGCGATGGCACGCGAGCTCGGCCCTGACGGGATCCGGGTGAATTCCGTGACACCCGGCCTGATCCAGACCGACATCACCGGCGGCAAGCTCACGCCCGAGCTGAAGACCGAGATCGCCAGGGGCATCCCCCTCGGGCGCCTCGGGGTGGCCGACGACGTCGCCAATGCCTGCCTGTTCCTCGCCTGCGACCTGTCCACGTACATCACCGGCGCGGTGATCGACGTGAACGGCGGCATGCTGATCCACTGAAGGGGCGCGCCATGCCGACCGAAAGGCTGCCGACCGAACGGCCCCGCGCGGGCTCCAACGTCCCGCTCAGCGAGCGCGCCTACCGGATCCGCCGCCACGCCCTGCGCATGGGCGAGGTCCAGGGCCAGGGCTACATCGCCCAGGCGCTCGGCATCAGCGACGTGCTGGCGGTGAGCTACTTCCACGCCATGACCTACCGGCCCGAGGATCCCGAATGGGAAGGCCGCGACCGCTTCCTGCTGTCGATCGGCCACTACGCCATCGCCCTCTACGCCGCGCTGATCGAGGCGGAGATCCTCCCCGAGGACGAGCTCACGAGCTACGGCGGCGACGACAGCCGCCTGCCGATGTCGGGCATGGCCGCCTACACGCCGGGCATGGAGATCACCGGCGGCTCGCTCGGCCACGGTCTGGGTATCGCGGTGGGCATGGCGCTGGGCCTCAAGCGGAAGAACGCGAAAAGCTTCGTCTACAACCTGTTCTCCGACGGCGAGCTCGACGAGGGCTCGACCTGGGAGGCCGCGATGTCGGCGGGCTCGTTCAAGCTCGACAACCTGATCGGCATCGTCGACGTGAACGGCATGCAGGCCGATGGCGCCTCCACGGGGGTGCTCAACTTCGAGCCCCTGGCCCCTAAATTCGAGGCGTTCAACTGGTTCGTGCAGCGGGTCGACGGCAACGACCTCGACGCGCTGGTCCAGGCCTTCGACGCGGCGCGCCATCACTCGGGCACCCAGCCCCGGATCATCATCTGCGACACCCGCATGGCCAAGGGCGTGCCGTTCCTCGAGGCGCGCGAGCGCAACCACTTCCTGCGCGTCGAGCCCGACGAGTGGCAGCGGGCGCTGGCGATCCTGGATGAAGGGAGGGTGCGGTGAGACGCTCCAAGTACGAGAAGCCCGCCCCCCGCGAGGGCGGCAGCCTCAAGACCTCGGCGATGATCGCCTCGCTCGCCGCCCCCGGGCAGCGGACCAAGGCCGCGCCGTTCGGCCATGCCCTGGTCGAACTCGCCAAGACGCGGCCCGATATCGTCGGCCTCTCGGCGGACCTGTCGAAATACACCGACCTGCACATCTTCGCGCAGGCCTACCCTGAGCGCTTCTACCAGATGGGGATGGCCGAGCAGCTCTTGATGAGCGCGGCCGCCGGCCTCGCCCGGGAGGGCTTCACGCCCTTCGCCACCACCTACGCGGTGTTCGCGGCACGGCGCGCCTACGACTTCATCTGCCTGGCGATCGCGGAGGAGAACCTCGACGTCAAGATCGCCTGCGCGCTGCCCGGCCTGACCACCGGCTACGGCCCGAGCCACCAGGCGACGGAAGACCTCGCGATCTTCCGCGGTATGCCCAACCTCACGATCATCGACCCGTGCGACGCGCACGAGATCGAGCAGGTCGTGCCGGCGATGGCCGCCCATAAGGGGCCGGTCTACCTGCGGCTCCTGCGCGGCAACGTCCCCCTTGTGCTCGACGCGTACGGCTACACGTTCGAGCTCGGCAAGGCCAAGACGATCCGCGACGGCCGCGACGTGCTCGTGATCTCCTCCGGGCTGATGACCATGCGGGCGCTGGAGGTGGCCGAGGCTTTGCGCGACGACCGGATCGACGTGGCCGTCCTGCACGTGCCGACGATCAAGCCCCTCGACGCGGCGACGATCCTGCGCGAGGCCGGGCGCGGCGGACGGCTCGTGGTGGTGGCGGAGAACCACACGGTGATCGGCGGCCTCGGCGAGGCGGTGGCCGGCCTGCTGATGCGCAACGGCACGATGCCGGAGCGCGGCTTCCGCCAGATCGGCCTGCCGGACCAATTCCTCGACGCCGGCGCCCTGCCGACGCTCCACGACCGCTACGGGATCTCGACCGCCGCGATGGCGCGGAGCATCCGCGGATGGCTGTGAGCCGCATCGCCTTCGTCGGCCTCGGCGCCATGGGCCTGCCGATGGCCGGCCACCTCGTTGCCGCAGGCTTCACGGTGCGCGGCTACGACATCCGGGCGGAGAGCCGCGCAGCCCTCGTCGCGGTCGGCGGCGCGCCGGCGGAGACCCTGGCGCAGGCGGCCGACGGCGCCGACGCGCTGCTGCTGATGGTGGTGAACGCCGCCCAGGCCGAGGACGTGCTGTTCGCGCAAGGCGCCCTCGACGCCCTCGCCCCGGACGGGATCGTCGTCCTGATGGCGACCTGCCCGCCGGGGGCGGTGGAGGCCATCGCCGGGCGCGTTTCGGCCTCTGGCCGCCGGTTCGTGGACGCCCCGGTCTCGGGGGGCGTCGTCGGGGCGAAGGCGGCCAAGCTCACGATCATGGCCGCGGCGCCGGCCGGGACGCTCGCGGCGATCCGCCCGGTCCTCGACGCGCTGGGCGACCGGATCTTCCACGTCGGCGAGCGGCCGGGCCAGGGCGCCACCGTCAAGGCCGTGAACCAACTCTTGTGCGGCGTCCACATCGCCGCCGCCGCCGAGGCGCTGGCACTCGCCGGGCGGGTCGGGGTCGATCTCGCCGTGGTGCTGGAGATCCTCTCGGGCTCCTCGGCGTCGAGCTGGATGCTGCGCGACCGCGGGCCCCGCATGCTGGAGCGGGCGCCGGAGGTGACCAGCGCGGTCGACATCTTCGTCAAGGATCTCGGCATCGTGCTGGAGGCCGGCCGCAGCGCGGGCGCGGCGCTGCCGCTCGCCGCCCTGGCCCATCAGCTCTTCGTCTCGACTTCGGGCCGCGGCGACGGTGCGGTCGACGACAGCCAAGTGGTGCGCGCCTATCGCGCGCTCAACGGGGACCGAATGTAGGTGCTTACGCGCCGTCGCGGCTTGTCCGCGCGCCGCTGAGCCCGGATGATCTGCACCGGAGCGAGAGACGGCGCGTGAGACGCACGGAAACGGCACCGGGACCAGTATCCGGGGCCGGAGATTAAGGGACGCGCGAATCCACAGGACCGGATAACGGCGGGGATCGCGCGGCTCGGGACGACCCAGGGAGTGAAACCATGCGCGACACGCGTTTCAGCCGCCGCAGCCTGCTCGCGGGCGCAGCCGCCCTGCCGGTCTTCGGCATCCTCACCCGGCGCGGGCAGGCCGCCGAGTTCTCCTACAAGCTCGCCACCGGCCAGGACCCGACCCACCCGGTCAACATCCGGGCGCAGGAGGCCCTGGACCGGATCCGCGAAGCGACGGGCGGGCGCCTGGAGATCAAGCTTTTCCCGGCCAACCAGCTTGGCTCGGACACCGACCTGCTGGCGCAGGTCCGCAACGGCAGCGTCGAGTTCTTCAACCTCGCGACCTCGATCCTCGCGACCTTCGTGCCGGCCGCGAGCCTGCCCAATACGGGGTTCGCCTTCAAGGATTACGAGGCCGTCTGGTCGGCGATGGATGGCGGCCTCGGCGCCTTCGTGCGAGGCGAAATCGCCAAGACGCCGATCCTCACCGTCTCGAAGGTCTGGGACAACGGCTTCCGGCAGATCACCTCGTCGACCCGCGAGATCCGTACGCCGGAGGACCTGAAGGGCTTCAAGATCCGCGTGCCTCCTGCGCCGATGCTCACCTCGCTGTTCAAGGCGCTCGATGCCGGCGCGGCGCCGATCAACTTCAACGAGCTGTACTCCGCGCTCCAGACCAAGGTGGTCGAGGGCCAGGAAAACCCGCTCGCCATCACGGCCACGACGCGGCTCTACGAGGTGCAGAAATCCTGCAGCCTGACCGGCCACGTCTGGGACGGCTACTGGATCCTCGGCAACAAGCGGGCGTGGCAGCGGCTGCCGGAGGACCTGCGCCAGACGGTCTCGCGGGAACTCGATCGGTCCGGAAGCGACCAGCGCGGGGATGTTGCCAAGCTCAGCGTCTCCTTGCGCGAGAGCCTCACCGCCAAGGGCATCACCTTCATCGACGTCGATCGCGCGCAGTTTCGCGAGGCGCTCGGCCGGACGAGCTTCTACAGGGATTGGAAGGCCAAGTTCGGCGATGCGGCCTGGTCGCATCTCGAGGATGTGTCGGGCAAGCTCACCTGAAGGGAGGGCGCCATGCAGATCGACATCGCGGCGGTGGAGAGTGCGGCGGGTCTTGAGCTGGCAGGTCCGCCCCTGCGCGCGCGGCCGTGGCTGCGCCGGTTGGACGACGGGCTGGGCTACCTCGTGGAGATCCCGGCGGCGCTGCTCGTGCTGGCCGAGATCGGCGTGCTGCTCGGCGGGGTGGTGAGCCGCTACGTGTTCCGTGAACCGCTGGTCTGGTCGGACGAACTGGCCTCGATCCTGTTCCTGTGGCTCGCCATGCTGGGCGCCGTGGTCGCCTTCCGCCGCGCCGAGCACATGCGCATGACCGCGCTCGTCGCCATGAGCGGCCCGCGCCTGCGCGCCTTCCTGGAGACGGTCGCCCTGGTGGCCGGCCTGATCTTCGTGGCGCTGCTGCTGGAGCCGGCCTGGGAGTTCGCCAGCGAGGAGGCCTTCGTCCAGACGCCCGCGCTGGAACTCAACAACGCCTGGCGGGCCGCCGCCCTGCCGGTCGGCCTCGGCCTCATGCTGGTCGTCGCGGCGATCCGCCTGCTGGAGACCGCCGACTGGCGCCTGACCGTGGGCGCGCTGGCGCTGGGCGGGGGCCTCGCCGCCGGGCTGGTGGCGCTCCAGCCCTGGTTCGCGGGGCTGGGCAACCTCAATCTGCTGCTGTTCTTCGTCCTCGGCGTCGGCGCGCTGGTCTTCTCCGGCGTGCCGATCGCCTTCGCGTTCGGGTTGTCGACCTTCGCCTACATCACGCTCACCACCAACGCGCCCTCGATGGTGGTGGTCGGGCGCATGGACGAGGGCATGAGCCACCTCATCCTGCTGGCCGTGCCGCTGTTCGTCTTCCTCGGCCTGCTGATCGAGATGACCGGCATGGCCCGGGCCATGGTGGGCTTCCTGGCGAGCCTGCTCGGCCACGTGCGCGGCGGGCTGCACTACGTGCTGGTCGGGGCGATGTACCTCGTGTCGGGCATCTCCGGCTCGAAGGCGGCCGACATGGCCGCGGTCGCGCCCGTGCTGTTCCCCGAGATGAAGGCGCGGGGCGCCAAGGAGGGCGACCTCGTGGCGCTCTTGGCCACGACGGGCGCGCAGACCGAGACGATCCCGCCCTCGATCGTGCTGATCACCATCGGCTCGGTCACGGGGGTGTCGATCACCGCCCTGTTCACCGGCGGCCTGCTGCCGGGCCTCGTGCTCGCCGTGACGCTCTGCGCGCTCGTGTGGTGGCGCTATCGCGGCGAGGACCTGAGCCACGTCGCCCGGCCCGCGCGGCGGGTCATCGGCCGGGCCTTCGTGGTGGCGGTGCCGGCGCTGGCGCTGCCCTTCGTGATCCGCTTCGCGGTGGTCGAGGGCATCGCCACCGCCACCGAGGTCTCGACCATCGGGATCGTCTATGCCGCATTGGCAGGGCTGCTGATCTACCGTCAGTTCGACTGGCGGCGGCTCTACCCGATGCTGGTGACGACCGCGACGCTGTCGGGGGCGATCCTGCTGATCATCGGCGCGGCCACCGGCATGGCCTGGGCGCTGACCCAGTCGGGCTTCTCGCAGACGCTGGCGGTGACGATGAAGAGCCTGCCCGGCGGGGCGATCGGCTTCCTGTTCGTGTCGGCGGCGGCCTTCATCGTGCTGGGCTCGGTGCTGGAGGGCATCCCGGCGATCGTGCTGTTCGGCCCGCTGCTGTTCCCGATCGCCCGGCAGGTCGGCGTGCACGAGGTCCACTACGCGATGGTGGTGATCCTCGCCATGGGCATCGGATTGTTCGCGCCGCCCTTCGGCGTCGGCTACTACGCCGCCTGCGCCATCAGCCGGATCCACCCGGACGCCGGCATGCGCCCGATCGTCGGCTACATCCTGGCCCTCCTGGTCGGCCTCCTCGCCATCATCCTCGTCCCCTGGTTCTCCATCGGATTCCT
>NZ_JAUYZJ010000038.1 GCF_030700285.1 Methylobacterium sp. NEAU K | reverse complement strand
AGACGCGCGGGATCCGATCCCCGCGGCGTCCCGCGGCATCGGACGGGCCTGGTCCCCGGCCGGTGCCGTCTTTCTCGTCGCGATGTCTTCGCGGCGCCCCGATCCTGCGACTCCGTGTTAGCGGTCTCGGACGAGGCTTTCGGCCTCCGGAACCCGCATCACCGCCGTGGCCTTCCAGCCGCCCCCCGCCTCGTAGTGGGCGGGTCCGCAGGTCGCTCAGGGTCGGCCCAGACCCGGGTCGGCGCGGGGGCATTTCCGCACCCCGCCGGGCAAAGGGCCGCCCGGTCTCACGCCCGCATCCGAGACACGCCCCGTACCGGCACGCCGCCCGGGGCGATGGCGGCTGAGAGCCACCGACGCGGGCACCGCCCTGTCGCCCCGAGCCCGCCCGGTCAGCCACCGGGACGGCCCCGAACCGAGCGCTGCGGGATCACCCCCGCGGCGCCGGGGAACAGGTGGCGGCTAATGAGCACAAAATAGGAACATTGTCAAGTCGGCGTGCGGCTCCCGCCGGGCTTCGAGGCCCTTCGCCGATCCCGGAGGTGGGCTGTCGCCCTGCTCCCCCCTCGCCTGCGCCCCGTCGTCCCGGGGCCGCGCAGCGGAGCCCGGGATCCAGAGCCGCCGACGCGCCAGGCCTCTGCGCCGACGATGCGTCCCGTGGGCCAAACCTGACGCGGGGACCCATGCGCGAGGTCTGCGATGGGTGGATTGCCGCACCGATGCGTTCGGGTGGATCCCCCCGTGATTCAGAGGTTGGTGGCGGACGGGTATCGAGGCGGCCAGATCGTCGTCACCGCTCATGTGCAGACATGTTTCCTTCCTGCTCAATCCAAGACAGGAAAGCAGAAGTGGGATCGCCCGCAGTCTTACTCGCACGGACGTACGTGCAATAGGTGCGAGCCGGGAGGAACGGGCCGGGGAAAGGAGCAACAAGGCGCCTTTGGGCCAGGTCGTCTGCTATCAAAGCCGTGGGACCCATAGCGATGCCGATGCCGTCCAGGGCGGCCTGAAGCGTGAGATAGAAATGGTCCAGGGTCAGCGTTGCGTCTGTTTCGAGACCCGAGATGCCAGCCTCAGACAGCCAATCGTCCCAGAGCCTCGGAAGACTCAGCGTATGCAAAAGCGTGTGACGCTTCAGGTCTTGGAAGGTCTGGAGCGGCAACCGGCTGAGCAGGGCGGGACTGCAGACCGGCAGCCGCTGTTCGGACAGGAAAGGACGCATTGCGTAGCCATAGAACGAGTCCGGACCACCCCGAATGATGACCTCGTACACGTCAGGCAAGGCTTCCAGAGCTTGGTTGGACGTTTCAACCCTGACCCTGATCTCGGGATATCGCTCCCGAAAGCTTGCAAGCCGAGGGATCAACCAGCGCAGGGCGAAGGTCGCTGGTGCGTTCACCCGAAGCACGGCAACGTCATTGCGGCCGTATCCCGCCGTCGCGGCGGCAACGCGATCAAATGCGGGACCCACCTCCGAGAGATAGGCGCGCGCAGCGGGCGTCAGCACGATGCGCCGGTTGTGCCGTTCGAACAGCGGCGCGCGCAGCCAATCTTCGAGGAGACGCACCTGTTGGCTGATGGCGCCGTGAGTCACGCCCAGCTCACCCGCGGCCGCCTTGAAACTGCCGAGGCGCGCGGCGGCCTCGAAGGCACGCAGGGCATTCAGGGAAGGAAGGATACGCCGCATACGCGTGAGATTTTCTGCTCGAAGATAGCCGAACAAATGGTTTGTGGCCGCATGACACGATAGGCAACCTATCGCATCTGCTCTTCGGAGTGCCTGCCCTTGTTCGATCCTCCACACCGGAGCCGCAGCGGGGTCGGGGGTGCCGCATGACCCCCTTCGTCTTCGCCTGCGTGACCTGCGCCGCCGTCCTTCATGCCGGCTGGAACGCGGTGCTGCGCGGCGGCAGCGACCGCCTGTGGTCGATGACGCTGATGATGGTCGCCGTCGCCTGCGTCACGGCGGTCGGGGCGATGGTCCTGCCCTGGCCCAAACCGGCCAGCTGGCCCTACCTGATCGCCTCGGCGCTCCTCCACACTGCCTACAACCTGTCCCTGGTGCGCACGTACCGCTCGGGCGATCTCGGCCAGACCTACCCGATCTCGCGGGGCTCATCCCCCGTCCTTGTCTCCCTCGGCGCGGTGGTCTTCGCCCAGGAAGCGATCGGCATCTCGACCGCTGTCGGCATCGCCCTGGTCTCCGGCGGCATCGTCTCGCTCGCCTTCCAGCGCAGCCGGGTGAGGGCCGATTTCCTCCCCGCCGCCTTCGCCACGGGCGTCCTGATTGGCGCCTACACCGTCGTCGACGGCATCGGCGTGAGGCTGTCGGGGGACAGCGTCGCCTACGCCAACGGCATGTTCCTGCTGTGGAGCGTGACGATGCCCCCGATCTTCCTCGCCCTGCGCGGGAGGCCCCCGGCCTATACGGGAGCGCAGACGGTATCGGCGCTGGCGGGCGGCCTCGTCTCCATCCTCGCCTACGGCATCGTCATCTGGGCGATGCAATACGACGCGATGGGTGTCGTCTCGGCCCTGCGCGAGACCAGCGTAGTCTATGCCGCGATCATCGGACGGATCTTCCTGAAGGAGGACCTGACCGCACGCCGGATCGCCTCCTGCCTCGCCATCGCGTCGGGGGTCGCCTGCCTGGCGGCCTGAGTGCCCCGGCGGCCGGCCCATGGAAATGATCCGAAGGGAAGCGCTACGACATGACGGGCGACAGAAGGGTCCGGAACGGCCAATGTCATTGCGGCGCGGTGCGCTTCGAGGTGACCCTCATCAACGGCTTCACGTCGATCCGCCGGTGTACCTGCTCCTATTGCCGGATGCGGGGCGCCATCGTCGCCATGGCGGCGTGGGGCGGCCTCAGTTTCGAGCGGGGCGAGAATGCGCTGACGCGCTACCGCTTCCATACCGGCTCGGCGGAGCACTTCTTCTGTTCCCGTTGCGGGATCTGCGCGCACCACCAGCGCCGGTCCGAGCGGAACCTCTATGCCGTGAACGTCGCCTGCCTCGACGGGGTGAGCCCGTTCGATTTCCCGGAGGTGCCCGTCATGGACGGCATCAACCACACGAACGACACCGGCAAGCCCACCCGCCGCGCCGGAACGCTCCGCTTCATCCCGGCTGACGAACCGTCGCGGTCAGACGACGGTCGCTCCGCGAACCTCCTTCGGACGGGCGAAGGTCGCCCTGCATAGCCAGCGCTCGCGAAGGTCGTGTCGGGTCCGTCCGCCTGCGGCCGCATCTATTGGGTGATGGGCGCGATGCCTCCGGCTCGCACCCTTGTCCGATGCCCGGTTCTCAGTGGGTGAGGAAGCCCACGTCTCTGACCGCGTTGTGTCGCAAGCGGCCGGCACCACGCGCCGGATCTCGGCCACGCGATCGCCCGCCTCGGGCGGCCCCCTTCGGCTCCGGCCCTGCCTTCGGCGCCCCGGATGACGGCGCGTCCTACGGAGCCTCGGCGAGGTCGCCGAACAGAGACAGCACCACCGGGCGCCGGTCGAGATTGTAGATCGCGGCGTCCCGGGCGGCACGGCCGAACCGTTCGGCGACCTCGACCAGGGCCGCGAGCCGGGCCGGCGGCTCGTCCCGGCGCCGGTGGAGTTCCGCCGAGACGAAGCGCTGGACCGCGTCCTGGGCGGCCTCGAACCGCGCTTCCGCGTCGCGCCCCGCCAGGGTCTCGGCGAGCTTGAGCACCCGGCCCCAGTCGGGCGTGCGCGCCCGGGCCAGCAGGGTCTCCACCTCCGCCACCAGCCCGGCCGTGACCGGATCGAGCATCGCCAGCGCCCGGGCGACCGAGCCCTCGCACGGGGCGACGGCCCGGGCGAGGGCGGCCTCGTCGGGCTGCGGGAACGGCTCGGGCAGCCCGCGCACCACCCGGGCGACCGCCTCGGCCGCGAGGGGGCGCAGCATCAGCGCCCGGCAGCGGGAGCGGATCGTCGGCAGCAGCCGGCCGGGCTGGTGGGCCAGGATCAGGAACAGGGCTCGGGGCGGCGGCTCCTCCAGCACCTTGAGCAGGGCGTTGGCGGCGTTGGCGTTCAGGTCCTCGGCGCTGTCGAGGATGCAGACCCGCCAGCCGGAATCGGTGGCCGTCGAGGCGAACAGGTCCAGCGCCCGGCGGACCATGTCCACCGAGATCTTGGTCGGCAGCGCCTTGGCGCCGGCGGTCCGGTGGCGGCGCAGGGCCACGAGGTTCGGATGCGACAGGCCCGCGACCTTGCCGGCGACGGGGTCGCCCTCCGGCACGTCGAGCCCGGCCGGGCCGCCGCCCGCCGGATAGGCGAGCAGGCGGCGCGCGACCCGGTAGGCCAGCGTCGCCTTGCCGATGCCGGGGGCGCCCCCGATCAGCCAGGCGTGATGCAGGCGCCCCTCCGCGATCGCCGCCCCGAAGGCAGCGGCGGCGGCCTCGTGGCCGACCAGCGCCTGCGTCTCCCGCGGGCGCGGGATGCCGGGGAGGTCTCCGGGCTCGACGTCGTCGGCGGCGCGGTCGGCGTAGCGCATGGGAGTCCCGCTCATCCGGCGATCAGCTCAGAGCGCCCGCCGCCGAAGCGGATACCGGTTCGGCGCAAGCGAGCGCGTTGCATCGAGGACTTGGAGCCGTTCCCGATCGCAACGCGCTCGGGAACGGCTGTCGTGCCCCTCACAGAACGCCCGCTGCGCCGTCGCGATCAGGTGATCGGGCGTCTTGTCGGGCGCTCTTATGGCCCGGGCCGCGCCGGTCCGAAAGCTCAGGCGGCATCGCCGCGGCTTCCCTCGGCCCCCGTGTCGATCCCGCCCTGGGGCGGCAGCAGGCCCGGCAGCCGGGCCGCCACGATGGCGCGGATCGCGGCCTCGACCGAATCGGGGTCGCGGCTCGCGTCGATCACCGCGCAGCGCTCCGGCTCGGCCCGGGCGATCGCCAGGAACGCCTCGCGCAGGCGGGCGTGGAAATCGAGGGATTCGGCCTCGAACCGGTCGGCCCCCTGCCCGCTCCCGGCGCCGCGCCCGGCCGCGCGGGCGAGGCCGGCCTCGGGCGGCAGGTCGAGGATCAGGGTGAGGTCGGGCCGGGTCGGGCCGACCACGACCCGCTCCAGGGCGGCGATCACCCCCGGATCGAGGCCCCCCGCGGCGCCCTGGTAGGCCCGGGTCGAGTCGATGAAGCGGTCGCACAGCACGGTCTCGCCCCGGCGGAGCGCCGGCCGGATCAGCCGGTCGAGGTGGTCGATCCGGGCGGCGCAGAACAGCAGGGCCTCCGCGAAGGGGCCGTAGGGCCTGGCGACGCCGCCGAGCAAAGCCGCGCGGATCTCCTCGGCCCGCGGCGAGCCGCCGGGTTCGCGGGTCACGCACACGCCCCGCCCCGAGCGCGCCCGCAGGGTCGCGGCCAGGCGGGCGACCTGGGTCGACTTCCCGGCCCCCTCCCCGCCCTCGAAGGTGATGAAGGCCGCCGGCGCCCCCTGCCCCGCCGCGGGATCCTCGAAGCGTGGCACGATCACGAGCGCGCGGTCACGACGGGTTCGTCGCCCTGTCGCCGGTCTTCGCATCGCCCTTCACGTCACCCTTGGGTCCGCCCTTGCCCGCCCGGTCGAAGGCCTTGCGCACGAGCCCGGTGCCGAATTCCAGCGCCGCGTCCATCGCCCGCTGCGGCAGCGTGCCGGGCTCCACCGCCGCGCCGGCGTAGAGCGGCTGGTCGAGAGCGACCGTGTCGCCGCGCTGGATCCGCAGCTCGCCGACCTGCTGGCCCTCCTGCACGGGCGCGACGAGCGGCCCGGTATAGACCACCTTGGCGCTCACCCGGTCGCTGGAGCCGCGGGGCAGAAGGACCCGCACGGGCTTCTTCGAGACCAGGGGCACGGAGCCGGCCTGGCCGCCGAACACGGAGGCCTCGGCCACGGTCTCGCCCGCCGCGAAGATCTGCCGGGGCTCGAACGCGCGAAACCCCCACTCCATCAGCTTGCGCGACTCGGAGGCGCGGTCCCGGGCGGTCTTGAGCCCCGAGACCACCAGGACCAGGCGCTGGCCGCTCTGCACCGCCGAGCCCGTCAGCGCGTAGCCGGATTCCTCCAGGTAGCCGGTCTTGAGCCCGTCCGCGCCGATATCGAGCGCCAGCAGCGGGTTGCGGTTCTGCTGGCGGATCTTGTTCCAGGTGAACTCCTTCTCGGAGAAGATCTTGTACAGGTCCGGGTAGGTGTCGATGATGTGGATCGCGAGCTTCGCCATGTCCCGGGCCGTGACCTTCTGGTCGGGCGCCGCGTAGCCGGTGGCGTTGCGGAAGCTCGAGTTCGTCAGCCCGATCTCCTTGGCGCGCTGGTTCATCAGCCCGGCGAACGCCTCCTCCGACCCGGCCATGTTCTCCGCGATGGTGATCGCCGCGTCGTTGCCCGACTGCACGACCAGCCCGCGCAGCAGGTCCGACATCCTGATGCGGCTGTTGACCTGCGCGAACATCGACGAGCCGCCGCCGCCGGCCCCGCCCCGCCGCCACGCGTCCTCGGTCACGGTGAACTCGGTATCCATCGAGAGCCGGCCCGACTTCAGCGCCTCGAACACGATGTCGGTGGTCATCAGCTTGGCCATGCTGGCCGGCGAGAAGCGCTCGTCGGCGGCCTTCTCGAACAGCACCGAGCCGGAATCGGCGTCGATCAGGATCGCGTGCGGCGCCGCCGTCTGGAAGCTCTGCGCCGCCGCGGAGGCGAGGCCGGCCCCCAGCGCGCAGGCGGCCGCGAGAAGGGTCAGAAGGGTCCTGCGCATCGCCGTTGCGTCCCGCGCCTGTCGCCCGGCCGGAGGAACTCCAGCCGCATCCGGATAACAAGCGTGACCATATTACGGTTTCGGCGTCGGATCGAATGCGAAATGCCGCATCGCAGGGCCGGGGCCGGACGTCCGGGCCGCTCGGCGCCTCAGTAGATCCCGGCCAGACGGGCGTGCCGCGCACCGGCCGGTGCCGCCGTCTTGGCCTGTGCTGCCGTCTTGGCCTGTGCTGCCGTCTTGGCCTGTGCCGCACCCTTGGCGGGGGCCGCGGCCTTGCCGGCCGCTGCAACCTTGGCCGGAGCCTCGATCCTGGCGGGGGCCGGAGCCTTGGCGGGGGCCTGGATCCTAGCGGGTGCCGCCGCGGAGGCGAGGCGTGCCATGGCGGACTTGGCCGCGGGCGGCAGCGCCGCGGGCGCGCCCCTGGCGGCGAGCTTCGCCGGGGCGGGCGCGCCCGCTCGGGCGGAGCCGGGGGCCGGCGGGCGGAGGGTCTCCGCGACGGCCGCACGGCTCGCGATCGCGGGCTTCAGGACGGCCGCGTGCCCGGCCGCCGACGGCGCGCTGTGGCCCAGGGCCGGGTTCAGGCCGGCGACCGTCACGGGCGCCGACTTGGTGCCCGCCGCCTGGTGGGCGGCGATCTGTACCGGCGCGGGGCGGAAGTCCCGCACGCGGGGGGCGGTCGGCTGCACGGCCGCGGGCACCGCCATCGCGGCGGAGGCCAGCACGATCGGGGCGCGCACCGGCGCGGGCCGCTCCGGCTGCGGCGCCTCCTCGCGCTCGGGAGCGGGCTTGAAGGCCAGCGGCTCGGGGGCCGAGCGCGCGTAGCGCTCCGGTTCCTCCGAGGGGCCGAGATCGGCCATCATCACGGTCGAGCGGCCGGCCGGGTGCCCGTCGGTGCGCAGGCTGGCGAGCAGCTTGCGGTCGTCGCTGCCGGCCACCGAGGCCTTGCCGGCATACTCGACCCGCACGCGCGCGGTGCCCCGGCGATGGAAGCCCAGGGCCTCGGCCGCCTCCTCGGACACGTCCATGACGCGGCCCGCATGGTAGGGGCCGCGGTCGTTGACGCGCACCACCATCGAGTAGCCGTTGTCGAGGTTCGTCACCCGGGCGTAGCTCGGCAGCGGCAGGGTCGGGTGGGCGGCCGCGATGGAGTGGCGGTCGAACACCTCGCCGTTGGCGGTCATGCGCCCGTGGAAGGCCGAGCCGTACCAGGAGGCCAGTCCCTCGCGCACGTAGCCGCGGGGATCCTCCTTGGGCACGTAGGTCTGGCCGGCCACCACGTAGGGCTTGCCGGTGTAGCGGCGGCCGCCGCCCTTCGGGATCACGTCGCCCTCGTTGTAGAGGCGCGGGCTCGCCTTGACGCCGTATTTCGGGTCGATGCCGTTGCCGGCGGCGAGCTTCTGCTGGGGCGTGGTGGCACAGTTGGCCGTGGCCAGGGCCACGCCCGAGACGGCCATCAGCCGCAGGGCGAGGCGCGCAGGCCTGGGGAGCGTCGTGCGCACCATGTCGGGGTTCACCAAACTCTACGCGGGACCGCGGCCCGGCGACGGACCAGAGCCGGCCGCGCCGCGAGGCCCAGACCGGTCCACTCAGGATTGTGTCGGTCGCGTAAAGGAAGCCTGAACGATATCGGATTCGGGAGGCGGTCGGCGCTCCCACGGCCGCGCGCATCCTCGCGCGTCACGTCAGGAACGCCGAACAGGGCGTTGATGTGGAACGAGATCCGGACCTGCGCGACATCCGTGCCGCCGGGACGGCCGGTGCCGTCCCGGGCCGGCTCAGCGGGACTGCGACTCGGTCAGCTGCGCGATGGAACAGGCGCCGCGCTGCTTGAACAGCAGGTCGAGACCCTCCAGCATCAGGGCGTGCATCTTGGTCCGCTCGGCATAGGCGAGGTCCCGCAGCTGATCGTAGACCGGCGGCTCCAGGTAGACCGACATCTGCCGGGCACGCTGCTTGAGCGTGGCGGCGGGCCGGGTCGCCGGAGGCGCGAGCGCCAGGGACACGATCTCCGCGCTCTGCGGCCGGGCGGACGCCGCCTGCGCGGCCTGGGGCGTGGCCGACAGGGAGTTGCCCGAGAGAGACCTGCCCGAGAGAGACCTGCCCGAGAGAGACTTGGCCGAGAGTGACTTGGCCGGCGGGCTCGCCGAGGCGACGATCGCCGCGAGGCTGAGCTTAGGCGGCTTGGACATGCTGGCCCGTCCTCAACAACTGCGTGCGGCGCTCGATCCAGGACCAGAGACGGCGGACCTCTCCGGCGGCCTGTCCCTTGGGGTTGAACTCGGTGACGCCCTGGCCGAGGCCAATGGCGTCCTGGTGGTCGGTGCGGGCGACGATGTTCACGTCGGGCAGGATCCCGAGCACCGCCAGCCCGTCCGCCGCGTCGCGGACCCGGTAGGAGCGGGGCGGGGTCTGGTTCAGCACGAAGGCGAACTTCTTCTCCAGCCGGTAGACCGCCGCCAGCGTCGGCTTGAACGCCCGCAGGTCGGCGGGGGTCGGCCGGCACGGGATGATGCAGAGGTCGGCCGCGCGGATCGCCGAGAGCGTGCCGGTGGAATCCACGCCCGGCGTGTCGATGAACACGTAGTCGTAGGCGGAATCCCGCAGGCGCTCCATCACGGCGTCGATCTGCGTGGCGTCGATCTGCGCCACCTCGGGGCCGTCGGCGGTGCGGTGGTCGAGCCAGTCCGAGATCGTGGCCTGCCGGTCCATCTCCAGGATGCAGACCGTGTGGCCCGCCTCCCGGGCGGCCACCGCCAGGGAGATGCACAGCGTGCTCTTGCCGCTGCCGCCCTTCTGCGTGACGAAGGTGATCGCTTTCATCCTGGGCGTCCTCCAGAAGGCCCCGCGCATCCGTCCGGGGCGCCCGCAATCGCGATTGCGGCGCCCTCGTCGGGCAACCTCAGGTGCGCAATCGCGGGCTGCCGCGATCCTGTGACCCAAGGATGTCCCGAGCCAAGCTGCGGCCGTCATGGTTAACGTCTCGTTAAAGCCGCGCCCCCGCAGCGGCCCGCCAATTCCGGACATGATGGTGGCGGTGGCGGCCTACCTAAACTTCAGGTTAATATTTGCGGGGGCTGAGGCCTCAACGGCCTTTCCAGAGCCAATAGGATACCGTAGCGTCACGACGGTCGGCGCCAGCGACGCGTTGAATTTAAAAACCTCAGGTTTGATGGCGCTCGACACCCCGGCGAGGAATGGCATGGCCGAATCCCCGATCCCGCAATCCGTACTGGAAGCCTCCGGCGTGGTCGGGACGTGGGTCCACGATCATTGGGCCGGGCGGCTGGCGCTCTCGGCCTCCCTGGCGGGGTTGCTCGGGCTCGACCCGGAGGCGGCCGCGACCGGCGTCTCCCTCGAGGCCTTCCTGGACCGGACCCATCCCGAGGATCGCATCCGGATCGAGAGCTACCTGCACGCGGTCGCCGAGACCGGCGGCCCCATGGAGGCGGAGTTCCGCACCCGCGACACGCGCAGCGGCATCCGCACCCTGCTGATGCGCGGCCGGATCGAGCGCGACCCCGCGGGCCGCACGATGCAGGGCTGCGGCATCGCCATCGACCGCACGGAGGAGCAGGCGGCCAACCTCGTGCAGAGCGAGCGCGTCGTGAACCGGATGGCCGAGCACATCATCGCCCTGCGCGACCTCGCCCGGGCCCTGCAGCGGCCGGCGCTCACCCAGGGCATCGAGCGCCTGATGATCGAGATCGGCTTCGAGCTCGCCCGCTTCCTGCCCGAGCCCGAGGACGAGGCGCGTCATTGAGAGCCTTCGCCGGCGCGCGCGATTGATCGTGCCCGTGCCGACAAGCTACTGTCCCGGCAATACTTTGCCGGGAGGATGGGATGGCCCGCAATACGATCTACGACCGCGATCTCGACCGCGTGCCGGCCAACCACCAGCCGCTGACCCCCCTGCTCTACCTCGACCGGGCGGCGCGGGTGTTCCCCGATCAGGTCGCCGTGATCCACGGAGACCTGCGGCGCTCCTACCGGGACCTCTACGACCGCGCCCGCCGCCTGGCCTCGGCGCTGGCGCGGCGCGGGATCGGCCGCGGCGATACCGTGGCGGCGCTGCTCGCCAACACCCCCGAGATGATCGAGTGCCACTACGGCGTGCCGATGACCGGGGCCGTGCTCAACACCCTCAACACCCGTCTCGACGCTGCCGCGATCCGCTTCTGCCTGGAGCACGGCGAGGCCAAGGTGCTCATCACCGACCGGGAATTCTCCCGGACCGCCGCCGCAGCGCTGGAGGGCCTGGAGACGAGGCCCCTCGTCATCGACGTGGACGACCCGGAATACGACGGGACCGGCGCGCGCCTCGGGGAGACCGACTACGAGGCGTTCCTGGCGGGCGGCGACCCGGAGCACGACTGGCGGCTCCCGGACGACGAATGGGACGCGATCGCGCTGAACTACACGTCGGGCACCACGGGCGACCCGAAGGGCGTGGTCTACCACCACCGCGGCGCGGCGTTGCTGGCGCTCGGCAACGTCATCACGGGCGGGCTCGGCCAGCACCCGGTCTATCTCTGGACCCTGCCGATGTTCCACTGCAACGGCTGGTGCTTCCCCTGGACCCTGTCGGTGGTGGCCGGCACCCATGTCTGCCTGCGCCAGGTCCGGGCGGAGGCGATGTACCGGCTGATGGCCGAGCACGGGGTCACGCATCTCTGCGGCGCACCGATCGTGATGCAGATGCTGATCAACGCCCCCGATTCCGAGCGCCGTCCCCTGCCCCGGCGCGTGGCCTTCTTCACCGCCGCCGCGCCTCCGCCCGAGGCGGTGCTGGCCGGCATGTCGGAGGCCGGCTTCGACGTGACCCATCTGTACGGCCTGACCGAGTGCTACGGCCCGGCCGTGGTCAATGCCTGGCACGCGGACTGGGACGCGCTGGCGGCCGACCAGCGGGCGGCGAAGAAGGCCCGCCAGGGGGTGCGCTACCCGGTCCTTGAGGCGCTCGACGTGCGCGACCCGGAGACGATGGCGCCGGTGGCAGCCGACGGGGCGACGATCGGCGAGGTGATGATGCGCGGCAACGTGGTGATGCGCGGCTACCTCAAGAATCCCGCGGCCACCGAGGCCGCGTTCCGGGGCGGCTGGTTCCGCACCGGCGATCTCGGGGTGAAGCACCCGGACGGCTACATCCAGCTCAAGGACCGGTCGAAGGACATCATCATCTCGGGCGGCGAGAACATCTCGTCGATCGAGGTCGAGGACGCGCTGTTCAAGCACCCGGCGGTGGCCGCCGCCGCGGTGGTCGCCAGGCCCGACGCGAAATGGGGCGAGACGCCCTGCGCCTTCGTCGAGCTTAAGCCGGGCGCGACGCCCAGCGCCGACGAGCTGATCCAGTGGTGCCGGGGGCGGCTGGCCGCCTACAAGCTCCCGCGCCACGTGGTCTTCGGCGAGTTGCCGAAGACCTCCACCGGGAAGGTGCAGAAGTTCATCCTGCGCGAGCGGGCCCGGCAGGACGGGGACTGAGCCGGGACCGGGGCGAGGGGCCCGCGCGTCCGGCTCAGCCCCGCGGGGGGGCCCGCCGGTGCGCGCGCACAGGCACGCGCACCGCCTTCGCGCCGCGGAGATCGGCCGCGACCTGGGCGAGGAGCGCCTGGACCGACACGAGGCTGAACAGGGCGATGGAGGCGACGAGAGCGGCGGAGACCAGGGTCTTGGCGGTTGCGGGATCCACGGGCTTGGAGTCCTTCGTTCGTCCCGCCGCGGGCGGCCTGGGCGGGGGGCGCCGCGGGCGGCGTCTGCAAGGTCTCCAGGTGGGCACGCGGCCGCGGCTTCACCAGCGTCGCGGTGATGGAGCCTGGCATGCGCCTGGGTTCGGGCTGGGGCACCGGCCTCTCGCGCCGCGCCTCCGTCCCGGCCGAGCGCGCGGCGCGGAACGGGACCTTTCGCGGGCCCCGTTGGAGGCTGGCCGAAGGCTCCGTTTCCCGCAATAAGCCCGGCACGGATGCGGGGCGCGTCCGGGGAGGGACCGCATGGCCGTCAGAGGCATCGCGAACGGCGCTCTGGCGGCGCTGCTCGCCGCTCACGGAGCGATCATGGCCGCGGCACCGGCAGGAGCCCAGGAGGGGGCGCCGCCCCAACCGCCGGGCCAGGGGTCGGCTCCTGCGTCGTCTCCTGCGTCGGCTCCTGCGACGGGCGCATCCGAGCCGGTCACCCGGGCCGGCTACTTCTACATCGGCGGCCGCTACCAGAAGCTCGGCGACAAGACCGTGATGGTCGGCCAGATGTTCGTGCAGTCGCGCGCGCCGGTCCGGATCACGCAGCCCTACCCGGTCGTGATGGTGCACGGCCTGGCCCAGACCGGCGTGAACTTCCTGGCCACCGCCGACGGCCGGCCGGGCTGGGTGCAGCGCTTCGTCGAGAAGGGCTATCGGGTCTACGTCGTCGATCAGGTCGGGCGCGGGCGCTCGGGCACCAACCCGGAGGTCTACGGCCCCTACGACCGGCTCGGCACGCGCAGCCTCGAGAAGACCTACACGGCGCCGGAGGTCTACGACCTGTTCCCGCAGGCCAAGCTCCACACGCGCTGGCCGGGGGGCGCCGGCGTGCAGGGCAACCCCGGCTTCGACCAGTTCTTCGCCAGTCAGGTCCCGTTCCTGGCCAACGGCCAGCAGACCGAGGAGCTGGTCGACCCGGCCCTGGTGGCGCTCCTCGAGAAGATCGGCCCGGCGATCCTGATCACCCACGGCCAGTCGGCCCTGTTCGGCTGGGCGGTCTCGGATGCAAGGCCCGACCTCGTGAAGGCCCATGTCACCGTGGAGCCGAACGGGCCGCCCTTCTTCGACGTGCAGTTCCGCGGCGGCAAGGAGTTCTGGGAGAAGTCCGGGGACGGGCGCGCCCGCGCCTACGGCCTGACCCGCATGCCGCTGACCTTCGACCCGCCGGTCAAGGCGCCGGAGGACCTGGCGGTGGTGCAGCAGGCCAAGGCGGCGGACGGCCATATCCGCTGCTGGCTGCAGGCCGATCCCGCCCGGACCCTGCCGAACCTCGCCAAGGTGCCGGCCGTGGTGGTGACCGCCGAGGCCTCGTTCCACGCCACCTACGACGATTGCACGGTGGCCTTCCTGGCCCAGGCCGGCGCCAGGCCCGACGTGATCCGGCTGGCCGACCAGGGCCTGCGCGGCAACGGCCACATGATGATGCTGGAAGCCAACAGCGACGCCGTGGCGGATGCCCTCGCCGCCTGGCTCGCCAGCCGCGTGAAGTAGCCCGGCCCGGCCGCGCCGCCCACGGAGATCCGCGCCGATCCGCGGGGCCGTGCCGCGCGGGTTCCTGCCCGGCTGCGCCCGCCGGGACGCCTGCGGGCGCTCCCACCCACACGTGTCGAAACCGCAACAACCATCGCCTTCCGCGCGAGGCCCGCTTGCGGCTGAGCCCGTCCGTCCGTACTGCGGGCGACAGAAAGATCAATAAAAACAGTAGTTTATCACCATTCTAAAGAGCCCATCAGCCACGCCGGGAGCGATTCCGGCGAACGCGGTCGGCTGCCCGCGGTGTCGCACAGGGCCAGATCGGAAGGGCCACGTCAGATGAGAGTCGCTCACCCCCGTCCCGGCGCCCTGCGCGCCCGCCTCGCCGGGGCGTCCCTCGCCGTGCTGGCGCAGGTCGCCCCGAGTGTCGCCGCCCCGCCCGCCGAAGGCAGCGTGCAGCTCGACGAGATCAGCGTGGAGAGCCGCGGCGGCGGCCCGGTCCAGGCGGCGCGGCCCGGCGCGGCCGCGCGCGCGGCGGAGAGCCCGACCGGCCCGGTCGACGGCTACGTGGCGACGCGCTCGGCCACCGCCACCAAGACCAACACCCGGCTGATCGAGACGCCGCAATCGATCACGGTCATCGGGCGCCAGCAGATCGACGCCCAGAACGCCCAGACCCTGACCCAGGCGACGCAATACGTGGCCGGTGCCTACGCGGGCACCTTCGGGGCGGACACGCGCATCGACTACCTCACCCTGCGCGGCTTCGTGGTGAGCGATTACGGCGTCTACCGGGACGGGCTGCAGCTCCTGAACTACGGCTTCGGCTACTTCAGGACCAACGCGTTCGGGCTGGAGCGCATCGAGATCCTGCGCGGGCCCGCCTCGGTCCTGTTCGGGGCCGGCTCGCCGGGCGGCATCGTCAACACGATCAGCAAGCGTCCGACGCAGGACCCGTTCGGCTCCGTCGAGGTCGGCGGCGGCTCGTTCGGCCAAGCATACGCCGCCTTCGACCTCGGCGGCCCGGCCGATCAGGACGGCCACTGGTTCTATCGGCTGACGGGCTATGGCCGCCAGGGCGGAACGCAGGTCGATGGCGCGCCGGACAACAGCTACTCCATCGCCCCGGCCCTGACCTATAAGCCCGACGGGTCGACCAAGATCACCGTCTTGGCGAGCTTCCAGCACGACACCACGGCGGTGACCGCGAACTTCCTGCCCTATCTCGGCACCGTGCGGCCCAACCTCTCGGGCCTGCGCATCCCGCGCGCGCTCAACGTCGGCGATGCCGGCTTCAACACCTTCCAGCGCGACCAGGCGTCCCTCGGCTACGAGTTCGAGCACGTCTTCGACGATACGTTCGCGGTCCGGCAGAACCTGCGCTACGCCTTCAATCAGAGCGACCAGAACTCCGATATCGGCCAGCTCGGCTACAGCGACGCCGCCCAGACCCGGCTCGCGCGCTACCAGTTCCGCGACAGCGCCAAGGTCAACCTGTTCCAGGTCGACAACCAGGGCGAGGCCCGGTTCTCCGACGGCTTCTTCCGCCACGATGTGCTGATGGGCCTCGACTACAAGAACTATCAGCTGCACGACAATCAGGCGTCGCTGTTCCCGGCCAACGACCTCAGCATCGTCGCGCCGGTCTACGGTGGCCCGGCGGGCATCCCGACACCCTACCTCGTCAACGCCGACAGCTTCCAGCAGCTCGGCCTCTATCTCCAGGACCAGATCAAGATCACCGACCGGCTCACCCTGCTGCTCGGCGGCCGCCAGGACTTCGCCGACAACCGCGTCCGCGACCGGCTGACGCCCGCCAACAGCAACGGGCGCAGCGACACCGGCACCACCTACCGCACGGCGCTGATCTACAACTTCGACAACGGGCTCGCTCCCTATGTCAGCTACTCGACCTCGTTCCAGCCGCTGATCGGCAGCGACATCAACAACCAGACCTTCAGGCCCGAGACGGGCCGGCAGGTGGAGGGCGGCGTCAAGTTCGAGCCGCCGGGCCAGGGCTACTTCCTCACGCTCGCGGGCTTCGACATCCACCGGCAGAACGTGCTGACCGCCAACCCGGCCAACACCCTGTTCCAGGCCCAGCTCGGCGAGGTGCGCTCCACCGGCTTCGAGGCGCAGCTCGTGGCGAGCCTCGCCGAGGGCCTCAACGTGGCCGCCTCCTACACGATCTACGGGCTGACCAACGAGCGCGGCACGGCCGACGCGATCGGCAAGGTCCCGGTCAACATCCCGGAGAACTTCGCCAACCTGTTCGCCGACTACACCATCCCGACGGGCGCCCTACGCGGCTTCGGCTTCGGCGGCGGCGTACGCTATGTCGGGCGCTCGTTCGCCGACGCCGCCAACCTGTACCGGGTGCCGGACTCCGTGCTGTTCGACGCGCAGGTGCATTACAACTGGGATCGCTGGCGCCTGCAGGTCAACGCGACGAACATCGGCGACCGGCGCTACGTCTCGTCCTGCCAGGCGTTCAACTCTTGCTTCTACGGCGAGGCGCGGCGGGTCCTGGCGAGCCTGAGCTACAGGTGGTGAGGCGCGTCGGTCAGGCGGGGTCGGGCGCGGCGGCGTGCATGGCCGGCCCGGAGAGGCGGGTCGGCAGCGCGTCGATGCGCAGGGACCGGCGCAGGCCCCGCGAGAGCCCGTCGACCGCCACGGTCACGACGGCGGTGGCGGCGATCAGCACCACGGCCACGTCGAGGCGCAGCTCCGAGATCGCGGCGTCGACGTAGAAGCCCAGCGTCGTGACGCCCAGGATGCCGAAGATCGCGCTCTCCCGCAGGATCAGCTCCCAGCGGTAGAGCAGGTAGGCCAGGAACTGCCCGTAGAGGCGCGGCACGGTCTCGTAGGCGTAGAGATTGAGGCCGGTCGGCGCGTCGGCCCGGTACGGGAGCGCGTCGGCGTGCCGGCCCATCAGGTAGCCGATGATCCCGGCATTGTGCAGCGTGAGCGCGATGATCGCCGGCAGCATCGAGGGGCCGAGAAGCTGCAGGCAGAGATAGGCCAGCATGTATTCCGGCGTCGAGCGCACCACCACGAGGAGCACCCGCCCGAGGGGGCGTCCGAGCGGCCCGGCGAAGCGCCGGGTGGTGAGCGGGAACAGCACCAGCGCTCCGAGGGCGGTGGCCGCGAGCGCGATCTGCGCCAGGATCAGGGTCTGGACCGTGCCGGGCAGGATCTGCTCGGTGAGGATCGGGCGCAGCCAGGACCAGAGCCGCGCCCAGGTCTCCGGATCCGCCAGCGCCGCGCCGCGCAGGGGCGCCGGCACGATGTCGTGACCGAGGAAGCGCACGAGGCTCGCCCCGATCGCCGCGTTGCCGATGGCGGGCGGCAGCGCCAGCGTCGCGCCGGCGAGGAGGACCGGCACGGTCCAGCCGCGCACCCAGAGCCGGCGGGTGCCGATCAGCGCGTAGAACACCAGGAGCAGCGCGCCGGCCTCGGCGTAGCGGCCCTGGCGGAAGGCGGATTCGAGGTAGAAGCCCATGGTCGGCAGGCCGATGAAGCCGAGGACCAGGCTGGAGCGCAGGCTGCATTCGAGACGGTAGAGGGTGTAGTCGCGGATCCGCCCGGCGACCTCGGGCAGGCGCGCGTATAGGAAGGCCGAGACGGCACCGGTGCCGGCGGGCAGCACCCGGACCGCCGCGAGATCGGCCTCCTCGATGATCTCGGCATAGACCTTGGCGCAGATGCCCGCGTAGGGCAGCGCGATGGCGAGCACGCCGGTGGCGGCCGAGAGGCCGAACACCTGCATCAGCAGCAGCGCCCAGAACAGCTCGTGCACGGCGCGAAGGCCCGCGCAGGCAAGCCGGACAGGGCGCGCGCGCGCGAACGGGATCGCCAGCAGCAGACCCGCTCCGGCCCCGAGCCCGACCCCCAGCACCGCGAAGGCCAGAGTGTAGACCACGCTCCAGCCCTCGACCGCGAGGATGTCGGGCCTGATCAGGCCGCCGAGCAGGCGCGCGAGGTCGGCCCAGGGATGCAGCGTGGTGACGTGCAGGTCCGCGACGAGCAGGCCGGCGAGCGCCGCCGCCAGGAACCAGCGGCTCACCGCGGCATAGCCGGGCCTCGGAAGGGTGAGCCGCATCAGGCGGCCTCGTAGTAGGGGCTCAGGCGCGCCGGATCCAGGGTCTCGGCCGGCGCGTCGAGGACGATCCGCCCGGCCTTCAGCACCACGATCCGGTCGGTGTGCGCCAGCGCCAGGGTCACGTCGTGGAGGGCCAGGATCAGGGTCTCGTGGCTGCGGGCCATCTCGGCCAGCACCCGCGCGCCCTGCTGGCGGTCGAGCGCCGAGACCGGTTCGTCGCCCACCAGCATCGGCCGGCCGTTGTAGAGGGCGCGGGCCACCGAGACCCGCTGCTGCTGGCCGCCGGACAATTCGCCGGCCTTCGCCCAGAGTTTGTCCGCCAGGCCGACCCGGGCGAGGACGGCCTCGACGGCGGCGACGTCGGCGCGCGCCGGGCGGACCAGACACCGCAGGTTGTGCAGCGTCGAGTGCCGGTCGAGGCGGCCCATATAGACGTTGTGGAACACCGAGAGCGGGCGCACCAGGGCGGCGGCCTGCGGCACCAGCGCGACCCGGTCGGGCGCCTGGGCCTGGATCAGCCCGATCAGGGTCGACTTGCCGGCCCCCGAGCGGCCCATCAGGGCGACGCGCTCGCCCGCCCGCACGGTCAGGTCGATGCCCGACAGGACCGTGCGCCCGCCATAGGCCGCCGAGGCGTTCTCGAGGACGACCGCCATCCCGAGCCTCCCGGCGCCCGACACCGCGTCAGTCCAGCAGGCCGGTGGACCGGCCGACCTCGACCAGGGGCTCGTAGGCGGCGTTGGTGACCGGGATGAACTTCGACCGCCCGAACGGCTCCAGGATCGCCGGGTCGGTGATGCCGGTCAGCGCCGCCCTCAGCCTCTCGGTGAAGCCGGCCCCGTAGGTCCGGTCCACGTCGCCCCGCACGGTCCACTGGTAGTCCGGGAATGTCGGGCTCTCCCAGATCACCGAGACCGCCTTCGGGTCGACCTTGCCGGCCTTGGAGTCGAGGTCCCAGACCGAATAGTCCACGGCGCCGACCGCGAAGGCGCCGGACTGCACCAGCTGGATCGTGCGGCTGTGGTCGCCGGAGAAGCCGACCCGGGAAAAGACCTGCTCCGGGCTCTGGCCCGGAAAGGCCTGCCGGATGAAGTATTCCGGCATCAGCCGCCCGGAGGTCGAGGACCGGGCGCCGAACGTGAAGGTCTTTCCGGCGCTGTCCTTCGGAAAATCCTTGCCGGGCTTCAGCCCGGTCGCGGCGTTGGCGATGAGGTAGGTCTTGAACGCCGCGTCCTCGGCGCCCTGTGCGATCGCCTGGGAACCCGGCACGGCCTTGCGGGCCTGCACCCCGGTGAAGCCGCCGAACCACGCGAGCTGCACCTGGCCGTTGGTGAAGGCGGTCACCGCCGCCGGGTAGCTCTTCACCGGGATGTACCGCACCGGCACGCCGAGCTTGGCCTCGAGATAGGCCGCGACCTTGCCGAAGCGCTCGACCAGGCGGCTCTCGTCCTGGTCGGGGATGCCGGTGAAGACGAAGGGCGGCACCGCCTTGGCCGCCTGCGCGTGCGCCGGACCGCCGGCCGCCAGCAGGGCCGCAAGGCATCCCAGGGCGAAATGCCCGAACCGTCCCAACCCCAGCATCGATCCCTCGTGGCGCCGCGGCGCGGCGCCGGCTCCCGGCACGCGCAGAACAGGACGCGGCGTAGCAGAAGCCGATCCGCCCGGCACTATCACGTCCCCGGTGATGCTTGCGAAAATCGGTCCGGTCGGCCTCCTTCAAGGGCGCAAACGGCCATGCGCGGCCGGACTGCGCCGCCTTGCCGCGGGCCCGTCACGCGCGAAGGCGGCCCCCGCCCGTGCGCGTCGCCCGCGCCGGAGCGTGCCTGCACGACCATCGTGCAGGCACGGGACCCGTGCGCTCAGCGATAGTGGCGGCGCATCATGTGGTGGTGATGGTGCCGGTGCATCATGTGATGGCGCATCATCCGGGACTCCCTCCGGGCGTTGCGGTGCATGCCGCCGAAGCGGTCATTGCCCTGGGCGGCGGCGTTCCGGTCGAGGCCGTCGCCCGGGGAGGCCAGGGTCGGGCTGGCGGCGCCGAGGACGAGGCCGAGCGCGAGCGTCGCGCCGAGGATGAGCTTGTTCATAGGGCTGTTCGATTCTCCGCGACCCTGCGCCGCGCCGACCGAACGGATCAAAGCCGCGCTTGTTCCCGGGACGGGGGTGTCGGGGCGCGGTCTCCTGCGGAGGCCCGGGAGGACGCCCGGGCGCCGACGGCGGAGTCCAGGGACGGGCCCGCCCTCAGGCGGCCGGCTCCGACGCGATGGCGAACAGGGCGGGCCGCCCGGACGGCGCGGCGTCCGGCACCGGGACGGCCCGGACGCCCGGCGGCAGCGGGCCCCCGAGCAGGTCCAGGAAATCCCCCGAGGCGGCGATCTCGATCTCGGCCGCCTTGGCCCGGCCCTCGAGGCGCGACAGGGCGTTCATCGCCGGGCCCAGCACCGTGTACTCGGCCCGCACGCCGTCGTCGAACACGCCGACCAGGAGGTCGCCCGCATGCAGGGCGACCACGACCCGCAGGGTGAACAGACCGTCCGCCGCCCGGGCGGCGTTGAGGGCGGCGATCCGGTCGTGGATCGCCAGGGCGCAGGTGAGCGCCGCCTGCGCCTGCGCGTCGGGGCGGCCGACCACGAACTGCACCAGCACCGCGTCGCCGACATACTTGTCCACGAGGCCGCCCTGCTCCGCCACCGCCGCCTGCGCGGCCGCCCGCACGGCGAGCAGGGCCGCCACCATCGCCTCGGGCGGGTGCTCGCGGCTCAGCCGGGAGAAGCCGCGGATATCGAGGACCATCAGGCAGGCGTGGCGCCGGTGCGCGCCCCGGGCGGAAAACGCGTCCTCGCCGGCGAGGTCGAGGGCGACCGCATCGGGCACGAAGCGCGCCAGCCGGGCGCGCTCATGCTCCATGCGCAGCGCCCGCGCCACCGCGTCGCGCAGGCGGGTCACGCCGTCGACCACCAGGAGCCCCGCCGCCACGAAGGTGGCGAGCCCGGTGATCTGCGCGGTCGGGAAGGTGTCCGGCCCCGGGAACAGCTCCGGATGCGCCAGCCCGACCAGGAAGGCCGCGCTCCAGCACGCCGTCACCAGCGCGCAGAACAGCACCGTCTGCGCCACCCGCATGCTCAGGCCGGTCTGGAGCAGGAGCAGGAAGGCCGGCAGCCGGCTCACCGCGTCGGCGCCGAGGCCCGCCCCGCCGCCGGCCAGCATGTGCTCGATGATCACGTAGACGGCGAGCCCGGCATTGAGCAGGGTCCCGGCCCAGCCATAGGCGGTGGCGGACGGCCCCTCGCCCCGCTCTCCCAGCCCGAACCAGACCGTCCCGAGGCCGTAGAGGCCGAGGATGATCCAGTGGCTGAGGGCGTGCAGCGAGCCGTCATAGGCCTGGGCCGCCATCAGCAGCACCAGCACGATGACGATCCGCAGCCCGAGCAGGCGCAGGCCGCCGCCCGCCCGCATGGCCCGCAGCACCGCGGCGTCGTCCCGGTCCGCCTCCGCCTTGCGCGCGGCGGATTCCCGCGCCGTCCGGAGGGCGGGAACGGCTCCGGCCTCGGGGGGTGACGCGCTCTTCGGCGCGGGCTCCGCCGACTCGGTCGCCACTTCGTCGCAGAGCGCTCTTCGGGCCCCGCCCGAGGCCATCACCCGCTCCGGCCGAGGCGCCGCGCCGCACCGAAGCGGTTGAGGAAGCGCGGCTCCTTCTCGGGGGCGATCCGCACCGCGAGGTGCAGGGTGCCGTCGGCCTCCGACCGGCGGTCGAGGATCTCGGCGTTCTCGTAGAGCCAGTTGAGCGCCGCCCCGTCCTCCGGCGGCAGCGACACCGCGAAGCTGGCGCGATGGCGGCCGATCCGCGCCTCGATCCGGGCCGTGAGGGCGGAAAGCCCTTCCCCGGTGAGCGCCGAGACCAGCACCGGCGCGGCGCTGTCGCGGTCGTTGCGGGCCTTGGCCTGGCCGCTGAGGTTCATGAGGCGGTTGCGCTCGTCGGCGTCGAGGAGGTCGGCCTTGTTCCAGACCTCGATGATCCGCTCGGCCGTGGTCTCGATGCCGAGTTCGCGCAGCACCTCGCCGACATCCTCCGCCTGCGCCTCGGAATCGACGTGGCTGACGTCGCGCACGTGCAGGAGCACGTCGGCCTCGATCGCGTCCTCCAGGGTGGCCCGGAAGGCCGCGATCAGCGGCGTCGGCAGGTCGGAGATGAAGCCCACCGTGTCCGACAGGATCACGGTCTCGCCGTGGGGCAGCTTGGTCGCCCGGGCGGTGGGGTCGAGGGTGGCGAACAGCATGTCCTTGGCGGTGACCTCGGCCTGGGTCAGGGCGTTGAACAGGCTCGACTTGCCGGCATTGGTGTAGCCCACCAGCGCGACGATCGGGTACGGCACCCGGGCCCGGCTCTGCCGGTGCAGGCCGCGGGTGCGCACCACCGCGTCAAGGTCGCGCTCGATCCGGGTCATGCGCTCCTGGATCATGCGCCGGTCGGCCTCGATCTGGGTCTCGCCGGGGCCGCCCAGGAAGCCGAAGCCGCCGCGCTGGCGCTCCAGGTGGGTCCAGGACCGGACCAGGCGGGATTTCTGGTAGGCGAGGTGCGCGTGCTCGACCTGGAGGGTGCCCTCCCGGGTCGAGGCGCGCCGCCCGAAGATCTCCAGGATCAGGCCGGTGCGGTCGATGACCTTGGCGCCCCAGGCCTTCTCGAGGTTGCGCTGCTGCACCGGCGAGAGGGCGCAGTCCATCACCACGAGGCCGATATCCCGGGCGCGGATCAGCCCGGCGATCTCCTCGACCCGGCCCTTGCCGAGATAGGTCGAGGGCCGGATGCGCGGCAGGCTGACCGCGAGGCTCTCGATCACGTCGAGCTCGATCGCGGCGGCGAGCCCGGTCGCCTCGTCGAGGCGCGCCTCGACGGAGCGCGTCGGCGCGGCGGGACCGTGTCCGGGGCCGCCCGTCCCGCGCGCCGGGTAGGGCCCGATCACCAGGGTGTGGGTCGCCGCGGCGATCTCCCCTTCGGGGGCGGCCTGCGCCTGGAGGCGGGCTTCGCCGGACGTCAGCGTCTCGCTCATGCAGCCTTTGACACCGCCGGATCGCCGGCGGCTTCGTTCGAGAGATCGGATCCGACAGAATGGGGATGCGGGCGGGCCGGGCCAAGGCTTGAGGCGGGGAACAGGGCAGATATCCGCACGGCCCGCGTACGGTCCACCGCGGTCACGCATCGGGCGGGATCTGGCGCGATGCGCCCCCTCTCCCGTGCGGGAAAGGGTCGGGGTGAGGGAGGAGACGCCTTGGGACTGAGCACGCCATCGACGCGCGTTCGGCGCGAGCCTCTTCCGGGAAGGTCGCACCCCTCGGCCTATCCCTCTCCCTTCAGGAAAGGGGGACCCGCGTTCCATCCTGGATCCCTATCGCCGGACCCGACGTGCCCTCCGCTGGGGCCGCTCACGCCTTCTCGGCGGTCTCGTCCGGCTCGAACAGCTGCACCGGATGGCCGGGCATGATCGTCGAGATCGCGTGCTTGTAGACGAGCTGCGAGTGGCCGTCCCGGCGCAGCAGCACGCAGAAATTGTCGAACCAGGTGACCACGCCCTGGAGCTTGACGCCGTTCACGAGGAAGATGGTCAGCGGGATCTTGTTCTTGCGGACATGATTGAGGAACGTGTCCTGAAGGTTCTGTGCGCGTTCGCCCGCCATCTTCTTTGCCTTCTTGTTGTCCCGGCCCGATCAGCCCGGAATCGATACGCCACGCGCGGGATCGTCCGATCATCCCGCGCGCGACCGTGTATACAGCATGACCGCGCGAAAGCGTGGGCGCAAGCAAGGCCCGGCCGGTCCGATCCGTGACGGATCGGCGCCCCTCTCACGGGCCGATGCCGAGGGATTTCAACTTGCGGTGAAGGGCCGAGCGCTCCATGCCGATGAACTCGGCGGTGCGCGAGATGTTGCCCGAGAACCGCGCGATCTGCGCCACGAGGTACTCGCGCTCGAAGATCTCCCGCGCCTCGCGGAGCGCCAGGCTCATCAGCTTCTCGCCGCCCGCGCCCCCCGGGGTGGTCGGCACCAGGGCGCCGATCTCGGAGGGCAGCATCTCGGAGGTGACCTCCTGGTCCGGGTCGGCCTGGGTGAGGATCATCAGCCGCTCGACGTTGTTCTTGAGCTGGCGGACGTTGCCCGGCCAGTTGTGCGACTGAAGCACCGCCATCGCGTCCTCGGCGATCACCCGCTTCGGCAGGCCGGTCTGGGACGAGATGTTGTCCATGAAGAACTGGATCAGCTCGGGCACGTCCTCCCGGCGCTCGGACAGGGCCGGCACCCGGATCGGCACTACCGAGAGCCGGTGGAACAGGTCCTCGCGGAAGCGGCCCGCGGCGATCTCCTCCTGCAGGTCCCGGGAGGACGACGAGATGATCCGCACGTCGACATGGACGCGGGTCGTGCCGCCGACCCGCTGGAAGTTCTGGTCGACCAGGACGCGCAGGATCCGGTTCTGGGTCTCGCGCGGCATGTCGGCGACCTCGTCGAGGTAGAGGGTTCCGCCATGGGCCTCCTCCAGGGCGCCGACACGCCGGCCGGTCTCGCCCTCGACGCCGAACAGCTCCGCCTCCATGGTCTCGGGCAGGATCGCCGCCGCGTTGAGCAGCACGAACGGGCCGCTCGCCCGGGCCGAGGCCTTGTGCAGGCTGCGCGCGGCGAGTTCCTTGCCGGAGCCCAGCGCCCCGGTGATCATCACCCGGGCGTTGGTCGGCGCCACCCGGTCGAGGGTCTGGCGGAGCTGGTTGATCGCGAGCGAGCCGCCGACGATGCGGTTGGCCGTCCCCGAGCGCGCCGTCAGGTCGCGCACCTCGCGCCGGAGCCGCGAGGCTTCCAGCGCCCGCTCCGCCACCAGGATCAGCCGGTCGGCCTTGAACGGCTTCTCGATGAAGTCGTAGGCCCCCGCCTTGATGGCCGAGACCGCGGTCTCGATGTTGCCGTGGCCCGAGATCATCACCACCGGCAGGTCGGGATTGGCCGCCTTGATCAGGTCGAGCACCTGCAGGCCGTCGAGCCGGGAGCCCTGCAGCCAGATGTCGAGGAACACCAGGTGCGGGCGCCGCGCCTCGATGGCGGCCAGCGCCTCGTCCGACCCGCCGGCGGTGCGGCAGCGGTGGCCCTCGTCGTCGAGGATGCCCGCCACGAGGTCGCGGATGTCGGCCTCGTCGTCGACAATCAGGATATCGGCGCTCATGCGTGCATCTCCGCGATCCGGGGGGCCGTCGGTGCGGCGCCCTTCTCCTCTGTCGTGACGGGACTGGTCTCGGGGGCCGCCGCGGACGGCTCGGGCCCGTGCTCGCGCGGGACCCGCATCCGCACCTGCCCGCCGCGGCCGGCGGGGTTGTCGTTCAGCTCGATCCCGCCGCCGTGCTCCTCAAGCACCTTGCTGACGATGGCAAGCCCCAGCCCGGTGCCGCCCTCGCGCGTCGTCATGTAGGGCTCGAGCAGCCGCTGGCGCCCCTCGACCGGAAAGCCCTTGCCGTTGTCGGTGACGCTGATCACCGCGAAGCCGTCCTCGACCGCGAGGTTCAGGGCGATCTTGCCCTTGCCGAGCTCGGCCTCGGGCACCTCGGCCACCGCCTCGACGGCGTTCTTCAGGATGTTGGTGATCACCTGCGACAGGAGCCTTATGTCGAAGGCCGCCACGATTTTTTCCGCGGCGCCCGCCCCGCCCTGGGCCGAGAACGCGAAGTCGATGTCGGGGTGCGCCACGCGCATCATGAACAGGTTCTGCTTGGCGATCTCGGTGAGGTCGTTGGGGGCGATCGCCGGCTTCGGCATCCGCGCGAAGGCCGAGAACTCGTCGACCATGCGCTTGATCTCGTCCACCTGGCGCACGATCGTGGCGGTGCACTGGTCGAACACCTCCTTGTCGGCGGTGATCACCTTCCCGTATTTCCGCCGGATGCGCTCGGCCGAGAGCTGGATCGGGGTCAGCGGGTTCTTGATCTCGTGGGCGATGCGGCGGGCCACATCCCCCCAGGCCGAGCTGCGCTGGGCCTGGACGAGGTCGGTGATGTCGTCCAGCGTCACCACCGAGCCGCGCGATGTCTCCTGGGCCTGCTCGCTCGTCACCCGCACGGTCACGGTCCGCTCGCCCCGCGACCGGGTGAGCTGGAGCTGCTGCTGCAGGGCGCGCTGGCGGCTCTCGCTCTCGGCCAGCACCGGGGCGAGCTCCGGCACCGCGCGGGCCAGCGACTGGCCGACGAGGGCGTCGCTCTCCAGGTCGAGCATCCGCTCGGCGGCCGGGTTGGCGATGGTGACGAAGCCCGCCGCGTCGAGGCCGATCACCCCGGGCGAGACCCCCGACAGCACCGCCTCGGTGAAGCGGCGGCGGGTGTCGATCAGGTCGTTGGCGGCGATCAGCCCGGCATGCTGCCGGCGCAGCTCCTGCGTCATCTTGTTGAAGCTCTCGCCGAGATGGGCCAGGTCGCCGCTGGTCTTCTTGGTGGGCACCTGGGCGTAGAAGTTGCCGGACGCGACCTGGTCGGCGGCGTTGATCAGCCGCCGGATCGGCGCGACGAAGCGGTTGGCGAAGTTCATGCCGAACCACACCGCCGACAGCAGCGCGATCAGGGCGATCAGCAGGAACACCGACGCGAAGGTGATCTGGATCGAGCGCCGGAGCGAATCGTAGGTGAGGTACTCGGCCGCCGCCGCGCGCGAGACCCCGGGGAAGTCGATGGCGAGCTGGCTGACCTCCCGCTGCACCATCAGCACGGCGTCGTCGTAGGCCGGCATCCGCAGGAGCGCGGCGAAGACCCGGCCCTCGGAGGGCAGCAGGCAGATCGGGTCGGCCGATTTCGCCGCCTCCTCGAAGGCCGCCGCCGAGGGCAGGCGCACTTGCTTGAGCACGTCGATCTTGGCCCGGGCGACCACGTCGGTGGGGCCGCGCATGATCTGCGCCACCGGCAGGCCGAGGTTGGTCGCCCGGGTGGTCAGGAAGCTCTCGAACCAGGCCCGGTCCACGTCGAAGTTGGGGCGCGCGCGGGTGAGGTCGTCCACCAGGATGCGGATCTCCCGGGCGAGCGACTGGCACTGGTTCTCCTGATACGCGTCGGCGACCTCGACGGATTTGAGCACCACGTCGCGGACCCGGTCGGTGAAGCCCAGCGACAGGCCCCGGTCGATGGTCACCGAGGCGACCACGGCCAGGAGCACGGTGGGCAGGATCGCGATCAGCGAGAACAGGCCGACGATGCGCGAGTGCAGGCGGGCGACCGCCGCGTTGGCCTTGCGGGCGTGCAGGAAGACCCGCGCCTCCCAGGCGATCACGAAGGCGAGCCCGAGCACCAGGACGGCGTTGATGGCGAGCAGCGTCACGCCGTAGGCCGGCGTCGGCGTCACCCGGATCACGCCGGCGAGGATCAGGAAGGTCGCCAGCGCCGAGATCAGCGCGGTCACCACCACGGCGGCGCCGATCCAGCCCGGCCCGCGCGGCCCGGGCCGCAGCGAATCCGCCAGCGTCCTCGGCTCCGCGGCCGGTGAATCCTGGCCCGCCTCCTGGCTCGAACCTCGGCTCGACATTTGGCCGACCCCCGCGCCGACCGACGTGGCAGGCGAGCGGGCAGCCCCGTCGGGGTCCGGCGCGGTGCCTTCCACAGGCGGTGAGCGTCGCAGGAACGGCATGACTGGTGCAGGGCCACAACAGTGTGGCGGAATTAATACGAATGGAGCGCTGGGGTGAAACCGGCGGCGCCCCAATCCGCCGCAGAGGGCCGCGCTTGACCGGGTCGGCGCAGGGCCGTACCCCCGCCCGCGGAGGCGAACGGGGTCTGGTGGCCCCCCTGGTCTTCAAAACCAGTGGTACGCCAACAGCGTACGGTGGGTTCGATTCCCATCCGCTTCCGCCAGATCAACCTTTGGGCCCTCTTGGTCTCTCTCGGGCCAGCGCCTGTCAGCGGCGGCCTCGTGCCGCATGTCCTGCCGACGCGCTCGATCGCGCGGTGTTCGGGTGCGCGTCCTTGAGGGGCGTCCCGATGTGACGCGGCCCGGGACCGCCTCGAAGACGGCGCAGTGGCCGGGTTCCTGAAGGATCAGGCCGGCGAACCGACGCCTCGCGTCAGGGCATCGCCACCGCACAGGCGCCTGTCTCGCGATCGCGGCGAGACCAATGGCGACCGGGCTGTGCCGCCGGGCCTGCGCGCCGTTCCAGGAGGCTTGTGGCCTCGACCCGCGTGTCGGGTGTCCTCCGCGGGCGGCCTGGGGCTGCGGATGCGCGACCGGGATGTGCGAAGCGTGATGATCCGGCAATCAGCCCCGATCCTGGCATTCTCCCGGCGGCCTTGCGCTGGATCAACGACCCTCTCGTCGAACTGGAAAGACTGCGGAGGCGGCAGGGATTTCGATCCTGAGCCTCACGGCATCCGGCCGATGGAGATTTCCGTGATCGCAAGACGCTATCTATTCTGCGTTCCGAGCCACAGGCGCGTCAGCCGCCTGCCCCGCTGGAGGTCGTTGAAGACGGCGCGGCAATGGATCGCCGCCCGTGCGGATCGGGAACGCGCGCGAACGGCTCAGGGCCCGATGGACATTCACAGGCTGATGGTCGTCGTCCAAATGGCCGCCAACCGCGGGTTCGGTGCAAACGAGGGATCGACGGCTCACGCGCCGTCCCTGAAGGATGTGGCGTGATGGTCGCTTCGCTGGCGTTCCGGGCCTGACGCGCACGGCCGTCCAGGCGGTACGGTCGCGTCTCCCTGCGCAGGGGGCGGGAGTCCGGCCGGGAGTCGGCCGGGGTTCGGCTGACGCGAGGCCTGCGGGGCCGCAGGGCCGCTCCCGTCCTCGGGCTGTCCTCCGTGGCCGCCGGGTCGACCCCGCACCACGCTCAGGGACCCGAGCCGAAGCCGACGGGCCGGCAAGCCGGCCCCGGGGGGCCGGTCGTACAGGATCCCGGTCGGCCGAGACCGTTCAGGATGCGAGGATGAGGTCGCTTTCCCGCGCGGCGCGCTCGCCGCCCGCCGACCGGATCCGGTAGGAGGGCTCACCGGACCGGTCATCCGGCAGCAGCCGAACGACCTCGAACAGGCCGTCGAGCGTGCTCTTGCTGCCGACGTAGCTGAGCCCTGGCTGCCGGACGTTTTGACCGATTTTGAACTTGTGAGACATCTGCCGTCCTCCAGGGGGTGGGGTCTTGCGGGCCGGGCCCGGCCTAGCGGTGGGCCCGGGCCTTGCGGGCGGCGAAGCGTGCGTCGCGCCCGGCCTTCTGCTCGGCCGCGAGGGCGGCCTGCCGCTCCGCCTTCTCGGCAGCCGCGCGGGCGACCTCGGCCACCGCACGCTCCCGCCCCGCAACGGCCTCGGCCTCCTGCTGTGCCTCGGCCGCGACACGGGCGGCTTCCCGCTCGGTGGTCCGAACCGCGCGCGCGTCGACGACGGCTTGCCGCACCGCCTGCCGCTCGAGGACGACGGGGTCATCCGCGGCGGGCCGTGCCCGGAACCGGTCGAGTGTGGCCTGCCGCGCCTTCGCGACGGCCTCGAGGCGATCGACCAGCTGGTTGGCTTTGAATTGACCCACGGACACTCCTCATGCGCACCGTGGCCCGGTGCGGGCGGTGAGAAACAGATGAAGCCGTTCCGGAGGGAACGGCTTCGAAACCCGTCACAGGACGACGAGCGAGGGTTCAGGCGGATTGAAGACTGCCGGCCGACTGCTTGCCGCTGCGGCGGTCGGTCTCCAGCTCGTAGGAGAGCTTCTGGCCTTCGATCAGATTGCGCATGCCAGCGCGCTCCACAGCCGAGACGTGCACGAACACGTCCTTGCCGCCATCGTCAGGCTGAATGAAGCCGAAGCCCTTGGTCTCGTTGAACCACTTAACGGTGCCGATGCTCATAGATATTCCATATGTTTAGGCAATCGAATAGGTCGAGCGCATGCACCGCACGCGCTCGTTCGCTGGTCGTCGAAAGTGGGAGAGATGCAGAGCGCTCGCCCTGTTCAGGCGAGACGGCCGAATATCTGGCCAAAAATCGATCCGTGATCTTTACGCCCTCGGCGGCGTAATCGCAAGCACGAATCCGATTCGGCGAGAAATTGATCTGCGGCGCTGGCGAAAATAAACCCGTCGGGATGATCTTTCAGAGTATAAATAGAAGGGCTCGAGCCCCTGTGGTAGACGGCGCGGGGCGATCTCTGCAACGGCGCGGGGGCACAAGGCCGTGTCCGCTTCACGCGGACGCGGCGCAAGGGCGGCCGCACCATCGGCAGCCTCGTCCATCCCTCGCTGTCGGCGGTCTGTTCCCGGTCCGGGGAGCGGGTGGCCGTCTGCCGCGGGCGCCTTCGGGAGCGCCCCACGAAGCGCCCGCTGCGCCGTCGCGCTCAGAGAGAGAGAACGCCCGGTGATCGGGAGTTTCGTGAGAAGCTCTGAATGGCCGTCGGCCCGAAGCCGGCCTCTGACCGGACAGCCGCCTGCGGGTCAGCGACGTCGCCCGATCCGAAGATTGTTGGCACTCTCGCACGTTGAGTGCTAAGATGCAGTCGACGCGGTGCCGGTGAGTCGGTTCGCCGTCGCCGTTCCCGCAACCGCTCGGCCATATCGGCGCGAGCGGCGCAGGCGGGATGATCAGGATCGCACGATGACATTCCGCCCTCTGCACGACCGCGTGGTGCTCCGCCGCATCGAGGGCGAGGAGAAGACCAAGGGCGGCATCATCATCCCCGACACCGTCAAGGAGAAGCCGCAGGAGGGCGAGGTCGTCGCCGTCGGCCCCGGCACCCGCGACGAGGCGGGCAAGATCAACCCGCTGGACGTGAAGCCCGGTGACCGCGTCCTGTTCGGCAAGTGGTCCGGCACCGAGGTCAAGATCGACGGTCAGGACCTCCTGATCATGAAGGAATCCGACATCCTGGGCGTCGTCGCCTGAGCACGGCCGCATAGGGCGATTCGGATCGGGCTCCCGGTCCGGCATCCTCGTCACCGCCGAACCGGCGCCCCGCTTCGGCGAAGGACGCCGAGGCGCTCAGGCCGCCCGCGGTCCCGAACCACGACCTGCCCTTCGAGGCGCCCGCTGTGGCGTGCCTCGGGGCCGAACGACAGAAGATGAGACCCACCCCATGTCCGCTAAAGATGTCCGCTTCTCGGTCGATGCCCGTGACAAGATGCTGCGCGGTGTCGAGCTGCTCGCCAGCGCCGTCAAGGTGACGCTCGGCCCGAAGGGCCGCAACGTCGTCATCGAGAAGAGCTTCGGCGCGCCGCGCATCACCAAGGACGGCGTCACCGTCGCCAAGGAGATCGAGCTCGTCGACAAGTTCGAGAACATGGGCGCCCAGATGGTGCGCGAGGTGGCCTCGAAGTCGAGCGACATCGCCGGGGACGGCACCACCACCGCCACCGTGCTGGCGGCCTCCATCGTGCGCGAGGGCGTGAAGTACGTCGCCGCCGGCATGAACCCGATGGACCTGAAGCGCGGCATCGATCTCGCGGTCGCCGCGGTCGTGCAGGATATCGGCGGCCGCGCCCGCAAGGTCGCCTCGTCCGAGGAGATCGCCCAGGTCGGCACGATCTCCGCCAACGGCGACAAGGAGATCGGCGAGATGATCGCCCATGCCATGCAGAAGGTGGGCAACGAGGGCGTGATCACGGTCGAAGAGGCCAAGACCGCCGAGACCGAGCTCGACGTGGTCGAGGGCATGCAGTTCGACCGCGGCTACCTGTCCCCGTACTTCATCACGAACGCGGAGAAGATGGTCGCCGAGCTCGAGGACCCCTACATCCTCATCCACGAGAAGAAGCTGTCCTCGCTCCAGGCGATGCTGCCGGTGCTCGAGGCGGTGGTGCAGACCGGCAAGCCGCTCTTGATCATCGCCGAGGACATCGAGGGCGAGGCGCTGGCCACCCTGGTGGTGAACAAGCTGCGCGGCGGCCTGAAGGTCGCGGCCGTGAAGGCGCCGGGCTTCGGCGATCGCCGCAAGGCGATGCTCGAGGACATCGCGATCCTGACCAAGGGCCAGATGATCGCCGAGGACCTCGGCATCAAGCTCGAGAACGTGACGCTCGACATGCTCGGCCGCGCCAAGCGGGTGCGCATCGAGAAGGAGAACACCACGATCATCGACGGCGCCGGCGAGAAGTCGGACATCGAGGGCCGCATCTCGCAGATCAAGGCACAGATCGAGGAGACCACCTCGGACTACGACCGCGAGAAGCTCCAGGAGCGCCTGGCCAAGCTCGCGGGCGGCGTCGCGGTGATCCGCGTCGGCGGCTCGACCGAGGTCGAGGTCAAGGAGAAGAAGGACCGCGTCGACGACGCGCTTCACGCCACCCGGGCGGCGGTCGAAGAGGGTATCGTCCCCGGCGGCGGCACCGCGCTGCTGCGCGCCAAGGCGGCTGTTCAGGGGCTCTCGAACGACAACCCCGACGTCCAGGCCGGCATCAAGATCGTGCTGAAGGCCCTTGAGGCCCCGATCCGCCAGATCGCCCAGAACTCGGGCGTCGAGGGCTCGATCGTCGTCGGCAAGATCCTGGCCAACGCGTCGGAGACCTACGGCTTCAACGCCCAGACCGAGGAGTATGTCGACATGCTCCAGGCCGGCATCGTCGACCCGGCCAAGGTCGTGCGCGCCGCGCTTCAGGGGGCTGCCTCCGTCGCGGGCCTTCTGGTGACCACGGAGGCGATGATCGCCGAAGCGCCGCGCAAGGAGGCGCCCGCCATGCCCGGTGGCGGCGGGATGGGTGGCATGGGCGGCATGGATTTCTGACCCGGACATCGCATGCAGGCCGCCTTCCGACGAGCCGCCCCGCGGGGGGGGGCTCGCCGGAAGGGGCCGGGGCGAGGCCACCACCCTTCGCCCCTCGATCCCGGCATTCCCGTCGCGATCGCGGTGACCCCGACGCCTTGGCGGCCGCGCCAGCATCCGCAGCGCTGCGGATGCTGGCGCGTTGAACCTCCTGCTGGCCGGAGATCTCCATGACCGCGCGCGTCGATCCGGGTTCGCACATCGTCTCGGTCGGCCGCGCGCCGTTCAAGACGGGCGCCGCCGTGCTGGTCCTGGTGGCGACCATCGGGGCGCCCGCCGCGGCCTGGGCCTGGGGCGTTCCCGGATGCACCAACCTGCCCGAATACAATCGCGCTCTGGGCGCGCTCCAGGGGATGACCAGCGCCTGCGACATGACCGTCGAGGAGGCCCGGCGCGTCGTCGCGGCGCATGACGGCGTTCCCGTCGTGGAACAACCGGCCGCGCCGGCACCCCGGCTGCAGGACCGGCGTCACCGGGTCCGGTCGGACCACGTGCCGAAGCCGCGTCGGCGCCCTCCCCGCCCGGACGGACGCCGTAGCCCGGCCCGCTAGCAGGCCATGGGCGGCACGCGGCGCCACCATGCGTGCGCCTGCTCGTAGCGGTGCGCGACGCGCAGCAGCAGATCCTCGGCGAAGGGCCGGGCTGCGATCTGGAGGCTGATCGGCAGCCCGCGCCGGTCGAAGCCGCAGGGCAGCGCGATGGCCGGTAGGCCCGTGAGATTGAACGGATAGGTCAGGCGCCAGGAGGCCGCCAGCACGCTCTCCGGCCGCCCCGCGATCGCGACGGTCGCCTCGTCCGCCCGCCAAGCGGTGAGCGGCGTCGTCGGGCCGACGATCACGTCCGCCTCGGCCAGAACGGTCGCCATCTCGGCCATGATCACGGCGCGGACCTGCTCGGCCTTCAGGTAGTCCGGGGCGGTCACGAACCGGCCCATCTCCACGAGGTCGCGGACGTCCTCGGCGAAGCCCGCCACGTGGCCGCGCGCGATGCTGCGGTCGTGATAGGCCGCCGAGGAGGCGAGCTCGATCGCGAAGATGGCGCCGAGCCCGTAGCGCAAGGCCGGCACCGTGGCGTCCCGCACCGCGCAGCCCTGGTCGGCGAAGAAGCGGATCGCGTTCTCGATGGCGCCGCCCACCGCATCGTCGACCGCGTCGAAGACGTGGTTGCGGATCACCGCGACCCGCAATCCGCGGACCGGCCGCTCCAGCCCGGCCAAGTAGTCGGGAACCGGGGCCGCGCTGGCGGCGGGATCATCCGGGTCCGGACCGGCCAGGACCTGCAGCAGCCGGGCCGCGTCAGCCACCGTCAGGGTCAGCGGTCCGGCATGGTCGAGGGACCAGGAATGCGGCACGATGCCGGACCGTCCGATCCGCCCGTAGGTCGGCTTGAGGCCGACCACGCCGCACAGGGCGGCCGGGATGCGGATCGAGCCGCCCGTGTCCGAGCCGAGCGCCGCGGGGCAGAGCCGAGCGGCGACCGCCGCCCCCGAACCGCCGCTCGAGCCGCCGGGCACCCGCGTGAGATCCCACGGGTTGCGGGACGGCGGCGTGACGGTGCCCCAGGCGAATTCGTGCATGCGGAGCTTGCCGATCACCACCGCGCCCGCCGCGCGCAGCCGCGCGACGCAGTGGCTGTCCTCCATCGGGAAGGTCAGGGCCTCGACCGCGGTGCCGGCCCGCGTCGGCAGGTCCCGCGTCGTGTAATTGTCCTTGATGGCGATCGGGATGCCGTGCAGCGGGCCCCGCACCCCCGTCCGGGCGATCTCGGCATCGGCCGCGCGCGCGTCGTCGAGGGCCGTCGGGGACACGTGGACGAAGCTCTCGAGCCCGCCGTCGAGACGCTCGATCCGCGCCAGGAAGGCCCCGACGAGTTCGGCGCTGGACACGCGCCGCGCGCTGATCTGCGTGGCGAGCGCCCCGATCGGCATCTGCCAGAGGGCGTCAGTCATGGGGCTTCCGTCGATAGGGCAGGTTCGGATCGAAGACGACCGGCGGATGGATCTGGGACAGATCGAGGGCGCGCAGCGTCTCGATCTCCGCGAGCACGGGCCCGAACTGCGCGAGCAGGTGGGCGATCCGCCCGGGCTCGCTGCGCAGGCCGATGACCTCCCGCATCAGGTCGAGCGCGCCCTCGGGCTGCGCGCCCAGCCGCCGGTCGGGAGCCTCGAGCAGCATCGCGGCCACGTCGTCCGGCAGGGCGCCGGCCGGCCCGGTCTTCTTCGGCATGCCGGCCACGAACGGCGCGAGCTGCCGGCGGGCGACCGTGAGCACCCGGCGCAGCTCCGCGACGGGGGCGGTGTGCTCGTCGACGCGCAGATCGAGCAGCGGGTAGTCCTCCTCGGCGACGATCCGGAGCGCCGCCGACTGCTTGCCGCGCTTGTCGCCGCCCGCAGCGTCGCCGGCTTCCAGCGCCCGCATCAGCCGCTCGTCGAGATCGGACGCGGCGCTGCCTTCGAAGGCCTGCGCCATGGCGTCGAGCACGTCCGGGCCGGTGAGCATGTTGCCCTGCACGGCGTAGCCCGCGCCGGTGCGGTGCCCGGCCTGGACGGTGCAGCCCGCCCCGGTCCAGGCCGCCGCGGCCCCCCGCGCGTCGACGAGGCCGAGCTGGCGCAGGTCGGCACGGTCGTCGGTGGCCAGCGCCGAGGCGAGCGCGGCGTCGGGGGACTGACCCTCGGCCAGCCGGTCGAGCGCCCGGGCGGCGAGGTAGGGATTCACCCAGGCTTGGGTCGATGCGGCTCCGACGCCCGCCCGCAGGGCGGGGCAGAGGCCGCCCACGGCCGGGACCGCGGTGGCGACTGCGACCCCGAGCTGCCCGGTCCGGGGACAATGGGCGGCGATGGAGAAGGTGTTGAGCTCCGGCATCCTCGTGTCCGGCATCCTCGTGTCCGGCATGGGTCACACCGCCAGGTGGTCGACGACCCGGGCCCGGGCCTGCGGGGCCTTGGCGGGGCCCCTGTCGACGATCTCGCCGAGCTTGAGGACGGCGTAGCTGTCGGCGAGGGCGAGGGCGAAGGCGACGTTCTGCTCGACCACCAGCATGGACAGGCCGGACGCGCGCTCGGCGAGGAGGACGTCGCGCAGGCGATCGATCATCGACGGCTGCACCCCCTCGGAGATCTCGTCGATCAGCAGGAGCCGGGGCCGCAGCATCAGGGCGCGCCCGAGGATCAGCATCTTCTGCTCGCCGCCCGAGAGCGTGCCGGCGCGCTGGGAGAGCCTGTCCTTCAGGAACGGAAAATGCCCGACGATGCGGCCCAGCGCCTCCGGGAGCTGCCGGTCCGACGGCACCGCGAGGCGCAGGTTGTCGCGGATCGAAAGGTCCTGGAACAGCGGCTGTTCCTGGGGGGCGTAGCCGACGCCGAGCGCGACGAGCTTCGCCGGCGACAGGCCCGCGCCGGGCTGCCCGTCGATCGCGATCGAGCCGCCGCGCAGCGCCACCATCCCCAGGGTGGTCTTGAGCAGGGTGGTCTTCCCCATGCCGTTCTTGCCCAGCAGCGCGACGATCTCGCCCGGCCGCACCGACAGGGTCACGCCCTTCACGATCGCGACCGCACCGTATCCGCTCGATACCGCCTCCAGGGCGAGCGCGCCGCCCGCCGCTCCGGTCCGCCGCGCAGCCTCAGGCATGGACGCCTCCCGCATAGATGGTCCGGACCAGCTCGGAGCCGACGACCTCCTCGACCGTGCCGTCGAGCACCAGCCGGCCCTGGTGCAGCACCACGATCCGCGACGAGATCTGGCGCACGAAATCGAGGTCGTGCTCGACCAGCACGGCGGCGATGCCGAGCTCGGCGGTCAGCGCCTTGAGGACGGCGCCGATGGTGGTGCGCTCGGCCTTGGTGAGGCCGGCGGTGGGCTCGTCGAGCAGGATCAGCCGGGGCTCGAGGGCCACCACCATGGCGAGTTCCAGGGCCTGCTTCTGGCCGTGGGACAGGAGGCGCGTCGGCTGCGCCAGCAGGCGGTCGAGCCCCGTCATCCGGAGCACGTCCAGGGCCGCCTGCGGCAGGCCGAGCGTCGCGTCCTGTCCGACCGGGTTCAGGCCGTCATGGGGCGCGCGCGCGAGCCGCAGGCAATCCGCCACCGAGAGGCTTTCGAACACGCTCGCCACCTGGAACTTGCGCCCGACGCCGAGGCCGACGATCCGGTTGGGGGTCAGTCCCCGGGTCGGGACGCCGCCGATGGCGATCGCGCCGCGGAACGGTTCGGTGCCGTCGCTGAGGCAGCGCATCAGGGTCGTCTTGCCGGCGCCGTTGGGGCCGACCAGGCTGACGAGCTCGCCCGCCCGGATCTCGAGGTCGATGTTCTCCAGCACCGTGAGGCTGCCATACGACTTGGCGAGGCCCTCGACCCTGAGGGCGGGGGCGTCCGGGGCCGCCGCGGCGCTGCCGGGGGCCTGCGCGACGAGGCGCGGGACCGCCCCCTGTGGGCGGCCGACCGGAAGCACGCCCCACAGGCGGCGGACGAGGTCGGCGAGGCCGCCCGGCAGCAGGATGATGATGGCGACGAAGGCCGTCCCCAGGAGGAGCTGCCAGAGGAAGGGCAGGTCCCCCGAGAGGTTCGCCGCGAGGTAGTCGATCGCGACCGTGCCGAGGACCGGGCCGAGCAGCGTGCCGCGGCCGCCGAGCGCGACCCAGATCACCAGTTCGGTCCCGAACAGGAAGCCTGCATTCTCCGGCGCGACCACCCCGGACGCGTTGGCGAACAGGAACCCCGCGAGCCCGGCCACGCCGGCGAGCGCCGTGGTCAGCAGGATCTGCAGGCGCCTGGGGTTGAGGCCCAGATAGGCGCAGCGCGCCTCGTTGTCCCGCAGGGCGACGAGCGCGCGCCCGGCATCCGCCCGGACCAGGATCCAGGCCGCCAGCGTGACCGCGATCAGGAACAGGGCCGCCAGCCGGAAGAAGCCCTCGATCTCGAAGGGCAGCACGTCGAAGCCGACCAGGCCGCTGCTGGATCCGGTCCATTCCCCGCCGGAATAGATCAGCTGCGTCACGACGATCGGGACGACGAGCGAGATCACCGAGGCGTAGAGCGGCGTCGAGCGGTGATAGAAGGACAGCCAGCCCACGGCGGCGCCGAGCAGGGCCGGTGCGGCCAGAGCGGTCGCGACGGCGGCCGAGAACCCGAGCGGCGTCGCGCCGTAGGTCCCCAGGATCATCGCGGCGGCGTAGGCGCCGACGCCGAAGAAGGCGGCCTGCCCGAAGGTGAGGATGCCGGCGAACCCCCAGAGCAGGTCCACCGTGACGGCCAGCACCGCGTAGATCATCGAGCGGGTCAGCACGTTGACCGCGAAGGTGTCCAGGAACAGCGGCGCCACCCAGAGCGCCATGGCGGCGAGTGCGGCGACCACGAAGGGGGCTGCGCGCGCGAGGCGTGGGCGGCCATCCGCGGCGGCCCGCTCGGCGGCGGGGACGGTATCAAGCACGGGAGAAGCCTTTCGGGCTGACGCGCAGCACGAGGGCGGCGAGCACGGCGACCGCGATGCTGCCGAGGATCGGGCTCACGAAGGTGCTGATCAGCACCTGGGCGGCCCCGAACACGAGGCAGGCCGCCGCCAGGGCCAGGAACGACGCGTCGGCGACCATCACCAGCATGAAGGCGCCGATCAGCCAGGAGACGCCCATGTTCGGATCGACGCTGGTGAGCGGCGTCAGGAGCACCCCCGCCAGCGCGGCGAGGCCGGCACCGATCATGAAGACCACGAGGCGCACGCGCGTCGTGTCGATGCCGAGGCTCCGGGCGAGCGTCGCGTTCATGATGACCGCCCGCGCCGAGAGCCCGAGGCGCGTCCGCTCGATGGTCAGCGCGAACAGGGCGCCGATGACGAGCGCGATGCCGAGGGCGACGAGCCGGTAGGCGGAATAGTCGACGCCCAGGACCGCGACGGTTCCCGGAAGGAGGTTCGGGGTGAGCTGGACGTCGCGGCCGAAGCCGAGGGTGATGAGCTGCCCGACCACGATGCCGAGCCCCCAGGTGGCGAGGATCGCGTCGAGGGGCCGGCGATAGAGGGGGCGGATGATGAAGCGCTCCGCCAGGCCGCCGAGTGCGGCGCCGACCAGGAACGCCAGCGGCAAGGCGGCCCAGGGGTTCAGCCCGAGCTTGGCGGTCACCACGGCGCAGTAGGCGCCGATCGTGAGCCAGGCCCCGTGCGCGAAGTTGATGATCTTGAGCACGCCGAAGATCGCCAGCAGGCCGATCGCCACCACGAAGAGGATCGCCGCGGTCGTCAGGATATCGAGGATGAGCAGCATCGCGCCTTCCGGTTGGGACGGGGCCGGACCTCGGCCGGTCGGCGCGCCACCGAACCGAATTCCGTTCGGCGGCGCGCGTCAGGGCCTCAGAGCTTCGGGCATTGCGCGCCGGGATCGACGTTCTTGAAGGTCCCGACGACCTTGACCGCTCCGTCGCCCTGGATCTGGCCGAGATACATGGTCAGGGGGGCGTGGTGCTGCTTGCTCATGCTGATCGTGCCGCGGGGGCCGGTCACGCTCACGCTCGGCAGCGCCTCGAGGACCTTGGCGGTCTCGGTGCCGCCGGCCTTCTCGACCGCGGCCTTGTAGAGGTAGATCGCCTCGTATTCGGGCACGGAGAGGTCGTTCGGCGTCCGCATGCCGGAGCCGAACTTCTTCTCCATCGCGGCCAGGAAGGTCTTGTTCTGCGGGCTGTCGATCCCCGTGACGTAGGAGGCCGAGAGGTAGACGTCCTTGGCGTCGGCGCCCATGCTCTTGGCCGTCCCCTCGTCGAGGGCGAGGTTGGCGAAGGGCAGGGACACGCCCGCGCCGCGCAGCTGCTTCGTCAGCGTGACGTTCGGTGCGCCGCCGGCCGTGGAGGTGATCAGCGCGTCCGGCTTGGAATCCTTCAGCTTGGAGATGATCGCGGTCCAGTCGCTGCCGTCCATCGGCAGGTATTCCTCGCCGATCACCTTGCCGCCGGTCTTCTCGATGTAGCTTCGCGCGAAGCCCAGCATGCCGCGGCCGAAGGCGTAATCGCTGCCGATCAGGAAGTAGGTCTTGGCGCCCTTCTCCTTGGCGAAGGCATCGACCACGGGCGGCACCTGCTGCTCCGGCACCCAGGCATCCACGAACAGGTTCTTGTTGCAGGACCGGCCCTCGTAGAACGAGGTGTAGATGTACGGGACGCGGCCCTTGGTGACGGCGGGCAAGCCGGCGTTGCGGGCCGCGCTCGTCTCCATCGAGATCAGGACATCGACCTTCTTCTGGTAGATCAGCCCGTCGAAGGCCTTCTGGGCGCCGGCGGCTCCGGACGCATCGTCGGCCACCTCCAGGACGAGCTTCCGGCCGAGCACGCCGCCGGCGGCGTTGATCTCCTCGACCGCCAGTTCCGCCGACTGCACCACCGAGGGGGCGACGACGCTGTTGGCCCCCGACAGGCCGACCGGGACGCCGATGACGATCGGCTTGCTGTCGGCGGCTTGCGCGGCCGAAGCCGCGAGCGCAAGCGCGGCGACGGTGCCGATGAGGTGAGACTTCGACATGGACGGGCTCCTCGAGACAGGCATGTTCACGGTGGGGTGTGGTTCTCAGTCTTCGATGTCACGCGCTCGCTGGTGCCGGGCCGGCATCCGGTCCGGCGGCGCGCGCTCTAGCCGTAGATGTCGCTGCGGCGGTCGCGCAGGACGGAGTTGAACTCGTTGAGGTCCTTGCGGCCGGCCTCCGCGAGGTCGATCACGGCCGAGATGGTCTCGGCCCGGTCTCGGCTCGCCGGGCCGGCGAGCGGCCAGCCCTTGGGGCCGATGATCAGGCTCTGCCCCTCGAAGGGCTGGCCCCGCTCGACGCCGACCCGGTCGGCGCAGGCGATGAAGATGCCGTTCGAGTGGGCGGCGGCGCGATGCAGGGTGTTGGCCATGGCGGCCTCCCCCGCGGGCTGATCGGGCATCGGCACCCAGTTGGTCGGGACGCACACGATCTCCGCGCCGCCCAGCGCGAGCTGGCGGAAGGTCTCGGGGAACCAGCCGTCGTAGCAGATCGCGACGCCAACCTTGCCCAAAGCGGTCTCGAAGACCGGGAAGCCGAGATCGCCCTTGGCGAAGAACACGTTCTCCCGATGCCACAGATGCGCCTTGCGGTAGGTGCCGATGTAGCCGTCCGGCCCGGTGATCAGGGCCGCGTTGTAGAGGGCGTCCCCCGCGCGTTCCGCGATTCCCGCGACGATGTGCACGCCGAGTTCCGCGGCGAGCGCCCCCCAGGCCCGGGCCGACGGTCCGTCCGGCACCGGCTCGGCGAGCGCGGCCGCCTCCTCCCGAGACGCGAACACGTAGCCGGTATTGGCGAGTTCCGGCAGGACGATCAGCCGGCTGCCGGCAGCGGCGGCCTCGCGAATGAGCTCAGACGCGCGCGCGAGATTGGCGTCGACCGCCCCGATCTGCGGCTCGAACTGGATGCAGGAGACCCGTAATGGCGGGCGCGCGGGACCGTTCGCTTGGATCATGATTGCTCCAAAACGCAAAAAGCCCCTGGCTGCGGAAGTCATCCGCGTACCAGAGGCTACAAAGCCGAGATGTAATGCAGCAATCCTGCTGCGGGGCAGCCCTGCCCAACAACCCCACGATACCCGCCGAGAGACGGTCCGCAAGACCATAATTGCGGCATGCTGCTGCGATCAGGTCTTTTCCGCCAACGCGATGCGCAGGCCGAGACCGCTCATCGCCTCGTGCGCCGCCACCACGCTCTCGGCGACGCTCGCCATCGGCACGCGGGCGGCGGTGGCCCGGTCCCGCAGCAGCCTGTAGGCGGCGTCCTCGTCGATCCCGTTGAGCTCGACGAGCAGACGCACCGCCTTCTCGACGGTGCGGCGGCCCTTCATGGTCTCCTCGAGCCGGTGGATCTTGCTGACCAGCCGGCCCTCGTAGCCGCGCCGGTATCGGGCGAGGGCGAACTGGGTCAGCACGCCGCGCGGGTGAAGCGGCTTGTTCAGCACGCCGTGGGCGTTGACGTCGGCGATCGCCTTGAGCGAGGTCGGGCTCTCGTAGGCCACGATGGCGATGACGGCGGGCTCGATCTCCTCGATGGAGGGCAGGAGATGCATCACCTGCGCGTCGTCGAGCTGGATGAACAGTGTGTCGATGTCCGGCGGCAGGGCGGCCGGCGGCGGCCAGGCGAGCGAGACCGCGCAGCCGAGGCGGCGCAGCTGTTCCATGAGGGACGCGCCCTCCTCGTCCCGGGGGTGGATGACGAGCGCGCGCGCCCGTCTCAGATCATCCAGGATCTTGCGGGCTGGCGCAGTCACGCGGCGAGGCCCTCCTCGAGCCAGTTCGTCTCGAACCGGGACCACGCCAGGTAGGGATCGGGCCGCACCGGCCGGCGCGCCCGCCAGACGACGTCGAACTGCCCGTCGGCGCGGGCGACGCCGATGCCGGGGGTGAGCCAGACATGCCGCGTCTCGCCGTCGAAGGCGAGTTCGCCCTCCGGCGCCACGATGCGCTGCCGCAGGGCCGCCGCGCCGAGGCGCTCGGCATCGAGCGTGCCGGTCTCGGCGAGGGCGCGGGCGAAGAGATGCACCTGCGCGTAGGCGGTCTCCGACCACATGCTGGTCGGCCGCTCGGCCCCGAACCGGGCCTTGAAGGCCGCCACGAAGCGCCGGTTCTCCTCGCTCTTGAGGTCCGCGAAATACGGGGCCGCCAGGATGTGGCCGGTGCAGCGCTCGGGACCGATCTCCCGGATCTGCCCCTCCGACAGGGTCAGGCTCGCGATCGGGCAGCGGGTGCGGCCGGTCCCGGATTCCGCGTAGGCCCGGTAGAGCCGCTCGGCCCCGCGCCCGACCACCGTCGAGAACACGGCGTCCGGCGCGACATGCCGGATCTCGGCGATCATCGCCCGATGGGCCGCGTCGTCCGCGTCGAGGGGCGTGTAGAGTTCGCCGACGATCGTCCCGCCCTTCGCCTCGATCAGGTCGCGCATCACCCGGTTCGACTCGCGCGGGTAGATGTAGTCGGATCCGATCAGGAAGATCCGCGAGCCGTGCGCCTGGAGGAGAAAATCTGCGAGGGCGAAGACATTCTGGTTGAGGGTCGCACCGGTGTAGATGACATTCTCCGAGTATTCGAAGCCCTCGTAGATCGACGGATACCAGAGCAGGCCGTTGTGCCGCTCCACCGTCGAGAGCACCGACTTCCGGCTCGCCGAGAGCGAGCAGCCGAACACCACCTCGACCCCGTCCTCGCCGAGCATCCGCCGGGCGAAGGTGCGGTAGGCGTCGTTGTCGCCGGCCGGATCGTAGCAGATCGGCTCGATTGGGCGCCCGAGCACGCCGCCTCCCGTGTTGATCTCCTCGATGGCCAGGGCGGTGCCCAGGAAATGCTCGGTCTCGGTCACACCGCTCACGCCGCTGCGGGAGAACAGGACGCCGACCCGCCACGTCGCTTCATCCCTGGCCGCCATCAAAGCCCTCCACGATCGCCGCAGCGGCCCGATCCGGGCCGGCTGCGGACACTTCCTGAGCCGACGGGCAGCACGCAAGGCGGCCGACGCACCTTCGTGGCGGCGATCGAGGGCGGCCCGGATCCCCGTGCGGGCTGATATCCGCTTCGGACGGCGGACCGGAAGCCCGTGAACGGGAGGGCTGCACACAAACCGGCGATCGGGCGATCGGGTTCGAGCGGGCGCGTGCGGACCTCCGCATCGTTCTTCAGACGCGACAATCTCCATCGTTGCGGTTCTGCTCCGGTCGGCCCGCCAGCAAGACCGAGGCTTCGGGGTTGCGGGTTCCGGCATAGGACCGCCGTGCCAGACGCATCCGGAGCCCCCCGGCGCCGGCGAGGTCCCGCCTCTGTCCGCGCTGCCGGGAACGCACAGGCGGCCTGGCTCAGCACTCCGGAAGGTTCACCGCGAGCCCGGCCAGGCTCGTTTCCTTGTACTTGGCGCTCATTTCCTCGCCGGTCTGCCGCATCGCCGCGATGCAGTTGTCCAGCGGCATGAAATGCGAACCGTCGCCCCGCAAGGCCAGGGACGCGGCCGCCACCGCCTTCATGGCGCCGATCCCGTTGCGCTCGATGCAGGGTACCTGCACCAGGCCGCCCACCGGGTCGCAGGTCATGCCGAGGTGATGCTCCAGGGCGATCTCGGCGGCGTTCTCGATCTGGGTGGCGGTGCCCCCGAGCACGGCACAGAGGCCGGCCGCCGCCATCGCGCTGGCCGAGCCGACCTCTCCCTGGCAGCCGGCCTCCGCCCCGGAGATCGAGGCGTTGTGCTTGATCAGGCCGCCGATCGCCGCCGCCGTCAGGAGGAATTCCGGGATCCGGGCCGGGTCGGAACCGATGCAATGGTCGACGTAGTACCGGATCACCGCCGGAACCACGCCGGCGGCGCCGTTGGTCGGCGCGGTCACGACCTGGCCGCCGGCCGCGTTCTCCTCGTTGACCGCCATGGCGTAGACGCTCAACCAGTCCGCCACGACGTGCGGTTGCGCCGTGTTCGAGCCCTGTTCGCGGTCGAGCTGGTCCCGGATACGCTTGGCCCGGCGCCTGACCCGGAGACCGCCGGGCAATTCGCCCTCCCGGGACAGCCCGCGCTCGACGCACGCGTTCATGGCCCGCCAGATGCGGGCGAGCCCCGCATCGATCTCCGCCTCGGAGCGGCCGACCGCCTCGTTCGCGCGCTTCATCGCGGCGATCGACAGGCCGCTCGCGCGCGCCATGCGCAGCATCGCCGCCGCGGTCTCGAACGGGTAGGGCCAAAGAAGCGGATCCGCGGCCCCGGTGGGCGGCGGCAGGTCGGCCGCGCGCTGGGCCGCGGTGACCACGAAGCCACCGCCGATCGAGTAGTAGATCTCGGACAGGACGGGGACGCCCTCGGGGTCCAGCGCCGTGACGGTGAGCCCGTTCGCGTGGCCGGGCAGCGGCGGCCCGTAATCGAACACGATCGCCGTCGCGGGATCGAAAGCGAGGACCGGCAGGCCCGCCGGAGCGAGCCGCTTGCTGGCGCGCAGGTCCTCGAGCCCGCGCTCCGCGTCGTCCATCGCGATATCGGCGGGCCGGAAGCCGAGAAGACCGAGCGCCACCGCCCGGTCGGTGGCGTGGCCCCGGCCGGTGAAGGCCAGCGAGCCGTGCAGTGTCACCCGGAGTGCGGCGGCCGCGCCGCGCCGGTCCTGCGCGCGCAGGAGATCCAGGAAATCAGCGGCCGCCGTCATCGGCCCCATCGTGTGGGACGAGGAGGGCCCGATGCCCGGCTTGAACACATCGAAGACGCTCAGAAACATCGGTTCCGCCTGCTCCGGCCGCGGCGTCCCCCTGCGAGGGGATTGCGGTCGCTTTCCCTGACGCCAGCCTCGGCATCGAGGCGGATGGACATTGGAAGAAACGCGCCAGGCGCCGACGGGGCGCGTGTCGGGGCAAAGGCCGGCCGCGTTCCGCCCCGTCGGACATCGCCCATGCGGGCGCTGGTCTCGATGCACTTCCTTGCGCCGGACTGGTGTCCGGATCGGTGGGGAGTCCGACGTCGGGTTGCACCGCACCGCCAGGCGCCGCCGGGAACACGGCTACAGGGCTCGTGTCGGTCGCCGGATCCTTTTTGCGAGGCGCGACGATGTCGGAAGCCGCCAGGAAGACCGATCCGGCGCTGTGGGGCGCGGTCAAGCACCGGCTACGGAACTCGGACAAGGGCGGCAGGCCCGGTCAATGGTCGGCCCGCGAGGCGCCGATGGCGACCGCCGAATACGAGAAGGAAGGCGGCGGCTACGCCGGCAAGAAGGGGCCCGACAACCCCCTGCAGCAATGGACCGGCGCGGCGTGGGGCACGAAGTCTGGCGCGGCGAGCGGGACCTGCCGAGGAAGGCCCGCGAGAGCCTGGCCGACGCGGAATACGCGGCCAGCCCGCGATGCGTCCGACCCATCGCGGGCCGCCGATATCGGAAACGAAAACGTCCCGGGATATGCTCCCGGGACGTTCCTCGACCAAGCGGCCAGTCTGATCGGGCTGGGGATGCTCAGGTCAAGCGGGGTTGCAGGTCGGACTTAGTACGATCCGAACTTGTAGTTCAGGCCTGCGCGGACGACGGCGAACTCGTCGCTGCGGCGTCCGATGCCGCTGTAGACGACGGGGAAGTTATTGGCGGCGTTGATGACGAACGCGCCCTGGTTGCGGGTGTTGCGGTCGAGGTTGACGTAGAGGCCTTCGACCTTGAGCGTGACGGCGCTGGAGCGGAAGAAGTTCAGGAACGAGTCGGTGGGGAGGGCGTACTCGATGCCGCCGCCGACCGCGTAGCCGGTGCGGAAGCTGTC
>NZ_JAUYZJ010000037.1 GCF_030700285.1 Methylobacterium sp. NEAU K | reverse complement strand
TAGATGTTGCGCAGGTCGATCAGCACGGGCGCGGCCCCGGATGGCGCCATGGCCTGGCGCAGCCGGTCCAGATCGAGCGCCCGGAAGGCGTTCCACTCGGTCACGATCACCAGCGCGTCCGCGCCCTCGGCGCAGGCGTACGGGTTCTCGGCGTATTCCACAGACGGCATCAGCGCGCGCGCCTGCTCCATCCCCTCGGGATCATAGGCGCGCACCGTGGCGCCGGCATCCTGCAGGCCGGCCACGATCGCCAGCGAGGGCGCCTCGCGCATGTCGTCGGTGTCGGGCTTGAAGGTCAGGCCGAGCAGCGCGACGGTCCGGCCCCGGACGCTGCCGCCGCAGGCCTTGATCACCTTGCGGGCCATGGCGCGCTTGCGCTGGTCGTTGACCGCCACCACGGTCTCGACCAGCCGCAGCGGCGCCCCGGCATCCTGAGCGGTCTTGACCAGGGCGAGGGTATCCTTCGGGAAGCACGAGCCGCCATAGCCCGGCCCCGCATGCAGGAACTTGGTGCCGATCCGGTTGTCGAGCCCGATGCCGCGGGCGACCTGCTGCACGTCGGCACCGACCGCCTCGCACAAATCCGCGATCTCGTTGATGAAGGTGATCTTGGCGGCCAGGAACGCATTGGCGGCGTACTTGGTCAGCTCCGCGGTGCGACGCCGCGTCACCAGGATCGGCGCGGCGTTGAGGTAGAGCGGCCGGTAGACCTCGCGCATCACCGCCTCGGCCCGGGCATCCTCGGCGCCGACCACGATGCGGTCGGGACGCTTGAAGTCGGCGATCGCCGCGCCCTCGCGCAGGAATTCCGGGTTCGAGACCACGGCGACATCCGCCCCGGGGGCGGCCTCGCGGATGATGCGCTCGACCTCGTCGCCGGTGCCCACCGGCACCGTCGACTTGGTCACCACCACGGTGAAGCCCGACAGCGCTCCCGCGATCGCCCGGGCGGCCTCGAACACGAAGCTCAGGTCGGCGAAGCCGTCGCCCCGGCGCGAGGGCGTGCCCACCGCGATGAAAACCGCGTCGGCCCCCGCCACCGCCTCCCGCAGGCTCGAGCCGAAGCCCAGCCGGCCCTGGCGGACGTTCTCGGACACCAGCGCGTCCAGCCCGGGCTCGTAGATCGGCATGCGGCCGGCGTTCAGGCTCGCGATCTTGTCCGGGTCGCGGTCGATGCAGACAACGCTGTGGCCGAAATCCGCCAGGCACGCCCCGGAAACCAGGCCGACATAGCCCGACCCGACCATCGTGATGTTCATGGAATCCTCGTCGCGAAGCGAGCGCCTGCAGGCCCCGCTCTACGTCGACGGCACCGAGGGAACGCATCATATCTAAGGCGTATTCGCGGTAGCGGGACGGGGTACGGCGACCGCCCGCGTTCGGCGGATTTCCGGTGATCCGGTTCGCCTGCCCGGAAGCGAGGACGCCCCGAACGCCGCGGCTCCGCCGCTCCGGCCGGGCATCCCCGCCCGCGCGCCTCCCGACACCGCATTCCAGATCGCCAAGCGGCACGCCGCGGCTCCGGTCGCCGTCCCGCCCCGAGGGAGGATCGACGATACCTCACTTGGCTTACCTTGCGCGCCTCTTAGATTTTCCACGGGCAATGCCTCAGTCGATCCGGCCTCATAACTAATGCCTTTTCGCTCCGCTTATTACCAAAACTCGGATATTTTAGGCTGCCGCGATGGCAGGGCCGGATTCCCTCGGGGCATTTGGTCGGGGAGATTTCATTTGGCCACACGCTTCTACTTCGAGCTCGCGAATGCCGAGACGATGATCCGCGACCCGGAGGGCGTCGAGGCCGCCAACCTCGAAGAGGCCCTCCAGGAAGCCCGCAGCGTGATCGCCGAGATGGCCGACGAGATCGCCGAGGACCATCGCGAGAAGCCGTGGACGCTGCTCGTCCGGGACTCCGCCGGCTGGCTCGTGGGACGCCTACCCATCCGGAAATGACGCGGATCTCCGCTGCGGACGGGGCCGCCTCTCGCCATCCGCGCTCAAGCCGCGGCACGCGGGCTCCGGAGGCCGCCGAACCTTACGGCCCCCGGCCCTGACAGCCGGCCTTAACGTCGTGTTAACCTCTCATCCTGAGGATCAGGCCAGCCGGTGACCAGTGGCAGCCATGGCCAGAACGATCTCATCGCCCTCGAATGATGTGCCGGCCGCTTTGCTCGCGGATGCGACGGCGACCGATATGGCGCGCGCCGCACATGCCCTGATGGGCCTCGGTGATCGCGGCGCCGCCGAAGCGCTCCTCGAGATGGCGCGGCACAACCGGATCCTGGCGCTCAAGTTGCGAGTCGGATCCGGTCTCCGGCGAGACCGGATGAGATCCCAGCGGGGCGAGGCGAGCGCCTCCTGAACGCGGGTTGAGGGTCCGGCGCCCCTCCTGCACCGCGCTGAACCGTCACCCGGCAAATCCGTCCGGTCGCACGCTGAGCGCCGGCAACGTGGCGCTCGGCCGGTACGGCCTGTCGCGATCCTGTCCGGCGCTCCGCCGGACAACCCTGCTCTGCCGGCTCCGTAATGCGTGAGCTCCGCCGCTTCCGAAGGCGCGCGGAACGGCCGAGGCCGAGACAGCCTCCGGAAGAAGGTCCCCGCATGCGGAATGGTCGTCGGTACAAGCGCCCAAACTTGACGGGAAAAGCCCAGGATAACCAACTTTGTTGATTGCTATCAGTATATATCGTGATAAATATTCAATATAGAGCTCGAATGGGAACTCAGCTGCCGTGTCGCCGCGTGAAAGCGAAACCAGCGAAGTGAGCGCAAGTTTGGCGCTCGACATGGTCGGACGCGCCTATCTTGCTTTGGCGCTCCTCTATGAAACGGCCCATCCGGGAGAGTTCGACGACGTCCAACAAAAGATTCGTTCGTTCGTCGAAGACAACTTCCGTATCATTGAGGAAACGAGCAGAAGTGGAACCCTTGCCGCGGGCACGGTCGAGGGAGCGGCTCAACTTGTGAACGGCGTCCTGGTCGAGGTGGAGAACAAGATCGCCACGATGATCCGACCGTCGCGTCAGAGGCAGGCTTAGGGCTTTACTGCGATCCGCATACGCAAAAGCGCGACTGTTGCAGATGAGCCATGAATGCCCGATAAATGTCGCCCGGCGATCCGGCCGCGGCGATGACCAGGACTGGATACATCGACAGTCTTAACGGAACATGTTACGCGCTTAATGAGCGATAACAAGTTTACAAGCGCAATGAAAATCAGCGATGATTGCGAACGGGTTGCGCATAGTGCGGATGTTGCGCTCGAGGTTCTGGTCCGGGCCTATCACGCCCTGGCAATTGTCTATGAACTTTCGAGTCCCGGCGCATACATGGCGTTGCACGGCAAGATGATGCCGTACCTGCTGGATAGCTTCCGTCATTCCGAGGCGACGCAGACCAGCGACCCGCAGACCATCGAGATGTTCTCGACCGCGCTCGAGCGTGTCCGCTGCGCGCTGGACGAGGTCCGATCGGACGTGTCGGCCGTACGGACGCGCAACGACGAACGCGAGCACTGACGATGCCGGCACGGCGCTCCCGGTCAGCGCGCCGGCCGCAGGCTTTGCACCTGTCCGAGAAGCAGGCGCGGTCCGGGCTCCTCGTCGGGGAGGCGGGTCGGGAGGAGCCGCGTGGCCTTGGCCTTCAGCGTCTCGGACGCGATGTGCCGCCACGCTCGCGGGGCATGGAGGAGTTCGCCGAGCGCGGCCGCGTAGCCGTGCGTGCGCCGGCGGTCGAGGACGCGCCGGTGCTGCCATTTCCGCATCGTGGCATCGCGATGGGCTCGCAGGGCGTGCCGCGCGCCCGGCTCGAGGCCCGACCGGGCGAGCATCCCCTCGTCGAACGCCACGATCGCCCCGAGATCCTCCGTGCGATGCTGCGCGCTCAGCGAGTCCGATCGCTCGATCGCCACGTAGCCGCAGGGCGCCGTCACGACGAACACGGCTCCCGCCGCCAGCGCCTCGACGTAGAGGGCGTAATCCTCGCCCAGCCGCAAGCACTCATTGTAGCGAAGGCCCCGGCGCTGCAGGAACGCCCGCCGCATGATCGGCTTGAGGAACCCGAGCTCCCGCCGGTGTGCGCCCGCGCGTCCGATGTTGCCGGAGACGAAGGCTGCGAGCGAGAGCCGCTGCGGCTGGCCGGGCCCGGTCACCAAGCCGGCGGCCGCGGCCGCGGCGCTGCCGCGGACCATGACGATGTCGTCGGCGATCAGGTCCCAGGTGCGGGGCGCGGCCAGGAGGCGCCCCAGGCGCCCGTCCAGAAAGTAATCGTCGGCGTCGAGGATGCAGAGCAGCGGAGACGTCGCGGCCGCGAGGGCGGCGTTGCGCGCCGCCGCGGGCCCGGCATTGCGCGTCAGGCGCAGGAGCTTCAGCCGGCCCGAACCGTCGCCGGCGGCTTCGGCCGCCGCGCTGGTCCGGTCCTCGGAGGCGTCGTCGACGACAATGACCTCCGCGACCTCCGGCTGACGGAGGGCCGAGGCGACTGCGGTCGCGATGGTGGCTTCGGCATTCCGGGCCGCGATGATCACACAGACATCCGGTCCGACGGGTGGGGCCTGGACGCTTCGCAACGGACGACTCCGCAGTTCCTCCGGTCGATTCCGCGTGCCGGGCGACCATGCCGGACGGTAGGCCGCACCTGCTCGGGGCGCGCCATCGTCCAAAAGGAGGGTCACGGCGCCGGATCCGCTCGTCCGAAAGATCACCGCCCTGTCGCGCGATCGCGCCTACGCTTCGCCCGCAGTGCGCCGCTCGTGCAGGCGCTGCGCGCTCCGGCTGACGCCTCCGAGCCGTCTCGGAGCGCCGTGGCTCGCATTGGCGACAGATGAGGATGTGAGCATGACGAGACGGACCGGCCCGATCCGCGGCGCTTGCCTGGCGACGGCACTCCTCCTCCCGGCTTCGCCGCTCGAAGCCGGCGACGGCCTCTCGCCCTCGTCTGCACCCGCGGCGGCCACCCGGAGCGGCGGCTCGTTCGTCGAGACCTTCGGCAGTCTCGGCGAGCACCGCTGGTACGTGTCCGACGGCTGGGCCAACGGCGCGCACCAGAAATGCACGTGGTCACGGCAGCGCGTCCAGATCGCGGCGCCCGGGGAACTCACGCTCACCCTGTCCGACATCGCCTACAAGGACCGCGCCTTCAGCTGCGCCGAAATCCAGACCAAGGAGCGCTACGGCTACGGCACCTACGAGGTCCGCATGCGGGCGGGCGCGGCCTCCGGCCTCGTCTCGGCGTTCTTCACCTACAACGGGCCCGAGGACGGGGATCGCCGGACGAACGACGAGATCGATTTCGAGTTCCTCGGCAAGGACACCCGGGGCGTCCAGCTCAACTACTTCACCTCCGGCACCGGCCAGCACGAGAGCTTCGAGAGCCTCGGCTTCGACGCCTCAACGACGATGGCCGACTATGCGCTGGAATGGCTGCCCGACCGCATCCGCTGGTCCGTCAACGGCCGCCTGTTGCGCGAGGTGCGCGCCGCGCCTGATCGCCCGATCCCCTCGCATCCGAGCAAGATCATCCTCAGCATCTGGAGCGGCCAGGGCCAGGATTTCGAATCGTGGCTCGGGCCGGCCAATTATCCGGGACGGCCGATCACTGCCGCGTTCGAGCGCGTCGCGTTCACCAAGTTGGGCGATCCCTGCGGCTTCAAGGGCTCGATCGCCTGCCGTTAGCAGGCATCCGCCGCTCACGATCCGATCGATTGTCGCCCGGCAGGGATCGACTGGATTCAAGGCGTCTTTCGCCGGAGAACTTCGAAAAGATAACGAAACGTTAACCAATTTTACGTCAGATCCTGCTCCGAGGTATCTGCGGAGCCACAGGATGTCCGGGTTCAGTCTTCTCATCGCGGCCTATGCCGTCGGTCTCGTGGAGTTCTGGCGCCTGTGCCGGGAGGCGCCGCTGGCTCCCGAGGGTCAGGCCTGACGGCTGCCGGCGGCGCTCGCCCCCGCTCGCGCCCCATCGGCGTTCCGTCTTGCAAGCCCGGGGCGATCGACGCGCCGGCGGGATCATCGCTCGCCGCGCATCGGACGCATCAGCGCGCCCAGGAGAAAGGCCAGCTGGCCACAGACCAGCAGCGCCGCCCCCCGCCTCAGGCACGCGCCGGCGCCGAGATGATAGATCCAGTAGCCGTAGGCGACCTCGGCCGCCACGATCGGCACGAAGACCAGCAGGAACCAGACCGGGGCGAAGCGCCCCAGCATCAGTCCGAGCAGGGCGTTCAGCATCAGGCCCTTCATCGGCGCAGGCCGCGGCCGTTTCGAGCGCGGATCGCCGTGAGTCCCCGGGACGAGCACAGGCGGGTCGGGGGTCCAGGGCCGCCTCCCGGCACGGCTCCAGGTCGTCGCACCGGCACGCTCTGTCTCACCGAACCGGCTTCCACTGCGGCGGCGCGTTAGCGGCTGCCGCGCTGGCTCAGCACGGCCGGCACGGTCCGGATCAGGATGCCGAGGTCGCGCGATAGCGTCCACTGGCTGACATACGCGCAGTCCAGGGCCACGCGCTCCGCGTAGCCCGTGTCGCTGCGGCCCGAGACCTGCCACAGGCCGGTCAATCCCGGCGGGACGGAGAAGCAGGTCGTGAAGGCCGCCCCGTAGCGGACGACCTCGGCCTGAACGATCGGCCGGGGCCCGACCAGGCTCATCTCCCCCCGCAGCACGTTCCAGAGCTGCGGCAGCTCATCGAGCGAGGTCCTGCGCAGCACCTGGCCCAACGCCGTCACCCGGGGATCCTGGGTCAGCTTGTGCGTCGCCTCCCACTCGGCCCGCGCCTCGGCGTTCGCCGCGAGATGCCGGGCCAGTATCGCGTCGCCATCGGCCACCATGGACCGGAATTTCAGGCACCCGAAGGCGCGCCCATGCCGGCCGAGGCGCGTGTGGCGGAAGATCGGGGGGTGGCCGTCGCTGCCCCAGATCAGCAGGGCGATGAACAGAAGCAGCGGCAGCAGCAGACACAGGGCTGTCAAGGCGACCGCGGTATCGAGCATGCGCTTGGCCGCCCAGCCGAGCCGCAGCCCGGGACGGGCGGGCGATGCAGCCGGCAGAGTCTTGACCAACGCTTCGTTGATCGTCTCGACCATATGCTGCGGCGACGCAGGCGTGACGGTGCTCGGGGTCCCAACCGGGCGCAACATGATGGCGGCTCCTCACTCGGTGCGAGACTTGGATGAGACAGTGCTAAACGCGATCGAAACCCGGGCTTTGCGAAGGACGAGCGTCCGGTGGCCTCCGGCAGCGTCACCGCGGCCGGATTCGATGGCGCCGGGATGGGGCAAATGCTTGACAATCGAATGCTTCGAAACACCGCAACTTCCGAGTAATCGAGATACTAGACGGCAATACGACCGGCGAATCATCGGTGGAGATAAGTAATTGCTGGTCGTATTGGTTTTCGCCGCCCTGATCGGAGGCGCCGTCGGCTTCGCCGCGGGCCTACTGCATGGCTGGCTCGCCGCACTGCTCGCGGCCCAGGCCACCGCGGCGCTCGCCGTGCTCGCGGCCGTCCTGTTCAGCGTACGCCGATGAGGGGTAGGCCAACCGCATGCCGGCCGTCGGGAGCGCCCAGCCACCGAGGGCGCCGTAGGCCGATGTCTCGGGACGGGCGGCGGCAGCGGCCGCCGCGCGCGATCGAATCGGCCGGCGACCAGCGCAGATGAGCGATGACCCTTCACATCAGTGTTCCACGCGCGATTGAACCAGCTAGCCCCATCAGTTCCGGCATCGATACTGATAAACAGCCCTAAACCAAAAATCCCGGCCAGCTTATACAGCGGCACGGTAATTATTTGGACGAGCCCGCCTAGTTCGATCGAGGTACGGCGGCCGCGCACGCGACGGGCCTACACCGGCAGCCCGGACCGCCCCGCCTGCACCCGCGCGAGCACGACAGGACGGCGGCGGCGCCGCGGCTCTCCGGCGCGTGCCGGTGCCGGCGGGCTCCAGCATCGGACGAGGCGTGCCGTGGACCCTTCAGAGCGCCGCATCATCGGCTTCGACGGCCTGCGGGCCTTGGCCTTCCTGATGGTCTTCGTCAGCCATAAGGCGCCGAGCCCGCGAACGGAGGCCCTCGGCAGCACCGGCGTCTGGCTCTTCTTCGTGCTGAGCGGCTTCCTGATCGTCCGCATCCTCGCGGCGGCCCGCGACCGCGTGGAGGCCGGCAGGGCGACCCCGGCGACCAGCCTGGGATTGTTCTACCGGAAGAGGATCGCCCGCATCGGTCCCGTCTACTACGTCTTCCTGTTCGTGCTCTACACGACCCGGCTTGGCAGCCCATTGAGCCTGGGTGACGAATCCTTCCGGCTCTCGACCTGGCTCTACGTCACGAATGTCTACATCGAATGGAACGGCTGGGGGACGGAACTCGGCCACCTGTGGAGCCTGGCTGTCGAGCAGCAATTCTACCTGATGTTCGCGCCGGCTGCGCTGTTCCTGCCGCGGCGGCACCTCGGCGCGCTCTGCGGGGCGCTCGTCTGCACCAGCATCGTGATGCATGGCGCCTTATGGGCGGTGGGCGCGTGGCTGGTGAGCTTCGACGTCGATACCGTCGTCAATCTCGGGCTGATCGCGCTCGGGGGCTTGGCCGGGTTGCGCACGAAGCCGCTGCCGGCTTGGCTCAGGAGCGACGCCGCCATGGCCGGCGCGCTGATCCTGTTCCTGGCGCTGCCGATCGTGGCCGGGAATAGCGGCCGGTGGCTGATCGTCGGGCGGCTCAGCGGGGTTCTGGCGGCGCTGCTGCTCGTGCAGGTCTTCCAGGCCCAGAGCAGCCGGGCGGTCGGGCTGCTGGACACCGCGTGGCTGCGCAGGATCGGCGTGATCAGCTACGGCGCCTACCTGTTCCACGTGCCGATCCATGCGGAGCGGCTGCTGTCGGCCGTGGGCGTTCACCTCGCCACGCCGCGCCTCGTCGCCCTGACGCTGGACCTCCTGCTGACCCTGCTGCTGGCGGAAGCCTCGTGGCGGCTGCTGGAATCACCCGCCCGCAGGATCCTGCGGGCGCCCCCCGCGGCCGGTCGGGCGTCCGCATTGATCAATCCGTAGGCGAAAAGGCCGTCGCGGCCCGGGATCCGTCCCGGGCCTCACGCACCGCTCTTCTCCAGTCGGGCCGGCTCGAGGACGATCAAGTTGCGCCTCGCCATCAGGCCGAACCGCTTCCGCGCGCGCAGGATCGGGCTCTCGATGCCGTGCCACGACAAGACGGCGGCGAGGATCGTCGGCCCGAGGGCGAGCAGGAACAGCACAGTGACGGATTCGATTTTCGGGACGAGGTAGTGCACCGCATTGAGGATCGGGCAATGGTACAGATAGAGGCCGTAGGAGTAATCGGCCTTGTACTGCCCAATACGGCCGCCGAGATCCGCGAGGCCGATCGAGACCGCGATGTAGGCCAGACACATCCCCGACAGGGCCGGCCCCATGAGAGTCCGCCGGTCAGGACCGAGCAGATACAAGAGGCCGGCTCCCGCGAGCGCGGCCGCGAACAGCCGTCCGTCGAGGGGCACATCGTCCCGCCAGACGTAGAGCAGGCAACCGCCCAGGAAACACGAGAACAGGATCGCGCCGCGACCGGTGAAGAACAGGCGGAACAGCCAAGCCTGCTCGAACAGGGACAGAAGCCCGAGGCCGTCCAGCAGGGCGGGCGTGACCGCGAGCGCGACGATCGCCGCCAGAAGCACGCCGGGGCGGCGGAGAAGTCCCGACGCGATCAGGACCGCCATCAGGCAATAGCAGGCGATCTCGTACGGGATGGTCCAGAGGGCCGCATTGACGATGCCGGGCTGGCCGTTCTGCGTGAAGACCCCGGGAAGTTGGGAGCGGAAGATCCCGACGCTGTTCGCGCAATACTGCCACACCGCAGGCTGCGCGAAATAGGTCACCGGGTCGTAGGTCGAGAAGATCGGGCCGATGACGAACGCCGTCACCAGCGTCACGACGGCCAGCGCGGGCCCGATCCGCAGGGCCCGATTGACGAGGAACCGCCCCGGCGGGAGCCGCAACGCGCTTCCGGCCACCAGGAATCCGCTCAGCCCGAAGAACATCGGCACGAGGCTGTCAGTCAGGGGCGCGAGCGACGTGGTCCAGAGCTTGCTGCCCACCGTGGCGCCGGTGTGGAACGCCATGACCAGGATCGCGAGCGACAGGCGCAGGATGTCGAAGCCGCTCCCGTAGCCGCCGCCGGCCGCGAGTGCCCGGCCTATGGTCCCGGCCGGAACCGATCCGCTGCCGCGCCGGGCCGCCTGATGATGCATGATCTGGCCTCGCAAGGTCGCGCGGCGGGACGCAGCGCCGCGCGACCGGCATGCCACCGGTTCGCGCGGCGGCCGGAGCGGCCTCGGGTGCTCAAATGGAGGGATCCTGTGTCGGATCGGGCGCGCCGGATTGGGGGGCGCTCCACCCTAGGCAGGTCCCGCGACGACCGGACAGGGACCGGCCTCCTCCGAACGACGTAGCGGATCCGGATTTTTCGGTCGCCCCCTACCCCGCCGTTCACCTGGGTCCGTATCCGGCCACTCCGAGCCCGGGGCCGCGGGCGTAACGGCAGCCCGAGACCTCATGCGGGTGGCGGCCGGCCAGCGCCGCCGGGAGCGGCATGATCCCGGCGGTGTGGGCGCGCCTGCACATGCCGATGAGCGGGCCGAGCAATTCGCCTACGAAATAAGCGACGGTATCAACGAGCAATCACAGTCATTTTTGCAGTAAATTTGACTGATCTCACAAAAATACACGAAATTTCTCAATGATTAAAACTGAGATATTCTTTATCTTTATCGGCAATGATTCGATGTTATTGTAGGCGACGCTGCAGCTGGAAACTCCAGCCGTCCCGGCCTCAGATCATGATGACCTTGAGAGATCTGGCAGCCACAATGATACAGGCTTCCTGAAGATGCTCCGATGGGACCTTTTGGCCAGTATAGGCCTGTCCTTCAGGAGTGGGCGGAGAGTGCTTGTCGTGCGAGCGCGCGACAGGTTCGGCGGACTATTCCCGCGGTCGTTCGATCGATAGGAGAGCACTCGTTACTGAAGCGGGCACCGATAAATATAGATCCATCGGCAGCTCAAATAACCGACTATTATACCGCTCACCTCAGTAGCTTTGAGTCAGGATCCGCCGGGATGCGGATCGTCCCCGTCTATTTCGGCAGCGATGCCGTCCTCGTCCTGCGGCCAGCATAATCCGGTTCCGCAGGCCGGGCGTGATGCGGCCGAGCGACGGATATCGCGATCCGGCAGCATCGGCCTGGCGAAGGTCTGCTACCGCTTGATCGGCAGCCGCCCGACCACGCACCCGGTCGCGTCCCGCACGACGAGCGTCAATGGGCTGCCGGGCTCGGTGGCGCACACGTCGTCCGCCATCTCTTGAATCACGCTCCGCGCCTCGGTCAACGCCTCGGCCAAGTCATCGGCTTCCACGCCCTCGTCGTCACGGATCGTCCTCCTGCCGTTCTCGATGTCGAAATAGAAGCGGATGGGCACCTACATCCCCCCTGGTTGTTGCCCTCGGGAGGGCTGTCCGTTTCTGATTGCGTAGCCCGGCTGTGTCTGACAACATTCATTTGGAGACATAAAGCTTAATAAACATCAAAGCTGAGCTCGCGATTTGCGTTGCAATAATGTCGACATTTTAATTGAATAGTTCAATATAGGTATCGATCATCACCCATTCGGCCACGTCGCCGGGGCGGAATGAGGTCATTCGCCTGATCCGCGACGGCCGGCACCTCAGCCTCCGGCAATTCGGGCGTTGGGGAAAATCTATCCCTCCAGCGCCCGATAAAAAAATCCGCGCCGAGATCGAATCGGCTTCATCGAACATCAATCCCTGTCGCAGCGGGCGGGTCTTGAGCCGACCCGCCGGGAAGGCCGTCTCTCGTTGTGCGCCTCGGGAGACGGCCCGAACGGCGGCACCGCCGCGCCAAACCGCCCGCGCCCCCGTTTCGGCTGCGCGCAGAACCGGTTCGGAGCCATCCTCCGCAATGGGACGGTCCGGCGGCCGCGCTACGCCCTTTGAGCGTCGTGCGCCGTATCCGCGTGGCGCCATTCTCGGGCGCGGCCGGGGCGAGCGCCCCGCGCGGATCCTCCGCGGCGCGGCCGGGCAGGAAGGGCGATGGCGGATCAGATCGTGTCCGATGCGTGCGGCGCGTCCGTGGACGTCTCGTTCATCATGGCCGCGCACGACGCGGCTCCCTGGATCGAGACGGCGATCCGTTCGGCCCTCGACCAGGCCGGCGTCGCGGTGGAGATCCTGGTCGTCGATGACGGCTCGGTCGACGGGACCGATGCCGTCATCGCGCGCCTGGCGGCGGCCGACCCGCGCATCCGCGCGGTGCCCCTCGACGGGGCGCGGCCGGGGGCGCCGCGGGGCCCGTCGTGCGCCCGGAACGCCGCCCTGCAGGCCGCCCGGGGTCGCTGGGTCGCGATCCTCGACGCCGACGACCTGGTCGTCCCGGACCGGACCCGCACCCTCCTCGACCTCGCCGCAGCGGCGGGCGCCGACATCCTCGCCGACAACCCGATCCCGTTCGCGGGCGCGTTCGATCCCCGCGGGGCCGGCATGCTCGACGGCGGCCGGGAGCCCTACCTGTTCGAGGTCGATCTCGCCCGGTACCTCACCTGCAACCGGATGCTCACCCCGGGCGTGAAGCTGGGCTATCTCAAGCCGATGCTGCGGGCCGATCTCGTACGCCGGCACGGCCTCCGGTACGACGAAGGCGTCAGGGTCGGCGAGGACTTCCTGTTCTGCCTTGGCGCCCTCGCCGGGGGCGCCCGTTTCGTCGTCACCTCCTACGCGGGCTACGGCTATCGGCGCGGTTCCGCCTCTCTCTCCCACCGGCTGCGCCTGGCCGACATCCAGCGCCTGGACGCGGCATTCGCGGCCTGGGCCGGGCGCGGCGTCGCGGCCGAGCCCCAGGCGCAGGCTGCCGATATCCGGCAGGCCAGCCGCGCCTATCGCGACAGCCTCGCCACCGCCCAGGTCATCGCCCGGGTCGTCGATGCCGCCCAGGCGGGCCGGTGGCTCCGCGGTGCCGCGCTGGCGCTGGGCAGGCCCCAGGCCTGGCGCTTCCTGGCCGGCTCGCTGCTTTCGGCGGCCGGGAAGCGCCTGCGTCCCGCGATGCCGGACGCACTCCCGGTCGGACAGAGGTGAATCGCATGCGCCTGTGCATCTGCATCTGCACCTGCGAGCGCCCGACGGGGCTCGCCCGGCTCCTCGAGGCCATCGACCAGCAGAGGCTCGGCAGCCTCGCCGAGACCGGGCTGCGGATCCTGGTAGTCGACAACGGCCGCAGCGATGCGGCCATCCCGGTGGTGGAGGCCTACCGCACCGACGGCCGCTTCCCGATCACCTATGCCCGCGAGGAGATCCGGGGCCTTTCCGCAGTCCGCAACCGGAGCCTCAACGCCGCGGCTGCGCTGGGCTCCGACTGGGTCGCGCTGATCGACGACGACGAGATCCCCGACCGGGACTGGCTCTGCAACCTCCTCGACACGGCGCTCCGGGTCGGGGTCGCGGCCTGCGTCGGGCCGGTCGTGCCGTTCTTCGACCGGGTCCCGCCCGCCTGGGCCGTGGCGGGGGGCTTCTTCGCCAAGCGCCTCCCGGTCCGCGACGGTCTCGTGGCGGATGCCTACACGGCCAACGCGCTCCTGGACCTGCGGGTGGTCACGGCGCTCGGCCTGTCCTTCGACATGCGCTTCAACACGATGGGCGGCGAGGACACCTACTTCTTCCGGTCCCTGCTCCTCGCCGGGCACCGGATCGCCTGGGCGCAGGACGCGGTCGTGTACGACAGCATCCCCACGCACCGGATGCGGGTGCGCTGGCTGCTGGCCCGCTGGTACCGCAGCGGCAGCGTCGAGGCCTATCTCGGTCGCCTCCGCCCGGAGACGGTGAGCGGCCGCCTCGCCAATGCGGCCCGGGGCCTGGCGCGCCTCGCCGGGGGCCTGCTGCGGCTGGGGATCGCTGGACTGTCGCTGCGGCGGGCGACCCTGATCGGAGGAGGCTACACACTCTGCCGCGGCGCCGGGCTGCTGGCGGCGGTCTTCGGCGCCAGCTACCGGGAATACCACCCGTCCCGGCACCGGTAGGCCTGCCATCGGGTCGTGACCCGAGGCCGAGCGCGGCCTCGGTGAGGAGACCCGCATCGGCGCCCGAACCGCGAAAGACTGCGACACTGCGCGGCAGGCTCGGCGAAGCGGCTTCTTGCCCTCGACGGACGCGCACAATCGGAAACGACGCCCACTGGATCGGGAGAGCGGCCTGCCGCGCGCTCCGAACCCCGCGACGAGGCCCGTCACCGGAACAGGGGCAGGCCCGCGCCGATGATGACGAGGCCGAGCACGATCAGGCTGCCGCCCGCGCTCTCCAGCGCCGCCTGCTGCACCGATCGCTTCGGGGCGATGCCCGCGAGCACCGCGCCCGAGAGCAGGCAGATCAAGCTCAGGAATGTCATGGCAGTCGCCCCAGCGCCCCGCCCGGACGCTCTCCCAACGGTCTCGTTACAGGCCAAAATGCAGCCACGCCGTTAACGAACGCCCCTCGCGCCCCCCAGGCGGGCCGTGGCTGCCCTCGGCAGGCATGCGGCCAAGCCGCGCCGGGGAAGGGGTAAAGCTTCGCCTGCATTGGGCTTTCCCCGATCGATCAACAGCCCTCCACCGCAATCCGGATCCGCGGCGCCCGAATGGTTGAACCGTCCAGCCCCATGCGCTTTGTTCGCTTTATGTTCTCAACAGGATCGATGGCGATGCCCGCTCACCCGCACGAACCGCCGGCGGAGATACGCCTCACGGAGGCCGAGGCGATTGCGCTCGCGTATCACCGCGCCGCCAGGGGCGACGCCTGGGGCGCCCTGGTCGCGGCGATCGCGGACGCGCTTGTCGACCTCGATGAGGCGGAACGGCGCGCGGCGCAGCAGGGGCGGCTGATCTCCCGCGGCTATGCACGCTGCCAGACCGGGACAGGCTGAGCCCCGTCTGCGCCGGCCGCATCGACGAGGCGCTCGTCCGCAATCCGGACGCCGTGGGGTTCGCCGGTCGGGCAGGCCTTGGGCGTCGGCGTCCAGACCGTTTGCCCGCCGGGGCGCGGAGCCCGCATCGGGTTCGGGCTGGACGGAGCCGGCGCTGTGCCGTGTGCGGGCGCGATCGACCCTCTGTCCGGCAAACGGCCGGAGATCCGTGCGAACCAATTCCACCTGGACGGGAGCCGACCGAGGCGGCGACAATTTGTATTATTTCCTTTTCTATGACAATATGCTTATCTTCGTCCCACTTTGGGAACCGGTCATGGGCGATATCAACGATGAACGGCGGCGCCTCTCGGCGACGTGGCTCAACACGATCGCATCCGGTGTCGTGTCCGCTGGCTCATGCGGGTCGCTGCTGGCCTACAGCTTCGGCCCACGGCCGGGCATCAGCGGCTTTCAGGTCCTGGCGGTCTCGATCTTCGCCATGGGCCTCGGGGCGCTGTTGCACCTCCTGGCCCGCGCCCTCCTGAACGACCGCTGATGCGGGAACGGTTCCGGGAGAGCGGCGCGACGCCGCCATGACCCTGCCTTCACCGCGCAGGGTGTACCGACGCCGGCAAGCTCGACCTCTATGCCACCCTCTGCGATGTGCGTAGATCATGATGTGGATGGGCGGGATCCGGTTTCCCGGACTCGTCACGCAACCACCACACGGAGATGGCGCCCGCTGCTGCATCCGTGACAAAGCAGTAGCCTCAGAGGGGCGAGACGCCGGGCAGTGCGGATGTCGATGGAACGGGACCGGATCGGGCGGGGCTGTGATGCGCCGGCTACGCAGGGGCGGGCGAGCCTGATCGCGGGCCTCCTCCTGGCGATCCAGGCGACGGCCGCCCTCGCGGCGCCGGGCGCCTATCCCGACCAACGCGAGGCCGACCTGGTCGTGAAGGATTTCCGCCTGCAGAGCGGGGCCGTGCTGCCGGAAGTCCGGCTGCATTACACCACCCTCGGCACGCCCCACCGGGGCGCCAACGGCGAAATCGACAACGCCGTCCTGATGCTGCACGGCACCACCGGGACCGGCCGGCAGTTCCTGGCGCCCACCCTCGGCCCCGAGCTGTTCGCGGAAGGCGCACCGCTCGATGCGCGAAGATACTTCATCATCCTGCCGGATGGCCTGGGCCGGGGTGGCTCGTCGAAGCCGTCCGACGGGCTGCACGCGCAATTCCCGCGCTACGGCTACGGCGACGTCGTCACGGGCCAGTACCGCGTGGTCACGGAGGGGCTCGGGCTGAAGCACCTCAAGCTCGTCATGGGCACGTCCATGGGCGGGATGCAGACCTGGATGTGGGGCGAGCGTTACCCCACCATGATGGACGCCCTCGTGCCGATCGCCAGCCAGCCGATCCCGATCAGCGGGCGCAACGCCCTGTGGCGGCGCCTGCTCGTCACGGCCATCCGCATGGACCCGGACTGGAACGGCGGTGCGTACACGGCCGAGCCGAGGCGCTTCATCGAAACGCTGCCGATCTTCAACATCATGACCGAGAGCGTGCTCGGCCTGCAGAAGCAGGTGCCGACCAACGCGGATGCCGCAATGGTCTATGCCGCGCTCGAGGCGGGATACGCCGGCAAGGCCGATGCCAACGACTGGCTGTACTGGTTCGAATCCTCCTACGATTACGATCCTTCCGCCGATCTCGGGACGATCAAGGCCAAGCTGCTGGCGATCAACTTCGCCGACGACATGCTGAACCCGCCGGAACTCGAAGTCATGCACGACGCGGTCGAGCGGATTCCGGGCGCGCAGTTCGTCCTGGTACCCGCCTCGGCGGACACGCGTGGTCACCAGTCCCTGCGGTTCGCCAGCCTGTGGAAGGCGCATCTCTCCCGGTTCCTGGCAGGGCTCGACGGGACAGCCGCCGGCGCCACCGACCGGTAATGGGCGGACCACGCGGCAGATCGGGGTTCCCGCCATGACGCCGGCGGAACGCGACCGCTTCGAGAAGTGTCTCGCGCTGGCGGCACGGGGCGCGACCGCGGGTGAGCGGGACGCGGCGCGGGCCGCCGCCGAGCGCATCGCGACCGGCGCCGGCCTCACCCTGGCGGAGGCGGCCGCCGGGGTGCGCGATCCCCGGCCTTCGAGGGCGGGCACGGAACAGCCGCGCCGCCCACCGCCCGATCCGCGGCGCCCCTTCGCCTGGGCCCAACCGAAGGAGCCGGTGAAGCCGATCACCATCGAGGAATTGCTGCGCCAGAAGGCCGGGACGGAAGCGTGGAAGAAGCGGGCGGCCGCCTCCGCCGAGCGCCGGCTGAAGCGGGAACGGGCCGAACAGGAGGCCTACGAGGTGCAGCAACGCGCCCGGCAGGCCGAGCGCGATCGGGAATGGGCGGCCGCGAAGGCGCGGCGGAACGTGCCCTGAGGCCCGTCAGGGCGCCTCGGACGCGGAGGCGAATGTCCTGCCGGCCAGGACCGAGGCGTCGTCCGCGTGCCGGCCGGCCGCGATCACGCGCTTGACCGTGGACCGGGCCGCGTCGATGGCGATGGCCGCCGCCGACATGGTCCTGGCCTCGGTCGGTCGCTCCAGAGCGTGCTTGGCGATGTCGCCGGCGAGGTCGTCGATCTCGCGGGCCAGCGCCGCCAGGCGCCCGCCATCGTCCGTCTCCTGCGCCTCCTGCCGGATCGCCAGGAGCCGGTCGGTCGCCTCCTCGACCCGCTCGCGCCGCAGGCGGGACAGGCGCTGGCCGACCCAGGCGACCGCCGAGCCGATACCGCCGCCCAGGAAGGCGACCAGGTAGATCCAGGTCTCGTAGCGCTCGACGAAGCTCTGCTGCTCACGCTCGAAGTAGTCGACCGCCCCCGGGTGGATCGGCAGCCGCGCGCTGGTCGCGCCCGCGGTGCTCTCGTAGGCGGGAGCCTGCACGTAGTCGGCCGCCGGCGTGACGTTCGCCATGAAGCTGCGCAGCTCGAACAGGTGCTGTGTCACGTCCGCGGCCACCGCGCGGGACAGGCTCGACCGCGCCATGAGCCGATAGGAGGCGCCGACCGTACGGACCTCCGCTTCCGGCACCTTGGGACTGCCCCCGAAGGTCTCGGCCGGCATGCTCACCACCTGGAGGCGCGGCATGCGGGCGACGATGGCCTCGGCATTCTCCACGTCGACGAACGCGATCTTCCGGGTGCGGCCCGCCGCCTGGACGGTCTCGACGATGCGCAGCGCCGCCGGGGCGGTCGGCGCGATGACCGCGACAACCGCGTCGACCCGCTTGCGGGCGAAGGCGGTGGCGAGGTCGGCCTCGGCGACCTCGACGAGGGCCACGTGGCGGGGCGGCAGCGGCCCCTCGATATCCTTGCCGAGCAGCGTCAGGCCGTAATGCGCAAGCATGGACCGGATGAGCGCCTCGTCCGCGTCGCGGTGGGCCAGGATGGCCAGACGCTTGCGGTCGAGGTCGGGGAACCTGTCGATGCCCGACGTGCCGGGCGAGGCGATGATCATCGCTTGGTCGCGCAGGATGGCGAGCGTCAGGCCGTTGTCCGGAAGCTCGACGTCGGGGCGGACCACCGCGAGGTCGGCCTTGCCGTCGCGGAGCGCCTCGGCGCTGTCGCGCACGTCGTCGAAGGGCAGGATCCTGAGGCGGATCTCCTTGTGCCGCTTCGCCAGGGCATCCGCGTAGGCCTGGATCAGGGCCGGCTCGGTGCCGTCGCTCGGAGCGACCGCCACCGTCAGCACGGTCGCGCGGGAGACCCAGTAGGCCGCGGCGGCGGCGAGCCCGAGCCCGATGGACAGCGCCAGGAAGACGACTTCCGGGCGCAGGAGGAGCTTGCCGAACCGCCTCATCGGGGCCTTCTCCGCTCGCGTCGGGACCCGCCCGGCCGGCTCCTCCAGGGAGGGCAGCCGGGCACGGCGTCACGGGCAGGGGTGGCGGGCGCCGTCGTTGCCAAGATAGGTACCGCTCGCCGCGTCGTACGAGCGGAAGCGGCGCGCGCAGGCTGCGACCGCCTCCGGGTCTGAGCCACCCCGGACCACGACGGGCGCGGCCTGGACCTGCGCGTTGGCGATGGCGCCGCCGATGATGGCGCCTGCCGCCAAGCCGGCCACGCCCGCGCCGACGGCCGCGCCGACGCCTGGGCCGCGGCGATAGCCGTAGCCGCGCCGGTGGCCGAAATGCCGGTGGCCGAAGCGGCGGTACTGGCTGTACGCGGTCGGCAGGTCGCCGCGCGCCAGCGCGTCCACAGGGGCGTGCTGCCCCGGGGCGGCCGAGGCGGGAAGGCCGGCGAGGGTGGCCGCGACGGTCGCGGCCAGGGCGAGGGTACGCTTCATGCCCGGTCGATTCCTCTCTTTCAGGGACGCGGCGGATCTCAGGAGATCCGGTTGAGCCGGCCGCCGCTTCAGGAACGGAGGCCGAGGGAGGCGAGAGTCTCCGGCAGCCCGAACGCTGTCAGGGCCCGGCGCAGCCTGGCGCTCGACTCCGATGTCAGCGGGGGCGGCGGGTGAGCCAGCCGGCCGCGAAGGCCAGGGCGGCGAGACCCAGGAGCGTGCGGGTGCGGTTGCCGTCGGCGTAGCGGACGGCACGGCGGCCGTAGGCCTCGCCGCGACGGCGTGCCTCGCGGGCGAGATGGCGGCCGTCCTCGATCAGGTCGTCGGCCCGCTCATGCGCCGCATGGGCGAGGTGGCGACCGTCCTCGACGAGGTCCTCGGCCCGGTCGCGGGCGCGGCCATAGGCGTACTGCGCGCCGCCGGCCACTTGGTTCACGGCGCCCCGCACCTGACGACCCGGATCGCCGGTGATGCCGCCGAGGGTGGTCTGGGCGCGGCCCTTCAGATGACGGGACGCACCATGGAGCTGGTCGCGGTTCATACTGCTCTCCTGAAAACGGGATGAGGGGACGGAGCGGGCGCGGCGGGCCGGCCCGGCAGAGCCGTTCCGGATCGGACTGCGATCGGGCCCCGCTCTGTGTCTTGACGCGCCGCCTGCCGCCGAACCGGCGTTCGCTTCAGCGGCGACACTGATGCGGCGGCAAGGGGCCGATCGGAATTGCCTGATGCAATTCCGATCGGACGGTCATTTCCGGCCGGTGATCGTGTCGGCGACGCTCTTGGCGCCGTCCTTGACGTCGCCGACCGCCTTCTGCGCCTCGCCCTTCAGTTCCTGCGCCTTGCCCTCGGCCACGAGCTTGTCGTTGCCGGTAGCCTTGCCGGCGGCCTGCTTGACGTTGCCGACCGCCTCGTTGGCAAGGCCCTTGATCTTGTCGGTTGTGCTGCTCATCGGATTCTCTCCTTCTGGGTTGCAGTTCTGGCCGGCTATCGCCGGTCGGAAGGGGTCCCCGCCGGATGGCGGGGACCGAGCGGGTCAGACGCGGCGCGCCTCGTAGGTGCCGAGCAGGGTGACGGGCTTGGGGGCGCCGAAGCGGCCGCCCAGGAAGGCGGCGAGCGCCCCGAGGATCAGCGCGATGGCGGCGTAGAAGGCGCCCTGCGTGGCCGCCGACTTCGCGGTCACGGCCGCGGCCTCGGCCTTCTGCTTGGCGGTGGCGACCGCTTGGTCGTACTGCTTCTCGTAGTCCTGCACCTGCTGACGCGCCTGATCGACCGGGATGTTCTGCGCCTTGGCGAGCGCGTCCGCGGCGCGCGCCTCGGCCTGCGCCTTCTGCGCCGGGTCGCCGGTGAACAGGGCCTTCACGGCCGCCACAGCGGCGTCACGGGCGGCCTGCGGGTCCTGGCCGGCGGCCTGCTGTCGGACCGTGTTCTCGATGCCGTCGAGCGGATTCGTGATCTTGGACAGGGACGGCGCAGCGGCCTGGGCGGCCGTCTGCACCGTGCCGCCGACGAGGTTCCCCGCCCCGCCCAGGGTGCTGGTCACGCCGCTGAAGGCACCACCGACGAGGCCGCCGACCGCCGAGGTCAACAGGTAGAGCACGACGAGGGTCGTCACCGCCCAGGACACGAGGCCGTGAAGGCCGGCCGCGCCCGGTAGCGGCTTGCCCGAGAGGCGCCCCGCGATGGCGCCGCCGACCAGCGAGGCCACGACGCCAGAGGCCACGAACCAGACCCCCGCGCCGAGGGAGACGGTCGAGGCGGCCGGGTTGTCGGCGGCGGTGGTGCCGACGGAGGCCAGGCCCACGCCGACGCCGATCAGGTTCAGGATGGCCTGGGTCACGAGGGCTGTGGTGGCGCCGGCGAAGACGGCCCCCCAGGAGACTTGGTTGAGCAGGACGGCACGCGTGTCGGCGTGCGTCTCCGCGGCGAGAGTGGGAACGGTGGTCTGGATGGTGGTCACGCTGCTACTCCGGATCGTCGGTCGTCGGGGGGGTCTGCGGCTCAGTCGCGGGTGGCGCTGACGAGCAGGCCGAGGCCGAAGCCGACGAGGCCGGCGACGAGCAGGGAGGCGAGCGGGTACTCGGCGACCTGGTGGCTCACCTCGCGGGTGCCCCGGCGCAGGTAGTGTCCGCCGCGCTCGTAGGCGTCCTCGGCGTAGTCGTAGGCCTCGTCGGCCGCGTGGCGGACCGTGTCCTTGGCTTGGCCGTAGAGGTTCTCGGCCGTGCCCTGCGCCTCGCGGACGCGGCCCTCGACCGAGTCGCGCTTCGAGCCGGTGAGGTCGCCGACCGCGCCCTGCAGCTTGCCGCCGAATTCCTTCGCGGCACCCGTGATCCTGTCCGTGTCGACCATGTCGTTCTCCTGTGATGGCTTGTCTGTCGGGATGGCGCTCCGGGAGGAGCGCCGGACGGCGTTCAGCGTCAGTCGCGGCGGGGTCGCGTCGGCTTCGACGGCCGCGCCTCGCGTTTCTGACGCCGGCCCTCGGCTTCGACCCGGGTATCGCCGGTGAGCTTGCCGATGGCCTCCTTCACCGAGCCCTTGAGGTGCTCGGTGGAAGTCGATTTGCCTTGTTCGGTCATGGGCACCCCGTCGTGCTTGAGAAAACCCTGGACCGAATTTCAGATGTGCGCCTTGCGGGCACATTCAATGATACGAATTTACTGGTAGGCTGATCTTTATGGATCGGTCGCCTGCACGGGAAATCCGTTCTCGCGCCCCCACAAGATCACCTCCGTCCTCTTGTGCAGGCCCAGCTTGCGGTAGAGCGCGGCGCCGTGATTGCGCACGGTATTGCGCGACAGGCCGAGCTTTCGCGCGATGGCGCCGTCGTCGCAGCCCGCGCAGATCAGATTGAGGATCTGGCGCTCGCGCACCGTCAGATCGGGCACGGATCCGTCGGGGCTCTCGCGTCCTGGGCGCCTCAGGTTGGCGAGCTTCTCGATCAGGCCGCGGCTAAACCACGAAGTGTCGGCCATCACGGTCTCGATCGCGTCGAACAATTCCCGCTCGTTGTGCTTGCGCGCGGTGATGTCCTGAAGCACCAGCAGCACGAAGTCGGCATCGTTGATGGTGACGCGCTCGGCCGAGACCAGACAGTCGAGGTTGGCTCCGCTCTCGTGGCGCAGGCAGACTTCGGCGCCGAGCACGTAGCCGTTGCGGGCCAGCCCAGCCTCGAACGGCACGCGCTGGCTCTCGGACACCCAGAGCCCGACCTCGGCCAGGGTGCGGCCGACGATCTTGTCCTGGCCCAGACCGAAGACCCGGGTGAAGGCCTCGTTGACGCTGCCGACCGAGCAATCCTCCGCCCGCGCCAGTACGGTGGGCACCGGGGTGAGACGAAACGCCTTGGCGAAGCGCTCTTCGCTCTGGCGCAGGGCCGTCTCGGCCTTCCGGCGCAGTTCGAGGTCGGCGAAGGTGAAGAGCATGCAGCGCTCGTCGCCCATCTCGATCGGCTGGCCGGCCACGATGACGAAGCGGGTGCCGCCGTCGGGAAGCTGCAGGCAGGCCTCCATCTGGGGGATCGTGCCGCCCTCGTTCAGGCGGGAGACCGCCAGATCGCGCTGCTTGGCGTCGGCCAGCACGTCGACCTCGTAGACGCTGCGGCCGATCACGCCGTCGCGGGTGTGGCCGGTCATCTCCAGGAAGCCGGCATTGACCTTGACGTGGCGCAGGTCGGACAGCCGGGTGATGACCGCCGGCGCCGGGTTGGCGTTGAAGGTCTTCTCGAACCGCTCCTCGGCCTCGAACTGGTCGGAGATGTCCTTGAGGATCAGTGCGAGGCAACTCGGCCGCCCCTCACGGTCGACGGCGACCAAGCTCCTGAGCGAGTGGACGAAGTCGACCTCGGGCTTGTCCGTCCGCGTCACCTCCACCACGACGTCGTGGAAGGTCTGGCCCGTGACGACACGCTCGATCGGGTAACGCTCGGGCGTATGGTTGTTGCGGTAGCGCAGGCAGAAGCGCTCGCGGTAGGCATCGACCGTGCGTCCGAGTTCGTCCAGCGACGCGGCCCCGTGCATGACGAGCGCGGCCTCATTGGCGTAGGCGAGGCTCTGGTCGGGCTCGACCAGGATGACGCCCTCGCTCAGGCCGGCGATGATCTGCCGGAGTTCCTGCCTGTCGACACCTGCCGTCACGACCCCTCCGGCTCCTGCGTGCTGCGCCCTGCCCATTCGGCAGCCGGGCACAAACGGGTTGCGCACAAGCAGGTTCCCACCTTTCCGTTCTTTTCACTGGTATACCTGCATCATTGACGCGGTTGTTATCGACCAGAGATAAGTCCTCGCCTTGCCGGCAGGGTGCGCCACCCGATGTGGCCGCCTGTTTCGGCTGACCACGAGTGCTTGTTCCGTGCAGTCATTCGACGAACATCAGGACACCATGGCCGTCTCGGTCACGGCGATCGCCCATGTGCATGCCCACCTCGGGCTCCAACTGCGAGAATACTACTCACAGGATGTAGAGATTGACGCCAGCTCGCGCCTAGGGCGAGTTCTCGGCCGCCTATCCGCGGCCCTCGACGCCGCCGAGGCAGGGCACGAGGTCCCAGCCGCCTTCAAGGATGACCTGATCGGGATGGTCCCGCGCCTGCGCCGCTACGCGCTGTCCCTGACCCGCGACGCGGTCGAGGCCGACGACCTCGTTCAGTTTACCCTGCTCAGGGCTTGGCAGCATCGGACCAAGTTCACGTCCGGCACCAACTTGGTGGCATGGCTGTTCGCCATCCTGCGCAACGGCTTCATCAACGGGCGGCGCAAGCACCGTCTCGAGGTTCCGGACCCCGACGGCATCCATGCCGCCGCCCTCGTGCGACCGGCCGATCAGGAGCACAAGCTCGACATCCGCGATCTTCAGGCGGCCCTCGACAGGCTCGAACCCACTTACCGCGAGGCGCTGCTACTGGTCGCCGTGGAGGGCCTGTCATACGAGGCCGCGGCCGACGCGATCGGCTGCCCGACCGGCACCGTGAAGAGCCGGGTCAGCCGCGCACGCGACTGGCTCGCCCGCGATCTCGGCGAGGCCTGACCGGCTCGCGCCCGGACAGGGCGTCGCGCGGCCGAGCCGGAACGGCGCCGCCGCACGCTCGATCCGGCACAGAAAATCCCCTCTCCCGGTAAGTCCTTCTCAGTGCATCGGGACGGCCGGCACCCAAATCGGCTCGCAGGAAACCCGCACGACGGCGCGGCAGCGGGGTCCCGCTTCCTTCCCCAGGGTTGTGCCGGGCGCCGGCCCCCTGCCCTCCCGGCGCGGCCGCGCGGCCGGGCATCGCGCGAACGCCTGGTCCGCCAACCCAGCCGCAGCCACCGCGGAGCCGCCGTCACAGAGAGGACCGGCGGCCTCGCGGCAACGACGACACACGAGAGGAGACCATGACCAGACTCGACCGCGCCGCGATTCCGGCAGCCCTATCCCTGGCCCTGGCCGCCGGCTCGGCGGTTGCCGCGCCGACGGCGAACGGATTCGATGGATCCTGGTCGGTGGTGGCGACCACGGAGAACGGGAGCTGCGCCGGGCCGTTCCGCTATCCCATCGTCATCCGGGACGGGAATGTGGACGAGGCCGGCGACACCGGCGTCGACGCCTCCGGCCGGACAGGCGCCGACGGTCGGATCACCGGCACGATCCGCAGCGGGCTCGCCAGCGTGTCGGTCAGCGGTCGCCTTAGCGGAGCCGGCGGCACCGGACGCTGGAGGCTCTCCGGGCTCACCGCCTGTTCGGGGCGCTGGACGGCCCGGCGCACGGGCTGAGCGGCGCAGCGCCGGCCGGTGCATAGCGCCACAGGGCTGGACCTATCCGCTCGGCAGCCTGTTGCTCCCCGGTATCCGCAGGCGCGGGCGAGCGAGGTATATCGGTGGCAGAACAACTCTCCGGTCAGGACAGCCGTCAGGGCAAGCGCGGCAGGCCGGCGCTCTACGTCCTGATCGTCAGCGTGGGTCTCATGCTCGCCGCGCTCGCCGGGCTGATGATGTGGCAGGGCGCGAGTTCGCCGCCCGACTACGCGAGCCAGAGCCAGGATGCCTCGCGCAAGCAGATCACCGGAACCGAGAGCGGCGCCACGTCGCCGTCCAACAGCAGCGCGGTTCCGGGCGGCAATCCGTCCGCTCCGCAGCCGGCCGCCCGGAGCGCCAACCCGTGACGCCCGGGACCCGGCACGACCACCGATGCGCGGCGGATATCTGCCGTGAGCACGGCTGGCGTGTCGGAACCTGCCTCGTCGGCGATGCGGGCTACGGCCCGACCGTGATCCGGATCACCGCCCTCGGCGAGAAGGTCATGCTGGCCCGGATGGTCAGCCACGCCCGCGTGGCCGTCCCCTACAACGCGGATCGGGCGTGGTCGCTGTCGCTGCGCGACTGGCGCTCTATCGGCTGATCCCGTCCGATTGTGGTACGGCGTGCGCCAGGAAAGGGTGGGGCCGCGCGGGCGCGGCCGACAGCGCCACGGATACCGGCGCGGCGCGAGGGTTCCACGGGACCCTGACCGCTCGTCAACGCACGAGGTGAGCCATGACATCGCTGCTCGACCAACTCCGCACCATGACCGTGGTGGTCGCCGATACCGGCGACATCGGCGCCATCGAGAAGCTGAAGCCGGTCGACTGCACGACGAATCCCTCGCTGCTCCTGAAGGCGGCCGGCACGGAGGGCCTCGCCCACATCGTCGACGAGGCGGTGAGCTGGGGCCGGGCCCAGGGCGGCGGGACCGAGGATGTCGTCCAGGCCGTCGCGGACCGGCTCGCCGTCTCGGTCGGCGTCGCGCTGACCAAGCTGGTACCGGGACGGGTCTCCACGGAGGTCGACGCCAATCTCTCCTTCGACACGGAGCGGACGCTGGAGAAGGCCCGGGCGATCATCGGCGCCTATGACGCGCGCGGTGTGCCGCGCGAGCGGGTGCTGATCAAGATCGCCTCGACCTGGGAGGGCATCCAGGCGGCGCGCGTGCTCCAGCGCGAGGGCGTGGACTGCAACCTGACCCTGCTGTTCTCCCTCGTCCAGGCGATGGCCTGCGCGGATGCCGGCGTATTCCTGATCTCGCCCTTCGTCGGGCGCATCACGGACTGGTACGCCAAGGCCGAGGGGAAGACCTACACGGGGGCGGACGATCCGGGCGTCCAGTCCGTGCGGGCGATCTATGCCGCCTACAAGGCGCGCGGGATCAAGACCGTCGTGATGGGCGCCTCGTTCCGCAACATCGGCCAGATCCAGGCGCTGGCGGGCTGCGACCGCCTGACCATCGCGCCGAAGCTGCTGGAGGAACTCGCCGCCACGCAGGGCACCCTCACCCGCGCCCTGTCGCCGGAGGCCTACGGCGAGCCGCCCGAGGTGCCGGCAACGGACGCGCTCTCGTTCCGTTGGGAGCTGAACGAGAGCGCCATGGCCACGGAGAAGCTCGCGGAGGGCATCCGGCAGTTCGGCAGCGACCTGCGCGCCCTCCACGGTCTCATCCGTGCCCGGCTCGCGCGCGTGTGACGGAACCCGAGCCCGATCGGCCGGTCCGGAACGCGGGGCGGGCATGCGGGCGCCGGCGGATCGTTTCGGACCGCGGCCGAGTTGAAGCCTTGCCGCTCCTGCCGCGGCGGGGAGTGAGCCGTGTATAATTCCTTCTACTCGTCGATGATGCTGGCCATCGAGGCACAGCGTGTCATCGAACTGCGGCTGATGCGCCTCGCCTGGGGCGGCAGCGAGGGGCTCGCCGAGGCACAGTCCATGGTGCTCGAGAAGGTACACGCCGCCGGCGAGGCGATGACGACGCTGATGCTGGGTGGCTCGCCCGAGACGGTCATCGCCCGCTACCGCGAGCACGTCGCGTTCAACACCGAGCGCCTGACCGCGATCTGACCGGCGGGCGCCCCTTTCGGGGGGCCGCCCCGGGCGGTTGACGATTTTCCTGAGCCTGCGCCCCGTTCCGACCGGTTGCGCCTTCGTTGCAGCCACCGTCGGGTGTAAGCGTCCGCGATGATCGAACCTAACCAAACCGCCTTCATCGTGAAGGTCGCCCGCCCCGACGAGGACGCGCCCGAGCACCTGCTCACGCTGTTCTACGCGGTCATCGCCGATGATCCCGAGAGCGGCGTGCAGATCGTCAGGGAGGCCGTGAAGGAGGGCGCCGAGGTCACGCTGACGGAGGTGCGGCTCTCTCAGGCCACCGCCCAGGCGATCGATCTCCGTCCCGGCTACGCGCGGGCTCTCTGAACGGACCGGCAGATCGGCCGTGACTGCTCGCCTAGAGCCGGACTTATTCCAAGGAACGGGCGTCTCCGAGACACCTCACGCGGCGGCCGGCCTGTGTTCCGCCACCGAGCCGAGCAGCGGTCGCGGGCCGCCCGTGCGCCGGCGGATCTCAGGCTTCCACGCCCATCCGTGTTGAGGGGCGGATCGGACGGGCGTGGAAGGCCAGCGATCGGCTGGTTCTCCGGGCGTAATCCGACAGGGTTAACGGTTTCTTACCGGGGCCGCGCCCGCACGGAATGCACGCACCGGAGCGATCCTAGGCCCCCTGGGCGATCCAGCCCAGAACGGTCGCGCAGCGCTCGGCCTGGTCGCGGGTCAGTCCGGAAGCGACGGCAGCTCCGTTGCGATAGACCACGAAGGTGCCGTCGTCGGTGGCGCGGATCTTGATCGAAGCCATCACGCCGCTCCGCCCGAGAGAGCCCGGAGCTGCGTCAGGCCGGTGGCGGTGATCCGCCAGGTGGCGTGGCCGTCATCGGGCTTGGGGTGGTGGACGATCCGCTCCAGATGGCCGACACTTTCGAGCGCGATGAGCCTGCTGTGGTCGCCGGGCCAGGAATCGTCCGGCTTCCGTTGGATCGAGATCCGATAATCGTCGGCCTCGGCAGCTTTATTGAGAAGGCGGCGCTCGTGGTTGACCAGCATTGGCACTCCTGGGCTGGGCGGATCAGGACGCATTACTTACGTACAGGCTGACCCATATGGTTAAGCTTGGCAACCCCTCCCCCTCGAAGACCCTTGGATCGTCCCGGCCGGATCGCGGGGCTTCGAGGCGTCCCGCATCCGGACTTTGGATGGGAGCGCGGTTGGAGATCGCGCCGCCGCCCCGAAGAAGGGGGCATCCGACGACACGGCGCGGTCCCCGGGCGAGCCGCCCACCCGGCCAGGGGCCGCACAAAGCGTACCGTCGGGCAGGAATGCGGAAGGCCGCACTGCGGCGGCGTAGACCCAGCTTCGCCGGCGCATGTGACTGACGGGCCAAACCCGGTACCGCGGAAGCCCCGATGCCCGCAGCCGGAAATCGTCCGGCGCGGCGGATCAGGAGGCGAGCGCCAAGTCTGCGCCCGCGAAGCCGAGCCCGGCCAGGAACAGGCTCCCGCCCATCACCTCGAGGATGGCGCGGTACCGGGCGGACCAAAGGGATCCGACCACCAGGCCGATGCCAGCCACGACACAGAACACGCCCAGCGACATCATGATGGCCTCCGCGCCGATCAGCGATACACGAGCGACGTATGTCGAGCCGGAAGGTTTCCGAGTCTTCGGGTTGTCGACAGGCAAATTCACTCGGACGCCGCGCCCGTCCTGTGCAGGTAGGTCCTGTGCGGCTGAACGGCTTGAGACAGATCAAAGCGGGACGGCGCGAGCGCCGGCAGCCTCACGCAAGACCTGCGGGCTGGCCGGACAGGGCAACGCGAGGATCGCCCGTGAGCACGGGTGCCCCGGTACCGAGCGAGAAGACGTCCGAATCCCGGCCGGCCCCGGCCGAGGCGGTCCTCCTCGGCGAGATCCGCGCGCTCCTGGCCGAGCTGCACCCCAACAGCCGCGCGATCCCGGCGGTCGATCCGGGGAGCGACCTCGCGCGAGACCTCGGGCTCGACAGTCTCGGCCGGGCGGAACTCCTGCTGCGTCTGGCGCGCACCTTCAAGGTCACGTTGCCGGACCGGCTGATCGGCGAGGCCGCGACGCCGGCCGATCTCCTCGCGGCCATCGAGGCCGCGGGCCCGGCGCGATATCCGGACGTCCGCCTGAGATCGGAGGTACCCTGTCCGCCGGCCGAGGAGCCCCGGCAGGCCGAGACGCTGATCGACGTCCTCGCCTTCCACGTCGGCCGGCACCCTGACCGGCAACACCTGCGGCTCTGCCTGGAGCCCGACCGCGAGACCGTTCTCACCTACGTGGGGCTCGACCGGCGGGCGCGCGCGCTCGCGGCCGGGCTCCGGGAGCGCGGCCTCGGGGTTGGCGACCGCGTCGCGCTCATGCTCCCGACCGGTCCCGACTTCTTCCCGGCCTTCCTCGGCGTCCTCCTGGCGGGGGGCATCCCCGTCCCGCTCTACCCGCCGTTCCGGCGCAGCCAGATCGAGGACCATCTGGAGCGTCAGGTCCACATCCTCGGCAACGCCGAGCCCCGGATCCTCGTGGCGGGCAGCGAGATCAAGGCCTTCGCCGACCTGCTGCGCGACCGCGTGGCGCCCCTGCGCGAAGTCGTGACCCCGGACGACCTCGCCAGCGCCGCGCCGCTGACGCAGGCCGCAGCCGCGACCGGGGCGACCGTCGCGCTGATCCAGTACACGTCGGGCAGCACCGGCGACCCGAAGGGCGTGGTCCTCACCCACGCCAACCTCCTGGCCAACATCCGCGCCATGGGACTGGCGCTCGGGGCATCCTCCACCGATGTCGTGGTGAGCTGGCTTCCCCTCTACCACGACATGGGCCTGATCGGCTGCTGGCTCGGGAGCTTCTACTACGGAGCGCCCGCGGTGATCATGCCGCCGCTCGCCTTCCTGGCGGATCCGGGACGCTGGCTCCGGGCGATCCACCGGCACCGCGGCACGATCTCGGCCGCGCCGAACTTCGCCTACGAACTCTGTCTCAAGACCCTGCGCGACCAGGATCTCGCCGGGCTCGATCTCGGATCGCTGCGGGTCCTCACGAACGGTTCCGAGCCCGTGAGCGCCGACACGCTGGCGCGCTTCGCGCAGCGCTTCGGAGCCTTCGGGCTGCGGCCGGAAGTCCTGGCGCCGGTCTACGGGCTCGCCGAATGCGCCGTCGGCCTCGCCTTCCCGCCGCTCGGCCGCGGACCGCGCATCGACCGGATCGACAGGGACGCGCTGTCGCACGAGGGGGTCGCCCGCCTCGCCGGTCCGGACACCGCCCACCCGGTCGCCATGGTGGCGTGCGGGCGCCCGCTGCCCGGCCATCAGATCCGCGTCGTCGACGAGGCGGGACGGGAGTTGCCCGAGCGGGTCGAAGGCCGTCTGCAATTCAAGGGCCCGTCCGCGACGGCGGGATACTTTCGAAGCCCCGAGAAAAACCGCGCCCTGTTCGACGGCGACTGGCTCAACAGTGGCGATCTTGCCTACATCGCGGGCGGCGACGTCTACGTCACCGGCCGCACCAAGGACATCATCATTCGGGCCGGCCGAAAACTCTATCCTCAGGAACTCGAAGAGATCGCCGGCACGGTACAGGGTGTCCGGAAGGGCTGTGTGGTGGCCTTCGCGAGTTCGGATCCCAAGAGCGGCACCGAACGCCTCGTCGTGGTGGCCGAGACGCGCCTCGGCGATCCGCGCGAGCGGGACGCACTGAGGCGTTCGGTGATGGACAGGCTGGCGGCCGTGCTCGAACAGCCGCCGGACGAGGTCCTGCTGTGTCAGCCCCACACCGTGCCGAAGACGTCGAGCGGGAAGATCCGGCGTGCGGAGGCCCGGGCCCGGTACGAGGCGGGCGCACTCGCCCGGCCCGCGCCGGATGCCCGGGTCGCCCTGTTCCGCATGGCGCGTGCCGCCACCGCGGCGCGGCTGCACCGAACCGTGCGCCGGGTCACCGACTGGGCCTACGCCGCCTCCTGGTGGGCAAGCCTCGCCGCTGTCGCCGCGCCCGTCTGGGCTCTCGTCCACACGCTGCCCCGCCGGACCTGGCGCCATGCCGCCCTCCGGGCCGGCGCGCGGGCGTTCCTGCGGCTGACCGGGACACCGCCGCGGGTGACAGGGGAGCCGATCACGCCGGATATGGCGGCGATCGTCGTCGCGAACCACGCGAGCTACCTCGACGCGGTGGTCCTCACCGCGATCCTCTCGGGAGGCCCCGTCTTCCTCGCCAAGCAAGAATTGGCCGGGCAGCGCGTCGCGGGGCCCTTCCTCAGGCGTCTCGGAACGGTGTTCGTCCACCGGGGCGAAGAGGCGGGGGTCGCCGACGCGGCGGCGGTGCTCGACAGGATCCGCTGGGGCGAGCGGCTCGTGGCTTTCCCGGAGGGGACCTTCACCCGGAGCCCCGGCCTGCTGCCGTTCCATCTCGGCGCCTTCCAGGCAGCCTGCCGAGCCCACATCCCGGTCATACCGGTCACGATCTCGGGCACGCGTTCCATCCTCCGGGCCGATCAGTGGTTCCCGCACCGGGGCGCGATCGGCGTCCACGTGGGTGGCCCTCTCGTCCCCGAAGGCGAGGATTTCCACGCCGCGGTGCGTCTGCGCGACGTCACCCGCGCGGCCATCCTGGCGCGGAGCGGGGAGCCCGATCTGGCGGACCAGATGCCGACCGGTCCGCTGGCGGCGGCTTCGGCGGCCTGATCCCATGCGCGCGTTCCCGCTCGATCCGGTGGCCGATCCCGACCGTTCCGCCCCCAGCACGATCCCCGAGCTTCTGGAGGAGCAGGCCAAGCGGCGCGGGACCGAGACCGCCTACGTCGCCTACGACCGGCAGGCGCGAGCCTTCCGGCCGTGGAGCTGGAGCGCGGTGGCGGCGCGCGTCGAGGAGCGGCGCGCGGGCTTGGCGGCTGAGAAGCTGCGGCCCGGCGAGCGGATCGCGCTCTGGCTGCCGAACGGCCTCGAATGGGTGTGCTTCGATCAGGCCGCGCTGTCGCTCGGTCTCGTCGTCGTGCCCCTGTTCCTGAAGGATTCGCGCGCGAGCCTGCGGGCAATCCTGGAGGATTCCGGCGCCGCCTTCATCGTCGTGCAGAGCCCCGAGGATTGGCAGAGCCTCGGCCCGGACGCCGCTCCGCTCCTGAAGCGCGTCGTCATCGTCGATGCGCCCGAGACCTTGCTCGAAGACGGACGGGCCTGCGCCCTCGGCGACTGGCTCGCCGCGTATGGCGGGCGATCGAGCGCCCCCCTGGCTCCCGATCCGGATGCGCTCGCCACGATCGTCTACACGTCCGGCACGACCGGCAAGCCCAAAGGCGTGATGCTGACGCACCGCAATCTCCTGGCCGTGGCGCGGGCGGTGCTGGCGCGGAACCCGGGCTCCGACCGCGACGTGTTCCTGTCCTATCTGCCCCTCACCCACATCTTCGAACGCGTCGTCGGCTGCTACCTGCCGCTCATCCTGGGGGCGCGGGTCGTGTTCGCACGCTCGGTCGAGCACATGCGCGAGGATCTGCTCGTCGCCCGGCCGACCATCCTGCTGGTGGTGCCGAGTCTGCTCGATCGCCTTCACGAGCGCGCGCTGGCGGTCGGCCGCCGCAACGTCCTCGGGCGCTGGCTGCTGGGGCTGGCGCTCGCGCGCGGCTGGCAGGTCTTCGAGGCAGCGCGCGACGGTCGCCCCGTCGGCCTCCTCGCCGCTCTGCTCTGGCGGCTTCTGTACGCCATCGTCTCGCGGCCGATCTTCGCCTCGTTCGGCGGTCGCGTTCGCTTGGCGGTATCCGGTGGCGCTCCGCTCTCCGAGGACACGGCACGGTTCTGCCTCAGTCTCGGCTTCCCGCTGGTGGAGGGCTACGGCCTCACGGAGTCCGCATCCGCGGTGACCGGGTTCCGCGTCGGCGCCACGATTCCGGGCTGCGTCGGCCCACCGCTGCCCGGGATCGACCTGCGCATCGCCGAGACGGGCGAGATCCTGGTGCGCTCGCCGGGCGTGATGCACGGCTATTGGGGGCTTCCGGACATGAGCGCGCAGGCCCTGCACGACGGCTGGCTGCGCACCGGCGACCTCGGCACGCTGCGTGACGGCCTCCTGTTCATCCGCGGGCGGCTGAAGGACGGGATCGTCCTCTCGAACGGGGAGAAGATCTGGCCCGACGGGATCGAGGCGGCGATCCGGCAGGACCCCTTGTTCCACCAGGTGATGCTCGTGGGCGACGGCCAGCCGCGACTGACGGCGCTGGCCGTGGTCGCCCCCAACGCCTGGCAGACATTTGCTCAGGATCTCGGCCTGGATCCGAAAGCGGACGCGTCCCTCCTCGCTTCGGCCGCGCGCGGAGCCGCGCTGGACCGGATCGCGGCGCACATGCAGCACCTTCTCCCCGCAGCCCGGGTCGGTGCCGTGAGCCTGCTCCGCGAGCCCTGGACGATCGAGCGGGGCCTCATCACCCCAACGCTGAAACTGCGCCGGTCGGCCATCCAGCAGCAATATGGGCCGGAAATCAAAGCCATGCTCCACGATCTACAGTACAAGCGATTATGCCGTAGATAAGACCCATCTTATCCACGTATCTTGCGAAGAAAAATATTATATTTTTCTGTTGAAGGACCCGCCCCATCTGTCACCGACTTTGCGAGCGCAGCACAGCAATCCATCGACTCACGATGACGGCGCGGGACGATCGGCCGAGTTTTCCAGCCGGAAACCGCATTGCGCCATGCCGCTCAGCTGATGCGATGGGACGATCGTGTCGGGATTGGGCGGCCGATGACTGTCATGCCACAGATCGGTGGCTTCCCGCAGAGCGACGTGGCCGGCCCGTAGCGCCGCTTCCGGATCAGGCGATGAATAGAGCGATTGCCGCACCCTATGGCGGCCGTCTCGGACGGACCAAGTAAACCGCGATCGATCGTTCGCGCACGGTTCGATATGGAGCGTGAGACAGTCCGTCCGTTCGGCCAACATAGTTGCACCTCCGCAGGTTGACCCTGAGCACTGGCGTTGTCCTGCCGACGGGATGGGTCGGGCCATCCCGTCGGCGAAGGCCCCGGGCGGACGGGACGGTGACCGGCCGTGTGCCGAGGTCGATCCGCCCCGCACGAACCGGGATCCCATCGGTTGGCGTTCCACCGGTCCGGATCGTTCCGGTGGATCGCAATCATCCGCCGGCCATCATCGGGAGCCCGGTCCATCGGTCGACAACTGGACAACACGCCGGTTCTGCAGGCCGTCGAAACGGCCACGCAGCCTCAGGCGACGGCCAACCGGTCCTCGACGGCCGTGACCCCCGGTGCCGCCCAGGCGGCACGTTCGACGACATCGCGCTCGTGCCACGCGTGCACGCGCCCCTCGAGCGTAACCCTCGAGCCATCGACCCGGACGGTGATGTGGTCCGCTTCGAGTTCCGGCTCGCGCTTCAGGGCCGCCACGATCGTCTCGCGGATCGCAGGCGCACTCGCCTTCGGCGTGATCGCGATCAGGTTGATGATGCTGCTGACGCCGGATAGCCGCCGCACCGCCGCCTCAGCCGCCTTCTTCTGGAACTGCCACTCGATCTGGCCGCTGAGCGTGATGCGCCCGGCATCGACCTTCACCTGAACCGCGCCCTTCGGCACCTGCGCGTTCCAGTCGAGGACCTGGAGCGCGCGGCGGGCGAGATCCTCGTCCTTGGGTCGTGGCGTGGACGGGAAGAGAACGTCGAGGTGGATCACGACAGCGCGCACGCCCTTGACCTTCTTCACGGCACGCTCGGCATTGTAGCGCTCCGAGTAGCTGTCGACGTGCCCGCTGAGGGTGACGACCCCATCGTCGACGGTCACGCCGATATTGGCCGCATCGACGCTGGGCTCGAAGGCCAGCTCGTCGACGACGTGCTGTTGTACCGTCTTATCGTCCATGGCCTGACTCCGAATTCAGAAGCTGATCCCAAAATCATTTCGCCAATATGATTGTATTTAGTTTAGAAATATAAACATTAAATCGATACATCTACAGCAAAAATCAGATGAAAATCATGCTCGATGGCACGCGAATCGGATCTATCGCGCGCCGGTCCCGGGCCACGCCCATGGCTGCGGAAGGGTCGGAGAGGAGGGTATTTCGAATGGCGCGCCCGGCGGCACGCCGAGCGGCTCACTCTCGGGCGACAGGTCGGGCGGCATGGCGGGCACACCCGCCGGCTCGGGCTGGGGCACCTCTGGCGGCTCGGCAGGATGGGCCGGAGCCGGATAGGGGTCGGCCGGCGTCGGTTGCGGGGCTGGCTCGTCCGGCATGGTCATCGCGCGCTCCGTGATCCCTCGACGGAGTCGGGGGAATGTGGCCCGAGCCTCCTCTGCGGCGTCGGCTCGATCTCCAGTGGCGGCGGTCCGTAGGGCGGCGGGGACGGCTGCCCCGGAAGGCGCGCGGGCGCGATGTCGTGATCCGGGAAGCAGGACAGGCATTCCTGTTCCCGCCCGCGTACCACCCGGCGGCCGGCCAGGGCCCCATGCGTTTCCGTCACGACAGTGCGCTGGCCTTCCGGCCCGCGGCGCGAACTGAATGAGATCACCACCCAATCGCGCTGCTTGCCGAGTTCGTGGGCCCGCCCCGAATTCGAGTAGAGCGCCGTGAAGGTCCAATCGGCCCGCCGGGTATGGAGGACCGGGAGCCATGCCGCGCCGCCGGGATTGAAGCGGCGGGGCGCGATCCTCGGCAAGTCATCGAGCTGATCGCGATACTGCCGATCCACATCGAGCAGGACCGTCACGGGAGGCTCCTGATCGGACCGCTGGTCCGGGCGACGGATCCGCGACAGCACCGCTTCGAGTTCGGCGCGCAGCATCTTTGCCCGCCGCGGACCCAGGCCCGCGACCTCATCCAGCCGCCCCAGCTCGGCGGCGGCCTCCAGTTGCTCGAGCGTCGACACGTGCAGGGTGTCGAAGATGCGCCGGGCCAGCACAGGGCCGATTCCCGGAAGGGTGCGAAGCAGCTGAACCGGATCGGCCGACCCTCGCAGCTGCTCCAGGTATGGCCAGCGGCCGGTCTCAAGGAGCTGCTTGATGGCGCGACTGATCGAACGACCGACCCCCGGGATAGCCTCCAGGGCGTTGGGGCCGCCCTGCGCGATCTCACGGACATCACGGCCGAGATGCGCCACGGAATCGGCGGCTTTCCGGTAGGCCGCGGCGCGGAATATCTCCGCCTTCGTCAGGTCGAGGAGATCGGCGGCTTCCCGCAAGCGCTCCGCCACCGCTCGGTTGCACGTCGGCCGCGCGCCCGCGGAGGACGAAGTCCGCAGCGTCGGGGGAGATCCCGTCCGGTCGTCCGCAATCGGCTTCATCGTTCCACTCCAGCGGTTACGATGCCCCGTGTCGCGCGGCCGGCTGGGGTTACGGAAACCATGTCGCAAGCCGTACGAAACAGATCCGGCGACCACGCCCATCCCGTTGAGCGATACCGTGCCAGGGACAATATTGCATTATCCCCACCTTCTACGGCGCTGAATTGATTTGCATCAAAGCGAAATCGTGAGGCCGAGCAACTCTGAAAGCTGTGGTGTCCGCTTCTCTCCCGATTTGTCGGACGACGCGCCCATCGCTGATCACGTGGTCTTGAGCAGAGCCCGAACGAGGCCTTGAGCGACGAGCCGTCCCGATGAAGCTCCCGTCAGGATCGAGGTTCAGGGCCCTGTCGCCGCGAGATGTTCAGGACTCAGGGCAGGCCTCCGTATCGGAGCAGGTCGCAGAGATCACCCCGCTCGTCGCGGAGCAAAGCGGCCGCTTTTGGCGCGCGAGCTCTCGTGGCGCTGGCGGAAAGGGAACCCTCCCGGCTCGCATGCGCGACAATAAAATGCGGACGATAGACTTGGAACACAAGATAACGCCCAGAGATGCACCGCGGCGGCTGACACAATATCTCCGGCCTGCCCGTCAATTTTTGTAGCTTGAACTTCAGACATGAAAGCGCAGGGTGTGATGTCCCCGATCAGAAAGCTCGATCGAGTCCTCACCGAGGAAGTCTCAGCCGGCTGCCAGCTCACCATCGAGGACGAAAATGGCGAGGCCTACCAGATCGTCGCGACAGAGAGTCAGATCAAAGCGCTGATCGAGGACCTCAGCGCTTACCTGAGCAAGGCCGGCACGGAAGACGAACTCGTGGATCACGAGGAGATGGGCGATGAATAGAATCCTTTTGCCGCCTGGACGATGATGACATTCAGGGCGGAACACGCGGCCGGAGCACCCGGCAACTTCCAACCACCGAGACAATGATGATTAATAAATATCAGGTAATATTATTTGCATCACCAACCTACAATATATGCAGGCGGATAAGCATAATAATACCCGCCGCAATACGGATTGTAGCACGCGTTGTAGTAGGGGCCGTAGTAGCCGTAAGGGTAGTAACGCGGTGCCCACGACGCGGCGATGGCGGCATTGATCAGGCCCAGTGCCGTGCCGGCGAAAACGGCACCGGCCACACCACTGTTACGATGCAGCCGATAGTACCGATGTCGACCCCGATGGCTGTATCCAGGATGATATCCGCGATGGCCACGGTAGCCGACGCGGGCGTCGGCCGCCGTAGTCGTGAACACGGACGTCGCGAACGCCGCAGCCATAACCAGGGGAGCCAACGTCTTCATGGTGCCTCCAGCGCGGCGAAGCATCGGTCATCCGGGCCTTTTCATGCCCGCCGATGCTTCGGCGTTTCCGAGCGCGTATACAGGAGATCGGCCATACAGATCTTGAGATTGATCAATGCAACCGCTCCCCGACCGCTCGGGCATCCGGGACCGTTGACACCTCGGAGAACCGGCAGCCTCTTCGGCGGCGAGCCCCCTCGTCGCGAGCGTCAATGAGTCAGGAACAGGGGGAGCGCGCTTCGGGCGAGCAGTGATTGCGTCACGCCGCCCAGGATCCACTCGCGCATCCGCGAATGCCGGTAGGCGCCCATCACGATCATGTCGGCCTGGAACTGCGCGGCAGCCCTGCGCAGCGTTTCGGCGGTATCGACCTCCGTGGGCCGATCGTCGACCGTGACCTCGACCCCGTGGCGCGCGAGGTGCGGGGCGAAGTCGGCGCCTGGCACGGACGACAGCAGCCGCTCGGTATCCTCGACGCAGACGATCGCGACCGCCTCCGCGGCACGCAGGAAGGCCATGGCGTCGTTCGCGGCCCGCGCCGCATGCGCGCTACCGTCCCAGGCGACGACGACCCGGCGCGCACGGAATCTGTCCCAGCCCCGCGGCACCACGAGGACGGGGCGGCCGCTCCGGAACAGCACGCCCTCCATCAGGTCGCGGTCCGGCGCGACCGCCAGCGGCTCCGCGTCGAGAACCGTCAGGTCGTGCAGGCGGGCGCGGGCCGAAAGCCGGGCGACGAGTTCGTGATGCATGAGGCTGGGCGCCTCGGTGGTGCAGATGACGCCCGCCTGCGCCGCGTCCTGCGCGATCCGCTCCGCGGCGCTCCGGGCAAGAAGCGCCAGCCGGCCGTTCTCGGTGCCGATGATCTCATCGGCGAGCCCGCAGAGCGGCAGCCCGGTGGCCATGAGCTTGACCGAGGCGGACTGGACGGTGAGGTGAGCGCCGGCATCCCTCGCCAGCGTCAGGCCGTAGCCGAGGGATGCCGCGGCCTCATCCCCGCGTCCCTCCTCGGTGATGCCGACCAGGATGTCGCGCACGGTCGTGAGCCGGGATGAGGACGGGATCGACATGGAACAAGGCTCCGGGCGGCTTCGCCATCCCAGTCTCCTCCGGCCCGGCCGGCCGGCCTTGATCCAGCGCAACGCCTCCTGACGCGGGAGCGCGAACCGTGTTCATCGGCGATCGGCCCCCCGCGGACGTCTGGTGCTCGCCGCCCTCGCCCGCCCGCCCGGACGAGCCATCGCCGCGTTCGCCGCCGCCGAATGGAGCCGTCCCATGCCCCCACCCGACGATGACGCCGCGTCGTCCCGGCTGATCTGGCGGACGGACGAGATCCTGATCGGCGGCCTGCAGCACGCGGCCGGCATAGCGCTGGTGCTGGCGGCCTGGGTCCTGATCCTTGAGGATCACGCGCGTCCGGCGGCCTCGGCGCTCCTTCCCGGTCTGCTGATCGTCGTGCTCTCGGGTGCCAACCAGATCCGCTTTCGCGCGGCCTTCGAGCAAGCGGTCGCGCTCATCGGGGCCTGGACTCTGTTGGCCCCTTGGGCACTCGGGTTCGCCGCGAACGACCCCGCGACATGGGCTCACGTCACGCTCGGGACAGTGGCCGTCGTGTCCGCCGTGACGTGGCTCAAGAGGGCGCGGATGATCCAGGAATAGGCCCTACCGCTCCGGCTCTCGCCATCGGGAGGAGCTTACCGTTTCCGAAGGCGCGCGACGGCGCCCTCGACGACCCGCGCCGCTCGTTCGAGAGGCGGCTTCAGCGCCGGAATGTCCTCGCTCAGGAGGGCGAGGCCGAGCGGCAGCATCCACAGGCCGAGGACGGGCAGGAACGACAGAAACCCGGCTCCGATCAGGGCAATCGCCGCCGCCAATCGCGCCGGCCGGCGCGACGGCTTCCGCAGCCAGTCGACCGCGGCGCGGACGCGCGCGGGGAGGTGGCCGTTCAGCCGGTCGACCCGGGCATCCCAATCGGCCGCGGTCGCACGCATCGATCCTCCTCGACGTGGGCCTGCCGCAGCGCGGCCGGTCACGAATCCAACCGAGCTTGTACGGCGTCGGCCCCGGATGCGTTGATCCAGCGCAAGCCCGGATCTGAGCCTCTTGCGCCGACGTGTTCAACGGCGCGGCGGCGAAATGGATGCCGAACCGGGACTGAGGCGGAACGGCCTCGTGCAGCTCTGCTCAGGCCCCCGAATGCTGCCGCCCGTATTCGGCTCCCGCGTCGTCGGAACCGGTGTGGATCGTCGAGTTCGACTTTCCCGAACGGGCGCGCAGGGCCTTGTCGAATTCCATGACCGGAAGGATCGAGAGAGCCATCAAGCCGAGGACAAGCCATAGGCGTGGTGAGATCGGCGCGACCTGCAGGACCTCGCGAAGCCCCGGGATGTACGCGGAGGCGATGTGGAGGGTCTGCGCCGCTGCGACGGCCACGACCAACGACCCGTTGTTGCGGAGCGGCGTCCGGAAGGCAGAGCGCGTCTCCGAACGGCAATTGAAGACGTGCACGTTCTCGAACAGCACCATGAGGAAGAGCAACAGGTTGCGCGCCGATCCCTCGCTCCAGCCCTGAGACAGCGCCAGGGCAAAGAAGGCGTAGCCGGCCACGCCCATGTAAACCCCCGACACGGCGGTTTCCCGGAGCATCACGCGGTCGAAGATGGGTTCGTCCGGACGGCGGGGTGGACGATCCAGCATCCCCGCCTCTCGCCTCTCGAAGGCCAGCGCCACGTCCTGGCCGCCGTTGGTGACCAGGTTCAGCCAGAGGAGCTGCACGGCCGTGAGGGGCACCGGGAGGCCGCTCGCCACCGAGCACAGGAACAGGATGACCTCGGCCGCGCCCGTGCTGACGAGCAGGTAGATCACCTTTCGGATGTTCGCGTAGGCGGCGCGCCCCTCCTCGATGCCGGCGACGACCGAGGCGAAGTTGTCGTCGGTCAGGACGAGGTCGGCCGCATCGCGGGCCACGTCGGTGCCGCCCAGCCCCATGGCGACGCCGAGGTCGGCACGCCGCAGGGCGGGCGCGTCGTTGACCCCGTCGCCCGTCATGGCCACGACGTGGCCCGCCGCCTGCAGGATCTCGACGATCTGCACCTTCTGCGCCGGCTCGACGCGGGCGAAGACGGCGGCACCGGCGAGGCGCGCGCGCGCGGCCGGATCGTCCGAGCGGCCCGCCTGCAGGTCGCGGCCAGTGACGACCTCTCCGGCCTCCTGCGCGATGCCGAGTTCACGGGCGATGGCGAGGGCGGTGGCCGCGTGGTCGCCCGTCACCATCTTCACGGCCACGCCGGCCCGCCGGCAGGCCGCGACCGCGGCCTTCGCTTCCGGCCGGAGCGGGTCGATGAACCCGACCAGCCCGAGCAAGGTCAGATCCCGGAACTCGGCTTCGAGATCCGTCGCGCCCGCGCTTGCACCCACGCGCTTCGTCACGACGGCGAGGACCTTGTAGCCGTCCGCCGCCATGGTCTCGGCCGCCGCGAGAACGTCGGCGGCCGCGATGCCGCGACAGCGCGGAACCAGCGCCTCGGCGGCCCCCTTCGCGTGAAGCCGCAGATCGGCGCCGTCCCGGTTGAGGCTCGCCGCGTACCGGCGTTCCGCCGCGAAAGGGATCTCGGCCACGCGCCGGGACCGCGTCCGCAGGTCCACCGGATCGAGGCCGGCGCCGCGCGCAAGCTCCAGGAGCGCGATGTCGACGCTGTCGCCGCTCACCCCCGCCTCGCCGAGGGTCGGGTCCGACGTCGCATCGTTGCACAGGATGGCGGATCGCCCGAGCGCGGCGAGGGTCTCCCCGTCCGGCTGGCCTTCACCGACGGACACGAAGCCCTGCTCCGGCAGCCAGGCGCGCCGTGCGGAGAGCCGATTCAGGGTCAGGGTCCCGGTCTTGTCGGTCGCGACGACCGTGCAGGCTCCCAGACCCTCGACGGCGGGGAGCTGCCGCACGATGACGTTCCGTCGTGCCATCCGCCGGCTGGCGACGGACAGGGCGACGGTGACCGCGACCGGGAGCCCCTCGGGGATGACCGAGACCGCCAGGGCGACGGCGACGAAGAAGGTCTCGCGCGCAGGCGCACCGCCGCCCAGCTGCACGGCCACGATGAGGCCGACCAGCGCGAGCGTGACCGCGCCGAGCAGCCGGCTGAAGCGGTCGAGCCTGCGGATCAGCGGAGGCTGGGTCGCGGGCGCAGCGAGCGCCTGCGCGATCCGGCCGAGTTCGGTGCCCCGCCCCGTGGCAACGACGAGGCCCTCGCAGCGTCCCCGCCGCAGCGTCGTACCCGCATGCAGCATGCCGAGCCGGTCTGCCAGAGCCGTCGCCTCGGGCGCGATGTGGTCCGCCCGCTTGTCGATCGGGAGGGATTCGCCGGTCAGCGACGCCTCGTCGGCCCGCAGTTCCGCCGCGGAGATCAGCCGCAGGTCGGCCGGGACGCGGTCGCCGGCCTCCAGCAGGACGATGTCGCCGGGCGCGAGCCCGGCACTGTCGATGCGCTGGACCGTGCCGTCCCGCCGGGTGCGCACGAAGATCTGAATGGCGCGCTTGAGAGCGGCGGCATGAGTCTCGGCGCGTGCCTCCTGCGCGGTCCCGATGGCGGTGTTGATGACGAGCACCACGGCGATGAAGCCCGCATCCTCAAGATCGCCGAGCACGACAGAGACGGCCGCAGCCGCGAGCAGGAGTGCGATCAGCGGGCTCGCGACCTGGCCGAGGACGATTCGCGCGAGACCGCGCCGCGGGGCTTCCGGCAGGAGGTTCGGTCCATATGCGCGGAGGCGCCCGGCCGCTTCGGCGCTGTCGAGACCGTGCGCCGTGCAGGCAAGACGGCGACAGGCAGCCTCGATCCCGAGGGCGTGCCACCCGGGGCGTCGATCACGATCCGCGTCCGGGATTGAGGGAGACGGCGGCATCGCGGGCAGAGGGCTGCTGATCACGCGACGAGATTTCCCCGCCCATCACGGCGCGCCATGATCAGGATCAAGGCCCGACCGTCGGCAGCTGCAAGACAGGCCCATCCCCGCCGCTTGCGGGGCCTTCGAGACCGGGGGCTTCTCGGCTTGATCCAGGTCAAACCAAATCGGCGCGGCGTACGGTCTGCTCGTGCGAGGCGTGACCGAGAAAATCGGCGCAGGCCGCAGGGCGGGCAGGATCCTCCTGTCGGTTCTCGTTGCCCTGCGCCAGCATCGACCAGTCCTGTCCTCCGGCGCCGCCGGCCTTCCCGCCAGCTTGCCAGTTTGAGGAGGGGGCGGTGACAGGGTCCGGGTTTCAACCCGAAAGCGGCGATCCAGCCACCGACCGGGCGTGCATCTTCGACGTGGATGGGGTCCTGCTCGCCTCTCCCCATGAGCGCGCCTGGCGCGAGGCGCTCCGCGGCCTCGCCGACCCGGCGCGCTTCACCACCGCCCTGTATCAGGCGCACGTGGCGGGAAAATCCCGGCTCGCGGGCGCCCGTGCCGCGCTGATCGCGCTCGGCGTACCGGATGCCGCGCGCCTGGCGGCCGGCTATGCTGCGGCCAAGCAGGGCTGCCTCGACACGATCATCACGGCGGAGGGCGTGACGGCCTTCGCCGATGCGCTCCGCTTCGTCCGGGCTCTCGGCGCCCGGGGCTGGCCCATGGCGGCGGCCTCCGCCTCGAAGAACGCCGAGCGGATGATGCGCAGGGTGCCCCTGGACGAGGGCCGAACGCTCCTCGACGCCTTCGCGGTCAAGGTCTGCGGCCGCGACCTGCGCCACGGCAAACCCGACCCGGAGATCTTCCATCTCGCGGCCTCCGAGTTGCGGGTCGAGTCGACGCGATGCATCGTGTTCGAAGATGCACCCGCAGGCGTGCAGGCGGCACGCGCCGCCCGCATGATCGCGGTCGGGATCGCGAGGCTCGGCGACGCGGCGGGATTGCGGGCCGCAGGTGCCCATCGCGTGGTGGCGAGCCTGGACGACCTTCGCGTCGACGAGCTCGCGCTGCTGCGGCCGTCGGAGGGGGCCGCGTGATCGTCTCCGGGACCATGGAGCAGGCGCTGACCCCCACCGCCGATCCGGCCTGGCTCCTGCGGGAGACCGGCTACGAGCTCCTCCGCGAGAGCACCTTTGAGACCCGCTTCGCCATCAGCAATGGCTTCCTGGGCGTCCGAGGCGGGCTCGCGACCCATCTCGGGGCATGCCGGGCCGTCCCGCCGCGCACCTACGTGGCCGGGCTGTTCGATACGCCGACCCCGGACAGCGCCGTCCCGGAACTCGTGCCGGCGGCCGACTGGCTTGAGGTCCGCATCCTGCTGCCGGACGGCCCCCTGATGCGACATCCCGACCGCGCCTCGCGCGGGCTGACGCTCGATTTGAAGCGCGGCGTGCTCCTCGCCGAATCGCGCCAGACCTCCAACGCGCCCCTCGACGTGCGCGTCCGCAGCTTGCGGCTGGTGTCGCTGGATGCGCGCGCGGTCGGCATGCAGATGATCGAGCTCGACATCGAGACCGGGGTCAGCGACCTCACGCTCGAGGCCACGTTCGGCCCGACGGACTTCGAACTCGCTCCGGAACGCGCGGAACTCGACCTCCGGGCCTGGCGCACCTGGCGGTCGGCCCGGAGCCTCGCCATCGCGGCGGCGGCGGCGCTGCAGGTCGACGGCATGGAGCGCCAGCCCACGGAGCGAGGCGACCTGACATGGTCCTGGACCTGGACGGCCAGCCCCGGCCAAGTCGTGAGCTTCCAGCGCATCGTCGCCGTGACGCGCCACCATTCCCTGGATGTCCATTCCGGCTCCAGGGCCCGCAAGGAGCTGGCAGCCGCGCGGGCATTGGGCTGGCGAGGCCTCATCGCCCGGCACGAGGCGGCCTGGGCCGAGCGCTGGCGCAGCAGCGATGTCAGGATCGAGGGCGATACGGCCGCACAGGCCGCCCTGCGCTTTGCAGCCTACCATCTAAACGGAGCCGTGAACCCGGCGGATCCGCACGTCTCCGTCGCGGCCCGCGCCCTTACGGGCGACGATTACCGGGGCCACGTCTTCTGGGACACCGAGATCTTCCTGCTGCCCTTCTACAGCCTGACGTGGCCGGAGGCAGCGCGGGCGCTGCTGATGTACCGCTTCCGCACGCTGCCGGCCGCGCGCGCGAAAGCTGCCGCGATGGGCTGGCGAGGCGCGCTCTATGCGTGGGAATCCGCCGATACAGGCGCCGAGGTCACCCCCGAGCAGACCGTGGGCCCGGACCGCAAGATCCTCGACATCCTGTGCGGCAGCCAGGAGCAGCACATCAGCGCCGACGTCGCCTATGGTGTCTGGCAATATTGGCAGGCGACGGAAGACGAAGCCTTCCTCCGCGAGGCTGGCGCCGAGATCATCCTGGAAACGGCCCGGTTCTGGGCCAGCCGGGCCGCGCTGGAGCCGGACGGGCTGCGCCACATCCGCACTGTCATCGGGCCGGACGAGTATCACGAGGGAGTGGACGACAACGCCTACACGAACGGGATGGCCCGCTGGACCATCGCGCGCGGCCTCGAGGTCGCGGCCCTCCTGCAGGAACGCTGGCCCGAGACCTGGGCCTGCCTGTCGCAGCGCCTCGGCCTCGACGGGCCGGAACTCGGACAGTGGCAGGAGGCGGGGCGGACGATCGCGACCGGCTTCGATCCGGTCACCGGCCTGTTCGAGCAATTCGGCGGCTTCTCGACCTTGGAAGACGTCGACCTGAAAGCCTACGCGGGACGCTCGGTCCCCATGGATGTGGTGCTGGGCCGCGAGCGGACGCAGCGGACGCAGGTCATCAAGCAGGCCGACGTGGTCGCGCTCCTGGTCCTTCTGCCGGAGACGTTCCCCGACGGGACGGGCGTGACGAACTTCGACCATTACGAGCCGCGGTGCGGGCACGGCAGTTCGCTGAGCCGCGCCATGCACGGTCTCGCCGCCGCGCGGCTCGGCCGCGCGGAGACAGCGTTGCGATACTTCCATCAGAGCGCGGCCATCGACCTGGCCGACACCCATGTGGCGATCGGCGGCGGCATCCACATCGCAGCTCTCGGCGGCCTGTGGCTGACGGCGATCTTCGGTTTCGCCGGGTTGTCGCTGCGCCCTGACGGTGTGGCCTTCGATCCGCACCTCCCGGCCGCTTGGCGCAGTCTCGAATTCCGCGTGCAGTGGCGCGGAAGGCAGCTGTCCGTAACCCTCGACCAAGCGACCCAGGGCTTGCGGGTGAGCCTCGAAAGCGGACCGCCCCTGACGGTCTTCGTCGGGGGCATCAAGCACGCCGTCTCAGGCGCCGCGCCTCTGAGGCTTGAGGGCGTGGGCGGATGAACCCGCGACCGCGTGACCCTCGGAGGCCGAGACTTCACCCGCAGGAGTTCTCGCTTGCGCAGGCAGGGGTCCAGGACTGACGGCCGCTCGCGCATCCCCTGCAGACGGTATCGTCAGCCGCGTATACACGCCGCTTCCCGCGGTGTGACCGCGGTCGGTCCTGCAGATCGTAACGTTTCAGCTGTGGGAATGGCGCGCCAGTCTGAACGAAAATGCGATCATCTATGTAATTGAGATTGCGAGATAATTTCGAAGGCCATGCTGCCAACCGGTAACTCGGAGCCGATGTGCACCCTCACCGAGCCGCAACCCGTCACTCGAAAACGGATATTCGGCTTTGCGCCCATTGTGGTCATTCAGTGCGCCGAATCCGCGTCTCCAAAGCGGATGCCCGAACACTTCCGCCAGGGCGCGTCATCGCTTGCGCCAGTCGAGGGCGGCGGCCACTCAGAGGACGCTCATGAAGCTGACGGCGGTCCTCTCGTAGCGGGTGGCGATCCCGCGCCACTCCTTGAGCCTGGCACAGAGCTGCTCGACCTGATTGCGATTATTGTAGATCCAGTCCGGGCAGGTCACAGGTGCCTCGTAGCGCGGCGGTGGGATCGCCGGGCGCCCATGTTCCAGATGTGCTCGCGAAAGGCGTGGCTGGTGTAGCCGCGATCTCCCACGATCACTTGGGCACACCCGGCAGTTCGTCGAGCAGAGGAACCGCGTGAGGCAGCTCATGGGCCTGACCAGGCGCCAGCCCAAAGGCGATGGCGCGTACGCTGCCGTCAGCGATCACGCAGGCCTTGGTGCCATAGCGTCTGGGTCCAGGTCGTCTCGGCGTAGGGAGCCTCGACGCGCCGAGCACGGCCACGAAGATCTCGGCCTCGCGCACGACGCCGGTGGCGGGGTCGACGA
>NZ_JAUYZJ010000036.1 GCF_030700285.1 Methylobacterium sp. NEAU K | reverse complement strand
CCGATGGATCGATTGCACGATGCCTCGCGAACGGAGCGGATCGCCATGGCGAGCTGATCGACGCGCGCCTCGTTGCTGAGCGTCAGGCCGACGACGCCGAACCATTCGGACGCTACCAAAGCGGCGATCTCTTCCGGGCTGGAGGAGAGCCCGATCGACACCACCCAGCCGGCCCTGTGCAGGAACTGCTCGACGATCCGCACGCCGAACGTGTGCTGCTCTCCGGGTGCGCTCATCAGGAGCAGGCGGCGTTTCCCGTCGCTTGGGACCGCATCCCCGTCCACCCGGAACCGCGACACGAGACACTGTAGGCGGGCGACACCCGTCGTCACCTCGATGAAATCGCACAGATCGTCGTCCCACATGCGGCCCAGGAGGGCCGCGGAGGGCGCCAGCAGATCGAGGAACAGCCGATCGACGGGATGGCCTTCCGCCACCAGGGCCGAGAAAGCCTCGACCATGGGCGCATCATCCTCCGCAAGCGCCAAATCCGTGAAGGCCGCGACCTGCCCCACCTCTGGTTTGAACGTCGGTTTGGGCGCTTCCGAAACGAAACCGCGATGCAGCAGCATCAGCTGAGGGATGATCTCGGACTGGACGACTTGCCCTAGGGCCAGACACCGCTCGCGCGCGGCCTCGGCTGCGCGTTTGCGCGCATAGGCCTGACGGGCCTCCGCCGCGCGCTCGGTCTCATGGGGGGAGCTATCGCCCCACTGGCCTTCGGACGAAGCGAGGTTCTGCATCGTCCCCCTCCCGGTGCCCCTGCGTCGACGGCCTTGGTGACCTGCCGATCGCAGGATTGCATCAAAACTGCCGGCGGGCGGGATGTAAAGGTCGAGGTACGATCCTTTTGGTGAGGCGATCGAACGCAGGTGCCGGAATCTCCTGGTGGGTGTCGGCCGATTCCGAGCAAGGCCGGCAGGCCCTGGCACGGGCCGTCAGGGTGGCGATCGGAAGCGCGCGCTCATAATTCTGACCTTCATCGACGTTGCCGGCGTCGGTGCATGGCAAGCGCCACACAGCGAAAACCTGGCTTGCCAGTCGAGCCGGGTACCGGCAATCTCAGCTTAGCCGTACGCTCAATGTATGTATGCCGGAGCGTTTTCTCGTCGGGCCGCAGGACATGAGAAGTCCAGAATGATGATCGTGGACGGTGAGACTGCCGATGCCGGCGGGATGGACGAGATCGCTCTGCCCGAGCGTCGGGCGGGGCTTCTCAACCGCCGGTCGTTTCTGGTCGGCTCGGCCGTCGGTTTCGGCGCGCTAGGGCTAGCCGGTTGCGCGACATCCGACGGCATGATCCTCGCCGAGGCGGCGAAGGTCTACGGGCCGATTCCAGACGAGAAGTTCCCGATCCCGGCGGTCGATATCGGCAAGGTCGATCCGAAATATTACCGCCGGACAGTTCGTTACGAAACCAGGGAAGCGCCCGGCACGATTATCGTCGATCCCGGCAATTTCTATGTCTACCGCATCGAGGGCGACGGGTCCGCCACCCGTTACGGCGCCAATGTCGGCCGCGATGGGTTCTTGTGGAGCGGTGACGCTTATGTCGGTCGCAAGTCCGAATGGGCGACTTGGACCCCGCCAAAGGAGATGATTCGGCGTCAGCCCGAGGCCGCCAAATACGCCCGCGGTATGCCGGGCGGCCTCGACAACCCGCTCGGCGCCCGCACCCTCCATCTCTACCAGAACGGCGCCTATACGCTCTACACGATCTACGCCAGCAGCGAGCCCGAATCGATCGGCACAGGCGTCACGAGCGGCTGTGTCGGCCTGCTCAGTCAGGACATGATCCACCTTTATTCACGAACGCCGGTCAAGACGAAGGTTGTCGTCCTGCCCGCGTAGGTAAAGGTGTCACCCTTGTTGCAGACGCCACCCGGCTCGGACGAAGTCGCAACCTATCGGGGTGCTTCCGGGTCGCGCCACAACCTAACCTTGGCACTCGGCCCGGCAGCGGCCCTTCGGCTTCGCGCCCGTTGCGGTCATAGAAGGAAAGGAGCGTTTTTCCAGAACGCGGACGTAGGATCTTTGCCGCGACCAAAATGCAGCGCGGTGCCGGGTGCCGATGTAAGCTAGCCGCATAGCCTGATTGACCGGACCGAACACGGGCTACGACCGATCCGACCGGAGCAGCCTCATGCCGATGGGCGGGCCGCTGGCCTACCGGGAGACCAACGCCATGCGATTTCTGGTCGAGAACCTGACGCAGCCCGGCGAGCGACCCTTAACCCTCGAAGACTTCGCCTAGCGCGTACGCGTCCGGCGAAGCTTCCAATTACCCACATCGTCGGCCTGACGTTTGCCTCGCCTGAATCGACCATGATTCTGTCCGTGACGCCGAATCACGGAGGCGTCGCGGATGAGCGGTGGTGTAGTGGCCGGCGACGCCGGCTGGCAGGACGCTGAACTCGCCTGCACGAGCTTGCCCGATCAGCGCCTCGGGCGCCGCCTGCGCAGGTTGCTGGATCAACCGTCGTCCGCGCCGGGTCAGCCTGTGCCGGCTGCCTGCCCGGGCAAGATCGGCTTCACCAGGACCATCAACGGCGGGCGCGACAAGGCGGGGCAGCCCAACGTGCTGACGCTGTGCGGCGTGCTGATGCATTCCAGCCTCGCCGTCTCGCTCGCCGGCACGCCGCTGGGCCTCACGGCCGTGAAGTTCTGGACGCGCACCAAGTTCAAGGGGACCTGGACGCTCAAGCGGCACGTGAACCCTACGCGCGTGCCCATCGAGACGAAGGAGAACTACCGCTGGCTGGAGAACCTGCGCCAGTCGATGGCTTTCCTCGGCACGCCAGAGCGCTGCGTGCATGTCGCAGTCCGGGAGAGCAACATGTACGAGCTCTTCTTTCTCGCGCAGGACCTGCGCACCCGCTTTCTCGTGCGCGTGCAGACCAATCGGCTGGCCGAACCACCGCCCGACGCACCGCAGCCGAACGCGGATCATCGCGTCTTCGCTCAGCTCGACGCGGCACCCTGGTCGGGTCGTCATCAGGTCGACGTCGGCGGCAACACCGATGAGACCGCCTGCCTGCACGTCAAGTTCGCCACCATCACGACCCGCCCGCCGATCGGCAAGCAGAAGCGCTACAGCCCGCAGGTCCTCACCTACATCCATGCTCTCGAACTCGACCCGCCGGCTGGTCGTCAGGCGATCGACTGGAAGCTCGTCACCAACTTGCCGGTGGCCGACCTCACCGCGGCCGTCGAGAAGCTCGGCTGGTACGCGCTGCGCTGGAAGGCGGAGGTCTTCCACAAGGTCATGAAGTCGGGGTGCCGCGCGGAGGAGAGTAGGCTGCAGACCAGCCGAGAGGCTGGTGAAGTTCCTCGCCCTCGTCACGGTGGTCAGCTGGCGCATCTTCTTCGTAACCATGTCGGCCCGCGTCAAACCTGACGCTCCGCCCGACACCGTCCTCACCGCCGCCGAGATCAACGCGCTCGATTGCATCGACGCAGCACGCGCGATACCGCGACTGGGGCGGCGGGCGCTTGCCGACGACCTGCTGCCGATCGCCATGCTCGGCGGCTACCTCGCCCGCAGCCGCGACCCGCCACCCGGTAACATGGTCGTTTGGCGCGGCCTCGCGCGCCTGCACGACATCACCGTCGGCATCACAATCGGCGCCGCCCCACGATATGGGTAATTGGAAGCGACAACGGAGGCTTACGCGGAAGCGTTCGGACGGTGACAGGCGAAACCCCGCCCGGGCTTGGCCGGACGGGGTTCGATGGTTGGGCCGTCAGTTCTGGGTTGGTAGCCTGCTTACTCGACGACCTCGACGATGCGGTGGCCGCGGTCGACCAGTACCGGCTGGTCGTTCACGATGGTGTAGCGATACCCTGGACGCACCCGATACTCGGTGGGCACGTCGTAGTAGGTCACGCTGTCCTCCGGCAGCACCGTGCCGACGCGGACCGGGCCGCCCCAGCTGTACGAGCTCACGCCGCGCTCGCGGACGTAGGAGCGGAAGCGCGGGCGCTCGTCGACGCCCAGGATGCCGCCGACAGTACCGGTGGCGGCGCCGACGGCACCGCCGACGATGCCACCCACCGGACCGGCCGCATCCGCACCGACCTCGGCACCTTCGGCGGCCCCGCGCAGGATGCCCTGCGCCTGGGCGGCCATCGGGAGGGCGAAGAGGCTGGTCGTCGCCAGCGCGAGAAGAAGTTTGCGCGTCATGGGGATGTCTCCTGAAGTGTCGGGCGGGAAAGGAGCGCGGACGCTCAGTTGCAGCCTTCCTTGTGGACGGTCTTGGAGTTGCCCATGCCGTCCTCCTTGTGGACGGTCTTCGAGCCGCAATCGACGGTGCCGGTGGTCACCTCGCGACGTTCCACCACGCCCTCGCGGTGGTCGACCGCGACGCCGGGCCCACCATCGCGATGGATCACCGTGGTCTCCTCGGCCATCGAGGCGTTGGACAGACCGGTCACGGCAGCAAAGGCAAGGCCGGCAACAATGAAGTTACGCATGGGATATCCTCGTCAAGCAATGGGTTTCAATGGACAGTAAGACTGAGTCCTCGTTCCTGGTTCCACGCCATGCTGGTGAAACATTCGGCGACCTCATCTCCGAAATGAACGGACGATTAACGGCGTTCTCGGTAGGCTTCGCAGAGAAGTACGCAGCACCCGCGTCGAAAGGCGTCGTATCTGGGATGGATGACGAGCGTTGGCTGATCCATGGGACGCGGCAGTGCCAGCCTTCACAGGCGAGCCGCCCCGGCCGTACCCGGGGCGGCCGGGTCGTCACGCGGCTCAGTAGCCGCAGCCGTAAGGGCGGCCGTAACCGTAGCCATAGTGGCGATGGTGGTATGCGCGGGAGGCCAGGGCCCCGGCGGCGATGCCGCCGACGACACCGGCCACGACGGCGCCCTCACCCCTGGCCTGCGCGGTTGCGCTCCCGAGAGCCCCGAGCCCGAGCAGGGCGGCCGCGGACAGCGCGGCGATCGTGGTCGAGAGACTCACGGGTTCTGCTCCGTATTTAATGTAGTTGTGCGCGAGATCTCGCCAGGCCCGATCATGTCGTTTCGGCGGAAGACCGTCGATGTATGAGGTTCGGGTGTCTGCGTTGACGCCAATACGCCGAAGGCCAGACTTTGGTTCCAGGCCGCCCAGCGCGTTGATTGCTCGATGCTTGCGCGAGGGAGCGTCAGCGACCGTCGTCGTCGAAACCGCAGGACGAGCCGCGAAGGCTATGGCGGTCCGTGCGAGGCGGTTCAGGATGTCGAAAACCGGTGGCGGCTATCAATAGGGTGGTTTGTAAGGTGCATAATCGCCTATCTGAAAGCAGTTTTTCGTTCCACCAACGATATGGCTGTATCGCGCCCATCTCGGCTGCTCCCACGGATTGGGCAGCGTTTCCGAACGCGAAATTCCGGATGCCGGCTCACTGCTGCGGTGATGTCTGCGTAGCCGCTGGTGGAGACTGTGCCTAATTTGGCTCCGACGCTATGTGTTGCCGATCACGCCGAACCGCGAAGCGACGGGCAAACGCGACTGCGACTGGGGAGCGGTGGAAGCGATCCTGTGCGTGTCTGCCATCAGCCCGAACGCGGCAAGCATAGCCGCCGCCACAATGGACTTGCGGTGTCCCATCACTGCTGAACAGTGGGCCAAGTTTGTGGTTCCGCCGGGCCGCGGTCGGCAGCCTCACCGGCAAAGGGCGCATCGCGGCCGGGTACGACGCGGACTTCACCCTGGTGGACCTGAAGGCGCGCCCCACCATCGAGGAGCGCTGGATCGTCTCGCCCTGCGGCTGGACTCTGTTTGCGGGACTTCGCGTCACCGGCTGGCTGGTCGCCACGATCGTGCGCGGACAACCGGTCATGCGCGACGACGAGGTCCTGGGCGATCCGGTCGGGCGCCCGGCGCGTTTCTCCGCCTGAGTCGAGGCGCCCCGATCAACCGCCGCAGGTCTCGGCCACCAGCCAGGCGGTGAGGATCGAGACGGCAGCGATAAGGTCGTCGATCTCCATGGCCTCGTCGGGGTTATGGCTGCCGTTGGCGTTGCGCACGAACAGCATCGCCATTGGAACCCCGACTTTGGCGAAGGCCGCGGCATCATGCGAAGCCGGGCTGCCGAGAGGCATGGTGGCGATCCCGAGGGCCGCGGCCGCAGCCTCGAAGCCGCCGCGGATCCGCGGGGAGACCTCTCCGACCGCCACCTCGGCGCGCGGGCCCAGCACGATCTCCACGTTGCGCCGCGCCGCGACCGCCGCGACGTCAGCCAGGAACCGCGCCTCAAGCTCTGCCAGCGTGGTCGCCTCATAGGCGCGCACGTCCAGGCTGAACCGGAACTCACCCGGGACCGTGGTCAGGCCGTGGGCCGCACCGTCGGTGTGGAACCGCCCGAGGGTGACGGCCATCGGGCGGCCAGCCTCCTCGTTGGCCTGCCAGACCTGGTCCAGCGCCTGGGCGATCTCCGCGCCGGCCATGGCAGCGTCGCGCCGAAACCGCCGTGGCGTTCCAACATGGTCGTAGCGTCCGACGATCCGGGCATCCGGATAGCGGAAGTTGCCCGGGATCCCGGTGCAGAGGCCGACCGGGATCCCGGCCTCGACGAGGCTCGGCGCCTGCTCGATATGCACTTCCAGGAAGGCGTGGATCGCGGACGGATCAAGTGTCGGCGCGCCTCCGCGCAGGGCCTCGGGATCACCGCCAGAGGCCGCGATGTGATCGGCGAGGCTGCGCCGGGTATCGGTCCGCGTGATGGCGAGCGCGCCCTCCGGCAAGGTGCCGAGCGCCGCTCGGCTGCCGAGATAGGACAGCTGGAACCAGACGCTTTCCTCCGCGCGCACGGCCATGACCATGATATCGCGGTCCGGGATCAGCCCCAGGCTCTGGATCGCCGCAACGGCGGCGAGCCCGGCGACGACCCCGGCGGCCCCGTCGAAGTTGCCGCCATGGGCGACGGTGTCGAGATGAGAGCCGATCAAGATTGGCGGCAGGGTCCGGTCCCGGCCCGGCAGCGTCATGTAGGTGTTGGCGGCCGCGTCCTGGCGGATCGAGAGGCCCAGATCGGCTGCGCTGCGCGTAACGATCGCGTGGGCTTCGGTCTCCTCCGGGCTGTAGGAGGGACGGGTGAACCCGGGATCGTCCTGGCCGCAGCGAGCGAGTTCTGCCAACAGGTGCTCTATCCGGCCTCGCTGCTCGCTGACCGCTTCCCTGACGGCGATGACGGCTGCCTGTTCCAATGGGTTTCTCCCTGCCCAGGATCGGTCCGGCTGCCCATCACGACGGTCCCGCTGGGCGCGCCATGATTACCCAGCGGCATCGGGGTCGACCTGCGCGGCCATGATCGATACGTGCGCTGAGATCACCTTCCAACCGCGATCGGGGAGGCGCATCCAGGTCTGGCTCTGGCGCCCGATACCGGGCTTGCCGCGCGGCTTGAATTCGAGATTCACGGTGGCGACGTCGGAGCCGATCGTCAGGATCTCCAACCGGATGCGCGCCTCCTTGGTCCCCCCAGGCGGGGGATCGGCCGCGATGCGGGCGGCATGAATCGCCGCGAAGCCGTAGCCGTTCTCGCCCACGGCGTAACGGATCGTGTGAGGGCTGTCCCAGAAGGTCGAGTCCAACACCGCGACATCCTTGTCGATCAGCGCCTGCTCGTAGCGCTCAAACAGGGCCGAGACCTCGGCCACCACGTCGGGGCGGTTCACAGATGCGTCCATGTCAGGCCTCCAGGGCAACGGCGGTCCGGATCAGGTCGAGGTCGGCTCCGCGGGCGCCGATAATCGACAGGCCCACCGGGGCGCCCTCGACATGTCCTCCCGGGATGTTGACCTGCGGGACGCCGGTGAGGCCGCCGTGGCTCGTCAGGCAGCCGATGCGTTCCCGTAACGGGTTCAGCGTGCTGAGCGGCAGCCCGCGCAGGGGCGCCGGGAACGGCGTGGTCGGAAGGCACAGGATGGTCCCGGGGGGCAGGAGCCGCACGAGGCGGGCCCGTGCCTCGATCCGCATCAGGGTCGCGGCGTTGCGCTCGGCCTCCGTCATCATCGAGCCCTGGACGAGCGCTCGGGCGACCGAGAAGGCGAGGCGCGGGTTGCAGGTATCGAGCCAGGGCTCGAAGGTCTGCCACGCCTCGCTGCTCTGCAGGACGCGCTGTGCCCGCTGCCACACCGACAGGCCCTGCGGCGCCATCGTCACGTCGCGCCGGTTGCCGATCAGGGCGGCCAGACGGTCGATGAGCGGTATCAGCGCCCGCTGCACCGCCTCGTCGGCGAAGCCGAGCGCATCCGCGGCCACCAGCAGCGTATCTGGCAGCCGATCCGGCATCGCCTTACCGAACAGAACCTCTCCGACCCGGGCGAAGGTGGCCGGATCGCGGGCGAACCAGCCACAGGTATCGGCGCTCGGCGCCTGGACGCAGACCCCGGAGAAATCGATGCGGCCGTGGGTGGGGCGGATCCCGTAGAGGCCGCAGAAGCTCGCCGGCACGCGCACGGAGCCGCCGCTGTCGGTGCCCAGCGCGAAGTCGCAGGCCCCGGAGGCTACGGCTGACGCCGAGCCGCTGGATGACCCGCCGGGCACCCGATCCGGGGCGGCCGGGTTCAGCGGGGTGCCGTCATGGGCGTTCTCCCCCAGGATTCCCAGCGAGACCTCGTCGGTGACGGTCTTGCCCACCACCGAGGCCCCCGCGTCGAGGAGGGTCTGGACCACCCAGGCGTGCCGGGTGGGCGTCGGGTAGATCCGCGGCCAATCCGGGTTGCCGCCGCCGGTGGGGATCCCGGCGACGTCGATCAGATCCTTGACGGCAAAACCGAGCCCGGTGAGCGGCCCGGTCGCGGAACCGGCGACGTGGGCGCGCGGACCCGGCAGGAAGGGGTCCGTCGAGGGTGCGGGCTGGTCGGACGTCATGCGGGGATCGGCTCCTGCCACTGGGCGCCCGGAACGGCTGCGAACAGCGCCTTGGTGTAGGGGTGCTTCGGCGCGAAGAAAATCTCGGACGTGGGCGCAACCTCGACTACTTGGCCGGCCCGCATCACGGCGATGCGATCGCAGACCTGCAGCGCGACGCGCAGATCATGGGTCACGAACACCATGCTGAGGTGAAGCCGCGCCTTGATGTCGGCGAGCAGCGCCAGGACCTGCGCCTGCACGGAAACATCCAAAGCCGAGACGGGCTCGTCGGCCACCAGCACCTCGGGTTGCATGGCCAGGGCCCGGGCGATGCCGATCCGCTGACGCTGGCCGCCGCTGAACTCGTGCGGGAAGCGCTGTGCCGCCGCGGGATCGAGGCCGACAAGCGCCAGCATCTCGCGTGCCTGGACCTTGGCGACGTCCGGCATGGTGCCGTGGATGATCGGCCCCTCGGCGACGATGTCGACGACGCGCTGGCGTGGGTCGAGGGAGCCGTACGGGTCCTGGAACACCATCTGCACCCGCTTGCGGTGCGGACGCATCTGGCGGCGGCTGAGCGCGGCGACGCTGTGTCCGGAGAGAAGGATCTCGCCGCCATCGACCGGCATCAGCCGGGTGATCGCCCGCGCCAGGGTGCTCTTGCCTGAGCCGCTCTCGCCGACGAGCCCCAGGGTCTCGCCTCGCCGCAGCATCAGGTCCACGCTGTCGAGCGCGCGGGTGACGCGGCCGCCGAACAGGCCGCGGGCCCCGTACGTCTTCTCGACCTTGCGTGCCTCGACCACCAGGGGGGCCGCGCTGGGCGTCCGCCGCGGCGGCGGCGCCAACCTGGGCACGGCCGCGATCAGCGCACGGGTGTAGGGGTGCTTCGGTGCGCCGAGGACCGAGGCCGCCGGGCCCTGCTCGACCAGGGTGCCCTTCTGCAGCACCGCGACCGTGTCGGCGATGTCGGCCACCACGCCGAAATCGTGGGTGATGAACAGGACGCTGGTACCATGCTCGCGCTGCAGTTCGCGGATCAGGTGGAGGATCTGCGCCTGGGTGGTCACGTCGAGAGCGGTGGTCGGCTCGTCGGCGATGAGGAGCCGGGGGTTCAGCGCCAGCGCCATGGCGATCATCGCCCTCTGGCGCTGGCCGCCCGAGAGCTGGTGCGGATAGGAGCGCAGGAGTCGGGCGGGCTCCGGCAAGTGGACGCTGTCGAGCAGCGCGACGACCCGGGCCCGCCGGGCAGTGCGGCCGAGCGCGGTGTGGATGCGCAGGACCTCGTCGAGCTGGCGGCCGATCGTGTGGAGCGGGTTCAGGGCCGTCATCGGCTCCTGGAAGATCATCGCGATCCGTGCGCCCCGGATGCGACGCATCCGCTTCGGCGTGATCGCCGCGAGATCCTCGCCCTCGAAGTTGATGCGCCCGCCCGAGACACGTACGTGCGGCCCCGGGAGCAGCCCGAGGATCGCGCGTGCCACCAGCGACTTGCCCGAGCCGCTCTCGCCGATCAGGCAGGTCACCGCGCCGGGCCGCAGGACGAGATCCACGTCGGTGACCGCATTCGACCGGTCTGCGCCCGGGGGCAGCGCGATCGTCAGCCTCTCGATGTCGAGGACGGAGTCGCTCATCGCTCGCGGAGCCTCGGGTTCAGCGCCTCGTTCAGGCCATCCCCAACGAGGTTGATGCCGAGGACGGTGAGCAGAATTGCAATTCCGGGAAAGGTGCAGATCCACCACGCCGAGCGCAGGACCGCGCGTCCGGCACTGATGATCAGGCCCCAGCTCATCACGTTTGGGTCGCCGAGCCCGAGGAACGCGAGGCCCGCCTCGATCAGGATCGCCGTGCCGATCAGCAGCGACCCCACGGCGATGATCGCCGAGGTGCAGTTCGGCAGCATGTGGCGGAAGATGATGCGCGCATCGCCCGCCCCGAGGCCGTCGCAGGCGAGCACGAATTCTCGCCCGCCGAGCGCCACGAACTCACCGCGCACCAGCCGGGCGATGCCGGGCCAGGAGACCGCCGCGATGGCGACGATCTCGCTGGTGAGCGACGGCGACAGGATCGCCACGATGAGGATCGCCAGCACGAAGGCCGGGATCGTCTGGAAGAACTCCGTGAGCCGCATCAGCGCGATCTCGACGCCGCCCCGGTAATAGCCGGCCAATCCCCCGACCAGGGTCCCGAACAGGATCGCGGCCAGAGTCGCGCCGAGGCCGATCAACAGCGAGGTGCGGGCGCCGTAGGCGATCTCCGCGGCGACATCCCGCCCGAGCGTGTCGGTGCCGAGCAGGAAGCGGCCGCCCGGCGGCTGGAGCGCGGGCCCGACGAGGCGGAACGGGTCATCGGGAAAGAGCAGGGGCGTGAGCGCCACCAGGGCCACCAGCCCGAGCAGCACGGCGGCTCCAAGGAGCGCCAGTCGGTTGCGCGCGAAGCGCGCCAGAGCGGCCCGCATCGCTACAGCTCCATCCGTGGATCGAGGCAGACGTAGACGAGGTCCACGGCGAGGTTGATCACCACGACGAGGCAGGCCGAGACGAAGAAGATGCCGAGCAGCAGGTTCAGGTCGCGCGACTGGAGCGCGTTGAAGGCCAGCGTGCCGACCCCCGGCCAGCCGAACACCGTCTCGACCACGATCGAGCCGCCGATCAGGTTGCCGGCCTGTACCCCCGCCATGGTGACCACCGGCAGCAGGGCGTTGCGCAGGACGTGGCCGGTCATCACCCGGGCCTCGGTCTGGCCCTTGGCGCGGGCCGTGGTGACGTAGTCCATGCCGACCTGCTCCAGCACGGAGGCGCGCATCACCCGGGCGTAGACGGCGAGGTAGAACAACGAGAGCGCGACCGCCGGCATGACCAGGTGACGGCCGATATCCCAGACCTCGTCCCAGCCTTCGTTGTCGGCGCCGACCGTGTCGAAACCGCTGGTCGGCAACCAGCCGAGGCGGATCGCGAAGACCACGATCATCATCAGCCCGAGCCAGAACCCGGGCGTGGCATAGGCCACGAGGCTCACGAGCGAGATCACCGCGTCACGCCAGGAATTGCGCCCCGTGGCGGCCACGAGACCGAGCAGCGTGCCGATCACCAGGGCGGTGCCGAAGGCGGTCAGCATCAGCAGTCCCGTAGGCCAGAGCCGCTCGAGGATCAGGCTCACCACGGGGCTGTCGTTGCGAAACGAGTAGCCGAGGTCGAGATGGAGCATGTTCAGCAGGTAGACGCCGAACTGGGTGGCGAGCGGCCGGTCCAGGCCGAACTTGTGCCGCAGCTGTTCCATGTATTCCGGGCTGGCCGCACCGCTCTCGCCGGCCAGCACCGACGCCGCATCGCCGGGCGCCAGGTGGATCAGGAAGAAGTTGAGCACGACGATGCCCAGCACCACGGGGATCGCCAGCAGGAGCCGGTGACCGAGAAATCGCGCGAGCCGCATGGGGCTACTTGTCCATCCAGGCCCGTTCGAACGCCTGCTGTGTGCCGAGCGGTCCGGTGGTGTGGTCCTTAAGGCGCCGGTTAAAGACGCTGACGTATTGCACGTCGATCAGCCAGACCATCGGGCTGTCGTCGGCCAGGATCTGCTGGACCTTCTTGTAGATCGCTCCGCGCTTCTCGGGGTCCAGCTCGCGCGCGCCCTCGCCGAGCATGCGGTCGACCTCCGGGTTTGCGTAGAAGGTGTCATTGACGAAGGTCACGCCCTTGCGGATCTGCGCGGTGAGGAATTGCTTGTTGAGCCCGTAGACCGGATCGACGCCTTGGCTCAGGAACGGCTCGTTGATATCGTAATCGTAGTTCGTGTAGACGCGCCGCAGCCAGGTTGCGGTGTCCTCCGAACGGAGCGTCACGTCGATGCCGACTTCGGCCAGCGCCTGCTTCAGGTATTCGGCCTGCCGCAGCCACTGCTCGCCGAACGAGTTCACCTCCAGGTGCAGGGCAAAGCGCATCCCGCCGGCGCCGCGGGGCGCGCCGGCCTGATCGAGCAGCCTGTTGGCGATCTCCAGCCGGTCCGGCACATCGTACCGGCGCACGTCGTCGGTGTAGAGGCCCGCCGTCTTGAACTTGCGGCTGAGCGGCCCCGTGGCGGGCAGGCCGTAGCCGAACATCACGTCCCTGAGGATGACGTTGCGGTCGATGGCGTAGGCGATCGCTTGGCGGACCTCCTTCTTCTGAAGCTGTGGGTGACGGCCGTTCAACTCCAGGACGCTCTGGGCCGGCGTCATCTCGTAGCCTTTGGTCGTCAGGTCGAGGACCGGATTGGTCTTCATCCGCGCGAGATCGGCGTAGTTCACAGCGCTGTAGCCGGCGAAATGGGCCTCGCCGGCCTCCATGGCGGCCGACCGCGTGGCGGCGTCCGGGATGAAGCGGGCAACGATGCGGTTGAGGTAAGGCAGCCCCGGTTTCCAGTAGGTCTCGTTGCGATCGAGCCGTACGGACTGGCCGCGCTCCCAGCTCACGAACTTGAACGGACCGGTCCCGATCGGCTTGTTGGCGCTCGGGTTCTGGAGGATGTCGGTCCCCTCGAACACCGACCGGCACAGGATCGGCAGATCGCGCCCCGAGAGCGCCTTCATGATGTACGGAGCCGGGTTGGCGAGGCGCAGCACCGCTGTCATTGGGTCCGGTGTATCGACTGCCACGAGTTCCGCGAGCATCACCGGGGCGATCGGATTGTACTTCTTCAGGATCTCCATGAAGGAGTACTGCACGTCCGCGCTGGTGAACGGCTTGCCGTTGTGGAAGGTCACGCCCTCCTGGAGCTTGAACGTGATGGTCTTGCCGTCCGGGGCGACATCCCACGACTTGGCGAGGTTGGGCTGCGGGTTCAGGTCCCAATCGTAGGTGCACAACCCTTCATAGACCTGCGTGGCGATCGGTGGAATGTTGCCGGCCGACACGGCATAATGGGCCAGGGTTGAAGGCTCCGGATGCACGATCATCACCATCGTGCCGCCTCGCTTCGGCTCGGCCGCGCGTGCGCTGCCCGAGGCTGCGGCAAGGCCGAGCGGGAGCGCAAGCACCGTGCGGCGGGAGAGATCGGTCACGTGCGGTGTACGGGACAAGCCGAAGGACTCCTGAAATTGAAGGAGCCTCAGCAACGGTCGTGCCACCGGGATAGGAAAATCACACCCTTATCATGTCGATTGATCGCGGCTGCTCTGCGCCCGGCCTCGCATTCGGTACGCAGAAAAATTGACGGGAGATCTTGGTGGCGGCCGCCGGACTACCCGGAGGACCCACGTCGGAACGAACCTTGCCAAGAACAGCGGCCGAGCCGGCCCTGGCTCGCGCTGGTAGGCAGTGGCCGCAATGCCCGGCTCCGGCCGGACGATCAGGCTCGGGATGCTCACCCCATCCTCGAACCGCGCGTTCGAACTGATGACCGCGCGTATGCTGGCCGGGCACCGCTCGGTTCGCCAGAGCGACGATCTCGGCCTCGAATTCGTGCTGCACTCCGGTGACCGAGCGGAAGGCGGCAATGACCGCCCGGAGACAGGCACATCGGGCGAATAGCCCAGCCAGAGCAACGGCGTCTTCGTACTAGGGCAGCAGAGTGCCCGAGAATGTCACGACGCTTCGCGTACGGAGTGTATCGCCATCGCGAGCTGATTGACGCGCGTCTCATTGCTGAGCGTCAGACCGACGATTTCAAACAATTCGGATGCCACCAGAGCAGCGAACTCCTCCGGACTGGACGAGAGCCCGACCGAACCCGCCCAACTCGCCCTGCGCAGGAACGGCTCGACGATCCGGACGCCGAACATGTGCTGCTCGCCGGGGGCACCCATCAGGAGCAGTCGACGCTTCTCGTCGAGCGGGCGTGGCTCCCCGTCGACCCGGAATGGAGCCACGAGGAGCGAAAGGCGAGCGACCCCCGTCGTCACCTCGACCAAGTCGCACAGATCCCCGTGCGACCTGCGGCTCAGGAGGGCCGCTGGATGCCAGGAGATCGAAAAACATGCGCTCGACGGGGTAGCAGTCCGCGACCAGAGCGGAGAAAGCCTCGACCATGGGCGCATCCTTCTGTGGGAGCTCCAGATCGGTAAAGGCTTCAATTTGCTCTACGTTCAGTTTGAACGAGGCTTTGATCTGCTCGGACAGGAAACTGCGATGCAGCAGCACGAGCTGAGGGATAATCTTACCGATGTCATCGAAAACGCCGAGGCTGGGCGCTGCGCACGTTGACCACTCTGCGCCCGGACTCGGCTCGCGCCTTAGCTCACTGACACCATCCGTCAGATCAAGTCTCGACTACTCTACCTGATCCGGATTGTCCGATCGCTCAGGCCGCCCGTTCCAGGGACGTAGCCAGCGCCGAGTGGTGCACACCGGACGGTACGTGCAGCCCAGCCTCCCCGCCCTCGCTCCAGGCGACTTCGGCGAGGACCCGCGCGCCGTCCGCGGTCTCGTATTCGACCGCTTCGCCCCGCACCACCGCCGGCACGCCCACGAGCCGGGCGTCGTGCGCGGACACCTCGGCCAGTCCATCGATCGCATTCAAGACGGCTTCCGTTGCCCGTCAGAGCGGACCCTGTGGCTGGACTCGACGCAGGACATCGATGCAGGTTCGACGCCAGCGGGCAGCGTCATCGAGTAACAGCACCTCTTCGGCCCTTACGAACACGCCGCGCCTCGCCATCGTCCCCTCTGATCCCGGGATGGATGCAGAACAGACATGGAACGCGGCGAGACCCAGAACCGTCACTGCGGACCGGGGTCTGCGGGATGCACGCGGTGATACGGTGTGCTGCGGTGGTGTCCGCCAGCCGAAACCTACTCGTACGGACGCCCTAGCCGCCCATCTCCCGCTGTCCCCTACGGCATGCCGACAAGGACATCCGGTACAATGAACGGGTGTAAATTTATGAAGAACGATGATCGGGCTGTTCAGTGCCGGGCAAGCGCCCCGCTATGGATTCTGTTTCTAAACGAGATCTGATCGTTCCAGCGGTCGGAGCCATTGGTAGAAAACTTGAAAAGCCGTAGGACTTGCGCATGTTGAGATAAACGCCCTGCATTCCGCCGCGCATGTGATAGGTTTCGTGCCAGAACTCAGTGCCTTCGGGGTTCTGAATAAACTTTGCCCACCATGTTTTGTGTGGATCAGATCTAGACCACATCTCCATTGATTTCAGGTCACGCCAATACCATCGCATGCCGGCATGAAGCGGGAAAATTTGGAAGAGTATTCTATTCTCATACCTGAGCAGCCCGTCTGGCCAATTGGCGCCCGCCTTATCAATCGGTCCACCTATCCTAAGGATAGTAAGTGCTCCTCGCAGGTTTTGAGCACGCATACCCAGCATCATAACGACCAAATCCGGATAAGCGGAAATATCTGGCGTCTCAGATCTGATGCGAAGGCTCACCATAAGAGCACCTCCAAATATTCAGACATTCTGCGCTCAAATCTGGCAGATGCCAAGCAATCATTAAAGGCCGATGATGCCCATCGCCGACCAGTCGATGCACGGTCACGCTGACGTCTCGATGGTAACCGGGGGAGACATCCGGGCGGTCAAGCTGTTGCAGCGTGTCTGATGAGGTCCGGTAGGGGCGGGATCGCTTCACCGCCAGAGATCCCGACGCGGTCGCTAAGGTAGCGGAAGAACGAGATCCCGAGCTTTGCGCAAGTCTTCATCAGGCCGAGCATGACATCGCGGGCGGTGCGGCCCGCCTCGCTCATGGTCCCGCCGGAGATCTTCCGCTTGGTCACGCAGGCGCGGATGTCGTTATCCGAGCCGTTGGTGTGGAGCGGGATCCCGGGGCGCTCCCACACGCGCAGCAAGGCGGCTCTGTGGCGATGCAGGCGGGCGAGCAGCCGATCGAGCATCAGTCAGACCAGGCCAGCCCGAGTTCTTGGGCCATCCGCAGCGCGATCTTGGGCGTGCTCCAGGTCCCGCCATCGGGCGGTGGCTGCGCCAGGCGCGCCCGCAGCTTGTCCAGGAGTTCAGGGGTCAGAAGCCGCGGGTTGGCGCCGTTGCGGCGGCGCCGGTCGCCCACCGCATCGGGACCGAACTGGTTGTAACGGCTGGCCAGTTGCTCCTGCCAGCGCTGCACGAACCCGGTCGTGGACGCGACCTCCGCCGACAAACTGCCCTGCGCCAGAAGCCAGATCGCCTGATAGTGCGCGCGCCACGCAGGCGTCGTCCCAGGTGCGGGGACGCCGGCCCCGTTCCGTGATGCTCAGATGATCCGCTATGTGGGCCATATCCATCTCCATGAGACAGGGCCACAGATCCTGGCCAGCCCAAAACCACGCGGGGATCCCCGCCGAATCAATCAGCCGGATATTGTATCAGTTATAAACTATAGAAAATATAATTGCGACAACCGAACATAGATCTATCCTTCGGGTAGTCCGGCTTTCCTCAGCCCATCAACTATGCGCTGATATTCAATCAAGAATTTTGGGTTGTCCGAGAATCCAGCATTTGCCCATTTCTGAACGGTGTAGCCAGGCATTAACTTCAAAAGCTCTGCAACTGCATCCTGCGCTTCGACTTTCTGTTCAGTCCAAGCGTAAGCAGCAGACAAGTCGATATAAGCCAGCCAAAGTGGTCCAGCTGCGACCGATTTACGGCACCAATCAATGGCCTCCGAGTCTCGGCCTAAATGTGTGAATGCGTGACACATATGGAATAGCCAAAAATTTAAGGCTGGGTCGTGCGGGCTTAGACGCAGAGCCTTCTCGATCAGCGGCAGCGCCTCATTCGAGCGGCCGAGCAGGATTTTCGTATGACCAAGCTCCTCATAGGCGACAGCTAAATTCCTATCGTTCCTAATCGCAGTCTCGAATTCAGGGACTGCCAAGTCGTGCTTTTTTTGTGCTTTCAGTATTTCACCCTTCACGAAGTGGGCCATCGCATGCTCAGGCGCATCTGACAGCACCGACGTAATTGCCTCATTCGCTGCAGCTAAGTTTTCAGCAGGAGATGAGCTCCATCGGAGCCATACCATGTAGGATATGGAGCGCGCTTTACCCACCAATGCGGAAGTGAGACGTTGATCTTTCTGAAGAGCAAGCTCAAAAAGATTAAGTGCCTCTTGAAGATGCGCGGGACTTGGACGCCGGTTCAGAGCTGCCCAACCGCGCATGGCGAGATCAGCGGAGTTTGGGTTGTCCGGCCGCTCACGCAGCGTGCGAAGGCTTTCTGCTTGGGTCAGTTGCACGTCGAGCGAGCGGGCGAGGCGGGCGACGAACTCGACCTGCAGGTCGCCGAGCCGGCTGCGCTCACCTTCGAACCTGTCGGCCCACAGATGGGCCCCGGTCTCGGTCGATATGAGCTGCGCATTCAGGATCACGCGATCGGCGGCGCGCCGCACGCTTCCTTCGAGGACGTAGCGGACGCCGAGGTCGCGGCCGACCTGCTTCACGTCGACAGCCTTGCCTTTGTAGGTGAAGGCCGTGTTGCGCGCGATCACGAAGCTGCCGGCCAGATGCGAAAGGTCGGTGGTCAGATCCTCCGTCAGCCCGTCCGCGAAGAAGTCCTGCTCCGGATCGGCGCTCAGGTTTGCAAACGGCAGCACCACCAGTGAGAGCGGCGGCAGGGGCTTGGGCGGTAGGCCGGCCTGCACCGCGAGCGTGTGGTCGGCCGTGGGAACCTTGGCGGGCCGATACCACCAGCCCAAGCCGACGGCTGCGGCAAGGCCGAGCACGCCAGCCACTCCGGCGAGCCAGAGAGGGCGGCGGCTTGCGACCGCAGCTTGTGGCGACTGATCCGGTTCGTCCTCAGGCAGGTCGGCACTGGCCGCGATGGCTTCGGCAGAGAGGGCGAAAACGCCGATCGGCCGGGCGATATTCTTGAGTTCGAGCTTGCCGCGGTCTTCGAAGTGGTAGGGAAGCTTGTCCCGGACCTGATCGTGGATCGAGCGGGAAATGCACAGGCCGCCCGGTTCGGCCAGCGGTTCCAGGCGCGCGGCCACGTTCACGCCGTCGCCGTAGAGGTCTCCGTCCGGCTCCGCAATCACGTCGCCAAGGTTGATGCCGATGCGCATGCGCATTGCTTGGTTCTCGGGAAGGCCGGCATTATGCATGGCGGTCGCGCGTTGGATGGTAACGGCACAGCCAACGGCACGCACCGAGCTGTGGAACTCGACCAGCACGCCGTCGCCGGTCGACTTCACGATCCGGCCATGAGCGGCGGCGACCTGCGGCTCGATCACGGTCCGGCGGAGCGCCTTGAGCCGGCGCAGGGTGCCAGTCTCGTCCTCGGAAATCATTCGGCTATAGCCAACCACGTCCGTCAGCAGGATCGCGGCAAGGCGGCGCTCCACGGCCCGATCCAACACTGCCCCCATCAGTTTGCTCTATACCTGATTACCCTATCACAACTGTACTCCCAAGCCAAAATCAGTCGATCTCTGATTATGCCCCAGCTAAAATGGCGCAAGATCTAAGAAATAATCGCATACTCAGCCGGATTAATTGATTTACGAATGTATAAATCGGTGATGAGAAGAGAAAATACGATTCGTAAATCTTCCATTTGGCATTTCCAACTTGAGACAAATTTTAATATTTGCGGACATATGACTGCGTTTAAGAAGTCATCTCGATATTTGGCAGGCCCAACACGGGGTCGAAGACGGAACGTCCGCTTCACTATGCCGGCCGCTCCATAGCGGACCGGCCGATTTCGGCCTGATCCGGCCGGCCGCCTCGCGCCCATTGCGGTCATTCATCGCGCCCAATCCGCGTCTCCGAAGCGGATCTCCGAACACTTCCGCTGGTCGGTTGTACGCCCGCGTCTCGACCAGTCATCAGCCGGGGCGTCGCATCAGTCCCCGGATCGGGGGAGCGCACCCGCCCCGACCGCCAAACCGGCCGAAACATGGGCCCCTCCGTGATGCGCCCGCAACTAGGAAAAGCGAGCGGAACACCCATGGTCCGAATGGAAAGGGCCCCGGTCCCATGCCGGGGCCTTCCTTCTGGGTCCGCGGCATGGCCACGGGACTATGTTAGCGAGCGACCGCCTCAACGACGAGGCGCCGACCTACTGGAGCGGTAGGAACGAGCCGCGGCGTGGTGGCCAGTTCGGACGGGGGTCGAACGGTGGCCGTGGCACGGGCCTGCTCACGATAGAGCGGCGGAGTAAGATTGACGCGCTCGTTTGCCTGGGCGGAGCCAATCAACGTGACGGTCGCGAGGGTGGCGAGAGTGATGGTGCGGATGGTCATGGTGCTGATCCCACTGAGGTTCCGGGACTGATCCCGGCTTCGAGGGATTAGATGCGCCGCACCGCACCATCATTCAAACAGATACAATCAATAGCCCATATTGATCATATCAATGATTGGCGGATTGTGGGGACATAGGGCTGTCCTTCGTTCCGACATACGATCGGGATGCGCGAGGCCGGGCGAGCCGTGATGTATGGCCGCCCCGCCGGTGCGAGCGCCTCTGAAGGCGCGGCCTCAGTCCTTCGCAAACGGCTTGTTTGCCTTGAAGTTTCTGGCTCTCGGCTCAGCCTTGCGCGGGTCCGGCTTGTTGGCGAGCAAGCGTTTCACGCGTTCGTTGAAGTCCTCGGGCGTGACGGCCTGCGCTTTGCCGGTCGTGAATTCGCGTGCCATCTCGGCCTCCGCTTCGTGGCCCAGTGCACGGGATTGCGCGGAGGGATGAGGCCCTTATGCGCCTTCTCGGGGCAGGGCGCCAGCACAGCCAAGCTGAGGCGGCGTGTTCGCGTAGCCGCCGCCTCATGGACGTCTTGGGGCGGCTGCAGGAGCCCTCCGACAGGGCCAGCAACCCCACCGTGTCCGACCTCCGCAAGATTTCTGAGGTCACGGACGACGATATCATCGCCGCGGTGGAAGCCATCCCCGGCGATCTCGCGAGCGAAGCCTATTCCCTGGCGAAGGGTTGGACTCTCGACCTAGTCGGGGCGGTCGCGAGCCACAAAGCCTCTCAGAACGCTCTGCGCACCGATCGGGATGCCTACAAGCGCGACATGGTCCGCACCGGGATCCCGCTGTCGCATCCGGTGATGGGATGAGCAAAGTCAGGGCCCCGATCCCGGAATCAGTAGAAGCGCTCGCTGACGCTGCTTGCCCCGGTAGGAGCGCCCGCTGCGAGCCCGGGCAGGCCCGGACGTTGTCCGGCTTCGATGACCGTTTCGCGCGTGAGGTCGTCCACGGCCTCGTGCGGTCAGCTATCGCCCGAGGAGGCGATCCCGCCGCTCGACTTCAGCAGTTCCGCACGTTGCAGCAGGCGGCAATCGCGATGTCGCGAGACCCTGCCGCGACTCAGACTGCCGAGCAACTCGTCCGTGCGATCGACCTGAGCCTCCGGGCGATGGCCGCAGTGAAGTCATAGGCCCACCGGGCTGATTGTGTGGGCACCCACCGATTGCACGTGGACGTGGCGCAATGCGGGGAAGCGACTGTGGGTGAATGCCCCGTACGGAATAGCTCTACGTTTACCATGTGCCCCGGCAAAACACATAACTGCCGATGTCTGAACCTTAAAAACGTCCACCAGAAAGGTAAATAAAAACGCGATTTAAATAAAGATCTCTGAAAATCCCCTTATGTGTCTATGAGGTCAGATTGCGCCCGCGCTCTTCATGCTAACGGCAGCCCATGAACTTAGCGAGCGCAAAAAATCCCCCGGCCCTGAAACCCGTATCGGCTCGGTCGCGTACCCGCGGGGTCAGGCAACTCCAGGAAGGAGCTCCAACCGTGAACAACTTCGCATGGCTCCGCCGGAAACGGGGCCGCAGGCCGTCGCTGGCTCTCGTGGTGGCAGCAGGCATCGCAGCGGCGGCAATCTGGCTGCTCATCTACCAACTCTCCGGGCGCATAATCTGGTTATGGTAGGCAGAGTATTCAGGATTTGTATTCCTCTGGCTCAGCGCCAAGATATGCACCGAGCAGATATCCCGCTTGATGTGTGAAAAGATATCCAATTAAAATAAGAAGATGTAGCATTTTTGTTTCTGAAAATATCATAAAAAATGTAAAAAAGCCAACACATATCAGCGATGACGATAGGCACAAAGCAATGATGTTGCAAAGCCAACCTATTATAATACCAACTGTGAATAGGATAGCAGCGACGATCACGACTTGACCCTTGTTTTGGTTAATAGATAAAATCTTAAGATTTATTCCTGTCCGTTCTTATCTCTATATATGCTGTGGACTTGGCAATCTACCCCTGTCTTTGACCTTGACGGCGTGCACGGATGAGAAATGCGGGACGGAAGTGGGGGCTGCGTCGGTAATCGCGATCCAGCGCGGTTCGAGGAAGCTGCGATCACGCAGCCAAGCTGCTGCAGATCATCCGTCGGACCTTCGCCCCTCACGTGCCTGCGGTGACATCGCCTACATCGCGGTCGGGCTGGGATTGAAGCGGGTCCGGAAGCGGTTCGATCCCGAAGACATCGCCTGGTTCCGGGAGAGACAACGGCGGGTGGGATGGCCGCCCGAGCCCTCTCGAAGCCGTAGGCGCATCGCCACGGCGCCCGAGCCGGAAGTGATCGACTTAAAGGCGTTGCTGGAAGAGCGGCATGCCGAGAGACGGGCGGCCCGAGAAGGAGGACAGCAGGTGTCGCGGGCTTCCGACATCAGGGCTGCACGCGGGAAGGGTAATAGGAGGCGCTTACCCGATCAGGGCGCTGGTGGCCGTATCACCACGATCGCAGGAGGGCTCACGATCCACTTCGGCGCGATCGTCCGGTGTGAGGGGGCCGACTGCGGAAGCGAGTCGTGGGCCGCGTCCGGCTCGCCTATCGCTGTCAGCTTCGTACGCTCATCGCGAAAAACGATCAGGACTGTGTCCCGTCGCCATCGGCATCAGGATCGGCAGGCGGAAAGCTGGTGCCGGCAGCGCGCAGGATCTGCATCAGGGCGTTGAGCTGCGCGATGGTGATTGCCGGCTCACCAGGGCTGCTCTCAGTTCGCGTCACAACGCTCAGAGGCACCTTCGCCCTGGTTGCAAGAACGTGGCCTTCCACCCGAGTGAGACACTGCTGCGCGAAGCTGCAGGCCTGTGATGACCCTCACCGGCTCCAGTGACTGAGAGGCTGGAACATCAATCCTCGTTCCGGGAGCGCAGGGCGAACGTTACTTGCCCCCTCCACCCTTGTAGGCCGTGATCGCGCGCCGACAGTTCTCCGAGATTTTGCTCATGTTCGCCTTGAAGCAGGCGTCCATCTCCGGGCTGTCCGGATCCTTGCCGCTGCAGAAGGTGACGGCATCTCCGGAACAGTAGGTCTTCAGGTCCTCGTTGCCGCGTTTAGGCGCCTGCGCCGAGGCGGGGGCGGCGGTAGCGATGAAGCTGATGGCGAGGATGAGGCTGCGCATAATGGGTACCGGACCGAAGGAGTTCGTCGACGCGCTAACGAGCCTGGCCCGCTGTTTTATCCCTTCCGCTCCCGGAATCGGATCCCGGCCCCGCCGCCGTTGGCCTAACCGGCTGGTTTAGGACCCGGCTGATCGAGAGGATCAGCCGGGCCCGGAGGGGTCGGGCATGAGGCGCGGACAGAAACCGAGCGCAGAGCAGGTGGTGCTGACGCTGTGCCAGATCGAGGTGCAGACGGCATAGGGCAAGCGTATCACCGTCGCATGCAAGGGGGCGGACGTCTCCGAGCAGAGCGACGCGAAGAATGGCTGAGACAGGAGATCTTCTACTCGCTGAAGGAGGCGCAGATCGTGATCGGTCTTTGGCAGACCATCTACAATCGCGTCCGGCCGCACTCATCCTTGGGCTACCAATGCGGATCGCGTTCACGGATTGTCGGACCGAGATCCCTTGGCGGCTCTCGCGGGAGACGCACAGAAGGAACGGGGTTTACTGGTCGCAGGCCGGCTATCGAGACTGAGCAAAAAAGATATCCGATGACGCTCACCCAAGCCTTCACCTTCGCGGCCCCCACCGGCTGCCGAACGTGCCCGAGACCCGCCGCTGCAACAGGATGCACGGCCATTCCCGCCGGGTCGAACTGACCGTCGCCGGGCCCGCGGATCCCCGGACCGGCTGGCTGATCGACTTCTACGACATCGAGAAGATCTTCGGCCCGCTGCTGGCGCGGCTCGACCACCATTGCCTCATATTCTCCTACACGGGCCTGCCCCCCGAGGAGGCCACGCGCCTGCGCGAGGAGCCCGAGGTCTACGCCATGAAGACCGGCCGGATCTGCGTGGCGGCAGTCAATACCCACAACATCGACCACGGGGTTGATGCGATCGAGGCGGTGGTGAAGGGCTGACCCGGTGGCCCTCAAGCGCGTCTGCCGGTTCAATCTCTGGGTCAACCCGGTCTTCGACGCACGGTTGAGGGCCGAACCCGACATCGACCTGCGGGTCGGCGATCTGCAGGGAGGGGCGGAGACGCTCGAGGCCCTGCTGGCGCAGGCGCATGTCTTCCACGTCTCGCCGGCGCGGGATGAGCTGCCCCGCCGGTGGCACGTGACGGATGTGTTGCTCGCCGGCTGCCCGAACCTGCTCGCGGTCTCTTCGGGCGGGGCGGGCTTCGACACGGTGGACGCGGCCGCCTGCACCCGGGCCGGCGTCGCGGTGGTCAACCGGGTCGGCGGCAATGCCCGCTCGGTGGCGGAACTCGCCATCGGCCTGATGCTCGCCGTCTCACGCAAGATCTGCGTCTCGGACCGGCTGTTGCGGACGGTGGGCGGCTTCTCGCGGGAATCACTGATGGGCCCTGAGATCAGCGGCTCGACGCTGGGTCTCGTCGGGATCGGCCATACCGGCCGGGAGGTCGCCAAGCTCGCCCGCGGCTTCGACATGCGGAGCCTGGCCTACGACCCGCTGCTCTCGGCCGGGGAGATCCGGGCCCGCGGCGCCGAGCCGGTGGACCGGGCGCAACTGCTGGCCGAATCCGACATCGTGTCCTTGCACTGCCCGCTCGACGCCACGACCCGCGCCAGCTTCGATGCCGACACCTTCGCGGCGATGAAGCCCGGGGCGCTGTTCATCACCACGGCCTGGGGCGGCGTGCACGACGAGGTGGCGCTGGCCGAAGCCCTGGCCTCCGGCCATCTCGCCGGGGCCGGCCTTGATGTCTGGGCGCCGGAGCCGCCGCCTCTGGATTCAGCTCTGCTCAAGCTCGACACCGCGGTGGCGACCCACCACACCGCCGGTGTCACGGGCCGCCTGCGGGCTGCGCGGGCGCCTCACGAAGATTGCCATCGCGACGACGCCGGCCGCGGCGATCAGGGCGGCGATGACGAAGGCGCTGGCGTAGCCGCCGAGATACTGCACGGCGAATCCCGTGGCGGTCGGCCCGATGATGCCCGAGATGTTGCTCAGCAGGTGGATGAAGCCGCTGACCCCGCCGACCCGCGCCTCCGGCACCAATTCGTGGATCGTCGCCCAGCAGGATTGCACCGAGCTCGTCAGCGTCAGCACGGCGACCGCGATCAGCGAGACCGCCACCGCGGCGTTCGGCGCGGCGTTGACGGTGATCAGCGCGACGCCCGCGATGGCGAGTGGCACGATCGTGGTGATCTTCCGCGCCGCCAGTTTGTCGTCCATGCGCTTGTACAACAGGTCGGCGACGATGCCGCCGCCGACATAGCCGACGAAGCCGCAGGCCCACGGGATCGCCGCCACGAACGCCATCTGCTGCACCGGCATGTGCAAAGCGTCGGTGAGGTAGCTCGGGAGCCACGAGAGGAAGATGTACAGGGTGTAGTTCACCGCGAACATGCCCAGCCCCAGCGAGAGCGTGCTCGGCAGCAGCAGGTAGCCGCGCAGGGACCGCTCGTGGTCGGACGCGGCGAGGTGCGACACGGCCCGGCTGCGCTCGACCAGGGCGATTTCTTCCACTGAGACCCGGGGGTTGTCCCGGGGGCGGTCGGTCATGAGGATCCGCCACGCCACCACCCAGACCAGGCCGACAGCGCCGATGGCGACGAAGGCCACGCGCCAGCCGTACTGGATCGCCAGCAGGCCGACCACCGGCGCCGCGATGGCGCTGCCGACGGTCTGGCCCGAGAAGGTGAAGCCGATCGTCCGCGCCGTCTCCTCGCGGGGGAACCACGTGGTGATGGTGCGGTTCGTGGTCGAGTTCATCGGCCCCTCGGCGAAGCCGAACAGGGCGCGGACCAAGAACATCTGGGCGAACCCGGTCACCGCGCCGGTGAGCATGCACAGGATCGACCAGGCGGCGGCGGCCCAGCTGTAGACGCTGCGCGGGCCGTAGCGGTCGGCGAGCTGGCCGCCCACGAAGGCGAACAGGGCGTAGCCGAAGAAGAACGTGCTGAAGATCACCCCCAGCTCGGAGGGCGACAGATTGAGGTCCTGCTTGACGAAGGGCGCGGCTACGCCGAGCGCGGCGCGGTCCATGTAGTTGATGATCCCGGCGATGAAGAGCAGAGCCGCAATCAGGAACCTGTATCGTTTGGCAAACATCGGGCTTCCTCCGGGATAGTCATGTTTTTGTTATGTATTTTTATAGGAACGCGATCGTGCAGGGGCTCGGGCTCTGGCGTGAGCCCGTCAGGGTGAGATCCCCGCTGCCCGGGTCGATGGCGAATTCGACCAAGCTGTCGCCCTGCTCGTTGGCCACCAGCAGGCGGCTACCGTCCGGCCCGAGCGTCATGAAGCGCGGGTCCCGGCCGCCGGATGGCGTCCAGCCGGCCGGTTCGAGGCGGTCGCCGTCCACGCGGAAGCGCGCGATCCCGTTCTGCCCACGGTTCGAGGCGTAGACGAAGCGTCCGCAGGGTGTGACCACGATCGCCGCCGCCGTGCTGGCGCCGAAGAAGTCGGGTGGCAGCGTCGGGACGCAGTGCAGAGGCGTGAGCGTCGCGGTTTCCGCATCCCACCGGCAGGTCGCGACCGTGGAATCCAGCTCGTTGACCAGGAAGGCGATGGTCCCGCCGGGGTGGAACGCGATGTGGCGCGGCCCGGCGCCCGGACGCAGAACCGCCTCGGAGACGATATTCAGGCAGTCGCCGTCGAGCCGCAGGACGAAGACGCGGTCGAGACCCTTGTCGGGCACCAGCATGTGGCGGCCGTCCGGCGACAGGACCACGTGGTGCGGATGGGCGCTGGCCTGCTCGGTCCGATGCGGACCGGGCCCGCCCGGGAGCGGCTGGATCTGCGCGGCCGGCTCCAGCCCGCCATCGGGGCGCAGGGGCATCAGCGCGACCGTGCCGCTGGCGTAGTTGGCGACGATCAGGAACCGCCCGCTCGGGTCGAGCGCTTGGTGGACGCTGTTGGTGCCGCCGGTGGCCGCGCTCCCGAGGCTCCGCAGTCCGCCGTCGGGCGCGACCGCGAAGGCGCTCGCCGCCTCGCCGTCGCCCTGGACCGTGTAGAGCACGGCACGCCCGGGATCGGCGACCATGAAGGACGGATTCTCCAGGCCTTCGACCCGGCCGAGATGGGTCCAGTCGTCGAGCCCGGCGCCGACCCCATAGACGTCGATGCCCTTGCCCCGCGCCCGGCGGCGCGCGGTGGTGAAGCAGCCGACGAAGGCGAGGCCGAGGGGAGGGCGGGGCGTGTCGTCGGCCATGCCGATCTCCGGGTCAGGTCCGCCGCGGGACGCGGCGTAGGAAGTCCGGGTTCAGCTCGGACAGGCGGTTCACCCCGATCAGCGCCATGTCGCGGTTGAGCTCCTCCTTGAGGATCCGCATGGCGTGCTCGACGCCCGCCGCCCCGCCGAGCGCCGCGCCGAACATGAACGGCCGGCCGAGCAGGACGAAGTCGGCGCCCAGCGCCAGCGCCTTCATCACGTCGGTGCCGCGCCGGATGCCGCTGTCGACGATGATCTTCAGGCTGCCCTTCCGGGCGGCGATCTCCGGCAGCACGTCGAGGGGCGCGATGGCGTGGTCGAGCTGGCGGCCGCCATGGGTCGACAGGATGACGCCGTCGGCGCCACAGCCCCGGGCGATCTCGACATCGCCCGGGGCGAGCAGCCCCTTCACCACTAGGTTGCCGGACCAGCGCTTGCGGATCGACTCCAGGTTCTTCCAGGAGAGCTGATCGCGCGCGATGGTGTTGCGCACCGCGCCTTGCGACATCATCGGCGGCCCGCGCGTAGCCTCGGTGTTCTCGAAATGCGGGGCGCCGTGCCTCAGGAAGGTCCGGGCGACGGTGCCGAGCAGCCAGCGCGGGTGGGTCGCGCTCTGCCAGGCGACTTTGGGTGTCACCTTGATCGGCATCGAGAAGCCGCTGCGGGTGTTGTGCTCGCGGTTGCCCAGCGTCGGGGTGTCGGCGGTCACCACGAAGGTGCGGTAGCCGGTAGCCTCGACCCGGTCGAGCAGGCGGTCGATCCGGGTCTGGTCGCCCGGCAGGTAGCCCTGGAACCAAGCCTGCGGATTCTGGGCGTAGACATCCTCCAGCTTGATCAGCGAGGAGGCGCTGAGGATCATCGGCAGGTTCATCCGCCGCGCCGCCTCGGCCAGCACGATGTCGCCCCGATAGGCGATGAACGCGGCCCCGCCGAGCGGCCCGACGCCGAAGGGTGCCGCGTAGGTGTGGCCGAACAGCTCGGTGGCGGTGTCGCGCCCCGAGGTGTCGCGCATCAGCCGCGGCAGGAAGGCGTAATCGGCGTAAGCCCCGCGGCTATGGGCCAGGGCGGCTCCCGTCTCGGCGCCGCCGGCTACGTATTGGAAGATCATCGGCGGCAGCAGCCGGCGGGCGTGGCGCTCAAAATCGTCCAGAGCCAGCAGGTCGCGGCACCGGTAGGGCGTGACCGCGTCGCTGCGCTTGAGGCTGGTGACGATGGCCTGCGGGCCGGCGACGCCCGGCGCTTCGACATCGGCTTGCCCCACCTTGGGGGCCTCGCGCTCCGGCGCTCCCAGGCCGGAAGCCGGCTGGCCGAACGTCGCCATCCGCTCTTCCCTGGATTCCATCTGGCCTGGATCCCTCCCGACAAGCCGACTATTTTGAAAGCGCTTTCAGATAGCCAGCATCGCTTGGGGGTGTCAATATACTGCAGGTTCGCTTCGTTTTGACTTGTGGGCGGGATTCGCCGAGGAGAATCGGATTTCAGTGCTGGACGTGCCGGGAGAGATTTTGGAACCGCTCGCACGCAGCCCGGTGGCGCGGGACGTTGCCCATCGCGCCGGGGTCTCCACCGCGACGGTGTCCCGGGTGCTGAACGGCTCGGCCGGGGTCCGGGCCGACAAGCGCGAGGCCGTGATGCGGGCCGCGCAGGATCTCGGCTTCGTCGCCAACGGCGCCGCCCGGGCGCTCTCGACCCGCCGGTTCATGGCGGTCGGCGCCGTGGTGCCCAATATCGAGAACGAGGCGTTCGTGCGCGTCTTGTCGAGCTTCCAGGAGCGGCTACGTCAGGCTGGCTACACCCTGGTCGCGGCCAATGCGGGCTATGACCTGGAGGACGAACTGCGCGAGGCGACCTTTTTGCTCGAGCGCGGCGTCGACGGGCTGATGCTGGTCGGCGACATCCACCACCCTGACCTGCACACCCGCATCGCCCGGCACGGCATCCCGATGGTGCAGACCTTCAGCCTGTCGCGGGAGCGTCCCTGCGTCGGCTTCGACAACGCCGCCTCCGCGGCCCGGGCTGCGAACTACCTCGTCGATCTCGGCCATCGGCGGATCGGGGTGATCTCCGGCCTGCGCAAGGACAACGACCGCGGCGGCGCCCGCGTCACCGGCATCGCCCAGGCGCTGGCGGCCCGCGGCCTGCGCCTCGCCCCCGAGCACGATATCGAGATCTCCTACGGCATCGGCGGCGGCCGCGACGGCTTCCGCCAGATGCTGGCGGGTGGGCCGCCGCCCACCGCGATCATCTGCGGTACCGACCAGATCGCCTTCGGGGCCATGATCGAGGCCCGCGCCCGGGGGCTCGACGTGCCCGGCGACCTGTCGGTGATCGGCCACAACGATTCCGACTTCGCGCCCTTCCTCGATCCGGCGCTGACCACCATCCGGATCCATTCCGCCGAGATCGGGCACGCCGCCGGCGACCATTTGATCGCCCGGATGCAGGGCCGCCCGGTGGTGCGCCTCACCCAGATCGACGCCGAGCTGATCCTGCGGGCCAGTACGGCGCCGCCGCGCAAACAAGCCCTCGATTGAGGCGGATCGGCGATATCTTGCCACCGCTTTGAAAACGCTTACAAGATCTCGAACGGCGACCGGACGCCGGATCGCGCCCCACCCGGGAGACAGCATGGCCCCCCGCATCGTCCTCCTGCACGCGACCCCGGTCGCGATGGCTCCGATCCAGGCGGCCTTCGCCGAGCGCTGGCCCGAAGCGGAGACGGTCAACCTCCTCGACGACGGCCTGTCCCTCGACCGGGCCAAGGAGCCCGGCGAGATGTCCGAGGGCATGATCGACCGGTTCGTCCGGTTCGGGCGCTACGGCCACGACATGGGCGCCGACGGCATTCTGATCACCTGCTCGGCCTTCGGGCCGGCGATCGACCGGCTGATCGAATCCGTGCCGGTGCCGGTGCTCAAGCCGAATGAGGCGATGTTCCGCGCCGCCATCGCGCAAGGGCAGCGCATCGGCATGCTGGCGACCTTCGGCCCCTCAATCGGCACCATGACTGACGAGTTCGAGGAATTCGTCGGCCAGACCGGGCGACCCGCTACCCTGCGCACGATCCTAGTGGACGATGCCATGGCGCGCCTGCGCGCCGGCGATGCCGAGACCCACAACCGCCGCGTCGCAGGCCGGGCGCCGGAATTGGCAGATTGCGACGCGATCATGTTGGCGCATTTCTCGACCTCCCGGGCGGCCGAGGCGGTGCGCGCTGCCGTCGATGTCCCGGTCCTGACCGCGCCCCATGCGGCGGTGGACCGGATGCGCGCGATGGTCGAGACCGGCGGGAGGGCCTGATCCATGAAGCTTGGTGCCTTCCCCGACCGCCTGAGCGGCCATTGCGGCTTCCTGTTTACGGAGTTGCCCCTGCCGGAGCGGTTCGCGGCTGCCGCGAAGGCCGGGTTCCGGGCGGTGGAGCACCCGAACCTGTTCGCGACACCGGCCCGGGACGTCGCGGGTTGGCTCGAACGAGCCGGCGTGCCCCTGGTGCAGACCGGATTTCCGGCGGGCGACGCCTCCAAGGGCGAGAAGGGTTTTGCCGCCCTGCCGGACAAGATCGCCTATTACCGCTCCACCGTCGAGCCGACCCTCGACTATGTGGAGCAACTCGGCTGCCGGATGGTCCACCCGATGGCGGGCGTGCGGCCGGCGGGGGTGGCGCGCGAGCGGCTCTGGGAGACCTATCTCGACAACCTCGCCTTCGCGGCCGACGCCGCCAAGGCCCGCGGCATGACGGTGATCGTCGAGCCGATCGGCCCGGGCTCGATCGCCGATTACGTGATCGACGATCCGCTCGTGGCCGTCGAGGCGATCCAGGCGATCGGCCGGGACAACGTCAAGCTGCTGTTCGACGCCTATCACTGCGTCTGCCTCGGCCACGACCCGGCGGCGCTGATCCGCGCGTACGCGCCCCTGATCGCCCATGTCCAGATCGCCGATAATCCGGGCCGCCACGAGCCCGGCACCGGCACCATCGCGTTCGACCCGATCTTCGAGGCCCTGGAGGCGGTGGGCTATGCCGGTTTCATCGGCTGCGAATACCACCCCACCGCCGGCACCGAGGCCGGCCTCGGCTGGATGCGGGCGGCCTCGGCGTAGGGCCTGTTCGGCCAGGTGCGCTCGCGATGACGGCGCGGGCGTGGTGAGCGTTTCGCATATCCAATCCCACCCATCATCCTGAGCAGTTTGCGCAAGCTGCTCAGGATGATGTTTCGGATGGATTGGTGTAATCGGGCAGTCTTTAAATTCTAAAGTGGTATTATATAGAAATACAGCGGGCACCTTTCGCGATTATGCTTTAGCCTAGCGACCGTGCATGGCGCTCCAGCACTGCGGGCCAGACCTCCGGGTTCACCAGGCACGGCGGCGTCTCGCTCCGGAGGAGGCCGATGCTCTGCTCGGCGCCCCAGGACGCCACGTGGCGGCGCGCCTCGTGGGTTACCTCAATGCGGTGAAAATCGCCTGATCCCGGAGCCAACCCGATGAGCGCCCCCACCGACACGATCCCGCAAAAACCCGTCCTGCTCACCGGAGCCTCCGGCACCCTTGGGCGCGTGCTCACGAAGGCGCTCGGCGCGCAGGGCTGGGCGCTGCGCCTGACCGACCGGGTGCCGTTCCCGGATCCGCTGCCCGAGGGCGTGCGTTTCCAGATCGCCGATCTGGAGGACGGCCCGGCGATCCTGCGGCTGGCGGAGGGGTGCGGCACGATCCTGCATTTCGGCGGGATCTCGGTGGAGCACCCGTTCGAGACCGTGATCGGCCCGAACATCCGAGGCCTCTACCACGTCTACGAAGCGGCCCGGCGGGAGCGCGCCCGGATGGTTTTCGCCTCCTCGAACCACGCGATCGGGTTCCACGAGCGCACCGAGATTCTGGACGGCGACTGCGCGCTCGCCCCGGACGGCTATTACGGCCTGTCCAAGGCCTATGGCGAGCTGATGGGCGGCCTGTACCGGGACAAGCACGGGGTCGAGAGCGTCTTCCTGCGCATCGGCTCCTGCTTCCCGGAACCGACCGACGCCCGGATGCTGGCGACCTGGCTATCCTACGCCGACATGACCCGACTGGTCAGCCGCGCCACCCTGGCCCCGACCCTCGGGCCGGCCGGTACGGTGGTGATCTGGGGCGCCTCGAACAACAGCCGCATGACCTGGTGGCGCCGGGATGGCCGCGACGTGATCGGCTGGGCACCGCAGGACAGCGCCGATTCCTACGCCCCGGCGCTGGAAGCCAAGACCAGCGGCAACCCGGTGGTGGAGCGCTACCAGGGCGGCGGATTCACCGCCCTCGACTATTCCCGCGCCGAGCCTCCAGGCCGGTGATCACAGAACCCGAGACGATGGGAGCCAGCATGGTGGACGACCAGCGAGCGACGCGGCTGAAATGCGCCCTGGTGGTGCGGGGCGCCTTCGACGCGCATGTGGTCCCCGCCTTCGAAGCGGCGGGCGCCCGGGCGGCGATCGACTGGGCGCCCACCGCGGTGATCATGAAGGCGCTCGACGCGGGCGAGACCGCCGACGCGGTGTTCGTGCTCTCCGACGCCATGGACCGGCTGATCGCCGAGGGAAGGGTCGAACCGGAGAGCCGGGTCGACGCGGTACGCTCTCGCTATGGCATCGCCGTGAAGGCCGGGGCGGCGCATCCGGAAATCGGGAGCGTGGAGGCGCTCAAGCGCACACTCATCGAGGCGCGCTCCGTCGCCTATTCCCGCACCGGCGCCAGCGGGATCTACTTCGCCGGCCTGCTGCCGCGGCTCGGGCTCGCCGATGCGGTCAACGCCCGGGCGACGATCATCCCGCAGGGCTTCACCGCCGAGAAGCTGGTCTCGGGCGAGGCCGACATCGCCGTCCAGCAGATCAGCGAACTGATGGTGGTGCCGGGCATCGAGGTGGTCGGGCCGTTCCCGGAGCCCGTGCAGGAGGTCACCACCTTCGCGGCCGCGATTCTGCGCGGCGCCGCCGACCGGGACGGCGCCCTGCGCTTCCTCGCCGAGCTGAGCACGCCGGAAGCGGCGTCAGCCTACCGCGCCAGCGGTCTTGAGCCGGCTTTCTGATCGAAGACCCGCGGCCCTCACCGTCCTTGCGAGCGCGCCGAGGCAAGCCAGGGCAGCGCGCGATCCACGAAGCGCTGCCCCTGTTCTGCGAGCGGGAGATCGCCCGGCGCGGCCAGCGACGCATCGACATCGCGTTCGGGCTGGCCCGCTTCCCGTTCGTGCGCGACCTGATCGGCTTCGACTTCGGCGCGCAGCCCTCGTTGGACAAGGCGCAGATCCGCGAGATCGCCACCGGCCGCTTCATCGCCAACGGCGAAGCGGTTTTGCTCCTCGGTCCGCCGGGCGTTGGCAAGACGCACTTGGCGGCGGTGATCGGGTGCGAGGCGATCGCGGCCGGCTACGGCGTGCTGTTCACCCCCGCCACGACGCTCGTGGCGCAGCTGGCCAAGGCGCATGCCCAGGGCCGGCTGGAGGAGCGGCTGACGCACTACGCCAAGCCGAAGCTGCTGATCATCGACGAGCTCGGCTACCTGCCGTGATCCTCCCTCGGTTTCACGGACACCTCTGATACGCTCTGGCTGGGCGGGGAAGGTGTCGGAGGGCGAAGGCGAGACGGGCGTTCACGCCCGAGTTCAAACGCGAAGCGGTCGCCCTTCTGGAGAGCTGCGGCCGGCCGCAGATGCAGATCGCGGCCGAGCTCGGGATCCAGCCCTCGATATTGCGGCAGTGGCGTTCAGCGCTGAACGGGGCCTCACCCCGACCACGTCCGGCAGGATCGACGGCGATCTCGGCCCCAAGTCCTGTGGCCTCCCCGTCCGATCAGGTCGCCGAGATCGTCCGGCTGAGGCGCGAGCTTGACCGGACGCGCATGGAGCGCGACGTGCTAAAAAAAGCCATCGGCATCTTCGCGGAGATGCCCAACCCTCAAGGTCGAGCTCGTCCTTCAGCGACGATGGGCGACCCGGGATGAGGCGCGGCGCGACCTGTTCGCCTCCATCGAGGACTACTACAATCGGCAGCCTCTCCACTCGGCACTCGGCTATCTCACGCCCGAGCAGGCCGAACGGGACGCGAGCTAAACTCCCCCTGTCCGCGAAATCGGGGGAGGATCATGAGACGCGATGCCGTGGTGACGCACGCGCTGAAACGGCCCGCGCTCACGGCTGCATCAAGCACGGGCATGACAGCTGAATAAAGCTGGGTGGGCGAGAAGCGGGTATCAGACCTGCTCGGCTTTCTGCGTGAGGTCCACAGCCTGCGCGTCCAGGCGGGCGGCAATGTCCCCACCGAGGGCGTGGCCGGTCCGGTCGCGCTTCATCGTCAGGTATCGCAGGTTCTCGGCGGTGACGCGGCCGAGGCTCGGCTGCGAGCCGACCACCTCGAGCCCCTCCGCGCGCAGCGCCGCGACCTTGGCGGGGTTGTTGCTCAACAGCCGGACGCGACTGATGCCGAGGTGGCGGAGCATGGTGGCGGCGAAATCATAGCGGCGCTGGTCAAGCCCGTAGCCAAGGATCTCGTCGGCCTCGAACGTGTCGAAGCCGCAGGCCTGCAGATCGTAGGCGCGGATCTTGTTGGCGAGGCCATTCCCGCGCCCCTCCTGATCGAGATAGAGCACGATGCCACCGCCGCTCTGCGCGAGGTCCCCGACGGCGCCGCGCAGCTGGTCGCCGCAATCGCATTTCAGCGAGCCGAACAGGTCTCCCGTCAGGCAGGCCGAATGCAGCCTCACCGCGACCGGGGCGCCCGGATCGGGCCGGCCGACGAGAATCGCCACGTGCTCCCGCAGGCCGTCTCCGCCCCGGAAGACCACGAACTCGCTGTCGCGTGCGCCTTCCAGGGGCACCGGCGCGCGGCTCACCTGCCGGACGCCCGCACCGCGATAGGCGGCGATCGACGAAGCCTGCACCGTGAGCAGATCGGCGGGCGCATCGGCCGGGTCGGCCAGTGGCACGACGAGGCAGGCGGGCAGCATCAGGGCAACGCGGGCGAGGTCGAGGGCGCTCTCGTCGAGGGACGTGGCCGGGGCGACCGGCCTGTCGAGGTCGGCCTCGGTGGCGAAGACGAGGGTCGCGATCGCCTGTGGATCGAGGCCGGCGAGCGGCACGGCCCCCGCCTCCGACCGCTCCGCGAGCCCAAGGCGGCGCAGGCGCGGGGCCGGCAGCACCAGATAAGCGGGCATCGACCGGGCCGAGAGGAAGGCCGACAATTCGGCATCGACCGATTCCGCGCAGGCCACCAGCGCGAGGCTCTCCCCGGCGAGGATGACCGGGCGCCCGGCGCGCATTTCCGCGATCGCGCGCGAAATGGTCACCTGTTCCCGGTCTTCACGGCGATCTAGATACTTCCAAAGAGTGGCCATCGAACACCTCAGACGGCAAAGCCCGATTCACGCAAGGTCGGTGGGGCTCAGCGAATGACCATCGGGACGGGTCCAGAGGGAGCTTTCGCATCTTGCCCGCCGCTTCCGGCTACGCTTGATGTATTGCGTCCGGGCAGCGATGACATGGGTGCGACGACGTGCTCGGTCTTCGCCGCGTTCGAGACCGGGACCGCGCAACGACCCTTCGTGGTGGCGCAGCTCGGCCAGTCGCTCGACGGGCGGATCGCCACCCCCTCCGGCGATTCGAAATACATCAACCTCTGCCCGGCGCTGGACCATCTCCACCGGATCCGCGCCCGGGTGGATGCCGTCGTCGTCGGCATCGGCACCGTCATCGCCGACGATCCGCTCCTCACCGTCCGCCGCGTCGAGGGGGCGAGTCCCGCCCGGATCGTCCTCGATCCCTCGGGCCGGATCCCGCCGAGCGCCCGCTTCCTCGCGGAGGATGGGGTGCGCCGGCTGGTCGTTTGCCGGACGGACGCGACCGTCCCGCCCTCCGCCGAATCCGTGCGGATGGAGGACGAGACGTCGTTCTGCCCGCGAGCGGTCATCGCACGGCTCGGCGCCCTCGGCTTCCGCCGCATCCTCGTCGAAGGGGGCGCGCGCACCGTCTCGGCCTTCATCGATGCTGGGGCCATCGACAGGCTGCACCTGATGGTCGCGCCGATGCTGATGGGATCGGGGCGAAGCGGCCTCGACCTTCGGCCAATCTCCGCCCTCAGTGAGGCGATGCGGCCCGTGACCCGGAGCTACCACCTCGGCGAGGGCGAGGTGCTGTTCGATTGCGATCTGCGGAGCCGCTTCGAGGGAGGAACCGCGTCATGACGGCACCGGCCACTTATTCCACCACGCAGAAGCTGCTCCACTGGGTCATCGCCCTGCTCATCGCGGAGCAGGTCATCGTCGCGCTGGCGATGACCAATGTCGGCAAAGGCCCGCTTCAGGACCAGCTCTACGAGTGGCACAAGTCCCTCGGCCTAATGGCCCTGGCCCTGGTGCTCGCCCGCATCCTCGTGCGTCTCTCGCGCGGGGCGCCGAAGCGGGAGGCAGGTCTCCTGGCCTGGCAGAGAAAAGCGGCTGACGCCTCGCATGCCGCGCTGTACGGCCTGATCGTGCTGGTGCCGATTCTCGGCTGGGCCGGCACTTCCGCCTGCTGTGCGCCGGTGAACCTGTTCGGTGCGCTGCCCCTCACCCTGCCGGTCTCGGGGGGCATGCCGGTGGGCTCGGCGATCCTGAACGTCCACTCTGTCGCCGCCTTCGCGCTCGTGGCGCTCGTCTGCCTTCATGCGGGGGCGGCCCTGCACCACCACGTCATCCGCCGGGACGGCACCCTACGGCGGATGCTCGCGGCCCGCTGAGGCCAGCTGTGCCAGCAGGTCGGCGTGGCCGATGACGACCGTCGTCCCCGGCGCGCCGCGGGCGGCCTCCCATTCCTCGACGTGGTCTGAATGGACGAGGCCCGTCTCCCGCACCGCCTGCGCCTTGCCAGCCTTCAAGAGGCCGATGAGGTCGCCCTGGTCCGGCCCGAGGTGCCAGGGGCTTGCGGCCGTCCGCACCACGTAGCCGTGCCGGCTGAACGCCTCCGCCAGCGCCGCCGTGGCGCCGGGCCCGAGCGCGGCGCCGAAGCCCTTGTCGCCGCCCTGGTGGCCGAGGAACGCGGCCTGCATCGCTGCGTCGGCGGGATGGGGCGGGTGCCACGTCTCCGTCCCGTCGTAGCTCAGGGCCGTGTAGAAGGTGGCGGCCGCCGCCGCGACCGCCGCGACGAAACGGTCGAGCCAGTCCCGTGAGACGAGGTCGAACAGAGCCGCAGCGGTGATGAGATCCGGCGCGGAGTCGAGGGCGCGGGCCGGCTCGGCCGCGAGATCGAGGCTGGCGAAGGTCACGCGCAGGCGCTTGCCCCCCTTGTCAAGCACCAGATCCTCGCCCTCCGCCTCCGCCTGGTCGGCCCACGCGGCGAGGGTCTCGCGGGCCGCCGCGAGCAGGACCGGATCGTGGTCGATCAGCGTCCAGGCCTGCCGTGGCGGGAGATGGGGGGCGAGGGCGCGCAGGTTCGAGCCCGTGCCGCAGCCGAGATCGACCACCGCGACGGCCTGCCGGTCGGGCAGGGCGTCGGCGAGGGCGGCCACCAGGCCGGCATCCCTGGCGAGGTTGTCGGCGGGCTCACGCAGGCCGAGCCAGTAGCTGCTGAAACCGCTCATGATCCGGCCTTCCTCAAGACGTCGGCGACGATCCGGACGGTGTCGCGCCAGCGGGGCAGGCGCTCCCCGGCCTCCCGGGAGGCCCGCGCCGCCGCGCGGCGCCGGGCCGGGTCGGCGATCAGGGCGCGCAGGGCATCGGCCAAGGCGGCCTCGTCGCCCGGCGGCACCTTCACCCCGGCGGCGTCCGGCACGGTGTCGGCGGCTGCCCCGCCCGTGGTGGAGACCACCGGCAGGCCGCGGGCGAGGGCGTCCGCGAGGGCCATGCCGTAGCCCTCGAACAGCGAGGGTGAGACCATGAGGTCGGCGCGGTCATAGAGCGCGTCGAGGCGCTCGGAGGGCACCGCGCCCGCCAGCGCGATCCGCTCGCCGAGGCCCTCGGCAGCGATGACCTCGCGCAAAGCCGCAACGTGAGCGGGCGACCTGTCGAGGGCGCCGACGAGGGTAAGGCTCCAGTCGAGATCCGCGACCTTGGCGAGGGCGGCCACGAGATGCGCGAAGCCCTTGCGCGGCGTCACCGCGCCCACGGCGAGGAGCCGCACCGGCCCCGGCCCCCCGCCCGTTGCGCGGGTCGCTGTCCCGGTGCCGGGCTCGGCCACCGTGATCTTGTCGTCGGGAACGCCGAAATCCGCCACCAGCAGGTCGCGGGTGAAGCGGCTGGTCACGACGATGCGGGCGGCGAGCGCCAGGGCCGCGCGCTCGGCGGCGATGAGGTGCGCCGCCTCGTCGGCGGCGAGGCCGGCCTCCAGGCCGAGCGGATGGTGGACGAGGGCGACGATCGGGCGGGGGGCCGCCGAGGCGATGATCGCGGGTGGCAGGCAGCCATAGGCGAGGCCGTCGATCAGCAGCACCGCCTCGCGCGGCGCGCGGGCCAGCAGCGCGGCTGTGAGTTCGAGATCCGCCTCGTCCGGGTGCGGGAACGAGGCCGGCAGGAACAGCGGGCTCACCGCCACGCCCTCGCGCTGCAGGTGTGCGAGGAGCTGGCGGGCATAGGCGTAGCCGCCCGTCGGCGTGGCCAAGTCCCCCGGGATGCAGAAGGTCGTCGCGGTCACGGGGCGACGGGGCCCTCGAACCACGCCCGCGCGATGTGCGATTCGTGCAGCATCACGCGGATCCGCTCGATGCCCTCGCCGCCCGGGCCCAGGTCGCCCGCGCGCGCTGCGGCGGAAATCTCTCGGTGGATGTGGCCGCAGAGGAATTCGGTGGTGGTGTTGATGCCCGAAAACTGCGGCAGATCATCGAGGTTGCGGTAGTTGATCGGCACGAGGATGCGCTTCAGCGCGTCACCCGCCCGGCCGATATCGACCACCACGCCGTCCTCCGTCAGGGAAGGCCGGTAGAAGGCGACGTCCACCACGAAGGTGGCGCCGTGGAGGGCCTGGGCCGGCCCGAACAGATCGCCGCGAAAGCTGTGGGCGATCATGACGTGCTCGCGGACCTCGATGGCGTACATGGTTTTGCTCCGGTGGCTCTGGTGAGGGATCAGGCGGCGTATCTCACAGCCGTGCAGAGGCCGCCCGCGCCTGGCGCCAGAAGCCGCGGCAGGGCGCCGGGCAGGTCGGCGAAGGCGACCTCGTCCGTGATCAGCGCATCGAGCCGCGGATCGGCGAGGAGGCTCAGGGCCTTCTGCATCCGGCGGGCATAGGTCCAGCGCGGGCGTCGCGAGGCGGCCACCTGGCCGACCTGGCTCGACACAAGGCTCAGGCGCCGGACGTGGAAATCGAGCCCGAGCGGCGCCGCCACGGCGCGGGTGCCGTACCAGCTCAACTCCATCACCCGCGCCTCGTCGCCCCCCAGCGTCAGGGCGAGGGCCAGACCGTCCGGGTTGGCGCTCGCGTGGAACACCACGTCGGCCTTGCCGGGCTCGGTGGCATCGGCCTCCGCGAAGGCGGCGCCGAAGGAGCGGGCGATGGCGGCCCGCTCGGGCAGCAGGTCGGTCACCGTCACCTCGCAGCCGATAAGACCGCTGCACAGATAGGCCACGATCAGGCCGACCACACCGGCGCCGACGATGGCGATGCGGTCGCCCGGCCCGGCGCCGGAATCCCAGACGGCGTTGAGCGCAGTCTCCATGTTCGCGGCGAGGATCGCGCGGCGCGGCGGAACGCTAGGCGGCAGCCGATGGAGGCTCTCTGGCCGCGCGGCGAAGTGCTCCTGATGCGGCTGCAGGGCGAACACGAAGGCTGGTTCCTTATCCGCCGGGCCCTCGATCCGGCCGACGGCGCAATAGCCGTACTTGACGGGAAAGGGGAAGCTGCCCTCCTGGGAGGGCGCGCGCATCCGCTCATACAGGGTCTCGGGAACGAGGCCCTCGAAGACGAGGCGCTCTGTCCCGCGGCTCAAGGCGGTCCACACCGTTTCCACGGCGAGAGCGCCGAGCTCGGGCGGGCCGAGAACCTCGCGCCGCAGTTCGGCCTGCCCGGCGGCGGTGTACCAAAGCGCCCTCGTCTCCCTCTCACCTTCCCTTGTCGCGTCGGATAGCCAAGGATGATGCACGTCGACCCCCTGCGGACCTGGGTTTCGGAGACAGGCGGCACCGGTCATTCCACGACGCCAGCCGGCCTACAATCGGCCGGCACTCTACGGTGGCGTCGCAGGGGCGTCCTGGCCGTGAACGTGACGACATGTCTCGCCCTGCTGGCACTCACGGGACTCGTGCTCGGAGCCGAGGGCTGGAGCGCGGTCGATCTCGCGCTGTTCGCCTGCTGCGGCCTCGCGCTGCCCTGGACCGTCATGGGCTTCTGGAACGCGGCGATCGGGCTGCGGCTGCTCGCGATGGGGCCGTCCGGCCTCGCCGCCGTTGCGCCCTTCCACGTGCCGGAGCGGGAGCCGATCCGCGTCGCCACCGCCGTGGTGATGACCCTGCGCAACGAGGATCCGGGCCGGGCGCTGGCGCGGCTGGAGCGGATCAAGGCGAGCCTCGACGCCAACGGCGAGGGCGCCGCCTTCGCCTATCACATCCTCAGCGACAGCGACGACCCGGCCATCGCCGTCGCCGAAGAGCTGGCCGTGGCGGCGTGTCGCGAGCGGTACCCCGAGACGGCAGAGCGCATCTTCTACCGGCGGCGGCCGAACAACTGCGGCTTCAAGGCCGGCAACCTCCAGGATTTCTGCCGGCAATTCGGCGACCTCTACGAGTTGATGCTCCCGCTCGATGCGGACAGCGTCATGGACGGGGCGTGCATCCTGCGCCTCGTGCGGATCATGCAGGCGCATCCGCGGATCGGCATCCTCCAGAGCCTCGTCGTAGGGATGGCCTCGCAGAGCCCGTTCGCGCGCATCTTCCAGTTCGGGATGCGCCAGGGCATGCGCCCCTACACGATGGGCGCGGCGTGGTGGATGGGCGATTGTGGTCCCTTCTGGGGTCATAATGCCCTGGTGCGGATAACCCCCTTCGCCGCCCATTGCCGGCTCCCCGATCTGCCGGACGGGATGTTCGGCGGGCCGATCCTCTCGCACGACCAGATCGAAGCAGTGCTGATGCGCCGGGCCGGCTACGAGGTCCGCGTGCTGCCGGTCGAGGGCGGGAGCTTCGAGGAGAACCCGCCGACGCTGTTCGACCATGTAGAGCGCGAGGCGCGCTGGTGCTTCGGCAACCTGCAATACGTGCGCCTCATGGGGCTGCGGGGGCTGCCGGCCACCAGCCGGTTCCAGCTCGCCGCCGCGGTGATGATGTTTCTCACGCCCCCGGCGCTGACGCTCGCGCTCCTTCTGCTGCCGCTCAAGCTCCTCGAGCTCGAAGACACGTTCCCGGCCTGGCTCGCGGCGTCGCTCTATCTCGCGTGGCTCGTGGGCTCGATCGCCCCGAAGCTTGCCGGCTATGCCGAGACCCTGGCCTCGCGGCGGGCTTCGGGTTCGTTCGGGGGGCGGGTCAAGTTCGCCTCGGGCGCCCTCGTCGAGATTGTGTTCTCGCTGAACCTGTTTTCGGTGATCTGCTTCTGGCTTACGCTGTTCATGGCGCAGCGCCTCGTCAGTTGGCGGCACGAATGGGGGCGCCAGAACCGGGACATTCAGCGGGTGGATTTCGCGCTGGCATCCCGCCGCCTGTGGCCCTGCTCCGCCTTCGGGCTCGGGCTCGCCCTCTGGATCTCCTGGCTGAGCCCCACGGCCTTCCTGTGGAGCCTGCCGCTCCTCTCCGGCCACCTGCTCTGCATCCCGCTCGCGTTCGCCTCGGCCGCACCCGCTCTCGGAGCGCTGATGGTGCGCAGCGGGCTGTGCAGTATCCCCGAGGAGCTCGGCATCAGAGCTGACGAGGCCTGACGCCGGCTCCGCAACTGGAGCTGGAAAGCGGGGGGAAGAGGGTTCTCGGGCCGCTACGATTATGCGGCCCTGCTCGATCGGTGGCGCCGCGCGGCCGACGGCCGGATCCTCGTCCTGCCCATCCTCGACCGGCGCTCGAACGCGCCGCTTCTGGAGCGCCTCGTCACGGAGCTGGGTCTCGCCGAGCGCCCGCAGCCGCTGCCGGCACCCCGCGATCTTATCTACCGGATGAACCGCGGTTCGGGCCCGATCGCCATCGAGGCGTCCCGTCGCCTGCACATGCTCGCATTACACCGTCAGGTGAGAGGGCACCCGCTGTGGCTCGGGAACTTCCTCGACAACCTCGCCTGGGTACGCGGTCTGGATGCAGAGCCTTTCCGCGGCGATGCGCGAAATGCCCTCGCCGCCGTCGAAGCCTACCGTGGAGAAACGAACGACCGCCTCGCCGCCCTGATCGGCCGGCCTCTCGCCCTGTCGCCACCTGCCGCCGGATCCGATGGCGGGGCGCGAGCTGCGGTGGGAGTGTCTCATCGCGTTCTCGGCCCGGCTCGCCCAGCAGATCGTCTACGTGGTCGACGACGAGGGCGTAGTGCACCAGAAGCCGGTCACCACCGCCATCGCCCACGCCGCGTTCCCACACGGCCACGCCTATCTCAGCCTGCGCGATGCCTTCGGTCCGATCTACGCCGATGGCCAGTTTGCCGGCGTGGTTGCGCACAATAGTCAGCCAGCGGCTTATCCCCGGCGGCTGGCCCTCGTCACGCTGCTGCAGTTCGCCGAGAACCTGTCCGACCGCCGGGCCGCCGAGGCCGTGCGTGCCCGCATCGACTGGAAGTACCTGCTCGGCCTCAACCTAACCGACCCCGGATTCGATGCCTCAGTCTTCAGCGAGTTCCGGTTCCGCCTCGTGCTCGGCGGCGCCGAGGCCCTCCTGTTCGACACCCAGCTGAACCACTGTCGCGAGCGCGGCCTGCTGACCAAGCGCGGCCGCCAGCGCACCGATGCCATCCATGTCCTTGGGGCGGTCCGCGGTCTCAACCGCCTCGTCGGCGCCATTGAGATCCGCGCCAACGCCGGGTCCTCGGTGCCGAGGGACTCCTTCAGTTCGCTCCTTCGAAGGAGTGGCCGGAGATCGCTCGGCACGCGCCGACGATACCAATAGACGCCCGTCTTCGGATGCCGCCAGGAGCGGGAAGGCGCGAGGACCATCGTGTACCACCCGACGGTCTGCAAATCTTTGCTGACGAATAGGTTTTTCGAAGTCAGCCACTTGGAGGCCAAGTGGCGGAGACGGAGACCGCCCTAGTCCATCGTCCGGCGAGATACAGCAAGAGCCGATAGCGGTCAAAAATGACTTAAGCGCCAGCGATATAGCCCTTGACGATTGCAAACAATTTCGTCCGGCGCGGTCTATTGCAATCCGCTCGCAGCCCACATTCGTTGTGGGGCAGAATGTGGGGTAACTGGATTTGGCGGACCCTACGATGGGTGGCAAGGGGCGGCATCCCGAAAAGGCGCTGACGACCGTGCAAGTGCGGGCGCTCAAGACCCCTGGGCGCCATGCCGATGGCAATGGCCTCTATCTCGTCGTCGATCGCTCAGGCGCGAAGCGTTGGCTGCTGCGCACCGTCGTGCAAGGAAGGCGGCGTGATATCGGGCTGGGCGGTGTTGGCCTCGTCAGCCTCGCTGAGGCGCGCGAAAAGGCGCTGGCCTATCGCAAGGTCTCACGTGACGGCGGCGATCCACTGGCTGAACGACGCAAGGCGCTGGCAACCATTCCGACCTTCGCCGAGGCGGCTGAGCTGGTGCATGCCGAGCACAAGGCAACGTGGAAGAACGCGAAGCACGCAGCGCAGTGGATCACGACCTTGCGCACCTACGCCAACCCGCATTTCGGCTCGAAGCGCGTCGATCAAATCGGAACCCCCGATGTGCTGCGGGCACTCGCGCCGATTTGGCTCACGAAGTGCGAGACCGCCAGCCGGGTGCGGCAGCGGATTGGCACAGTGCTCGACTGGGCGAAGGCCGCCGGCCACCGCAGCGGCGATAATCCGGTTGAAGGGGTCACGAGAGGCTTGCCGAAGCAGGGCGAGCGCGAGGAGCACCACGCCGCGCTGCCCTACGCCGAGGTCCCCGCGTTCGTCGCCCGCCTGCGGGCGATGTCCGGCCAGGGGGAGATCGGCCGCCTTGCCTTTGAGTTCCTGATCCTAACGGCGGCGCGCACCAGCGAGGTGCTGGGGGCTCAGTGGTCCGAGATCGACGACTCCGAGGCGCTCTGGATGGTGCCAGCATCGCGGATGAAGGCTGGCCGCGAGCACCGGGTGCCGCTCAGCGGGCAGGCATGCGAAGTGCTGACGCGCGCGAAGGTGCTGGCTGGCGACAGTTCGCTCATCTTCCCCGGGCGATCAGGAACCAAGCCGCTCTCGAACATGGTCTTCCTCATGGCGCTGCGGCGGATGGAGATGCCGATCACCGCCCACGGCTTCCGCTTGTCGTTCCGTGATTGGTCGGCCGAGGCGACAAACCTGCCGCGGGAGGTGGCCGAAATGGCTCTGGCGCACACCATCGAGAATCGGGTCGAGGCCGCATATCGCCGTGGTGACCTCTTGGATAAACGGCGCGATCTGATGGAGCAATGGGCGGCGTTCTGCAGGGGAGCAAGCTGAGCAGTGAAAACGATCCTTCTCCATACTCGCTACATCACGTCCGACTTTGACGCTGGGGCTGGGCCAGGACATCTCTTTGATTCCGATGCTCGCGAAGGCGCTTTTCGCGCTTATCGTCGATTGCTGCGAGACATCAGACATCATTCTAAAGATTAAGATTCGGATTGGCGAACTGCGGCGGTTACACTTCGGCCGGCGCTGCAACGGGTGGCGAGAAATTATTGGCGCGATTTCGATTTCGACGACCGCAAGAGGTCAGCGCAAATCAAGGCAGAAGCAAAGAAGCTCGTCAATCCACTAGCCGCTGCGATTAAATCGCTCGAAGATCAGTCGCCATTTGTGCGCCGTGGCCTGAACTCCAAGGCGCCATCTGTTACTCCTAAAAATGCCCTCGAAGAGTGCGATTTATTTGAGGTAGCTTTAGCCGCGAACAAGACGCTGCTCGATGCTTGCCGTGCGTTCGCAGAACGCGATCACCGTAAAGAAGGGGGCGCTATAAGATTTCAGAATGCCGCGCGAGATCTGTGCTCGGTGTGGGAGCAGATCTTCGGTCGGCGTCTCCCGCGCAACATCAAGATGGCGCGAGCGACTGATATTGATATCAGGGCAGGCGTCAAACGTCGCTTTGAGAACGCTGCGGCCGAATTTGTATTCAGCGCAATTTTCGAGATCTGCAACCCGTTTGAGGGTGGTCCCTCGTGGGTAAAAGCATCGCAGGTAGAGGAGGCGCTAGCCGTCGTGCTGTTTGGGGGGAAATAGCCCGAGCCCCTGACGAGGATTTCCCATTCCGTGCGACGGCTGATCGGTTCTGATTATAGCGACCTCCCGCAACGACCGGAGAGGTCCGATGAACTACCACCCCGACCTGCCTCCCACTGGCTTCAAGACCCGCGCTTGGGTGAAGCTCCGCTATGCAATTAGTAACTCGACGCTCCACCAATGGCAGACTGACGGATATTTTCCTAAGAGCGTGAAAATCGGTCCCCGCGCGGTTCGTTTTCGCGTGGAAGACATTCGGGAATTCGAGGCCAAGTTGCTTACCGGGCAGGAGGGCTGAGGCGCGGCGACCAACCGGATCGGCGCCATGTCGAACTCCACCTACATCAAATCCGCATTTAGCCGGCACCGCTTTTCACCAGCGAACGTCCGTCTCCAAGCCCTGTTCGATGACGACGCGACCGGCAAGTTGTCGCCGCAGCGGTGTGTCCGCCCTCGCTCTACTGACCCGAACTGGACGAGGAACGGCCTAACGGTTGCCTCACCCTCGGGCCGGGCGAGGCTATCGATCCAGGCTAAATTTTCTGATCAGCTGAAGCACTGGCTATGCATTGAAGCGGGCTGTGAACCAGCTCAGAGACTTCGCCTTGCCCATATAAGTAACCCTCTCCTGCGTCTATTTTTCCGTATTCGCTCTCCGCCGGGAATTGCGCCTATGCCGTTCCATCGCGTCGTAAATTCATGTTGAACTCGTCAGGAGGCCAAGATGTCCAAGCTTCACAGTGCGGCGAAGGAAGCTATTGATGCCCACGGCAAATTAAAAATCGAACTGCAGAAATTCATCATCGACAAGCTTATCGAAATTCACGATGACGTCCACGAATTTTGCCTGCCATATAATGAGATTTTGGAGATGGCCCTCGAATATGACGTAGAAATGGTAGGTGAGGACAATGGCAAAACGGGCGCACGGCACATCGTCGAGCAAATTATGAAAGATATGGACGAAAATTCCGACATCAAAACCTTGTGCCTGATTTGTGCCAATGACACTGGGCGGGGATTGCCCGCCCTTTTAGTTGTATGACGGAGATCGGCGGTGACTATCAAGCTTGTAAATCCGATGCTGCTTCAAGCGAGCTGGTTTGCCAAGGCCGGCTATGCGGTCTTGCCATTGTATGAACCTACAGCTGAAGCGTGCTCCTGTGGAGACGCATCCTGTTCGCGCGTTGGTAAGCATCCACGCACATCGCATGGCCTGGATGATGCTACAACAAAAATGGAAATTATTGAGAATTGGTGGAAACGTTGGCCGATGGCGAACATAGGTGTCGCCACAGGCATTAAATCGGGTTTTTTTGTTTTGGATATTGATGGAGATGAGGGCCGAGCGACGCTCGCCAGCATGATGGCCGATGGAGCAGCACTGCCGGTTGATGCCAAAATTAACACCGGCCGAGGGGAACACTAATGGTTCCGCTGCGAAGAGCTTCACGTGCGCGGCAGACGGCTTGGGCCAGGACTCGATGTCCGCGGTGAGCGTGGCTACGTTGTCGGTTCTGGAAGCCTGCACGCCTCAGGTCGTCGTTACCGCCACGCTCATTGGGGTGACCTGACCGGTATTTTGGACCGGGCCAGTTGCGAGGCTACTGCATGGTAGCACCCATGGGTAGCCGGAACGCCAGATCCGGGTAGCTGACAGGCGCGGGCGGCCGATAGCCCAGCGACGAATGCGGTCGGACGCGGTTGTATGTGTTCTGCCATAGACCGATCACGATCTGCGCCTCCTTCAGCGAGTAGAAGATCTCCTGGCGCAGTCACTCGTCGCGCAGCTTGCCGTTGAAGCTCTCGCAATACCCGTTCTCCCAGGGTGATCCTGGAGCGATGTACTGGATCTGCGGACCTGTCCTGGCGACCCATTTGCGCAGTGCCTTCGAGACCATCTCGCTGCGCGGTCCTTCGGTTCAGGGCCATTGTCGCAGCGGATGTGCTCCGGGATGCCGTGCAGGCACATCGCCTCAGCCAGCGCCTCGATCACGCCGAGGCTGTTGATGCGCCGCGCCACCTTCAAGGCGAGGCAGGCCCGGCTGTGCTCGTCGATCAGCGTCAGGATGCGCAAGCTTCGGCCGTCGTGGGTCTGCGCCTGCACGAA
>NZ_JAUYZJ010000035.1 GCF_030700285.1 Methylobacterium sp. NEAU K | reverse complement strand
CTAGGGTCAAAACCTAATCAGCTTGACCCTGGGAGGGCCGCCCGCTTTCGACCCATTGCGGACGGTCAGGTTGAGTGTGGAAGCAGAATTGCGGCCTTGTCATGGACGTTGCAACTCAGGAAACTTTTCGGTGACCAAATTTACTTGCCCAGCCTCCGATTGAAGCTCCGATCCAAAGAGAAGCATAAAGTAGGCAAGAGCTTATCAAGAATATGATATGCCCTGCATTGCCAGAAAATCCATTCTTGTCTATAGCCTTAGTAAATATTATTGCTGCTAATATGATTAAAAATAAACTCAGCGGCGATTTTAACCCTAATCTTGGTCGCTGCTTACCTTTACGATAGCCAACGGCGAAACCAAATATTAGCAACAAAAGCGCGACATATGGAATTAGATACAGTAACATGACAGATACCCAATCGGGACGATCACTGGCTAACCGTAGCATTTGAGCGTCCGCTCGCCACCCTTCTCGGACATCATCACGGCCAAGCTGATTGAGTTCAGACCCTAGGAAGACGCGCCGCAAGAACGCGCCGCAAGCCGGGAAACGGACTCGATGCGGTGCCTGCGGCAAATTATTCTTTGCGCGCGCCCAAAATGCCTGTGCTTGGCCTGCCGGCCCGGCCCGTGTAGGAATCCCGGTCGAATGCCCGCCCGTGAACGCCGACGAAAGGCCGGGCCCCGCCCCTAACAGAACAGAGGCCGAACATGAGCGCCGGTACCGCTGCCGACAAGCACTTCTCGAACAGCTTCTTCGCGGCTCCGCTGAGCGAGGTCGATCCCGAGATCGCCGATGCGGTGTCGAAGGAACTCGGCCGCCAGCAGCACGAGATCGAGCTGATCGCCTCCGAGAACATCGTCTCCCGCGCGGTGCTGGAAGCCCAGGGCTCGGTGCTGACCAACAAGTACGCCGAGGGCTATCCGGGCCGGCGCTACTACGGCGGCTGCCAGTTCGTCGACATCGCCGAGAACCTCGCCATCGAGCGCGCCAAGCGCCTGTTCGATTGCGGCTTCGCCAACGTGCAGCCGAATTCCGGCTCCCAGGCCAACCAGGGCGTGTTCCTGGCCCTGATGCAGCCCGGCGACACCTTCCTCGGCCTCGATCTCGCGGCCGGTGGCCATCTCACCCACGGCGCGCCGCCCAACATGTCGGGCAAGTGGTTCAAGCCGGTCTCCTACACGGTGCGCCGCGAGGACCAGCGCATCGACATGGAGCAGGTCGCGGCCCTGGCGCAGGAGCACAAGCCGAAGGTGATCATCGCCGGCGGCTCGGGCTATCCGCGCCACTGGGACTTCGCCAAGTTCCGCGAGATCGCCGATTCGGTCGGCGCCTACTTCCTGGTCGACATGGCCCACTTCGCGGGCCTCGTGGCGGCCGGCGTCCACCCGTCGCCGTTCCCGCACGCCCATGTCGCCACCACGACGACCCACAAAACGCTCCGCGGCCCGCGCGGCGGCATGATCCTGACGAACGACGAGGCGCTCGCCAAGAAGTTCAACTCCGCGATCTTCCCCGGCCTCCAGGGCGGTCCGCTGATGCATGTCATCGCCGGCAAGGCCGTGGCCTTCGGCGAGGCGCTCAAGCCCGAGTTCAAGATCTACGCCCGCCAGGTGGTCGAGAACGCCAAGGCGCTCGCCGACACCCTGATCTCGGGTGGCTACGACATCACCTCGGGCGGTACCGACAACCACCTCATGCTGGTCGACCTGCAGCGGAAGGGGCTGACCGGCAAGGCCGCCGAGGCCGCGCTGTCGCGGGCCGACATCACCTGCAACAAGAACGGCGTGCCGTTCGACACGCAGAAGCCGACCATCACGTCGGGCATCCGGCTGGGTACTCCGGCCGGCACCTCGCGGGGCTTCGGCGTCGCCGAGTTCAAGCAGATCGGCGGCTTCATCGTCGAGGTGCTGGACGGGCTCGCGGCCAAGGGCGAGGCGGGCGATCCGGAGGTCGAGGCCTCGGTGAAGAGCCGCGTGCACGCCCTCACTGGTCGCTTCCCGATCTACGGCTGACGGATCTAAAGGCGGGGCGGCCTTCCGGCCCGCCGAAGCGTGGATTAGGAAACGGCCGCGGATCCGACCGATCCGCGGCCGTTTCCTTGCGCCGGGTGCAGACAATGCGGTGTCCCTATTGCGGCGGCTCCGAGACCCAGGTGAAAGACTCGCGGCCGTCCGAGGACGGCGCCGCGATCCGGCGCCGGCGTGTCTGCCCGGATTGCGCCGGCCGCTTCACCACCTTCGAGCGGGTGCAGCTGCGCGAGGTCGTGGTGCTCAAGCGCTCGGGCAAGCGCGTGCCCTTCGACCGCGACAAGCTCCAGCGCTCGATCGACGTGGCCCTGCGCAAGCGCGCCGTCGACCCGGAGCGGATCGACCGGCTGGTCAGCGGCATCACCCGTCAGCTGGAGAGCGCGGGCGAACCCGAGGTCACCTCCGAGGCGATCGGCGAGCTGGTCATGGCGGGGCTGAAGGGGCTCGACGACGTCGCGTACGTGCGCTTCGCCTCGGTCTACAAGAATTTTCGCGAAGCCAAGGATTTCGAGGACCTGCTCGGCACGCTAGGGGAGAGCGCCCTCGGCGACGGCCCGCTCGGCGACGGCCCTCTGGCGCCGGGCTCCGCGCCGGAGCCCGAGACCGATCCCGACGCGTCGTCCCGCCGCCGCGCGGTGCGATCATGAGCGACGATGTGCGCTTCATGCGCCTCGCCCTGGCGCTGGGGCGGCGCGGGCTCGGGACCACTTGGCCGAACCCCTCCGTAGGCGCCGTGGTGGTCGATCCGGGCACGGGCCGGATTCTCGGGACCGGAGCCACGGCGCCGGGCGGGCGCCCGCACGGCGAGACCCTGGCGCTGGCGGACGCCGGCGCGGATGCCCGCGGTGCGGCCCTCTACGTCACCCTGGAGCCGTGCTCGCATCACGGCCGCACGCCGCCCTGCACCGACGCGATCCTGGCGGCGGGGATCGCCCGGGTGGCGAGCGCCCTCGAGGATCCGGACCCGCGGGTGGCGGGACGCGGCCACGCGCTCCTGCGCCAGGGAGGCGTGAGCGTCGAGACCGGCCTGATGCGGGAGGCGGCGGCGCGAGACCATGCCGGCCACATCACCCGGGTGACGCGCGGCCGGCCGGCCCTGCACCTCAAGCTCGCCCGCACCCGCGACGGCTTCTGCGCCGGCGCCGGCCCCGAGCGGCTGCGGATCACCGGGCCGGTAGCTGACGGGGCGGTCCATCTCTGGCGTGCCCATGCCGACGCGATCCTGATCGGCATCGGCACCGCCCGGGCCGACGACCCTTCCCTGACGGTGCGGCTGCCGGGCCTCGCCGGGCGCTCGCCCCTGCGGATCGTGCTCGATTCGCACCTCCATCTCTCGCCGGCCAGCGTCCTGGCCCGCACCGCCCGCGACACCGGGACGCTGGTCCTCACCACCCGCTCCGCCCCCGCGCATGCCCGCCGCGCCCTGGAGGCCCTCGGCGTCGAGATCGCCACCGTCCCGGCGGACGCGGCCGGCCGGATCGATCTTCCGGCGGCGCTGGCCCATCTCGGGACGCGCGGCCTGACGCGGCTGTGCAGCGAGGGCGGCCCCCGCCTTGCTGAGGCGCTGGCCCAGGCCGATCTGATCGACGCCTGCACCCTGGTCACCGCCCCGGTGGAACTCGGCGCGGCGGGCGGCCTCCCGGCGCTGGGCCGCGAACTCACCCGCGCGCTGGCGAGCGAAGAATTCCGGGTGGCCGAGCGGTTGCGCCTCGGCCCCGACGAGGCTGTGACTTACGAGAGGGCCATCTGATGTTCACGGGTCTCGTCAGCGACGTCGGCACCGTCGTCTCGGTCTCGGGCACGGGCGATCTGCGCCGGATCGCGATCCGCGCCACCTACGATCCAGCCACGATCGCGCTCGGCGCCTCGATCGCGTGCTCGGGCCCATGCCTCACGGCGGTCGCGGTGGAGCCGGTCGAGGGGGGCTGCGTCTTCGCGGTCGATGCCGCTGCCGAGACGCTGGCGCGGACCACCGTCGGCCGCTGGGCGGCTGGCACGCGGATCAACCTGGAACGGTCCCTGAAGATCGGCGACGAACTCGGCGGCCACCTCGTCACCGGCCACGTGGATGGGGTCGCCGAGATCGTGGAGCGCGAGCGCGTCACGGCGGGGGCTTGGGGGCCAAGCGAGCGCTTTTCCCTGCGCGCGCCCGCGGCCCTGTCACGCTTCATCGCCGAGAAGGGCTCGGTCTGCCTCGACGGCACCTCGCTCACGGTGAACGCCGTTGAGGGCGACGTCTTCTCGGTTCTCCTGATCCCCCACACCCTGCAGGTCACCACCTGGGGCGAGCGGCGCGAGGGCGACCGGCTGAACCTGGAGGTCGACCTGATCGCCCGCTACGCGGCCCGGCTCACCGAGGCGCGGGCGGGGTCCTGACCCCGATCAGCGCGGGGGGATCGCGTAGGTACCCGTGGCGTGGCAGACGAGGTCCTCGCCGTCGGCCGGCGTGATCAGCACTTCGCCCACAGCCAGGCGCCGGCCGAGCTTGAGCAGCCGGCACGCCGCCAGGAGGTCGCCCGGGGCCGGCTTGCGCAGGAAGTTGAAGGTCAGGCTCGTGGTCACCGCCAGGGCGACCGGGCCGATATTGGCCAGGATCGCCGCGTAGAGGGCGTAATCGGCCAGCGCCATCATGGCCGGGCCGGACACCGTTCCCCCGGGCCGCAGGAAGCGTTCCTGCGCCGCCAGCCGCATCCGGGCCGAGAGCGGACCCACCGCTTCGAGATGGTAGGCGCGCCCGCCGGCCTGCATCTGCGGAAACTCGCGGTCGAGGAAGTCCCGCGTCTCCGGGAGGTTCAGGATCGTGGCGCTCATGCCTGCATGCAGCATGGGTTGGGGTGGCGGGGCAATCCGTCGAGGACGCCGATTCCACGGGCCGTCGCCGTGCCCGCCCGAGGACGGTACGGCGGCAGCCGCCCCCCTCAGAAGAAAACCGACCGCGCGCTGGCGCTGATTTCGCCCAGCACCGTGCCGGTTGCGGGCTCGATCTCCTTGAGCACCACGTCGTAGCCCCACAGGTCGGCGAGGTGCTGGAGCACGCGCTTGGCGTCGTCCTTCTGCAGGGTGATCCGGTTGAGCGCCTTGTGGTGCAGGATCAGGCGACGGTCGCCTTCCAGATCCACGTCCACCACCTCGATATCCGGATCGAGCCAGGCGACGTCGTACTGGCGCGCGAAGGAGCGGCGCAGCTTCCGGTAGCCGCGCTCGTCGTGGATCGCCTCGACCCGCAGTTCCGGCTCCTCGGGATCGTCGACCACGTGGAACAGGCGCAGGTCGCGCATCAGCTTCGGCGACAGGAACTGCTGGATGAAGCTTTCGTCGCGGTAATTCTCCCAGCAGTCGCGCAGCACAGCCATGGCGTCGCCGGTACCGGCGATCTTCGGGAACCATTCCCGGTCCTCGGCGGTCGGGTGCTCCGCGATGCGGGCGATATCCTGCATCATCGCGAAGCCGATCGCGTACGGGTTGTGGCCGCCATAGCTCCGGTCGTCGTAGGTCGGCTGGCGGATGACGTTGGTGTGCGACTGCAGGAACTCGAGATACGCAGCCTCGGTGATCTGCCCCTTCTCGGACAGGGCATTCATGATCCGGTAGTGGCAGTAGGTGGCGCAGCCCTCGTTCATCACCTTGGTCTGGCGCTGCGGATAGAAATACTGTGCGACCAACCGGACGATGCGCAGGATCTCGCGCTGCCAGGGCCGCAGCCGCGGCGCGACCTTCTCCAGAAAATAGAGAATGTTCTCCTGCGGCAATTCGAGCAGCGCCTTGCGCCGCTCGGCAGCCACGTCCGGGCGCGCCGCGCCGACCTTCTGCGGCAGGGTCCGCCAGAGGTCGTTGTAGATCTGTTCGCCGTGCTCGATCCGCTCGCGCTCACGCCGCTGCTCGGAGGCGAGGTCCGGCCGCTTCTTGCGGGGATAGCGGTGGACGCCCTGGCTCATCAGGGCATGGGCGGCGTCGAGCACCTGCTCCACCGCCTGGTGCCCGTAGCGCTCCTCGCAGCGGGCGATGAAGCCCTTCGCGAAATCCAGGTAGTCCAGGATGCCCTCGGCATCGGTCCATTGCCGGAACAGATAATTGTTCTTGAAGAAGTGGTTATGACCGAAGGCGGCGTGCGCGATGACGAGCGTCTGCATCGTCGCCGTGTTCTCCTCCATCACGTAGGAGATGCACGGGTCCGAGTTGATGACGATCTCGTAGGCGAGCCCCATCAGGCCGCGCCGGTAGCCGGCCTCGTGCTGGGCGAAGTGCTTGCCGAAGGACCAGTGCTTGTAGAACAGCGGCATGCCGATCGACGCGTAGGCGTCGAGCATCTGTTCGGCCGTGATGATTTCGATCTGGTTCGGGTACCAGGACAGCCCGAGTTCCGGCCCGGCGATGGCTTCGCAAGCGTCGTGGATGCGCCGGATGGTGTCGAAGTCCCAGTCATTGCCGGTGAACAGGGGTTTCGGGCCGCCGGAGATTTTCTGGGGCGTCCGTGCCTTGACGAGTGTCATGCGGCCTCCCGTGTCTTCGGACCATGTCCCGTATAAGCGCGAGACGGGTGCTCCCTCCCCCCCTCTGTGGGGAAGGGAGGCGTCGCGCCGCTCCTTGTCACGCCTCTGCCTCGGCCCGCGCATCCTTGCGGCCGAACAGCTCGCGGAACACCGGGTAGATCTCCCGGCGGTGGTTGACCTTGCGCATGGCGATCGGACCGCCGGCCTTGGCGATGGCCTCGTAGGTCCGCCACAGGGTGGTGCGGTGCTCGACGAAGCCGGCGCGGGGGCCGTTCTCGTCCCCGACCTCGAGATAGGCGAAGTGCTGGCAGGCCGGCAGGATGTGGGCGCGCAGCAGTTCGGTCGAGGTCGGCCCGTCGGAGGAGACGTTGTCGCCATCCGACGCCTGGGCGGCGTAGATGTTCCAGTCGTTGGGGTCGTAGCGCTCGGCGATGATGCGCTTCATCTCCACCAGCGCCGAGGACACCAGGGTGCCGCCGGTCTCCCGGGACCCAAAGAAGGTCTCCTCGTCCACCTCGGTCGCCCGGTCGGTGTGGCGGATGAACACGATCTCGACGTGGCGGTAGCGCCGGGTCAGGAAGATGTGCAGCAGGATGTAGAACCGCTTGGCGAGGTCCTTCATGTGCTCGGTCATCGAACCGGACACGTCCATCAGGCAGAACATCACGGCCTGCGCGATCGGCCGGGGATAGGGCTCGAAGCGGCGGAAGCGCAGGTCGATCGGGTCGACGTAGGGGATGCGCTTGGCCCGCTCGCGCAGCTTCTCGAGCGACAGCTCCAGGTCGGGCCGGCGCGGGTCCGCTTCGCGCATCGCGGCGAGTTCGGCCTCCAGGGCCGCGACCTCGTCGGGCTTGGGGCGCTTGAGGGCGATCCGGCGCGACATCGAGTTGCGCAAGGTGCGGGTGAGCGCGAGGTTGGCCGGGGAGCCGGTCACCGTGTAGCCGGCCCGGCGCAGGCCCTCGGTCTCGACCACAGCGAGGCGGCGCTTGGCGAGGTCCGGGAGTTCCAGGTCTTCGAGGAACAGCTCCAGAAACTCCTCGCGGGTGAGCACGAACCGGAACGCGTCCTCGCTGTTCTCGCCGCCATCCCCGCCCTCGCCGGAGCCGCGCCCTCCGCCCCCGCTCGGCGGCCGCTCGATCGTGTCGCCCTCCACGTAGGATTTGTTGCCCGGCAGGATGTGGTCCTGCAGGCCGGTGCCGGGCTGGCGGGAGAACCGGGGCTCGCGCACACCGTCGGCCGGTACGGTCACCTGACCGTCCTTGCCGAGATCCTTGATGTCCTTCTCGCGGGCGGATTCGCGCACGGCGCGCTGGGCCACGTCCTTCACGCGCCGCAGGAAGCGCTGCCGGTTGGGGAGACTCTTGCCTCCCGGATTCAGGCGTCGGTCGACGATGTGCATCCGCTGCGAAAACCCTCGTCCGCGTGCTCCGGCCGGCGCTAGGCTCTCGTTATACCATGCTGTGTTCGGAAAGAGGCACCTAACTCTTCCGTAGCATGCTCTAACGCTTTGCTATCGCATGATGGTTTCGAGAAACCGGACTTCGCTTTCCCGCATCATGCCTGAGAGTCTCGCCGGCCGGTCGTCCGAAACTATGGCGGTGGAGGGTCGAACCTCGGCCCGTCGGATTTTGGTCCGAGCAGGCTTCCCGTCCCTCAACCGGCCTGCTTCACCCGCATGTACCACTCCACCAGGCGGCGGACCTGCCGCTCGGTGTAGCCGCGCGCGACCATGCGCTCGACAAACTCACCGTGCTTCTTCTCCGTCTCGCCGTCCTTCTTCGAGCCGAAGGAGATTACCGGCAGCAGCTCCTCGACCTGGCTGAACATGCGCCGCTCGATCACCTCGCGCAGCTTCTCGTAGCTCGTCCAGCTCGGGTTGCGGCCGCCGTGCTGCGCCCGGGAGCGCAGGGCGAACTTCACCACCTCGTTGCGGAAATCCTTCGGGTTGGCGATCCCGGCGGGCTTCTCGATCTTGGTCAGCTCCTGGTTGAGCAGCTCGCGGTTGAGGAGCTGGCCGGTCTCGGCATCCTTGAAATCCTGATCCTCGATCCAGGCATCGGCGTAGTCGATGTAGCGGTCGAAGAGGTTCTGGCCGTAATCGTGGTAGGATTCGAGATAGGCCTTCTGGATCTCGTGGCCGATGAACTCCGCGTAGCGCGGCGCCAGCTCGGTCTTGATAAACTCCAGGTACTTCTTCTCGGTCTCGGGCGGGAGCTGCTCGCGGCGCAGGGACTGCTCCAGCACGTACATCAGGTGCACCGGGTCGGCGGAGACCTCCGTGGTGTCGTGGTTGAAGGTCGCCGCGAGCACCTTGAAGGCGAAGCGGGTGGAGATCCCATCCATGCCCTCGTCGACGCCAGCGGCGTCCTTGTACTCCTGCATCGAGCGCGCCCGAGGATCGACCTCGCGCAGCGATTCGCCGTCATAGACCCGCATCTTCGAGAAGGCGTTGGAATTGGCGTGCTCGCGCAGGCGCGACAGCACCGAGAACCGTGCGAGCATCTCCAGCGTGCCCGGCGCGCAGGCCGCATCCGACAGTTCCGAGCCGGAGATCAGCTTCTCGTAGATGTGCTGTTCCTCCGTGACCCGGAGGCAGTACGGGACCTTGATCACGTAGATGCGATCGATGAAGGCCTCATTGTTCTTGTTGGTCTTGAAGGTCTGCCACTCGGATTCGTTCGAGTGCGCCAGGATCACGCCCGTGAACGGGATCGCGCCGATATTCTCGGTGCCGACGTAGTTGCCCTCCTGCGTCGCGGTGAGCAGCGGGTGCAGCATCTTGATCGGCGCCTTGAACATCTCGACGAACTCGAGGATGCCCTGGTTCGCCCGGTTCAGGCCGCCCGAATAGGAATAGGCGTCGGGATCCGCCTGGGACAGGGTCTCCAGCCGGCGGATATCGACCTTGCCGACCAGCGAGGAGATGTCCTGGTTGTTCTCGTCCCCCGGCTCGGTCTTGGCGATGGCGATCTGGCGCAGGCGCGAGGGGCGGACCTTGATCACCTTGAAGCGCGAGATGTCGCCGTTGAACTCGTCGAGGCGCTTGAGCGCCCAGGGGCTCATCAGGCCGGTCAGCCGCCGGCGCGGGACGCCGTAGCGCTTCTGGATCTCCTCGCCCATGGTCTCGGGGTCGAACAGCCCGAGCGGGCTCTCGAACACCGGCGAGACCTCGTCCCCGGCCTTGAGGACGTAGATGGGGTGAACCTCCATCAGTGCCTTCAGCCGCTCGGCCAGCGACGACTTGCCGCCGCCCACCGGTCCGAGCAGGTAGAGGATCTGCTTGCGCTCTTCCAGGCCCTGGGCGGCGTGGCGGAAGAACGAGACGATCCGCTCGATCGTCTCCTCCATCCCGTAGAACTCGCGGAAGGCCGGGTAGGTCCGGATCGTCCGGTTCATGAAGATGCGGCCGAGCCGGGAATCCTTGGCGGTGTCCACGAACTCGGGCTCGCCGATGGCCGCAAGGATGCGCTCGGCGGCCGAGGCATACATCAGCGGGTCGTCACGGCAGGCCTCGAGATACTCGGAGAGCGTCATCTCCGTATCGCGGCGGGCCTCGTACCCCCTGGCAAAGCTCTGGAAAAGGTCGTTCGTCGCATGCATGGGCATTCGATAACCCTCTCAGACCGTGACAGCTTCATCCTGTCTCGGCTCGGATGCAACCGACAGGCCCGCTTTTGTCGCAGCGCGGCGAACGTGCCGCGAGCCATGTCGATTGCTTGCAACACTCGCGCAGCCAAAACACGGCGCACAAGAGATTTCGGGCCGGCTCAAGCCGCCTTCGACGACCATTTTAGGCCTAAAAACCATGCAGAAATAATATTTTTTGCCTCTTCTCAGAGATCTGTGCCGTCTTTCTTGGCATCGTCCCCCGTCTTCGATCCGGAGGCTCCGACGGTGATTTTGATGTTCTGGGTCTGAACTTGACCGTCCGAACCCCTCACCTCGAAGGTCACCTCGTCGGAGCCGGTAAAGCCGGTGTTGGGCTGGTAGAACAGCGCCTGAACCGCGGCCTCCTTGTTGGGGCAGCGGTAGCTCGCGGGCGTCTTCAGCTTGCCGACCTTCGTGATCACGGATCCGTTCTTCGGTGCGCCGGAGACTTTGAACTCTGGCATGGGGCCTTGGCTGCAATCCTTCTTCAGGTTCGGGGCGATCTCCAGCCGGACGGTCTTGCCGGGCGCGACCGTCTTGGATCGTGTCACCGTGGTCTGGGCGAGAGCCGGCCCGGCCAGGACCAGGCTCCCTGCAAGCAGTGCGGCGAGCGGACGAAGGGCGGTCATGGCGGCGTCTCTCCAGTGCAGATCCGGGGGCTGCCTTCGGGAACGCGCCCGAGTGCCCCTTCCAACGGTCGAGAGCATGTGGGGACGCCGAGCACGGCCGTCGAGGGCCTCTCGGCGGGGCAGACCGGGGCCCGCGCGCGGGATCGCCGCCCCGGCAGGGGGCCGCCCTAATCCTGCAGCACCGCCGCCACGACCCCGGTGACGCGGGCGATCTGCGCGGCATCGAACTCGCCGGCCAGGGCGGCGGCGAGCCGCGCCTCGACCCGGGCGCGCTCCCCGGCATCTGCGATCGGCACCGGCGGGATCTCCGTCTCGGCGAGGCGACAGACCCGGCGGATCGCCTCTGCGGCCGAGAGCAGCTTCTCCCGGTCGGAGGGTCCCATGTCCCAGAGCGGGTTGCGCAGGCGGCTGATCACCCGCCGGGCATCCCTGTACTCCCGGTCGACATTGGTCGCGGCCTCGATCTGGCTGACGAGGAACATCAGCTCCAGAACCTCCGAAGCCGCTTCCGGACAGGTGCGGACGATCCGCATGATGCGGGCCATCAACTCCTGACTGGGCGACAACTTGGATTTGGGCACGGGCATCAACGCGGGCTCCCGCGGGAAAGTTCGCCCGCCCCGACGCCGCATTCCGGCCGCCTCCGCCCTCCCTGGCTTGGGAGCCCGGTGGGGCCGCTGTCACGCCTCCGGGTCGAAGGGCCGGCGCAGGGCGTCGAGCAGGGCGCGGCAGGCGCGCAGTTCGTCCAGGACGCCCGCCAGGGCCGCCCGGTCCGCGCCCTCGACCGGCTCGGCCCCGGGCTCCCGGCCGTCCTCCGCTTCCTGAACCAGGGGCTCGGCCGCCATGGCCTCGCCGCGGCCCACGGCCTGGACGAAGCGGACACCATTCTCCTTGAGGACCCGCTGCGCCCCCGCGATGGTATAGCGCCGCACGTGCAGGAGCTGCCTGATGCCGGCCACGAGCTCGACATCCTGCGGCCGGTAGTAGCGCCGACCGCCCGCCCGCTTCACGGGCCGGATCTGGCCGAAGCGGGTCTCCCAGAACCGCAGCACGTGCTGGGGCACGTCGAGTTCCTCGGCGACCTCGCTGATCGTGCGGAACGCGTGGACGCTCTTCTCGCCGCTCTCGGCGGCCGGTTCGACGGTGTCTTCGGCGGCGAGGGCTGGCGGCATGGCTGTCTGGCGGATCCGGTCGGGACCGGCCGATCTTGCCGGCCCGCGGATCCGGGCTCAAGCCTCATCCGGGCCCGGTCCCGAAACTTCGCCGCACCACCCCCGGCGGACGGCTCAGTCGTCGTCGTGCTGGCCCGCGCCGTTGAGGCCGTTGATCTTGGCCTTGAGCACGTTCGACGGCTTGAACACCATCACCTGACGTGGCTCGATCGCCACCTCGACGCCGGTCTTGGGATTTCGGCCGACCCGCTTGCCCTTGCTGCGCACCACGAAGGACCCGAACGAGGACAGCTTGACGGTCTCGCCGCCCGCCAGACAGGTGCAGATCTCCGACAGCACGGTCTCGACCAGGGCGGCGGACTCGGTCCGCGACAGACCCACCTGATGGTAGACGGCCTCGCTCAAGTCGGCGCGCGTCACCGTCTTGCCTGCCATGCCGTGTCCCCCCACCCGCACGTCTCGCCCGACAGCGCACAGGCTCGATGAGCCCGACCGCACCGCACGCTGAAGGCGTATCCCTATGATCTCGCACGCTAATCGGCGCTCGCCCCCCGGTCAACCGCGCCGGGGGCCGAATTGCCTCGGTCGCGTCACCAGCGGATCAGCGCCGCCCCCCAGCTGAAGCCGCCGCCGATCGCCTCGATCAGCACGAGGTCGCCGGCGCGGATGCGGCCGTCCCGCCGCGCCACGTCGAGCGCCAGGGGAATCGAGGCGGCCGAGGTGTTGCCGTGGCGGTCCACCGTCAGCACGATCTTCTCCCGGGCGATCCCGAGCTTGTCGGCTGAGGCCTCGATGATCCGGCGGTTGGCTTGGTGGGGCACGAACCAGTCGAGGTCGGCCGCCGTGATGCCCGCCTGCGCGAAGGTGTCGGCGATCACGTCGGTGACCTGCCCGACCGCGAAGCGGAACACCTCGCGGCCCTCCATGCGCAGCAGCCCGGTTGTGCCAGTCGAGCCCGGGCCGCCATCGACGTAGAGCTTCTCGCGGTGCCGTCCGTCGGAGCGCAGGCTCGCGCCGAGGATTCCGCGCCCTTCCGCGTCCGCCCGCGCCTCCAGGACGATCGCCCCCGCCCCGTCGCCGAACAGCACGCAAGTTGTGCGGTCCTCCCAGTCGACGATCCGCGAGAACGTCTCGGCGCCGATCACCAGGGCCCGGCGCGCCGACCCGGTGGTCAGGAACTTGTCCGCCGTCGAGACCGCGAACACGAAGCCGGCGCAGACGGCCTGCAGGTCGAAGGCCGCGCCCTGATGGATGCCCAGCGCCGCCTGGATCTGGGTCGCGGTCGCCGGGAAGGTGTGGTCGGGCGTCGAGGTCGCGCAGATCACGAGGTCGATGTCCGCGGCCGACAACCCGGCATCGTCGAGGGCAGCCCGGGCGGCCCGTGTGCCCAGCACCGAGGTGGTCTCGTCCGCCGCCGCGAGGTGGCGCTGGCGGATGCCCGTGCGCTGGACGATCCATTCGTCCGAGGTGTCGACCCGCTCGGCCAGGGCCGCGTTGGTCACGACCCGCTCGGGCAGGCTCGAGCCGGTTCCGACCACCACCGAGCGCAGGGCTTGCGCGCGCTGGGCCGGGTCGCGCCGAGGCTGCGCTGGGTCTGTGCGGAGGGCTGACATTGCTTTCCTTCCCGGGCGGTCCAAACGTCACGCGTTTCGGCTGTGTCGCCTCGGAAGCCCGTTTTCCGTCCCGTCCATCGGCGGATGCTCAGGCGGGCGCCAGGGCCGTCTGGTCGAGCATCTCGCGGATCGTGCGGATCATGTCGTGGCGGGCCATATCATGCGCCAGGTCGACCGCCGCGGCGAAGCCCTGCGCGTTCTCCGAGCCGTGGCTCTTGATGACGATGCCCTCCAGTCCGAGGAAGACGCCGCCGTTGGCGCGGCTCGGGTTCATCTTGTCCTTCAAGGCCTTGAAGGCCTGCCGGGCGAACAGCGCGCCGATCTTGGCCGCCAGCGTCCGGGTCATGGCGGCGCGGAGATAGGTGGCGATCTGCTTGGCGGTGCCCTCGGCGGTCTTCAGGGCGATGTTTCCCGTGAAACCTTCGGTCACCACCACGTCGACGGTGCCGCGCCCGAGATCCGTCCCCTCGACGAACCCGTGATAGGCGAGCCCGGGATTGTCCATCTCGCGCAGCATCCGGGCGGCCTCCTTGACCGCCTCGTTGCCCTTCATCTCCTCGGTGCCGACGTTCAGCAGGCCGACGGTGGGCCGGTCGAGGTCGAACACGATGCGGGCCATGGCCGAGCCCATCACGGCCATCTCGACGAGGTGCTCCGCGTCGGTCCCGATGGTGGCGCCGACATCGAGCACGATGCTCTCGCCGCGGACGGTCGGCCACAGGCAGGCGATGGCCGGGCGTTCGATGCCCGACATGGTCTTCAGGCAGATCTTCGACATCGCCATCAGGGCGCCGGTGTTGCCCGCCGACACGCAGGCATCGGCCTGGCCGTCGCGCACAGCCTGGATCGCCTGCCACATGGACGACTTGCCCCTTCCCTGGCGCACCGCCTGGCTCGGCTTGTCGTCCATGGCGACCGCCATGCTGGTATGGCGGATCTCGACGCAGTCCTTGAGCCGGGGCTCCTTGGCGACGAGCGGTGCGATCAGCGCCTCGTCGCCGAACATCAGGAAGGTGGTGCCGGGATGGCGCTCACGGGCGAGCGCGGCGCCGGGCACGACGGTGGAGGGCCCGTGGTCGCCACCCATGGCGTCGAGCGAGATGCACACGCGTTGGGACATGTCTTTGCGGGTCGCGGTCTCGGCGGGGCGGGATTGCGGCGGGACCGACGGGGCCGCCGGGCGCGGCGGACCATAGCGATACCGGCTCGCCGGGCAAATGAAATCGGGCCGCCCGGAGTTCCTGATCCGGGTCCAGGACGCCCGGCCAGGGGCGCCGGGGCGTCAAGCCTGCTCGTCGCGGAGCCGGCGCAACGCGTCGAAGGGCCCCGAATCGTCGCCCACCACCACGGGCTCGAAGGCGATGCCGGGCTTGCGCGGATACGGGTCGAGGCCCAGCGCAAGGAACTCGGCGGTGAGCGCGCCGAAATCGATCCGTCCGCCGACGAGCGGATCGGGCACCTCGGCGTCTTCGGCTTCGGTGCCGGCGAGCCGGTCGGTATCGGTGTACACCACCTCGACCGGCTCCCGGACCGGCCCCTCGAACGGCTCCAGGCTGACCGAGCAGACCTGCGTCACCACGGCCTCGACCGTGCCGGTCACCGTCAGCCGGGTCGTGGCCCCCGCGATCTCGAACCGCCCGACGAGGTCGCGGATGGCGGGAATGCCGAAATCGCCGGCGAGCGCCGCACATTCGGCCGGGCTCGCCTCGACGGTGACGGTGCCCCGACCCTGGGGCAGGCGCTCGACATTGACCCAGCGCGAGAGCGGTCCGCTGTCCTGGCTCATGCGGCTCCTCCTGTCGTGTCTCCAGTCCGTTCCGGTGTCGGCGCGAAGGCGCCAGGCTCCGGAAAGGGCGGCCCGGCGCCGAGCAGCCCGTCGAGGTCGATCCGTGCGAGTGCCAGGTCGGCGGCCTGCACGTAAGTTGCGAGGGCGGTTCCGTCGCCGACGCCGCCGAGCACGTTGCGGGCGAGGACGTCGCGCAGGGCGCCCGCATCGCCCGCGTCGAGGGCGGCATCGTAGCCCGCGGCCCGGCCGTAGAAGGCGGCGCCGAGCTTCTTCATGCGCTTGGCGACGCCCATGTCGCCGACGCCGAGTTCCCGCAGCGAGGCGTCGAGCTGGGTGAAGACCGCATTCACCAGATCCTGCGCCACCTCGGAAGCCGGGGCCGGCAGCCGGTTCAGCCGGCGCAACACAAGGATGGCGTGCAGGCACAGGGCCTCAAACCGGCCCTCCACGGTGTCGGGCACCGCGAGGCGCGTGTACAGGCCGGGCCGGCGCGCGGCCGTGGTGACGGCCAGGTGCAGCCCCTCGACCGCGCGCCGCCGGGCGCCGGCGCGCCGGAACAGCCCGGCGATCACGGGTGCCCCGCGGCGGAGAGAGCAGCCATCACGCGGCCGGGGCGGAAGGCCGGGGCGTGTGGCCAAGCTTGCCTTGTCAAAGCCATAACCCCGCGGTACGGCAACCCACGCCCAGGGCGCAAGCGCCGTCGGAGATCCCTGCCGGCGGCGACATGCCTCGCTCGTCCGTCAACACACTCTCTGGGGGCCCGATGCGGCGCCGTCTCGTCCAGTTCTTCGCGCGTACCGCCCTGCTGGGCCTGACGGGAGCCGGCCTGTCCGGCTGCATCGGCGAGGAGCTGCGACACGGCTATCAGGTCGATCAGGCGGCTCTGGCCACGATCAAGCCCGGCATGAGCCCCGAGCAGGTGCTGCAAATCCTCGGCACACCGTCGACGGTCTCCACGGTGGGCAACAAGTCCTGGTATTACATCTCCCAGAATACCCGCCGGACGGTCATGTTCCTGGGCGAGCAGGTCGACGACCAGAAGGTCACGGCGGTCTACTTCTCGGGCGCCTTCAAGGTCGAGCGGGTGGCGCTCTACGGCCTCCAGGACGGGAGGGTGTTCGACTTCATCGAGCGCACCACGCCGACGAGCGGCGCGGACCGGGCCTTCCTGAGCCAGCTGTTCCGCGGCCTCACCCGCTACGAGCCGTTCGGCTCCGGCAATGGCGCCAGCATCGTCCCGGGCGCGAATCGCGGCATGTAATCCGCGGCGCCCGCCGCCAGGCGGGCGATCTCCCCCGGCTCGACGAACAGGTGCTCGGGACCGAGCGCCGCCAGAGCGCGTATGTCGGTGTAGCCCCAGGCCACGGCTCCGAACGGACAGCCTATCGCGTGGGCGGCCTCCAGGTCGCGGACCTCGTCCCCGATGCACAGCGCCCGTTCCGGGGGGATTCCCGTGCGCGCCAGCAGCCTCCGCAGCCGCCGGGCCTTGCCGAAGATCGAAGCGCCGCAGGCATAGGCCGCGATGAGGCCGACATTCTCCGGCCCGAGCACGCGGCGGACGGTGTCGGCGCGATTCGACGACAGGATCGCCAGCGGCACGCCTGCGGCCGCGATCTCGGCCAGCATGGCCGGCACGCCGGGAAACAGCGTGATCTGCGCCGCATCGCGGGCCGCAAGCCTGTGCATGTGGCGGGCGATGAACGGCAGCTTCCAGCGCGGGATGCCCAGATGCGCCACGATGGCGCGCGCCCCCTGCAACCGCAGGGCATCGACCTCGTGCGCCTCGACCCGGCGGAATCGATAGCGGTCGGCGACCCCATTCAGGACCGAGCAGAACCAAGCGAAGCTGTCTGCCAGCGTGCCGTCGAAGTCGAGCACGACGAGGCGTGGCCCGAGATCATCCGGTCGCCGGCCCATCTCAGTGGCGCAGGTTCTCGATGGGCACGCTGAGCCGCATCAGGAGGCCGCCGGGAGCCCAATCGTGCTCCAGCACGCCGTCGAGCTGACCGGCGACGCTGCGCTCGGCCAGCACCGTCCCGAACCCCTTCCGGGAGGGTTTCGCGGTGACCGGCGGACCGCCGGCCTCCGCCCAGGTGAGCGTGTAGCGCCCGTCCTCGCGGAGACCGCTCAGGGACACGCCGCCCTCCTTCGTCGAGAGGCCGCCATACTTCATCGCGTTGGTGGCCTGCTCGTGCATGATCAGCGCGAGCGCGGTCGCCGTGCGCTCGCCGATCTCGGCATCGTCCCCGGAGATCGCCACGCGGGCCCGGCCGCCCACTTCGTAGGCCGCCATGATCAGGCGCATCAGCCCGAGGACCGTCTGGCCGGCCATCGCGGGCGCGCTCTCGGGGGAATGAGGACGGACGTATTCGTGGGCCCGGGCCAGGGCGCCGAGCCGATCCCGGAAGGCCGCGGCGAACGGCTTGGCCGCCGGGTCGCTCCGCGCCGTCAGGGCGGCGAGGCCACCCACCACGGCGAAGATGTTCTTGATCCGGTGGGACAGCTCGCGGATCAGCAGGTCGCGGGCCTCCTCGGCGCGCTTGGCCTCGCGCAGGTCTCGGGTGACGGTCGCGTAGCCGATCTCGGCCCCACGCGGGTCGCGCACCGGGAAGATGTTGTACAGGACCGCCACCGGCTCGCCCGTGCCGAAGTGCCGGAAGGCCAGCTCCCCCTCCCAGTAGCCATCCCGCCGCACCGCCGGCATCACGGTCTTGGCCAGCACCCGGCGGCTGTCGTCCGTGAAGAAATCGGGCATCCGGTGCCGACGCGCGGCGGCGAGGTCGGGCAGCCCGACGAGCGTCAGGGCCGCCTCGTTGAGGTGGGTGATCTGTCCGTCCAGGGTCGCGAGGCCGATGAAATCCTTGGAGGTCTCGACGATGGCGGCGAGCTTGCGGGCCTCGGCCTCGGCCCGCTTCAGATCGTCGATATCGGTGCAGGTCCCGAACCAGCGCTCGATCCGCCCCGCCGCATCGCGGATCGGCATGGCGCGGCCCAGCGTCCAGCGGTAGGCGCCGTCGTGATGGCGCAGGCGATACTCGATCTCGTAGGGCTCTCCGGTGGCTAGCGAGTGACGCCAGCGGGCCCAGGCGCGCTCCTGGTCCTCGGGATGAAACACCCCGTTCCAGCCCTCGCCATCGGTGGAGCCGTAGGGCATGCCGGTGAACTCGTACCAGCGGTCGTTGTAGTAGTCGTGGAACCCGTCCGGCAGGGTGGTCCAGACCATCTGGGGCATCGCCGCGGTCATCACCCGGAAGCGGCGCTCGCTCGCGGCGAGCTCCGCCTCGCGGGCCGCCACTTGGACGCGGGCCCGCCGGTGCTCCAGCAGGGTCGAGATCTGACGCGCCAGGGCCGTCAACGTGGCGGTCTGGTCCGCATCGAGACCGGCCGGCCGCGGCGTCCGGTCGAGGACGCAGAGGGCTCCGAGGGGGATGCCCTGGCCCCCCCGGATCACCGCCCCGGCGTAGAAGCGGAAACCCGGCGGGCCAGAAACCAGCGGATTCGCCACGGTCCGGGGATCATCCACGAGGTCGGGGATCACGAGCAGGTCGCCGGCCTCGATCGTGTGGGCGCAGACCGAGCAGTTGATCGGCAATTCGCGTTTGCCGAGCCCGACTTCCGACTTGAACCACTGGCGCTCGGCATCAACCAAGCTGACGAGGGCGACCGGCGCGCGGCAGACATGGGCGGCGATCCGTACGAGGTCGTCGTAGAGCGGCTCGGGCTCGCTATCGAGGATCGCGAGATCGTGCAGTTCCGCGATCCGATCCGCGGTGCTCCAGCGCGCCTCGGTCGATTCGGAAGCCGCGAGCGCGTTTGATGCCGGCACATCCATGGTCTCGCGCTCAGATAGGCGCGGGAACCCCGCCTGCATAGGCACGGCCACGCACAAAGGCACGCACAATCGTGCTTTCGGACCTCCGGCTCCTTGAGCCTGCTGCCCTTTCACGAAACCGGCAGCAGGCTAGAGATCCTCGTCATCGCGGGATGGTTTCGAAAAACCGGATCCCACCTTGTTCGCGTCCTGCTCTACGCGGCGCGGGCCTCGCCGAAGGTCGGATAGTCGATGTAGCCTTCCGGGCCCTGGCTGTACCAGGTCGCGGCCTCGTCCTTGTTGAGCGGCGCGCCCTTGGCGATCCGTTCGGGCAGGTCCGGATTCGCGATGAAGGTCCGGCCGAACGCGATCGCGTCGGCCTCGCCGGCATCGAGGACCTTCTGGCCGCTGATCCCGTCATAATCCGCGTTGAGGATCATCGGGTTGCGGAACACGCGGCGCATCGCCGGGGCGATCGGCGGGTGATCGGCCTTGCCGAAGGTCCCGTTCGGCCCCGGCTCGCGCATCTCCAGGAAGGCGATGCCGCAATCGGCGAGCGCCCGCGCGGCGGCGACGAACAAGGGCTCGGGGTTCGAATCGTTGCAGCCCTGGATCGCGCCGTTCGGCGAGAGACGCACGCCGGTGCGCTCGGGCCCGGCGACGCCGGCCACCGCGTCGGTCACCTCGCGCAGCAGCCGCACGCGGTTCTCGATGGAGCCGCCATATGGGTCGGTGCGGTGGTTGGTGCCGTCGCGCAGGAACTCGTCGATCAGGTATCCGTTCGCCGCATGGATCTGCACCCCGTCGAAGCCGGCGGCCAGCGCGTTGGCGGTGGCGCGCTCGTAATCAGCGAGCAGGCGCGGAATCTCCGCGACCTCCAGCGGACGCGCCTCCGCGTAGGGCTGCTTGCCCGAATAGGTGTGCGCCTGATCGGGCGCCGTGGTGGCCGAGGCCGAGACCGGCGGCTCACCGCTCAGGAAGTCGGGGTGGACCAGCCTGCCCATGTGCCAGATCTGGCAGACGATTTTGCCGCCCTTGTCGTGGACGGCCTTCACGACCGGGCGCCACGCGTCGACTTGGCTGTCGGACCAGATGCCCGGGGCGTAGGGCCAGCCGAGCCCCTCCTGGGAGATGCCGGTGGCCTCGCTGAGGATGAGACCGGCGCCGGCGCGCTGCGCGTAGTACTCCGCCATGATCGGGGTCGGCACGTGTTCGCGGCTGGCGCGGCCGCGGGTGAGCGGGGCCATGAAGATCCGGTTCTTCGCCTCGATGGCGCCGATGCGGATCGGGTCGAGCAGGGACGGCATGGATACCTCGTGCTGGCGCGGCGGGGCCGCGTCCGGTTTGCGCTGGCGCCGAGGTGGCGCTGCGGCGCGGTGATGCCAAGGTGCAGCGTAACCATGGGGGCCGGTCCGTGCGCGGGCGCACACGGCGCGGAGGCGGACATGCTGCGCACCGGCCGATGCCGCGCCCGCAGAGGGCCGGGTTCCGCCTGGAACCCGGCCCTCGGGGTACATCAGCGTTCGAGAACGCTCAGCTATGCGCCAGCACGGCGAGCAGCAGCAGGGCGATGATGTTGGTGATCTTGATCGCCGGGTTCACGGCCGGGCCGGCCGTGTCCTTATAGGGGTCGCCGACCGTGTCGCCGGTCACCGCCGCCTTGTGGGCCTCCGAGCCCTTCCCGCCGTGGTGGCCGTCCTCGATGTACTTCTTGGCGTTGTCCCAGGCGCCCCCGCCCGAAGTCATCGAGATCGCCACGTAGAGGCCGGTGATGATCACCCCGAGCAGGCTGGCGCCCACGGTGGCGAAGGCTTGGCTCTTGCCGGCGATGAGCTGGATCACGAAGAACAGCACGATCGGCGAGAGCACCGGCAGCAGCGACGGCACGATCATCTCCCGGATCGCCGCCCGGGTCAGCATGTCGACCGCCCGGCCGTAATCCGGCCGATCGGTACCCTGCATGATGCCGGGCTTCTCCCGGAACTGGCGCCGGACCTCCTCGACCACCGCGCCCGCCGCGCGCCCCACCGCCGTCATGGCGATGCCGGCGAACAGGAATGGGATCAGGCCGCCGAGCAGGAGCCCGACGACGACGTAGGGGTTGGAGAGCGAGAAATCGACGCTCACCCCCTGGAAGAAGCGGTACTGCGTCGGGCTGGCATTGGCGATGAAGTAGTTCAGATCCGACGTGTAGGCGGCGAACAGAACCAGCGCACCGAGCCCGGCCGAGCCGATGGCGTAGCCTTTGGTCACGGCCTTGGTGGTGTTGCCGACCGCGTCGAGGGCGTCCGTGGACTTGCGCACGTCCGGGGGCAGGCCGGCCATCTCGGCGATGCCGCCAGCATTGTCGGTGACCGGCCCGAAGGCGTCGAGCGCGACGATGAAGCCCGCGAGCGCGAGCATCGCGGTGACCGCGATGGCGATGCCGAACAGGCCGGCCAGCGCGTAGGTGCTGATGATGCCGGCCACGATGACGATGGCGGGGAGCGCCGTCGATTCGAGCGAGATCGCCAGCCCCTGGATCACGTTGGTGCCGTGCCCGGTGACCGAGGCGTCGGCGATGGACTTCACCGGCCGGAAGTTGGTGCCGGTGTAGTACTCGGTGATCACCACGATCAGCGCGGTGATGGCGAGCCCGATGACCGCGCAGCCGAACAGGCCGCCCGATGTGAAGGTCACGCCGGTCGACGTCGTGAAGGCCGTGGAGAAGCCGCCGAGCAGGGTCAGGTTGACGAGCGCGATCGCCCCGATCGAGAGCGCGCCCGCGGTGATCAGCCCCTTGTACAGGGCGCCCATGATCGACTGGTTGGCCCCGAGCCGCACCGCGTAGGTGCCGGCGATCGACGTGACGATGCAGGCCGCCCCGATGGCCAGCGGATACAGCATCATCGGCTCGAGCACGGCGCGCCCGCTGCCGGTGGGGCCGGAGAAGAAGATCGCGGCCAGCACCATGGTGGCGACGATGGTGACCGCATAGGTCTCGAACAGATCGGCCGCCATGCCGGCGCAGTCGCCGACATTGTCGCCCACGTTGTCGGCGATGGTGGCGGGGTTGCGGGGGTCGTCCTCGGGGATGCCGGCCTCGACCTTGCCGACGAGGTCGCCGCCGACATCCGCGCCCTTGGTGAAGATGCCGCCGCCGAGCCGGGCGAAGATGGAGATCAGCGACGCGCCGAAGCCGAGGGCGACCAATGCGTCGATCACCTCGCGGCTCGACGGGTCGAGATGGGCACCGCGGGTGAGAAAGAGGTAGTAGAAGGCCACCCCCAGCAGTGCCAGGCCGGCGACCAGCATGCCGGTCACTGCGCCCGATTTGAAGGCCATGTCGAGGCCGCCGCCCAGGGAGGTGGAGGCGGCCTGGGCGGTGCGCACGTTGGCGCGCACCGAGACGTTCATGCCGATGAAGCCCGCCGCGCCCGACAGCACGGCGCCGATCAGGAAGCCGACCGCGACCTTGATCCCGAGGAAGACGGCGAGCAGCACGAACAAGACCACGCCGACGAAGCCGATGGTCATGTATTGGCGCCGGAGATAGGCCTGCGCACCCTCGGCGATGGCGGCGGCGATCTCCTGCATGCGCTGGGTGCCGGCGTCGCGCCGCATCACGTCGAGGATCGTGACGATGCCGTAGGCGACGGCACAGAGCCCGCCCGCGATGATCAGAACCAAGGGGATCATTCTACCGTCCTTGTTTTTATCGTGCCTGGCGGGGGCTTGTGATTGTCGAGCTTGACCGTCGGACGACGGTCATGGGACGTGGCGCTCGGATTCGGGGCATTCCTTCCCAGAACTGATCTTAGTTGCCAAACTTCGCCGGTGAGCGCAAACGCCACGTCTCGCCTTGTTGGCGGTGCGAGATGCGAATGCTGCATTGCGCCATGCCTTGACATGGGATCATTCGAAAAGATCGTCCACGTCGGTGGAGGGCCACAATCACAGCCGCGACCGCGAGTGGCGCTCAGCGAGGGCCGGTCGCGGGCGCGAATGCCCGACGCTCACGGATCGAGCGCCAGAGCCGCCGCGCGTGCCACTCCGCTCCGGAGCCGGCCCATGATCCCCGGCGCCCCCGCCCTTCGTTGAATCGCTCAGGCTCCGGGCGGCTTCAGACCGGCACCTCGAGGCCGGCCTCATCGTCCAGGCCATGTCCGGGCACCTCCGGGACGCCCTGCGCTATCGCGACATCGAGACGATGCCGCTGGAGCGCGCCCTCACGGTCGACTGCTCCGCCATCAACCGTTTATCGCAGGGCATCGGACCTGCGACAGACCCAGCTCTTGAGCGGTCGATTCGCTGAACGGTCTCGGAGCCGAGCGAGTTACTGCGGTCGAGGACCCGGAGGGGCGCACATGCAATACGTCAAGTTCAGATTGAGCGAGCCGGGCCTGCGCCCGCGGCGCACCCGCCTCGAGATCCCCGGCTGGGCGGGCCAGCCCGAGCCGCGGGCGGACGGCTCGCAGGAATACGCCTGGCACTGCATCCCTTTCTCGGAGGCGGCCAAGGCGGGGATCGAGCTGTTCTATCCCTACGCGAACGAGTTGCACGTCAGCACGCGCGACGGTGCGCTCGTCTTCGAGGGCGATTTCGGTGCGCCGCCGGAGCCCGGTCTGCAATGGCCGCCGTTCCGGACCTTCGGGGATGCCTACTACACCTATCAGATCCTGATCGACCTGAAGGTGGAGGCCGGCTGGGCGATCAAGACCGAGACGCATCCGCGCTTCTACACCGACCGGACCGGGACCGTACCGGTCGCGGTGCCAGCCTTGCTGCGGCACTGGTGGCCGATGATGTACTTCATGGTCTTCAAGGCGCCCGAAGAGGGGCGGACCCACGTGTTCCGGCCCGGCGAGCCGTTCATGCAGATCACCCTCGTGCCGGACGAAGCTCAGTACGAACTCGTGCCGATGTCCGACGACGAGGCCGCCGAGCGTGAGTTGCAGGCCCGGCGCATCTTCGCGAGCCGGGCCACGCTCTCGGCGGATTCACAGTGGACCTCGGCCACCAACACGGTCTTCGACGGCACCTACCGGCGCATCCTCGGAGCCGCCAAGACCGCAGGCTAACGGCCGGCGGCATGGCCGATGGGGGAGAGGAAGGTCGATCCGACCTTCCTCTCGGTCCGCAGGGCTCCGGCAGCCTTCAGAAGCCGTCGCGGCGGAAGTAGCCGTGGTGGTGGTGATGGTGGAACCGCCGGAAGTAGCCGTGATGATGGTGGTGGTGATGAAACCGCCGGAAGTAGCCGTGGTGATGGTGGTGGTGGTGATGGTAGTACTGCGCCTGCTGAACCGTCGCATCGCCTTCGGCGGCCGTCGGCAGCAGTTCCGCCCGCGCCTCGGCTTCCTCCGACGTCTTGAGCAGCGCTGCTGCGTTCGGGATCGGCTTGAGGAGATCCGCGTAGGACGCGACCTGCATCACGGTGTCCAGGCCGGCTGGCGCCGGCATGGCGGCCTGGGCCGGATCGGCGACCGCCAGGAGGGTGACGGCCCCGATCAGGCCAGCGACTGTTTTGTCCATTTACGGCTCCTTCCAGGAACAGCGCACGGCTTGAAGCCTGGGGCGGCCGGCGTCGTGCGCGGGCGGAAACACCGGCCGCCGCCGAAGCGTTCCAAAGTTTCGTTCCCGTCCGGTCTGCGGCAAATGGAATCGACGATGTAAAATTAAATCTCCGGCAACCGAAACGCCGGGGATATGCTCAATGCTTTCATCATGAAACATAATTTAATCGACACCGCGGACAGGGCCTCTCTTTGTGGTTCCCTGAGCTATTCTGTGCGGCGTTTGATCGATGAGACCTCCGGCGCTTGCACTGATCCTGACCGTTTGGGCCTTCGCTGCGGCCGCGCAACCCTACGAGGCCGCCCATGGCGTGCCGCAGAGCCCGGCCCTGACCGGCGCGGTCTACGTGCGTCCTCTCTACGGGGTTTTCCGTCATTGTGGGGGCGCCTGTCTCAAGAGCGGGTCCCTGTCGTGGTTCTGCTTCGAGAAGCAGGAATGTTATCTTAGCTGCGCGACGTCGCCCCCGGTCATGAGGTGCGCCACGCGATAGGCCTGGCCCCCCGCCGAGGCTTTCGCCCGCGTCGGAAGGGCGCCGGCGTCTCGCGGGGGGAGCCGGTTCGCGCATGCTCGAAACAGGCTGCCGATCGGACCGGGACCTCGGCCGGGGAACCGATCGGGAGGCGGTCGCCGCCCCGGGAGTCCCGGCCGGTTCCCGGGTGGAGGCGTGCCGTCCGGCCCCCGTGGCGATGAGACCGATACCGTTGCCCTGGGCCTTGAGGCCCCCGCCCCCCGGTAAGTCGGCATGACGATCTGCGCGCTCCGACGCGGGACTGCCGGGAGGATCGGAGCGGGGGGAAGGCCCCCGGCTTGGCCGGGGCGGCCGCGGACGGCGGGTCAGAGGCTCTCGATCCAGTTCTGCAGGACCGACCTGGACTCGCGGTCCCGGTTCGAGCTGATATGAACGGAGGCGTCGCTGGGCATGAAGCCGAACCGGCGCTTGAAGGCACGCCGGAAGGTCCGCTCGTCCGAGAAGCCGACCGCGTAGGCGATCCGAGAGACGCGCGCCCTCCGCACCTCGTCCCGGATGAGCATGCGCATCGCGGACATCAGGCGGCGGTCGCGGATATAGGCGCCGATGCCGTTCGGGGCGAACACCCGGTAGAGGGTCGAGCGCGACAGGCCGAGCCGCGCGGCGATCAGCGCGGGCGTGAGCTTCGGGTTGCCGAGTTCCGCCTCGATGAACCGGCGGATCCGGATCCGGACATCCTGGTGCTGGGAGGGGCGTCCGTCCGCCTGCCCGCGCAGCCAGCTCGCGCAGAGCTGCGTGATCGCCGACGCGGCCGACAGGGCCTCACGCTGGTCCAGGAGGTCTCCGCACGCGACGACGTTGGCGACGAAGTTGTGCACGAGGCGTCCGAACGGGTCGCCGTCGTGGTCCAAGGCGCGGCCGTGCAGGGCATCCGGGCGGCAGCCCTGCTTCTCCAGCAGGATGCGGGGAATCAGCACGTTCGTCGCGTCGACGGCGTCGGCGACGATGCGGACGGGCTGCGCCAAGTCGAATACGATGCATTGGACTTCGGTGACGAGACCCGTGAGGTGGTCCGTCTCGACGACGCTCCGCCCCTGCCGATAGAACTGGAGCAGGATGTGGTCGAGGCCCTGCTGGCGGATCATCGCCTCCGACCGCTCCAGGATGTGTGCCGGCGCGATCACGTCGCCGACGATCAACTCGCCGAGGTGGTAGCTCCGCATCGCGATCGGGATGGTGAGGTCGGTCTCGGGCCGGAAGCTGACCGCGAAGACGGGCGCGATGTGATCCCGCCAGGCCGGGCCCAGCGCGTCCGGATCGCCGGGCGGCTCGAAGCGAAGGCAGGCGATCCCGTTTCCTGAGACATCGCCCCCGGCGGCCAGCGCTGAGACATCGGCCCCTCGTTCACTGGAAGACATCGACTTAAGCTAGTCCTTGCTTTGCTTCCAGACGCGACGACGAGCGCGGTGTATCGCAAATATTGCGAGGCCTCGAATCTACGCCTGCCCGAAACATAGCCACGGCGTTGCGTCCGGTCACCTATTCCGTGTCAGCGATGGGACGATCCGTTCCAGCGCCGCGCCATCGATGCCCCCATCCGTCGCGGTCGGTCGGCGCGCGTGGTCCGACAGGCTCATCAGGCGATCCTGCCGGATCCAGCACAACCGGAAGACGACCTTGGCTTAGTCGGCTACGCGTTCCGCTTCGCGTGGTCCCTGTGGAGGGGCTTCTGGGCGGCCATGGTCGCTCCGCGTTCCTTTTTCCCTCGATCGATCGTGATCTGCTCTCGAGCATTCCGCCCGGGTCGCCCGACGATTCTCGGCGCCCACCTCCGAAGATCCCGGGCCGACACGGGCGGAATCGCGCAACCTGCGCCTCCGGCATTGCAACCGCGGACCGGCCCGCTGCAGGCTGCCTGGACCGGAGCACGACGTCTTCGGAAACAGGCCGGATCCGCCGCGGGCCGGGCCGTCCGGCCTCTCAGGCAGCCCGCATCACGCAGTGCCGGGCCGAGCGCGGCGGGAGGACGATCCGGACCGATTCGCTGCCGGCCGGCTCCTCCGGCCCGAGGGCGCAGACCACCGGGTGCGCGGCGTCGAATCCGTAAGTCGCGATCCGTCCGGCCGGGACCGCGCGCTCGAGGACGAGGTCCACCGGCTGTAGCGTCTCGGAGCGGTTGATCAGCACGACGTGCAGGCGTCCCGGTGCGTCCGCGGCGCGGGCCGAGACGTGGTCGGGGCGGGAGATTTCGGCCGGCAGCACGGTGTCCGGCAGGCTGCCGCCGTGACCGTCGAAGTTGCGGTGGAGGCGGAAGGCCTCGCCGAGCCAGCCATCCAGGCTGCCCCAGTGCGTGGCGGCCAGCATGTCGGGGCGGGCGAAGCGGCAGAGCGCGTCCGCGAGGGCGAGACCCGAGGCGAGCTGGCCGGCGCCGCCGTAATTGTATTCCGTCACGGCGATGCGCGTGCCGGGCGCGATCGCGTGGACGAGCCGCTCCAGGCTCGGCAACAGCGGCAGCGCCAACCCGGCCGTGTCGGAGACCGGGAGCGCGCGGGAGACCCAGCTCGCCTCCCGGAATCCAGGCTCGCTCAGGGAGCGCGGCGCGTCGAGGAGCGGCCCGGACAGGGCCGGATCCTCGGTGCGGAAGAGGGCGCCCCGGTCGCTGAACGGGTACCAATGCACGTCGAGGCCATCGAGGAGCCGTCGCCCGTCGCGCTCGGAGGCCTGCCGGAACGCGTCGAGATAGGCGGCCAGGAAGCTGCCGTGCCGGGCATAGGCCGGCCAGTCGGGCGCGCTCTGCAGGCTTGCCATCCCGGTCGCGCCCCAGCTCGCCGGGCCGATCACCCAGGCCTCCGGGTCGATCCGCTTGATCGCCCGCGCCGCCGCCAGCGCGCGCGCCAGCAGGTCGGCGATCCGCACCGGCGCGCGCACGATGCGCGGGTGCTGTTCCGCCCACAGGTCCGGCTCGTTGTCGAGGATGTAGCCGCGGATGCCGGTCGCCCCCGAGGCCGGGCCGAAGCGCGCGACGAGACGGGCAAGGAGATGCGGGATGTCGGCGACCCGCGGATCGACCGGAGCGCCGGCTTGCGCGGCGCCGTCCCAGCGCACCGGCACGAAGCGCCGCGAGGGAGCCCGCTCGTCGGGCCGGACCGGCCCGGCGCGGTCGCCCGCGACGAAGCCCGCGAGCGGCAGGGTGACGAGGCTGACAGCCCCCATGGCGAGGGAATTCTGGTGCATCCGGGCGATCACCGCCCCTGGCTCCCTCCGCTCAGTCTCGGGCAGGTCCAGCAGGTCGGCGAGGAAGTCGCCGTTGGCCTGCGCGTAATCCTTCCCGGCGTTGCAAGCGTTCGTGGTCCAATTGTAGGTCGTGGCGAAGTTGCCGCCGAACCGGCGTGCGGTAACGCCGGCCGCGCGGTCGAGCGCGGCGGAGGGCGATCCGCCGTCGGCGGTGCCGATCTCGTTCGAACCGTAGATCAGCGGGCTGACGGGTGCGCCGGCCGCGCCATTGCGTACCCGCACGGTCACGGCCGCGTCGTCAGCCCGGGCCTGCGCCCATAGCGCCGCGCCGGCGGCGCCGAGCACAGTGCGGCGGTTCAGCATCCGCAGCGCGCGCCGCCGAAGCAGCTCTCGATTCGGCGCAAGCGCGCGTACGGCCTCGGTGTGGAAGTGCCGGGTCCGCGTGCGAGGCGATCGGGTCCGGCTCCCGTCATGAGACGAGCCCGGTCCCGTAGAGCGAGCCGCGGAAGCGCGCCATCCAGAACACCTTGCCGAGTCCGCCCCAGGCGGTGACGAGGTGCCGGCGCGAGGCGGCTTCGTGGAACGGGCGGAGCGCCAGCGCCAGGGCACCCGACGAGACCACCTGCACGGCGCCGACCACCATCCATCGGACCACGGCGAGGCGGCGGCGGGGGGCCGCCATCTCGTGCACGAAGGTGCGGATCTGGCCGCTGAGGAAGCGGCGCCGGCGCACGTAGGTCCAGGTCAGGCGCCGCGGCGGGACCCATTCGGTGATCCGCGCCTCTGCGGCCCAGGCGAAGCGGTGCCCGCTCAGCACGAGGCGGCGCAGGAACAGGCTGTCCTCGCCGCCGATGCTGTTCAGGCGCTCCTCGAACGGCCCCGCCACCGACGCGCAGGCGGCGGCCGAGAACATCGAGTTGTTGGTCCCGAGATAGGCGGCCCGGTCGGTCACGTCCGCGCCGTCGGCGGCGCAGACGCGGCGCGAGAAGTAGGCCGCGAAGGCACCGATCTCGGCCCCGCCCTCGGCCTGCGCGTGGACCGGCCCGAACACCGCGTCCGCTCCCCCCTGTCGGGCGACCGCGATCAGAGCGGCGAGCCAGCCGTGTGCGGCTTCCTCGTCATCGTCGATGAAGGCGATCCAGTCACCCGTGGCCGCCGCGATGCCGGCGTTGCGGGCGCTGGCCACGCCGGGCTGCGGTACCGCGAGGTAGCGCACGGGCAACGCCCCTCCGGCTTCCGCGCCGAACCTCGTCACCAGCGCCTCGGCGTTTCCGTCGGGAGAATTGTCGACCACCAGGATCTCGGCCCGCGTGCCGGCGGGAAGCCGCTGTCCTCGGACGCTGGCGAGCGCGCGGCTCAGCGCAGCGGGGCGATTCAGGGTCGGTATGACGACGCTTACGCGCATCCCTCACTCCTCGGACGAGGCGGCATGATGCGCGCCGGCTTTCATCAAGAGCTAACTTCGCCGGGATAGTCTGTTTCTCGGCTGAAGTGATATCTCGTACACCGTCTATGGCAGGGCCACTCACTTATTCATCCCTGGAATCGTCGTTCACGACTTTCTTGGGACTTGGTAAATACTCGGCTCCCCGGGCGGTGCACGGGGCAGGCCTGGGGATCGCCTTCGTCGGCTGCGGCTATGTCGCCGACATGTACCGGTACTGCCTCCGGCACCATGCCGGAGCGCTGGCGCTGGTCGGCGTCTACGACCGGGATCCCGGGCGGCTCGCGGCTTTCGCGCGGTGCTGGGGCGATTCCCCCTACCCGTCGCTGGACGCACTGCTGGCCGATCCGCGCGTCGGCGTCGTGGTGAATCTCACCGATCCGGAGAGTCATGCCGCGGTGACGGGCGCGGCGATCGCAGCCGGCAAGCACGTCTATTCGGAGAAGCCCCTCGGCATGAGTGCGGCCGAGGCGGTCCGCCTCTGCGATACGGCCGCCGCCCGGGGGGTGCGCCTCGCCGCGGCGCCCAGCAACCTGCTCGGCGAGCAGGCCCAGACCCTGTGGCGGGCGGTGCGGGCGGGGGCGGTGGGCCGGGTCCGCCTCGTCTACGCCGAACTCGACGACGGCATGATCCACCGCGCCGATTACCGCCGCTGGATCAGCCGGAGCGGGCGGCGCTGGCCCGCCGAGAACGAGTTCGAGACCGGCTGCACCTTCGAGCACGCGGGCTACGTGATCACCCTGCTGGTGGCGATGTTCGGGCCGGTGCGCCGGGTGAGCGCGCATGCCGCCCTGCTGGTGCCTGAGAAGGGTTGCGACCGCCCGATCCACCCGGCCCCGGACTTCTCGTGCGGCTGCCTGGAATTCGACGGCGGCATCCTGGCCCGGCTGACGAACTCGATCGTCGGGCCCTACGACCATCGCCTGCGGGTGATCGGCGACGCAGGCGTGCTGGAGGTGGAGGAGCCCTGGGACTTCGCCGCCCCGGTACGCCTGAAGCGCACCGCCACGACCCGGCTCGAGCGGCTGATCGAGCGCCGCTTCCCGCGCCGGCGCGGGCGAATCGTGAAACGCGCCCGCCCGGTCCCGTTCCGGGGCGGGCGCGGCCGCCCGACCATGGATTTCCTGCGCGGGGTGCGCGAGTTCGCCGAGGCCATCGCGGCGGATAGGCCCTGCCGCCTCGGCGCCGACCTCGCGGTGCACGTCACGGAAGTGACCGAGATGCTTCAGCATCCCGAACGCTTCCCGCGGCCTGCGGCGGTCGCTTCGGGGGTCGTGCCGATGCGCGCCATGGACTGGGCCGAGTGATGCGAGAGGACGCCCCGATGACCGCCGAGAACCCGCCGGGCCTGACCCTGCTGACCTTGTCGTATGCGGGCGATCTCGAATGCTGCCGGCTCCTGTGCGAGACGGCCGACCGCTTCGCGCCCGACGGGGCCGGGCACCTGCTGGCGGTGCCGGCCGCCGACATGGCCCTGTTCCGGCCGCTGGCCTCCCGGAGCCGCAGCCTCGTCGCGCAGGAGGAACTGCTGCCCGCGTGGCTGCACAAGCTGCCGCTGCCGGGACCCGACTGGCGCCGCCGCCTGCGGCTCCCGCGGCGGAACGTCTACGTGTCGCTGCGCGGCCGGCCGGTGCGCGGCTGGATCGCCCAGCAGATCATGAAGCTCAATGCGGCGGCCGGCGTCACGACCGGCACGGTGCTCCACCTCGACAGCGACTGTGCCTTCATCCGGCCGCTGCCCGTGGAGGCGCTGGCACGGGATGGGCGCGTGCGCCTCGCCCGCTTCCCCGGCGCGGCGCGCGACGCCATGCACGCCCCTTGGCACCGGGCCGCGTCGGCGCTGCTGGGGCTGCCCGATTCCGAGTACCATGCGGCCGACTACATCGATCAGTTCGTGACTTGGCGGCGCGCCACCGTGCGCGGCCTGATGGAGCGGATCGCGTCGGTCACCGGGCGCGACCCGGCCGAGGCGCTGGCCGGCACCCGCGATTTCTCGGAATACATCCTCTACGGTGTCTATTGCGACCAGGTGCTGGGTCTCGGGGCGGCGGGCCATTTCGGCACCGCCGAGAGCCTGTGCGAGACGGTCTGGTCGGAGGACGCCGATGGCGCCCTGCCGCCCCTGCGCGCCGGCCGCTACGGGCTCGGGATCCAGTCGACGATCGCGCTCTCGCCCGAAGACCGCCGCAGGATCGTCGCCGAGGCGATCGGCCGGGCGGCGGAGCTCGAGACGGCACCGGCCTGAGGAGGAGGAGCCTTCGGACACGGTCAAGTCGCACATTTGAGCGGGCCCGTCAGCCGTCTCGCGATGCGCGCGCATAATCCCAAAACACCCGGAGGATGCGCGGACCATCGACCAGGTAACGGCGGCCGAGGCGGCCCGGCTCGCAGGCGAGGCGGAACAGCCATTCGAGGCCGGCTGCGCGCAGGGGGGCGGGCGCACGGCGGCGGGCACCGACCAAGAATTCCAGGCCGGCGCCGATGCACAGGCCGGCGCCCCGGGCTCGGCCGCCACGAGCGAGCGCGGCCGCGATCATCTCCTGCTGGGGCGAGCCCACCGCGAGGAACACGAAGCGGGCTTCCGCGGCCTCGATGGCCGCCACCGTCTCGGCGAGTGCCGCGGGGTTCTGGCGCAGGCCCATGGGCGGGCGAACCTGCGCGACGCGGGTCAGCCCGCACCGCCCGGCCACCGCCTCGGCCAATCCCGCGCCGCCGCCGACGATCAGGATCGGCGCGGACCGGTCGAGATCCGGATGCGCCAGCAGCGCGGCGACGAGATCCGAGCCCGGGGTCGCCGGCAGATCGATGCCGATCGTCGCTGCGAGCAGGTTGAGGATCCGGCTGTCGTTCAGGCAGAGCCAGGCCTCCCGGTAGATCTGCGCCACCGCCGGATCGGCTGCGACGCGCAGCATATGGTCGACGTTGGGCGTGACCAGATAGCGGAACGACTCGCTCGCGCCCGCGGCCAGGAGAGCCGCGACGGCCTCGGGCTGGGTCAGGCGATCGAAGTGCAGATCGAGGAACGGGATCCGTCCGGTGGCGCCGCACCCCGCCGCTTCTCCGGCCACGAGGTTCCAGGGGGCCGGGTTCACCGTCAACGACATCGCTCGAAACCCTTCTGTGCCGGAGCGTGACACGCGGCGGGGATTGCGTGCCGGTCTGGGACGATCGGCGGCATAGGCAGCCGCCGCAGACGCGCCATCGCAGGGGGCGGGCCAGGGGCGGTCACGGACCGGGCCAGGTGAATGTTTCCCGTGAAACATCGGGCCGCCCTATCGAACCTCGCCCAGCGCATCGAGGCCCCGGTCGAGGCCGATCGCCGGGCGGACGCCGAGCACCGCGACGGCCCGGCGGGTATCGTACTGCGCTGCGCGGGCGAACAGGCGGATCTCCCCGGCGGCAGGCACCAGCCGCAGGGCAGTGGGAGCCGGCAGCCCGAGGCGACCGAGGAGCTTGGCCGGCACGGCCAGGGCCCGCAGCACCGCGAGCCGGATCCGCCCGATCCTCCGTGGCAGCCCGAGGCCGACCTTCAGGGAGAGGGCGGCGAAATAGGCGTTCCAGGTGGGTGACTCCGGTCCGACGAGGTTGAGCGCGGTCGCGGCGGGACCGGGACCCTGGAGGGCCACGACCGCCGCGCGGGTCGCCTCGGCCACGTCATCCAGGTGGATCAGGGCGGCGATCCCCTCGCCGCCGCGGCCCAGATCGCCCAGCACGCCCGCCCGCAGGGCGGCAGCGGGGCGCGCGATCCAGAGATCGCTTCCGGGCCCGTAGACGATCCCGGGCCGCAGGATCACCGCCCTGCGGCCGACACCCGCCGCGATCCAGGCCTGCAGCAGCGCCTCGCAGGTGCGCTTGGCGGCGCCGTAGGTGTCGAGATCGCCGGGCGGGTCGTCCTCCCGGACATGGCCCGTACGGGTGCCGTACACGGCGATGGAGCTGAACAGGACGAACCGCTCCACGCCGGCGCGGCCGGCGGCGTCGAGCAGGGCGCGCAGCTGTGCCACCATGGTGGCGGTCTCGCGACCGGCGGCGTGGACGATCATAGCGGCGCCCGCGCAGGCGGCCTCGATCTCGGCCGGCGCGGAGAGATCGCACCGCGTGGAGGCCACGCCGGCGATCGCCAGGGGCGCCGGGCGGCGCAGGCCCGCCCGGACCGGGATCCCGGCGCGCGTGAGGCGGGCGACAACGGCCCGGCCGATGAAGCCGCCCGCGCCCGTGACCAGGACCGGCCCGCTCACCGCACCGCCCCCGCGGCCGCGAGGCGTGCCCCGATCCGCGCACCCAGCAGCGGTCCTGCGAGGCGCAGCAGCGCCGAGGCGCTCGGGCGCGCGCACAGGAAGAGGAGCGGCCCGTACAGGACGATCCCGGCGGAGATCGCCGTGACCAGCGCGAGCGCGCGGGGCTGGTCCGCCAAAAGCTGCGCGCCCAGGACGACCACCGCGGCCGCCATCACGCCTGCGGCGAGCCAGATCCGGACGAGCCCGCGCAGGAGCGGGCCCGGCCGCAGCCCGATCAGCCGGCCGCCGACCACGAGGGTCACCAGGGTCTGGGCGCCGTCGCCGGCGAGCCGGGCGAGGCCGACCGCGACGTGGTCGGTGCCGGCCGCCGCCAGCAGAACGAGGATCAGCGCCGCAAGGCCGATCACGTTGGAGAGCAGCACGTGCTGCGGTCGCCCACCCGCCGAGAGCGCGGTCTGAACCACCTGCGAGGGTAGCGCCAGCATGCCGCCGGCCGCGAGCGCGGCGGCGATCGGCACGGCGTCCTCCCAGCCCGTGCCCGCCATCAGGGGCACGAGGATCGGGCCCACCGCCGCCAGCCCCATGAAGGTCGGAGCGATCAGCGCGGTGGTCTCGGCCGAGATCCGCGCGGCCGTGCCGCCGAGGTCGGTCCGGAGACCGGAGGCCTTGAGGAAATGGGGGAAGCAGATGTTGTGCGTGATCGCTACGATCGCCCCGCGCACCGGCTCGACGAGCCGCATCGCGACGTTGAGATAGCCGAGCACCGTGAGCCCGAACAGGCCGCCGACGAGGAGGTTGTAGACCAGGTAGGTCGCGTTCTCGACGAGCCGCGTCGCCAGGATGACACCGGCGAAGCGGTTCAGGGCGGCAAGGCGCCTCCAGGACCAGCGCGGCGCCACGGCCAGCCGGAGCTGGACGAACAGACTCACGGTGGTCATCAGCACCAGCACCACACGCAGGGCGATGAGCGCCCAGACGCCCCCGCCGGCATGGCCCAGCGCGATGGCGGCCGCCGCACCGGCTCCGTGGCCGACGAGATTCGAGACGTTGATCGCGTAGAACGCCTTGCGGCGGCGGGCGACCGCGGTGGCGACGCTGAGCGGGCCCTGTGCGAACAGCAGGAGCCCGGTCGCGGGCAGCATCAGCACGAGGTCGAAGCGGCCGTACCACCAGTCCATCAGCGCGCCCACCGGCACGCAGGCCAGCGCGAGGGCAAGCGCGGCGACCAGGGCGAGCGCCAGCACGGCGGCCAGATCCGCGCGGCGCACCACGCGGGCCTGGGTGAGCGCCTCCTCGTAGGGCGTGCCGACGAACATCGCGAAGATCGTCACCACGCTGAGGCACAGGGCAGAGGCGCCGAAATCCCCAGGGGTCAGCGCATGCGCAAGATACGCGGTCGTCCCCGAAAGGATGACGAGCCGGCCCGCCGCCTCGGCGAGCCCGGCCCCGACCCAACCCCCGATCCGGCCCAAACTCATGGCCTGCCCTCGATTCGGTTTCCAGCGGGCTCCGGCGCCCGGAAGGCGAGGAAGCTGATCAGGATCGTCAGGTTCGCCAGGATCTGGCCCCGCATCCACAGGCTCGATTCGGTCATGTTGTGGACCAGAACGACGAGCACGAGTGTGAGGAAGGTGGCCGCTGCCGCCACGTCGCGCGGGCCGCTGGCGCGCCCGAACAGCTGGCGCGTCAACGCCCAGGCGGTGAGCGCTTGGGCGAGCAGCACGAGCCCGAGGGCCGGCAACCCGCCCTGCAATTGCAGGTCGAGGTAGCCGTTATGCGCCTCGTTGATCACCATGGTGGCGCCGGACCCGAGCTTCAGTGTGGCCAGCCACGTGCCCGGCGGCGCGCGCAGCAGCGGGTCGTTCGCGTCGCCGACGTCCCAGAACGAACCGAAGCCGAAACCGGTCCAGGGCCTTCGGGCGATCTCGGCGCGGGCGAAATCCCAGATCTCGGTCCGGCCGGTGAAGCTCGTGTCGCTGCCGGGGGTGAGGAGCGCCGCGAGACTGGTGTCGAAGGCCTCCGCCCCGAGGGCCACGACGGTCACTCCACCGAGGGTCAGGAGGGCGAGGGCCGCGGCCGCCGCCGGCCCGAGGCGGCGCAGGACGAGCAGCCCCGGCAGCATCAGGCCGCCCAGGACCGCGAGCATCAGCGAGGTCTTGCTCTGGGTGATCACCAGGAAGCCGGACGCCAGGGCGACGAAGGCGAACCCCGCCGCCAGCCGCCGGGGCCGGGGGTCACCCAGTGCCCAGCCGGTCCCGGCGATCACCGCGACCATCCCGACGAGCCCGGCGACGTTCTTCTGCGCGTGGAAGCCGCGCACGCCGATATCGGTGAACGCGAAATCCGGCCGCAGCACGGTCGCGGCGAGATCGGCCGCGATCACGACCGCCAGCATCCCCACGAGAACGGTGTGGGCGCGCCGCAGCGGCCCGATGCCGACCGCGATGGCCAGCGCGATCACCGTCACCAGCACCATCACCACGACCCGGCGCAGGGAGACGTCGGGGAAGCCGGCCCAGGCCACGCTGGCACAGAACCAGCCGAGCACGAGCCAGACCGGCCAGGCGGCCACGGCGAGGCGGAGCGCCGAGCGGGCGCGCGCGGCCAGGATCAGGCCGGCGACGCCCGCGAGCGCGAACACCGCCAGACGCTCCGTCCCGCTGCCGGATCCGGACACGACGGCGCTGGCATCCGCCATCGGCGTGGTGCCGATGAAGACATAGGCCAGGAACGCGATGGCGAGCGCGACCGGCAGGCCGCGCACCGGCCGGGGCAGGCTCCTGCGGGCGGGCCCTGCCGCGATGTCGGCGAGGCGCAGGCCGGCGCTCATAGCACGACCGCCGGGCGGGCGGCCGGGACCGGCCGGGCGCGCGCGGCGGGGCGACGGCGCGGGATCAGGCGCAGGAGCGGCGCCTCGACGAGGCGGTGGCAGAAGAGCCCGCCCGCGATGGCGAGGAGTGCGGCCGCCGGCACGAACACCAGGGCAGCCGGGCCCGTCTCCGGCAGGCCGAGCCGGTGCCACAGCAGAGCGGCCACGGCGATCGACAGGGGATGCGTGAGGTAGAGCGCGTAGGAGGCGTCGCCGAGCCCAAGCCAGAACCGGTTCGGCGCAAGGCGGAACCGCGCCTCTCGCCCGAGCATGCCGGCGACGACGGCGACCGCCGGAACGCCGAGGACGAGGGGGCGCAAGGTCTCGATGGTGCCGAGCCGGCACAGCAGCAGCGCGGCGCCGATCCCGGCCGCGACCAGCGCAAACGCTACAGCCGGCCGCAGGGCGGCGAGCCGCTCGACCCCGGCGCCGAGCAGCAGCCCGGCCGCGAATTCGAGGAGCAGCGGGCTCGTATAGGTGCGCGCCGCCGCGGCCTCCGGTGTCGTCGCGAGGCCCAAGGCCGCCAGCCCGCAGAGCACTGCCAGGAGCACCCGGAGCCGCCAGGGAGGCGGCGCGGCGTACAGGACCAGCGCGAAGGCGGCGTAGAAGAACAGTTCGAGCTGAAGCGTCCAGCCGGCGGTCAGGATCGGCCAGATCGCCCCGTAGACGGCGTGGACATGCGGGACCAGCAGGAAGGACAGCGCGACCGTGCGCGGGGTCACGTCGGCATTGCCGAGGCCGTCCGGCACGATGAAACGCGCGGCGATCCAGAGCGTGAGCACGATCCAGTAGAGCGGAAAGATCCGCACCGCCCGGCGCAGGAGGAACCGCGACGCGGAGGCGCTCCCGCGCGCCGTGCGCCACATGATGAAGCCCGAAAGCACGAAGAAGATGTCGACGCCCCACATCCCGAGCGCCACGCCGTGCGCGCCCCCCCAGGGTGCAGCGATCCGGTTGCTGAAGATGTGGAACACCATCACGATCAGCGCCGCCGCGCCGCGCAGGTACTGCACGGACACGAGGGTGCCGCCCTGATCGCTGGTCCCGCTGCCTTCGGGTGCGCTCATGCCACGCGCCCCGGTTCTACGCCGAAGTGGAACCGGGGGGCCGGGGGCCGCGCCGGCGCCGGGGCGCCTTTGGAAAGGTCCACCTTGGCCGCGCGGGCCTTGGCGGCATCGGTGCCGGGCACGGCCAGGAGCGCGCCCGCCAGCTTGTCGGCGTTCGACATCAGCGCCGCGCGCAGATCGGCGATCCGCTCGGCGGTGGCGACGCCGCTTTCGGCCACGAGCAGGATCGCGGTCGCCGCTCCGGCGAGCCGGCGCAGGCGGACCTCGTCGAGCCCGGCGCCGCCATCGATGACGACGCGCTCGTAGCCCCGTGCCTGCTCTCCGATCGGGTCGGCGCTCATGCGCTCGCCGGCGGCGGCGACGCCGAAGGCCGGGAAGCCCTCGACCGTGCGGGAGGCCACGGGGGCGCGGTGATCGCGCGGCACCAGCCAGCTCAGCCGGCCGGAGGGCGCGTCCCCGTCGACGAGGAGCGCCCGATGGCCCCGGCTCGCCTGCGCCAGGACGAGGTTCGCGGCGACGACGGTCGAGGCGGCCCCGTCCGAGGTGGCGAGGACCAGGAGGCGGGCCGCGCTGCCATCCGCGGCCTCGTCGAGGGCGTCGGCAACGCGGTGGAGCACGCGCGACGCCGCGGACCCGCCCGCATCCAGCAGCGAGACGATGGCGGGACGCGCGCCGGGCCGCGGCTTGTCCAGCGGCAGCACGCCGATGACCGGCAGGCCAGTCCGGGCCGTCAGCCGTGCGGCCGAGTGCAGACGTCCGCCGCGCCGGTCGAACAGCACGGCACCGGCCGCACCGACCAGGAGGCCGAGCAGTCCGGCGGCGGCGAGGAGCAGGCCGGGCTTCAGCCCGACGGCGTCGAGGTTCGGCTTCGCGGCGCTGACCACGGAGGCGTTGGTGGTCCCGACGCCCTCCTGTTCCAGGAGTTCGCGCTCGCGGCTCAGCGACTTCTCGTAGACCGTGCGCTGGGCCGCGGCCTCGCGCTCAAGCTGGCGCAGCGGCACCAGGGCACCGTTGGTGCGGGCGGTCTCGGCCTCCGTCTTGGCGACCTGGCGCTCCAGGGCGTGCTCCCGGGCCTGAGCGCCGGCATAGTCGCTCCGCGCCGTGGCCTCCAGGCGCGCGGTCTCCCGGGTGATGGCGGCCTTGAGGCTGCGCACCTGCGCCTCCGCCTCGGCCACAGCCGGGTGGCGCGGACCCAGGGTGGCGCGCAGGTTCTCCTGCTGGCGGGTGATGTCGGCGAAGTTGATCTTGAGCTGGCTCAGCACCGGCGATTCGAGGACGTCCGCCCCCGGAGCGGTTCCGGGTGCGGCGCCCGGGACGCGGCGCGCCTCGAGCTGGGCGACCCGCGCCGCGAGGGTCCGGGTCGCGGCGCGCGCGGCGAGCAGCTGCGAGTTCAGCTCGGCCAGTCGGGCGGTGTTGAGGGCGCGCCCGTCGGAATCGACCACGCTGATCGAGCGCTTGTAGCGCTCCACCGCGTCCTCCGCGGCGACGACGCGCGCGCCCTGGTCCTTCAGGGTTCCCGCCATGGCCTCGCGCGCCCGGGCGACGATCTCCCGTCGGCGCCGCTCCAGGTCGGCCACGAAGGTCTGGCCGATGGCCGTGGCGATCCGGGCCGCCTTGCCCGGCTCGCCGGCCCGGACCGAGAGATCGACAACGAAGCTCTTGCCCTGCCGCTGGAAGGTCGTCTGCCGGCCGAGGATCGTCGCCGCGACGGCGACGGGATCGGCCGGCGGGGCCGCCTCGGACCGAAGCCCCACGAGCGCGCGCAGCCGCGTGAGCGGGCCGGGATGGGCGGCGTATTCGGGGTCGTCGCGCAGGCCGAGGTCGACGACGACCTGGCGCAGCACGGCGTCCGAGGTCAGGAACCGGGTCTGCGTCTCGATGATCGCATCGTTGACGTCGGCCGAGGGCGGGCTCGGCACGATCTCGTTGTTCAGGACGTTCAGGCCGCGCGGGTCGAGCAGGACCTGGGCGGTCCCGAGATAGGCGGCGGGGCGCAGGGCGACGACCGCGACGGCGAGCGCGAGGCAGGCGAGCACGGCCCAGCCGATCGCGACCGCGTGACGCCGCACCGAGGCGAGCGCCTCCCGCGCCTCGAGGCGGAACGCGTCCCACTCATCCAGATCCGACATCCGCCCGGCCGCCAAGCCGTCGCGATCGGTGAAGCGCATCAGCCGCCCGCCCCCATCATTGACACGCGCCGGAGCGGTCCCGGACCGGAACCCGGATCCGCGCGGCGCGGCGAACGAGGCAAGGTCCGATCCAACACCGATTGCTCCGATGCGGGACGATCCGACCGGATCGGCGGGTTCAGCCCCCGCACGGGCCGGCGAAATGTCCTGAAACGAGCCTGAGTGATGCCTGTCCGGCACTGACGACTGATGAACCCGGCAGTGCTCGCGACCGGAAACGCACGGACATGCTTAAGATTTACTGCAAATAATAGTTCATGTGCCGAAAACTCGATTGGCAGTTTCGCCAACAGGTGGGCGCGCGTTAGGTGCCGGACATGCAAGGGCCGCCACATCGCACGGCCCGTTGCCGCGGGCCGGCCGAGGCCCGCGCCGCGATCGAGCAGGCCCTGATGCCGGATATCTCCGTGGTGATCCCCACCTGCCGCCGCCCGGCCGAGCTGGCCGAGGCTTTGGCCAGCGTCCTGCGCCAGGAGGGCGTAACGGTCGAGGTGATCGTCGTCGACGATGACGGAGCGGGCAGCGCCCGCGCGGTGGTTGAGGCCGTAGCTGACCCGCGGGTCAGCTACCGAGTCAACCCGCAGCCCTCCGGCGGGCGCCCGGCCGCCGTCCGCAACTTCGGCCTCCGTTCCGCCACGGGTGCGTTGATCCACTTCCTCGACGACGACGACATCGTCCCCGAGGACCATTACCGGGCGGTCAAGGCGGTGTTTGCCGATCATCCCGAGACCAGCGTCGTCTTCGGCCGCATCGAGCCCTTCGGGCGGGATGCGGCGGCGGTGGCGGCCGAGCGGGCCTATTTCGCCGCTGCCCACCGCCGGGCTCTGCGCTGCCGCCGCTTCGGCCGCCTGGGCTTCTCGGCGGCCCTGGTGTTCCGCCCGACCCTTCTGGTCTGCGGCGCGGCCGTCCTGCGCCGCGCCTGCCTTCCGGCGCTCGGCGGCTTCGACGCGCAGTTGCCGCTGATGGAGGATGTCGACTTCTACGCGCGGGCGATCCGCCGCTTCGGCGTGCGCTTCATCGACCGGCCCGCCCTGCACTACCGGATCGGCCCGTCGCTGATGCACCGGCCCGAGCGGGCGCCGGTGATCGACCAGAGCTACGCCGCCATGCACCGGGCCTACCGCGCCCGGCACGGCCTCATCGAATTCGCCCTGCTCAAGCTGTTCGCCAGGACCGCGAGGATCTGACCCATGTACGTCGTCGAGACCATCACCGACGCGGCGGGGCTCGCGCAGATCGCACCCGAATGGGCCGCGCTCGATGCCGGCCTGTCGCCGCGCACGCCGTTCTCGTCGCCGCTGTGGTGCGCGACGTGGTGGCGCCACTTCGCCCGGTCGGGGCTCGGCGCCCGGGACCGGATGCGGGTGCTGGCGGTGCGCGACGGCGACCGCCTCGTCGCGGTCGCGCCGATGATGCTCACGAGCCGCCCCTCGGTCGGGCCGATCCGGGCGCGGGAGCTGCAGTTCTTCGGCGCCGACGCCTACATGACCGAGCTGCGCGGACCGGTCTGCCGCCCCGAGGATGCGGAGGCGGTGGTGGCGGCCCTCGACGCGCATCTCAAGGCCTGCGCGTCCGAGTGGGATTGGGTGCAGTGGCGCGGCCTGCGCAAGGCCGAGCCCGCCGCGGAATGGGCGCACGCGGCGCTGCCCCTCGACCGTTACGCCGAGCTGACCGACCATTACCTGCCGCTGCCGCCGACCTGGGACGCCTTCCGGGCCGCGCTGCCGCGCAACATCAAGGAGAGCCTGCGCAAGTGCTACAATTCGCTGGCGCGCGACGGGCACGCCTTCGAATTCCGCGCCGTCGCCGCGCCGGAGGACGTCGAGGCCGCCCTGCGCCGGTTCCTGGAACTGCACCGCGGGCGGGCGCAGGTCACCGGCACGGTCGACCACCTCGACGTCTTCGCCAAGCCCGAGACGCGCCGGTTCCTGCTGGATTACGGCCGGGCGCTGGCGCAGGCCGGCGACCTGCGGGTGTTCCAGCTGACGATCGGCGGCGCCGTGGTGGCGACCCGCATCGGGATCGTGCTCGGCCAGGAACTCTACCTGTACTATTCCGGCTACGACCCGGACTGGAGCCGCTACAGCGTGATGACCACCGCGGTGGCCGAGTCGATCCGCTGGGCGATCGAGCACGGCTTCACGGTGGTCAACCTCTCCACCGGCACCGACGTGTCGAAGATGCGCTGGCGGCCGCAGCAGGTGGTGTTCGCGGGCGGCTATCAGGTCTCGCCGACCATGCGGGCGCGCCTCGCCTTCGCGTCCCTGGAGGCGGTGCGGCGCCGGCGGCGGGCGTGACGGCGCGCGCAACCCCGGACCCGCCGGGCCGCATCGCCTGGATCGACGTCGCCAAGGGCGCGGGCATCCTGCTCGTCGTCTTCGGCCATGTCTGGCGGGGCTGCGCCAACGCCGGGCTGGCGATCGATCCGGCCGTCTACGCGGCGGTCGATCGGGCCATCTACCTGTTCCACATGCCGCTGTTCTTCTTCCTGGCGGGGCTGGTCCTGGACCGCTCGCTGCGGGGGCGGACCCTGACGGGCTACGCGCGCGACCGGGCCGAGCAGCTGATCGTCCCGCTCCTCGTCTGGTCCTACATCTCCGCGGCTTTCCGGGTGCTGGCGGGGGGCGCGGCGAACCGGGGCGACCTGCCGCTGCGGGACATCCTGCTCTACCCGTTCGTGGCGAACGACATCTATTGGTTCCTCTGGGCGCTGTTCCTCATCCAGGTGGCGCTGGCCGCCGCGCTGCGAGCGCCGGCAGCCGGGCGCACGGCGATGATCGGGCTGCTCGTCCTGAGCCTTGCCGTGGTGGCGGCCGGCCTGTCGATCCCGGTGGTCGGGACGGCGCTCCATGACCTGCCCTACCTGGCGCTGGGCTACGCCGCCCGGACGCTCGCCTGCCGGCGGTTCGGCCGCGGCGCCGGTGCCGCGGGCGTGGCGTTGTTCGCGGGCGCCGAGATTCTCGCGCTGAGACTCGCCCCGGAAGGACTACCGGGGCTGCTGACCGCCGCGGCCGCCGTCATCGGGTTCACCGTCGCGCTGGCGGCCCTGCACGCCCGGTTCGCGCAATCCGCCCTCGCCCGCGGCCTCGCCGCCCTCGGGGCCCGCTCCATGCCGATATACCTCGCGCATGTGATCGCCCTCGCCGGCGCCCGGACGGTGGCGCTGCGCCTCGGGATCACCGGGCTCGGCCCACACCTCGTGGTGGGGTGCCTCGCCGGTGTGCTGATGCCGCTGGCTTTGTACCGGCTCGCCGGGCGCCTGGGCTGGGACGCCGCCCTCGGGTTCGCCCGGTTCAGGCGCCGCCCAACGCCCTCTGGACTTCAGGGCCGCGCGCCGGCCCTGGCGACCTGGCGGGCGCGGTCCTCCGCACGGTAGAGCGGATACAACCGGCGCCAGAACAACTTGCCGACGATGCCGGCCGCCCGGATGGCGAGGCTGCGCCCCGGGGCCGGGCGGCGCAGGCAGCCGAGCGCCAGAACCGGCAGCAGCAGCACCTGCAGCGCCGCCTTGAGGGTCAGCGCCGCGCCGTCCCGGGCCGGCTTGGGGCTGGTACGGATCAGCGCCGCCGCGTAGGCCTGCCCGCCCGCGAAATGCCGCCGCACGAGGTAGGGGGCGCCGCAGCGATGGCGGGGCACGAAGTCGCTCGCCCCGGCCTTGGGCAGCCAGCCGAAGCGCCGCCCCGCCCGTTGCAGGCGGCAGAGCAGGTGCAGGTCCTCGCCGCCACAGAGACCGAAATGCGGATCGAACGGATCGGCACCGGGGAGCGCCGTCGCGCGGCGAAACACGCTGTTGGCCGTCGACAGGACGAAGGGTTGCCCGGAGGGACGATCGAACGCCACGAGATCGTGGCCGGTGGGCAGGTCCCCGGCGCGGGTGAAGAGCGCCTGGGCGGGCGGTGTCACCGCGCCCGGATCCTCGTAGCGCGGCGCGATCGGCCCGAAGAACACGTCGTGGGGCAGTCGCGCGAGGCCGTCGCGTACCGCCGCGAGCCAGCCCGGCGCCAATTCCTGGTCGTCGTCCAGGAAGGCCACCGCCTCCCCCCGGGCCGCCCGGCAGCCGGCGTTGCGCGCCACCGAGATGTTGGCCGGGTGCGCCGGCACGTAGGCGATGGGAATCGACGCGTTGGCGGCCCAGCCCTCGACAACGGCGCGAGCCGAGCCGGAATCGCTGTTGTCCACGACGACGATCTCGAGCCCGGCCGCGTCGAGCCCATCCTGCGACAGGATGGAGCGCAGCGCGGCAGCGAGCAGCAGAGGCCGCTCGTAGGTGCAGATCACGATGCTCAACCGCGCCACGATCACCTCTGAAGGCGCCTATCCGGTTGGGAGCGTAGCGCGCGAATACTGACCGTCGCGTTAGCCCGGTCCCGGCATCGGGGCGCCCTGCAGGACGGTCAGGCTTCGGCGCGGTCGCGCTGGATCAGGGCGGCGGCCTTCACGATCGACAGGACGCCGCTGCGCATGGTCCGGTCCTGGATTGCCCGGAACGCCGCCACGAGTTCCATGGTCTCCGGATCGTCGAAGAGGGCCTGGACAGTCTCCGAGCCCGTATCCGCGGGTCGCTTCTCGGTGAAGAACGTCTCGACCGGCACCTTGAGCTGATCGGCGATCAGCTGCAGACGGCTGGCGCCGACGCGATTGCGGCCTTTCTCGTATTTCTGCACCTGCTGGAAACTGACTCCGATGGCGTGACCGAGGGCGGTCTGGCTCAGGCCCTGCGCGGTACGAAGGGCCGCGATGCGGCTCCCGATCGCGCGATCGGCCTCGGTGGCCAGCTTCGGCTTGGTCACGGTCGTCATGTCGGGATCGTCTTTCGGGTCCTGCGGCCGCGGACAGGCGGGATCAACAGCCAGCCTAACTGGATCGTGCGCGATTGAGTTTCTTGCCGTTGTGCAGCCCTCGCTTGTGCGGATCGCATGCCTGGATCAGGGACGCGATCCCGTGCCGACATCCTGATCCCCTGCCCGGCTGCCGATATCCTGCGGCGCCCAGGCGGGCCGCAGCGGTCCGGGTGCGGCCTGCCGCCGTCCAGGCCCCCGGAGGTCGCGATGTCGCGATCCGGGGATCGCACCGGACCCGGCCCGGATCGACACGCGCGGATGTTCCGAATCGGGACGACGCGTCCATAGTCTCGCCGCGTTCCGGGCGCCTCCTGCGTCTTCAGCCCGCGAGGGCAGCCCTCTCATGGGAGCGCGCACCGCTTGATCAACTCCATCCTGGCGATCCTCACCGTCATCGCAGTCCTGATGGTCACGGCGCTCCTCAAGCTGCCGCTGCTTCCGTTCCGCCTCGCCGGTCGTCTGTTGCGGGGCCGGCCGGCGGCGGCCTGACAGCGGGACGGATCATCCCGCCGCGTCGATGACGAATTCCATCCCGCGGCCCGGACCCTGATCGGCATAGTCGACGAGCGCCAGACCGCGCTCTGCGAGGGTCGCCTCGACGGTCGTGCGCTCCTTGCGGACCATCTGGCCGATCGCCAGCGGCGTCAGGCGCGGGCTGGCCTGTCGCAGCCGGTCGACGCCGATATGGGCCGGCATGCCTTCGCCCTCGGCGATCCGGGCGAGTGCGAGACCCAGATCCTTCGCCTTCGTCTCCGCGGCGGATTTCGGCTTGAACGCCATCGTGTCTCTCCCTCCGGTCCGCGGACCATCCCGCTCCGCACCTGCGCGTCTCACGCGGCCTGCACGTCCACGTCCACGTCCGTGAACGCCCTGATCCAGACTCGCCGCCCCTTGGCGTCGTAGACCTCGACGTGCCACCGGGACCAGTCGAACCGCTCGACCCGCTCCATCAGCCCGAGCGCGACGCGCTCGGCATGGACCCGCATCTGCGCCGCCGTCGGCAGGCGCTTGCCCCTGAGGTCGGTCACCAGTTCGCGCCCGTCCGTGCAGTGGAAGCGGTAAAGCTTCGTCGGCATTCGCCTTCCCCGATCGAGCGACAGCACCGCAATCCGGATCCGCGGCATCCGGTCGGCCGCACTCACCCTGGCCGCGCGCTTTGTTCGCTTTATGTTCTATACGGGTCCGGACGGCGATGCACGCGTATCCGCGCGAGCCGGCTGTGGCGCGTCGTCTCTCGAAGGTCGGCGAGCCCGGACATGCGCGTCGCCCTCCGCAGAGGCGAGGCCGGCATCGTCCGCTGCGCTGGGCCGGTCGAGCGATCTCGGCCGAAGGGAATACCGGTTCGGCGCAAACGAGCGCGCCGAGACAGGACGCGGCTTGGGGAAGATCGTCGGACCGGGAGCCGGATGCTCCATCGTGCGCGCCGACCTCGGGGCTGCTTCCCGCCGCCGAACTGGATTCCAGCTCTGCGGCGGTCCGAACCGGGGCGACGCCACTCAGGCAGCCTTGCGACCCTTGCGCTCGCGCTCGGCCATGGCGCCGGGCTGGCCCAGGCCGATCGCCTTGGCGAGGGCGGAGCGCCGCTCGGCGTAGCTCGGGGCGACCATCGGGTAGTCGGCGGGCAGGCCGTAGCGCTCGCGGTAGCTGCGCGGATCGAGGCCGTGGCTGGTCAGGTGCCGCTTCAGCGTCTTGTAGGTCTTGCCGTCGATGAAGCTGACGAGGCCGTCGTGCTGGACCGATTTGCGGATCTGGGCCGGGCCCGGCTTCTCGACGGCGGCGCGCGGGGCCGCCCCGGTCTCGAGAATGGGCGCGCCGGAGGCGAGGCCTGCGATCGCGCCGTGCACGCGCGCGATCAGGGCCGGCAGCTCGGAGGCCGGAACCGGATTGTTCGAGACGTAGGCGGCGATGATCTCGGCAGAAGTTTCGGTAAAGTTGAAAAATTTCTTGGAGGATGTCCTATTCATAGCGAGTCTTTCTGATTGCGGAACGCCTTTCTGTTGTTTCTGTCAGATCGATAATTCAACCGCAGAACACGGTCCTCAAAGACATTCCCGACATCTTGTAGACGGCTTCAAGTGAGGCGGCATAGGAACGGTCGCTGACGGCCCCCCGGGGCCCGCGAACGTCCGCCGGCCTGTTTCGGGTGAAGCAGCTTGCGCCGTCGGGGTTGGCATGAGCCATCCGACGCAAAACGGCCGGGACGCATGTCCCGGCCGCCAGAGCCTCGCATCGCAGTCTCTCTCACCGAACCGGCGACCGCCTCGGCGAGCGACGCTCCCGTCCAGCGCGCCGAAGCGCCGGCTCGTTCACGCGCCGTGGCCGATCACAGGTCCGAAGCAGGATAGGTCCGGACCCGGCTCCGGCCATCGATCGTGCCGGCGCCCCCGACCTCCGAGGTCGGCCCGCTCCAGCCCTCCGCGCGCCACGCGCTGGCTTTCTGGTCGAGGTCGACCGAGCCGTGCTGCTCGAGAACGTCCATCACCATCGGCACCATCGAGGTCCGCGCCTCGTCGACGCGGACCGTGACGAGCGTTCCGCCACGGCGTACCCCTTCGCCGTAGGCATGCGCGTCCTTCTCGCTGACGCCCGCCCCGGTCAGGGCTCCGGCCAAGCCACCCGCGGCGGCGCCGATTCCGGCCCCCGTCAGGGTGGCGACGAGCCAGCCCGCCGCCACGACCGGGCCGACGCCCGGAATCGCGAGCAGGCCGAGCCCCGCCAGGAGGCCGGCAGCACCCCCAACCACGGTCCCGAGAGTGGCGCCGGCGCCGGTGCCATCCTTGGCCTTCTCCTTGGTGTCGGCGCTCACGTGACCGCTATCGGTCCCGATGCGGCCGGCGTGGCGATCGCCTTCGTTGTTGCTGACGAGGCTGATGTCACTGTGCGGGATGCCACCCGCCTCCAGCTTGCCGACGGCGGCGCTGGCATCCTCGTAGCGGTCATAGAGGGCGGTAATGGTTTGATAAGCCATGAGAATTCTCCTTCGTGAAGGTCAGGAAATCACTGCGCCGACACGTTGCCCTTGAAGTCGAGGCCGACATTGACCTGCTGGGCGCCATGCGTGGCGGTGCCGCGCCAGATGCCGTCCCCGTCCTTCTTGAGATTTTTCGCGTCGGTGTAGCCGGCCTTTTCGAGCCGCGAGCGGGCCTCGCCCTCGGTGAAGCTATTGGCGCCCTTCTCCAGCTGGACGTTGGCATGGGCGCCGCCGGCATTGGGCGTCATCTTGTCGGTGTTCGGCCGGGTGACGCTCTCCTGCCCACCGGATTTCTGGCTCGTCTTGGCGTCAGGAGCGGCCGGTGAACCCGTGACGGTGGTCTGAGCCACGGCGCTCGATCCGAGCAGCGTCGCGAGGAGAAGGGCGGCAATGGGGGTACGCATGATGGGCTCCGTCGATCATTCCAGACCCCATCAATCCCGACGGCGCGTGATACGTTCCATTAATCGCGCTTTTCAGCAATCAAGCCGCAAATCAATAAAGCCCAGATGCCATTTGGTTCCGCGATAGCTGCATAAAATACTTATTGAATGATTGGCCTCTTCCTGGAACGTGCCTCGATCAACGGGCGCGATCCACGGACGGCACGCGGCGATCGCCCTCGGGGCTGTCCGGGCGGCGGTCGCGGAGCGGCGGCGCTCCGCATGCGGGCGCAGGGCATGCCGCCGCCAGGGGCGGGGTCGAAGATCCGGCCGGAATCGCCGGGTGCAGGTGCGGTCCGTTTGCCGGAGCGCGCTTGGCCGACGTGGATGCCGGTTCGGCACAAAAGAGCGCGCCGACGCAAAAAGCGACAGCCCCGCTTCCGAGGGTCCGGTGCGCCGTCGCCGACCCTCGGGCAAGTGGCCGCCGCTCAGCGATCGCCGCTCGATCGAGCGATCGCGCGCCCGAGACTCATCAGCAGCACGTCTGTCGCGGCGCGAACCTCGGCCGGCGTGTCGTCGCCGAGCACCCGCTTCAGCGCGATGGCCAGGTCGGCGGCCTGGTCCAGGGGAGCCCCCGGCATCGTCGTGCCGCTGACGACATAGCGCTCGCCGCCCTGTTGCGTCTCGGTGATGTCGATGATGATGCCGCGCGAGCGGACCGGATGTCCGGCCGTGTCCTGAAACGTTCGTCCGCGGCTGAGTAGCCAGCGCACCGTGCCGTCCTGTGCGATGGCGCGATACTCGGCGAGCACCAGGCCGCCGGCCCTGACGGCGCGGTGGACATGTTCCGTCAGCCAGGCATGGTCGGCAGGATGCACAGCGGCGATGATGTCAAAGCCGCGGATCTCCCGTTCGGCGAGCGCAGGGTCGCCGGCCAGCAGCCGCGCCGCGCCGACATCGTACACCATGGTGCCGCGGACGATGTCCCAATCCCAGGTGCCGACCACGCATGATGCCTCAAGCGCGGCCCGGAGTCGGTTGAGCGGTTCACGAAAGCCGTCGATCGCGTCGACCGGCGTCTTCGAGCCCTGTCCCATCATGCCTATCCTACCCGGTAACTTCGGGATGATTTGGCACAAACGTGTACCATTCCATCCTTCGGGCGGTCAGAAACTTCAGGCTCGAATCCGTGTGTCTCTGCGTCGCGGAGCGGTCGGACCGCACGACTCCCGGAGCCCATGTCCTGAGCGAGATCGCCGGACCCCTCGGCGGCCCGGTCACCGGCTTCTTGGTATCCGGGACAGACGGAAAAGCTCCGTGGGGCCGCACCCGGCCGGACGCGCCGGCCCTCATCGATCTCGTACGGTCCGACCGCGCCGCTCGCGAGTCCAGAAGCGCGCCGACGCTTCGCTGGCGATGTGCCGGCATCGAACGGCGCCTCGTCCCGCGGGAGGTGCTCCCGATGGTCGTGGGATCGGGAGCGGCCCACCGTGCTTATGCGGATGTGCGCGGGACGGTTGCCGGGCCTGCCCCGGTCAGCCCGCCGCGTACGGGGGCTGCGCTTCCGGGGCGCCCCGGGAGGCTGCACCTTGATGTATGTCCGGAGCCGGACGCGCAGCCGACAGGGCGTGGACGCGCGCCAGAGCGGACGCGGCCTGCTGGGCCAGCGTCTCCACCCGGTCGACGGTCGCGTCGTCCGCGATGACCGAGGCGCACCAATATGCGCCGAGGGCAGCCACCGGTTCGGGGACCCGATCGGAACCATCACGAGGCTGCGCATCGACGTGGTGCGATAGGCCTCGACCGGCACCCGGGGATCGAATTCGATATCCGGCACCGCGACGGTCTCGTCGGTGAACATCGTCCAACCCGAGATGCAGGCCTAGAGCGGGAACCGGCGGACCCGCCTGAGCGGCTCGATCGCGTTCTCCGCCGCATAGAGACAGGTATCGCCCTCCCGCAGGACCACGGCCGGCGATCCCGTCACAGCCCACGATCTCCCGCACCGTCTCCCGACGGACGGACACGACCTCCTCAAAGGGGCCGGCGACCGCCATCGGGTCGACGGCTCGCGCCAACCCCTGATTCGGCGCCCTACAGCAGCGGCCGACCCACTCCGGTCACCGGCTCTCGGCGCAACCGCACCGGCTCGGGACGCCCCCCATGATGCTGCGGACAGGTTATTGCTCAGCCAGAACTCGTATTCCGGGACATAATTCTTATTGCGCGACTGTCTTGTCTTAATAGTTCGTGAAGCCCATTTGGCGCGATCTCGCGATGTGCTCCAACGCACCTTCCTGGCGGGGGGGGCCGGGGCGTTGGGGGCTGCTGTTGCAGCGATGCACTATCGCGGCGGTCCGTCCTCACGTCCTGTCCCCCGGCACACATCCCGCACAACGGGAGACTGAGGACCCTATGATCAAGAAGCTTCTGCTCGCCACCGCCGCCACGGCGCTCCTGACCGGCGCCGCCTCGGCCGCCGACCTGCCGCGCCGCGCCGCGCCGCCGCCGGTGTTCACCCCCGTCCCGGTGTTCACCTGGACCGGCGCCTATTTCGGTATCAACGCCGGCTACGCGTTCGACGCCAGCAGCAACAACAACACCGGCTCGA
>NZ_JAUYZJ010000034.1 GCF_030700285.1 Methylobacterium sp. NEAU K | reverse complement strand
TAGATGTTGCGCAGGTCGATCAGCACGGGCGCGGCCCCGGATGGCGCCATGGCCTGGCGCAGCCGGTCCAGATCGAGCGCCCGGAAGGCGTTCCACTCGGTCACGATCACCAGCGCGTCCGCGCCCTCGGCGCAGGCGTACGGGTTCTCGGCGTATTCCACAGACGGCATCAGCGCGCGCGCCTGCTCCATCCCCTCGGGATCATAGGCGCGCACCGTGGCGCCGGCATCCTGCAGGCCGGCCACGATCGCCAGCGAGGGCGCCTCGCGCATGTCGTCGGTGTCGGGCTTGAAGGTCAGGCCGAGCAGCGCGACGGTCCGGCCCCGGACGCTGCCGCCGCAGGCCTTGATCACCTTGCGGGCCATGGCGCGCTTGCGCTGGTCGTTGACCGCCACCACGGTCTCGACCAGCCGCAGCGGCGCCCCGGCATCCTGAGCGGTCTTGACCAGGGCGAGGGTATCCTTCGGGAAGCACGAGCCGCCATAGCCCGGCCCCGCATGCAGGAACTTGGTGCCGATCCGGTTGTCGAGCCCGATGCCGCGGGCGACCTGCTGCACGTCGGCACCGACCGCCTCGCACAAATCCGCGATCTCGTTGATGAAGGTGATCTTGGCGGCCAGGAACGCATTGGCGGCGTACTTGGTCAGCTCCGCGGTGCGACGCCGCGTCACCAGGATCGGCGCGGCGTTGAGGTAGAGCGGCCGGTAGACCTCGCGCATCACCGCCTCGGCCCGGGCATCCTCGGCGCCGACCACGATGCGGTCGGGACGCTTGAAGTCGGCGATCGCCGCGCCCTCGCGCAGGAATTCCGGGTTCGAGACCACGGCGACATCCGCCCCGGGGGCGGCCTCGCGGATGATGCGCTCGACCTCGTCGCCGGTGCCCACCGGCACCGTCGACTTGGTCACCACCACGGTGAAGCCCGACAGCGCTCCCGCGATCGCCCGGGCGGCCTCGAACACGAAGCTCAGGTCGGCGAAGCCGTCGCCCCGGCGCGAGGGCGTGCCCACCGCGATGAAAACCGCGTCGGCCCCCGCCACCGCCTCCCGCAGGCTCGAGCCGAAGCCCAGCCGGCCCTGGCGGACGTTCTCGGACACCAGCGCGTCCAGCCCGGGCTCGTAGATCGGCATGCGGCCGGCGTTCAGGCTCGCGATCTTGTCCGGGTCGCGGTCGATGCAGACAACGCTGTGGCCGAAATCCGCCAGGCACGCCCCGGAAACCAGGCCGACATAGCCGGCCCCTATCATCGCAATCCGCATCCGGCCCTCCCGGCAGCCCGCCGCGCGGCTTGCTGCAATGCAGCATGATCCGGTGCCGGCGGCGATGCAACCCGGGCCGCTCAGCACGCCCGTTTCTGTCACGGGGATGCAACACCTCGGAAACGCGACTGTTTTTTGACAGCGCGGCCTTGGCCGCCCCGCCGGCGGCTCCCCCCGCCCTGTCGCGCACAAGCCCGTAATCTTGCGCGTTCGCGGCTTCGCAGCACGGGCGGCTTCCTGTAGAAGCGCGGCCGCCGGCCGGGCGAGGCCGAGCGCCGCGAAGCCCTACCCAAAGGATCGGCGAAGGACCGCGATGACCGAATTGCCGAACGTGCACGTGCGCGCCGAGGTGCTGGCCCAGGCGCTGCCCCACATGCAGCGCTACGACCAGGAGATCGTGGTCATCAAGTATGGCGGCCACGCCATGGGCGACCGGGCGGCGGCCGAAGACTTCGCCGAGGACATCGTCCTCCTGGAGCAGTCCGGCCTGAAGCCGATCGTGGTGCATGGCGGCGGCCCGCAGATCGGCCGGATGCTCGACCGGCTCGGCATCCAGTCCGAGTTCCGGGGCGGCCTGCGGGTGACCGACGAGGCCACCGTCGAGGTGGTCGAGATGGTCCTGGCCGGCTCGATCAACAAGCAGATCGTCGGCTGGATCTCGGCCGAGGGCGGACGGGCCATCGGCCTGTGCGGCAAGGACGGCAACATGGTCCGCGCCAAGCGGGCGATGAAGACCGTGATCGATCCCGAGAACCGCACCGAGCAGGCCGTCGACCTCGGCCTCGTGGGCGAGCCGGATCACGTGGAGCGCGGCGTCCTCGATGCAGTGCTGAAGGCGGAGCTGATTCCGGTCCTCGCCCCCGTGGCCTACGGGGCGGACGGGCAGACCTACAACGTCAACGCCGACACCTTTGCGGGGGCCATCGCCGGCGCGCTGCGGGCCAAGCGCCTGTTGCTGCTCACCGACGTCCCGGGCGTGCTCGACAAGGACAAGAAGCTGATTCCCGAGCTGACCGTGGAGGATTGCCGGCGCCTGATCGCCGACGGCACCATCACGGGCGGCATGATCCCCAAGATCGAGACCTGCATGTACGCGATCGAGCGGGGCGTGGAGGCGGTCGTCATCCTCGACGGCAAGGTCAACCACGCGGTGCTCCTGGAGCTGTTCACCGATTACGGTGCCGGCACCCTGATCCGGCGGGGCTGAGGTCCCGCCCGGAGCGCGCCGCAATCGGGGACGACGATGGACGAATCGGGCGGGGAAACCCGCGCTCCGCCCGCGCATTGTCGTCCTCCCGGACCGATGCGGCACCCGGGCTCGAAACGTCCGAGCTCGGCCGTCCGGCCCACAGGATTCGCGAAGGGACACGGTGCACCATCCGGAGAAGGCCCAATTCACCACCCCCGCCGCCCGCGGCTTCGCCGACGTCGACACCTGGGTGTTCGACCTCGACAACACGCTCTATCCGAGCGACGCGCAGGTCTGGCCGCAGGTGGACGAGCGCATCACCCTCTACGTGATGCGGCTCTACGGCCTCGACGCGATCTCGGCCCGCGCCCTGCAGAAGTATTTCTACCACCGTTACGGCACGACCCTGAAGGCGCTGATGGTGGAAGAGGGGGTCGACCCGCACGACTTCCTGGACTTCGCCCACGACATCGACCACTCGACGATCAAGCTCGACAAGGACCTCGGCGACGCGATCGAGCGGCTGCCCGGGCGCAAGCTGATCCTGACCAACGGGTCGCGCCGGCACGCCGAGAACGTCGCCGCCAAGCTCGGCATCCTCGATCATTTCGAGGACGTGTTCGACATCGCCGCCGCCGATTTCATCCCGAAGCCCGAGCGCTCGACCTACGAGCGATTCCTTCTGGCGCACGCGGTCGAGCCGACCCGCGCCGCCCTGTTCGAGGACATCGCCCGCAACCTCACGGTGCCCCACGATCTCGGCATGGCCACCGTTCTGGTCGTGCCCAAGATCGCCGATCCCTACCGCGAGGCGTTCGAGCAGGAGGCGGTGCGCGAACCGCATATCGACCACATCACGGACGACCTCGCGGCCTTCCTGTCCGCCTGTGTGCTGCCCGTGGCGGCGGGCAGGGAGACTGCGGCGGATCGCCCCTGACGGGACAGCGCGCATCGGCAATCGACAAGCCGGCGACGATCCTGTAGAGAGCCGCCCAACTCACAACAGGATCGCCGAAATCCTGGCGTCGGTCGCCCATGAGGGGCGCCACGGCGCGACGGCTGGAGCTATGCCATGAACATCATCGAGCAGCTGGAGCGCGAGGAAGTCGCGCGCCTCGCCAAGACCATTCCCGATTTCGAGCCGGGCGACACGCTCATCGTCAACGTCCGCGTCAAGGAAGGCGAGCGTACCCGTGTCCAGGCCTACGAGGGCGTCTGCATCGCCCGTTCGGGCGGCGGCCTCAACGAGAGCTTCACGGTCCGCAAGATCTCCTACGGTGAGGGCGTCGAGCGCGTCTTCCCGGTGCACTCGCCGATGATCGACTCGATCAAGGTCGCCCGCCGCGGCAAGGTGCGCCGGGCCAAGCTGTACTACCTGCGCGACCGCCGCGGGAAGTCGGCCCGCATCGTCGAGCGCACCGACCGCTACAAGGCCAAGGAAGTCCCGGCCGCGGCGCCCGCCGCCGCCGAGTGAGCTCCGGGACGGCTCCGGCCCGCGGCCGAGCCACCCGACGCGCCATCGACCGGTCCGGCTCAGCCGGGCCGGTTTTTTCATGCCGCGGGCCCAGGCGGCCCGGCCCAGATCGAGGAAGCGCCTGATCTCGGCAGAGAGCTGCTCGGACTTGCGCGACCGAGGCGCCGGGCACCCGTTCCGCGGCGCCCCCGGCCTCCTCCGCGGCGCTGGAGACGTCGGCGATGGTAGCCGTCACCGTGCGCGTACCGTCCGCCTTCTGCGGGACACTGCGGACGATCTCTTCGGTGGTCTCGCCCCTGCTCCTCGATCGCGGGCGCCGCACCCGTGGCGAGCGCGTTCACGTCCGTGACCGTGCGGCCGATCTCCTGGATCGCCGCGACCGCCTGCCGCGATCGCTGTCGCCGAACGGCGCGCTCGGGATGGCGATCCCGTCTTCCACGGCAGGCTCTGCCGGGCACGGGCGCCCACCCCGATCCGGTCCCACCCCGAACGCACGGGCACGCCCAGGCCGCATCGCGCTTCGGCGGCCGGAGGACGCGTCGTCGCGCCCGCATGCGGCCCGGCAGGGGAACGATTCCGAGGTCGCGCGATGGCCGGGTCGGGGCGGCCCGGACGGGGCCGGGGACCGCTCCGGCGATTCGCGGCGCGCCTACCGGACCCGCGCGGTCACCTCGATCTCGACCCGCATTTCGGGGCGCAGCAATCCCGCGACCACGAGGAGCGTCGCGGCTGGCCGCACGTCGGCCAGCACCGTTCCGCAGACCGCCAGCACGGCCTCCGCATCCGCCCGATCGGTGACGTAGTAGGTCGCCCGCACGAGGCCGGGCAGGCCGGTTCCGGCTTCTGCCAGGACCGCCGCGATGGTGCGCCAGCACGCCTCGGCCTGCGCGGCCGCGCCCTCGGGCATCGCCATGGTGACGTAGTCGTAGCCGGTGGTGCCGGACACGTAGACCGTGTCCCCGTCCACCACCGCACGGGAATAGCCGTAGTCCCGCTCGAAGGGCGACCCGGAGGGGATCAGCCGCCGGGTCATCCGCCCCGCAGGGCCTCCAGGATCTTGCCCCCGGGCCGGCCCGTGGGGGTCATGCCGAGCTTGCGCTCCACGTCCTTGATCGCGTCGCGGGTCTTCTGGCCGACCTTGCCGTCCGGCTCGCCGACATCGTAGCCGCGGGCGGCCAGGCGGGTCTGAAGGTCGCGCCGCTCGGCCCGGGACAGGGGCGGATCGTCGGTCGGCCACGCGGCCTGTACGCCTGCCTTGCCGCGCAGCCGGTCTGACAGCACCGCGATGGCGAGCCCGTAGGACTCGGCCGCGTTGTACGAATAGATCGCGTCGAAGTTCCTGGTGACCAGGAAGGCCGGCCCGTCGATGCCGGCGGGCGCGATGATCCCGGCCGGGCCCTCGCCCGAGAGCGGGCGCCCGTCCACCCGGGTCACCCCGAGCGAGGCCCAATGGGCGATCGGCTTCTTGTTCTTGCGCCCGGCGGCGGCCACGCTGAAGCCGCGGGGCAGCGTCACCTCGTAGCCCCAGACCTGGCCGTGCTGCCACTTGGCCACGTGCAGGAAGTTCGCCGTGGAGCCCACCGCGTCGGCCACCGAATCGACCACGTCGCGCCGGCCGTCGCCGTCGCCGTCGACCGCGAGCCGGTGATAGGTGGTCGGCATGAACTGGGTCTGCCCGAAGGCGCCCGCCCAGGAGCCGGTGAGCCGCTCCGGCGCGATGTCGCCGCGCTCGATGATCCGGAGGGTGGCGATCAGCTCGCCGCGGAAGAAGTCGCGGCGGCGGTTGTTCGAGCAGGCCAGGGTCGCCAGGGACTGCACCAGCGGCATCTTGCCGAGGTTCTTGCCGAAGTTCGATTCGACGCCCCAGACCGCCGCGATGGTGTAGCGGTCGACGCCGTAGCGCGCCTCGGCCTGGGCCAGCGCCGCCGCGTTCTGCCGCATGGCCGCGCGCCCGTCCTCGACCCGCTCGTCGTCGACGAGTGCCGCCATGTAGTCCCAGATCGGCGTCTTGAACTCGGGCTGCGCCTGGGACAGCTCGATCACCTTGTCATCGAAGCTGATGCCGCGCGTGGCAGACCGGAAGGTATCCGCCGAGACCCCGGCCCCGGCCGCCTGGGACTGGATGCCGGCGAGGCAGCCGTCGAAATCGGCGCGCGCCGGCACGGTCGCGACGCTCGCGAGCAGCCCGCATGCGAGCGCGACACCCGATCCGAGGGAGTGAATCCGCATCCTGGCGTTCCCGTCTGTCGTCCGTGTCATGGCGGCGGAATCAGGCAACAACAGGGTTAACGCCCGGTTAGACGACCCGCGAGGGGGGGGCCACGCGGCCGGAACGACCGGGCGCGCGCAGGTTGCGGATCCGGCGAGGGCCGTTCCCAGGGGTTTCGTCCCGAACGCGTCGCGGGAGGGGCCGTCGCCGCGCCGCCAGCCGCAGCCGCCAGTTGCAATGTAGGATCAATTATCATGACCGCGTTGCCATCGCGAGTTCCGTAATCGATCCATTTTGTCTGTTATATTTCATGATAATAACAGCAAATACTTCTAATGAATGAAAATAATTCTTTATGCGATCCGTTTATATTAATTCTAACCCGGCGCCAAATGCAATCTGCCGATCAAGATAGATTGATAAGTTCGTTGACAGCAAATAATTAATTTCTTAACGTCAGATTGCAGAATGAATCAATGATTTAAATAGGCAATGGTCGCGACCTATGCGCATATCCGATCTATCGATTGCGAAGAAGCTGATCGCTTCATTCGCGATTCTCATCGTGATCTCTCTTGTAAACGGCATCGTCAATTATCGGAAACTTTCATTCATTCAGACTTCGATCGGCTGGTCCGAACAAACCTATGATGTCCTGAACGTGAACGCGTCTCTGATCAGTACGATGGTCGACCGCGAGACCGGCTTGCGGGGCTATCTGGTGGCGGGCGACGCGGTGTTCCTCGCGCCGTACCGGAGCGGCGCGACGGCCTTCGACGCGGCGGTGCAGCGGCTGCGGACGCTCACGGCGGACAACCCGGCGCAGCTGGCCCGGATCGCCGGGATCGAGACCCTGGCCGGGCGGTGGAAGGCCGAGATCGCCGAGCCTGAGATCGCCCTGATGGGCCAGCCCGGCAGTCAGGCGGAGGCCCGCGGACGCGAGGCCAGCGGCGCCGGCAGGGCCCTCATGGACGGGATCCGGACCCAGGTCGCGGAGATCGAATCGACCGAGCGCGCGCTGCTGGATGTCCGTCACGCGGACGCGGCCGCGGCCTTCTCGACCTCCTACCTGACGATGCTGGTTGCCCTCGCGGCCCTTCTCGGAAGCGCGCTCGCCGGCGCCTTCCTGCTGACCCGGCTCATCGCCGTCCCGACGCGCGCGATGACCGATGTGATGGGCGAACTGTCCCGCGACAATCTCGATGTGACCATTCCGGGCCGCGGCCGGCGCGACGAGATCGGGCGGATGGCGGCGGCGGTCGACGTGTTCAAGCGGGCGCTGACCGACAAGCGCGCGGGCGACGCGGCTGCGGCGCAGGAGGCGCAGGCCAAGGCCCGCCGCACCGCCTGCCTCGAAGCGGTGGTGTCGCGTTTCGAGACCGAGGTGTCCGCCCTGGTGCAGGCCCTGGCCGGCGCCGCCACCGAACTCGAGGCGACGGCGCAGTCGATGACCAGCATCGCCGAGGAGACCGACGCGCAGGCGCTGACGGTGGCGAGCGCCGCCGAGCAGGCTTCCTCGAACGTGCAGACAGTCGCCTCGGCGACCGAGGAACTGTCGATCTCGATCCGGGAGATCAACGGGCAGGTCACCCGGGCGGCCCGGGCCGCGAGTGCGGCCTCGGACGAGGCGATCCAGACCGACAGCGCCGTGCAGGTGCTGTCGGAGAGCGCCGAGAAGATCGGCAGCGTGATCGCCCTGATCTCGCAGATCGCCGGACAGACCAACCTGCTCGCGCTCAACGCCACGATCGAGGCGGCCCGCGCCGGCGACGCGGGCCGCGGCTTCGCGGTGGTCGCCAGCGAGGTCAAGGATTTGGCCGGGCAGACCGCGCGCGCGACCGAGGAGATCGGCGCGCAGATCGGCGAGATCCAGACGGCGACCGGCCAGGCGGTCTCGGCGATCCAGTCGATCGCCCGCATCGTCGGCGAGATCGCGACCAGCTCGACCGCGATCGCGGCCTCGATGGAGCAACAGGGCGCCGCCACCCAGGAGATCGCCCGCAACGTGCAGGAGGCCGCCTCAGGCACCGGACGGGTGACCGGTAACATCGTCGACGTCAAACGGGCCGCCGGCGAGACCGGATCGGCGGCGACTCAGGTCCTGGGCGCGGCGCGGGGTCTCTCGCAGCATTCCAGCGACCTCGGCCGCGCAGTCGCCACCTTCCTGGCGGACGTGAAGGCCGCCTGAGCGGAGCGCCGCGCGGGACCCGGACCGATCAGGCCCAGTCCCGGGCGGCGAGCTTCTGCTCGTAGGCGTCGATCGCGGCGCCGCGCTGCAGAGTCAGGCCGATCTCGTCGAGGCCGTTCAGCAGGGTGTGCTTGCGGCCGGCGTCGATCTCGAACTGCAGGGTGCCGCCGTCCGGCCCCTTGATGGTCTGGGCTTCGAGGTCGATCGACAGCGTCGCGTTCGAGCCCCGCTCGGCATCTTCGAATAACTTCTCCAGATCCTCCGGAGAAACCGTGATCGCCAGGATGCCGTTCTTCGCACAATTGTTGAAGAAGATGTCGGCGAAGCTCGTGGAGATGACACAGCGGATGCCGAAATCGGCGAGCGCCCAGGGAGCGTGCTCCCTGGAGGAACCACAACCGAAATTGTCGCCGCAGACCAGGATCTTCGCGTTGCGGTAGGCAGGCTTGTTGAGCACGAAATCCGGGTTCTCGGAGCCGTCGTCCTTGTAGCGCATCTCGGCGAACAGGCCCTTCCCGAGCCCGGTGCGCTTGATCGTCTTCAGGTACTGTTTCGGGATGATCCGGTCGGTATCGACGTTGATAATCCGCATGGGCGCCGCAACGCCCTCCAGCGTCGTGAACTTTTCCATCGTCTGAAGCTCTGTATGGAGACCGATTCGCGCGTCGGTCTAGCAGTCTCGGCGGCCGCCCGGAAGCGTCAGGCCAGGTCGCCGGCCTCGGTGCGGCGCAGGGTGCCGTCGTGGAGCGCGGAGGCGACCAGCGCCCCGGCGATCCCCGCCGCGCGCAACGCGCGCAGGTCGTCCGGGCCGCGCACGCCGCCGGCCGCGTAGACGCGACGGCCCGGCGCCCGGAGGGCCTGGAGGGCGGCGAGGTCCGGCCCAGCGCCGGCCCCGACCCGGGCCAGAGTCATCGCGATCACCTCCGGCGGCCAGAGCGACGGGTCGTCGTGAAGCGCCGCCGGGCCGAGCCGCTCCGCGCCGCGCGTGTCGAGGGAGAGCACGGCCCGGTCGCCGAGTCGCGCCAGGAGGCTCGTATCCGACTGGCTCTCGCTGCCGATCACCGGACGTCCGAGGCCGGTGGCGAGGAACGCCTCCACGCCCCCCGGCTCGGCGAAGCCGGCATCGACCCACAGGCCGATGCCCGGGCAGGCCCTCGCGACCGCCTCGAGGGCTCCGAGATCCGGCGCGGACCCGTCCATGATCGCGTCGAGATCGGCGATGTAGAGGGTCGCGGCGGGCCAGGCCTCGAGGAGCCCCCGCGCCACCGCGGCGGGCGCGCAGCCCTTTGCCAAGGACGTCTCGATCGGGGCATAGGAGGAGCGCTCGCCCCGACGCGCCCGCACAACGCGGCCGCCGCGCAGGTCGAGCACCGGGATCACGGCGAAGCCGGGGCGCCCGATCCTGTGGTCCGTTGAGGCGCTCGTCGCGGTCATATGCGCATGCCAGTCCCAAAGCAGATCGGGTGGGACCTCGGCGGGGTCCACGTCAAGGCCGCCCTGGTCGAGGACGGCCGGGTCGTCGCGGCGGCCCAGGTCCCGTGCCCGCTCTGGCAGGGCGTCGCGGCGCTCGACGGATCCTTGGCGGCGCTCCCCGACTGGGCGCGCGGCGAGGCGCGGCACGCCGTGACCATGACGGGCGAGCTGACGGATTGCTTCGCCGACCGGCGCGAAGGCGTGGCGACACTCTCCGGCTGGGCAGGGCGGCACCTGCAGGGCCGGGTGCGCATCTATGCCGGACGCTCGGGCCTCGTCGCCCCGGAGGCGGCCGCGGGCGTGTTCGCCGACGTGGCCTCGGCCAACTGGCACGCCACCGCGGCGGTCACCGGGCAGCACGCCCCGGACGCGCTCCTGGTCGATATCGGATCGACCACCGCCGACCTGATCCCGATCGTCCGCGGCCGCCCGGCCGCCACCGGATACAGCGACGCCGAGCGCCTGGAGACGGGAGAACTCGTCTATACCGGAGTCGTGCGCACGCCCGTGGTCGCGCTATCGGACCACGCGCCCTTCGCCGGCCGCCGCACCCGCCTCATGACCGAGACCTTCGCGCACATGGCGGACGTGTACCGGATCCTGGGCCTCCTCCCCGAAGGAGCCGACCAGCAGGCGAGCGGCGACCGCAAGGGCAAGTCGGTCTCCGAGAGCGAGACCCGGCTCGCCCGCATCGTCGGGCGCGACCGGGCGGAAGCCGCCCCGGCGGCCTGGGCGGCGCTGGCGGGCCACTTCGCCGAGGCGCAGCTGCGGCTGCTGCACGATGCGGCCGCCATCCTACTCACGCGGCCAGACCTCCCGGCAGGCGCGCCCCTAGTCGTCTGCGGGGCGGGCGCCTTCCTGGGCCTCCGCATGGCCGAACGGCTCGGACGCGACGCCATCCGGCTCGTTACCCTGCTGGACGGCCGGATCGCCGGACAGCGCGACTGGATCTCGACCTGCGGGCCGGCGGTGGCCGCCGGCCTCATCGCCACGGAGGACGCATTCGCATGAGCGCCATCAAGATCCTGGCCCGGGTCCTGACGGCCCGGGTCGGGCCGCATATCGAGCTGGCGGTCGAGACCGAGTCCGGCGAGGTCCTGAAGGTGCTCGCCACCGAGGATCAGGTCGACCGGCTCGTGGACGAGTTGGAGGACATGCTGCACGCCCCCGCCGGGCCGGAGGAGGGGGGGCCGCCCGACGCGGCCTGAGCCGGGTCACGGACCATGAGCCTGATCGCGGCCAAGATCGCCGTAACACCGACGCTGATGTGGGCCGTCTCGGCGGCGGCGCGCCGCTGGGGCAGCCTCGTCGGCGGCCTGCTCTCGGGCCTGCCGCTTACCTCGGCGCCGATCTCGATCTACCTCGCCGCCGAGCAGGGCGAGCGCTTCGCCGCCGACGCCGCCGTCGGCTCGGTGGAGGGCTTGGGGGCGGTGACGTTCTGTTACCTCGCCTACGCCCTCTGCGCTGCGCGGATGCGCGCCATCCCGGCCCTCTGCGCGGCCCTGTCGGCCTTCGTCCTGGGCGGCGTGCTGCTGCATGGACTCGTCCGGCCCGGGCCGTGGCTCGCGGCAGCGATCGACCTTCCGGCCATGGCGCTGGTCGTCGCGCTCTGCCCGCCGGCCGGCAAGCCTGATGCGACGGTCGACCGACCGGGACCGCCGCGCTGGGACATGCCGGCGCGCCTGGCGGCGGCGACCGCGCTGGTCCTGCTGGTCTCCACGCTCGCCCCCTATCTCGGCTCGGGCCTGAGCGGCGTCCTGGGGCCGATCCCGATCATATCCTGGCCGCTCATGGCCTTCGCCCGCGTCCAGGACGGCGTCGGAGCTTCGCTCGACGTCATGCGCGGAAGCGCCCAGGGTTCGTTCGGTGTGCTGGCCTTCTACGTGTGCGTCCACCTCATGCTCGGGCATGTCGGCATGATCTCGGCCTATGCGGTGTCGATCGCCCTGTCGGCCGCCTGCGTCCTGCCCTGGTTGTTCACCCGGCGGCGATTTCGAGGGTCGTGTTGAGGTCAAGGACAAGAGACACGGCCGGATTGCGAAGATCTGTCCGGGACGGTCTTTGCTGCCTCCCGAAGCGGTCCGAGCCGACCTGTCTGGTTGGAAGATACTCAAACCGCTCAGTAGCTACAGCTATCCGGACATTTGGCTCTGGCAGCTTCCAAAACTGACGATCCACGCCCTGGGCAGGTGTTGGAACGCTGCGAATGACCACTCTATTGCAACATAAAACAGCATGGTTTAAATTTCATTATTCTCAGATCGATTCGTCTCAAGCGATTTGTTATAGTATGCGTTTACGATTTCATATAGTTCTGAAAATTATATTTTAAATATTTAGGAGCGGGCAGCGATGCCGAGCAGCAGAGCAAAGCACTTCGGATCTTTGCGACTCCTGCTTGCGTCTCTAGTGGTGGTGTCCCACTCCGAGGAAGCGGTTTACGGTAATAATTCTGGTAAAATACTGATGCGCATCTTCGGCACGCGCTCATTTGGCCATTTCGCAGTGGACGGATTTTTCCTGGCCAGCGGCCACCTCATTACGAAAAGTTTCCAAAACTCCCGCTCGACGGTCGATTACGTGGCCAAACGGCCGCTTCGGATTTATTTTGCGTTCATCGTCGCCTTCATTGTTGATATCTTGATCATAGTACCTTGTTCTGGGGGATATCTGAGACGAATATCATTTTTCAAATCCGTAAAAAATCTTTTATTTATCGAAAGATCCATGATGCCAAATGCATTTCCGGGCTAGACTCCACCAAAATTAACGGATCCTTGTGGACGGTTCCTTATCAATTTCGCTGTTATCTCTTGATCATCCTATTCGGCTATGTCGCGACGCGCACAAATCGTAAGGCGTATGTTTTTATACTGATCGGTCTCGCCACGATTTACTCGCTCCGCGGAAATCTCCCGAACCTGCACTATGGATACACTCTCTTCGGCAAGCCGGCCGATGCCACCCGCCTGATCTTCGTTTTTTTCGTGGGAGCGGCCTTTTATATCTGGCGCGACCGCATCGCCTTCACCCACGGCGGCGCGCTCCTGGCGGCAACCTCGCTCGTTGCCCTCCTGTTCGTTCCCCTGTTGGCAGAACCGGCGTTTGTGATCCTCGGCGGCTTCTTGATCTTCTGGTACGCGATTGGGTACCCGGCCAACTGCGTCAGCCGAGGAATGGACCGCATCGACCCATCATACGGGCTCTATCTTTATGCGTGGCCGGTCCAAAACCTCCTGATTTTCAATATCTCCGACATCTCGCCCTTTACCGTGACGGCGATCACGTTGCCGGTCGCCACCACATTGGGCCTGCTGAGCTGGCGCTTCATCGAGAAGCCGACCCTCCGCCACAAGCATGTTTCCGCCGAATGCGAACGAGAGCCCACAGTCGGGTTCATCACCGAACGTAGGCCCGCTCCGTAACGCCTCATCGGCGACAGGTTTGGCCGCGTCAGTTCAGTCATCGCGCCGAGATCGAACCGGCGAGATGCCTCTGGGACGTTCCGGTGCCGGCCATTGCAGGAACGGCCGCGCGCCCCTCGAAGCGAGCCTCGCGGACGGGCGCAGAGCGAACGGCTCGCCCTTCCGGGCCTCCCCAACGACGCCCCATCGCGGCCTGCTCCCCGGCTTTCGCGAGGAGGCCCGCCGGCCGCCGAATCAGCATCCGCCTCGGGAGAGATCGACCTCGCTCTCGGCATGTCCGCGAAGTACCAGACGTGAAAAAACCCGCGGCCCTCAGGCCGCGGGTCCGGTCGTGACTCCGATGCGCCCGGATCAGGCGGCGGTGCGCTTGCGGGCTTCCTGCTTGGTGTCGACGCCGGCGGCTTTGATCTCGGACAGCTTCTGGGCGACGTTGCGCGAGAACACGAACTCGGCCGGGCGCTGGTTCTCCAGGCTGACCTCGGGCGCCATCGCGCCGTCGGTCTTGATGCCGCGGATCGCGTGCACCAGCGGCTTCCAGGGCTTGCGGACCGAATCGACCACCGAGGAGGCCTCGTAGCCCGAATGGACCATGCAGTCGGCGCATTTCTCGTAGTTGCCGGTGCCGTAGGCGTCCCAGTCGGTCTCCTCCATCAGTTCCTTGAAGGTCGCCGCGTAGCCCTCGCCGAGCAGGTAGCAGGGCTTCTGCCAGCCGAACACGGTGCGGGTCGGGTTGCCCCACGGGGTGCAGTGATAGGTCTGATTGCCGGCCAGGAAGTCGAGGAACAGGCCCGACTGCTGGAAGGTCCACTTCTCGCGGCCCTTCTCCTTGCCGTGGCGGAACACGCCGCGGAACAGCTCCTTGGTCGCCTTGCGGTTCAGGAAGTGCTTCTGGTCGGGCGCACGCTCGTAGGCGTAGCCGGGGGAGACGGTGATGCCGTCGATGCCCATCCGGGTCACGCTGTCGAAGAAATCGGCGATCTTCTCAGGGCTGGAGTTGTTGAAGAACGTGCAGTTGATGGTGACCCGGAAGCCCATCTCCTTGGCCTTGGCGATGGCCGAGACCGCCTTGTCGTAGACGCCGCGCTGGCAAACCGACTGGTCGTGCATCTCCTTGTCGCCGTCGAGGTGGATCGACCAGGTGAAGTACGGGCTCGGCTTGTACTCCTTGATCTTCTTCTCGAGCAGCAGCGCGTTGGTGCAGACGATCGCGAATTTCTTCTGCGCGATGATGCCTTCGACGATCTGCGGCAGATCCTTGTGCAGCAGCGGCTCGCCGCCGGCGATCACAACCACCGGTGCGCCGCACTCACGGACGGATTCGAGCGCGTCGGCGACCGGGAGCCGCTTGTTGAGGATCTCGTCCGGGTAATCGATCTTGCCACAGCCGGCGCAGGCAAGATTGCATCGGAACAGCGGCTCCATCATCATCACCAGCGGGTAGCGCTTGCGACCCGTGAGGTGCTGCTTGAGGATGTAGCCGCCGATCTTCGCGACGTACCGGAGGGGGATACCCAAGATTGCGGCTCCTTACTTCGTAGGCCCCGGGGCGTCGGGGTGCTTAGCGCGAAAAAAGCTCGATTTCCAGCTATCTAGCTTGGAACTCATCTGAAACGGCCCCGTTTCGGCGAGGTCATGACGTGTTCTTCTGCTCCTGACGCAAGCGCGCCACATGGACTGCAAACGCAGGAGCCGCGCACGGGAGAGCCCGGCCATTGAGGACAGCACGTGCATTGCGTCGGCAATGCGACCAGAGTCTCAAGATCGCGGCCACAGGTCCCGTGTCGTAGTGCGCTATCGCACATCTCCCGATGCACGCGCCGCGCCGGGGCCGCTGCGTTGCAATCTATGACCGCCCTCTTTACTGAGCCGTGTGGCCGCGATGCAAGGCGTGGCCCGCGGCGGGCGGCTGCGCAGTCTCCGGCACCGGGCTCGGCCGACGTGCTCTCGCACGTGGCACGGCCGGATCGGGCAGCGCGTCGTTCCGCGAATCCGAAGCGCCTCCGCGTGGATCGCGAGGCGGACGGCGAATGGGTCGTCCCGTCGGTGGCTTGGCGGAACCGGTAGCGCGGATCCGGCCGGGACGAATGGGAAGAGCCGGTCGCGCATGGGGCGCGGTCGGGGCGAACAGGCAGGGTGCTCGTGATCGAAGGTCTCGTCACGTTCTCGGTGCGGTATCGGTGGATCGTGATCGCCGTCATGGCGTTCGTCACGGTCGCAAGCCTCGGAGTCGCGGCGCACCTGTTCCGCATCAACACCGATGTCGAGCGGCTGATCGACCCGAAGGAGCCCTGGCGCCAGGACGAGATCAATTTCGAGCAGGCGTTCCCGCAGCGCGGCAACACCATCGTGGCGGTGATCAACGGCGAGACCCCCGAGGAGACCGAAGAGGCGGCCGCAGGCCTCGCCAAGGCGCTCACCGCCCACAAGAACCTCATCGAGACCGTCTACAGGCCCGATGGAGGCCCGTTCTTCGACAAGAACGGCCTGCTGCTGATGCCCCAGGCCCAGCTCGACAAGACGCTTGAGGAGCTGACGCAGCAGCAGGGCCTGCTCGGGCCGCTGGCCGCCGATCCGTCCCTGCGCGGCGTGATGCGGGTGCTGTCGCTGGGCGCGCGCGGCGTGAAGTCCGGCGAGGCCAAGCTCGAAGACCTCGACAAGCCCATGGGGCAGATCGACGCCACCCTGCAGAAGGTGCTGGCCGGTCGGCCGGCGCGGATGTCGTGGCAGGAGCTGCTGGCCAACGGCCAGAGCAGCGTCACCGACAAGATGAAGTTCGTGATCATCCAGCCGGTGCTCGACTTCAACGCCCTGGAGCCCGGCTACCAGGCGACCAAGCTGATCCGCAACGTCGCACAGGATCTCAAGATCGACGGGGATCACGGCCTACGCATGCGGCTGACCGGCACGGTAGCGGTAGCGGACGAGGAATTCGCGACCCTCTCGGAGGATGCCGGCCTCAACAACAGCATCATCGTCGGCGCGATCGTGCTGTTCCTGTGGCTGGCCCTGCGTTCGGGCAAGCTGGTCGGTGCGGTGCTGATAACCACCTTCGCCGGCTTGGTCGTCACGGCGGCCCTCGGCCTCGTCATGGTCAAGGAGCTGAATCCGATCTCAGTAGCCTTCGCGGCCCTGTTCGTCGGGCTCGGCATCGATTTCGGCATCCAGTTCTCGGTGCGCTACCGGGCCGACCGCTACGAGCAGCCGACCCTTCAGAGCGCGATCCGGGCCGCGGCCCGCGGGGTCGGCTGGTCGCTGACGCTGGCAGCCGTGTCCCTGGTGGCCGGCTTCTTCGCTTTCCTGCCCACCGCCTTCCGGGGCGTGTCGGAGCTGGGGCTGATCGCCGGCGTCGGCATGGTCGTGGCGTTCCTGTTCGCGCTGACGCTGCTGCCCGCTCTGATCGCGGTGTTCAAGCCGAAGGGCGAGAAGGCGGCGGTGCAGACCGAATGGCTCGTGGGCGTCGACCCGTGGATCATCCGCCACCGCAAGCCGATCCTGATCGCCGTCGGCCTCGTGACCCTGGCCGGGGCACCGCTGCTCTGGAACCTGCCGTTCGACTCCAACCCGATGCACCTGCGCAGCGCGAAGACGCAGTCGATCGCCACCTATCTGGACCTGATCAAGAACCCCGAGACCAGCCCGAACCTCATCGACGTGCTGGCCCCCAGCGTCGAAGCGGTGCCGGCCCTGTCGAAGACGCTGGAGGCACTGCCGGTCACCTCCTCGGTCAACAGCATCGACACGTTCGTGCCGCGGGACCAGGACAAGAAGCTCGCGGCGATCGCCGACACGGCCCAGCTCCTCGATCCGGTGCTCAATCCTGGGCGCAAGCCACCGCCGCCGACGGATGCCGAGAACGTCAAGGCGCTCAAGGATGCCGCCACGGCCCTGAACGGCGTCGCGGGCGATGCCAAGGGCGATGTGACCGGAGCCCGGACGGCCAAGCAGCTGGCCGGCACCCTCGACACGCTCGCTGTCGGCCCGGTGCAGCAGCGCGAGGCGGCCTCGGTCGCCCTGACCAAGGATCTCGTCCCGCTGCTGGCGCGCCTGCGCGACCTGCTCCACCCGGAGAAGATCACGCTGGACAACCTGCCGCCGCAGCTCAAGGCGGATTGGGTCGCGGCGGACGGGCGCGCCCGCATCGAGGTCCATCCCAAGGGTGATTCCAACGACGACGAGGTGCTGCGCACCTTCTCGGACGAGGTGCTGAAGGTCGCGCCCCACGCCACCGGCGCCCCCGTGGCCACGACGCAGTCGACCTACACGATCCTGGGCGCCTTCGTGCAGGCGGCGGTGACGGCCTTCGTGCTGATCTTCGTCATCCTGTCGGTGGCCCTGCGCAAGCCCTGGGACGTGGCGATGACGCTCGGCCCGCTGGTGATCGCGACCCTGTGGACCCTGATGGCCCTGCGCGTCGTCGGCATGCCGCTGAACTTCGCCAACATCATCGCGCTGCCGCTGATGCTCGCGGTCGGCGTCGCGTTCCACATCTACTACGTGATCGCGTGGCGGGCGGGGGTGACCGACATGCTGGCCTCCAGCCTCACCAGGGCGATCTTCTTCTCGGCGCTCACCACGGGGAGTGCCTTCGGCTCGCTGGTCCTGTCGAGCCATCCCGGCACGGCGAGCATGGGCAAGCTGCTCGCGCTCTCCCTGTTCTTCACGCTGATCGCCGCCTTCTTCGTGGTGCCGGCGACGCTCGGCGAGCCGCCCTCGCGGCCCGACGAGGACCGTCCGGAAGGTGAGAAGGCCGCGGGTGCCGCGCTGCGGAAGACCACCGTCCTGCAGGAGCCGGTGCCGGCCAAGTAGGCGGCCGGCCCCGGCCGGTCAGAGCGCCTTCTCGAAAAAGTGGTCGGGGTAGGGGTCGTCGTTGAAGCGCGCGACCTCGACCCAGCCCGAGGTGCGGTAGAGCGCCAGGGCCTCGGGCAGGGCGCTGCTGGTGTCGAGGCGCAGCACTGCCACCGAAAGGTCCCGGGCGACGGCCTCGACGGCCTGCATCAGGCGTCGGGCGAGGCCAAAGCCTCGGGCGGCGGGGTCGATCCATAGCCGCTTGACCTCGGCGATCGGGCCGCCGCTGCCCTTCAGGCCGACACATCCGACCGGCAGGCCGTCCGCCACCGCGAGCAGGAACGTGCCGCGCGGCCGGACCATCGCCCGCGCCTCCGGATCGCGAGACCGTTTGACGTCGAACCCGCTCTCCAGCCGGCGCGCGAGTTCGGCATAGTACGCCTCCAGGCACGCGCGGGCGGTCTCGCCCCGGGGGTCGGCCTCCTCGATCGCGATCCGGTCGCGGCCGAGCGTCAGGGCGACTAGATCCATCGCGCGCAGCAACGCGTCCGCACGAGGCGAACGAGCCAGCAACGTCGAGGCGCGCGCGTCGGAGATATCCTCATAGGCCAGGAACTCCCGCTGTCCCGCATCTGTCAGGCGCACGACCCGGCGACGGGCGTCCTCGGGATGCGGCTCGGTGGCGACCAAGCCTTCCTCTTCGAGGCTCCGGAGCAGGCGGCTCATCAGGCCGGAATCGAGGCCGAGATAGGCGCGAATCTCGGCCACGTCGGCTCGCCCCGCGCCGATCGCGTTCACCACACGGGCGGCGCCAAGGGGCCGGCCCCGGCCCAGGAACGAGCTGTCGAGGGCGCCGATCTCCGCGGTGACGGCACGGGCGAAGCGACGGAATCGGGCGATGGAATCGGGCATCATAATAGCTGACTTTAGTCAGGCAATTTAGGCCGTCAATTGCCGTGGCTGGATCCAACCGCCATCCTGGGAGGTCAGAGTCGCCAGCCTCTGGGGGATCGCGATGCGGCCGATCACGGCGTCACATGCCGTCGATCCGATGCCGCCGACACGCGACCCGTTCGACAGGATGCTGCTGGTGCAGTGCCTCGTCGAGGATCGGCGCCTCGTCACGGTCGACCGTGCCTTGCACACCCATCCTCTCGCGCCTCGCTTCGAGGAACCGAGGCCGCGGGCGGCCTAGCGCAAGAAATCCGAGAACCCGCCCCTGAGCGCGCCCGACGCGTCGGCGGCCGCCCGGGAGGCGGGGGCGACCAGCGCGTCGCGCTCGGCGGCGTAGAGATAGCCCGGCGCCTCGCCGGGGAAGCCGCCGGCCGTGGCCGGATGGGTGTAGAGTTCGGTCAGGCCGTCCGGGAGCTGCGCCAGCAGCGCCGCCACCCGGGTGGATGTCATGGCACCCGACCAGGCAAGCCCGAGGGTCCGGTCAGGGATCAGGAGGCCCGCCTGCCGGGCGCGCACGGCGAGCAGCGCCGCCCAGGGGGCGATGTCGAGGGCCGGTCGCGGACGCGCGCCGGGTTCGGCCCGGCGGAGGATCTCCCGCGGCTCGCGGGGAACGCGGATCGCCCGCATGCCGTAGCCGCGCCCGATGCGCAGAACGGCGCCCGCGATCAGCGGGTGGACGTGGAAGTGCTTGTGGGCGTTGACGTGATCCAGGGGCAGGCCGGTCGCCCGGTAGGCCTCGAACTGCGCCGCGATCTCGGCGGCGAGCTGGCGCCGGGCCGCGGGCTTCTTGGCGAGGTCGAGGCCAAGGCGGGCCATGTCGGCGCGCATCAGGCCGGCGGCATCCGTCAGGTCCGGCAGCTGCGCGGCCGGCAGGGTCGGCCAGGCCTCGACCAAAACGAGGTGGAGGCCGACCCGCAGGGAGGGCATCCGCCGGGCCCGGGCGACGGCGTCGGCTGCGGCGGGCGCCGCGACCATCAGGCTCGCCGCGGCCAGGATCCCCTCGCGGTGGGCCTGCTCGACGGCCTCGTTGACTTCGAGGCTCAGCCCGAAATCATCGGCCGTGACGACGAGTCGCTTCACGATCACCTCGTAACGGGTGTCGAGAGGGCGAGCCCTCTCGTAGGCCCAGGGCGGAGCCCTGGGAAAGGAGCGGGGCTTAAGCCCCGCGCTCCCCGCCGGGGCCGCAGGCCCCGGACCCCTTTGCTTTACGCCGCCTTGGCAGTGCCCTGGCGCTCCTTGAGGAAGCGGTAGAACTCGACGCCCTCGCGCAGGCGCCGCTTCATCATGTCGGGGGAGCGCACCATCTCGCTGACGATCGAGGCGATCTTCGGCGCCCGGAAGTAGAACTTCTTGTAGAACTCCTCCACCGAGGTGAAGATCTCGGTGTGCGACAGGTGCGGGTAGTGCAGCGGCGCGACCTGCACGCCGTTCTCGTCGACGAGCTCGGCGTTCTCGATGTCGAGCCAGCCGTTCTCCACCGCCTGCTTGTAGAGGAAGGTGCCCGGGTAGGGTGCCGCCAGCGAGACCTGGATCGTGTGCGGGTTGATCCGCTTGGCGAAGGCGATCGTCTCCTGGATCGTCTCCTTGGTCTCGCCGGGCAGGCCGAGGATGAAGGTCCCGTGGATGGCGATGCCGAGCTCGTGGCAATCCTTGGTGAACTTCTCGGCGACCTCGACGCGCATGCCCTTCTTGATGTTGTGCAGGATCGCTTGGTTGCCGGACTCGTAGCCGACCAGCAGCAGGCGCAGGCCGTTCTCCTTGAGCACCTTCAGGGTCTCGCGGGGCACGTTCGCCTTGGCGTTGCACGACCAGGTCACGCCGAGCTTGCCGAGCTCGCGGGCGATTTCTTCCGCACGCGGGAGGTTATCGGTGAACGTATCGTCGTCGAAGAAGAACTCCTTGGTCTGGGGGAACTCCTTCAGGCAGTACTTGATCTCCTCGATCACGTGGGCGACCGAGCGGGTGCGGTAGGTGTGGCCGCCGACCGTCTGCGGCCACAGGCAGAAGGTGCAGCGGCTCTTGCAGCCCCTCCCTGAGTAGAACGAGATGTAGGGGTGCTTCAGGTAGCCGATGAAATACTTCTCCATCTCCAGGTCGCGCTTGTAGACGCTGGTCACGAAGGGCAGCTGGTCCATGTCCGTCATGATCTCGCGGTCCTCGTTATGGACCACGACGCCGTTCGCATCGCGATAGGACAGGCCTTTGATCTGGGACATCGGGACGCCGTCGGCGACTTCCTTGACGGTGAAGTCGAACTCGTTGCGCGCGCAGAAATCGACCACCGGGGCCTGGGCCATCGCGCCGGCGGCGTCGACCGCGACCTTGGCACCGATCAGGCCGGCGATGAGCTTCGGATTCGCGGCCTTGAGCGCCTCGATGGTCTTCACGTCGGACTTGAACGACGGCACCGAGGTGTGAAGCACGACGAGGTCGAAATCCTTGGCCTGGGCCACGATCTCGGGGAGCTTGATGTTGTGCGGCGGCGCGTCGATCAACTTCGAGTTCGGCACCAGGGCGGCCGGCTGGGCCAGCCAGGTCGGATACCAGAACGACTTGATCTCGCGCTTGGCCTGGTAGCGAGAGCCGGCACCGCCGTCGAAACCGTCGAAGGTGGGAGCCTGGAGAAAGAGCGTGCGCATGGGGTTCAAGGCCTCAGGGCAATGCCGGGGGGAGGGCGGAGGGAGCGGAAGCCGGAATCAGCGGGTGGGTGCGCCGGCATCGCGGCCGAGGTCGGCGTCCGGGATCAGGGTACCGTCCGCAACCACGTGATAATCGTGACCTTTCCATGTCACCGACCCCGACACGAAGGCCCAGGAGAAGTTCAGGAAGGAGAGGATGTCGCGGATCGGCAACAGTCCGTAGGGGTGCGGGGCGAGGCCGAAGGCTCGCTCCAGCTGCCGGCAGAGGACGATCCGACCAGCCAGCGCCACGGCGGCCACCGCGAGCGCGCCCGTCCCGGCGCCGGGCAACAGCGCACCGACCAGGGCCAGAGGGAAGGCGTGGGTTACGACGGAGCCGGCATAGCCGGCCGGATCGACGGTGCGAATGGTGCGGTTCCAGCGCAGCTCGTGCCGCCACAGGCCGGAGAATTCGGTGTCGATGCTGGTATGGCCGATGGTGAAGCTCGGGATCACAATCCGGCCGCCGAGGCCGCGCAGGGCCGCTCCGATGGCGTAGTCGTCGGCGAGGTCGTTGCGGAAGCTGCGGAAGCCGCCCACCGCATCGAGACTTGCCCGGGTGAAGGCGACCGTCGAGCCGAAGCAGGGCTTGGCCAGACCGAGGCACAGGCCCATCACCACGTTCGGCAGGAACTGCGTGTCGATGGCGAGCGTCGAGAGCTGGTCGTAGAGGCCCCGGTAGGCCGGCACGCCGTGATACAGGCAGGTGACGCCGGAGACTCCCTCCTGCGACAGCTCGGCCACAAGTCGCTCCAGGTAGTCGGAGCCGACCACCATGTCGCTGTCGGCCAGCACCACCACGTCGTGGGCGATCAGCTCGGCCATGTTGATCAGGTTCGAGACCTTGCGGTTCGAGCCGTGCTGGCGCCCGTCGATCACGAGGTCGATGCGGGCCTCGGGATAGGCCTGCTTCAGCCGATCCACCACGCCGATGGCCGGGTCGGCGGCCTTCTGGACGCCGAACACCACCTGGACTTCGCCGGCATAGGCCTGGCGCAGCACGGTCTCGAGATTCTCGTAGAGGTTCGGCTCGAGGCCGCAGAGCGGCTTGAGCACCGTCACCGAGGGCCGGGGCGCTGCAGGCGCGAGCGCCGGGACGGGGCGCGCAGCATAGCGACCGGCGAAATAGGCGGCCGCGAGCGCGTAGAGGCAGCCCGCCGCCGCCAGGATCAGGCAGAGGAGCGAGAGCCACGACACGACGTGCAGCGCCAGCGAGGTGAGGTCCATCCGGTCGGGTCCGTGCGATCGTCCGGCCGCCTCAGGCGGCAATGGCCGCGCGCGGCCGGTTCAGGGCCGCACCCGCGGCGGCGCAGTTCACGGCGTCGGCTTGGCGGCGAGCATGCCGTCGGCGCGCTGGCGGAGGAACTTCACGACACCGTCGGCTCCGCCGGACTTCAGAGGAGCGGAGAGCGCGTTGCGCTGGGCGGCGATCTCGCTCACGTCGCCGTTGAGCAGGACGTCCTGGATGCGGCTTTCGGCGTTGACGACGAAATCGACCTCCGAATCGTCGCCGTCGGCGGCGGTGACGCGGGTCGGCACCACCCGCTGGCTGCCGCGCTCCTCCACCTTCGGGGTCACGTCGAACTTGCCGCCCGCGGCCCGGGCCAGACGATTGGCGTAGGTGACGGTCAGGCTGCGCTTGAACGCGTCGGTGACCGCCGCCTGCTGCTCCGGGGTGAAGCTCGACCATTTCGGGCCGACCGCGACGCGGGCCATGGCCGGGAAGTCGAAGGCCTTCTCGATCGCCGGCCCCACCGCCTCGACCCGCGCGGGCAGGGAGCCCGGGCCGTCCTTCAGCGCGGCGGAGAACGCAGCGTAGAGGTCGCGCACGGTCTGCACGGCGGGATCGTCCGCGGCCCGGGCCGAGGCCGGGACCAGCAGGGGGGCGGCCAGCAGGGCGGCGGCCGCGAGCCGACGGGTCAGGCGCACTTCTTGAACTCCTCGCCGTCGCCGAGCCGCGCACCCATGCGGGGCGGGGCGTAGCTGTAGAACGGCCCGAGCGTCGCGGGCTGCGGCACCATCTTGGCGCTGCGGCCGACGCCGGGCTCCGGCTCCTGCTCCTCGTCCGCCGGCGCCTCGAGCCGGAGCCGGGCCTCGATCCGGTGCCAGAGCAAGAGGCTCGGAATCCCCACGCCGAGGTCGGCGAAACGCTTGACCAGCGATAGGGCGAGCGCCGCCTCCGCGGGGATGTCGAACAGGCCGCAGAGGGCGATAAGGCCGCCCTCCTGGGCGCCGAGGGCACCGGGCACCGCGAAGGCCGCGCCGCGCACCGCCTGGGCGAGGCTCTCGATCACCAGGGCCTGCGCGAAGTCGACCGGGTAGCCCATGAAATGCAGGCAGACATAGACCTCCAGCGTCCCGATCACCCAGCCCAGGAAGTGGACCCCCACCGCCGAGGCGAAGCGGCCGTGGTTGCCGTACATCCGGCGCAGGCTGTCGTAGAGCTGGTCGATGGCGCCGAACGCCCGCCACTCGCGGCCCGACGCGAAGCGGCTCAGCAATCCCTGGATGATCCGGTGCCCGGCCCGACGCTGGATCAGGTAGAAGGCCCCGAGGGCGGGCACCGCCACGGCCAGCCCGCCCGCGACGGTGCGGGCGATGGGCCCGTCGCCGACGATCAGGACCAGGAGGCCCAGGCCGGCGATGGTGAACAGGAGCTGCGTCAGCGCCTGCGTCATCAGATCCACGAACATGCTGGCGCCCGCCAGCGCGCCCGGAACGCCGCGCTTGGCCATCAGGCGCGCGCCGACGAAGTCGCCGCCCACGGTGGCCACCGGCAGCAGCGTGTTGATCCCCTCGCGCACGAACCGGAGCGAGACGCAGTCGGCGAGCTTGGCCGCACCGGACGGGAACACGACGTACCAGCCGAGTCCCGCCCAGGCGACGGCCGCGATGCGGGCCACCACCACCAGAGCGGCGCCCCAGCCGGCACTCACGACGGCGGCCGACACATCCTCAAGCCCGGAGGACATGAACAGGCCGACAACCGTGCAGAGACCGGCGATCGAGGCCAAGGTCGTCAGGCGCTTCATTATCGTCTTTCAAGCTCGCGAGTCGCTTGATGCGGGAAATCGGTCACGGTCGCGGCAGAAATAGGTCCGTCCGACCGGGAACGTTGCTGTCACGTTGCAGCACGGATTAGCGGTGTCTATCACCCGTTTGACACACCGAGGGCCAAAGCGGTGCGGGGCCGAGGCGCCTACGCAGAAGACCGCGGCACGTCGCAGAAGGGGCACACGTCATGGAGCGCGAATCACCGGTCACGGCCTCCGAGGCCGTGACCGACGACACGCATGCCCGCGCCCCCTCGGGCGGGATGGCTTCGGGCGTGCCGGCTCCCCGATCGCCCGTCATGGCCTGGAACGAGTGGGATCCGCTGGAGGAGGTGATCGTCGGCTCCCTCGACGGCGCCACCATCCCGACCCACCACCTGACGGTGATCTTCAACCTGCCGCGGGCGGCACAGCCCTTCTACCGCTTCGCCAGCGGCTGGAAGTATCCGAGGTTCATGAAGAAGCTCGCCCAGGCCGAGCTCGACAACTTCATCACCATCCTGGCCGGCGAGGGCGTCAAGGTCCGCCGTCCCGACACCGTGGACTTCTCGCGCAAGTACAAGGCGCCGCGCTGGTCGTCCCGCGGTTTCTGCGTCGCCTGCCCGCGCGACCCGTACCTCGTCATCGGCGACGAGATCATCGAGAGCCCGATGTGCTGGCGCTCGCGCTATTTCGAGGGCGACGCCTACCGGTCGCTGTTCAAGGAATATTTCCGTGCCGGCGCACGCTGGACCTCGGCCCCGCGCCCGCAGCTCATCGATGACCTCTACAACTACGATTACCGGGTGCCGAACCTGAAGGCCGGCGAACCCATGCAGTTCACGGTCAACGAGTTCGAGCCGGTCTTCGACGCCGCCGACTTCGTGCGCTGCGGCCGCGACCTGTTCGTGACCCGGTCCAACGTGACGAACCTGATGGGCATCGAGTGGCTGCGCCGCCATCTCGGCCCGGGCTTCCGCATCCACGAGATCGAGAGCCGCTGCCCGCAGCCGATGCACATCGACTCGTCCTTCATGCCGCTCGCCCCCGGCAAAGTGCTGGTGAACCCGGACTACATCGACGTCGAGAAGCTCCCCGCCGTGCTCAAGAAGTGGGACGTGCTGATCGCGCCGCGCCCCGATCCGGTCTCGGGCTTCATGAGCAAGATCTCGATGTGCTCCCCCTGGACCTCGATCAACGTCCTGGCGATCACCGAGAAGAAAATCGTCGTCGACCAGAGCCAGCCGACGCTGATCAAGGCGCTCAAGGATTGGGGCTTCGATCCGATCCCGGCGCCGTTCCTCAGCTACGGCCCGTTCGGCGGGTCCTTCCACTGCGCCACCCTCGACGTGCGCCGCCGCGGCGTGCTGAAGTCGTATTTCTAGGGTCTGCGCGGTCTCCCTCCTCATCCGCGGGAGTGAGACCGCACCAGAGAGGTCTTTCGGGGACCAGGGAGATTTCTCGGCTTCCTTCTCCGGTTCACGACGCGACGGCGGCAAGACAAACCGCTTGGTCATTCCGGGGCGCCGTAGGCGAGCCCGGCCCCGGAGGGGCGCCAGAGGCGGCGATCCAGACCGGCGGACGGCGCAAGACCTTGATCTGGCGGAGGTTATGGATCCCGGGCTCCGCTTCGCGGCCCTGGGATGACAGGGCGCGCGCTCGAATGCCCGTGCAACGCCCAAGCATCTGCACGGAGTAATTTCTCTACTTGGTCGCGTCGCCTTGCGACGAGACCGGCCGATCACGGCCCCGCGATCCCCTCGATCAGCGCCCTGTTGAATCCTTCGGGATCGGACATCTGCGGCGCGTGGCCGAGCGCCGGGAATTCGACGAGCCTCGCGCCCGGGATCGCCCGGGCGGCCGCCCTGCCGAGTTCGGGATAGCGGCCGAGCTGCACCCGCGCTTCCGGCGGAGCGAGATCCTTGCCGATCGCCGTGTTGTCCTTCTGGCCGATCAACAGCAGGGTCGGCACCGCGATCTGCGGGAACCGGTAGACCACCGGCTCCGTGACAATCATGTCGTAGAGGAGGGCCGAGTCCCAGGCGACCGCCTCCTTGCCTGGGCCGCTGTTGAGGCCGGCCAGCATCGTCACCCAGGGCTCGTAGCGCGCCTCCCACCGGCCGGCGTAATAGGTCGCGGTCTCGTAGGCGCGGATCGACTCCGCAGAGACCTTCAGCTCGCGCTGGTACCATTGCTCCACCGAGGTCGGGGGCACGCCCTTGGCGCTCCAATCCTCCAGGCCGATCGGGTTGACCAGCACGAGCTGCTCGACGGCCTTCGGGTAGAGCAGGGCGTAGTGCGCGGCCAGCATGCCGCCGGTGGAATGGCCGATGAGGATCGGACGCGCGATCCCGAGCGTCTCCAGCAACGCGTGCGTGTTTTCGGCGAGCTGCCGGAAGGTAAACTGGTAGGCGACCGGCTTGCTCGACTTGCAGAAGCCGATCTGGTCGGGGGCGATCACCCGATAGCCGGCCCCGGCCAGGGCGCGGATCTGGCTCTCCCAGGTCGCGGCGCAGAAGTTCTTGCCGTGGAGCAGCACCGCGGTGCGCCCGTTCGGCGTGTCGGGCCGGACGTCGAGATAGGCCATCTGCAGGCGCTGGCGCTGCGCTGTGACGGGGAAGCGCTCCACCGGGAACGGATAGGCGAAGCCTTCGAGTTCCGGGCCGTAGACCGGGGGCGTGAGCGGTTCCGCCAGGGCGACGCCGGGGAGCGAGAGAGCTACGAGAGCGGACAGGAGGACGGATCGGAGCATGGGCTGCCTGGGAGCCTGATCTGGGGGCGGTGTGAGGCGTCGCGCCACCCGCCCGCCCAGATCGGGCATCCGGGCCGCCGTGTCCAATCCCGGGGCGCACCAGTCGAGCCGGGTGTCTTCGCGGCCACGCCGGGCTGCGCTATCTCCCGAGCGATCTCGCGCGTCCGGCCGGTTCCCGCCGCACTGCGCCTGCAGGAGTCCCCGATGGTGCGCCTCTCCGTCCTGGCTGTCCTCACCGGAGCCCTCGTCCTCGCCGCCCTGCCGGCCCGGGCGGCGGATGCCTGCGACGCGCTGACCGCCAAGGTGATCCGGCTCACGGGTGCCTCGCTCGCCGGCCGGGCCGGGGCCTACGCGGTGTTCCGGGCCCAGGACGCCGAGCGGATGAGCCTCGATTGCCGCGCGCCCGCCCGGATCACGATCGCCTCCCTCGATCGGGAGCCGTCGCCCGCCTACTTCGCCCTGGTCGGGCTGGCCGCCCGAGCGCTCACCGGAGCCGATGCGCCTGCCGCGGAGGTGCTGGCGCTCAACCTCCACCAGGACAGCCTGCTCGCGAGCGCCCCACGCCGCGGCGGCACAGGCCGGGCGCTGATGCTGTGCGAGACCGGTCCCCGGGCCGACGCGCTCCGGGACGACCTCACAGTCTGCCGGGTGGCGCTCCGGGTCGGGGTTTCGCGGATCCGCCGCGCGGGGTAGACCGGCGCCCATGTCGACCATCGATACGCCCGGTCCCGTCGTCCAAGTCGGCGGGGCGCGCTTCGCCAACCACCTGCCGCTGACGCTGATCGCCGGCCCGTGCCAGATGGAGGGGCGCAGCCACGCCCTGGAGATCGCCGCGGCGCTCAAGGAGATGGCGGCGGGCCTCGGGCTCGGCCTCGTGTTCAAGGCCTCGTTCGACAAGGCCAACCGCACCTCCGGCAGCGCCGCCCGGGGCATTGGCCTCGACGGGGCTCTGCCGGTCTTCGCCGAGATCCGCGAGTCCTTGAGCCTGCCGGTGCTCACCGATGTGCACGCGGCCGAGCAATGCGCCCGGGCCGCAGAGGCGGTGGACGTGCTGCAGATCCCGGCCTTCCTGTGCCGCCAGACCGACCTCCTCCTGGCCGCCGCCGCCACCGGGCGGGCGGTGAACATCAAGAAGGGCCAGTTCCTGGCACCGTGGGACATGGCGCACGTGGCCGCGAAGGTGACGGGCGCGGGCAATCCCAACGTGATCGTCACCGAGCGCGGCGCCTCCTTCGGCTACAACACCCTGGTCTCCGACATGCGCAGCCTGCCGATCATGGCGCAGGTGACGCAGGGCGCACCGGTGGTGTTCGACGCGACCCATTCCGTGCAGCAGCCGGGCGGGCAGGGCGCGAGCTCCGGCGGCCAGCGGGAATACGTCGCCGTGCTGGCCCGGGCCGCCGTGGCCGTTGGGGTCGCGGGCGTGTTCATCGAGACCCATCCCGATCCCGACCGGGCTCCCTCCGACGGCCCCAACATGGTGGCGCTGAAGGACATGCCGGCGCTGCTGGAGGAACTCTTCGCCTTCGACCGTCTCGCCAAACGCCGCTTCGCCTGAATCGGAAGACCGGGTTTCCACAGGGCCGGGCCGGTCGCCAGGGCGAAGCCCCGACGGATCGCAGGGCGCTACCCTGTACCCGCGGGAGGCCACGTCCTTTCGAAACCCGGCCTCCCGCGGATCGGTCCTTCAGACCGGCTCCAGGACGTGGATCCGCAAGGGCTGGACCAGAGCGTAACGGCCGTCAGTCTCGCGCTCGGCTGCTCTCAGGAAAGCCGCTTCCACGACAGGCCGCCGGGCCCGGATCGTCTCCTCGCGGGCCGGATCGACGACGCTGACCCGTGCCGCGAAGGCCTCGAGCGACACGAAGCTCTCCCGACGCTCCACCGTCAGGTCGCGCCGGCACGCGAAGGCGCCGTCGGCCAGAGCCGCCGCGATGGCCGCTTGAGCGGCGGCCCGGACTGCGGTCTCGTCCTCGATCGGCTGCAGGGCATCGAAGAAGCTGCCCCACGCCAGAGGCTCGACCACCACGAGGACGCCGCCCGGCACGAGAATCCGGGCAGCCTCGGCGAGGGCGGCAGCGGGGTCGGGCACGTGGTGGAGGGCATTGAGCAGCACGGCGCCGTCGAAGCTCGCATCGGGGAAGGGCAGGGCCTCGCCCGAGGCGATCTCGAACCGTGCCCCGGGCATGGCGGCCCGGGCCTTTGCCAGGGCCGCTTCCCCAGGATCGACGCCGGTCACTGCGGCGCCGTCCTCGGCCAGCCTCTTGGCGAGGGTCCCGGGCCCGCATCCGATGTCGAGGATGCGCTTGCCCGGGAGCGGCGCGAAGGTGTCGCGGATCAGCGTCAGGGCATCCATCAATCGGCTCTCCGGATCGACGCCGCATCGGTGCGGCCAAGCACGTCAGCGTTCTTCGCCTGGAACGGGACGCCGGGATAGACGTCATTCCCGCGGTTGCCGCCCAAGGCGGCGATAGACTGGGACGGGGTCGACAGATCACCCAGGGACGCGGGCCTCCCGCCGTCGATCAATCCGGAAAATATTCGCAAGACCACGAACCGAACCTCAACCATCCCATGCGTCGGACTTCGGCGCCCGCGAGGGTGTGGGGAAATGAACAGCTATTCAGGCCATGGCCAGCACCGGAAATCATGCTCGAAAACTTGGAACCGACCGCCGTGCGGCCACGTTGAGGAGCATGTTCGATCGAGGATCGAGAAGGAACATTATGCGCAAGATCGGTATCATCGCCACTGCCGCCGCTCTGGCCCTCGGCAGCGTCGCCGCCACCACCGGCGCCGAGGCGCGTCCGTATGGCTTCCACGGTGGTTATGGCCATGGCTACGGTCACGGCTACTACCGCGGCCGTCGCGGCATCGGCACCGGTGCCGCCATCGGCCTCGGCATCGCCGGCCTGGCAGCCGGTGCGGTCGCCGCCGGTGCGGCCCGCGATTACTACGGTGGGCCGGCCTACGGCGGGTACGGCTATGCCGCCCCGGCCTATGGCTACGGTGCGCCGGCCTACGGCTACTACGGCGCACCCTACTAAGGCCCGCGTTCCGAACGGTTCGGAAGGCGACCGGCGCGAGCCGGTCGCCTTTTGGCGTTCGGCTCAGCGCCCGCGGTAAGGGGCGACCCCCGTATCGGGCAGCCATACCGTCTTGGGCGGCTCGCCGGTCTGCCAGAACACGTCGATCGGGATGCCCCCGCGCGGATACCAGTATCCGCCGATCCGCAGGTAGCGCGGCTCCAGCAGGTCACGGAGCCGCTTGCCGATCGCCACCGTGCAATCCTCGTGGAAGGCCCCGTGGTTGCGGAAGGCGCCGAGGTAGAGCTTCAGCGACTTCGACTCCACCAGCCAGGCGCCGGGCACGTAGTCGATCACCAAGATTGCGAAATCCGGCTGGCCGGTCACCGGGCAGATCGAGGTGAACTCGGGCGCGGTGAAGCGCGCCACATAGTCGGTGTCGGCGTGCGGGTTCGGCACCCGATCGAGGCGGGCGTCGGTGGGCGAGGCGGGCAGCTGCGTCGGCTGGCCGAGCTGGAGCGTGTCGGGCGTGGTCATCGCGTCCGTATAATGCGGCGCGCGCCCGGGCGCACCCATCCGCGGCGCGACGAAATCTTCATGCCCATTCCCGCAGGGTCCCCGCCGATCGTCGGCGCATGGTCGATCCACGATCGACCCGAGATGGCACGTCTGTACGTCCTGGATGTCGCCACGCCGGCGTCCGTCCCGGTGACAGGCTCGGTCCCGCCGGCTCGCGCCGCCGGGTGCGGCGAGGACGACGCGACCCAGGGCATCCCCGCCGCCCTCACCCGTCACGACCGGTGCGCCCGCGACGAGGCGCAGCTGCGCAGGGTCAATCACTCCCTCGCGGGGAACCGCGCCCGGCATCCGGTCCCGGCGCGACCGCCCTGGAAGTCGAGACTGTCACGGCGCCTGCACAGACAGAGCCTACCCCGGCGCTTGCCGCCGACCGCGGCTTGACGGATAAGCCGCCGCTATGCGCCGCACCCCGGATCCCGGGTGCGGCAGCCGACCCGCGGCCCCGCGAGAGGACGTTCCATGACCGCGATCACCAATATCAGCGCCCGCGAGATCCTCGACAGCCGCGGCAACCCCACGGTCGAGGTCGACGTGCTCCTGGAGGACGGCTCCTTCGGCCGCGCCGCGGTTCCGTCGGGCGCCTCCACGGGCGCGCACGAGGCGGTCGAGCTGCGCGACGGCGACAAGAGCCGCTTCCTCGGCAAGGGCGTCCTGAAGGCGGTCGAGGCGGCCCAGACCGAGATCCTGGACGCGATCGGCGGCATGGAGGCCGAGGATCAGGTCGCCGTCGACGAGGCGATGATCGAGCTCGACGGCACGCCCAACAAGGCGCGCCTCGGGGCAAACGCGATCCTGGGCGTCTCGCTGGCGGTGGCCAAGGCGGCGGCCGAGGCCTCGGGCCTGCCGCTCTACCGCTACGTCGGCGGCGTGCAGGGACGGGTCCTACCGGTGCCGATGATGAACATCATCAACGGCGGCGCCCATGCCGACAACCCGATCGACTTCCAGGAATTCATGATCATGCCGGTGGGCGCGGAGTCCCTCGCGGACGCCGTGCGCATGGGCTCCGAGGTGTTCCACACCCTTAAGGGCAAGCTGAAGAAGGCAGGGCACAACACTAACGTCGGCGACGAGGGCGGCTTCGCCCCGAACCTGCCCTCGGCCGAGGCCGCCCTCGACTTCGTGATGGACGCGATCGCGGCCGCCGGGTTCAAGCCGGGGACCGACATCGCCCTGGCGCTGGACTGCGCCGCCACCGAGTTCTTCAAGGACGGGGCCTACGCTTACGAGGGCGAGGGCGCGACCCGCACCATCGAGGCCCAAGTGGATTACCTCGCCCAGCTTGCCGCCAACTACCCGATCCTGTCGATCGAGGACGGCATGTCCGAGGACGATTGGGCCGGCTGGAAGCTCCTGACCGACAAGATCGGCGACCGGTGCCAGCTCGTGGGCGACGACCTGTTCGTCACCAACGTCGAGCGTCTGTCCCGCGGCATCGCCGACGGAACCGCGAACTCGATCCTGATCAAGGTCAACCAGATCGGCTCGCTGACCGAGACACTGGCCGCCGTCGATATGGCCCAGCGCGCCGGCTACACCGCGGTCATGTCGCACCGCTCGGGCGAGACTGAGGATTCGACCATCGCGGATCTCGCGGTCGCCACCAATTGCGGGCAGATCAAGACCGGCTCGCTGGCCCGCTCGGACAGACTGGCCAAGTACAACCAGCTGATCCGCATCGAGGAGGGGCTGGGCCCGCAGGCGCTCTACGCCGGCCCCTCGGCGATCAAGCACCTCGCCCGCCGCTGAACGGGCGCACCACAGCGGACCGGATCCCACGCCGAAGGGGCGCGTGGCCCGGCCCCGTCGCGGATCCCAGGGTTTTCACGCATCGCCAACGGACGAGACCCACGGCCGGATACGCGCGCGCGTTTCTCTGCCCCCTCTGCGGGAGCGGGAAGCGCGCGGCAGCTCGGGGCGGCGCGCCATCCGGGAGACTTCGGCTGCCGGCGATCTTCACCCCGGCGGCAAGGTCCAGACCCGTTGCGGGCGCGCCAAGCCCCGCAACGTCACCGTGCCGACCGATTCGAGCACCCGGCCGCACCGCTCGGCGAAGGAATCCGAGATCAGCAGCGAGCGGCCGAGCGCCTCGCACTGGCTCTCGATCCGGCTCGCCTCGTTCACCGCCCGCCCGATCACCGTGAAGTCGAGGCGGCGCTCGGTGCCGACATTGCCGTAGACCACCGTGCCGAAATGCACGACGCAGTCGGCCGAGAGCTCCGGCAGCCCCGCCGCGCGGCGCCGCGCGTTGAGCGCCTCGTTGGCCGCGAGCGCGTCGGCCGCGGCGTCGAGGGCGCTGGCGCAGACGGGGCAGGGGAGGATGCCGGCATCCGGTACCGGGAAGATCGCCAGGAAGCCGTCGCCGAGGAATTTCAGGATCTCGCCGCCGTGCCGCGCAACCGGATCGCCCAGCGCATCGAAATGCTCGTTGAGCCACGTGACCATGTCGTAGGGATCGGCCCGGTCGGACAGGGCCGTGAAGGGGGTTCGGAATGAAGGAGAGCCCCTGGTCGAGGTGCCAGTTCAGGCTGACGCCGCGCACCATCGGGTCGATGGCCGGCGTCATGACGCTGACCCGCCACAGCGGCACACCCGCATCGCACAGCGTCTCGCAGACCCGGGCAAGCATGGTGTCGTGGTCGTCGGTCGCGGTGGCGTGCTCGGCGATCCAGCGCGTGAGGTCGGCCATGTCCATGTACCCGGGTTTGCTCCCTCGATCCGGCATCTCGGCGATCTTACCCGCGGGGCACGATCCCGCAGCCGCGAAAAGCTCCATTAACCTTTCCGCGCGAGGCTCGCGCCATGGTCGTCCGCCGCCGCGTCAGAATGGTCGTGTTGCCGCTGGGTCTCTGGACCCTGTCGGCGCTCGTGGTCGGCTTCTTCGTGTGGCAGGCCGAGAGCGGCAACCGCGGCCTCGAAGCCAAGAAGGCGCTGAAGATCCGCGCCTACGGCCTCAGCCAGGAACTCGCCGCCGCCAAGGCCGAGCGCGCGACCTGGGAGCATCGGGTGGCGCTGCTGAAGAGCGACCAGATCGACCGCGATCTCCTGGAAGAGCGGGCGCGGATCGTGCTCGGACGCGTCCACGCCAACGACGTCGTCATCATCACGCCCTGAACATCCGCGCGCGGCGACCCACAACGTCAGGTCCTGTCTGACAAGAGCGGCCGCCTGTCAGAGTGGCAGCCCTCGCTTTCCATCCGACGCTGTCCTACACCCCCTTCCAGTCGCGTGGAATCACGGGGAGAGCGCCGATGGACGCTGCCAAGGAGCCTGCAAAGGACGCTTCGCCTTCGGAACCGCCGGTCGCGAGCCCCCAGGCCGCCGAGGCGCACAAGCCGGCGCCGAACATGCCGCAATTCACCCGCGCGGAGGACCTCCACGCCTATCACGAGATGCTGCTGATCCGGCGCTTCGAGGAGAAGGCCGGCCAGCTCTACGGCATGGGCCTGATCGGCGGCTTCTGCCACCTCTATATCGGCCAGGAAGCCGTGGTGATCGGCATGCAGATGGCCTCGGTCGAGGGCGACCAGGTCATTACCGGCTACCGCGACCACGGCCACATGCTGGCCTGTGGCATGGACCCGAAGGGCGTGATGGCCGAGCTGACCGGACGCCGGGGCGGCTACAGCCGCGGCAAGGGCGGCTCCATGCACATGTTCAGCCGCGAGAAGCAGTTCTTCGGCGGCCACGGCATCGTCGGCGCCCAGGTCTCGCTCGGTACCGGCCTCGCCTTCGCCGACCATTACCGGGACAACGGCAAGGTCAGCCTCACCTATATGGGTGACGGCGCGGCCAACCAGGGCCAGGTCTACGAGAGCTTCAACATGGCGGCTCTCTGGAAGCTGCCGGTGGTCTACGTGATCGAGAACAACCGCTACGCCATGGGCACCTCGGTGGCCCGGGCCTCGGCGCAGACGGACTTCTCCAAGCGCGGCCTCTCCTTCGGCATCCCGGGCGAGCAGGTCGACGGTATGGACGTGCGCACAGTGCGCGAGGCCGCCACCCGGGCGGTGGAGCACGCCCGCTCGGGCCAGGGCCCCTACATCCTGGAGATGCAGACCTACCGCTATCGCGGCCACTCCATGTCCGATCCGGCCAAGTACCGGACCAAGGACGAGGTCTCGAAGATGCGCGACGAGCACGACCCGATCGAGATGGTGCGCAAGCGCCTGCTCGAGCTGCACGGGGTGCCGGAGGCGGAGATCAAGGCGACCGACGCCAAGGTCCGCGAGACCGTCAACGCGGCGGCCGAGTTCGCCACCAACGATCCCGAGCCGGATCCCGCGGAACTCTGGACCGACATCCTGCTGGACGCGCACGCCTGAACGCGCGGACGAAACCGCTGGCCGCCCCCTTATCGAAAAGACGACCGCAGAGCTGAGCATGGCGACCGACATCCTAATGCCCGCCCTCTCGCCGACCATGGAGGAGGGCAAGCTCGCCAAGTGGCTGAAGAAGGAGGGTGACGCCGTGAAATCCGGCGACGTGCTCGCCGAGATCGAAACCGACAAGGCGACCATGGAGGTCGAGGCCATCGACGAGGGCGTGCTCGCCAAGATCCTGATCGAGGAGGGCACCGAGGGTGTCGCGGTCAACACGCCGATCGCCATCATCGCGGGCGAGGGCGAGGACGTGTCGGCGGCGGCCGCCGGCGGCGGCAAGGCGAAGCCCAACGGCGCGGGCGGCCACCCGGCCCCGACGCCGGACATGCAGGCCGAGGGGATGGCCGAGAAAGCCGCCCCGGCGGCCAAGATCGGTTCCGACGCCCCGAAGGCGCCGGCCGCCCCGGCCGTCATCACCAAAACGACCGACGAGCCGGTGATGGAGGAGTTCCCGGCCAACACCCCGATGGTCACCACCACGGTGCGCGAAGCCCTGCGCGACGCCATGGCCGAGGAGATGCGCCGCGACGGCGACGTCTTCGTCATGGGCGAGGAGGTCGCCGAGTATCAGGGCGCCTACAAGATCACCCAGGGGCTGCTGCAGGAATTCGGCGCCAAGCGGGTGGTCGACACCCCGATCACCGAGCACGGTTTTGCCGGCATCGGCGTCGGCGCGGCGCTGTCCGGTCTGAAGCCGATCGTCGAGTTCATGACCTTCAACTTCGCCATGCAGGCGATCGACCACATCATCAATTCGGCGGCCAAGACCCTGTACATGTCCGGCGGCCAGCTCGGTTGCCCGATCGTGTTCCGCGGCCCCAACGGCGCGGCCGCCCGGGTCGGCGCCCAGCACAGCCACGATTATGCCGCCTGGTACTCCAACGTGCCGGGCCTGAAGGTGATCGCCCCCTACACGGCCTCGGACGCCAAGGGCCTGCTAAAGGCCGCGATCCGCGACCCGAACCCGATCATCTTCCTGGAGAACGAGATCCTCTACGGCCAGTCCTTCCCGGTGCCGCAGCTCGACGACTTCGTGCTGCCGATCGGCAAGGCGCGGGTCCACCGCACCGGCAAGGACGTGACCATCGTGTCCTTCTCGATCGGCATGACCTACGCGCTCAAGGCCGCGCAGGCTTTGGCTGAGGAGGGCATCGAGGCCGAGGTGATCGACCTGCGCACGATCCGCCCGATGGATTCCGAGACCGTGGTCAAGTCGGTGAAGAAGACCGGCCGCTGCATCACCGTCGAGGAGGGGTTCCCGCAATCCGGCATCGGCGCCGAGATCGTCGCCCGCCTGATGGTCGACGCCTTCGACTACCTGGACGCCCCGGTTCTGCGCATCACCGGCAAGGACGTGCCGATGCCCTACGCGGCCAATCTGGAAAAGCTCGCGCTGCCGACGGTGGCGGACGTCGTCGAGGCGGCCAAGAGCGTTTGCTACAAGTGACGGCGGAGCGGGCGTGACCGCTTCACCGCGCCCCCTCCGTGCACGGGTTCGAGGACAAGCCGGCGCCCCATGAGCAACGACTTCGCCGAACTCGCCATCCCGCCGGATGCCCGCGAACAGGGCGGCGTCGAGGTGCTGCGCGCGGCCGTGGTGGACGGCGCCGTGAGCATCGCCCTGCGCCGCTCCTTCGACGATCCCGCGACCTGGGGCCGCCTGCTGGCCGATCTCGCTCGCCAAGCCGCCCGCGCCTACGCACTGGAGACCGACCTTTCGGAGGAGGAGGCCTTCGAGCGCATCCGCGCAGGCTGGGAGGCCGAGGGGCTCGACCCCGGCGGCTTCAACTAGCGATGGCGGTATCCGACCATGGCTGAGGCAGCGATCCGACTGGCGATCTACGCCGATCTCGAAGCAGTCCCGGACCATCTGGTGGCCGAGATCGTCGACGGGACGCTGGAGACGCATCCACGGCCGCGACCGCGACACGCGATGGCGGCGTCCGACCTGTCCACCTTGCTGGGAACCCCGTTCCGCTATGGGCGCGGCGGTCCCGGCGGCTGGATCTTCATGGTCGAGCCGGAGCTTCATCTCGGCCCCCATGTGGTCGTGCCCGATCTGGCCGCTTGGCGCCGCGAGCGGGTGCCGACCGACTTCGATGCCGCCTTCATCGAGATCGCGCCGGACTGGGTGTGCGAGATCCTCTCACCGGCCACGATCCGCCTCGACCGTGGCCGCAAGCGCCGCATCTACGCAGAGGCGGGAGTCGGCCATCTCTGGCTGCTCGATCCAGCCGCGGGCGTGCTGGAAGGCTTCGCCCTCACGGACGGGCGCTGGCTGCTCCTCGCCACCATCCAGCGCGGCGAGACCGTGGCCCTGCCGCCCTTCGACGCCGTCCCGTTCCCCCTCGACGACCTCTTCCCCTTCGACGATCCGGCCGCCCCGGCCTTGCCCGAGACCTGATGCCATGCCGATCAACGTGCTGATGCCCGCCCTCTCGCCCACCATGGAGAAGGGCAACCTCGCCAAGTGGCTCAAGAAGGAGGGCGACGCCGTGAAATCCGGCGACGTGCTGGCCGAAATCGAGACCGACAAGGCGACCATGGAGGTCGAGGCCATCGACGAGGGCGTGCTCGCCAAGATCGTCGTGCCCGAAGGCACCGCCGACGTGCCGGTCAACGACCTGATCGCGGTGATCGCCGCGGAGGGCGAGGACCCGTCGAGCGTCCAGGCCGCGGGCGGCGCCAACGGGAAGGCTTCGCCCGAGCCAAAGCCCGCCGCCGCGCCGTCGCCGGCCGACCAGAACACCACTCCGGGCGGCGGCCACATGTCCTACGAGCGGGTGAACGCGGCGCCGGAGGGCGCGCAGCCCGGCGGCACCCCGCAGGGTGGTGCGGGCGGGCGGGTGTTCGCGTCGCCGCTCGCGCGCCGGATCGCCAAGCAGGACGGCGTCGATCTCGCTGCCGTGGAGGGGACCGGCCCGCACGGGCGCATCATCGCCCGCGACGTCCAGGCGGCCAAGGCCTCCGGGACCACCAAGGCGCCGGCTGCGCAGGCCGCCGCCGAGGTATCGAAGGCCGCAGCGCCAGCCCCGAAGGCGGCCCCCGCAGGCGCTGCGCCGGCCGGCCTCACGGTCGATCAGGTCAAGGGTTTCTACGCCAAGGGCTCCTACGAGGAAGTGCCCCTAGACGGTATGCGCAAGACCATCGCCAAGCGCCTCACCGAGGCGATGCAGGTCGCACCGCACTTCTACCTCACGGTGGATTGCGAACTCGACGCGCTGATGAAGCTGCGCGAGACGCTGAATGCCTCCGCAGGAAAGGACAAGGACGGCAAGCCGGCATTCAAGCTGTCGGTCAACGACTTCGTCATCAAGGCGATGGGCCTGGCGCTCACCCGCGTGCCCGCCGCCAATGCCGTCTGGGCCGAGGACCGGGTGCTGCGCTTCAAGCAGGCCGAGGTCGGCGTCGCGGTGGCGATCGACGGCGGCCTGTTCACTCCGGTGATCCGCCGGGCCGACGAGAAGACTCTCTCCACCATCTCCAAGGAGATGAAGGACTTCGCCGCCCGCGCCCGGGCCAAGAAGCTCAAGCCGGAAGAGTACCAGGGCGGCGTCACCTCGGTGTCGAACCTCGGCATGTTCGGCATCAAGCACTTCACCGCGGTGATCAACCCGCCTCAATCCAGCATCCTGGCGGTGGGCGCCGGCGAGAAGCGCGTCGTCGTCAAGGACGGGGCACCGGCGGTGGTCCAGGTGATGACCTGCACCCTGTCCTGCGACCACCGCGTGCTCGACGGGGCTCTCGGCGCGGAGCTGGTCTCGGCCTTCAAGGGGCTGATCGAGAACCCGATGGGCATGCTGGTCTAAGCCGGAGCACACGATGTCCGACATCTACGACGTCCTCATCATCGGCGCCGGGCCCGGCGGCTACGTCACGGCGATCCGCGCGGCGCAGCTCGGCTTCAAGACCGCGGTGGTCGACCGGGAGCACCTGGGCGGCATCTGCCTGAACTGGGGCTGCATCCCCACCAAGGCGCTGCTGCGCTCGGCCGAGATCTACCACTACATGCAGCACGCCTCGGATTACGGGCTCTCCGCTAAGGAGATCTCGTTCGACACGAGCGCTATCGTGAAGCGCTCGCGCGGCGTCTCGGGCCGGCTCAACGGCGGCGTCGGCATGCTGCTCAAGAAGAACAAGGTCGACGTGATCTGGGGCGAGGCCGCGGTCGACAGCGTGGCCAAGGGCAACCAGCCCGGCCAGGTCACCGTCACGGAGAGCAAGCGGGCCGAGGCACCCAAGGGCGCCAAGGGGGCCGGCACCTACCAGGCCAAGCACATCATCGTGGCCACCGGCGCGCGCCCCCGGGCGATCCCCGGAATCGAGCCCGACAAGAAGCAGATCTGGACCTACTACGAGGCCATGGTCCCGGAAGCGATGCCCAAGAGCCTGCTCGTGATGGGCTCGGGCGCGATCGGCATCGAGTTCGCCTCGTTCTACCGGACCATGGGCGCCGAGGTGACCGTGGTCGAGCTGCTGCCGCAGATCCTGCCGGTGGAGGATGCCGAGATCGCCGGACTGGCGCGCAAGCGCTTCGAGAAGCAGGGCATCAAGATCCTGACCGGCGCCAAGGTGACGAAGGTCGAGAAGGGGGCCAACTCGGTCACTGCCACCATCGAGGGCGGCGACGGCAAGACCCAGCAGATCACGGCCGAGAAGCTGATCTCGGCTGTGGGCGTCGTCGGCAACATCGAGAATCTCGGGCTGGAGACGCTCGGGGTGAAGATCGACCGCGGCACCATCGTGACGGACGGGCTCGGCCGGACCAACGTGCCCGGCCTCTACGCCATCGGTGACGTCGCCGGCCCGCCCATGCTCGCCCACAAGGCCGAGCACGAGGGGGTGATCTGCATCGAGACCATCAAGGGCCTGCACACCCACCCGATGGACAAGGCCAAGATTCCGGGGTGCACCTACTGCCAGCCGCAGATCGCCAGCGTCGGCCTCACCGAGGCCAAGGCCAAGGAGCAGGGTTTTGCCGTGAAGGTTGGCCGCTTCCCCTTCGCGGGCAACGGCAAGGCGATCGCACTCGGCGAGCCGGACGGGCTGATCAAGACGGTGTTCGACGCCAAGACCGGGCAGTTGCTCGGCGCCCACATGATCGGGGCCGAGGTGACCGAATTGATCCAAGGCTATGTCGTGGCGATGAACCTTGAGAGCACCGAGGAAGAGCTGATGCACACGGTGTTCCCGCACCCGACGCTCAGCGAGATGATGCACGAGAGCGTGCTCGACGCGTACGGCAAGGTGATCCACACCTAGTCGGAGAACTCCTACACCAACAGAGCCTTATACCAAGGCTCACTGAGCGTGACTCACGCGGTGTGGCGGCTGCAGCGGCGTTGTGATCCTGTCCTCGGGTTTCGAACCCGAGGCGGCTGGGATGGCTGCTGCGGTCGGAGTTCGACGCCGAGGGCCTGCGTGCCCTGGCCAAGGGTTCGCGCGATCCAGATCACACCCGGCGTCTACTGGCGCTGTCGGCGCTCGATGCGGGCGGCTCGCGCTCGAAGGCCAGCACGCGCAATACATCGCCGGTTGACTCGCTCGGCCGATCGTCCCGCGCCGTCATCGCGAGCGCAGGGAAGCAAAGACGGCGACAGGCACCGCGCGTCCTTCGACTGGAGACCGTACAAGGCATTCACAAATGCCGGCTGGAATGTCCAGATTTGTGCTATATCAGCACTGAATATTTGTGACAACTGATAAAACGAAATATATATTTACGTAGTTACCGTATATATATTTCAGATAATCATATTTACCGATTTCACCGACAAAGCAATTATTGCTTCAATACATAGACGATAGAGATGTCGACTTTATTACAACGGTCGTTCGGCGCAGTGCGGCGGGCGCCGCGGGCCGTCATGTGATCATTCGCCGGACGTCGTGGACGCATCCGTCCGTGAAGTGATGTTTGAGCACCGCACCGACATGCGCCAGGATGGCCGCATAGAAAACCGCCGGAAGCAGCCATCCATGTATAGCCGCCCAGAGCGCGGCCGTTTTCGCCTCCGGGGCGACAATCTGCGGAAGCAGCCAGCCGTAAAACCATACATCCGCGCCTTGATAGGCGGACATCAACAATCCGCTCGCGGGAAAGGCGACGATGAGGCCGTACAGGAGCAGGTGAAGCGTCCGGGCGGCCCGTCGCTCCCAAGGTTGGAGCGCCTGTGGCAAGCCGGGCGCGGGCGTCGTCAGCAGCACGGCGATCCTGAGGGCGACGACAATGACGAGGGTCAGACCCATCGTTTCGTGCGCGGCGAGGAACGTGGCGCGTTCCGGCGAGCCTCCCGGAAGGACCGATAGGAACAGACCCATCGGCAGGCTGCAGAGCATCAGCGTAGCCGTGATCCAGTGGGCATAGCGCGACAGCAGCCCGAACCGGGCCGCCCCGTTCCGCAGGGGCGGAGCCGACGCCACACGCCGCGTCTGCGCCCAGGCCGCCCACACGAGGAACGGGACCGCCGCGCCCGCCACAAGCGCCTGGATGTTGAGGATGAAGGGCGTGAGGCGCGTGAGCGGCGTGGGTGCATTCATCCGGGCCGTGAGGGTCCCGTCCAAGTCGGCCAGCAGGATCGAAAGACTGATCATCGCCAAGCCGAGGGCGACGGCGGCGGTGCCGGCCGCGCGCAGCCAGCGATCGGCGTGGTTGAGCGTCACCGCCAGGAATACCGCCAGGCTCAGGTACCCCGCCGCCATCATCCGATCGCACCCCGGACCGCGATGGCACTCGCAAGCATGCCGAGCACATAGAGCGGAACCCCGAAGCCGCTGTACCAGATCGCCCGGTCGGTCGGGGCGGCGAGAAAGCGCTGCATCATCAGGAGTTGCCCGGTCAGCAGAATGACGACGATCGCGGCCTCGATCGCTCTGCCCCAGTGCAGGAGCAGGCCGATCACGACGACCTGCGGCAGCCCCATGACCCAGCATGCGACCCGGGCCGCACGGGCGGCCCCGAGCATCGCCGGGAGCGAGCGGATACCCATCCGGAGGTCGCCCGCGACCGACTTGAAGTCGTTGAGCGTCATGATGCCGTGGGCGCCCAGGCTATAGAGGAGCGCGAGCATCAGGGACGGGAGCGGCGGCAGGGCGCCCCCGATCATCACGGCCGCCCCTGTCACCCAGGCGAGACCCTCGTAGCAGAGCCCGCAGGCGAGGTTGCCCCACCAGCCGTTCTGCTTCAGCCGGAGCGGCGGGGCGCTGTAGGCCCACGCGAGCACCAGCCCGACGAGGGCGGCTGCGAAGACCCAGCGCCCGAGGGTCAGCGCCAGCAGCAGCGAGAGAGCGGTCCATACGACGGCGATCCGGAAACCCCAGGTGCCGGGAATGCGCCCCGAAGGGATCGGACGGTTCGGCTCGTTGATGGCGTCGACCTCGCGGTCGTACCAGTCGTTCACGGCCTGGCTCGCGGCGCAGACCAGGGGGCCGGCGAGCACGATGCCGGCCAGCGCAAGCCCCCATCGACCGGCGAGCGGCATCCCCGACGCCACGACGCCGCAGCCGAAGGCCCACATCGGTGGGAACCAGGTCACCGGTTTGAGGAGCTCCAGCACGGCGGAGGGGGCGGGCGTGGTCCGGTTCGTCGAGATCATGCGCTGGTTTCCAGGATGCGACGGCAGCGGACCCGATGCCGTCGCGTGGATTGATCGGCCGTGGCGAGTTCCCGATCACCCGGCCAGCAGGGGGAAAGTGACGCCGATCGCCCAGGCGAAGGCGATCGCGTTGGCGATCCCGGCCACCCAGGGATGGCCGGTGCGCCCGTAGGCCCACGTGCCGATCGCCCCGTAGACGAGGAAGAACAGCACGATCACAGGCACGATGATGACGAGGAAGAACAGGCGCCCGAAATCGAGCCCGACGGCGAGCCCCAGCGACAGCAGGAAGGCGAGCTTCGAGGCGGCGTAGGCGCCCCGCCCGGCGCCCGCCCCGCGCGTCAGCCACTCGTCGGCGAGAAAGAACGGGCCAGTGCCGACGAGCATCGCCAGGACAAGGATGACCCGGTTCGGCCCCGGCACGAAGGCAGTCACGTAGGCATCGATCGGCAGCACGAGCCCGACGAAGCCGTAGAGGGTGACGGCCAACGCTCCGGCGGCCAGCGCCGCGACTGCCGCTGGCGGCGCGGTGTCCCGCGCCGAGGCGGATCGATGCCGCAGCCACCGGAGGCAACCGGCGGTGAGCAGGCCGTACACCGCGAAATGAGCCGCCAGGTAATCCGCGACCAGCACCGGCAGGACGTGGGTCGGCAGCACGCGCAAGACGAGCGGCGTGGCGAGGGCGGGGACGACGAGCGCCGGCCACAGGCGCTGCCAGCCGAGGCCCGCGCCGCGGGGAAACCGGCTGACCACCGGCAGGAGATGCGAGGCCGGCCAGGCCAGTGCCACGACGCCGGCGAGCAGCACGAGGATCCAGGGGCCGCGCCGATCGATCCGCCCCTGCGCGGGCGGCGACCTTCCGAAGGCTCCATCGAGCCAAGCGACGGCCTCCACCAGACTGGCGCGGGCATACAGCACGCCGATGTGCTCGACGCCCTCCGAGACCGCGGCACGGCGCGCCGTGCCGCCAGCGGGGTCGCCGTAGGTGACGTTCTCGCAGGGTGCCTCGGGCGCCGAGACCAGCCCGACCGCCCGCAGGGCCTCCCGGCGCAGGGCCACTTCCCAGCCACCGACGATCACCAGCAGGTCGCGCGGGCTCTCCCGCGTCACGGCTGGCGAGAACATCGAGACCGCGACGGTCGCGGCCACGCCGGGCAACGCCTGCGCGACGCGCACGACGATATCCGAGGCCATCGAGTGGCCGAGCACCGCGAGGCGGCCATCCCCAACCGTCCGGACCCGCTCGGCGACCCGCGCCGTCACCGCGACCAGATTGCGGGTGGCGCCGTCCTCTCGGGTGATGCTGCCGGTCAGCGGAGCCGGGTTGCGGCCGTGGCCGGGAAAGTCGAAGGTCACGGCGACATACCCGGCATGCGCCAGGGTGGTCGCGAAGGGCAGCATCAACTGCTGCGATCCGGCAAAGCCATGGGCGATCACGACGACAGGCCCAGCCGGCGCGGCCTCCGCGCGGAAGATCGTCGCCGGGGTCCCATCGATCGAGACAGCCTCGATCGCGAGCCCGTCCGTCTCTGCGCGCAAGTGCCAGAGTGCCGCCGTGATCGCCCCGAGCGCCAGGGCCACCACCACCGTGCGAAAAGTCTTCTGCCAATGGGACGACCTCACGGCAGCCCGCGCCGGCGGGCGGTGGCGGATGCGTCGCTTCTTGGCCGTTCGTCGGCGACCGGACTCAGGCCGTAGGGCGCCACGAGCGCCCAAACATGGGGCGGCACCATCGTGCGCACGCGGCGCGGACGCTCGCGGCGCAAGTGGAGCACCGTCTCGATGGCCTTCATCTCCAGGCGGGCGCGGGCGAATTCGAGACCGCGCGGTCCGAGTCGCGGCATCAGCCAGCCGACGATCGGGCGCACCCAGCCCGGCATGCGGCGCAAAGGAAGGCCGCCGGCCGCCCGCGCGACGTTGGCCAGAAACCCCTTCACAGGGCCCTGGCGCTTGCCGGCGCTGCCCGGCGCGGCGGTACGGACCTCGGAGCCCAGCAGATCGAGCAGCTCCTCGCCGCGGCCATTGCGGACGATGAGCCACTGTTCCCCGTCGCCGGCCATGTAGCCGACCGTGATGTCCGACAGGGCGTTGGTGTAGTCGACGCAGGTCCGGCAGGTCAGCGGAAAGAAATCCGGCGGCAATCGCGAGATCGGCAGCTGCAGGAACGGGATCGCCTTCACCCGCCCATCTGTGAAGCGCAGCTCGACGTGATAGTCGGCGCGGAACTCGAGGTAGACGATAGTCTGGGGATCGTCGGCAAGCAGGGCCAGGAATTCGTGGAAGCGCTCGGTGGTCGTGTTGTCCGAGCACGGCGTGCCGATCACATAGAGCCGCTCGAAACCGAGTTCTGCTTCGAGGGCCCTCAACGCGTAGACCTGGCAGGGAATGCCGATGACCGCGAGCCGCCGGTACCCCTGCGCGCGCGCCGGTTCCAGCAGCGCGAGGAGCGGCGCGTAGCCCATCCGCATGCCGCGGCAGGCCGCCATGCCCTCCGGCCGAGTCACCAGGACGGGCACCGGCCGCCAGCGGTCGGCAGGATCCGGTGCCATCGTGAGGACGGCTTCGACCGCACCGGTCTCCAGAAGCCGCTCGGCGAGGCGCGTCGCGATCCCGCTCCACTGCGCGTTCGCGAGGGGCCGGATCAGGCTGGCCCGGAGCATTCTCCGGAACGGCCCGAAGAAGACCTCGTCGGGACGTGCCGCGTCGCGCGCCCTACCGTGTACCTGAGCTTCCAGAGCGGGATAGTCGGGCCGGATGAATTGGCAGGCCCGGCCGCACCGCTTGGGCTCCGACGAACGGGAAATCCCGCAATCCGTACAGAGGTCGCGGGGCTCAGCGTCCGTGAAGGCCGGAATCTGGACGGCAGCCTGCGTGTGGGCCGGTAGATCGGCAGGAAGCATACTCACAAGATCATCCCTGCCTTGATTTGATTTTTACTTTATGAATATTACAAAATATTTTCCTTATAAATTTCATATTTATATATTTCGTGTATTATATTATTAATACTGCCTCATCCGAAATGTGACAGTGTAAAACAAATTTTTTACAGCAAACTATGAAATCAACACAGTTCACATCTTCGATTGTGAAATCCCTGCGTCCGTCGCCCTTTGGGCTCATCGATGCTTTCCAGCTCTGACCGCATGCAACCGCCGCTCGAAAAGATTATGAAGCCGGCCGACGAGTGTCAACTTGCCTTGACGGCCGTGATGTAGCGGGCGACCTGACCGGCCGGCTTTGGGCCGGGCAGCGGATCTGGCGTCACGAGCGGCTGAAGGTCCCGCTGAAGCATCGCCCGCGTAGCCGTCTCTGGCCGAATGACGCTCCTGGATTCGTCTGCGGCCACGTCACCGCAACCACTCAGGTCACCGAGATGCGCCAGCGCCTATCGGCGCTCAATTCCATCGCCTCGGCGAAGCTGGCCGATCATCTCCTCGAAGCGCACGAGCGCAATTACGCAACGCCTGATGCCGCGACGCGCTCAAATCCGCCAGTGACGATCTGGACGACCAGCTGGAGGGCGTTCAGACAGGAGATGCGGCAAGGAGACAGCGTCTATTCCCTGCGCGTATCCGAACAAGCCCGTCGCCGAGTGCCGCCGACATTGAGACATGGGGCAAGCGCGCACCATAAATCCGAGTCGAGACGTGAAGCAAAGGCATGCATGGGCGTCCCGACCTCATTGAGGCGATAAAGATGCCTATCTGCCCGCTTTTTGACGACCGCGCGGCCCTGTGGAAGCGGGGGTGTTGTCGCGGTTCTCCTTGAAAAGCTTGCGCCAGCGGGCCACGCGCTCAAGTTCCAGCCTGCCGTCGGCGACGGCGGCCTGGACGGCGCAGCCGGGTTCGTGCGCGTGCGTGCAGTCGCGGAACCGGCACAAGGGCGCGAGCTCAGTGATCTCGGCAAACAGGGTCTCGATTCCTTCCGCAGCGTCGCTGACGTGCAGCGTTCGCATCCCCGGCGTGTCGATGACCCAGCCGCCGCCGGCAATGGCATGCAGCGAGCGCGACGTCGTGGTGTGGCGTCCCTTTGCGTCGTGCTGGCGAATGCCTCCGGTTTCCTGAGGCAGTTCCTGGCTCGGGCCCGCCAGGGTGTTCACCAGGGTCGATTTGCCGACACCGGAGGAGCCGACCAACGCAACGGTCTGTCCGACCCCGCACCACGGTGACAAGGCACTTGCAGCCTCCGAGAGACGGGGATTGACGGTAACGACGGCGAGCCCGCGCTGCAGCTCGGCGGCTTGGCGCTGGTAAGCTCCCACATCGGCCGCCATGTCGGCTTTGGTGAGCAGGATCACCGGATTTGCGCCGCCCTGATTAGCCAGCGCCAGGTAGCGCTCCAGCCGGGCCGGATTGAAATCAGCGTTGCAGGACGTGACGACGAACAGGGTGTCGACATTAGCCGCGGCGGCCTGCAGGGTCCTGCTGCCTTCGGTGCGCCGCTCCAGTACCGTCCTACGGTTGAGGCGGCGATGCAGCGTCTCGGTGCGGGGATCGACCAGCACCCAATCGCCCACGGCGAAATCGCCAGTGTTAGCGTGAACCGGAAGCGTCAGCTTGACGGGTCCGGTCGGAGACAGGCCAGTCAGTCGAGAGCGGTGAACCGTGGCGATCCGCATCGGGGCGAGATCGGTCTCGTGGGGCTCACGCTGGTCCTCGAAGAAGCCGGACCAACCCAGGCTTGCATGCGACACAGGATGGAGGGGCTTGGGATGATCGGTCACCGGCCTGCCCATGACACGGCATCGCCCTTATGACCAGGGCTCGATATTCTGGCTTATCTTGGCTTCTGAGCCCGAACCGCTCGCCGTCACCGACCTCGGCAATGGGCACCTGAGCATCCGGGTGAGAGCGTCGGCTTCTGATGGCGCTGAGTTCGCCGTGGTACCCGGGCTGGCGATGACGGTGGACCAGCAGGTCGACCTCAGTTCCTTCGTGAAGGCCGTCCCTGGTTCCGGACAAGCCAACGTGCCGGAGGTTCTGGATCTGACTCTGAGGCCCGCGGACGGCGAGTAAGTCTTCTCCGGCAAAGCCGATCGCTTTATGGGCTGAGCGGCCCGAGGCGGCTTTAAGGATCACCCCCCGGGATCGGGCGCCGGGCCGTGTGGAACGAGCGGAACCCGCCCACCCGCGGCATCGGCCGCTTGACCCGGAATTGGTCGCTCTCGATCCACTCTCGCAGGCGCTTGGTCACGGGGTGGGTCGGCGCACGCGGCAGCAGGACCTCCTTCCGGCACTCGGCGATGGCCGGCAGGTAGGGACCGGCACCATCGGTGCCGATGCGGTCCGGGGCGAGCGGCGGCTGATTTCGCAGCATCTTGCGGAAGAAGCGCTGGGCGGCATCCAGATCCCGGTTGGCCGTGAGCAGGAAGTCGACGGCCGCGCCGTGCTTGTCGATGGCCTGGCACAGGTAGCGCCACTGGCCGCGCACCTTGATGTAGGTCGCGTCGATGCGCATCGACCCGAAGTGCGGTTTGCGGAACTGGCGCAGGCGGCGTTCGAGGGCGGGGCTCAGGCGAGCACCCAACGGTTGATCGTGGCGTGGTCGACCTCCAGACCGCGCTCCAGCAGCATCTCCTCGATGTCACGGTAGCTCAAGCTCAAGGCGTACCGGAGATACCGGGAAAGAGAAGGCATTGAGGATCATCGGCCGGCTCCGGACGGGGACGGCAAGCTCGGCGGCTAAGGACCTGTAAACGCGGGCCCATTCGCGTTTACGACAGGCTCTCCTTGATCTCAGAATCTGTATGTGAAGGCGCCCTTTGCGGCGTGGTCCTGGGCTCTGGCGCCGATCTGTCCGGTGTAGGACAGGCCGACGGTCGCGGCCGGGCTGAGCATCACCGCCAGCCCGGCCTCGGCCACGAGTGCGTCGCGGTCGATCGGCAGGCCCGCGCTCACGAACCGGGCGCCGGTGCCGCGGAACGCCAGCCCGGCGCTCGGCACGACGTCGCCGAACGTGCGCCGGTAGCCCGCCAGGCCGTGCACGAACACCGGCAGCGCCGCCTCCGGATCCAGCCCCGCCTCCGCGCGCAGGCCCGCGGTGGCGGTCGGCAGCAGGCTGCCGCGCGCCGCCCCCGCCAGCGCCGCCGCCCCGCCCTGCTCGGCGAAGCGGTCGCGCCCGAGCGCCACCACGCCGGTGCCGGCGAACGGTTCCAGCCCCCACCCGGACCCGAGCGCGATCCGGTAGCCGGCCTCGCCGAAGCCCTGGACGCTGCGTCCTTGGGTGCGGGCCGTGGGGGTATCGGTCAGCCCCGGGAACGCCACCACCCGGCGCAGCCGCGCCGGCTCGTCGGCCGCCAGCGCCCCGAACCGCACGACCGCCGGGCCCGCCTCCAGACTGCCGTACAGGCCGCCGAACGTGCTTGCGATCGTGCCGGTCTGGACCTGGCCGGGGCTGGCCAGGCTGGTCTCCAGGTGGCCGCCGACCACGCCGAGCCGCAGGCCACCGACCCGCCCGTCCAGGCGCGTGTCCAGGCGCGTATCCAGGCCCATGACGAAGCCGGCGCTCTGGCGCGACAGACCGGCGGCGTTGCCGTCGGCGCGGGCATGGCCGAGGCTGCCCAGCCCCTGGCCCCACAGGCCGGCGACCCGCGGGTCGAACACCCGCGCGGGCACGTCGCCCGGCTCCGGCGGCGGCCCGGGCCGGTCGGCCGCGTAGGCCGCCGGCAGGGTGCCGTAATCCCGCGCCTCCGGGGCCGCGCCCCGGCGCAGCCGGTCGAGCACCGCCTCGCGCACCAGGCCGGCGGTGGCGAACGCGGTCGAGGCCAGGCTGGCATGACCGTCGCCGGCCATCCCCGCGAAGGCGTTCCGGGCCTGGGGCGCCGACAGGGTCGCGACCGCGTCGTACAGGGCCGAGCCCACCGCCCCGGCCTGCACGGCGGCGGCCGCCGCGCGCTGGTTGCGGGTCCGGGCCACGGCGGCGAAGTCGAGGTCGTTGCGCGCCAGCGTCAGGGTCACGGCCCCGGGCTCGTAGCCCAGGAATGGGGTCAGGAACGCGAAGGTGCTCGACACCCCGGCGAACCGGCCCTGGATGCCGCCGGCGGCGGTCAGGATGGTGTAGCGGGTGCGCGGGGCGTAGGCGCCGGCGCCGGCCACCGCCTCGACGCGGGCGCCCGCCACCGTGGCGGTGCCGCCGACCGCGACCCGGTCGGCCTGGCCGTCGGCGGTGGCGTCGACCCGGTAGACCGAGCCCGGCGCCAGGGTGAGGGTCCCGGCGACGCTGATCCGGCCGAGGGCACTGGATCCGGCGCCCGGGGCGGCGCCGGGGCTGAGCACGCTGCCGGCGCCGAGGCTGAGGCTGCCGAACCAGCCGTCGCCGGTGAGCCGGCTGCCGGCGCCGAAGCTGAGGGCGGCGTTGGGCAGGGCGCCGGTGACGGCGAGCTCGCCGCCCTGCACGCTGACCGGCCCCGAGAAGCTGTTGAGGCCGGCGAGCGTCAGGGTGCCGGCGCCGACCTTGGTCAGGCTGGTGGCGCTGGAGCCGTCGACGATCTGGCCGGCGTAGAGGGTCGAGCTGTCGTCGGTGCCGACCGTGAGCCGGCCGTTGCCGAGCGTCGCGGCGGCGGCGGTGCCGGTCAGCGAGCCGACCGTCAGGGCGGTGCCGCCGAGGTCGAACGCGCCGTCGTTGCTCAGGCGGGCGATGCCGGTGGTGGCGCCGGTGAGCGCGATGACGCCGCCCGGGGCGTTGCTCACCGGCCCGGCCAGCACGCCCGAGGCCTGGACGAAGCCGGTATTGGCCAGCCCGCCGGAGAGGGTGCCGGTGGTGACCAGGATGCCGGCATTGGCGAGCGGGGCGGAGACGGTGGTGAAGGTCCCGGTGTTGATCAGGGTCCCGCCCGGGGCGTTGACGGCGTCGGCGGTGTAGCGGCCGGCATTGATCAGGCGGCCGGTGTTGAGCAGGTCGTCGACGACGCTGGCTTGCGCCGCGACGGTGAGCAGGCCGGCATTGGCGATGCTGCCGGCGACGAGGCTGCCGCCATCCGTGACCGCGACGGTGCCGGCGTTGCCGAGCGCCCCGGCGAGGCGGTAGCGCCCGGCGATGGTCAGGCTGGCGTTGGCGGCGTTCGTGAGGCCGGCATCGCCGGTGACCGGCCCGGTGACGGCGAGCTGCCCGGCGTTGCGGACGGCGCCGTTGAGGGCGCCGGCGGTGGCGGTGAGGGATCCGGTGTTGGTCAGCCCGCCCGCGATCGTGCCGCTGGTGGTGGCGGTGCCGGCATTGGTCAGGCCGCCGGCGAGCGTCCCGGCGTTGGTCAGCGTCGTGCCCGCCAGGGTGACCACCGGCGAGACCAGGCTGGCGGTGGCGGTGAGGCTGAGGCCGCCGGCGGCGACGGTGGTCAGGCCGGTGAAGCCGTGGGCGGCGGTGAGGGTGAGGGTGCCGGGGCCGCGCTGGACCAGGTCGCCGGTGCCCGAGACGATGCCGGTGAAGGTGGTGTCGTCGGCGCGGTTGAACGCCAGGGTGCCGGCATCGGCGACGTCGCCGACGAGGCTGCCGGCGGTGCCGCCGGCGCCGACCTGGAGGGTTCCGGCCGCGATGGTCGTGCCGCCCGCGTAGGTGTTGGCGCCGGTCAGCGTGAGGGTGCCGATGCCGGCCTTGGTCAGGCCGCCGCTGCCGTCGAGGGTTCCGGCGAAGGTCGTGGAGGAGCCGTCGCCGCCGGCGGTGAGGCGGGCGGATCCGAGGGCGACGCGGCCCTGTCCGGCCAGCGATCCGACGGTCTCGCTGTCGGCGAGCGCCAGGGTCGCGCCGGCGCCGACCAGGACGGCGCTGCGATCGCCGATGGCGTTGCCGCCGCTGGCCTGGAGGATGCCGGCGGCCACCAGGGTGGGGCCGGCATAGCTGTTGGTTCCGGAGAGCGCGAGGGTGCCGGCGCCGAGCTTGGCCAGGCCACCGGGGCCCGAGAGCGACTGGGCCAGGGTGAAGGTGTTGGCCGGGTCGGCGATGTCGAGGCCGCCGCCGCCATCGGCCCAGGTGATCGGGCGTGGCGTGGCGGTGAAGCCGGTTCCGGTGACCTGCAGGATGCCGCCGTCGAAGGTGAGCGGAGCGGAGCCGGCGCCGAGGCTCGCGTCGCGCGCCACCGACAGGATGCCGCCCGCCAAGGTGGTGCCGCCGGAATAGGTGTTGGTGCCCGTCAGCGTCAGCGTGCCGCCGCCCAGCTTGATCAGGCTGCCCCGGATCGGGATCGAGGCGAAGGAGGCGAGGCGGGT